>NZ_JABUHN010000003.1 GCF_013328815.1 Tabrizicola fusiformis
CTATCACAGAGGTCGCGGGGTAGGTCTGTCCACGGAAAGGGGAGGTCCCACGATCAACCGATTTGTGCAACAGAGCCATTGTGATGCCTATGTCACCACGTCTCCAAGCGTCCGCAGCATGATCCTCGATACATTGCCACCCGAGGCTGCGGAACGGTTTGCCGTTATCCCGCACGGCCGGGATTTTTCTGATATGCGCCAGAATATCAGATGGCCAAATGCCGAGGACACGGTGCGGATATTGGTTCCGGGCAACATCTCGATCGCAAAAGGGCGCAAGTTGATTGAAGACTTGCTTGATCCGGACCAAGCGGATCGCCGCCTTAAATTCCATATTCTCGGCGACCATGATTTTCCGGGACCGCGTCGCGGCCTGCATTTCCATGGCAAATATGTCCGCGAAGAGTTTAACAATCATGTGAGCCGCATCGCTCCGCATGTTGGTGCCGTATTCTCCATCTGGGACGAAACCTATTGCCACACGCTCACGGAAATGTGGGCGGCAGGGCTGCCTGTTATTGGCTTGGACTACCCCACCGTTGCCGGACGAATTCGGGCGTCCAATGGCGGCTGGGTACACAGCGAGTCTGATGTTGACAAGCTATATGCGGATATCGTGCGCGACATGAAGGACGGCGACGGCTTTATGGAGCGGTTGCGCGCCGTGATCGAATGGCAGTCGGGCGAAGGCCGATCCAATACGACCCGTGTGATGGCTTCAAAATATCACGCGCTTTATCATGAGGTTGCGAATGATCGCCTGCGTCTGCGGGCGCCTGAGATGAGGCTTCCGAACGTCCAAAAGGCGGGCCAATCCCGTGTGGCGGTGGTTTGCCCGGCGGATGCCGCTCAGGAATCGGCGCCCGGTTCGACGCATATCCGGGTTTGGGCACGGACTCAGAACCACGCGAACCGCAAGGTTACATTCGTCCGAATGTCGCCCAAAGAACTTTTGGCGGCCGTAAGATGTGGCGACATCGACAAGGCAATCGTGCAGCGAAATGCAATTCCTGGTCCGATCTGGCAAAGCCTCAGATCTTTCGTTGAGGCGGGAAAGCTGCGCTATGCCTTGGATATTGATGATGATCTTCTGTCAGTTCCGGCGGACAAAGATCCTGATGGCAGCTACGCTCTATATGCTCCGGTCCTGACAGATATACTCGCTCATGCGACTTTGGTCATAGCCTCTACCGAAGTTCTGGCGCGCAGCCTCAAAGACAAGAGCAAAAAGATCAAGGTGCTTCCGAAGCTGCTGTCCGGCGCTATCTGGCGTGGTCGCCTGCCGCGCCGCCGGAATGAAAACATTGTTCGCGGGCTCTATATGGGCAACCGCAGTCACGACGCTGATTTTGCCATGGTTAAATCGTCCTTTGACGCAATGGCACGGTCAACACCAAATCTTCGTCTGCGGCTGGTGGGTGCCTTGCAATAGCCGCTCTGGAATGTGCCAGACTGACTTGAGGGTGTTGATATTCCTTTGGCAGCTCGCGGTTATCCGGCGTTTGTTGGCTGGCTTCGTGATCAATGCGACGAGCTGGATTTCGGTATCGCGCCTTTGGTCAAAGGCCAGTTCAATGAATGCAAGTCTTACCTGAAAATACTGGACTATGCCGGTCTGGGATTGCCTGTCCTGGCGTCCAACCATCCCGTCTATACGCCCCTCGCCGGGAATGATCACGTTACCCTGGTGGACAATACTGCCGCGGCATGGAGACGGCCCTGAAAGGAATGCTGCGGGCAGGAAAACCAAGTGAGGCAAGGCGTGCGGCAATTCGGGACTGGATTTCTGCCAATCATCAGTTGGAAAGCACGCTTGAGCAGTATGATGACTTGCTGCTCGAGTCCCTGGGAGGTGCCGGCTGATGAAGCTGCCTAACTTTTTGGTCATTGGTGCGCAGAAGGCGGGCTCGACCTGGATTTATGATTGTCTCAGGCAGCACCCGGATGTGTTCATGCCGTCGGCCGTTGAACTTCTGTATTTCAACCGGCCGAATTATGCTGATCCGGCCACGCGCGGAGCTTATGAGGCGCATTTTGTCAACGCCTACGGATATAGGCGCGTAGGTGAAAAGACTCCAGGCTACTTTTGGACCGCGGACCCCGCCCGTTCCACGACGCAGCCATCGGCGAATCACAACAGGGACATCCCGGGCGCTGTGCGCGATGTATTGGGCGAAGATGTTGATTTCATTGTGTCGCTGCGCCATCCCGTATGGTGCGCGATTTCGGCATTTGGCCATCACGTCAAGCGCAATCGCATTGATCCGCAGAAGCACCTGCGAGATGTAGCCCATACGATGGGAATACTCGATATCGGGTTTTATGGCGCACATTTGCGGAGTTGGCTTGAGAGCATGCCCAAAGAGCGGTTCGAAGTGCTGATCTTCGAGGACGACATTGTTCGGGATCCAGAAGCGGGCTTTCGCAAGTTGTGCAACTTCCTGAAGGTCGATGACAACTTTAAACACGAGGGGCTGCACCTTTCCTCCAATGCCGGCGCGCCATGCCGGATAAGCAGCGCGGGTATTGCGGTGACCGGGCACCCTCTGCCGATTGATGCTGACGACATCCGCTTCCTGTGCGACAGCTATGCTGCGGATATTGATCTGACCGTCGCGTTGCTGGGCCGCAGCCTGCCAGCCTGGGACGAAGAAAGTGCCCGCTTGCGCGCTTGGTGTGATAGACAGTGACCCATGGCTGGTTCGCTTGCTGCACTGAATGGCGAAAATCACATGGCGGATAAGGTAGATGAGTATGGTAGAAAAAGCCCGTTAACTCCCAGCAGAGGATGACGAGCTTTGGCCTTGAGGCGAGCTTGCGCGTCACGGATGGCCTTGATCGGCGCTTTACCTTCGAACCCCCGGTCCGCCTTTCCAATCTGGCAATGCGGGGCGATTGTTCCATCGGTGCATTCTCTTATGCCGTTTCGGGTCATGCTTATGGGACTCATATCGGGCGTTATTGTTCGATCGCGCGCGATGTGAATATCGGCCAGGTCAATCATACCATGGAATGGCTCTCCACCAGCCCATTCCAGTTTGATCAGGGTTTCAGGTTTAACACCGGGGAGTCCTTTCCCGACAAGGACCAGTATGATGCGACGGCGCCTGATCCGGCGTTGTCGGCAAAGGCGCGGCGTGTCCTGACGAGGGTCACGCGCATTGGCAATGACGTTTGGATCGGCCACGGCGCGATCATTACCGCGGGTGTCTCTGTTGGCGATGGAGCGGTCGTGGGGCCAATGCCGTTGTGACAAAGGATGTTGCCCCATATGCGATTGTCGGTGGCGTGCCGGCACGGCTGATCCGATATCGCTTCGATGAGGCTTTGAGAGAGCGGATGCTGCGGGTCAGATGGTGGCAATACGCGACCGGGCAACTTGCCGGTGTGCCGTTCTCGGATCCGGACGCGGCTCTCACTGAAATTGAACGGCGTGTGAATGAAGAGGGGATGTTGCCCTATGACCCGGTGCGGGTCACGCGAGCCCTTCTTGATCCAGCGGTGGAGGAGCCGGAGAGCGGTGTGGCGCCTGTCGATGGGCATGGAGCAACCGGCGAGTCGTGAATGCGATGCCAACGCGCGCGGCTCGCGCCCGCTGCGCCGCGAAGTGGTTGATGCGGGTCATCGGCAGAGGAGTCTGCTGAGGCCCGTGTTTCAGGGGCCTTTGCGTTTTCAGCCGGAGAATTCCCTACTTCCAATGCTTTAGACGGTCCGAAAGCAGGGAGGGACGATGGTGCCCGGTGAGGGAGTCGAACCCCCGACCCTCGCTTTACAAAAGCGCAGCTCTGGCCTCTGAGCTAACCGGGCGTCACGCGGCGGATGTAGCAATTGGCGGCGCCCCCTGCAAGTCCCGCGCGGGCCCCTTGCCGCTATCGGTCGCGGTTGCCATGGGCCAGCAGCGCCACCGCCATAAGGCCCAGCGCCACCACCACCAGTGCCGCTGGCGCCGCCTCGCCCAGTTGCTCCAGACTGGCCAGTTCGTAAACCCGGGTGGACAGCGTGTTGAAATTGAAGGGCCGCAGCAAAAGCGTCGCCGGCAGTTCCTTGACACAATCGACAAAGACCACCAGCAGCGCCGAAGCGACCGAGCCTCGCATCAAGGGCAGGTAGACGCGCCGCAGCGCCCCGCCCGCCGTCTGGCCAAGCGAGCGGGCAGCCATCGGCAGGCTGGGCGAAATCCGGCCAAAGGCCGCGTCCACTGCCCCTTGCCCGATGCCGAAGAAGCGCACCACATAGGCCAGCACGATCGCCGCCGAAGTGCCGGTCAGCATCAGCCCCGGATCATGGCCGGTCAGCGCCAGAACCGCATCGGCAACCCGGTGGTCAAGAGCGGCCAGCGGCACCAGAATGCCCACGGCCAGCACGGCCCCGGGTGCCGCATAGCCCAGCGTGGTGACCGGCAGCACCAGCCGCGCCATGCCCCGCCCCGCCATCCGCACCCCGTAAACCAGAAACAGCGCCGTCCCCACCGTCAGAACCGCCGCCGCCCCGCCGGTGACCACGGTGTTCAGCGCCGCCGACCCCAGCCCCGGTGCAGCCCAGACCTGCGGCTTGGCAATGGCATGGCTGGCCATGACCGAGACCGGCAGCACGAAACCCAGCGCAAAGGGGATCAGGCAAAGCCCTGTCGCCGCCCAGCCCGCCAGCCCCGGCAGGGTCACGGCACTGACCGGGCGGGGCGCGCGGCTGGGGCGGTGGAACCGGGCATTGCGCCGCCCCAGCCGCTCGATGGCGACAAGGCACAGGATCAGCGCCAGGATCACCCCGGAAATCTGCGCCGCGCCGCCCGCATTGCCGCCGTTCAGCCAGGTGGAGAACACCCCTGTCGTCAGCGTCTGCACCCCGAAATGCTGCACCGTGCCGAAATCGGCCACCGTCTCCATCAGCGCCAGCGCCACGCCCGCGGCAATCGCCGGCCGGGCCAGCGGCAGGCCCAGCCGCCAGAACACACCCCAGCCGTTCAGGCCCAGCGCCCGGGCCACCTCGTAAATCCCGCCGGATTGTTCGCGCAGCGCCTGACGGGTCAGCAGATAGACGTAAGGATACAGCACCGAGGACAACACCAGAATCGCCGCCCATTCGCTGCGGATCGTCGGGAACCAATAGTCGCGCGCATTGCGCCAGCCGAACATCGCCCGCAGCGCCGTCTGCAAGGCGCCGGAATAATCCAGGAAATCCACCAGCGCATAGGCCCCGACATAGGCCGGGATCGCCAGCGGAAAGAGCAGCGCATGGGCCAGCCAGCCCCGCCCCGGAAAGCGATACATCGTCACCAGCCAGGCCGCCCCCGTGCCCATGGCCGCGGCCAGCGTGCCCACCCCCGCCATCAGGATCAGCGTCGTGCCCAGATAGCGCGGCAGCACCGTGGCCAGAAGATGCGGCCAGATATTCTCGGTCGGATGCAGCGCGATCCACAGCACCGCCAGCATCGGCGCCACGACCACCACCGCAATCGCCAAGGCCCCCAGAGACCAGCCATCGGGGATCAGGTGGCGCAGGCTTATCCGACTGTTTTGCTGGGACAACATGAGGCCGCGCTTACAGGAAAGCGGTTTCCCTGTCCAGAAAACCCGATATAACTGCCCAAAGAACAAATGACAGGCCGGGCAAAGCAGTATGCGGATCGTCTATCATCTCGGGGCGCATTTCACCGATGAAGAGCGTCTTCTGAAATGCCTCGGACGCAACCGTGATCTTCTGGCGCAGCATTCCATCGTCGTGGCCAATCCCAAACGCTACCGCAGCCTCTTGCGCGAAACCGCGATCCGGCTGAAAGGCGCCGCCGCCACGATCGAGGAACAGGCGCTGATCCTGGAACAGATCATGGAGGAAGACCGCGCCGACCGGCTTATCCTGTCATGGGAAAGCTTCATGTCGCTGCCGGCCTGGGTACTGAAGGACAAACTTTACCCCTCGGCCGGCGAGCGGACCCGCGCCTTTGCCCAGATCTTCCCCCAGATCGAGGCCGAGTTCCACCTTGGCCTGCGCAACCCCGCCACCTTCCTGCCGCTGCTTTATGACCGGCTGAAACCTGCCAGCTATGGCGAATTTCTGGCCGGGGCCGATCCTTTCGCGCTGCGCTGGTCGGATGTGGTGGAGCAGATTCTGGATGCCAACCCCGACGCGCCGCTGACCGTCTGGTGCGACGAGGATACGCCGCTGATCTGGCCCGAGGTGTTGCAGGCAGTCTCCGGCCTGCCCGAAGGCACGCCGCTTGAAGGCGAAGAGGATCTTGTCGCCTCGCTGATGTCGGGCGAGGGGCTGACCCGGATGAACACCTATATCGCCGGTCACCCGCCCCAGACCGTGCTGCAACGGCGCAAGATCGTCTCGGCCTTCCTCGACAAATTCGCTTTGCCCGAACGGATCGAGCTGGAATTCGAAATGCCCGGCTGGACCGAAGACATGGTCGAAGACCTGACCGCGCTTTACGAGGAAGACGTGGCGCGCATCGCCGCCATGCCCGAGGTCACCTTCCTGCACCCCTGACGCCCCTGCCCGGCGCCGGGGGCCAGCCCCCGGACCCCCGGAGTATTTCAAAAGGTGCAAATGCAGGGGCGGTTGCGCGAACCTGCCCGCGCAACCGCCCCTGCCCCGGGGATTTGCACCTTTCGAAATACTCCCGCCGGAGGCAGCGACGCCAGCACCGGGCGCCACCCCTGTCTGATTGCGAAACCTCAGCGCGCGGCGGCGGCCTCGATCTGGTCGCGCAGGGCGGCGTGGTTGTAGCCGTGCCGCGCCGTGGTGGCGATCATCTCGTCCACCGGCAGTTTGCCCGCATTCATCAGCATCCAGACGATGGACGACCGGTTGCCCGAGGCGCAATAGGCAAAGACCGGGCCGCTTGCCGCCTCGACCGCGGCCTTCTGCACCGCGACAACCTCGGCGCTGAGGGCACCCGGATAGACCGGGTTGATCACGAAGGTCAGGCCCAGCGCCTCGGCCGCGGTCTTGACTTCGGCCCCATGCAGATGGGCCGGAATCTCGCCATCGGGGCGGTTGTCGATGATGGTGGTAAAGCCGGCGGCCTTCAGCGCGGCAAGGTCGGAAATCTCGATCTGCGGCGAGACGGCATAGGCGGGGGTAAGGGCGCGGATGTCCATGGCACTCCTGAAAAGGGTGAGTGTGTCGATCCGCTGACGGACCATTGGTGCGAAAACCATAGCCGTGACCATGGCGAGAAGGAAGACCAGACCGCCCCAGCCGCCAAAGCCCAGCGAGGCCAGCGCCGGCCCGGGGCAGAGCCCCGCCAGCGCCCAGCCCATGCCGAACAGGACCGAACCGATCACCAGATTGGGGCCGACCTCGCGCTTGGGCGGTTCGGGAAAGGCGCCGCCAAGGACCGGATGATACATCCGCGCCGCCACCCGCCAGGCAACCGCCATCGGCAGGATCGCCCCGCCCAGCACAAAGGCCAGCGTCGGATCCCAGTCGCCGAACACATCCAGCCAGCCCTGAACCCGGGTGGTGTCGGTCATGCCCGACAAGAGCAGCCCCGCCCCGAAGATACCGCCCGCCAGCGCCGAAAAGCCAAGGCGCCTCATGTCACAGCACCCCGGCAACGTGGCGCAGCAGCGCCATGGTGACGCCGCCCGCCAGCACATAGAACACCGTGGCGACGATGCCCCGCAGGCTCAACCGCGAGATGCCGCACACCCCGTGCCCCGAGGTGCAGCCATTGGCCAGCCGCGTGCCCAGCCCCACCAGAAGCCCGCCCGCGATGATCAGAAGCCAGTTCTGCGTCAGATGGGTTTCGGCCCCCGCCGCAAGGCCCAGAACCGCCGGAACCGCCACCAACCCGGCGATGAAGGCCGCCCGCTCGGCCCATGTGCCGCGCCCGCTGCCATCGACCAGCCCGCCAAGGATGCCGGAAATCCCCATCACCCGGCCATTGACCAAGAGATAAAGCGAAGCCGCCCCGCCGATCAGCAGCCCGCCCAAGAATCCCCAAAGCCAGGACAGTTCCATGCCTTACAACCCGTTGATCGGAAGTTTCAGATAGGACAGGCCATTGTCCTCGGGTTCGGGCATCTGGCCTGCCCGCATGTTCACCTGCAAGGAGGGCAGGATCAGCCGGGGCATTCCCAGCGTGGCATCGCGCTTTTGCCGCAGCGCCACGAAGTCCTCGCGCGATTTTCCGGCGCCGACATGGACGTTCAGCGCCTTTTGCGCGCCCACTGTGGTTTCCCAGGCAAATTCCTCGCGCCCCGGCGCCTTGTAGTCATGGCCGACGAAGATGCGGGTTTCCTCGGGCAGCGACAGGATCTTTTGCACCGAATGCCACATGGTTTCGGCCGAGCCACCGGGGAAATCGCAGCGCGCGGTGCCGAAATCGGGCATGAAGAGCGTATCGCCGACAAAGGCCGCATCGCCGATCACATAGGTCAGGCAGGCCGGAGTATGGCCGGGCGTATGCAGCACCTCACCGCGCAACTGGCCGATCATCAGCACATCACCTTCGCGGAACAGCCGGTCGAACTGGCTGCCGTCGCGCTGAAACCGCGTGCCCTCGTTGAATATCTTGCCGAAGGTTTCCTGCACCACGGTAATGCGGTCGCCAATGCCGATCTTGCCGCCAAGCCGTTCCTGCAGATAGGGTGCGGCGGAAAGGTGGTCGGCATGGACATGGGTTTCCAGCACCCATTCCAGCCGCAGCCCCTGATCCCTGATGAATTCCACCACCGCATCAGCCGAGCGCGTGTCGGTGCGCCCGGACGCCTGATCGAAGTCCAGCACCGAATCGATCACGGCGCAGGCCCGCCCCTCGGGCTCGACCACGACATAGGTGATGGTGTTGGTGGCCACGTCAAAGAAGCCATGGACGGCGGGTTTCATCGCTGCGCTCCGCTTATTCACGACCATATTGGCCGGGTTTTCTGGACTGTCAACATATTTAGCAATGAGAATATGTGTGCCGCCGATCCCTGTTTCAATCATTGATGCATGTCAAGGAAGGTGTTTTGCGGGCAGGCTAGTCTTGCCTCAGTTGCAGGAGGAATCAATGACCAGCACCGCCGACCGCAAGACCCAGCTTGAAGCGCGCCTTGCCGACCTGAAAGGGCGGCTGACCGGGATCGAAAGCGAACTCGACTCGCATGATGCCAAGGACTGGGAAGATCTGGCGACCGAGCGCGAGAGCGATGAGGTGCTGGAGTCGATGGGCGTCAGCGGTCAGCAGGAAATCCGCCAGATCGAGGCGGCGCTGATCCGCATTGCCGAAGGCGAATACGGCTTTTGCGCCAAATGCGGCGCCGAAATCTCGCAAGACCGTCTGGACGTGCTGCCGCAGACGCCATTCTGCCGCAACTGCGCGGCCTGATCGGGGACAAAGGGGGGAACCATGACCGACAAGACCATCGAAAGCTTTGCCAAGCTGGCCGGCGATCTGACCACCGCCGCGATGTCCGGTCAGGGCGCGGGGTTGAGCCTGTTGCAGGCCGAAATGCAGGCCCTCAGCCTGCTGATGCCCGGCGCCACGCTGCCCGCGCGCAGCGATGCCGAACGGCTGGCCGCCGACGCCGCGATCGAGGCCGATTTCGACAACATGCCGGTTTGACCGGCTTTTCCCGTTGCGGGCCCGCTGCGGGATTGCCAGCCCTTGACCCTTTGCGCTTAATGGCCGGGTCAGGGGTGATTTGATGCAGAACGACAGAACCGATTTCATCGCAGAACAGACGCGCGACCGGGTCCGGTTGATCTGGCTGCGGCGCGGCCCGGCCAATGCGCTGCATGGCCCGATGATCGCCGAACTGGGGCGGGCCTTGGCCAATGCCGGCGCCGATCCGGCGGTCGGGGCCATCGTTCTGGCGGCCGAAGGGGCGGTGTTCTGCGCGGGGGCCGATCCCTCTGAACTGACCCGCACCAAGGGCAGCGGTCTGGCCGAACTCTGCCGCGCGCTGGAAACCGGGGCCAAGCCGGTGGTGGCGGCGCTGCAGGGCAATGCCTTTGGCGCCGGGCTTGAGCTGGCGCTGGCCGCCCATGCCCGCATCGCCCTGCCCGCCGCCCGTCTGGCCCTACCCGAGGTGGCACTGGGTCTGGTGCCCGCCGCCGGCGCAACCCAGCGCCTGCCCCGGCTGGTCGGCGCCGCCCCGGCGCTGCGCCTGCTGACCCAAGGTGCGCCGCTGACCGCGGCCGAGGCGCTGGCCATCGGATTGGTGGATCATGTGGTTGAAGACCACCTGATCGACCGTGCCATCGCTTTGGCCTCCGAGCTTGCCACCCGCCCGCTGATCTCTGCCGAAGACCGGCGCGAGGGGATGCGGGACATGGCCACCTACCGCGCCGCCCTTACCACGGCCCGCGCCCGCGCCGAGGCGGGCCGGATGCCCGCGCCGATCCGGCTGGTCGAATGCGTCGAGGCGGCGGTGCTGCTGCCCTATGAGATGGGTCTGGCTTTTGAACGCGCCGCCTTTGAAGACATGGTCGCCTCGTCCGAGGCGCAGGCCCTGATGCACGCCTTTCAGGCCGAGCGGCGTGCCTTGCAGCCGCCGCCCGCGCTGGCGGGCCGCCCCGCCCCGCGGCTGGCGACGCTGGGCCTCTGGGGCGGCGGCGGGGCGCTGGCCGATGTGGCGCGGCAGGCGCTTTCGGCGGGGCTGAAGGTTGTTCTGGCCACGCCCGACCGGGCGACGCTGGTGGCAGCGCTTGAACGGATCGCCGCCCGGCAGGAAGAAATGGTCACCGCCGGGCAGCTTTCCCCCGCGGCCCGCGATGCCGACTGGGGCCGGCTGACCGGCACGACCGGGATTGAGGCGCTGTCGGGCGCCGATCTGGTGCTGCACACGCCCGAAGCCGGGGCCGCCGCCCTGCCCGCCACCCTGCCCCGGGCCGCCTTGGGCGACGGCGGCGGATTGTCGTTTTTCCCCGCCCCTGCGACGGGGCTTCTCAGCGAGGTGGTGATCCCCGCAGGGCAGCCGCCCGAGCCGCTTGCCCTGACCTATGGTCTTGCGCGGCGTCTGGGCGGCAAGGTGGTCACCTGCGGCGCGGGCGGGCCGCTGGATGCGCGGCTGCGCGCCACGCTCGCCCGGGTGGTCGGCTGGCTGGAAGGTCAGGGCCATGCACGCGATACGGTTGCCACGGCGCTGGCCGCCTATGGCATCGGTGCGGGCGCCCGTGGCAGGCTGCCCGCCCCGCCCCCCGGCAGCGCCGATCTGCTGGCCGCCTGTCTGGCCGCGCTGGCTTGCGAGGGGCTGCGGCTGATGGACGAAGGCACCACGCCACGCGCCGGCGACATCGACGCTGCTGCCACTATCTCCGGCCTGTTTCCGCGCTGGGAAGGCGGGCCGATGTATCAGGCACAGCGCCGCGGCCTGATGGTGCTGCGCGCCGACCTGCGCGCCCGCGCCGCGACGGCGCCGGCGCTGTTCACGCCACCCCCCCTGCTGGACCGGCTGATCGCCGAAGGCCGGCGGCTGGAATAGCCCCGAACCGCCTTCGCATCCGGCTTCCTGCGGCGTCCCTCTCTTCCGTAGGGTGCGTGCTTGCACGCACCATCCGCGGGCCACCCAAGGTGCGTGCTTGCACGCACCCTACCGGACGGGCCTGCCCGGTCTTCAGGCCAGGATCACCCCGAAGACCACCGCCATCAGCCCCAGCCCCGACAGCGCCAGCGCGCCAAGGTTCCAGACCACCACGCGCTGCAACGCCGCCTTCATCTGGGCATCCGGCAGGCCCGAGCGTTTGGCCCGCACCGCCAGCACGATGCACCAGACCAGCCCCAGCACCCCCAGAAGCGTCAGCGCCGCCCCGCCCCAGATCACCATTTCCATCGCCGATCCTCCGTTTGACCTGCGCCTAACCTGCGCAGGCCCCGCGCGCAAGTCCGCCACCCGGCTGCCGCAGCCGCTTGCACCCCGCCCCCGCCCCGCGCTAAACAGGCGGCCAACCCTTCAGACAGGCGAGTTTCCGATGCCCGACGCTTCCGATCCCTATAACGTCACCGCCGACGAGCTGCGCCAGTTCATCGAACGGGCCGAACAGCTCGCCTCGGAGAAAAAGGACATCGCCGAGCAGGAGAAAGAGCTTTTCGCCGAGGCGAAGGGCCGCGGCTATGACACCAAGGTCATGCGCAAGGTGATCGCCCTGCGCAAGCGCAAGCCCGACGAAATCGCCGAGGAAGAGGCGGTGCTGGACATGTACAAGCAGGCCCTTGGCATGAATTGACGGCGAAGGGCGGGCTTAAGCGCCCGCCCCGCCCCGCAGCCGGAACCGCTGGATCTTGCCGGTCTGGGTTTTCGGCAACGCCTCGGTGAAGATCACCCGACGCGGATATTTGTAAGGCGCGATCACCGCTTTCACATGGTCCTGCAACAGCTTGACCATCAGGCGGTCGCCCTCATGCCCTGAGGCCAGCACCACATGTGCCTCGACGATCTGGCCGCGATCTTCATCCGCAGCGCCGATCACCGCGCATTCCAGAACCGCAGGATGGCTCAGAAGCGCCGCCTCCACCTCGGGGCCTGCGATATTGTAGCCCGCGCTGATGATCATGTCGTCCGACCGGGCAGCAAAGTGAAAGCGCCCCTCTTCATCCTGCCAGAAACTGTCCCCCGTCAGGTTCCAGCCGTCGCGGACATAGACCCGCTGGCGCGCATCGGCCATATAGCGGCAGCCAGTCGGCCCGCGCACCGCCAGCCGCCCTACCTCGCCGCGCGGCAGTTCGGCCATGTCGGGGCCGACGATCCGCGCCTCATACCCCGTCACCGGCCGGCCGGTGCAGCCGGGGCGGTGGTCGTCAAAGCGGTTGGTCAGGAAAATGTGCAGCATTTCGGTGGCGCCGATGCCGTCCAGCATCGGCTTGCCGGTTTTCGCCTGCCATTCCTCATAGACCGGCGCGGGCAGGGTTTCCCCGGCCGAGACCGCCGCGCGCAGGCTCGACAGGTCGGCGCCCTCGTCCATCGCCTTCAACATCACCCGGTAAGCCGTTGGTGCGGTAAAACAAACCGTCGCCCGATGCTCTTGGATAATCTGGATCATGTTGGGCGGGCTTGCCTGCTCCAACAGCGCCGCCGCGGCACCAAAGCGCAGCGGAAACACTGCCAGACCGCCCAGCCCAAAGGTAAAGGCCAAGGGCGGAGAGCCCACAAACACATCCTCGGGCGTGACCTGCAACACTTCGCGCGCATAGCCGTCGGCGATGATCAGCAGGTCGCGGTGGAAATGCATCGTCGCCTTGGGTTCCCCGGTCGTGCCCGAGGTGAAGCCCAGAAGCGCCACATCATCGCGCCCCACCGGCGGCGGATCGAACCGCACCGGCTTGCGCAGCGCCACACGGTCAAGCTCGGCATCATGGTTCGCCGTGCCGTCAAAGCCCACCACGGTTTTCAGATGGGCGCTGCCGCGCTCGCAGGTGATCAGCTCTTCCATCAACCGCGTGTCACAGAGGGCGTGGCTGATCTCGGCCTTGTCCACGATCTGCGCCAGTTCGCCCGCCCGCAGCATCGGCATGGTGTTCACCACCACCGCCCCGGCCTTGGTCGCCGCCAGCCAGCAGGCCACCATGGCCGGATTGTTGGCAGACCGGATCAGCACGCGATTTCCGGGCTTTACACCGTAATCTTCAACCAGCGCATGGGCGATCCGGTTCGACCAATCGGTCAGCTCCTTGTAGGTCCGGCTGCGGCCATTGCCGATCAGCGCCACATGGTCGCCAAAGCCCTTGGCGACCATGCCATCGGTCAGTTCCACCGCCGCATTCAGCCATTCGGGATAGTCGAACCCCGCCAGCCGGATTTCCGGCCAATCCGCGGCGGCTGGCAGGCGGTCGCGGGTGAATGTGTCTTCATGTCCGCTTGGTCCCAACATCTGCATTCCCTCCCTGGTCTGCACTCAGTCCGGCACCACCGCCGTCGCCTCGATTTCCACCTTGGCGCGGTCCTCGACCAGCGCCACCACCTGAACCAGCGCCATCGCCGGGAAATGCCGGCCGATGATCTCTTTATACGCTTGTCCAAGACCTTTCAGCCCGGCCAGATATTCGCGCTTGTCGGTCACATACCAGGTCAGCCGCACCAGATGCTCAGGGCCCGCCCCGCCCTCGGCCAGCACCGCGACGATCGAGCGCAGCGCCTGCGCCGCCTGTTCGACGAAATCGTCGCTTTCAAACTCCTGCTCGGCATTCCAGCCGATCAGTCCGCCGGTAAAGATCATCTTGCCCCGGGCCGCGACGCCGTTGGCATAGCCCTTGGCCGGTTTCCAGTTCTTCGGATGCAGGATTTCAAAGCTCATGCGGCTTCCTCCATGAATGTGACCATGCGCGCGCGCATCTCTTCGGGCCAGGGCGCGGCGCGGCCGCCCTCGATCCAGACCAGCGTCAGGCGAAGCCGCATCCGCTCTTCCTCGCCCAGCCGTGCCCGGATCGAAAACTCGGCACTCGCGCCGCCCAGTTTCACAATCTCCAGCGTGAAAAACACCTTCTCGCCCAATCTTGAAGGTGCGACAAATTCTGCCTCGATCCTGACCGTCGGCACACCATTGCCCTGCCCAAGGTGCATCTGGGCAAAGCTGCGCCCCACCACATCGGCAAAGAAATTCTCGACGACCGAGTTCACCATCTCGAAATAGCGCGGATAAAAGACGATCCCCGCAGGGTCGCAATGGTTGAACTCGATCTGGTTAAGGCGCTGGTAGGGCATGGCTCAGTCGTTGGCCTCGGGCGGCAGGAAATCCACGTCATGCGCTGCCGAGGCCGCGATGATCGCCGGAATGTCGGTCATGTCATGCAGCGTCTCGAACAAAGCCTCAAGCTTGCCCGCGGGCGAGACCCAGAACAGCGCCCGCGCCGGCTTGTCGGATTTGTTGAAATAGCCATGCGGCACGCCCTTGGGCATCCGCACCAGATCGCCCGCCTTTGCGGTCTGCCATTTGCCGTCCAGCTTCAGCTCAAGCTGGCCTTCCTGCACCAGAATGAATTCATCCTGCGTCGGGTGGACATGGACCGGCACGAACTGACCCGGCTCGCTGTTGGTCTCAAAGCTGTAGGTCGTGTCGCAAGACGTCTTGGGGAAATACCGCTGTCCAAGGATATTCAGCATCCGCCCGTGATAGGCGGTGCCGTCGCGGGTGATGCCGCCGTCAAGATCTGCCATGTCTTCCTCCTCTGTTATCCCAGAATGCTGCGGGCGATCACCACCCGCTGCACGTCGCTGGCGCCTTCGTAAATCCGCAAGGCCCTGATTTCGCGGTAAAGACTTTCCACCACCGCGCCATGCCGCACCCCCTCGCCGCCATGCAGTTGCACCGCGATGTCGATGACTTTCTGCGCCGCCTCGGTGGCGTAAAGCTTGGCCATGGCCGCCTCGCGCGTGACGCGGGCCGCCCCCCGGTCCTTGGTCCAGGCGGCGCGGTAGATCAGCAGCGCCGCCGCGTCGATCTGCAGCGCCATATCGGCCAGATGCCCCTGCACCATCTGCAGTTCGGCCAATGCAGCCCCCTGAATCCGCCGCGCCTTTACCCGCGCCAGCGCCTCGTCCAGCGCGCGGCGGGCAAAGCCCAGTGCCGCCGCCCCGACGGTCGAGCGGAAGACATCCAGCACCGACATGGCGATCTTGAACCCCTCGCCCGGCGCGCCGATCAGCGCGGCCTCAGGCAGCACCACGTCGCGCAGACCCAGCCGGGCAAGCGGATGCGGCGCGATCACCTCAAGCCGCTCCTCCACCGTCAGCCCCGCCACATCGGCGGGCATGAGGAAGGCCGACAAGCCCCGCGCCCCCGGCGCCTCGCCGGTGCGGGCGAAGATCACATAGATATCGGCAATCCCGCCGTTGGAAATCCAGGTCTTCTCGCCATTCAGCACCCAGCCTTGGGGGCCGCGCGTGGCCGTCGTCGCCGTCGCCGCCACATCCGACCCGGCCCCCGGCTCGGTCAGGGCAAAGGCGGAAATCGCGGCTCCGGCGCGGGTGCGCCGCAGCCATTCTCGCTGCACATCCGTCCCAAAAAGCGAGACCGCTCCCATGCCAAGCCCCTGCATGGCAAAGGAAAAATCCGCCAACCCGTCATGCCGTGCCAGAGTCTCGCGGATCAGGCAGAGGCTGCGCACATCCAGCCGCTCGCCCGCACCCGCCCCGGAATGCTGCAACCAGCCCCCGGCCCCCAGCGCCGCCACCAGCCCGCGACAGGCCGCGTCGACATCGCCGTGATCCACCGGCAGATGCGCCTTTGCCCATTCCTCCAGCCCCGCCGCCAAAGCACGGTGACGGTCTTCGAAAAACGGCCAATCAAGGAAGCTCAGATCACTCATGCTTTCATCTGTCTCTAAATATCCCGGGGTAGCCCGTTGGTTTCGCCATTGGTTCGAGAAACCAATGGGCTGGGGGGCTGGCCCCCGGTCCTGCTTCAGTCACCCGCGAAAACGGGTTTCTCTTTGGCGACAAAGGCCCGGTAGGCCCGCTCAAAGTCCTTGGTCTGCATACAGATCGCCTGCGCCTGTGCCTCGGCCTCGATCGCTTGCTCCAGACCCATGTTCCATTCCTGGTTGAGCTGGGTCTTGGTGATGCCGTGGGCGAAGGTCGGCCCCGACGCCAGCCGGGCAGCCAGTTTCATCGCTTCGGCCTCCAGCACATCGGCGCCGTGCAGGGCGTTCCAGAAGCCCCAACGCTCACCCTCGTCGGCACCCATCACCCGGCCGGTGTAAAGCAGTTCCGCCGCCCGGCCCTGCCCGATGATCCGGGGCAGCATCGCACAGGCCCCCATGTCGCAACCCGCCAGCCCAACCCGCGTGAACAGGAAGGCGCATTTCGCCTCTGGAGTCGCCAGCCGCAGATCGGACGCCATCGCAATGATTGCCCCCGCCCCCACCGCCACGCCGTCCACCGCCGCGATGATCGGTTTGCCGCAGGAAATCATCGCCTTGACCAGATCGCCCGTCATCCGGGTAAAGGCCAGCAGCTCTTTCATCGGCAGGCCGATCAGCGGCCCGATGATGTCATGCACATCGCCGCCCGAACAGAAATTGCCGCCTTTCGAGGCGAAAACCACCACATCGACGTCCTCGGCATAAACCAGCGCGCGGAAGGTGTCGCGCAACTCGGCATAGCTTGCAAAGGTCAGCGGGTTCTTGCGGTCGGGCCGGTTCAGGCGGACCGTCGCAATGCGGTCCTTGACCTCCCACAGGAAATGTTCGGGCTTCAGCCCCGCCATCTTGGTCATGTCTTGCCCATCCGTTTCAGAATATCGGTCAGCGTGTCGAGATCGGCCTCGGACAGCCCGGCGAACAGCCGGTCCACCTCGGCCTCATGTTCCACGGCCAACCCTTCGAACTGCCCCAGCCCTTCGGCGGTCAGCGCGACAAAGACCGTGCGGCGGTCGGCCTCGGACGGGGTGCGGCGCACGAGGCCATCCTTCTCCAGCCGGTCCACCACCGCCGTCGCATTGCCGTTCGAAACCAGCAGCATCCGGCTGAGTTCGCTCATCGTCACGCCGTCGCGGCGGCGCCAGAGGGCCGCCAGAACGTCAAACCGCGGCAGGGTGGTTTCGTGCTTCACCCGCAGGAATTCGCGCAACTCCCCCTCGGCGGCGCGGGTCACGCCCAGAAGGCGTATCCACATTTTCAGCCGACGCTTTGACAGGGCGCTCATACCTCGCCCCCCGAGATGGTGATGGCCTGCCCGTTGACGCCGCCCGCGCCCTCGCTGCACAGCCAGAGCGCGGCAGAGGTGACCTCTTCCGGCTGATAGAGGCGGCTCTGCGGGCTCATCGCCTCCAATGCGGCGCGGGCCTGTTCGGGGCTGCGCCCGGTCTTTTCGCTGATGACGCGGATGGAGTGCTCGGTCATTTCCGTATCCAGAAAGCCGGGGCAGATGGCGTTCACCGTGACCGGCCCGCGCGCCACCTCAAGCGCAAGGCTGCGAACCATCCCCATGACCCCATGCTTGGCCGCCGCATAGGGGGCAACCTTGGCATAGCCCTTGATCCCGGCGGTGGAGGAGACGGCAATCAGCCGCCCCCAGCCCGGCATCTGTCGCAGCCCTTCGCGGAAGGTCAGGAAAACCCCGGTCAGGTTCACCGCCAGCATAGCATTCCACTGCGCCAGTGTGGTTTTGGCAAAGGGCGCGGAATCGGCCTGCCCGGCATTGGCGATCACGATGTCCACCGGCCCAGCCGCCGCATAAAGGGCGGCAACCGAAGCCTCATCCGTCACGTCGCATTGCAGCGCGCGGAGGGCGGGATGGCGGGCAGCGGTCGCTTGCAGCGCCTCAACCCGGCGGCCGCAGATCACCACTTCGGCCGCCCCCGCCGCCGCGAAGCCCAGCGCAAGGCTGGCCCCCGCGCCCGAGCCGCCGCCCGTCACCAATACCCGCCGCCCCGCGATAGTCATGCCCGGATCACCTCTGTCGCCTTTTCCCGCAGCCGCCGCGCCTGATCGCGTCCTGCCAGATAGGGCAGCGGCCATTCGGCGCCAGTGTCGCCCGATTGCACGGCCGCGTGCAATGTCCAGTAGGGATCGGCCAGATGCGGGCGGGCAAGGCAGACCAGATCGGCCCGGCCTGCGAGGAGGATCTGATTGACCTGCTCGGCCTCGGTGATGTTGCCCACCGCCATGGTGGCAAGGTTCGCCTCGTTGCGGATGCGGTCGCTGAACGGGGTCTGGAACATCCGGCCATAGATCGGCTTGGCTTGCGTCGAGGTCTGGCCCGCCGACACGTCGATGATATCGGCGCCAGCTGCTGCGAACATCCGGGCGATTTCAACCGCCTCCGAGGGGGTCACCCCTTCGGCGCCGACCCAGTCATTGGCAGAAATCCGCACCGACATCGGCTTGCCTGCCGGCCAGACCGCCCGCATGGCGCGCAGCACCTCCAACGGCCAGCGCATCCGGTTTTCAAGGCTGCCGCCATAGGCATCGGTCCGGTGGTTCGAGACCGGGCTGATGAAGCCGGAAATCAGATAGCCGTGGGCCGCATGCAGTTCCACCATGTCAAAGCCCGCCCGCGCCGCCATTTCGGTGGCCGCGACGAATTCCGCCGTGACCGCCTCCATATCCCCCCGGGTCATCTCGCGCGGGGTGGCATTTTTCGGCGACCACGGCAGGGCCGAAGGTGCGATGATTTCCCAGTTGCCGGATTTCAGGGGCGCGTCCCCCTCTTCCCAGCCGACCTGCGTCGAGGCTTTGCGCCCGGCATGGCCGATCTGGCAGCACAGCTTGGCATCCGTTTCGGCATGGACGAAATCGACCAGCCGTTTCCACGCCGCCTCATGCTCGGGGGCGTAAAGCCCGGGGCAGCCGGGGGTGATGCGGCCCTGCGCCGAAACGCAGGTCATTTCGGTATAGACCAGCCCTGCCCCGCCCTTGGCCCGCTCGGCGTAATGCACGAAATGCCAGTCGGTCGGGCAGCCATCGACCGCCTTGTATTGCGCCATGGGGCTTACCACGACGCGGTTCTTCAGGGCCACATCGCGCAATTGGAAGGGCGCGAACATCGGCGCGCGGCCCGGCTGACCGCCCGCCTGTTTCTGGAACCAATCCTCGGCGCTGCGCAGCCATTTCGGATCGCGCAGGCGCAGGTTTTCGTGCGAAATCCGCTGGCTGCGGGTCAAGAGCGAATAGGCGAACTGTTCCGGCGGCAGGTCAAGATAGCGCTCGACCTCTTCGAACCATTCAAGGCTGTTGCGCGCCGCCGATTGCAGGCGCAGCACCTCGACCCGGCGTTCATCCTGATAGCGCTGGAAGGCGCCTTCCAGCGTCGGTTCGCTGTGCAGATATTCGGCCAGCGCAATCGCAGAGTCGAACGCCAGACGCGAGCCGGAACCGATCGAGAAATGCCCCGTCGCCGCCGCATCGCCCATCAGCACCACGTTCTGATGATACCATTTCTGGCAGATCACACGGGGAAACTGCATCCACACCGCAGAGCCGCGCAGGTGGGCGGCGTTCGACATCAGGTCATGCCCGCCCAGATGGCGTTCAAAGATCTTGCGGCAGGTCTCGACGGTTTCTTCCTTGCTCATCGCCTCAAAGCCCAGCTTGTCCCAGGTCTCGGGCAGGGTTTCGACGATGAAGGTCGCGGTGTTGTCATCGAACTGATAGACATGGGCCCAGACCCAGCCATGTTCGGTCTTCTCGAAGATGAAGGTGAAGGCGTCGTCGAATTTCTGATGGGTGCCTAGCCAGACGAACTTGCACTTGCGGGTGTCGATGTCGGGCTGGAACACATCGGAATATTCGCGCCGCACCAAGGAGTTGATGCCGTCCGAGGCGACCACCAGATCGTAGTCCTTGCGGTAATCCTCGGCGGTCTTGAACTCGGTCTCAAACCGCATGTCCACGCCCAGCTCACGCGCCCGGGCCTGCAACAGGATCAGCATTTGTTTGCGCCCGATCCCGGCAAAGCCATGCCCGCCCGACACCGTGCGCACGCCGTCATGGATCACCGCGATATCGTCCCAATAGGCGAAATGGCTGCGGATCGCGTCGGTGGAAACCGGATCGTTCTTCTGCATCCGGCCAAGTGCATCGTCCGACAGCACCACACCCCAGCCAAAGGTGTCATTGGCGCGGTTGCGTTCCAGCACCGTCACCTGATGCGCCGGATCGCGCAGTTTCATCGAGATGGCGAAGTAAAGTCCGGCGGGGCCACCGCCAAGGCAGAGAATCTTCATGGCAAGCTTCCTTGCAAGGGGGCGTCGCGCGCCGATGGCCACAGGCTGGCACTCGGCACAAACAATTTCAAGCTTAAAATTTCTAGCTTGAAAAATTTATCCAGCCCGCCATGATGCAGGCATGGACCTGATCATCGAACATCTGCCCGGCTGGTCGCGGCTGACCATTCACCGGCCCGAAGCCAAGAATGCGCTGAACACCGCCCTTCTGGGGCGGATTGCGGCGGAACTGATGCGGCTGGCGGAGGATTCCGCCTGCCGCGCCGTGGTGCTGACCGGGGCCGAGGGCAATTTCGCCGCCGGCGCCGACATTGGCGAGATCGCGGACAAGACCACAGCCGAAGGCGCCATTGACCCGCGCAAGGGGCACTGGGCCGCCATCCGCGCCTTCCCCAAGCCGCTGGTGGCGGCGGTGGACGGCTTTGCCCTTGGCGGCGGGTTCGAACTGGCGCTGATGGCCGATTGCATGGTGCTGGGGGCCACGGCGCGGCTGGGCCTGCCGGAAACCAACCTTGGCCTGATCCCGGGCGCGGGCGGCGGGCAGCGGCTGATGGCGCTTGCGGGCCGGGCGCGGGCGACGCGGCTGGTGCTGACGGGTGAAATCATCGACGCGGCGACGGCGCATGACTGGGGCATTGCCGGCTGGTTTTGCGATGGCCCTGCCCTGCCACAGGCCGAGGCGCTGGCCGCACGGCTTGCCCTGCGCGCGCCGTTGGCTTTGCAAGCGGCCAAGGCGGCGCTGGTCGCAGGCGGAGAGCAGGCACTGGCGCTGCAAGATGAGCGCGCGGGGTTCGAGCGGCTGCTCGACAGCGCCGACAAGGCCGAAGGCATCGCCGCCTTCCGCGAAAAACGCAAACCGCAATTCCGGGGGGAATGACATGATCATCGGCGTGGCGGGCCTTGGCACCATGGGCCTTGGCATCGTGCAAACCTATGCGCAGGCAGGATTTTCCGTGCTGGCAACCGATGCCCACGGCCCGGCACGCGGCAGCGCCCTTGCCCGGCTGGCCGCAGCCCTTGCCCCCCGCGTCGCCAAGGGCGCGATGACGGATGAGGCACGCGATGCCCTTCTGGCGCGGGTCACCGTGATCGACAGCGCCGATCAATTCGCCCCCGCCGCCCTGATCATCGAGGCGATTGTCGAACGGCTGGACGCCAAGCAGGCGCTTTTCACAGCCCTTGCCGCGGCGGCGCCCGAAGCGGTGCTGGCCACCAACACCTCTTCCATTCCGGTGCATCAGATCGCGGCGGGGCTGGCGCGGCCGGAACGGCTGCTGGGCTTGCATTTCTTCAACCCGGCGCCGGTGATGAAGCTGGTCGAACTGATCGGTCCTGTGGGCTGCGACCCGCAGGCGCTGGCCCTTGCCCGGCAGGTGACAGAGGCGGCCGGCAAGACCGTGATCAACGCCCCCGACCGACCCGGTTTCATCGTCAACCGCTGTGCCCGCCCGTTCTATGGCGAGGCGCTGGCGCTTCTGGAAGAGGGCCGCAGCCCGGGCGAGATTGACGCCGCCATGCAGGCCGCAGGCTATCGCCTTGGCCCCTTCGCCCTGATCGATCTGATCGGTGCCGACATCAACCTTGCCGCGACCGAGGGGCTGTCGGCGGCGATGGGCGGCCATCCGCGCTATCACGTCTTTGCCGCGCTGCGGGCGCAGGTGGCCGCGGGCGCGCTGGGGGCCAAGACCGGGCGCGGCTTCACCTTTAAAGGTGAAGCCGCGCCCGTTCCCCCGGATGCTGCCTCCATTGTGGCGCGGATCGAGGCGGCCTTGGTGAACGAAGCCTGCTGGCTTCTGTCCGAGGGCGGGGTGACGCGCGACGGCATCGACACCGCCCTGAAGCTTGGCCTCAACTTCCCGCGCGGACCGTTCGGGATGCTGGACCACCACGGCGCCGCCACGATCCGCGCCACCCTCGCCGCCCTTGAGGCGGCAACATCGCTCAAGGGCCGTTACGCCCCCGCACCGGAGCTTGCCGCATGACCGAGGTTTTCCTTTGCTCCCACCGCCGCACCCCGATTGGCCGCCACGGCGGCGCTTTGGCCATGCTGCGGCCCGACGATATGGCCGCCCATGTGATCGACGGGCTGCTGGACCTGCACCCCGGGCTGGCGGTGGATGAGGTGATCTTCGGCTGTGCCAATCAGGCGGGCGAGGATAACCGCAATGTGGCGCGGATGGCTGTGCTGCTGTCGCGCCTGCCGGAAACGGTGCCGGCGCTGACGGTGAACCGGCTTTGCGCCTCGGGTCTGGATGCGGTGATCGCGGGGGCGCGGGCGGTGCGTGACGGGGCCGATCTGGTGATCGCGGGCGGGGTCGAAAGCATGACCCGCGCCCCCTTCGTTCTGGGCAAGGCGGAAACCGCCTTTGCCCGCGCGGCAGAGATACATGACACCACCATCGGCTGGCGCTTTGTGAATGACCGGATCGCGCAGGCTTATGGCGTTGAATCCATGCCGGAAACCGCCGAGAATGTGGCCGCCGACCATGGCATTTCCCGCGCCGATCAGGATGCTTTCGCGCTGCGCTCGCAGGCGCGCTATGATGCGGGCTGGCACGCAAGCGATATCCTGCCGGCCACCCTCCGGGGCCGCAAGGGCGATACGGTGGTCAATGCCGACGAACACCCCCGCGCCACCACGATCGAGAAACTGGCAGCCCTGCCCGCGCCGTTCCGCAAGGGCGGCACGGTGACGGCGGGCAATGCTTCAGGCGTGAATGACGGAGCGGCGGCGCTGATCCTTGCTTCGGCGGCAGGGGTGAAGCGGTTCGGCTTGCAGCCGCTGGCCCGGGTCGGGCGGGCGGCTTCGGCGGGGGTCGCGCCGCGGGTCATGGGCATCGGGCCGGTGGCGGCGGTGGAGCGGCTGGTGGCGCGCGGCGCCCGCAGACCGGGCGACATGGATGTGATCGAGCTGAACGAGGCTTTCGCGGCGCAGGCGCTGGCCTGCACCCGAGCCTGGGGTCTGGCCGATGACGACGCCCGCGTGAACGCCCATGGCGGCGGCATCAGCATGGGCCATCCCTTGGGCATGTCCGGCGCCCGCATCGCCGGCACCGCCGCGCGGCGACTGGCCGAGGGCGGCAGTGCCGCTGCGCTGGTCACGCTCTGCGTCGGCGTCGGGCAAGGGGTGGCGCTGGAACTGTTGGCGGTCTGATACTGGCCGATGTCCGGGGCGCGGCCCCGGGCCCCGGGATATTTGAGCCAAGATGAAAGCCGGGGGCGTCAGGCGGGTTCCAGCACCTCGACACAGAGGACCGTGGGCAGGTGGCGGGCAATCTCGGTCCACTGGTCGCCCTCATCCGCCGTGGCAAAGACCGAGCCGCTGTTGGTGCCGAAATAGACCCCGGCGGGGGATTGCCGGTCGGTCGCCATCGACTGACGCAGCACGGTGAAGAAGCAATTCTTGCCCGGCAGGCCGTTGTCCAGCGCCTGCCAGTTTGCGCCGCCATCGCGTGAGCGCCAGACCTTGGCGGCGGCATCGGGCGGAAAGCGGCCCTTGGTATCGCCGTTCAGCGGCAGCACCCAGAGGGTTTGCGGATCGGCCGGATGCACGGCAATCGGAAAGCCGAAGGTAGAGGGCAGACCTTGGGTGATTTCCACCCAGTTGCGCCCGCCATCGGGGCTGCGGAAGACGCCGTGGTGGTTCTGCTGATAGAGCAGGTCGGCACCCGGCAGCGGCCCCGGCGCGCGCACCATGTTGTGAACGCAAAAGCCCACGTCATGGCCGCAGGCGCCGTGATCATCTTCGGTCGCCTCATTGGCGCGGCGGTTCCGCCGGTCCCAGGTGGCGCCGCCGTCTTCGGTGGCGAACACCCCGGCGGCCGAGATGCCGACCCAGAGTTTGGCCGGATTGGACGGGTCAGAGATGATCGTATGCAGCACCAGCCCCGCGCCACCCGGCTCCCAGCTTGGGCCAGAGGGGTGGTCCGACAGGCCCTGCACAAGGGTCCAGCTTGCGCCGTCGTCATGGCTGGCGAAAAGCTGTGCCGGTTTGGTGCCGGCATAAAGAATGCCCCCCGCCCGGTGCAGCGACCAGATCGCCTTGACGCTGCCGGTATAGGGGGCGGGCGGGGCGGCGGTCATGCCGGTATAGGTGGCCATTTCGGGGTTTTCGGCCAGCCAGACATCCGCCTGACCGTTGGAGAGTTTGGACAGCGCCCATGTCGCCCCGCCATCGGTCGAGCGGAACACCCCGGCCCCGTGCCAGTCGCCGCCCCCCGCCGCCCAGAGCGTGCCGGTAGCGGGATCGCCGATCACATGGTTGATCGGCCAGCCCTCGCAGAGCGGGCCGCTGACCTGCCAGTCCTGCCGCGCGGCATCGCCGTCGAGAATGAATACCCCCTTGGTGGTGCCGACCAGCACCCGAACCCCGTCACCCATGCCGCACCCTCCCGATGGATGCCGGATGCTAACACGGAATCAGCTTTCGTCACCCTGCCCTGTCGCGGCGCGCAGCGTGTCGCGCGGGCAAAGGCCAAAGCGGGCGCGGTAGAGTTCCGAGAAGCGGCCGAAATGGCTGAAACCCCAGCGCAGGGCGACCTCGGTGACGGTGGTGCCGGGGGCGGCGGCCGTCAGATCGGCATGGGCACGGGCCAGCCGCGCCTCGCGCCAGAAGCCGAGCGGCGTGGTGCCGCGATGGGCGCGGAAGGCCAGTTGCAACCCGCGCGGGCTGATCCCGGCCGCGGCGGCCACCTCTTCCAATGTGATCGGCTGATCGAGATGGGCGGCGATGAACCCTTCGGCCAGCCGCAGGTGGCGCGGGCGGGGTGCGGCGCGGTGGCGCTGCATCAGGGCGGCATGATCGTGTCGCCCGGCCTCGAGCAGGCCCGACAGAACCGTGCTTTCGATCTGCCGCGCCATCAGGCTGGGGCCGATCGGCGGGCTGCCCGCATCGGTCTCGGCCACCAGCCAGAGGACCAGCCGCTTCAGCGCCGCCCCCGCCCCCGTGGTCAGGTCGAGCGGACCTTCAAAGGTCAGGGGTCGGTCCGAAGCGCCACCGAGCGCCGCCGCCAGATGGTCCTGCATGGCGGCTCGGGCGATCTGCACCAGAACCTGTCGCGTGCCCGCCTCCCAGACCATGCGGGTCGGCAGATGCGGGTTCAGCACCGCCGCCTGCGCCGGGCTGGACAGATAGCGGCCCGCGCCGTTGGAAATCTCTGCCCCGCCGGACAGCGGGATTTGCAGCAGGTAGAACCCGCCCAGTTCCCCCGGCGCAATCAGGGTGCGGGCACCATATTCGATATAGTTCAGCGACAGGCGCTGTCCGGGCAGATGGTGGTGGCTTGCATCAAACCCCGCCTGCCGCCCCTCGGTCTCAAGCCGGTGCGGACAGAACACCGCCGCCACCCGCTCGCGCGCCTCATCAAGGTCGCGGGTGCGAAACAGCGCATGGCCGGCAAGCGGCGCGGGGAAATGGGTGGCCGTCATCGGGACTCCCTTGGCTGGGGTCAGCGTAACACGGCCCGGGCCGATCCGGCGCGCCAATCCGTCGCCCCGGAGTCACGATTTTTTCGTTTTTCGGATAGGCCGCGCGCCCTGCGGATAGCGGATCGCAGGGGAGCGGTCACAATTCCTTCAAACCCAAAGCAATAACAGGGAGAATGCCATGAAGGGTCTTGCGGGCAAGGTTGCCATCGTGCCGGGCGGGGTGACCAAGATCGGACGGGCGGTGGTTGATGGCTTCCGCGCGGCGGGGGCCGAGGTGATGGTGGCCGACCTCGCGCCCGGTGAGGGATTCTCCTCCGACGTGGGTTTCCAGAACTGCGACCTGCGCGACGATGCCCAGATTGCCGCGCTGGTGGCGGCGACGAAAGAGCGGTTCGGGCGGATCGACTTTCTGGTCAATGTCGCCTGCACCTATCTGGACAATGGCGCCGCCTCGACCCGGGCGGAATGGCTGGATGCGCTGGATGTGAACATCGTCGGCTCGGTCATGCTGATGCAGGCGGCGCGGGCGGAATTGGCCAAGAACAAGGGCGCCATCGTCAACTTCGGCTCGATTTCCAGCCGCGTCGCGCAGACCGGGCGCTGGCTTTATCCGGTGTCGAAGGCCGCGATCCTGCAACTGACCCGCAATCAGGCGATGGATCTGGCGCCCGAAGGCATCCGGGTGAATGCCGTCTCGCCGGGCTGGACATGGAGCAACATCATGGACCAGTTGACCGGCGGCGACCGGGCGAAAACCGATGCGGTGGCAGCACCCTTCCACCTTTTGGGCCGGGTGGCCGACCCCGAGGAGGTGGCGCAGGCGGTGCTGTTCCTGTGTTCGGACGCGGCCAGCTTCATCACCGGCACCGATATCTGTGTGGACGGCGGATATACCGCCATGGGCCCGGAACAGGCGGTGCCCGCAATTCCCAAACTGATGGCGTAATGCCCTGCCCCGGCCGGGGCTCCGGCGGGGATATTTGGGCCAAGATGAAAACAGGGAGACAAGAATGAGAAAGATCACCATCATCGGCGGCGGCCAGTCGGGTCTGCAACTGGGCATCGGCCTGTTGCAGCAAGGCTATCGGGTGCGGATCGTGCAGAACCGCACCGGGGCCGAGATTGCCGCGGGCAAGGTTCTGTCCAGCCAGTGCATGTTTTCCAACGCGCTGGCGCATGAGGCCGCGCTTGGCATCGACTTCTGGGCGAAAGAGTGCCCGCCGGTGCAGGGCATCAACTTCATCGTGCCGAACCCGGATGGATCAGGCAGCAAGGTGATCGACTGGGCGGCGCGGCTGGACCATGACGCGCAATCGGTGGATCAACGGGTGAAAATCCCGCGCTGGATGGAGGAATTTGAGCGGCTGGGCGGCGAGATGGTGATTGCCGATGCCGGCATTGCCGAGATTGATGGCTATGCCGCCGAGGATGATCTGGTGATCGTGGCCTCGGGCAAGGGCGAGGTCGGCCGGATGTTCACCCGCGATGCCGCACGCTCCGCCTATGACAAACCGATGCGGGCGCTGGCCCTGACCTATGTCACCGGCATGACCCCGCGCCAGCCGCATTCGGCGGTGGAGTTCAACCTGATCCCGGGGGTGGGTGAATATTTCGTCTTCCCGGCGCTGACCACCACCGGGCCTTGCGAGATCATGGTGTTCGAAGGCATCCCCGGCGGCCCGATGGATTGCTGGGGCGATGTCACCACGCCCGAGGCACATCTGGCCAAGTCGCTGGAGATTCTGAAGACCTTCCTGCCCTGGGAATATGAGCGGTCGAAGGACTGCCAACTGACCGATGACAACGGCATTCTGGCGGGCCGCTTTGCCCCGACGATCCGCCATCCCGTGGCCACCCTGCCTTCGGGCCGCAAGGTGCTGGGTCTGGGCGATGCCGTCTGCCTGAACGATCCGATCACCGGGCAGGGGTCGAACAATGCGGCCAAGGCGGCGGCGGTCTATCTGGAACGGATTGTCGCCCATGGCAACCGGCCGTTTGACGAGGCGTTCATGCAGGGCACATTCGAGGCGTTCTGGGACTATGCGCAATGGGTGGTGGGCTGGACCAACATGCTCCTCCTGCCGCCGCCACCCTTTATCCTGAACATCATGGGCACCGCCTGCGCCGAGCCGCGGCTGGCACACCGCATGGCCAACGGCTTTGACGATCCGCGCGATTTCTTCCCGTGGTTCGCCGATCCGGCGGCGGCAGAAGCCTATCTTGAAGACCTCAAGGCGGCCTGAGATGGGAGTGGCGGTCGATATCGGCAGCTTCCGCGCCGCCATGGCGCGGTTCCCCGGGGCGGTGACCATTGTCACCGCCTGCACCGCCGAGGGCGAGCGGCGCGGCATCACCGCCACCGCCGTTTGTTCGGTCAGCGCCGAACCGCCCAGCCTGCTGGTCTGCCTGAACCGCAAGACCGGCACCTGTGCCGCCGTGCGCGAAACCGGGCGCTTCAACGTCAGCCTGCTGACGGAAGGGGCGGCGGCGGTGGCACTGCAATTCGCCGGGATGGGTGGCGCCACCGGCGCTGCCAAGTTTGACACCGGCGACTGGCAGGCCGATGCCCGTGGCCTGCCGCTGCTGGCGGGCGCCGTGGTGCAGTTTTCCTGCGATGTGGCAGAGGTCACGGATGCCGGTTCGCATACCGTTTTCATCGGCCATATCGTGAACCTTGCCAGCGCCGAGGCACCGGCGCTGGTTTACGAGCAGGCGCGGTTCCATCGGCTGTTGCCGTTGTAGGGGGCCGCGTGTTTGCACGCACCTTGCCCCCTACCCCCGCCGGTGGGTGGCCGCGACGCGCGAGATTTCCTCGTAAATCCCCGAAAGCAGGTTCAGCGTCCGGGTGGCTTCGGCCAGCCGGGCGGCAAAGCCCGGCACATTGCCCACCGCCGCAATCAGCAGCGCCCGCCGCAGCGCGCCGTAATCATCGGTCACCCGCCGCCCCTCTTCCGTCACCTCATAGGTCACGCCAGAGCGCCCTGCCCCCTTGCGCAGCACCAGCCCGGCACCGATCAGCTTGCGCAGCGAATACTGGATGTTCGGCACGTCGTCGCGGTTGGTCAGCCGCGCCAGATCCTTCAGCGTCTTGGGCCGGTCGTTCATGCGGATGATGTGCAGCATGGCATTTTCCGGCCCCGTCGCCGCCAGATCGCAGACTGAGGCGAGGCATTCCGATTGCCAGCGCCCGAATCCCTCAAACGTCCGCATCAGGGCAAATTCCAGCTCGGTCGTCTCGACCTCGGCCGGACCCTGCGACAGATGCCAGTGATAGTCGATGCCCGGCCGGGCAGCCGCCGCGGCATCATTTTGAATTTGAACCTTTTTTTCGGCCATCGCTTTAGGCCCTCCCGGCGCCCATCCTGACCTGCACGAGACCGTTGACGCAATGCGAATTTACGATAGACTTTCAAACATAAAATAAAACCTAACCCAACAGGATGATCCCAATGCCCCAACACCCGATGCTCTCGGGCGACCGCTTTCGCCTTGGCACCTTCTCGACCAATTGCTCTTCGGGCATGACGCCCACCAAGATCGCCGCCCGCTGGAACAACAGTTGGGACAACAACCTGAAACTGGCGCAGATGCTGGATGCGGCGGGGATCGACTTCATGCTGCCCATCGCGCGCTGGATCGGTTACGGCGGCGAGACGGATTTCCACGGCGGCGTGCTGGAAACCATGACCTGGGCCGCGGGCCTCTTGGCGGCGACGAAGAACATCGCGGTTTTCGCCACCATCCATACCGCCGCCAACCACCCGGTCGTGGTGGCCAAGCAGATCGCCACCATCGACCAGATCGGCCATGGCCGGGCCGGGCTGAACATCGTGGCAGGCTGGAACAAGCCGGAATATGAAGCACTGGGCCTGAGCCTGCCCGACGATCACGAAACCCGCTATGCCTATGCGCAGGAATGGTATGACCTGATCCGCAAGCTCTGGACTTCGGACGCGCATTTCGACTGGGACGGCAAGTATTTCAAGGCAAAGAAGGTCAAGGGCGACCCCAAGCCGATCCGGGACGGCGTGCCGATCATCAACGCGGCGGGCAGCCCGCAGGGACGGGGCTTTGCCACCGACAATGCCGATTTCCTCTTCACGCCGGCCATCGACCTCAGCCGCTCTGTCGGCGAGATTGCCGAGCTGAAGGCGCAGGCGGCGGCCAAGGGGCGCAAGGTGGATGTGCTGACCTTCTCCCATGTGATCTGCCGCCCGACCGAGAAAGAGGCGCAGGAGTTCCTGCATTACACCGCTGTCGAGAATGCCGATACCGATGCGGTGGACAATCTGGTGAACCTGCAATTCGCCCATGCCCACAGCTTTCCGCATGACCTTCTGGCACAGATCAAGCATCTGTTCGCCATGGGTCATGGCGGCTTCCCCCTGGTTGGCACGCCCGATCAGGTGGCCGAGGGCATTCTCAAGCTGCACAAGACGGGCTTTGCCGGGACCACGCTGTCTTTCGTCGATTACATCGAGGAATTTCCCTATTTCCGCGACGAAGTTCTGCCCCGGCTGGAGAAAGCCGGCATCCGCTGAATTCAGGGGGCGCAAGCCCCCTGCCCAATTTCCTTCCAAGGAAATTGCAAGTTTCTTGGAAGAAACTTGCAAAATTCTTCCAAGAACTTTGGCCCCGGTTGCCGCCGTTCAGGCGAAACTGCGGATCGTGGCGATGGCCCCGTCCAGCGCCTTGCCCTCTTCATCCTGCAAGGCCGCCTCGCGCAGGCGCCGCGCCCAGTCGGCGCCATCCTCGCGGCCAGCCACCAGCGCAATCCCCTCCAGCACCCGGTCGAACTTGGACAAGCCGCGCGCATGGGTGTCGGAATAGCCTTTCACCAGACGGCGGCAGCGGATCACCTCGACCGCGAGGTCATAGCGCGGCAGGTAACCCAGCGCGCGGTCCAGCCAGTCTTGCAGATGCGCCCGCTCTTCGGCGTGGCGCAGCGTCCGGCGGCGCCAGCCCTTGAGACCACCCAAGAGATACAGCGCCAGAAAGGCGCGCAGGCTGTCGCTGCGCATCCGGCGGCCCTTGTTGAACCAGCGGTCCAGCCGCGCCATCCAGACCGGGCTGGCCTGCACCCTCGCTCCCATGCGGGCGGGCATAAGCCCGGCAATCTCTTCGGCGCGCGGATGCAGATATTCGGTGAGCTGCATCAGATTGCCGTCTTTCACCCGCATTTCGCTCTGGATACGGGCAAGGCGGGGCGCGCGGGTCTTGAGGTCGGCCACCCGGATCACATCGTCATAAGCCATGGCATTGGCAATGTATTTCGCCGCCTCGCGCGTCAGCACGTGGCCTTGCGCCGCGCTGTCGCGGGCCAGAACAATGTCCAGCCGGTCAAGGTATTCTGCGCCGTAAGCCAGATCCTGAAACTCCACCACCTTGCGCAGGCCCGCCAGCGCCATATCGGCCACCGGCGCGGGCAACGCCATAACGCGCGCCTCCAGCGCAGCCCATACCGCCGTCAGACGGGCCGGACCCTTGACCGCCGGGGCAGCCGGAGCAGCCTTGACCGGCGCGGTCGCCACCACAGGCGCCTGTGCCGCGTCATAGGCGGCCCCAAAGGCCCGCAGCGAGCCTTCCACGCCCTTGCCCCCGGCGCGGATCGCGGCCTCGAACGCCTCACGCGGGAAGGGCAGCGCGCCCGACCCCGCCAGCGCCCCGAACAGGCTTGCCGAAATCACCGAGCCGTTGCGGATCGCCAGCGCGTCGAAATCGGCGGCGATGAAGCGGCGGGCGGCAATATCCGCCGCTGCCATCACCTCGGCGGAACTGGCAATGCCATCGCCCGGCGCCATCTTTTCCGACACCGCCAGCGCCCGGTGGGTTGAGGCGATCAGCGTGGTACGGTCCGGCGTCACAAACCCCCGGATGATGGAACGCCCGGCCTCCATCATCTCGGCGGCGATCATGATATCGACATCGCCCGCCGCCGGCATCAGCGAGAAGACGGGCACGCCCCCCGCCATCGGCGCCATTTCCAGATAATAGACCGTGGCGCCGGTGCGCTGCGCCACCCCGGCAACCGAAGTGGATTGCGCGGCATAGCCATTGGCGCGGGCCATATCCTCGATCCAGCCGGTCAGGACGCCGCCGCCCTGCCCGCCCACGGCCAGCACGGCCAGTTTGATGATGCCCGACAGCCGCGGGTCGGCGGATTTCTGCGGCAGGGTTTCATGCAGGGTCATGGCTCAGACCTCAAAGCTCAGACGACGGGCAGAGCGGCGGGCCTGAAGCCAGCCGATGATGCGGGTGCGGAAGGCTGCAAGGCGCACCTCCCATTTCGTGGGGTTATGCACCACCCGCGCCTCGTAGAAGGACGGGCAAAGGATGGCGGCATCGGCAACCTCGCCGCAGTTGCCGCAGCCGACGCAGCTTTGGTCGATCGAGGCCACAGGATCATCCCGCAACGGATCATCCAGCTTTTTCAATGACAAGGACGGACAGCCCGACAGCCGGATACAGGCATGGTCGCCGGTGCAGATCGCCTCATCCACGCCGAAGCGGGGGGTTTCCACCCGGCGCCCCTCTTTGATCGCCTGTGCCGCCAGCGGCTTCTCGCGGCGCTGCTTGTTCAGCATACACTCGGACGAGGCGACAATCACCTTGGGCCCCGGCGTTTTGGTGGTCAGCGCCTCGCGCAGCACATCGCGCATATGGCCCACGTCATAGGTGCGGTTCACTTCACGCACCCAATTGATGCCGATGCCTTTCAGCGCCTTGGAGATCGGGTTCTTCGTCGCCTTGGTCGCATTGTCGGCGCGCGAGGACATCACATCCTGCCCGCCGGTCGCGGCGGAATAGTAATTGTCCACGATCACCGCGACCGAATCCGACTTGTTGAAGGCCATGTTGCCAAAGCTGGACGACAGCCCGTTGTGCCAGAACCCGCCATCGCCGATCACCGAAACCGGGCGCCGCTCACCGCCGCCGTCAAAGGCGGCATTGGCAGCGGGGCCAAGCCCGTAACCCATGGTGGCGCCACCGATTTCAAACGGCGGCAGCGCGGCGAACAGGTGACAGCCGATATCGGCGGTGATCTGCAACTTGCCGGTTTCCTTCTGCACCAGCTTCATCGCGGCAAAGATCGGACGCTCCGGGCAGCCGGTGCAGAACCCCGGCGGGCGGATCGGCACGGTTTTCGTCAGGTCCGGGATCTGCGGGCGGTCTTCGTTCGGCGCCCGGTGGACGGCGGCCAGCAGCGCCGGTGCCGCCTGTTTCAGGAAGTCACCGATGCTGTCCAGCATCACCTGCCCGGTATATTCCCCCGCCATCGGGAAAATATCCTTGCCGCGCAGCTTCACCGCCGAACCCGCGCGGTAAAGGTAGGTGGTCAGTTGCTGTTCGATGAACTCGGGCTGGCCTTCCTCGATGACCAGAACCTGATCCTTGCCCTCGCAGAAGGCCAGAAACTCATCACAAACCAGCGGATAGGTGACGTTCAGCACATAAAGCGGCACTTCGGAATGGCCGTGGATATCGGCCAGCCCCAGCCGCTGCAACGCGCGGATCACGCCGTTATACATGCCGCCCTGCAATACGATGCCGACGGGCGCCACCGCCGGGCCGAAGCGTTCGTTCAGGCCGCGGTCGCGGATGAACTTCTCGGCGGCGGGCCAGCGGTTCTTTATCTTGTCCTGTTCATGCGCATAGGACATCGGCGGCAGCACCACCCGGGCGAAATCCGACCGCGGGTTCGACAGCGCCTCTTTCACCGACAGCTTGGGCCGCTGGTTGTCGCGGGTCTGGAAACTGCCCGAGACATGGCAGGACCGGATGCGCACCATCAGCATGACCGGGGTATTCGACACTTCCGACAGTTCGAACCCGTCCGACACCGCCTTGGTGATCGAGGGCAGGTTGGGGCGCGGGTCCAAGAGCCAGAATTGCGATTTCATCGCAAAGGCATGGCTGCGCTCCTGCATGATTGAGGAACCTTCGCCATAATCCTCGCCCACGATGATCAGCGCACCGCCCGTCACCCCCGAAGACGCCAGATTGGCCAGCGCATCCGAGGCCACATTGACCCCGACAGAGCCTTTGAACGTCACCGCCCCCCGGATCGGGTAATGCACCGAGGCCGCCAGCATCGCCGCCGCCGCCGCCTCATTCGCATTCGCCTCAAAGCGCACGCCAAGCTCGCCCAGCAAATCCTGCGCATCGGCCAGCACATCCATCAGATGGCTGATCGGCGCACCCTGATAGCCGCCGACATAGCCCACCCCGTTTTCAAGGAGGGCCTTGGTGATGGCGAGAATCCCCTCGCCGGTGAAGGTGTCACCCGCACCCTTGCGAAGATGCTCGACCTCTGCCTTGAACGACCGTTCTGCCATGGTTCAAATCTCGTGTTTGCGGATATTGGCCAGCATCTTTTGCAAGGTGCCGACGAAAGCCCGCTTTTCGGTGTCGGGAATGCCGCGGAACATGCGGTCCTGCGCGGCGGCCATATGGGGCCAGAGCGTTTCAAACGAGGCCCGCCCGGCTTCGGTGATGAAGACCCGCGTGGCGCGACTGTCTTCGGCATCAGTCTCGCGGCGGATCAGGCCGTCGGCCTGCAACTGATCCAGCGCGCGGCTCAGGGTGGATTGCTCCACCACGGCATAGATCGCCAGTTCGCGGATCAGCGGCCCCTCGATCACCGACAGCACCGCCAGCGCCCGCATCTTGGGCGTGGACAGGCCAAGCTGGGCCATTTCCTCGCGAAGGCTGGCGTTATAGCGCCCCATGATCCGGTTCATCAGATAGGGCGCGTAATTGGTCAGGCCGATCTCGCCCAGACGCGGCGCGGCGGGGGGGCTTTCGTCATTCATGCGCCCAGCCTTTTCGCCGCAAGATACCCCGAACCGCCGCCCAGCCCCGGGCCGGGATGGGTCGAGGCGCCGATATGGATCAGCCCGCGCACCTTGTCCGCCGCATGGGGATAGGGCCGCCAGAGGAAGAACTGGTCGATGCCGCATTGCCCGCCATAGGGATCGCCGCCGACAAGGTTGACGTTCATCCGTTCCAGATCGGCGGGCGAACAGGCGGTCCGGGCCAGCTTGATCTGGTCAAAGTCTTTGATATGGCGCGCAAGAATGGCCTCGATCCGGTCGGCGAACGCCTCTTTGGCGCTGTCCCAGTCGGTCGCCGCTATCTCGCCCGCCGCATCGCCCTTGATCACGCGGGGCGCATCGGGGATTTGCAGCCAGAGGATGGCCTTGCCTTCGGGGCAGCGTGCGGGGTCCAGCCGGCTGGGCTGGCCGACGCAGATCGTCGGCGCCGCCGGGAACAGGCCCCGCTCCGCCTCATTCGCGGATTTCGAGACGGAATCGATGCCATCGGCCAGATGGATCAGCGCCACATCCTCAAGCCCCGGGGTCAGCCATTCAGGCGCCCGGTCCAGCGCGTAATGCAGTTGGAAATCGCCGCGACCATGGCGGAATTTCCGCGCCGCCGCCTGATCTTCGGGCAGGTTCACCTCGCGCAGCAGGCGGTTCTGCAACTGCCCCGGCGCCACCGAGGCGAGGACCGAGGCGCAGGGAATCACCTCGCCCCCGGTCAAGGCGACGCCCGTCACCTTGCCGTCCTTCACCACGATCTGGTCCACATCGGCGCCGGTGCGGAAGGTGCCGCCCTGTTCCTCGATCAGCGCGCGAAAGGCCGCCACCGCCTGCCCCGCACCGCCCTTGGCAATCGGCGCCCCGGCGGCCTCAAGTGCAAAGGCAATCACCTTGCCCATCTGGCCGGAATAGGTGCTTTCCGGTGTCAGCCCGCAATGCAGCACCCAAGGCGCGAACAGCGCCTGCGCCAAGGGGCTTTGATACGAGGTTTCCAGCCAGCCGCGCGCCGGGGTCAAAGCCTGCCCGAACCACGCCGCCAGCCCGCGCAGGCCCCGCTTGCGCGCCTGCCCGAACAGCAGTTTCGCGGTGCCCCAGCTCCACAGATTGCCGCCGAGAAGCGCAAAGAGAAACGGCGCATCCGCCCCGATCCCGCCGGTATCCGCCGACAGCGCCGCACCATCCCCCGGCGCCAGCGCCTCGAACGCCGCGACATTCGCCGCATGGTCCATCGTCAGAACCAGCGACGACCCATCCGGCCGCAAAACCGCAGTCGGATGGGCGGTGTGGCAATAGTCAAAGCCATGCCGCGCCAGATGGGGGCCAAGGGTGGCCCCCGCCGGGCTTGTCATGAACAGCACAAAGGTTGCGGCCATCACATCATGCTGAAAACCGGGCAACGTGATTTCAGCGCTGTGCAGACAACCGCCCAGACGCTCTTCCCGCTCCAGCACCAGCACCTTTCGGCCCTTGAGCGACAGCAAAGCCGCCGCCACAAGGCCGTTGATGCCTGACCCGATGATGACGTGATCCGGCCGCATCGCCTTATGCCTTCGGCACGAGGGCCAGCGCCCGGATGGGCGAGCCGGTGCCGCGCTTGATCTTGAGCGGAGCCGCAATCAGGATGGCACCCTTCGGCGGCAGCTTGCCCAGATTGGCAAGGCTGGCCAGACCAAAGCGGTTGTTGGCGTGCAACAGGTTATGCGCCGGATAGGGCGGGGTCATGCCGCCCGCCTGCCCCGCATCGGTGCCGATGCACTGGCTGCCCCAGCCGACGATGCCCTTGGCGATCAGGTATTGAATGACCTCGGGGGTCGGGCCGGGGGTATGGGGGCCGGTTTCGTTGGCATTCAGGAAGGCCGCCTCGTCATCGGCGAACCTGTCCCAGTCCGAGCGCAGGACAACCCATTCACCTTCGTTGATCGGGCCATGCTTGGCCTCCCAATCCTGCACATGGGCGACGGTCAGCAGGAAGTCCGGGTCGGCGGCGCATTCACGGCTGAAATCCAGCACGTTGACCGGCGCCACCAGCCGCTGCACGTCCAGCGAATCGGTATAGCCGTCTGGATATTCCTTGCCGGTGATCCAGTGATGCGGCGCGTCGAAATGGGTGCCGGAATGTTCGCCCAGTTCCAGCCAGTTCCAGGCCCAGAACGGCCCGTCCTGATCATATTCGCTGATCCGGTGAATCTTGATCGGCGGGGTGTCCTTGGCGAAATCCGGCGGCAATTTCAGAAGCGGGGTTTCCGGCCCCAGCACGCCCGAGCAATCCACCACCTCGACCCCACCCGAGGCCAGTAGGCCCGCAAGCTGGGTCAACACAGTTGCTGATGTCATGTCACTCTCCCTGTCGCGCGTTTCGCGCCTGTTTCGTGGAGACGGAGGGAAGACGGAAAGAAGACGCCCTCTTGCCCGCCGCCGGTGAGAATCATGCTAGACAGATTTAAATGCATTTGCAAATATCATCGCAACGATAAACGGGGAGACACGATTTGACGCAGTTCGACGCCGTGCTGATCGGTGCGGGCCACAACAGCTTGGCAGCCGCCCTGCATCTGGCCGCCAAAGGCTGGCGGGTGGCGGTCTTTGAACAGGCGGCAGAACCGGGGGGCGCGGTGAAGACCGGGGAATATACCCTGCCCGGCTTTCGCCATGACTGGGCGGCGATGAACCTGTCCCTCTTCGCCGGAAGCCCGTTTTTCAAGCAGTATGGGGCCGAACTGACCGGGCACGGCTGCGCCTTCGCGCCGGTGTCGCGGCCGTTCTCGTCGTCCTTCTCGGATGGCAACTGGCTGGGCGTTTCGACTGATCTTGAGGAAACAGCGACGCAGATCGCCCGCATTTCCGCCGCCGATGCCGCGACCTGGCGCAGCCTTGTCGCCGGCTTCGGGGCGCAGGCGCCGCATCTGTTCGGGCTTCTGGGCAGCCCGATGAAAACCCGTGCGCTTGCATATTTCATGTTTAAAACGTTCCGCGCCAAGGGCTTGGCCGGAACGATGGATTTCACCCGCTTTCTGCTCTCCTCCCCGCGCCAGTGGCTGGAAGAAACCTTTGTCCATCCGCAGACCCGCGCCCTGCTGGGCGCTTGGGGGATGCATCTGGACTTTGCCCCCGATATCGCGGGCGGCGCGATGTTTCCCTATCTTGAAGGCATGGCCGGGCAGGCGTTCGGCATGGCGATCGGCGCGGGCGGGGCGGATACGATCGTCAAGGCGCTGGTCGCAGCCATCCGGGCGCGCGGCGGCGTGGTGGAATGCAACGCCCCGGTGGCGCGCGTGCTGCGCGAAGGCGGGCGGGCTTCGGGCGTGGAGCTGGCCGACGGGCGGGTGATCAAGGCGGCCAAGGCGGTGATTGCCGGTGTCGCACCGCGCGCCCTGCCCCGGCTGACCGGGGCCACCACACCCACCTTTGACGGCGCGATGACCCGCTATGCCCATGCGCCCGGCACGATGATGATTCATCTGGCGATGGACGGCCTGCCCGACTGGCGGGCGGGCACCGCGCTGCAACGCTTTGCCTATGTGCATCTGGGCGACAGCCTTGACCAGATGGCCGAGGTCTATGCGCAGGCCAAGGCAGGGCTGTTGCCCGCGCGCCCCCTGCTGGTGGTGGGTCAGCCGACCGTGGTGGACCCCTCCCGCGCGCCCGAAGGCAAGCATGTGCTGTGGGTGCAGGTCCGCATGGCGCCGGGCACGATCACCGGCGACGCGGCGGGGCAGATCGCGGCGGCCGACTGGGCCAGCGCCGCCGAACCCTTTGCCGAACGGGCGCTGGATATTCTGGACTCCCACGCGCCGGGCACGCGGGCGAAAATCCTCGCCCGCCGCATCGTCACCCCGGCCGAGCTTGAGGCGGATAACCCCAATCTCGTCGGCGGCGATCAGGTCTGCGGCAGCCACCACCTTGCGCAGAACTTCCTCTTCCGCCCGGCGCGGAGCCATGCCGATGGCACAACCCCGGTGCCGGGATTGCATCTGACCGGGGCCGCCGTCTGGCCCGGGGCGGGAACCGGGGCGGGGCCGGGGTATCTTCTGGCCCGCAAGCTTGCCGGAAACTGAACGAAAACAATGACAACCAACAGGGAAACGACCATGAACCTCAACCGCCGCAGCCTTTTGAAGCTGTCCACCGCCGCCATGGCGCTGGGCATCACGGGCCTGCCCGCCCGCGCCCAAGCCATTGACGAGCTGGTGATCGCCTATAACGTCACCCTGCCCTCCTGGGATCCGACCGTGGGTCCGAGCGCGGTGAACCCCACGATTCAGGGCCTCTATCAGTCGGTCTTCGACCAATACATCCTGCAACAGCCCGACCTGAAACCGGCGCCGGGCCTGCTGACCGAATGGGGCTGGAGCGAGGACAAGAAACAGGTCTGGATGACCGTGCGCGAAGGCGTGAAATGGCATGACGGCTCGGACTTCACCGCCGAGGATGTGGCGTGGAGCCTTGCCCGCGTCGCCAACCCCGAAACCGGCAGCCCGATTCAGTTCGTCTGGGGCACGCTGGCCAATCACCGGGTTGAAGGCAACAAGGTCATCGCCGATGTGACCCAGTTCGATCCGACGATCTTCAAATGGATGTATTTCCTGACCGGCTATGTCCTGCCGAAAGCCTATTACGAAAAAGTCGGCGCCGAAGGGTTCGAGGCCGCCCCGATCGGCACCGGCCCCTATATGGTCGAGAAATTCGAGCGCAATGCCTTCGTGCGGCTGAAGGCCAATGAAAACTATTGGGGCGGCGCACCCGAGTTCAAGACCGTGACGATCAAGTTCGTGCCCGACGCCGCCGCCCGGGTGGCGGAAGTGGAATCGGGCAATGCCCATGTCACGCTGGAAATGCCTTATGAGGAATACGACCGTCTGAAGGGCGGGCCGCTGGCCGGGGTCGCCACCCCGATTTCGGATATCGGGATGATCTTCCTCAACGATATCGAGGTGATGACCGACCCGAACGTGCGCAAGGCCGCCGCCCATGCCATCGACAAGCAGACCATCATCGACCGGCTGCTGTCGGGATACGGCGTCAAGATCGACACGCTGCAAACCCCGGAGTATGAGGCTTATGACCCCTCGATCACCGTGGAATACAGCCCTGAAAAGGCGGTGGAGCTGCTGGCGGCCTCGGGCTACTCTGTTGATAATCCGGTGAAGTTCAAGATCCAGACCACCAAGGGCTTCAAGCCCAAGGATTACGAGATGATCCAGGCCATCGTGGGCCTGTGGCGCAAGGTGGGGATCGAGGCGGAAATCGAAGTCTACGAAATCGCCAAGCACTACGAGCTGCGCGCGGCAGATCAGCTTGCCCCGGCCGCCTTCTACAACTGGGGCAATTCGGTGGGCGACCCCACGACCTCGACCGGCTTTGCCATGTTCGGCCCCAGCCCGCATTCGGTCTGGGACGGGCAGGATCTGATCGACATGATCGGCCCCTTGTGGGGCGAGGCGGATGAGGCCAAGCGGATTGCAGGCTGGAAAGCGGTGGACAAGTTCGTTGCCGAAAACGCGCTGGCCATCCCGCTTCTGCAATATGTGCAGCCGATCCTGCACGCGCCGGGTGTGGTGGTGACGCCCCATGCCTCGGGCGCGCTGTTGCCGCATCTGATGAAGCGGGCGTAAGCGCGGCCAAGGGCGGACCGGGGGTTTCACACCCCCGGACCCCCGTGGGATATTTTCAGACAGATAAAAGGGCTTGCGGGCCTTTCTTTTGGGGCGGGCGGATGCGGCTTTTGCGGACCTTTCTGATGCGGCTGGCGACGACGGCGGTGACGCTGTTCGGGGTGGCCGTGATCGTTTTCGTGGTGATCCGGGTGGTGCCCGGCAATCCCATTGCCATGATGCTGCCGCCCGGCGCGACCGAGGCGGATGTGGCACGGCTTTCGGCGCTCTACGGGCTGGACAAATCCATTCCGCAGCAATTCCTGATCTGGGCGGGCGGCGTGTTGCAGGGCGATTTCGGCACCTCGATCACCACGCGGCAGCCGGTGCTGGCGCTGGTCTTGGGCCGGTTGCCGGCCACGCTGGAATTGTCGGTGATGGCGCTGGTGATGGCGGTGATCATCGGCGGCTTTGCCGCGCTGACCGGCACGCGGCTGCGCGGCACCCGGACCGAGGGGGCGATCGACGTGGCCAATGGCATGGCGCTGTCGGTGCCGGATTTCCTCTGGGGGCTGGTGCTTATCCTGATGTTCGGGGTGCTGGTGCCGATATTTCACATCTCGGGCCGGGTAACGCCCAGTCTGGACCTGCCCTTCGTCACCAATTTCTACCTGTTCGAAAGCCTGATCCGGCTGCGGCTGGACCTGTGGGCCGACATCGTGGCGCATATGTTCATGCCGGCGCTGGCGCTGGCGATCCCGCTTTCGGCGATCATCGGGCAGCTCCTGAAGCAGAGCCTGAAGGAAACCATGCATCTGGATTATGTGACGCTTTCCCGCACCAAGGGTTACGGCGAGAACCATGTGATCCTGCGCGAGGCGCTGCCCAATGCCATCCTGCCGACGCTGACGCTGGTGGGGGTGCAGTTCACCTTTCTGATCGGCGGCACGGTGATCATCGAGCGGCTGTTTTCCTATGAGGGGCTTGGCAATATGGCCATTGATGCGGTGATCAACCGCGACCTGCCGCTGATTCAGGGCATCGTGATCCTGTTCGCGGCGATCTTTACCGCAGTTAATCTGCTGGTCGATCTGGCCTATGCCGCGCTGAACCCGAGGTTGCGCCATGCTTGACGGCCGGGGAAGTGTGAAACGCCGGGCCGGGGCGCGGCTGTGGCTGTCGGCGGGCTGGCTTGCGGTGCTGGTGCTGGCGGCGCTGCTGGCGCCGTGGATCACGCCGAAAGACCCTTTGGCGCAGGATCTGTTTTTGGGCCGTCTGCCGCCCTTCTGGGAGACGGGGGCCGAGCCGGGCTATTACCTTGGCACCGATAGTCTGGGGCGCGATGTTCTCAGCCGCATTCTTTATGGCGCGCGGCTGGCGCTGATCGTGGCGCTGGTGGCGGGGTCGATCACCTGCCTCTTGGGCGCCGGGCTGGGCCTGCTGGCGGGGTTCCTGCGTGGTTGGGTGGATGTGCTGATCAGCCGGTTCATCGACATCTGGATGGCCTTTCCGCCGGTGCTGTTTTCCATCCTGCTGATCGCCGTGATCGGGCCGGGGCTGGGGTCGATCATCCTTGCCATCGTGATCATCGACTGGACACGCTTTGCCCGGGTGGTGCGGGCCGAAGCCATGGCGCAGGGGGCAATGGATTACGTCGCTTCGGCCCGGGTGGCGGGGCGCGGGCGGCTGGGCATCATGCTGCGGGAAATCCTGCCGAACGTGCTGCCGACCATCGTCGTCCTCCTGACGCTGGAGATGGGGATTGCGGTGATCGTCGAGGCCATTCTTTCCTTCGTGAACCTGTCAATCTCCACCGATGACCCGACCTGGGGCGGCATGATCGCCGAGGGGCGGGCCGCCGTCTATCAGGCGTGGTGGGTGCTGGTCTTCCCGCTGATCACATTGTTCCTGACCGTCCTGAGCTTTTCCCAATTGGGTGAGGGGCTCAAGGACCGCTTCGACCCGGTGCTGCGATGAGCTATCTTGAGATTGACCGGCTTTCGGTGCGGCTGAGGGGGGGCGGGCCGCTGTTGCGGCAGGTCTCGCTGACCGTGGCGGCGGGCGAGGTGCGCGGGCTGGTGGGCGAAAGCGGCGCCGGCAAGTCGATGATCGGCAAGGCGGTTCTGGGCATCCTGCCGCGTTCAACCGAAATAACGGCGGGGCGAATCGTGCTGGACGGGGTGGACCTGTTGACCCTGCCCCCGGCAGAGCGGCGGCGGCGGATCGGCGCCACCTGCGCGCTGATCCCGCAAGACCCGCTGACGGCGCTGAACCCCTCGCGCCGGATCGGGCCGCAGATCACCGATCGTCTGGTGGACATTCTGGGCTGGCCGCGCGTCAGGGCCGAGGCGCGGGCGCGCGAACTGCTGGCCGAGGTGTATATTCCCGACCCCGAGCGGGTGATGCGGTCCTATCCACATGAGCTTTCGGGCGGGATGCGGCAGCGGATCCTGATCGCATCGGCCTTTGCCGCCGAGCCGAAGCTGATCGTCGCGGATGAGCCGACGACGGCGCTGGATGTGACGGTGCAAAAGCAGATCCTCAAGCTGATCAAGGAGATGCAAGAGCGGCATGGCACGGCGCTGCTTTTTGTCACCCATGACCTTGGCGTGGTGTCGAAGGTCTGCCAGAGCCTGTCGGTGCTGTATGCCGGGCTGGTGGTGGAGGATTGCGCGGTGCGCGATTTCTTCCGCGCGCCGGGCCATGCCTATTCGGCGGCCCTGTTGGCCGCCACCCCGAAATACACCGATGCCGTGGCCAGTCTGACCCCGGTTCCCGACACGGTGATTGCCGCCGTGCGGGCCGAAGTGGCCGCAGCCGACCGGAGGATGTCCCATGGCTGACCTTTATGACGTGCGCGGCCTGCGGCTGTCCTTGGCCGACATGACGCGCAAGCCGCTGTTTGGCGCGGCACCGCGGCTGGAAATCCTCAAAGGGCTTGATTTCACCATCCCGCAGGGCGCGGTGATGGGGATTGTCGGCGGCTCCGGTTCTGGCAAATCGACGCTGGGCCGGGTGCTGGTGCGGCTGCTGGAGCCTTCGGGCGGTTCGGTACGGTTTGACGGGGTGGACATCACCCATCTGGACGAGGCGGCGCTGCGGCCCCTGCGGCGGCGGTTCCAGATGATCTTTCAAGACCCGATGAGCAGCCTGAACCCCCGCCACCGCGTCGGCACCCTGATTGCCGAGCCGTTGAAATTGCACGGGTTTGACGATGTGGCGGGCCGCGTGGCCCGCGCGCTGGACCATGTGGGGCTGCCCGCGGGGTTTGCCGCGCGGTATCCGCATGAGCTTTCAGGCGGGCAGCGGCAAAGGGTGGGCATCGCTCGGGCCATCGCGCTGGAACCCGATTTCATTCTCGCGGATGAGATCGTCTCGGGGCTGGATGTGTCCAGTCAGGCGCAGGTGCTGAACCTGCTCGAAGGGCTGGTGCGGGAACTGGGGCTGACGCTGGCCTTCATCAGCCATGACCTCAGCGTGATCCGGCGGCTGTGCAGCCGGGTGATGGTGCTGCACCATGGGGTGATCGTCGAAGACCGCGCCACGGCGGACCTGTTTGACAGCCCGCAGGCCGCCTATACCCGCGAGCTTCTGGACGCGATCCCCCTGCCCGACCCGGATCAGGTCTGGGCCTGAACCGGCCTGCGCTCGGGGGTGGCAGGGGCAAGGAAGCTTTCCAGCTTGGCCTTCACGTCATCGGGCCATTGCATCGAGGTGTGCTTGTCCAGCCAGCTTGCCGCCAGAACCTGCTCGCCCGACCAGCGCGGTTCATCACCGCAGTAGATCGCGTGCGAAAGCCGGACCGAGGATTTGCCGACCTTGATCACCGTCAGCCGGAAGGTCAGCTTGTCGCCAAAGAACGAGGGTTTCGAGAAGTCGCAGGAGAGGTGAACGGTGGGCGTGCCCCAGCGTTCCTTCCAGATGATTTCGTGCCAAGGATAGCCAATCTTGGTCCAGAACTCTTCGACCACCCCGTTGAGAATATTGAGATAAGCCGGGAAATAGGCGGTTCCCGAAATATCGCAATCGCCGAAATTGAGCATCCGGTCGGTGGTGAAGCTGACGGTCATGGCGCCCTCCCTGGCATGTCGGACCAGTTGCACCCCGGGCGGGCGGCGCTGTCAAGCCGCCCCCTAGCCGCGGGCGAGGTCTTCGAACAGCCGCGCCACGCCTTCGGCCCCCGGATCGTTGAAGCCAGCCAGACGGTCGGCAGAGATATAGCTGGCCCGGCCCGCCTTGGCCCGCGTCATCGCTGCGGTGGCATTGGCCCCAGCCCGCGCCGCGGTGGCCGCCGCGCCCACGCCCTGCGGCAGCGCCGCCAGCGCCGGGGACAAAGCGTCGATCATGGTGCGGTCGCCGGGGCTGGCGCCGCCCACCTGCATCACCCGCGCCAGACCCGCCGTCAGCGCGCCGATCCAGTTCTTGCCGCTGGCCGAAGCATCGCCCGCCGCCGCAAAGAAAATTGCCAGCAAGACGCCCGAAGACCCGCCCATGGTCTGGCTCAACTCCATCCCCACCGCGCGGTAAAGCTGCGTCGGATCGGCCAGCGGCAGCCGGTCCAGCGCCCCCGTCAGCGCCCGCGCCGCCGTGGCCAGGGTGCTGCCGGTGTCGCCGTCGCCGGTCTTGGCATCCAGCGTGTTCAGATCGGCCTCGGCCGCGATCAGGGCCGCGCAGCAGCGCGCGATCAGCGCCCGGCGCTGCGGATGGGCCGAAGGTTCCGGCTGGATCGGGGTCAGGCCATCGGGCAAGGGGCGCAGGGCCACCTCGCCAAACCCCGCCAGCCCCGGCCATGCCGGCGGCGCCACCGGGGCGGCCAGCGCCTGCACCTGCTCCCCCGTCACCGGCAAGAGCGAGACCGAAAAGCCATGCATGTCGAGCGAGGTCATCAGCGCCCCCGGCCCGATGATCCAGCGGATACGCCCGCCAAGCGGCGAGCGCGCCAGCTCCTCGGCCAGAATGCTCATTTCCAGCGGAGTCGTGGAACCGAGGTTATTCAAAAGCGCCACATGGTCGGCCTTGCCGATATGCGGCGCCAGACGCTCTGCCACCATGGCCATGGCATTGCGGGCGCCTGCGAAATCCACCTGCTCCACCCCGGCCTCGCCATGAATGCCAAGGCCAAGCTCGGCCTTGCCGGCGGCGATGCGGTCTTCGCGCGGGTTGCCGGGCACGGTGCAGGTGTCAAGGCTCATCCCGATCGAGACCGCGCCCTGAATGACCGCCTGCGCCGCTGCCGTGACGGCATCCAGATCGGCCCCGGCCTCGGCCAAGGCACCTGCGATCTTATGGACGAAGAGCGTTCCCGCCACGCCGCGCGCCTGCGGCAGGTCGGGCAGCGCCACATCATCATCGACGATCACCATGGAAACCTTGAGGCCAAAGGCCCGCGCCCGTTCCGCCGCAAGGCCGAAGTTCAGCCGGTCGCCGGTGTAGTTCTTGACGATCAAGAGGCAGCCCGCCTTGCCCGTGACCGCCAGAATCCCCGCCAGAACGGCATCGACCGAAGGCGAGGCGAAGACCTCCCCACAGACCGCCGCCGTCAGCATCCCCTGCCCGACAAATCCGGCATGGGCCGGTTCATGCCCCGAACCGCCGCCCGAGACCAGCGCCACCTTGCCCCTGTCCCAGTCGGTGCGGACGACAACCTTGATATGCGGATAGCCGTCCAGCCGCGCCAGCGCCCCGCCCGAGGCGCGCACCAGCCCGTCCACCGCCTCGGTGACCAGCGTGTCCTTGCCGTTCATGAACTGCTGCATTGCTGTCTCCTTACAGGCGGTTGCCGCTGGCATCGAACCAGAGCGGGGTTTGAGGCTGAATGGCAAGGGTATCGCCGGGGGCAAGGCGGCTGTCGGGCGGGGCCAGCGTGACAATCTCATGCGGGCCCATCTGCAGATGCAGCCGGGTCTGGTCGCCCAGATGCTCCAGCCGCCGCACGGTGGCAGGTTGACCACTTCCCTGCTGGATATGCTCGGGGCGCAACCCGATCTGCACCGCGCCGGGCGGAGCGGGGCCAAAGGCATCGGCAGGCAGCAGGGTGATGCGCGGCTGGCCCAGACGGCTGGCAACATAGGTGCTGACCGGGTTTTCGTAAATCTCGCGCGGGGTGCCGAACTGCACCAGCCTGCCCCGGTCCAGCACGCCGACATGGGTGGCCATGGTCATCGCCTCGATCTGGTCATGGGTGACATAAAGGAAGGTGGCGCCAAGCTCGGCATGGATGCGTTTCAGCTCCACCCGCAGATCGGCACGCAGCTTGGCGTCAAGGCTGCTAAGCGGTTCATCCATCAGGTAAATCCGCGGATTTCGCACCAGTGCGCGCCCGATGGAAACCCGCTGCATTTCGCCCCCGGAAAGCCGGGTCGCCTTGTTGTCGAGCTTGTGGGCGATGCGCAGCACCGAGGCCACCTCGGCCACGCGGGCGGCGATCTGCGCCTCGCCCCAGTTCATCATCGGGGAGCGGAGCGGGAAGGCAAGGTTCTCGCGCACGGTCAGATGCGGGTAGAGCGAGTATTGCTGAAACACCATGGCCACGTCCCGCTCGGCCGGGGTGTCGGCCAGAACCGAGGCGCCGCCGATGGCGATGTCGCCTGCGTCGGGTTTTTCAAGCCCGGCGATCAGCCGCAGCGTGGTGGTCTTGCCCGCGCCGGTGGGGCCAAGCAGCACCACAAAGGCGCCGTCGGGAATGGTCAGCGAGACATCGGACAGCGCCTGCGTGGCGCCGAAAGCCTTGGAAACATTGCTCAAACGGACCTCAGCCATGATACACCCCGCTGTTGGCGGCGGTGCGGAAGGCGCGGCCGGTTCCGGCATCAAACAGCGCAAGGCGCGAAGGCGTCAGGTCCAGCCCCACCACTTCGCCCGTCCGTGCCACCTGCCCCGAAGGGATGCGCGCCTTGACGGTGCCGTTGGCGGTGGCAAGCGTCACGATCTGGGTGGTGCCAAGGTATTCCGTCGCCTCGATCCGACCGCGATACTGCCCGGCATCGGTTAACGTCACATGCTCGGGCCGCGCGCCAAGAACCAGCGCCCGGCCCGCAACCTCTTCGTGCAGTTCTGGCACAGCGATTTCGACACCCGACAGGGTGACCGAACGGTCGCCGGGGCGGAAACCGCCCTCGAACCGCAGGAAATTCATCGCCGGGCTGCCGATGAAATCGGCCACAAACAGCGTGGCGGGATGGTCGTAGATTTCCTGCGGCGTGCCAAACTGTTCGACAACCCCATGATTCATCACCACAATCTTGTCACCCATCTGCATCGCCTCCAACTGGTCATGGGTGACATAGACGGTGGTGGCGCCCATGCGGTCATGCAGGGCGCGCAGCTCCAGCGACATATGCTCGCGGAACTCGGCATCCAGCGCGCCAAGGGGTTCGTCCATCATGAACGCCTTGGGGCTGCGCACGATGGCACGGCCAAGGGCCACGCGCTGCCGGTCGCCGCCCGAAAGGCCGCCGACCGGCTTGTCGAGGATGCTTTCGATGCCCAGAATCCGCGCCACCTCGGCCACTTTGGCCTGTATCTGGGCGCGGGGCATTCCCTGGCTGACAAGGGGGTAGGAGATGTTTTTGCGAACGTTCATATGGGGATAGAGGGCGAACATCTGGAAGACCATGGCGATGTCGCGCTGGCTGGCGGGGCGCTGCGACACATCTTCGCCGTCAATCAGAATCTCGCCCGATGTGGGCAGCTCCAGCCCGGCGATCATCCGCAGGGTGGTGGTCTTGCCGCAGCCGGACGGGCCGAGCAGCATGAAGAACTCCCCATCGCCGATGGTGAAGGTCGAGCCTTTGACGGCAGTAAAATTCCCGAATTCTTTCCGCAGGTTACGGATCACAATCTCGGCCACGGGGCTACTCCGGGAAATGGCTGGTGATGATGAACATCACCGTGCCGGTCAGGGTCACGACAAAGGACCAGGTGAAGGCCCAAAGCGCGAAAGGTTGCATCAGCATCACCACGCCAAGCGCGATCAGGATGGTGGCCAGCATCTCCCACGGGCCGCGGCGGAAGGAGAGGAGACCGGAGATAAAGGCGGTCATGGCTGTATGTTCCTCGTCGTTTCTGCGTATTTTTCCCGTAATTTTTCCGTATATACAGCGCGGCCCGTCATTTCCGCACCGCCCCGAAGGTGATCCCGCGCAACAGATGCTTGCGCAGCAGGATGGTGAAGATCATGACCGGCAGCAGGAACAGCGTCGCCCCGGCGGCCACGGCGGGCCAGTCCTGACCGCCGACGCCGATGATGGTGGGGATGAAGGGCGGTGCGGTCTGGGCATTGCCCGAAGTCAGCAGCACGGCGAAGGCATATTCGTTCCACGCAAAGATCAGGCAGAAGATCGCGGTCGAGGCGATGCCGGTCGCCGCCTGCGGCAGCACGACTTGGCGGAACGCCTGAAAGCGGGTGTAGCCGTCGATCAGCGCCGCCTCTTCATATTCGCGCGGGATTTCGTCGATGAAGCCTTTCAGCAGCCAGACCGCAAGGCTGATATTCACCCCGGTATAGAGGAGGATCATACCCAGATGCGTGTCGCTGAGGCCCAGCGTGCGATACATCAGGAAGATCGGGATGGCGACGGCGATGGGCGGCATCATCCGGGTGGAGAGGATGAAGAACAGAAGATCATCCTTGAGCGGCACCTTGAAGCGGCTGAAGGCATAGGCGGCCAGCGTCCCCAGCATGATCGACAGGAAGGTCGAGCCGAAGCCGATGATGACCGAGTTCAGGAACCGCTCGCCAAAGCGCGAGGGGCCGGTGATCACCTCGTTCCGCTTGCGCACGATTTCCTCGGCGAAATTGGCCGGGGGCGGCATGGTGGCCAGTTGCTCGGTCGTGGCGCGGGTGCGGTTGGTGAAGAGGTTCACATAGCCCTCGACCGTCGGAGAAAAGATCGCCTTGGGCGGATAGCTGATGCTGTCAGGGCCGGTCTTGAAGCTGGTGGAGATGATCCAGAGGAGCGGCAAAAGGGTGATGACCGCGTAAAGCACGACCAGAACGGCGGCGACGGATTTCGAGCGGGCCGAAGGCTCGGTGACGGAATAGCTGCTCATCTTTCCTTCACCTTGTTCAGGGCTTTGACATAGATCGAGGCAAGGCCGAAGACGGTCACGAACAGGATGATCGCATAGGCACTGGAATAGCCGGTGCGCCATTTTTCAAAGGCTTCGCGCTTGAGTTCGATGGACGAAAGCAGCGTCGTGTCGCCCGGGCCGCCGCCGGTGAGTTGCACCACAAGATCGAACATCTTGAAATTCTCGATGCCGCGGAAGAGGACCGCCAGCATCAGGAATGGCAGCACCATGGGCACCGTCATGGTCCAGAACTGCCGCCAGGGCGAGGCACGGTCCACTTCGGCCGCCTCATAGATGTAATCGGGGATCGAGCGCAGCCCGGCGAGGCAGATCAGCATGACAAAGGGCGTCCACATCCATGTATCGACGATCACGATGGCCCAGGGGGCAAGGGTGACCGAACCCAGCATGGAAAAGCTTGAGGCGGGGATGCCGGTGAAGAATTCGACCGCGTAATTGATCAGGCCGATCTGCGGCTGGTAAAGGAAGGTCCAGAAATTGCCGACCACGGCGGGCGACAGCATCATCGGCAGCACGATCAGCGTGGTCAGCAGGTCATTGCCGCGGAATTTGCGGTTGATGAGCCATGCAAGGGTGAAGCCGATCAGCACCTGAAGAACGATGGTCCAGACCAGAAAATGCGCGGTGGCCTGCATGGTCTGCCAGATGTCCGGGTCGGTCAGGATGCGTTCATAATTGCGCAGGCCGACCCATTTCACCTCGGCATTCGGCTTGTTGGCGGCGAAATTGGTAAAGCTGAGGCGGATGGTCCAGATCAGCGGAAAAATGTTGATCGCCAGAAGAAGAAAGATCGTGGGGGCGACAAAGGCCCAGGCGATGGCGCGGTCGGAAAGCCCGCGCAGCTTGCGCGCGATGCGGTCGGGCGTGGCCCGCGCGGCGGTGTCGAGGGGGTTGGGCATGGGGTTCCTGCTGAACTTTGGTATGGCGGGGCGGACCCGCCCTGCCCTCCCCCCGCGTTGCGGGGAGAGGGAGGCGCCCGGACGGGAGGGCCGGGCGGCGGGTGTCAGAGCTTGCCTTCATCCTCGAAGGTGGTGGTCCAGTCCTGAACCAGACCGTCCAGCGCCTCTTGCGCAGTGCCGTTGCCGGCGACCACATAGTCATGCAGGCGTTTCTGGGTGTCCTGCAACAGGGTGGCATAGCTCGGCTCGGCCCAGAAATCCTTCACGATGGCCATGCTGTCGAGGAAAGCCTGCGCATAGGGCTGCGAGGTGGCAAAACCGGGGTCTTCCACCACGGCGCGCAGGCAGGAGAAGCCGCCCATCGACCACCATTTCGCCTGGGTTTCCGGCTTGGCGAACCATTTGATATATTCCAGCGCCGCATCCTGCTTCTCGGAATAGGCGACGACCGAAATCCCCTGCCCGCCCAACTGGGCATAACGCTCGCCATCGGGACCGGCGGGGTTCACCAGATAGCCGGTCTTGCCGCCGCCGACATTCGGGTCCACCTCGAAGCCCGGCCAGGTGAAGGCAAAGTTCATCTGCAACGCGACCTGACCCGACTTATAGGCGTCGATCCCCTCGCCCATATAGCCGTTGGAGGAACCGGGCGGCGTGCAGCAATCGTAAAGCGACTTGTAGAACTCCAGCCCCGCGACGGCGCCGGGGGAATTGACGAAGCCCGCCATATCGTAGGGTTTTTCGGGATTGTCGTATTTGAAGCCGAAGGAATACATCACGTCCATGGCGCCCATGGTGATGCCCTCGGACCCCCGCTCGGTATAGATCGAGGCGCCGTAGACGGTCTTGCCGTCGATCTCGCGGCCCTGGAAGAATTCGGCGATGTCCTTGAGTTCGGCAAAGGTCTGCGGCGCCACAAGGTCGCGGCCGTATTTCGCCTTGAACTCGGCCGCGATTTCCGGCCGCTCGAACCAGTCCTTGCGGTAGGTCCAGCCGACCACATCGCCAAAGGCGGGCAGCGACCAATAGTTCGGCGTGTTCTTCGGCCATTCGGAATAGCCGGTCACCGTGGCGGGCACGAAGGCATCCATGCTGATGTCATTGGCCGCGAAGAAATCGTTCAGCTTCACATAATGGCCGCTTTCGGCGGAACCACCGATCCACTGGCTGTCGCCGATCATCAGATCGCAAAGCTTGCCGCCCGAGTTCAGCTCGTTCAGCATCCGGTCGGCGAAATTGGGCCACGGCACGAATTCGAACTTCATCTTGATGCCCGACTGGGCCTCGAAGTCCTTCGAGAGTTCCACCAGCGCATTCGCCGGATCCCAGGCGGCCCAGCAGAGCGTGAGTTCGGTCTGCGCCTGCGCGGCGCCTGCCGCCATCCATGCGGCAGCCGTCGTCGCGGCAAGAAGTTTTGCCTTCATCGTCGTCTCCTCCCTATCGATTGCTAGCGCCGGGGCATTGCACAGCCCGGACATCGTTCTTGTTCCTCTCACGATGCGGCGCAGCGGGGCGCTTGTCCAGCATTTTTGAGGCACGTTCCTCATTTTGCGACAAGACCCTGAATCGGCGCTGGTTTTGCCGAAATTTCCTGGGGGTCAGAGCGGCTGATCCGGCAGATTCTCGCGCAGGATGATCTCGATCCGCAGCCGCTCCTGCGATTCGTCAATCGGCAGACGGTCAGCCTTGGCGCGCAGCACGCGCAGGGTGCTGCGGGCAATATGGCCGGCATTCTGGGCAATCACCGCGTCCAGCCAGCCCGAGGCCAGCGCCTCACGCGAATGCGGGGTCAGCTCATGCCCGACGATCACCGGATGGCCCAAAAGCCCGCGCTCGGACAGCACCCGCCCCAACGCCCGCAGGCCGGAGCCAAGCAGATAGATGCCGCCCACCGTGCCTTCTGCGGCCAGAATTTCGGTCACGACCTGCCGCAACGCGGTGGGCGAGCCATGGGTTTCCAGCGTCTGCAACACCTCGACACCCGGGAAATCGCGCAGCATCACCTCGTCAAACCCGCGCCGCCGCTCAATGCTTTCGCGCAGATGCATCGAATTGGCGATGACCATGACCTTGGGCGGACGCGCGCCCAGAAAGCGGCCCATCAGCACGCCCGCCGTGCGGCCCGCCGCGCGGCTGTCGATGCCAACATAATGATCCGGCTCACTATTCGGCAGGTCCGACACCAAGGCCACCACCGGCACCCCCTGCCCCCGCAGTGCGCGCAGCGCGTCGCGGATCACGGGGGTTTCCGGCGCCATCAGGGCGATGCCCGAACAGCCCTCCTCTGCCAGCCGGCGCAGCGTGGCGGCCAGGGCATGCATGTCTTCGGCAGCAAAGCGGATCAGCTCCACCCCCATCCGCGCCGTCACCGCCGAAGCCGCCGCCTCGCGCAGCGCCTCTTCCAGGGTCTGGACGAACTGGCTTTCCGTATCGGGCAGCAGAACCACCATCCGGTAGCTGCGGCTGCGCGCTAGATTGGCGGCGGCAATGTCACGGACATAGCCCAGCCGCCCGATCGCCTCATTCACCGCCGCGATGGTCTTGGCCCGCACCCCGGGGCGTGCGTTCAGCACACGGTCCACCGTGGCAAGGCTGACGCCAGCCTCCCGTGCAATGTCGATGACCGTGGGCCTGTTCATCCCCTACCTTTAGCGCCCGGATTTGAGGCACGTCAATCTTCTTGCCACGGCGGCCCGCGCCGCCCGCTCTTGCTGCCCCAACCCGCAATGCGTGGTAATCCCCGCTTTCCCCTTGCACCCCGCCCCCCGGGCAGGCTAAACACCGCGCCACGGACAGGTGGCCGAGTGGTCGAAGGCGCACGCCTGGAAAGTGTGTAGGCGGGGAACCGTCTCGAGGGTTCGAATCCCTCTCTGTCCGCCATCACCTTAAGATTTATCTTTCTCGGTCGCTTGTGAGGCGGCTTATCAAACTATTGCAGCCCGTCGGCAACCATATGGCAGCGGGGCCACTCGGGCCGGAGGGGACATTCGGTTCGCCTGTGATGGGGTGTATCTGGAAACTGACCGCTGACGAGAGCGGGCGTGCGCAGCTTCGGCCAATACGGAGTTCGATCGTCGGCGGAAGCCGCCGCCAGATGCTTCCAGAGACCTGCGCCTCATTCGGCCCGTTTCTGGCCCATCATGCGAAACCTCGCTTCAAAGCCTGCTTCACTCGATGTGCGTGGTGACCGGATCTCGAAGCTGCTTCCGGTCCGGTCCGCGATGGATCTCACGATCGCAAGCCCGAGACCACTGCCCCTGGTATCGGAGTTGGCGCGTTCGAACCGTTTCGTCAGCCGTTCGAGGTCTTCTGCGGGGATGACGGGGCCGTCATTGGTCACGGTCAGCGTGCCGTCTATCGCAAGCGATACCTCAACCGGAGAGCCGGGCTGACCGTAACGCAAGGCATTCTCGATCAGGTTGCGCAGAAGGATGGCGAAAGCGTCGGGGTCCAGATCCGACATGATGGCATTGTCAGGAAGCGTCAGGAGGAGGCGCCCGGGCCCTGCAACGCGCGCCAGATCATCGACAATCAGCCGGGCCACGGGGCGGAGGTCGGCGGCCACATCGCGGCGCAGACGACCGCCCTCGGCCCGCGCCAGTTGCAGCAGGCGCTCGGCCAGGCGCGTCAGGCGCTTCAGTGTGGCTTCGATCTCGGCCGCACGCGCCTTTGTGTCGGCGTCGCGCGTCTCGGCCTGCAGCCGTTGCGCCTGCGCTATGGCACCGGCCAGCGGCGTGCGGAGTTCATGTGCGGCATTCGCCGCAAAGCTGCGCTCCGCCTCAAAGGCCGCCTCCAGCCGCGCCAGAAGGCCGTTCATCGCATCGGCCAGCGGGGCGACTTCGATGGGCAGATCGGCGCTGCCGACCGGGCTGAGGTCGCGCGCGCCCCGCGCCGACAGCCGGTCACGGAACTGGCGCAGGGGCGCAAGGCTGGCGCGAACGGCAAGCATGATGGCCAGAAGTGCCACAGGCAGCACGACCAACAATGGCAGGCCCAAGCCCATCTGGATTTCGCGGGCGACGCCGGCGCGATGGTCCAGCGGCTCGGCCACGGTGATGCGGATCGTGCCCTGCACGGCCTCGTCGTTATAGAGCCGATGCGTCGCGGTCTGGCGAAAGCCGGTCCCGTCCCAGACGGGAAACACGCCCGGATCGGCGGTATGGGATTGCAGCAGGATGCGCCCCTGATCGTCGCGGACGATGTAGGTGAAGAACTCGTCATGCCCGCGGATCGTGGCAAGGCGCTGGCTGATGCCCGCCTCCTCGCGGTTGAGGATATCGACGACGGCCAGCGGCAGGATGCGCTGCGCGGTTTCCTGCAGGGCGGAATCGAAGACCTCTTCGATCTCACCCCGTGCGATCAGCGCCGTCACGCTGGCCGCCAGAACCCAGAGCAGCGTGAGAGCAACGCCCAGCCAAAGCCCCAGCCGACCCTGAAGGCTCCGCGGCGCCCTCATGCGCGGCCCAGCCGGTAGCCGAGGCCACGTTCGGTCTCGATCACATCCGCCCCGAGTTTCTTGCGCAGGCGGCTGATATGCACCTCGATCGTGTTGCTTTCGATCTCGGCTCCGAAGGCATAGAGCTTGTCCTCGAGCTGTGCCTTGGACAGAAGCTGCCCGGGGCGGGACAGGAATGCCTCGAGCAAAGCCCATTCGCGGGCGGTCAGGTTCACCGGCCGGCCGTCGCGGCGGATGCTGCGGGCGGCAAGGTCGATCTCCAGCGGCCCATGCGTGACAATCGGGTTGGGGTTGCCCGCATAGCGCCGGGCCACCGACCCGATGCGGGCAGAGAGTTCAGCCAGATCGAAGGGTTTCACCAGATAGTCGTCGGCGCCTGCGTTCAGCCCCTCGATCCGGTCGCTGATCTGGTCGAGCGCGGTCAGGATGATGACGGGCGTCACATCGCCTCTGGCTCTCAGGCGGCGCAGAAACGGGATGCCCCGGCCATCGGGCAACATCAGGTCCAGAAGCACAAGGTCGTAGCTTGCCCCGGCCATCGCATCCCCAGCCGCATCCAGCCGCTGGACCCAGTCAACCGAATGGCCATCGGCGGCGATCTGGTCGCGCACGGCCGCACCCAGAACCATGTCATCTTCGATCAGCAATATGCGCATGGTCGTCTGCCGTCCCTTTGACCCCGGGCTGGTTTGCTTTTGACCCTCTCTCCTGACAGCAGGCTGAAGCCATGGATCAGCCGTCTTCAGGCTGCCGTCAGCTTCGGCGCGCATTCCATCCTCCAGACTGGCCGTAACCCGGAGTGTGGCCCATGCGAAAGACCCTGACAATTCTTGCGTTTCTTGCCAGCCTTCCCGCCGGTATGGCGTTGGCCGACAATAATTGCTTCGTGCCGATGGCTGATTGGCAACCGCGCGAGGCGGTGGCCCGGTTCGCCACCGCGCAAGGTTGGGACGTCCGCCGCATCAGAATCGACGATGGTTGCTATGAGATCGACGGCCGCGACGCGCAAGGCCGCGCGATCGAGGTCAAGCTGCATCCCGGCACACTCCAGATCGTCGAATTCGAGTTCGAGGATGACGATGAGGGTCTCGAACGCGAAGGGCAGAAAAATGACTGACGCATTTCCGGGCGGGCGAAGGGTGTGGCGGCCATGCCCGTCTGCGACCGGCTGGTGCGAGGGCCGGTGCGATGATCAGCGAAGAGAAGCACGCCGCTGACCCCGGCGACATCGCCTGATCTCTTTTCTGGCCACGCTGTCCCTGTGGCCTGCCTGGCCCTGCCGTTTTCCGGCAGGGCCTTTTTCTTCCTGACGCCAAGCTGAAGCAGAAACCTTGGCGGCGTCAGGAACGGCTCAGGTCCAGGGCCCAGCTTGGCAGCATCAGATCCAAGGAGATCCCGCCATGACATCCCGATTTTCCGTTCTTTTCACCTCGACGGCCCTGACCGTGGCGCTCGGCCTGCCGGCCCTTGCCGCGATACAGACCCAAGGCAACGCGCAGGGCCGGTGCAGCGGCGTTTGCGCCGCCGTGTTCGGCGCAGACGATCTGTCCGTGCCCCTTGTCCGTGTGAGCGGAGAGGACGAGGACGACGAGGACTGCGACGAGGAGGAGGACGAAGATGATGATGACGCATGCACCGGCGCGCTCGGCGCCCCTGCGCCCGCAGGGACTGTGGCCCCGCCCGCGAACGGGCTGTTTGGCAACGGCGCGGCGCCCGTCGCTGTGACCAACTGATCCCCGATTGCCACCGTCCGCCCCCGCCTGCGGGGCGCCCTGCCTTGTCGAAAGGACATCAGATGAAATCCCTTCTCGCAACCCTCGCGCTGACCACCGCGCTGACCGTGCCGGGGCTGGCGATGGCCCGTCCCGTTACGCTGACCACCAGCCTGAACACCTATGGCGGCGGTGGCGCCTATCTGGCGCTTTACGTCACCGATGCCTCGGGTGCCTATGTCGGCAGTCTCTGGATGGCTGGCGGAAAGTCGAAATATTATGAGCATCTTCGCGGCTGGTATGCCGCCACGGGGGGCGACCCCGCCCAGATCAACGGCATCACCGGGGCGAGTGTCGGCGCGGGTCGGACGCTGGAAATCACGCTCGATCTGGCCGATGCGCTGTTCGATGCGGGCTACACGCTGCACATCGACGCGGCGGTCGAGGACATGCGCGACAGCCCGAACGAGGTCGCGGTGCCGCTGACCGCCGCGGGCGCAGGCGCGCCCGTGCAAGGCCGCCGCTACATCGCCAGCTTCGTCTATCAGTAAGGCGACAGACCGATGATCCGCGCGCTTCACCGCTGGCCGGGGCTTCTGGCCCTTGTCCTTGTGACCATCCTCGCGCTCAGTGGTGCGGCGCTGTCGGTCTTTCCCATGGCCGAACGTCTGGCGGCGCCGCAGCCCGTTGCGGGGCAAAGCGTGGCCGACCTTGCCGCCCGCGTGGCCGCCGTGCATCCGGGGCTGGAGGAAATCCGCCGCACGCCTTCGGGCACGATCACCGCCTGGTGGTTCGTGGGCGGCACCCCCGGATCGGCGGTGATCGACCCCGCGACGGGAGCGGATGACGGCTCGGCTGACCCGAACGGGGTGGAGCGCTGGCTGACCACGCTGCACAGGTCGCTGTTTCTGGACGACGGCGGACGGCTTATCATGGCTGCGGGGGCTGCGGCGATGCTGGTGCTGGCCCTGTCGGGGGCTGCCCTTGTGGCGCGGCGCGCAGGCGGCTGGCGACACTGGTTTGCGCGCTTGCGCGGGCCGCAGCCCGGGCGCCTGCATGTGGAACTGGCGCGCGTCGCTGCCCTCGGCCTTACCCTTTCGGCGACCACCGCGCTGTGGATGACGGCCTCGACCTTTGACCTTCTGCCAGATGGCGCGCAGCACCCGGCCGATCCTGTGGCGGTCAGCGGACAAATGGCCTTCCCGCTGGAGCGGATGACCGCGCTTCAGGATGTGCCGGTCAGCAGCTTGCGCAAGTTCAGCTTTCCCTATGCGGGCGATGCGCAGGATGTGTTCACCCTGTCCACCGACGCGGGCACCGGCCAGATCGACCAAGGGACCGGCGTGCTTTTGTCTTGGGCAGAGCTGACGCCGTGGCAGCGGGTGTCGGAAACCATCTACATGCTGCACACCGGCCAGGGCGCGGCGGTTCTCGGGCTGATCCTGGGCCTGATCACGCTGAGTGTCCCGGTGATGGGCGTGACCGGCGCGCTGATCTGGATCGCCGGGCGGCGCGGGCGGCCAGACTTGCGCAACAACGCCCCGGCTGGCCGCGCGGAAACGGTGATCCTTGTGGGGTCGGAAGGCGGCAGCACCTGGGGCTTTGCCGCCACACTGGCGCAAGCCCTGCGGGAGGGCGGACAGGCGGTGCATGTCGCGCCGATGTCGGCCTTCGACCCGGCCAGTCACCCCCGGGCGGAACGCGTCCTGATCCTTGCCGCGACCTATGGCGAAGGCGACGCGCCCGCTTCGGCGCGAGGGTTCCTTGACCGGCTGGCGCGCCTGCCCACGGCGCCCGCCGCCCCGCTGGCCATTCTGGGCTTTGGCGACCGCAGCTTTCCGGCCTTCTGCGCCTTTGCCGCAGAGGCAGAGGCCGCCGCCCGCGCCAAGGGCTGGGCCGCCCTCCTGCCCATGGACACGGTGGACCGCCAGTCACCACAGGACTTCGCGCGCTGGGGCCGGGCTCTGGGAGATGCCCTTGGCCTGCCGCTGGACCTGAACCACCGGCCCGCCCGCCCCGCCGCCGACAGCCTGACGCTTGTTTCCCGCCGCGACTATGGGGCCGAGGTGCAATCCCCGACCGCGATCCTGCGATTTGCCCTTCCGAAGGCGACCGTTTGGGCGCGGCTGACCGGCGGGGGCATCGCAGGGTTCCGGGCGGGTGACCTGCTGGGCATCCTGCCCGAAGGCGCGGCCGTGCCGCGCTTCTATTCGCTGGCATCGGGCAGCCGGGACGGCTTCGTCGAGATCGTGGTGAAGAAGCACCCGGGCGGCCTTTGCTCGGGCCAGCTGCTGGCACTGGAACCGGGCGAAGCTGTGCGGGCCGTCCTCCGCCGCAATCCGGGCTTTCATGCCGGGCGGGGCCGGGCGCCCCTGATCCTGATCGGGGCCGGCACGGGCATCGGGCCATTGGCCGGGATCATCCGCGCCAATGCCCGCCGCCGCCCGGTCCATCTGTTCTTCGGGATGCGCCATCCGGACAGCGACTTTCTTTATGGCGACGATCTGGCCAAATGGCAGGCCGAAGGAAGGCTGACGCGCCTTTCCACCGCCATCTCGCGCGGGGTGCGGCCGCATTATGTGCAGGACGCCCTGCGGGCCGAAGCGGCCGAGGTGGCCAAGGCGATCCGCAGCGGCGCAAAAGTGATGGTCTGTGGCGGGCGTGACATGGCGCAAGGCGTCGCATGGGCATTGGATGACATCCTTGCGCCGATGGGCCTGACGCCCGCGACGCTCAAGGCCGGAGGGCGTTATGTTGAAGATGTCTACTGACCTTGCCCGCCATGCCCTGAACGGCCCGACGATGGGCACAAGGTGGAGCGCATTGTTCTTTTCGCCGCCGGGGTTCGACCCCGCACCCCTGCGGGCCGCCCTTCAGGTCGCGGTCGATGCGGTCGATGCGCAGATGTCCACCTGGAAGCCCGACAGCGCCCTGATGCGCCTGACCGCGGCCCCCGTGCGGGAATGGCAGGACATCCCCACCGAACTGGCGCATGTGCTGGCGCTTGGTCTCGCCATCGGCCGCGCCTCGGGCGGGGCCTTTGACATCGGGATGGGCGATGCGGTGCGGGCCTGGGGCTTTGGCCCCGCCGCTGCCGATCCGCAGGCCATCCGCGCCACGATGCAGACCGCCCGCCGCCCGGCCCATGAGGTGCTGGAGCTTGACGGAAACCGGGCGCGCAAGTCGGCTCCGATCACGCTGGACCTGAACGGCATCGCCAAGGGCCATGGCGTGGACCGTCTGACGCAGGTGCTGAAGGACCACGGCATCCGGCAGGCGCTGACCGGCATCGACGGCGAGATGCGCGCCATTGGCCTGCGCCCCGACGGCAAAGCCTGGACCATCGCGGTCGAGGAGCCGGACCGTGCCCGCCGCGCGCCCCATTCCATCCTGACCTTGCAAGATGCCGCAGTCGCCACCTCGGGCGACTATCGCCACTGGGTGACGGTGCAGGGTCATACCCTGTCCCACACGATGGACCCGTGGCGCGGCGCGCCACTTCTGCACTCCCCCGCCTCGGTGACCGTGGTTGCGCCCACCTGCGCCGAAGCCGATGCCTGGGCGACGGCGCTGATGGTGGCGGGCGTCGATGCGGGTGTGCGTCTGGCGGCGGCACAGGGTCTGGACGCCCTGTTTCTTGCCCGCGATGATGCAGGCGGCATGCAAGCACGTGCCGTCGGGCGCCTTTTTTCGCACAGGCCGACGGCGACGGCCCCGGCCCATGGAGACTGACCGCTTTGGATCACGCGCAGACTGACCAGCTCGAGCCCCCTCCCCTCAGCATCCATGCGACCTTTGGCGGGACACTGGCCGCCGCCGTGATGCATTCGGCCCGCATCGACATCGCAGCCATCCTGAACGCGCTGCGCGCCTTGCCTGTTTCACCTGCGGCCCCCACAGCGCCGCAATCCCGTTTTGAAGGAGTCCCGGCATGAGCCGCCTGTCCCATTCCGAAATTCACATGGTGCATCGCATCGGCTGGCTGCGTGCGGCGGTGCTGGGTGCCAATGACGGTCTTGTTTCGACATCGAGCCTTGTCGTTGGCGTCGCGGCAGCCGGGTCGGGAAAACCCGAGGTGCTGATTGCCGGGCTGGCCGGTCTCGTGGCTGGCGCGATGTCGATGGCGGCGGGTGAATACGTCTCGGTGAGTTCGCAGACAGATGCCGAACAGGCCGACCTTGCACGCGAGGCGCGCGAACTGGCGGAAACGCCCGAGGCGGAGCTTGAGGAACTGACCACCATCTATGTCAAACGAGGACTCGACCGCGATCTGGCCGAGAAGGTGGCCCTCCAGCTAACGGAACGCGACGCGCTGGGGTCGCATGCCCGCGACGAACTCGGCATCTCCGAAACGGTGACGGCCCGCCCGATTCAGGCAGCGCTGGTTTCCGCCTTGACCTTCGCTGTCGGTGCCGTGGTTCCGCTGATCGTGGTCCTTCTTGTGCCAGAGGCACAGATTGCCGTGCTTGTGGCAGCATCTACCCTTCTTGGCCTTGCCGTCCTTGGTGGCCTTGGGGCTTCAGCCGGTGGCGCAGGGATCGTCCGGGGGGCTGCACGGGTCACCTTGTGGGGCGCGCTTGCGATGGCGGCGACAGCAGCCGTCGGTGCAATCTTCGGGGTGACCGCCGGTTAAGGGCGCCAGGCGGATCAGGTCGCCATAAGGCGATAGCCTGCGCCGGCCTCGGTTCGGATGATTGCGGGATTGGTCGGGTCCGGCTCGATCTTGGCGCGAAGCTGGCCGATGAACACCCGCAGATACTGGGTGTCGTCGTGATGGGCCGGCCCCCAGACCGCGGTCAGAATCTGGCGATGGGTGACAACCCGGCCGGCATTGCGGGCAAGCACCGCGAGAAGGGCGTATTCCTTGGGCGTCAGCCGCAAAGGCCGGCCCGCACGCGCGACAAGCTGTTTGTCAAGGTCGATGACCAGATCGCCGGCCTCGATCCGGGTGACTTCGCCCTTCTCGCGCAAGGCATGGCGGGCTGCCGTCCGAAGACGTGCCTGCAATTCACTGATACCAAAGGGTTTTTCTAGATAGTCGTCGGCCCCCAGATCAAGGGCCGCCACCTTTTCGGCCTCGCGGTCCCGCGCGGACAGAATGATGACCGGCACTTGGGAGAAGGCCCGGATGTCCTGCAACACGTCTTTGCCGTCCCGGTCCGGCAGGCCAAGGTCGAGCAGGATGGCATCCGGCGCGATGCTGGCGGCCAGCCGCACGGCTTCGTGGCCGGTCAGGGCGGGGCGGGTTTCATAACCCGCACTTTCCAGCCCGATGCGCAGCATCGTCTGAATCTGCGGGTCGTCATCCACGATCAGAATGCGCCGGATGCTCATGTTGCAGCGCCGTCCTCAAGGGGCAGCTCTGCCGCCGGCAGGCGCACGATCAGGCGCGTGCCGCGCCGCCGCGCGGCCGGGCTTTCGGCCTGAATGGTGCCGCCCATCGCCTGCACCAGCCCCTTGCAGATCGACAGGCCAAGGCCAGTGCCCGGTTTGCGCCTATCGGTGCCGCCGCCACGATAGAACTTCTCGAAGACACGTTCGAGGTCCGCCGGTCTGATCCCCGGACCCTCATCCGTCACGCTGATCACCACCTTGTCCTCTTCATTGCGGGCGTGGACGGAAACCTCGCCCTCGTCCGAGTATTTGTGGGCATTGTCGAGCAGGTTGAAAACAACCTGCCCCAAAAGGTGCTGATCCCCACGCACAAAACGCAGGTCCACGGCAAGGCTGATCTTGGTCTTGCGGGCCGGATGGGCTTTGGCGCAGCGTTCGGCGGCGGCGCGGATGGCGTCGCCCACGTCAACCCAGTCCCGCTTAACCTTGATGGCGCCGGATTCGATCCGGCTCATCTCCAGAAGATTGGTGACAAAGCGATTGAGCCGCCCCGCCTCTTGCCGGATGGTTTGCAGCAGGTCTTGCCTCTGGTCCTCTGCAAGGGTGGCGCCCGTCTGTTGCAGCGTCGAAACCGAGCCGGTGATCGCCGCCAGAGGCGTGCGCAGATCATGGCTGAGAGAGGTCAGCAAGGCGTCACGGATGTTCTCGTTTTCCTGAAGCGCCGCCGCCTTGACCGCTTCGCGCACAAGCAGGGCGCGGTCCAGCGCGATGGCCGCCTGTTCTGCCAGCACGGCCAGCGCCGTTTCGTCTTCAGCGCTCAGGGGTGTGTTGCGGTCCAGCGGTTCAAACCCAAGGACCGCAACCGCGCGGCCCGACAGGATCAGCGGCTGGAAACGAAAGCGGATATTGGGCAATGTGCCGGTGCGCCATCCGGCGGCCTCGCCCTTTTCCAGAGACCACCGGGCGGCAGACAATTCGGCAGGGTCGGCCAGTTCATCCGGCGGCCAGGCGGCGCGGGGCAACAGATCGCCCCCTTCCGGCACCAGCAGAATGGCATTGCCGCCCAGCATGGTGTGAACCTGTGTCGCCGTTGCCCAAAGCACGTCATCCCCGGTGGAAGCGGCGGCAAGCTTGCGCGAAAAGGCCGCCTGCGCTTCGATCACGCGGGTTTGGGCCATGGCGGCGCGCGCCTGAGCGCGAACGCGGCCTGTCAATGATCCGGTCAGCATGGCCACAGCCAGAAAGATCAGCAGCGCGAAAAACTCATGCGGCCTTGCCACGGTCAGGGTGTGGAGCGGTTCGATGAAGAAGAAGTTGTAGGCCATGAAAGACAAGAGCGCCGCCAGCACCGCCGAACGGGTGCCCCTGAGCGCCGAACAGGCCAGAACATTGACCAGAAAGACCATCGACAGATTGGGCAATTCAAGGGCAGCGTCCAGCGCCACACCGACGGCGGCCCCGACTGCGGTGCCACAGAAGGCAAGGCCCAGATCAACCCAGAAACCCGGGCGCGCCGCCTTGGTGATCAGCCGGGCCACGAAATGCGGGGCCGCCTCGGCCTTGTCGGTCAAGGGCATCACCATCACACGGATTTCGTCGGCCTGCCGCAGCAGCTCATCCGGCAAGGACCGGGAAAACCACCGCAGAAGCGGCCGCGACACTCTGCGCCCCACGACGATCTGGGTCACGTTTTCGCGGCGGGCGATGCGCAGGATATCTTGCGTGAAGTTGTCGCTGGTCAGCCGCTGAACCTCGGCGCCGACGCTCGCGGCCAGAGACATCGCGCCGGAAATCCGCCGGTCGCGCGCCGGATCGGCAGCAAGGCCGGGGCGCGTCAGGGTCACCGCGATCCAGCCTGCATTCAGCGCCGATGCAAGCCGCGCCGCCTGCCGGACAAGGCGTTCGCCCGCATCATCCGGGCCAATGCAAACCAGAAGCCGCTCTGTCGCGCCCCAAGGCCCTTCGATGGCCTTCTGCCGCAGGATCTGCGTCATCTGATCTTCGACCCGGTCGGCGGTGCGGCGCAGCGCCAGTTCGCGCAGCGCGGTCAGATTGCCGGGGGTGAAGAAATTCTCGGTGGCACGCTGCGCCGTCTGCGGCAGATAGATCTTGCCGGCCTTCAGCCGCGCGATGAGTTCATCGGGCGTGATATCGACCAGAACGACATCCTGCGCGGTTTGCAGGATGCTGTCCGGCACCGTCTCACGCACGGTCACGCCGGTCATCCGGGCCACCACATCGGCCAGACTTTCCAGATGCTGGATGTTCAGCGCCGTCCAGACGTCGATCCCGGCATCCAGCACTTCCTTGACATCCTGCCAGCGTTTGGGGTGGCGGCAATCGGGGGCATTGGTATGGGCCAGCTCATCAACCACCAGCAGGCCGGGATGGCGCGCAAGGGCTGCATCAATGTCGAATTCCTCAAGAATTTGACCGCGATAGGGAACACGCCTGCGGGGCAGAATTTCCAGCCCCCGCGCAAGGGCTTCTGTCTCTTTGCGGCCATGACACTCGATCAGGCCAAGGACCAGATCACGGCCCTCGGCCTTCAGGCGGTTTGCCTCTGCAAGCATGGCATAGGTCTTGCCAACCCCCGGCGCCGCCCCGAGAAATATCTTCAGGCGGCCCGGGCGATCGGCCTTGCTCAAGGCCAGCAGCGCATCGGGGTCGGGCCGTTTGAAGGTGCCGTCGGTGTCGCTCATTTTGCCATCTGGTCAATTTGCCGGCATCTTGTCGAGCGCAAGATTCAGGGCAAGCACATTCACCCGCGGCTCTCCGATCAAGCCGAACAGCCGCCCCGCCGTGTGATCGGCAACCAGCGCCGCCACCCGATCGGCAGGCAGATTGCGGGCCGCCGCCACCCGCGCCACCTGTGCCAAGGCATTGGCGGGCGAGATATCGGGGTCGAGGCCGGAAGCCGAGGCCGTTACGGCATCGGCGGGAACGGCCAAGGGCGACGGCTGTGCAGCTAGATGCCCCGATACCCGCTCCATCAGCCGTTTCGACAGCGGGCCAAGGTTCGATCCGCCCGAAGCCATGGCGTCATGGCCCGAGGCAGAGGGCCGGGGGTGGAAATAGCCGTCAGAGGCGAATGCCTGACCGATCAGCGCCGATCCGATGACCGTGCCGTTATCGGTCAGAAGGCTGCCGCCCGCCTGTCGCGGGAAGGCGGCGCTTGCCAGCCCGGTCATCGCCAGCGGATAGGCAAGCCCCAAAAGCAGGGTGAACAGGACCAGCAGAACGCCGGCGGCGCGAAGACAAGACAACATGTGCAGGCTCCTCAAGCCAGATGCAGGGCGGTAACGGCCAGGTCGATGACCTTGATGCCGACGAAGGGCAGGATCAGCCCGCCAAGGCCGTAAACCGTCAGGTTGCGGCGCAGAAGGGCGGCGGCACCAACCGGGCGATAGGCAACCCCGCGCAGCGCCAGCGGGATCAGCGCAATGATGATCAGCGCATTGAAGATCACCGCCGACAGGATTGCCGATTCCGGCGAGCCGAGATGCATCAGGTTCAGTGCCGACATTTCCGGGTAGGTCGCAATGAACAGCGCGGGCAGGATGGCGAAATATTTCGCCACATCATTGGCAATCGAGAATGTGGTCAGCGATCCCCGCGTCATCAGGAGCTGTTTGCCGATCTCGACGATCTCGATCAGCTTGGTGGGGCTGCTGTCGAGGTCCACCATATTGCCCGCCTCGCGCGCGGCCTGGGTGCCGGTCTGCATCGCCACGCCCACATCGGCCTGCGCCAGAGCCGGCGCATCATTTGTGCCGTCGCCACACATGGCGATCAGCCGCCCGCCGGTCTGTTCGCGGCGGATATAGGCGAGCTTGTCCTCGGGGGTCGCTTCGGCGATGAAATCATCCACCCCGGCTTCGGAGGCAATGGCGGCAGCGGTCACCGGGTTGTCGCCCGTCACCATCACCGTTCGGATGCCCATGGCGCGCAGGGCGGCAAAGCGTTCGCGGATGGCGGGTTTGATCACATCCTTCAGATGGATCACCCCCAAAAGGCGGCGGCCATCCGCCACGGCAAGGGGGGTGCCCCCCGTCCGGGCGATGCGGTCCACCGCCTGACGGAAATCGGCCGGGGCGCGGTCGGCGGCAATACCGGCAAACCGCAGGACCGAATCCACCGCCCCCTTGCGGATTGCGCGCCCGTCGATGTCGAGGCCGGAAATCCGGGTCTGCGCGGCAAAGGGCACCAGAACGGCCCCCGGAACCTCTTGTTCCTGCAAGTCAAACTCCGCCTTGGCCAAGGCCACGATGCTGCGTCCTTCGGGCGTATCGTCGCCCATGCTAGCCAGCAGACCGGCCTGGGCCAGTTCTGTGGTGGTCACACCCTCCAAGGCGACAAACTCCGTCGCCATGCGGTTGCCGAAGGTGATCGTGCCGGTCTTGTCCAGCAAGAGCGTGTCAACATCCCCCGCCGCCTCGACCGCGCGGCCCGAGGTGGCGATGACATTGAAGCGGATCAGCCGGTCCATTCCGGCAATGCCGATGGCCGACAACAGCCCGCCGATGGTGGTCGGGATCAGCGTGACCAAGAGCGCCACCAGAACAACCACCGAAACCTCGGTGCCGGAATAGCCCGCAAGGCCCCAGAGTGTCACCACCGCGATCAGAAAGATCAGCGTCATGCCCGACAGCAGCACCGACAGCGCCAGTTCGTTCGGCGTCTTTTGCCGCTCGGCGCCCTCGACCAGCGCGATCATGCGGTCGATGAAGGTCTCGCCCGGCGCGGTCGAGATGCGGACCCGGATGGCATCGGACAGAACCGTGGTGCCGCCGGTGACCGCCGAACGGTCGCCCCCCGCCTCGCGGATCACCGGGGCGCTTTCTCCGGTAATCGCGGCTTCGTTGATGGCAGCGACACCCGCGATGATTTCACCATCCAGCGGAATCAGGTCCCCCGCCTCGACCAGCACCACATCGCCGCGTTCCAGTGTCTGGGCATTGACCCGTTCATAGCGTCCGTCATCGCTGTCGGGATCAAGCAGACGCTTGGCCTGCACATCGCTGCGGGCCTGCCGCAGGCTGGCCGCCTGTGCCTTGCCGCGCCCTTCGGCAACCGCTTCGGCAAAGTTTGCGAACAGGACGGTAAACCACAGCCAGGCGGCGATCTGGCCGGAAAAGCCCGGCGTGCCGGTGCCCTGCGCCAGTTCTCGCAGCCATAGAAGGGTGACGAAAGCGGCCACAACTTCGGTGACAAAGATCACCGGATTGCGCATCAGCTTGCGCGGGTCGAGTTTCACCGCAGCGTCGCGCATCGCGTTCAGCAGAATGGCCCGGTCAAACAGGGCGGGGCCGGTGGTTGCATGTCTTGACATGGATTTGCTCCGTCAGAAGGTCGCAGAGGTGTGCATCAGCACCTCTTCCACGATCGGCCCCAGCGCGAGGGCCGGGAAAAATTGCAGGCCGCCCAGAATCAGGATCACCCCGACCAGCAGCCCGACGAACAGGAACGTGGTGGTGGGCAGGCTGCCTGAAGATGCCTGACCGCGCGGCTTGGCGGCCAGCGATCCCGCCATGGCCATGACCGGCAGCACATAGGCAAAACGGCCCAGAACCATGGCGATCCCAAGGGTGGTGTTGAACCACGGCGTGTTGGCGTTCAGCCCGGCAAAGGCCGACCCGTTGTTGCCCGCCGCCGAGGAATAGGCATAGAGGAGTTCGCTGAAGCCATGCGGCCCGGCATTGTTCAGGCTGGACAGCGCCGCAGGCAAAACCGCCGCCACGGCGGTAAAGCCCAGAATGACCAAGGGCAGGATCAGCACCGCCAGCACCGCCATGCGGATTTCGCGCGCCTCGATCTTCTTGCCCAGAAACTCCGGCGTGCGCCCGACCATCAGGCCCGCCACAAAGACCGCCAGCACGCAAAACACCACCATGCCATAAAGGCCCGAACCCGTGCCGCCCGGCAGCACCTCGCCCAACTGGATCAGAACCATCGGCACCAGCCCGCCCAAGGGCGTGAGGCTGTCGTGCATCGTGTTCACGGCACCGCAGGACAGGCCGGTCGTCACCGCGACAAACAGCGCCGACATGGCCTGTCCAAAGCGGACCTCCTTGCCCTCCATATTGCCAAGGCCGGTATCGACGCCCAGCGCGGTGATCAGCGGATTGCCCCGGGCTTCGGCCCAATAGACCAGCGCCGCTCCAAGGATCAGCAGAATGGCCATGGCCGACAACAGCGCCCAACCCTGCCGCTCTGAGCCGACCATGCGGCCAAAGGTGATGGGAAGCGCTGCCGAAACCACCAGCATCGCCCAGATCGCCAGAATGTTCGACAGGGCCGAGGGGTTTTCAAACGGATGCGCCGAGTTGGCGTTGAAGAACCCGCCGCCATTGGTGCCCAGTTGCTTGATCGCCTCCTGGCTTGCAACCGGGCCGAGGGCGATGGTCTGCCGCGCGCCCTCAAGCGTGGTTGCATCCACCGCATTTGACAGGGTTTGCGGCACCCCGAACGCCACCAGGGCCAAAGCCACCACGACCGACAGGGGCAACAGCACATAAAGCGCCGCCCGCGTCATATCGACCCAGAAATTGCCCAAGGTCGCCACGCCGGACCGGGCAAAGGCCCGCGTGACCGCCATGGCCAGCGCAATGCCGGTTGCCGCAGACAGAAAGTTATGCACCGTCAGCCCTGCCATCTGGCTGAAATGGCTCATCGTGGTTTCGCCCGAATAGGACTGCCAGTTGGTGTTGGTCAGAAAGCTGATGGCGGTATTGAACGCCAGATCGGGCGCGACACCGGGCAAGGCGCCAGGGTTGAGCGGCAGAAAGCCCTGCAAGCGCAGTATGGCGTAAAGCGACAGGAAGCCCATGGCACTGAAGATCAGCATCGCCATGGCATAGCCGAACCAGGTTTGCTCCTGCTCCGGGTCGATCCCCGCCGCGCGGTAAAAGCCCCGCTCGACCGGCGAAAGGACCGGATGCAGAAAGGTCCGCTGCCCCAGAAACAGCTTGGCCATGAACCGGCCCAGCGGCCGGACCGCCGCCAGCACAAGGCCCAACGTGGCCGCAATTTGCAGCCAACCCACAAAAGACATGGATGTTCTCCTTCCGCCCGGTTCAGAATTTCTCGGGCGCGATAAGGGTGAAGATCAGATAGGCGCCCAGCGCGAGCGCCACGATCAGGCCAAGGATCGCTTCGAACATCGCAGCCCCCTTACGCCTTGCGCAGGATCGCAAGGTAGCCGGCCATCGCGCCGATCAGCCCAACGCCAAGTCCCGCAAACCAAAGATCCATCATGGAAGCCTTCCTTTTCCCGTTTCAGCGGGGGTGCCACGCAACCGGGTTGCATTTCGATACGGAAGATGCCCCTTCCACATAAGGAAGTTGTAAGGATGCGCCGTCAGCCCGGCTGGCAGCGCCGAATTGAAGGAGACTTGCCATGCTGGTGAACGGCACATGGACAACCGACTGGCACCCGGTGCAGGCCAAGGACGACAAGGGGCGTTTCATCCGCCAGCAATCCTCGATCCGCAACTGGATCACCGCCGACGGGGCGCCCGGCCCAAGTGGCAAGGGCGGGTTTCGCGCCGAAGCAGGGCGCTATCGGCTTTATGTCGCGCTGATTTGCCCCTGGGCCTCGCGGACGCTGATGGCGCGCAAACTGAAGGGGCTGGAGCGGCTGATCGCCATAACGGTGGTCAATCCGGTCCTGAGCAGCGAGGGCTGGGCCTTTGGCGGCTATCCGGGCGCCGACAGCGACCCGCTTTATGCGGCAAGCCATCTGCATCACCTCTACACCCGCGCCGATGGCAGCTATACCGGCCGCGCCACGGTGCCCGTGCTGTGGGACGAGGCGACGGGCACCATGGTCAGCAACGAAAGCGCCGATATCCTGCGGATGTTCAACACCGCCTTTGCCGATCTGGTGCCGGGCACGCCCGATCTTTATCCCGCCGACCTTGCCGGGCAGATCGACGCGCTGAATGCCGAGGTTTACGACCTGCTGAACAATGGCGTCTACAAAGCGGGCTTCGCCTCGACCCAGAGCGCCTATGACGAGGCAGTGGCAGGCGTTTTCCAGATGCTGGACCGGCTGGAAGCGGGCCTGACCGGCACCTACCTTTTCGGCGACCGCCTGACCGAGGCCGATATCCGGCTGTTCGTGACGCTGATCCGCTTTGATGCGGCCTATCACGGCCTGTTCAAGACCAACCTGCGGCGGGTCGCCGATTATCCCCGCCTGTCGGCCTATATGGGACGCATCCTGCGCCTGCCGGGCCTGCGCGAGACGGTCAGCCTCGACCATATCAAGGCCGGCTATTATTCGATCAAGGCGCTGAACCCGAACGGGATCGTGCCCGCAGGGCCAGGCCATGTGACGGCGCTGCTCGAAACCGTCAGGTGATCCGGCCCGTCAGGCCGGGCCGCGGTCACCTTGCAGAATAGCTCTCGATCGCGGCGCGGGCGGCGGCAAAGCGGGCAAGGCGCGGCGCAGCCCCGGCGGCCTGCGCGGCGAGCCTGCGGCCCGGGCGGCTGTCGGGCACCACGACGCCCGCCGCTTCGGCCGCCATCCGGGCAAGGCCCAGCGCGGTCTGCTCGGTCTCTGACGGCAGGAAAAGGTCATGCGGCGTGACCTCTGCCAGAAAGCCGGTGAAATAGCCGTTGCGCGACAGCCCGCCATCGACCGAAATCGCGCCCTGAAACGGCAGCAGCGCCGCCATCGCGGCAATCACCTCGGCGCAGCGCAGGGCGATGCCCTCCAGAAGCGCCTGCATCAGATCGCCCGGCCCATCGGCCAGCGACAGGCCCAGCCAGCCGCCCCGCGCCCCCCGGTTCCAATGCGGGCAGCCCAGACCTGCCAGCGCGGGCACAAAGGCGATGCCGCGGTCGATGGCCGGGGCGGTGGCGAAACCGTCAATCTCGTCATAACGCGAGAAAAGCTTCAGCCCGCGCGCCCAGTTCACCGCCGAAGCCGCGGAATAGACCGCACCGTCAAGGGCATAGCTGACCGGGCCCCCCTCGGCCTGCCAGGCGACGGTGGGGAGTGGGCCGGGGCGCTCGGGCCGCACCAGACCGCCTGTCAGGCATTGCACGAAGGCGCCGGTGCCAAAGGTGACCTTTGCCGCCCCCGGCGTGCGGCAGCCGTGGCCGTAAAGCGCCGCTTGCTGATCCACGATCGAGGCCATCAGCCGCCCGCCCCCGGGCAACCCGCCCAGATCCCCCGAGGTCGGCCCGATCCGCGGCAGCGCGGCCATCGGCACGCCGAACAGGCGGCACAGATCGCCGTCCCATTCGCCGGTTTCAAGGTTCATCAGCGAGGTGCGCGAGGCGGTGGCGATATCGGTTTCAAACCGCCCGGTCAGCCGGTCGCGGAAAAAGGCATCGGTGGTGCCCAGCCGCAGATGCCCCTGCCGGGCAAGGTCCGCCGCACGGGGAATGTGGCGCATAATCCAGCCCAGCTTGCTGGCCGAAAAATACGGGTCAAGCGGCAGCCCCGCCCGCGCCATCACCATGGGCGCGGCGCCCTCACGCTCCAACGCGGTGGTGACATCCGCCGTGCGGTCGTCCTGCCATGAAATCACCGGGCTGACCGGGCGGCCATCGCGCCCGTCCCAGGCCAGGCAGCTTTCCCCCTGATTGGCAAGGCCGATCCCCCCTGCCCCGGCGGCGTCAAGGCAGCGCGCGATATTGGCCAGCAGTTCTTCGCCATCCTGTTCGACATGGCCGGGGGCGGGATAGCTTTGGCCATGCGGCAGCGACAACACGGGCTGCAACTGACCGTCGGCATCCATGGTCAGGATGCGGGTGCTGGTAGTGCCCTGATCGACGGCGGCGATCTTCATGGGGCCTCGCTGATGGTCAGGGTCAGGTCGCCGGTTCCGGCGGGTGGCAAGGGCAGCGACAGGCGCCGCTCCGGCAGGCTGTCAAGCGGGGCCGAGACAAGCTCGCGCCCGTCCTGCATCAGGCGCAGGCGGCCCCGGGCGGGGGCGGCAAGGCGGATTTGCAGCCGGTCATGGGGGGCGCCCGCCGCCGGGGCCACGACCTGCGGCAGGGCAAGACGCAGCGCCGGATGGGCAAGGTGCAGCCGGGCGCCTTCGCGCGGCGGCAGGCCGCCCTCAAGGGCGGCAAGGATGGCGCGCGCAATGCGCCGCCCCTCGTTCCAGCACCAGCCTGCCGTTTCCACCCCGCGCAACAGGTTTCCGGCGGCGAAATAGGCCGGGTCCGACAGGCGGCCCCATGCGTCGATCACCGGACCGCCCGAAGCGGTATCCACCTCCAGATGGCTGCCCCGCAACAGGGCAGCATCGGGGCGGAAGCCGCCGGTGACAATGACGCCATCGGCGGCAAGTTCCAGTGGCCCGCCGGGCGTGGTCAGGGTTACACTTTCAACCCGGGCTCGGCCATGGATCGCGGCAATGTCGCTGCGCAAATGCACCGGCACCCCCATCAGCCGCGCCAGCCAGATCGCCGGGCTACGGGCGGTGATGCGTGGCCCGGGTTCCACCATGGCAACCGGGCGGATACCGGCATGGCGGCAGGTCAGCAGCGCCGAAAAGGCCACCAATTCGCTGCCCAGAATCACCGGGCGGGCAAAGGGGCGCTGGTGGTTCAGGTAGACGATCCCCTGAAGCGCGGCGGTGGGCATCACGCCCCCCGGCTTTTCGCCGCCGATCAGCCGCGCGGCGCGGCTGGTTTCACGCACCCCGGTCGCCAGCAGCACGGCACCTGCGGCAAGCGTGGCATGGCCGTTGTCATCGGTCACCTCAACCCGCCCGCCGGGCAGAAGCGCGGTCACGGTGGTGCGGGTGCGGATCGCCACCCCCGCCGCAAGGGCCGCGTCCCGCAGCCGCGCCGCATAATCCGGGCCGCGCAACAGGCGATGAAACTCGCGCATTCCAAAGGGATAATGGCCGCAATGGCGGGGAATGCCGCCCGCCTCGGTCTCGCGCTCCAGAACCAGAACGCGGCGCCCGGCGCGGGCAAGGGCGGTGGCCGCCGCAAGGCCCGCCGGGCCTGCCCCCACGACAATCACCTCGGGGTCAGTCATGGCCGGGCTCCAGCATGGGTTGCGCAAGGCGGCCCTCGGTGACGCGGGCCAGTTCGGCCGAACAGTAAAACCCCTGACAGCGCCCCATGGTGACCCGCGTGCGCCGTTTCAGCCCGGCAAGGCTGCCCACCGCCATCGGCCCCTCCATCGCCGCCGCAACCTCGCGCCGGGTGACCAGTTCGCAATGACACAGGATGCCGCCATGGCCCGGGCATTGCCAGTCGCGCGGCCCCTCCACCGAGATATTGGGCATCACCGGCCAGAGCGGATCGGCCAGCGGCGCCCCCCCCTGCCCCGAAAGCCGCAGCACATGCGCCGCAATCCCCAGGGCCCCCGACAGTCCGGTTGAACGGATGCCGCCGACGCAGATGTAATCCTCGGCCAGATCGCGGCGGATGCGGTAATGCTTTTCCTCGGTCGCGGGGCGCAGGCCGGCGTAAACCGCCGTCACCTCATGTCCCGCCAGCGCCGGCAAAATCTCGCAGCCGCGCCGGATCAGGGCCTGCAGGGTTTCCCGTTCAACCGTGGCATGGTCGCGGTCGTCCTGCTCTTCGGCGGTGGGGCCGACGAGGAGATTGCCGAAGGCGGTGCGGCAGACGACGATGCCCTTGGTGATCTTGGTCGGCACCGGCAGCAGGATATGGCCGGCGAGGGCGGCGGCGGTCTTGTCAAAAACCACGAACTGCCCCTTCCGGGGCTTTATGGTGAACCAGCTTTGCCCGGTCAGACGGCGGTCCACCTCATCCCCCCACAGCCCCGCGGCATTGATCACCAACCCAGCCCTGACCGGACCGGCGACCGTTTCCAGATGCCAGAGGCCGCCCACGCGATGGCCCGACAGAACCTCGGCCTGCCGCATCAGCGTGGCGCCATTCACCAGCGCCTGCATGAGATAGCCATGGGCGGCTGACCACGGGTCGATCAGATGCTCGCCCGGCACGCGGAACCCGGCCCGGACCGCAGGCGACAGCGCAGGTTCCAGCAGCAGCACCTCGTCCCCCGTCAGGGGGTGGATGTCGGTCACGCCATTGGCCATGGCTTGGGCCATCAGCGCGGGCAGGCCCGCCACCTCGTCCTCGTTCCAGGCCAGCACCATGGCCCCCGCCCGCACCAGCGGCAGGCCCAGCCTTTCGCGGATGTCGTGATAAAGCGCATAGCCTTCGCGGATGCAGGCCAGTTCGAGCGAACCTTCGGGCGCGTCAAAGCCAGTGTGCAGGATGGCACTGTTGGCCTTGGAAGCACCATCCAGCACATCTGCCGCTTTTTCCAGCACCGCCACCCGCGCACCGGCCAGCGTGAAGGCCCGCGCCAGTGCGCAACCCACGACGCCCGCACCGATCACCGCCACATCGAACTGTGGTGCGCCGCCGCTTTCATGGGCCGTCGGGGCGGAATTGCTCATCATGTCACCTTGTGGTTTCAAACATTAATTGACTACTCGGGCAATTCCGTCAACCATCCAGCAGGAAAGATGGCCATATGGCCGTGTAAAGCCTCTGAAACAAAATTTTCTTTGCGCGACAGGCTGAAAATTTTGTTGACGCACTCGGCACTCATGCGGTGGGCTAGGCAGGACGGATGATGAAACCGCACGAACGGCAAAGCCGGATCGAAGAGATGACCCGGCAGGAAGGAGAGGTCTCGGTGGACGGGCTGGCCCTGCATTTCCGCGTCTCGACCGAGACGATCCGGCGCGATCTGACGGCGCTGGCCGAGGATGGCCGGGTGCAGAAGGTGCATGGTGGCGCCCGCCGCCCGCGGCTGATCCGCGAGCCAAGCCATTCCGACCGCGCCGTGACCGAAGCCGCCGCCAAGGCGCGGATCGGCCAGCGGCTTGCCGATGCGGTGGAGCCGGGCGAGACGCTGTTCATCGACACCGGCTCGACCACGCTGGCGGCGGCGGCGGCGCTGGCGGGGGTGCCGGGGCTGACGATCATCACCAATTCCTGCCGGCTGGCCGACCGGCTGGCGCAGGCCGGGTCGGATGCGCAGGTCTTCCTTCTGGGCGGGCGTTATGGCGCCGACAACGCCCAAACCACCGGCGCCGCCGTGATCGACCAGTTGCGCGGGTTTCAGGCCGACCGGGCCGTGCTGACCGTCGCCGCCTTCGACCCCGAGATCGGCGCGATGGATGCCAGCCTTGACGAAGCCGAGGTGGCGCGCGCCATGGCCGCCCGTGCGCGGCGCGTGACCATCCTTGCCGACGGCACGAAATTCGGTCGCCGCGCGACCTATGCGGTCTGCGCCACAACCGAAATCGACCTCATCATCAGCGATGGGCCACTGGAAAAGGCGCACAGAGAGGCGCTGAAACACAAGGGAGTGGAGCTTTGGACGTGATGCAAAAGCCGGAGGCGCGCCCGACATGCCACAGGTGATCCGGGCCTATGTGCGGCTGGTTGACAGGGTTTCGGACTATGTCGGCTATCTGGCCGCCTCGCTGATCTTCGTGATGGGGGCGACTCTGATCTTTGACGCGATCACCCGCAACGTCCTGCACATTCCGGTGCATTGGGCGATCGAGTTCACCCAGTTCACGCTGGCCGCCTATTACTTCATGGGCGGGCCGATCACGATGAAGAACGAAGACCATGTGCGCATGGACCTGTGGTATGCCAACCTGTCCGAACGCGGCAAGGCCAAGCTGGATCTGGCCACGGTGGGCTGCATGATCTTCTATCTGGGGGTCATGCTGGTGGGCAGCATTTCGTCGCTGCAATATGCGATCCAGACCGGAGAGCGGCGGTTCTCGATGTGGAACCCCTCGGTCATTCCGATCAAGGCGCTGCTGACGCTCTGCCTCGTCCTCATGCTGCTTCAGGCGTTTTCCCTGATGTTCAAGCACATCGCCACCCTGCGCGGAAAGCTCCTCTGAAATGTCCTACGAACTGATCGCGCTTCTGATGTTCGCCTCGATGGCGCTTCTGCTGGTCACCGGCCAGCGGGTGTTCGCTGCCATCGGCTTTGTCGCGGCGGGGGCGGCGTTGCTGCTGTATGGCAACGGCGCCATCGAACTGCCCTACAATCAGGTGTTCAAGCTGTTCAACTGGTATGCGATGCTGACGCTGCCGATGTTCATCTACATGGGCTATATCCTTGCCGAAAGCGGCATCGCCGAAGACCTTTACAAGATGCTGCATGTCTGGTTCGGCCGCATTCCGGGCGGGCTGGCCATCGGCACCATCCTGCTCATGGTGATCATCTCGGCGATGAACGGGCTTTCGGTGGCGGGCATGGCCATCGGGGCCACCATCGCCCTGCCCGAAATGCTGCGGCGCGGCTATGACAAGGTGCTGATTTCCGGCGTGGTGCAGGGCGGTTCCTCGCTGGGCATCCTAATTCCGCCTTCGGTGGTGCTGGTGCTGTATGGCATGATCGCGCGGCAGCCGGTGTCAAAGCTGTGGTTCGCGGGCATCATGCCGGGGCTGCTGATGGCGGCGCTGTTCATCGCATATATCCTGATCCGCGCCATGCTGAACCCCAAGCTGGCGCCGCGGGTGCCGGATGAAGAACTGAACATGCCCTTTGCCGAAAAGCTGGCGCTGGCCAAGGCGGGGATCATCCCCTTTGCCATTTTCTTCTTCATGACCGGGCTTTTCGTCTTTGGCGTCACCAGCCTTGTCGAAAGCTCGGCCGTGGGGGCGACCTGCGCCACGCTGGCGGCACTGGCCAAGGGGCGGTTCTCGTGGCGGCTGGTGCGCGAAACCTCGATGAAGACGCTGGCCGTCTCCTGCATGTTCATGTGGCTGATCCTTGCCGCGCTGGCCTTTGGTGCGGTGTTTGACGGTCTGGGCGCGGTGAAGGCGATCGAGACGCTGTTCATCACCAAATGGGAACTGTCGCCGTGGGCCATCATCATCATGATGCAACTCAGCTTCCTGCTGCTGGGGATGTTCCTGGACGATACTGCGATGCTGGTGATCGTGGCACCGCTTTATATCCCGCTGGTCGGCCAGCTTGATCTGGGCTTTGACAACCAGTTGATCTGGTATGGCATTCTTTACACCATCACCTGCCAGATCGCCTATATCACCCCGCCCTTCGGCTATAACCTGTTCCTGATGCGCTCGCTTGCGCCCAAGGAATTTTCGCTGGGCGACATCTACCGCTCGATCTGGCCTTTTGCGGCAATCATGGCGCTGACCATCGTCCTGCTGATGATCTTCCCGCAAATTGCCCTTTGGCTGCCCGAACAGGTCAACGTCCGGGGCTGAACTAAAGAACCACCACCGAGGGCCGCAGAAGCCCGTAACCACGACAGGAGATGGAAATGACCGAACCCAAGAAGACCCAAACCCCTTCCGAGGCGATCCTTGCCACCCGGCGCAACTTCCTGCGCCAGTCGGTGATGGGGGCCGGTGCCGTGGCGGGGGCCACGCTGGCGGCACCTTACGTCAATGCACAGGCGGCACCGATCAAATGGCGGTTGCAGACCTATTCCGGTGCCCCCCTTGGCGCGCATGTGATCAAGCCGCAGATCGAGGCGTTCAACGTCGCGGCCAACGGCGAAATGGAGATCGAACTTTACTACGCCGACCAGTTGGTCCCCACCGCCGACCTCTTCCGCGCGCTGCAGAACGGCACGCTGGACGCGGTGCAATCGGATGAGGCGACCATGGCCTCGCCGGTCGATATCTCGGTCTTTGGCGGCTATTTCCCCTTCGCCACCCGCTACAGCCTCGATGTGCCAGCGCTGTTCAACTATTACGGGCTGAAGGAGATCTGGCAGGAAGCTTACGGCGAGGTCGAAGGCGTGACCTGGCTTTCCGCCGGGGCGTGGGATCCCCTGCACATCTTCACCGTGGACAAGCCGATCCGCTCGCTGGCCGACATGCAGGGCCTGCGCGTCTTCGGCGTGCCGACGGCAGGCAAGTTCCTGTCGCGCTATGGCCTCGTGCCGGTCACGATTCCGTGGGACAACGTCGAAGTGGCGATGCAGACCGGCGAATTGGACGGCGTGGCATGGTGCGGCTTTACCGAAGCCTATGAGGTGGGCTGGGCCGATGTCTGCAAATATGCGCTGACCAACTCGGTCACCGGCGCGTGGTTCGGCAGCTATTTCGCCAATACCGCAAGCTGGCAGAAGGTGCCGCCGCATCTGCAAGAGCTGTTCAAGATCACCATCGACCAGTCGCATTACTACCGGCAGGTCTGGTATTGGGGCGGCGAGGCAAAGCTGCGGGTCGAGGGCGAGAAGATGGAACTCACCTCGCTGCCGCCCGAGGAATGGGCGCAGGTCGTGACCGATTCCAAGGGCTTCTGGGATGAGGTCGCCGCCTCGTCGCCGCGTTCGGGCCGCGTGGTCGAGGCGTTCAAGAAATACGCCGAGACGATGGAAAAGGCGGGCTACCCCTACCGCTGACATCGGCGGGCCGCACCGGAAGGTGCGGCCCCCTGCCCGTCTAGGCCAGCCTGTGGCGCAGCGCGATCAGCCCCAGCGCGGCAAGTGCCGCGAAAGCGGCCCCGGCAAGAAAGGTCGCCTCTGATCCAAGACCCTGCCACAGCGCCCCGGCAAGCCCGCTGGCCAACAAAAGCGCGCCGCCCGTGATCAGGTTGAACATGCCAAAGGCGGTGCCGCGCAACTCGGCCGGAGCCGCTTCGGCCACCAGCGCCGACAAAAGCCCCTGCGTCAGCCCCATATGCAGCCCCCAGAGCGCGATGCCCAGCGCAAGGCCACCAAGGCCCGGCACCAGCGCCAGGACCAGATCGGCAGCCATCAGCACCACCATCCCCGCCAAGAGCAGCCCCGGGGGGCCCATCTTGTCCGACAGCACGCCCGCAGGCCAGGCCGACAGCGCATAGACCGCATTCATTCCAACCAGAACCAGCGGCACCAGCATGAGCGTCAGCCCGATCTCCTGCGCCCGCAGGATCAGAAAGGCTTCGGAAAACCGGGCCAGCGTAAAGACCGCCGCCACCGCGACCACGGCCCAATAGATGCCGCCCAGCCGCCGCAGTTCATCCCGCGACAAGGGGTTCCTGACCCGACGCAGCCCGTCGGGGCGGGCCGGCTCCTTTACCGCGACAAGGATCAGGCCAAGGGCAAGGAAGGCCGGAACCACCGCCACCCAGAACACCGCACGGAAATCATTGGCAAACACCCACATCAGGGCGATGGCCAGAAGCGGCCCGGCAAAGGCACCGATGGTATCAAGCGACTGGCGCAGGCCAAAGGCGGCACCTCGCCGCCCCGCGGGCGCAAGATCGGCCACCAGCGCATCGCGCGGCGCGCCCCGGATGCCCTTTCCCACCCGGTCGATGAACCGCGCGGCCACCAGCCAGCCCAGAGTCGGGGCAAGGGGAAAGACCGGCTTGGTCACCGCCGCCAGACCATAGCCGATGGCCGCCAGCGTCTTGCGCCGCCCGATCCGGTCCGACAGCGCCCCGGAAAACACCTTGGTCACCGCTGCCGTCGCCTCGGCGATCCCCTCGATCAGCCCCACGGCCAGCGCGCTCGCCCCAAGGCCGACGGTCAGATAGACCGGCAACAGCGCGTGGATCATCTCGGACGAGACATCCATCAGCATCGAGACCAGCCCCAGTGCCCAGATCCCCGCCGGCAAACCCCGCCAGAGAGAGGTTTTCGCCGCCGCTTCATGCGCCATGATACACCCTGCCCTTCGCCGCATCCGGATTGCCGCCACCGGCCTGTGCCATCTTGTGCCTGCTGTCAGGGGCCGCCGCCGGGGGCAAGCGAAAACACCGGCACAAAGCTTGCCGGCGCCAGAGAGCCTTCGGTGACCGATGGCCCGGTGGTGTCGGGCGTCACCACCCGCACGGCGGGCCCCGCGTGCCGGACATCAAGCCGCCCTTCCAGCGCCCGCACCGCCATTTCCACCGCCAGCCGCCCCTGCACCACCGGCGAATCCGTGGGTGCGGCAAGGATACGCCCCCGCATCACGCCACGATAAACCGCATGGCTGAGATAGGTCGAAACCACCGCCACCTTGCCACTCGCCCCCCGCGCCCGCAGGATCGGCACCGCCACCTCGGCCATCGGGCCGCTGCCGATCAGGTAATCGACATCCGGCCACGCCTCCAACGCCTCTTCGACCAGCAAGACCTGCTGCTCGGTGCCGGTGTCGCCATAGCGGGTGATCACGACCTGCGCCGAGCTTTCGGCCAGCGCCGCCCGAAACCCCGCCTCGATGAAAGAGACCCAACCCGCCCCTTCGGGACCGGGAAACCAGGCCACGGTGACGGGCGGGCTACCTGCCGGATGCCGCGCCGCGATGAAATGCCCCGCCGCCGCCCCCATTCCGGCCCAGGGCACGCTGGCCTTGGCGGCAATGCCGCGGTCGTCGATATCGTTGACGGCGGCAATCACCGGCTTGCGGCGGGCAATCTCTTCGACCGCAGGGGTCAGTCCGCCATAGGACACCGCGCCAAGGATCACGGCATCGAATTCATCCCCCGCGCAGCCCCGCAACTGTTCGATCTGCCGCGCAAGGTTGGGATAGCCCCCCGCCTCGAACACATCGAAGCCGACGCCAAGGCGCCGGGCCTCTTCCACCATGCCGTAATTCACCGACAGCCAATAGGCATCCTTGAGGTGGGGATAAAGAATGCATAGCCGCCACGGCCGCGCGGCATGATCCAGCGGCACATAGTCGATGGGCACCGCCGCACTTGTGTCGTCAAAAGCCCGGCTGCGGGTTTCGAGCGGCCAGACCTCGGCGCCCGCCGGCAGGCAGACAAGCAGCCCCGCCGCCAGCATCAGCGCCGAAATCCCGCCGCGCGCCGACATCCCTCTCCCCCTTGCCGCAATCGGTGATAGCCTTGGCAGCGCGCAGACACCCGGCGCGGCCCCGGAGGCGAACCTTGCGGAACTTCGGCTACAAGTCGAGTCTTGGCGGACGACTTTTGCTGGCGATCCTGCTGATCGCCGGCTTTCCGGTCGCAACCGGGGTGCTGGGCTGGGTCGAGTTGCAGGAGGTGGCGCGCAACCAGTCGCGCGTGGTGACCGAAGCGATTCCGGCGATTTCCGAAGTGCGCGGCGTGGCCGAAGAAACCAGTCGCGTCGTCGCCATGGCGCCGGAACTGGCCGCCGTGACCGACGAGGGCCAGCGGCAAGAGCGCGCCGCCTTTCTGTTTGCCCAAGCCGATGCGCTGCGCGACCGGCTGGCCCGGCAGCGCGGCGTGCAGGATGTGGCACTGACCAATGCGCTGGCGGCCGAAGGGGCGGTGCGGCAGGCGCTGTTGTCGATCGACCGACTGGTGCGCCAGCGTCTCAGCCTGATCGACCGCCGCGATGCCCAGTTGCGCGCGGGGCTTGCCGCCGCTGTCGAGCTGACCGAAATCGCCGATACGCTGGTGGCCAATGCGGAAATGGGTGCTTCGGCGGTGATTTCCAGCCTGTATGAGATGGAAAGCGGCACCAGCACCGAAGCCGGGCGGCGGCCCGAAACGCTTGACAAGCTGATCGAGGTCGATCTGTTCCAGATGGGCCTGATGTTCGAGCTGCGGGCCCATGCCTCGGAAATCGGGCTGCTTTTGAACCGTGTGCCGGCCATGCAGGATCAGGATGCATTGCAGGCCCTGCGGGCCGAACTGGACGCGCGGTTCAAGGTCATTTCGCGCCGGCTTGCTTCGGTGCAGGATCCGCGCCGCGCGGAACGGGTGCGGGTCTTGCTGCGCATCATCGGGGCCGGTGCCGCCGCCCCGCCCGAAGCCGCCACCCTGTTCGAGAATGCAGCGCAGGTTCTGGCGGTGACCGGGCGCATCGCCCTTGCGGAAAACGAATTGCGCAGCGCGGCGCTGGCGCTGGAAAGCTCTGCCTCGGTGCTGGCCGACCGGATCGAGGCCAGTGCGGTTGCCGCCGGACAATCGGCGCAACAGGCCATTGTCGCCACGCAGCGGCTTTATGCCTTTTCGTCCTTGCTGGCGCTGGCGCTGTCTTTTGGCGTCTTGTGGTTCTATGTGCGCGGCAATCTCATCCGGCGGCTGGACCTGCTTTCGGCCCGCATGACCCGGCTTGCCGACGGCGATCCGGGCGAGGCGATCCAGCCCGCCGGCACCGATGAGATTGCCCGGATGGAAGGCGCCGTCGAGGTGTTCCGCCTGCAAGGCATCGCCAACCGCAACCTCGCCGCCGAGCGCGAGCGCCACCTTGAAGAGTTGCACCGCCACCGCAATGCGTTGCAGCAGCTTGTCGATGAACAGACCGCGCAATTGCGCAGCGAAGTGGCCGCCCACGCCGCCGCCCGCGACCGGGCCGAGACGGCCGATCGCGCCAAATCGGAATTTCTGGCGATGATGAGCCATGAAATCCGCACCCCGATGAACGGCGTTCTGGGCATGTTGCGCACCCTACCCCGCGACGGGTTGAGCGAGCGGCAGCTCAAACGGCTGGAGGTGGCCCTTGCCTCGGGTCAGGGGCTGATGGGCCTTCTGAACAACATTCTGGATTATTCCAAGCTGGATCAGGGCATTGCCGCGCAAGACATCGTGACCTTCGATCTTGCCGGGGCGCTGGACGACATCGCGCTTCTGATGGCGCCCATGGCCGAGGAAAAGGGGCTGCGCCTGCTGATCCAGCCCGGGCCTGCGGCGCTGCCGCCATTGCTGGGCGACCGGGGCAAGCTGCGCCAGATCCTCTTCAACCTTGTCTCGAATGCCGTGAAATTCACCGACCACGGCGAGGTGCGGATCGCGGCAGAGCCGCTGTCTTCGGCCGGAGCCGATCCGATCTGGCTGCGCTTTACCGTGACCGACACCGGGCGGGGCATCGCGCCCGAGGCGCTGGAGCGGATCTTTGCGCCGTTTGAACAGGAAGGGCCGCAGACGGCGCGCAGCCATGGCGGCACCGGGCTGGGTCTGGCCATCTCACGCCGGCTGGCGGGGCTGATGGGCGGCACGCTGACCGCCGCCAGCCGGGCGGGCGAAGGGGCGCGGTTCACGCTGGACCTGCCGTTCGCCGCCGCGCAGGCCGCGGAACCTACGTTGCCGGCCCCGGCACCGGCGGCCCCGGTGCCGCTCCAGCTTCTGGTGGTCGAGGATCACCCGGTCAACCGGCAGGTGGCGCAGGGATTTCTTGAGGCGCTGGGGCATCATGCGGTGATGGCCGAAACCGGCGAACGCGCGCTGACGCTGGCGGCGCGGAGCCGGTTTGATGCGGTGCTGATGGATGTGAACCTGCCCGATATCTCGGGGGTCGAGGTGACGCGCCGCCTGCGCCAGCACAGCCCCGCCCTTGGCCGCCTGCCGATCCTTGGGGTTTCGGCCCATGTCCAGCCGGAAGAGGTTGCCGCCTGCCACGCGGCAGGCATGGATGCGGTTCTGGCCAAACCGCTGGACCCCGACCTTTTGGCACAGACGCTGGCGCGGCTCTGTCCGACCGCCGGGATCCCCCCTGCCGTACGCGAGACGCTGGCCGATCTGGGCCCGGACCACACCCGCGCCCTGTTGCGCCTGATGCTGGACCGTCTGCGCCCCGAGGCCGAGGCGATTGCCGCCGCCCTGCGCGCGGGCCAATCCGCCGAGATCGAGCGGCGGGCGCATCAGTTGAAGGGGGCGGCGGGGAATTTCGCGCTTCCGGCGCTGGTGGCGCTTCTGGGCGACCTCAGCCGCCCCGGTGCCCGCCCTGCCCCGGATCAGGCCGCCCCCCTGCTGGATGCCAGCGCCGCCGCCGAGCGGGAGCTTGCCCATGCGCTTGCCGCGCTGGAGCGCACGCCTGTGGTCACGACAGCAGCGCGGTAAAGACATAGCCCTCGCCATGCGAGGTGCCAAAGACGCGCGGCAGCTTGGGGTCGTCGCCGAATTTCGCCCGCAGCCGCTTGACCATGACATCCACCGTGCGCGTGCCGGTGTCATTGTGCCGATGGGTGATGCTGGCCAGAAGCCGGTCGCGCGACAGCACGATCCCGGGGTTCAGGACGAAGGTGCGCAAAAGTTCGTATTCCGCCCGGGTCAACTGGATCGTCTCGCCATCGGCGCCACTGACGTGGCGGGCGGCAGTGTCAAAGCTGAAGCCCGCGAAATGCACCACGCGGCGGGTAAGTTGCCGCATCGCCGCCGTGCGCCGCAGCAGGTTCTTCACCCGCGCCAGCAATTCGCGCCGGTTGAAGGGTTTGCAGACGTAATCATCGGCACCCAGCTCCAGCCCGACGATCCGGTCCACATCATCGGTGCGCCCCGACAAAAGGATGATCCCCACTTCCGAACGGGCGCGCTGTTCGCGGGTGATTTCGAGCCCGTCCTTGCCCGACAGGTTGATATCCACGATCAGCAGGTCGGGGCTTTCCTGCGCCAGCACCCGCTCGGCCGCCTCGGCCCCGGCGCAGGCCGTGACGCGATAGCCGAAGGATTCCAGATAACCCGCAAGTGCCGTGCGCGTCACCGGGTCATCTTCGATCACCACGACATGGGCGGAACCCGATGTCATCTGCCGTATCCCCCTCAGCAAGGCCGTCCATTCCTGTTAACATTTTGTAACATCTTTCTCCAGCCTGTTCATCCCGGTGGTCTGACACGTTCACATCCGCTGCCTAATCTTCCCTGTCAGGAAAGCATTCGTCTTTCCGCGAAAACGCGCAGGCCATTCGGCGATGCGGCACAACAGGGACCAAAAACATGCAAAGAACCACCAGACTGCTTCTTGGTGCGGCGATTGTCGCCTTGGGCACCTCACCGCTTCGGGCCGACGATTCGCCGGACCCGATCGTCATTCCGATCCACAACTGGTCCAGCCAGATCGTCATGTCCAATGTGGTCGGGCAGATCTTTCAGGGCATGGGAAATTCGGTCGAATATGTCTCGACCGACAGTCAGGCGGTTTACGAAGCGGTGCGGCTGGGCGATGCCACGCTTGAGCTTGAGGTCTGGGAGGGCGCTTTCGGCGCCTCGTTCCGCTCGGCTCTGGAAAAGGGCGGCATCCATGACGTGGCCAGCCACAATGCGGTGACGCGCGAAGACTGGTGGTATCCGGCCTGGACCAAGGACGCCTGCCCCGGCCTGCCCGATTGGAAGGCGCTGAACGATTGCGCCGCCCTGTTCGCCACGCCCGAGACCGGCGACAAGGGCCGTTTTCTGGGCGGGCCGGTGGACTGGCTGAAACATGATCAGGAAAAGGTCGATGCGCTGGGTCTGAACTTCGTCGTGGTCAATGCCGGGTCGGCGGCGGCACTCTGGGCCGAAATCGCGGCGGCGGAAAAGGACAAGACGCCGATCGTGCTGTTCAACTGGACCCCGAATTTTGCCGAGGCGGTCTGGCCAGGCGAATTCGTGAACTTCCCCGAATGGGTCGAGGGCTGCGACAAGGATCCGGCCGTCGGCCCGATCCCGGACAAGACCTATGACTGCGGCAACCCGGCCAACGGCTATCTCAAGATCGCAGCCTGGGACGGCATGAAGGACAAATGGCCCAAAGCCTATGCCACCCTTCAGAAAGTCAGCTTCACCAATGCCCAGATCGCCCAGATGGCCAAGCTGGTCGATGTGGACGGGATGGAGCCGGAAGACGCCGCCACCGCCTGGCTTGAGGCGAATGCCGACACCTGGAAGCCCTGGACTGAATAGCCCGCCCACGGGGAACCGACCCATCCGGCCACCCGGTTGCTCCGGGTGGCCCACCCTGCTCTGGAGGCTGCCTTGACGGAAAATGATGTGGTGATTTCCTGCCGGAACGTCTGGAAGGTGTTCGGCGACCGGCCCGAACGGCTGGCCCCCCGGCTGACGGCGCAGACCACTGCCGAAGACCTGCGGGCCACCGGCCAAATCGCCGCGGTGCGGGATGTCTCGCTGGATATCCGCCGTGGCGAGATGCTGGTGGTCATGGGCTTGTCCGGTTCAGGAAAATCGACGCTGGTGCGCTGCCTTGCCCGGCTGCTGAACATCACCGCCGGCGCGGTCACGGTCGAGGGCCGCGACATCGGCAGGCTGACGGAAACCGAACTGATCGACCTGCGCCGCCGCAAGATGGGCATGGTCTTTCAAAGCTTCGGCCTGCTGCCGCACCGCACCGCGCTGGAGAACGTTGCCTTTCCGCTGGAAATGCGCGGACAGGACCGCCGCTCGCGCATCGCCCGCGCGCATGAGATGCTGGCGCTGGTCGGGCTGAAGGGCCGCGAAGGCTATTTCCCGCGCGAACTTTCTGGGGGCCAGCAACAGCGCGTCGGGATCGCCCGCAGTCTGGCAGTCGAGCCGGACATATGGTTTCTGGACGAACCCTTCAGCGCGCTTGATCCGCTGATCCGGCGCGAGATGCAGGACGAGTTTCTGCGGCTGAAGGGGATGCTGGCCAAGACAATCGTCTTCATCACCCATGATTTCGACGAGGCGCTGCGCCTTGCCGACCGCATTGTCCTCATGAAGGACGGTGCTGTCGAGCAGATCGACACGCCGGAACGGATCGTGATGGCCCCCGCCACCCCCTATGTTGCCAAATTCACCCAAGCGGTGGACCGCTGCCGCGTGATCCGCGCGGGCGCTGTGGCGCAGCCGGTTCAAGGCCCGCCCCCCGAAGGCACCGCCCTGCCCGGGGCCGAGACGCTGCACGCGCTCGCCCGCCGGATCGTCGGCGACAGCCGCCCGCTGATCCCGGTGGCCGATGCCCGGGGCGGCATCGCCGGGGTGCTGGACCGGCAGGCGGCGCTGGACCTGTTGCTGGGGCCGGTTGCATGAAGGGGCGGAGCCTGCCCGAAGGGGGGCGCGTGGCGCTGGCGCTGCTGATGGCCACCTTGGCGCTGGTCGTTTTGCGCAACCTGCTGCCCGATCCGCTGATCCGGTTGCCGCAGACGCTGATCCTGCCCTTTGCCGACTGGATCAATGCCGTCTTCGCCTTTGCCCGTGACGATCTTGGCCTGATGCGTGTCACCCGTGCCTTTTCCGACGTGGTGGAGGTCTGTCTGGATGTAACCGCGAACCTGCTTTACGGCAAATCGCGCTGGCCCCGGCTGGGTCCGATCCCTTGGGTCGTGATCGCGGCCAGCGCCGCCGTTGCGGGCCACGCCCTTGCGGGCTGGCGGCTGGCGGCGCTGGCGGGCGGCACCTTTATCTGGATCGCCGTCATGGGCCAGTGGAAATGGGCGATGGAAACGCTGTCGGTCATCCTTGTTGCGGCGCCATTCTCGGTTGCGCTGGGGCTGGCGCTGGGAATGCTGGCATGGCACTCGCGCCGGGCCGAGCGGGTGCTGAACCCGATCCTGAACATCGCGCAATCGCTGCCGCATTTCGCCTACATGATCCCGGTCGTGGTCTTTATCGGGGTGGGGCCGAAGGCGGGCGCCATCGTGACCATCATCTTCTCGGTGCCGCCGATGATCCGCATGACGCTGCTGGGCCTGCGCGCCGTCCCGGCCGAAATCATCGAAAGCGGCAGGATGAGCGGCACCACCCGCCTGCAACTGATGACCCGGGTGCGCCTGCCCGCGGCGCGGACCGAATTGCTGATCGGGGTCAATCAGGTGATCATGCAAAGCTTGGCCATGGTGGTGCTGGCCTCATTCATCGGGATGCCCGGGCTGGGGCAGAAGCTTTTGCAACTGTTGCAGGCGCTGAAGATCGGGCTTTCGGTGGAAATCGGCATCACCATCGTGCTTCTGGCCATCGTGCTGGACCGGATGTCCAAGGCATGGGCGGTCAGACAGCCCTCGCACCATGACGAGGGGTCGGGTTGGCTGCAACGCCACCGGCATCTGGCGGTCTGGGCAGGGCTGGTCGGCCTTGGCTTTGCGCTGGTCACACTGCACCCCTATTTCGCGGTGGTCGAGCGGGCGCAGGCCCTGAGCATGGCCGGCCCGGTCGATGCCGCCGTCGGCGCCTTCATCGACATGGTGTCGCCCGTGACCGACTGGCTGCGCTGGTTCCTGATCACATGGGTTCTGATCCCGCTGCGCGACGGCTTTCTGTGGCTGCCGGTTTCGGCGGTGCTGGTGTTTCTGGCCGGGATCGGCTGGGCGGTGGGCGGCCCGCGTTCGGCGCTGATCTGTCTGGCGTTCTTTCTGCCCATCGCGCTGTCGGGCTGGTGGGACCGGGCGATGATCACGGTCTACACCGTCTTTGTCGCAGTCACGCTGGCGCTGCTGATCGGGGTGCCGCTGGGCCTGCTGGGCGCCGCGCGGCCCGGGCGGGCGCGGCGGTTCCTGTTGATCTGCGACACATTGCAGACCTTTCCGAGCTTCATCTACCTTATTCCCGTGGTGATGCTGTTCGGGGTGAACGATGTTGCGGTGATTGCCGCCGTCATGGTCTTCGCCACGGTGCCGATCATTCGCTATACCATCGAGGGGCTGCGCAGCATCCCGCCCGAGATCGTGGAATCAGCGCAGATGTCGGGCGCGGGGCCGGGCCAGATCCTGTGGCATGTGAAGCTGCCGCTGGCGGTGCCGACCCTGATGGTGGGGGCGAACCAGTCGATCATGTTCGCGCTGTTCATGGTGATCATTGCGGCCTTCATCGGCACGCAGGATCTGGGGCAAGAAATGCAACGCGCGCTGTCTTCGACCGATGTCGGCAAGGGGTTGGTTCTGGGCTTCGCGGTGGCCTTCATGGGGTTGATGGCGGATCACCTCTTGCTGAAATGGGCAAGGGGACGGGGGACATAGGCCGCTCTCAGGCGGCCATGGCCAGAATCTGCATGAGGTCGGCCGGCGACAGGGCCACCGGATTGCCCTTCATCGAAGAGGCGGTCCGCGCCGACTCGGCCACCTGCGCATGATCGGCCGGGGCAAGGCCCTGCGCCGTCAGCCCCGGCAGGCCCGCCTCGCTGGCCCAGCGGGCCAGCGTTGCCGGGGCCTCGGCCCCGCCCAGCGCCGCGGCGATCAGGTGGCACACCTCGTCCAGCCGGGCGGCGGCGGGGCCGGTGGCCCGCGCCCGGTTCAGCGCCAGCACCGGCCCCAGAAGGGCACCGCAAACCGCACCATGCGCCGCCGGGCTGACGCCGCCGATCGGTCCGGCCAGCCCATGCACCGCCCCGAGGCCGCCATTGGCCAGCGCCATGCCGCCCGACAGGCTGACCCAGGCCATCGCGTCACGCGCCGCCGCATCCTCGCCCCGCATCAGGCAGGTCAGCGCGGCAAGGCCCTGTGCGATGGCCGGACGGGTCAGCGCATCAGTGAAAGGGGTGGCGCGGTTCGAGACATAAGGCTCGATCACCTGTGCCAGCGCATCAAGGCCCGAGGCCAGCGTCACCCCGCGCGGGCAATGGTCGGTCAGCGCCGGGTCAACAATCGCCAGCCGTGCCAGCATCCGGTCATCGCGCAGGCTGACCTTGCGGCCATGGTCCGGCAGGCCGATCACGGCATTCTTGGTCGCCTCGGCCCCGGTGCCGGCGGTGGTGGGCAGCGCCACGAAGGGCAAGGGTCGGGCGACAAGCGGCAGACCGCGCCCCACCACCTCAAGATGGTCCATCGGCCCGCCCGGTGCCGGGATCAGTGCGGCCAGCGCCTTGGCCATGTCCAGCACAGCGCCACCACCAAGACCCACGACCACATCGGGCGCAAAGCCGCGCGTTTGCGCCAGCGCCGCCTCCAGCATGGGCAAGGTCGGTTCCCCTGCACAGGGCAGGCGCTGCACCTCGGCATCCGGCAGGTGCAACCAGTCGGCGCGGCGGGCATCGGCGCCATGCACCACCAGCACCCTCGCCCCGAAGCTGCGGATCAGCGCCGGCGCCTTGGCCGCCTCGCCCCGCCCGAACAGGATCTGCCCGGGCGCCAAAATGGCAAAGGGCGTCATACCGCCATCGTGGCGGCAACCGCCCTGCCCCAGCGGGCATATTTCGCGGCGCGCACTTCCGGCGCCATCGCCGGGGCAAATCGGCGCTGCAAGGCCCAGCTTTTCTGGAATTCTTCCGGCGCGGGGCAAAGCCCGGCCTGCAACCCGGCCAGATAGGCCGCGCCCAAGGCGGTGGTTTCGGTCACCACGGGCCGGTCCACCGGCGCCCCCAGAATATCGGCCAGAAACTGCATGGCCCAATCGCTGGCCACCATGCCGCCATCGACGCGCAGCACGCCATCCGCCGCCGTGCCCCAATCGGCGCGCATCGCCTCCAAAAGGTCACGGGTCTGGAAACCCACGCTTTCCAGCGCCGCCCTGGCCAGTTCCGCCGGGCCGGAATTGCGGGTCAGCCCATAGACCGCGCCCCGGCACTCGGGTCGCCAATAGGGCGCGCCAAGGCCGGTAAAGGCGGGCACCAGCACCAGATCCTGGCCCGGGTCCGCCGCCTCGGCCAGCGCCTGCGTCTCAGCCGCGCTGCGGATGATCTTCAGCCCGTCGCGCAGCCATTGCACCACGGCGCCCGCAATGAAGATCGAGCCTTCCAGCGCATAGGTGGTCTGCCCGTTCAGCCGGTAGGCGATGGTGGTCAGCAGCCGGTTCTTCGAGGGCACCCTCTGCGCCCCGGTGTTCAGAAGCGCGAAACAGCCGGTGCCATAGGTGGATTTCATCATGCCCGGCGCAAAGCACGCCTGCCCCACGGTTGCCGCCTGCTGATCGCCCGCCACGCCGCGAATGGGAATGGCGCGGCCGAACAGCGCCGGGTCGGTGGTGCCGAAATCATCGGCACAGTCCAGCACCCGGGGCAGCATCGCCATGGGAATGCCGAAGAGCGCACAGATATCGGCGTCCCATTCCCCGCTGGCGATGTTGAAGATCAGCGTGCGCGCCGCATTGGTGGCATCGGTGACATGCGCGCGGCCCCCGGTCAGCCGCCAGATCAGGAAACTGTCCACCGTGCCGAAGGCCAGCTTGCCCGCCTCGGCCCGCGTGCGGGCGCCTGGAATATGGTCCAGCATCCATTTGATCTTGGTGCCGCTGAAATAGGGGTCAAGGAGCAGGCCGGTGCGGGCGGTGATCATCGGCTCATGCCCGGCGTCGCGCAGGGCGGCACAAATGTCGGCGGTGCGGCGGTCTTGCCAGACGATGGCATTGTGAAGGGGTTCACCCGTCTCGCGGTCCCAGATCAGTGTGGTTTCGCGCTGATTGGTGATGCCGATGGCGGCAACCTGCGCCGGATCGGTGCGCGACAGCACAGCGCGGGCGGTGGAAAGCGTGGTTTGCCACAGGTCTTCGGGATCATGCTCGACCCAGCCTGAGGCGGGAAAGTGCTGTGCAAACTCTTCCTGCGCCGAATTGATGGGCGACAGGCCAGTGGAAAACAGGATCGCCCGGGTCGAGGTGGTGCCCTGATCAATGGCAAGGATTTGGGACAAGTCGGGCCTCCTGCGGTCGGTCGGAAATCGGGGGGCGAAGGCCATGGCCCCGCCCCCCGACAGGATCGTCAGATCACTTCTGCCAGGATTTGATCAGCTCGTCATAGGCGATGGTCTCGCCCTGCGGCTTTTCATTCTCCAGCTTGGCCACCGGCGCGCCGGGGGCGTCAAGCCAGACCTGCGGATCCTGCTCTTCGTTCATCACCGGGCCCAGATCGCCCTGAGCGCCGGATTTCTCCAGACGGATCAGCACTTTCTCCTGCTCGGCGCAGAGGCTGTCGAGGGCCTCCTGCGGGGTCTTGGCGCCCGACATCGCATCGCCGATGTTCTGCCACCACAGTTGCGCCAGCTTGGGATAGTCCGGGATATTGGTGCCGGTCGGCGACCATTGCACCCGGGCGGGCGAACGGTAGAACTCGACCAGACCGCCCAGTTTCGGCGCGCGGTCGGTGAAGGACTGATGCTGGATCGTGCTTTCGCGGATGAAGGTCAGCCCGACATGGGATTTCTTCACGTCCACGGTCTTCGAGGTGACGAACTGCGCATAAAGCCATGCGGCTTGGGCGCGGTCCACCGGGGTGGATTTCATCAGGGTCCAGGAACCGGCATCCTGATAGCCGATCTTCTGGCCGTTCTGCCAATAGGCGCCGTGCGGCGAGGGGGCCATGCGCCATTTCGGCGTGCCGTCCTCGTTCATCACCGGGGTGCCGGGTTCGACGGCGGCGGCGGTGAACACGGTATACCAGAACATCTGCTGGGCAATCGCCCCCTGCGCCGGAACCGGGCCGGCCTCGCCAAAGGTCATGCCGGCGGCGGCGGGCGGCGAATACTTTTGCAGCCACTCGATCGCTTTGGTCACGGCATAGACGGCCGCAGCGTCATTGGTCGAGCCGCCGCGCGCCACGCAGGAACCGACGGGCTGCGATTTCTCGTTCACCCGGATGCCCCATTCGTCCACCGGCAGGCCGTTCGGCTCGCCCACGTCACCCATGCCGGCCATCGACATCCAGGCATCGGTATAGCGCCAGCCAAGGCTGGGGTCTTTCTTGCCGTAGTCCATGTTGCCATAGACCGAGGTCGGCCCGCCCATATAGGACATGTCGCGGCCGGTGAAGAATTCCGCGATATCCTCATAGGCCGACCAGTTGACCGGAACGCCAAGGTCATAGCCGTACTTGGCCTTGAAATCGTCCTTGGTCTTCTGGTCGTTGAACCAGTCGTAGCGGAACCAGTAGAGGTTGGCGAATTGCTGGTCGGGAAGCTGATACAGCTTGCCATCCGGCCCGGTGGTAAAGGACTTGCCGATGAAATCGTCGATGTCCAGCCCGGGGTTGGTGACCGCAGCCCCCTCACCCGCCATCCAGTCGCTGAGGTTGCGGGCCTGCTGATAGCGCCAGTGGGTGCCGATCAGGTCGCTGTCGTTGATATAGGCGTCATAGATGTTTTCGCCCGACTGCATCTGCGTTTGCAGCTTTTCGACAACATCGCCTTCGCCGATCAGGTCATGGGTGATCTTGATGCCGGTGATGGCGGTAAAGGCCGGGGCCAGAACCTTGGATTCGTATTCATGGGTGCCGATGGTTTCCGAGACCACCTTGATTTCCATGCCCGCATAGGGCTTGGCCGCGTCGATGAACCATTGCAGTTCGGCTTCCTGCCCCGCGCGGTCCAGCGACGACAGATCGCCGATTTCGGCATCGAGAAACGCCTTGGCCGCGTCCATGTCGGCAAATGCCGGCAGGCCGAAAGCCACCAGCGCAAGCGCCATGGCTGTTGTAGTTCCACGAATTCTCATTAGATTCCTCCCAGAATGTTGAGACGTCACGGTTTTCTTCATTCTTGCCGGAGGGCGGGGGGTCAGAGCCCCGCCTTCCGGCGTCTGCATCCTGCCTAGACCCAGCGGAAGACCGCCCCGGCATAAAGCAGGCAAAGGATCAGCGGCCAAGTCAGCGGCGCACCGAAAAAGAACAGCCAGATCAGGTTGATGAAGGCCGAACCCAGAAGCGTGATGAACAGCCGGTCGCCGCGCGTGGTTTCAATCCGCAGCAGGCCGCGACGGGGCGTTTCAGGAAAGCGCACCGCCAGCAGCGTGAAGAGGATCAAGAGGCAGGCGATGATGAAAAAGAACAGCGCCACCGGAAAGGTCCATGCCATCCAGCCGCCCGGGATCATCGGGTCGAACCATTGGATGCCCTCGTCGTTGCGCGGCGTGGCCCAGATCAGAAAGGCCAGCACCGCCGCCATCCCTGCACCGATCGCCAGATAAAGCCGGTTCCAGTTCGAGGCGGTCATCACACCCTCCCCAGAGCAAAGCCCTTGGCGATGTAGTTGCGGACAAAGTAGATCACCAAGGCGCCGGGGATGATGGTCAGCACCCCTGCCGCCGCCAGCACGCCCCAGTCCATGCCGCTGGCTGACACGGTGCGCGTCATGGTCGAGGCGATGGACTTGGCGTTGACCGAGGTGAGCGTGCGCGACAAGAGCAGCTCCACCCACGAGAACATGAAGCAGAAGAAGGCCACCACCCCGATGCCAGAGGCGATCAGCGGCATGAAGATCTTCGCGAAAAAGCGCGGAAAGCTGTAACCGTCGATATAGGCGGTCTCGTCGATTTCCTTTGGCACGCCGCGCATGAACCCTTCCAGAATCCAGACCGCCAGCGGCACGTTGAACAGGCAATGCGCGAGCGCCACCGCGATATGGGTGTCAAACAGCCCGACCGAGGAATAAAGCTGGAAGAACGGCAGCGCAAAGACCGCGGGCGGCGACATCCGGTTGGTCAGCAGCCAGAAGAACAGATGCTTGTCGCCCATGAAGCTGTAACGGCTGAAGGCATAGGCCGCCGGCAGCGCCACAAGGATCGAGATCACGGTGTTCATCACCACATAGATCAGCGAATTGACGTAACCCATATACCAGGACGGGTCCGTCAGGATCGTGACATAATTGGCAAAGGTCAGCCGGTTCGGAAACAGCGTGAAGGTCGAGGTGATCTCGGTATTGGTCTTCAGGCTCATGTTCACAAGCCAGTAGATCGGGATCATCAGGAACAAGAGATACAGCGTCATCACGACGGCAGAGGGGCGGACGCGCATCATTTCGTCTCCGCGTTATCAAGGGTGGTCATCACGGTGTAGAACACCCACGACACCAGCAGGATCACCAGGAAATACATGATCGAGAAGGCGGCGGCGGGGCCAAGGTCGAACTGGCCCACGGCCATCTTCACAAGGTCGATCGACAGGAAGGTGGTCGAATTGCCGGGGCCGCCGCCGGTGATCACGAAAGGCTCGGTATAGATCATGAAGCTGTCCATGAAGCGCAGCAGCACCGCGATGAGCAGCACGCCCGACATCTTGGGCAGTTCGATGAAGCGGAACACCGACCAGCGGCTGGCCTGATCAATGCGGGCGGCCTGATAATACGCCTGCGGAATGCTTTGCAGCCCGGCATAGCACAGCAGCGCGACAAGCGAGGTCCAGTGCCAGACATCCATGGTGATGATCGTCACCCAGGCGTCCACCGCATCATTGGTATAGTTATAGTCGATGCCCAGCGCGGCCATGGTATGGCCCAGAAGGCCGATATCCACCCGCCCGAAAATCTGCCAGATCGTGCCCACCACGTTGAACGGGATCAAAAGCGGCAGCGCCATCAGCACAAGGCAGAAACTGGCCCAGAAACCCCGCTTGGGCATGTTCAGGGCAATGAAGATGCCCAAGGGCACCTCGATGGCCAGAATGACCGCCGAAAACAGGATCTGGCGGCCAAGGGCATCATGCATCCGCTCGGACGAGATCATTTCCTCGAACCAGCCCAGCCCGTTCCAGAAAAAGTCGTTGTTGCCGAAGGTGTCGTTCACCGAATAGTTCACCACCGTCATCAGCGGGATCACGGCGGAAAAGGCCACGACCACCAGCACCGGCAGCACCAGAAACCATGCCTTGTTGTTCTGGGTCTTTTCCATCAGACCGCCCCCCCTGCGACGCGCCAGTCATCGGCATAGACGCTGACCTTGCCCGGAACAAAGGCGACGCGGGTCATGTCGGCCCCGATCGCCATGCCCTCGGGCGCGATGATGTTGAACGGCTGGCCCGCCATCTCGGCCCGCACGATGCGGTGGCGGCCGACATCCTCGATGCGGCGGATGGTGACGGGCAGGCCCTCACCCGCGGTCAGGCTGCAATATTCCGGGCGAATGCCGATCTGGGTGCGGCCTGACACCGCCCCATAACCCGCGCCCAAGGCCACCTCGCCGCCCGCAACCCGGGCGCGGCTGCCCGAAACGCTGGCCTCCATCAGGTTCATCCCTGGCGAGCCGATGAAATAGCCGACAAAGGTATGGGCCGGGGTTTCAAACAGTTCTTCGGGCGTGCCCATCTGCACCACCCGCCCGTCATACATCACCACCACCTTGTCGGCGAAGGTCAGCGCCTCGGTCTGGTCATGGGTGACATAGATCATCGTATGGCCGAATTCGCGGTGCAACTGCTTGAGCTGCGTGCGCAATTCCCATTTCATATGCGGGTCGATCACGGTCAGCGGTTCATCGAACAGGATGGCATTCACATCCTCGCGCACCATGCCGCGGCCAAGGCTGATCTTCTGCTTGGCATCCGCCGTCAGGCCGCGCGCCTTGCGGTTCAGGATGTCCTCCATCCCGATCATCTGCGCGATCTGGTTGACGCGCCCCGCGATATAGGCCGCGTCCATCCCCCGGTTGCGCAGCGGAAAGGCCAGGTTTTCGCGCACCGTCATCGTGTCATAGACCACGGGGAACTGGAACACCTGCGCGATGTTGCGCGCCGCCGTTTCGGCATCGGTCACGTCGCGGTCACCGAACAGAACCCGGCCATGGCTGGGCCGCACGATGCCGGAGATGATGTTGAGAAGCGTGGTCTTGCCGCAGCCGGAAGACCCCAGCAGCGCATAGGCGCCGCCATCCTGCCAGACGTGATCCATTTCCTTGAGCGCGAAATCCTGTTCCGATTTCGGGTTGGGAAAATAGCTGTGCGCAAGGTTGCGAAGGGTGATCTGCGCCATGTTCAAGCCGCCTGCGCATAGGCCGCAGGGGCGGCAAGCCGGCCCTCGGCATCGAAAAGATAGACATGGGCCGGGTCGAGCCAGAGGTTCACCTCCTGCCCCTGCGCCAGATCATGCACCCCATGCACCAGCCCGACCCAGCGGTCAGCGCCGTGGCGCAGATGCACAAAGGTTTCCGAGCCGGTGATTTCGGTCGAGACCAGCGTGCAGACGAACTCCACCCCGCTGCCGCCATGCAGCGACAGATGGTTCGCACGGAACCCGGCGGTATAATTGCCGTCGCGCAAGCCAGCCAGCGCCCCCCCCGCAGCCACAGGGGCAGCACCGCCGAAGGTCAGGCTGCTGCCCGCCTTCACGCAGGGCACGAAATTCATCGGCGGATCGGAAAACACCCGCGCCGTGGTGGCATCGCCGGGTTGGCGGTAAACCTGCGGCGTCGGGCCGAACTGGGTGACGCGGCCCTCCCAAAGGGTGGCGGTGTTGCCGCCCAAGAGCAGCGCCTCTTCCGGTTCGGTCGTGGCATAGACAAAGATCGCGCCGGATTCTTCAAAGATTCTGGGGATTTCGGCGCGCAGCTCTTCGCGCAGCTTGTAGTCGAGATTGGCCAGCGGTTCATCCAGCAAGACCAGCCCCGCCCCCTTGACCAGCGCCCGCGCCAGCGCGCAGCGCTGTTGCTGGCCGCCCGAAAGCTCCAGCGGCTTGCGTTGCAGCATCGGCGTCAGCTTGAGCATTTCGGCGGTTTCGCGCACGGCGCGGTCCACTTCGGCGCCGCTTTTGCCCATCAGCCGCATCGGGCTGGCGATGTTGTCGTAAACGCTCATCGCGGGGTAGTTGATGAACTGCTGATAGACCATCGCCACCTTGCGGTCCTGCACGCGCTGGCCGGTCACATCCGCCCCGTGCCACAATATCTTGCCGGACGAAGGCGCATCCAGACCCGCCATCAGCCGCATCAGGGTGGTCTTGCCGGCCCCGGTCGGGCCAAGCAGCACGTTCATCGTGCCTTTTTCCAGCACAAGGTCGGTGGGCTGGATATGGACCTGCCCCTTCACCACCCGGCTGACCGATTGCAACTCAAGCGCCATAGGCCCCCCTTATTCCGCTGCGCGCTTGGCGGGCTCTGCCGCCGTGGCCATGAAGGCATCCAGTGCCGCGATTTCCCCTTCGGTCAGGCGCAGGCCCAGCTTGGTGCGCCGCCAGACCACATCCGCCGCCGCCCGGGCAAATTCCCGGGCCATCAGCCAGCGCACCTCGGCCTCGGTCAGGGTGGCGCCAAAGTCGCGGCCCAGATCACCCGCCGAAGTGGCGTTGCCCAAAAGCGTTGCCGCCTCGCTGCCATAGGCGCGGATCAGCCGGGCCGCCCAGTAATCGCTCAGAAAGCCATAGCGCCGTTTCAGATCGGCGGTCAGCGCCGCCACCCCGTCATGCGGGAAATCCCCGCCCGGCAGCGGCACCTTGGCCGTCCAGGGGCCCCGGGCCTGCGGAAAGAACGGCGCCAGCTTGGCCAAGGCCGATTCAGCCAGCCGCCGGTGGGTGGTGATCTTGCCGCCGAACACGTTCAAGAGCGGCGCCCCGTTGGCATCAAGGCTCAGGACATAATCCCGCGTCGCCGCCGTCGCCGATTTCGCGCCGTCATTATACAGCGGGCGGACGCCGGAATAGGTCCAGACCACATCCTGCGCCGTCACGGGTTTCGCAAAATACTGGCTCGCAAAGGCGCAAAGATAATCACGCTCTTCCTCGGTGCAGACCGGGCTGCCGGGCGGGCCGACGTGATCCTTGTCGGTGGTGCCGATCAGGGTGAAATCCTGTTCGTAGGGAATGGCGAAGATGATCCGGCCATCGGTGCCCTGAAAGAAATAGCAGCGGTCGTGGTCATAAAGCTTGCGCGTAACGATATGGCTGCCACGCACCAGCCGCACACCCTCGGTGGAATTGATCCGCGCCACGTTGCGGATCACATCCTCAACCCAAGGGCCGCCCGCATTGACCAGCGCCCGCGCGCTGTGGGTGGCCCGGCCATCCGGGCCTTCGACGGTCACCTGCCAGTGATCCCCCTGCCGTTCGGCACTGACAACGCGGGTGCGGGTCAGGATCGTCGCGCCGCGCTGTGCCGCATCGCGGGCACTCAGCGAGACCAGCTTGGAATCCTCGATCCAGCAATCGGAATATTCATAGGCCCGCGCAAAACGGTCTTGCAGCGGCTTGCCCGCCGGATCGGCCTTCAGGTCCAGCGTGCGGGTCGCGGGCAGAATCTTGCGCCCGCCCAGCGTGTCATAAAGGAAGAGACCCAGCCGGATCAGCCAGGCCGGACGACGCCCCTTCATCCAGGGCATGAAGGCCGACATCAGCCGCCCGGTGGGCGTATCCCCTTCAAACCGCATGTCGCGGTGATAGGGCAGCACGAAGCGCATAGGCCAAGAGATATGCGGCATGGCCACCAGCAGGGTTTCACGCTCTTCCAGCGCCTCGCGCACCAGACGGAACTCGAAATACTCCAGATAGCGCAAACCTCCGTGAAACAGCTTGGTCGAGGCCGAAGAGGTGGCCTGCGCCAGATCGCCCTGTTCGGCCACCACAACCGACAGCCCGCGCCCCGCCGCATCGCGGGCGATGCCGCAGCCATTGATGCCGCCTCCGATGATGAACAGATCGGCCATGGCCGGGGCCGCTGGGGAAATGCCGTTCACGTTGCTGTCCTCCCTGACGCCGCGAAGCTGACTTCTTTCGCGTCTTGGGTCAAGCATGATTTTCGTTTTGTTTCGTATCTTCATAAAACGAAAATTCGCGCACGCAGTATGGCAAAATCTCTTGCATACCGGCCATGTTGGCGAGATTTCGCAAAAAATCGCGCCGCAATGCAGCATCGACGCGGCACTTATCCCCAAGCAAACTTCACTTGCTAACGCCGGAAATCTGCTCGAAAATATTCCTTGTGTCGGCAAAACTGAAAGGACCGCGCATTGGCGCTCAATTTCCGGCAAAGCGAGATTCTTGAGATCGCCAAGGGCGAAGGCCGGGTCATTGTCGAGGATCTGGCGCATCGCTTTGACGTCACCTTGCAGACCATCCGCCGCGACCTGACGGAACTGGCCGAATCCGGCTATCTCGACCGGGTGCATGGCGGCGCCGTGCCGCGCGCCGGAGTGACCAATCTGGGCTATGATGAACGGCGCAAGATCCATGCCGCGGCCAAGGCCGCCATCGGCAAAGCCTGTGCGGCGGCGATCCCGAACAACTGCTCGATCATCCTGAACCTTGGCACCACGACCGAGGCCGTCGCGCGGGAGCTTCTGGGCCATCGCAACATCACCGTAATCACCAACAACATGAACGTGGCCAACATCCTTGTCGGCAACCCCGACTGCGAGATCATGGTGGCAGGCGGCGCCCTGCGGCGCAGCGACGGCGGTCTGGTGGGCGAGCTGACCACCCAGTTCTTTGAGCAATTCAAGGTGGATTTCGCCGTGATCGGCACCTCGGCGATGGATACCGATGGTGACCTGCTCGACTTTGACTTTGCCGAAGTGCGGGTGTCCAAGACGATCATCCGGCAGGCGCGGCGCAGCTTTCTGGTCTGCGACCATTCCAAGCTGGCCCGCTCGGCCCCGGTCCGCCTTGCCTCGCTCAGTGAGGTGGACGAGGTGTTCATCGACCTGCCCCTGCCCGAAGAGTTGAGCCTGCGCTGCAAGGACTGGGGCACGCGGATCAATCTTGTGCAGGGGTAGTGCGCGCCTTCACCTGTCGCTATACCGGCAAGGCTTCGCAGGAGGGCGCCGTGACACCCGTGATCTTTCTCGACTATCTCGGCGTTGCCCTGTTCGCGGCCACCGGCGCGCTGGCGGCGTCGCGCAAGCAGTTGGATATCATCGGCTTTCTGTTTCTGGCTGCGGTGACCGGCATCGGCGGCGGCACGGCGCGCGACCTGATCCTGGGGGTGCCGGTGTTCTGGGTGGCGCAGCACACCTATATCGTGGTCTGCGCGGTGACGGCCTGTCTGGTCTATTTCCTCGCCCATCTGATCGAGTCGCGCTATCGGCTGCTGTTGTGGCTGGATGCCGTGGCACTGGCGGCCTTCAGTGTGTTCGGCGCCTATAAGGGGCTGGCGGTCACCGGCTCGGCCGTGGTCGCCGTGATCATGGGGATCTTCACCGGCACGCTGGGCGGTATCCTGCGCGATGTGCTGGCCGGAGAGCCTTCGGTGCTGCTGCGGCAGGAAATCTATGTCGCGGCGGCGCTGGCCGGGGCGGGAACCTTCGTGGCGATCAGTCTGGCCGGCGGCCTGCCCGGCCTTGCCGCCGCTGGCGGCTTTGCCGTAACGCTGGCGGTGCGCAGCGGGGCGCTGCACTTCGGCTGGACCCTGCCCTCTTACAAATCCCGGCCCGGCCGCGCGCCGGACGGCCCCGCAAGACGATAACCCCGGCAGCACATGACACAACGCCAATGACCGAGAATATCCCAGCCTGGGTGGACGGAACCCTTGCCCCGGTGGACAAGCCAGAGGTGCATCGGCGCGGCCTGCGCCACCCTGCGGTTTCCGTCTTTGTGCAAGAGGGCAGCCGCACCCTGTTGCAGCGCCGGGCGCTTGGCAAATACCACACGCCCGGCCTCTGGGCGAATGCCTGCTGCACCCACCCCCATTGGGATGAGGCCCCGGTTGACTGCGCCGCCCGCCGCCTGCGCGAGGAACTCGGCCTGACCGGGCTGGCGCTGCATCCGGCCGGCCAGATCGAATATCGCGCCGAGGTTGGCAACGGCCTGACCGAGCATGAGGTCGTCGAGGTCTTCGTGGCAGAGGCCCCGCCCGGCCTGCCGATTGCCCCCGATCCCGCCGAGGTGATGCAGACCGGCTGGATCGAGCGCGCCGAACTGGCCGAACGCATTCGCAGCACGCCCGATCTCTACACGCCCTGGCTGCGCATCTATCTTGCGGCGGGGCTGGGTGCCGTAACGGCACCCTGAAACCCGCCAACCGCAGGGGGGTGGCCCGGGCTGAAAACGCTGCCTGTATCTGTGCATCACGCCGCATTTCTGACACAGACTGTCAAAAAGTCCCCTTGACCGGAACCCGGTCGCAGGCGAAATGGGGCACCGCTTGCGCGGCGCGCCTTGGCCGCGCCCCGATCGAGCAGGCGGTGTGTGCAGCAATTGGCCGGAACACTGTTGATGAACAGCCAGAAGACCGATCTGACCCCCAAGGCACCGCAAGATGTGGTGTTGGGCCTGATCATGATGCAAAAGGACGAAGGGCCGCTTCTGGAGGCTTGGCTGCGCTATCACGAGCGGCTGACGCCGCCCGCAAACATCTGGGTGCTGGACAACGGCTCTTCCGATCCGCAAACCCTCACCGCTTTGGCTGAGGCCGAGGCGCGCGGTCTGCGGGTGATCCGCGACTATCCGACCAACAGCGATTATCAGGTCAAGGACGAGATTTTTGTCCGCCTGATCGGCCAGATGCAGGATGAGGGCGCGGATTTCACCATTCCGCTGGACTGCGACGAGTTCCTGATCTGCCGCAACGACGATATCCCTGCCAGCTTTGCCCCCGAAGAACTGCGCGCCGTGATCGCCGATGCGCTGACCAAGCCCGGCCATTTCATGATGCGGGGCTCGTATTACAACGTCACCGGGCGGGCGCAGAGCTTTGTCTTCGGACAAGAGCGGAGCGTCTGCTTCGGCCGCTCGCGGGTGACGGGGCTGGACCACGGCTATCACAACGCGCGCACCGTGGATGATCAGGTCCAGACCATCGACCTTGCCATGCTGCATTTTCAGGCCAAGCGGCTGGAAATCTCGAAACGGCAGGCGACCGAGAAGCTGCGCAAGCGGGTCAAGAACTTCTCTCCCGAATGGCTGGAAAGCTATACCGGCGCCGGATCGCATATGAAGAAGTGGTTCATCGCCCCGCCGCCCGACAGCACCGAAACCAAGGGCCGCACCATGCCGGGCTTTGCCCGGGCGATGGAAGAGGTCGGCGTGACCTTCCCCTTCGGCATGTTTTTTCAGGAAGACCGCTATGGCGAAAGCCGCGCCATTCTGGGCGATGATCCTGTGCTGCCCCTGGCGGTCGAGCATGGCATTCCCGAAAAAGAGGCGCTGCTGATCCACCATCTGGGCCGCAACAGCAAGCATGTGCTGTTCTATGCGCCAGCCGCGCTGGCCCGGCGCCTGCCGGGGGATGGGGCGGGGCGGGTCGATGTCCTGAGCCTGTCATCCGTCACGCTGGCCAGCCGCCTGCCCGCGGACGAGACAAGCGACGAACCGCGGCTGCATCTGCACAGCCTCAGCCTGCGGGTTGCGGTTGACGGTTTCGGCAAGCCGTCGCGCCGCCCGCCGCAGGGCGCGGTACGCGACTATACCAGCCGCGCGCTGGACCGGCTGCCCGCCCTGCCCGATCTGGCGGTGGTCAATGGCCGCTACCGGCTGGCCTGTGTCGCGGCGCTGGCGCTGCGCAGCCGCGATATCCGTATGATCGTGCCGAATTTCTGGTCGCGCGAAGAGTATCATCCGATGCTGGGCTTCTGCGGTTGCCTTGACACCGAAGGCGATACCGTCGTGCTGAAACCGGACGCCGACGTGACCGCCGAGGCGCTGAGCGAGATTTACGAAGCCGCGCTGGACGATTTTCGCTGAGGGCACTTGCCCGCAATCCGGTCAGCCAGAGGTTTTCGGGCACCGCCGGGGGCTTTGATGGCGCAGGCGGCGTTGTCTGGTGCTGCGGCGGCTGCTAGGTTTCGACCGTCACGAAAGGAATTTGCATGATCTGCCGCGACCGCAAGATTATCTTTGTTCACATTCCCAAATGCGGCGGCACCTCGATCGAGAACGTCCTTTGGCCGGACCGCGCCGCGCGCAGCGAAGAGGATCTCTGGGGCGGCATCGTCAAGGGGATGAGCAACCGCTACATGACAGCCGGATTGCAGCACCTGACGGCCCATTACATCCGCGAAGCGGTCGGTGCCGAGATGTTCGCCGCCTGTTATCGCTTTGCCGTGGTGCGCGACCCGTTGCGGCGGCTGGTCTCGCAATATCTTTACATGGAAACCCGCGACGCCCTGCGCCGCTATATCGGGATGAAGCGCGACGACAGTTTTTCGGTCTATCTGGACCGGATCGCGGCACGCGACCATGCGCAATGGCTGCCGCAGGTCGCTTTCGTCACCGATGCAGACGGCAGTCTGATGGTGGATGACATCCACCGGCTTGAGGATATTTCGAAGGATGTCACGCCGCTGGCCCGACGACTGGGGCTGGACCTTGCAACGCTGCCGCACAAAAACAACAGCAAGTCCAAGCGCCGGGCCGCCCTGACGCAGGCCGATGTTGACCGGGTGTTCGAGCGTTACGCCAAAGACTATGCCCTTTTCGGCTATCCGATGGACAGCCACGGGCTGGTCACAGACTGACCCGGCCCCCGAAACGCGGCCAGCCTCAGCCTGCCAGTGCCTTTTGCCCCTTGGCGGCTTTCTCGGCAGGTTTGGCCCCTTTGGCCGCGCCCGTCTTTGCCTTGGCTGCACCGGGTTTCGGGGCAACCGTGGTGTTGTGCCGTTTCCAATGGGCAAGGTCCACCGGCATACCGTGCGCGCCCAGCCAATCGGCCATAACCGAGATATCCTGCGTTTCGATATTGTAGGTCAGGAACCTGTCGGCCTTGTCGGCGAAATATTCGGCAACCTGCGCATGGTGGTCGTCCCACTGGCTGCGCCAGAGGTCCAGCACCTCGGCTTCGGTCAAGTCCAGCGCCTTGCGGGCACGCTTGACCAGCGATCCGGTGATGGCCGGCGCATGTTTCAGTCGCGAGAGAATCCACCGCTCGCGGTCACGGGTGTTGAGGATGAAGAGCGCATCCGGGTAGTCCGCATCCATCTGGCGGAACAGGAAATTGCCCTCAAGACAGCAATCGTCCGTCAGATAGAACATGTCGGAAAACACGTCATACCGCGTGATTCCGGTCAAGAGCGGGCGCCCCAACATGTTGTTCATAAAGAGAATAGGCGCCAGCATCCGCCCGCTTGAGGTTTCCCAGTGAACCGAACGGTAGCCACAGTTCACAAACAGCCGGTGCATCGAGGTGGTGCCGCATTTGTTGAAGCCGATGAAGAAGATTTTCCTTCTTTTCTCTTCGCTCACAGCAACATCCACGCTCATCAAGGCCCCCTCTTGCATATGATTATGCTAACAAACCTTCCCCGGGTTGAACAGCCGCCGCGTAGCCTTTTGCGCCCCGCAGCGCGACTGCGGCGGCGTCAGGGCCATGCGGAGGGCGTTCTGCGTGGCAATACTGCCCGATTGGCGGGCGGTTCGGCGGGAAATGGCGCCAATTCTGCGGGCATCCCGCCCGCGCGCCCTACCCTGCACCGTCTGCATTGCTTCTGATACATTAATCGGGCAGACACGATCTGTTACAACTTTGGGGCTCCCTTTGCCCCCGCAGGCAATCTGGACGGTCTTGATACTATGGAATTTGGCATACTTGCTTCGGAGGCGCCCGACGTCCTCGATCAACACATTTCCATCGGCGCCGGGATTTCGGTCGAATGGAAAGTCGGCGCCGCCGGGGGCCTTCCTGCCGGCCTTTCGGCCAGCAGCCTTGTCGATGCCGAAAGCGGGCTGAACCTGTGCCGAATCGGGCTGGGCGCGATGAAGGGCTGGGTCCGGCTGCATATGAACCTGCCGCCGGCGACCGGCAATCTGCTCGGCATCCGCATTCTGGTGCGCACCACCGGCCCCGCGACGGCGCAGCAGGTCAAGCCGATCCTCGTTTCTTCACGCACCGATACCGGCCGGCGCAGCGATCTGGTCGGCGCCAAATCGCAGCCGCTCGATCTGGCCAGCGGGGTCTGGCATGAAATCACCGGCACGTTCCTCTGCGCCCGCCCCGAGGGCAAGATCAAGGTCGATGCCGTGCTTGACCTGCCGCGCGACGCGCAGGTCGATCTGGCCGCCGTCGAGGCGCATTGGTTCGAGGTCGATTCCACCGCCGAGGCCGCGGAGGAACTGAAGGCGCGCGGCGCGCAGGTGATCTCGCGCTTTCGCGCTACGCCGGTTGCCGACATTGCCGAGGCCGTCAGCCATCCGCCCGTTTATGCGGCCCTGACCGCACGTCTGGACAAGACCAGTCTGGGGGTCGTGGTCACCCCCGCCGCGCAGGTGTTCGAGCGTCTGCCGGACGGCGCCGCGCCACGTCCGCTCCCGTTGGACCAGATCGTGGCCATCGCCCCGGGGGTGCAACTGGCCAAGGGCTATCGCCAGCGCCACGAGCAAGAAACCCCCGCCGATCTGGTGATCGGGGCCACCGCGCAGCAGCCACTGCGGCTGGAAAACGTGACGATGATCGGCGAAGAGCTGCGCCGGTCGGAAACCCTCCGGCTGACCGAGGCGCGGCTGCGCGATTTTGTGCTGGAACTGCGGGGTGCGGTGGTCAACCCGCGCTGGCCGGGAATGCCGGTGCGGCTGCGCATCACACTGGGCGGCGAAGAACTGGGCATCGTGCTGGCCTCTTCGCCGGATGAGGGCAACCTTCTGGAAACCACGGCGCAAGGTTTTCTCTTCAGCTTCAGCCGCGCCATCCCCGAGCGGCTGTTCGACGTGCCGCTGGAAATCCACATCGTGGATTCCGGCGAGACCAAGCCGATCCGGGTCATCGTCACCAAGGAAAGCACGGTGCCGGCCCTGGCCCTGCCCGAGCCGCCGCCGCCGGTTCTGCCGCCGACCGCCAAGGTCGTGGGCAATGTCGAGGCGGTCAGCGTCACCGCTGTCGAAGGTTGGGCCGTGGCGCCGGAATTTCCCGACAGCCCGGTGGAGCTGGTGCTGTATCTGAACGGCGCCCCCTTTGCCTATACCAAGACCCGTTCCTACCGGAAGGACGTGCAGGCGCTGCACGGTGGCAACGGCTATTGCGGCTTCTGGTTCGAACTGCCGCCCAACATGACGCCGGTGCGCGCCGCGCAGCTTGAGGTGAAAATCCTCGGTGCCATGGGCACGCTGCGCAAGGCGACCCGCCCGCTTGAGGCGCCCCCCGGCTGGTGCGAGGCGTCTTCGCTGCCGGTGGCCCTGCCCTATCACGGACCGGAGCAGGCGGAACCCGACATCACCACCCGCGTCTCGATCATCGTGCTGAACCGCAACGGGCGCGATCTGTTGCAGGAAATGTTCGACTCGCTGCAGCCGGCCGATCTGGCCGACGAGATTGAATGGATCATCGTCGATCACGATTCCGCCGACGATTCCGCCGACGTGTGCGAGGCGTTCCGGGCACGGGGGCTGCAGATCCGCTTCGTGCGGCGGCGCGGCAATTACAGCTTTTCGGAATCGAACAACTACGGTGTGCGCTATGCCACCGGCGACATCCTGCTGTTTGCCAACAACGACCTGCTCTTCCCCCAGACCTTCGGCGACACGGTCCGCCGCTATATGGCCGATCCCGCCATCGGCATTCTGGGCGTCCGCCTGCTGGACCATGTCGATGCCGAAGCGGCGCGCGGCCTTGCCATCGACCAGCATCTGGGCGTGTTCTTCGATACCGAGCTGAACAAATCCGACTGGGTGCGCCCCTTTGAAGGCCGCCGCGGCACCGAGGCGCCGCAGGGCGAGACGGCCAGCCGTGCCGTTGCCGTGACCGGCGCCTTCTTTGCCCTGCGCCGCGCCGATTTCGAGGCGGTGGGCGGATTTGATGAGGGGTATTCCTATGGGCTAGAGGATGTGGACCTCTGCCTGAAGGTGCGCACGCAACTGAACAAGGAGGTGGTCTGCGCCAATGATATCGGCGTGATCCACCATCGCGGTTTCAGCCGGCAGAAAGACACCAATTCCGGCCTGCGCCGCCGCCGCAACAATGAAATCTTCAACCGCCGCTGGGGCGGCTGGCTGCGGCGCAACATCAAGCGGTCTTACCTTTCGGATGCGCCGCTGTGGACCGGCCGCCGCCCGGTCTTTGCCTTCATCGTCAGCGAAGTCGGCGACAAGACCTCGGCCGGAGAGTTCTATACCTCGCTGGAGATGGGCCGGTCGCTGCAAAAGCTGATCCCCTGCCATGTGCGCTATCTGCCCGAGGAAAACTGGTATGATCTGAGCGGCGTCGATGTGGTCATCGCCATGGTGGCCCGCTTCGATCTTGCCAAGGTCAAGAAGGCCAGTCCCTGGCTTGTCACCATCAACTGGATGCGCCAGTGGTTCGACCGCTGGGCGGACAGCCCTTCGACCCAGAGCTATGACCATCTCTTCGCCTCGTCCGGCATCGCGGCGCGCTTCCTGCAGGACAAGCTGGGGCGCGAGGTGGGCATCCTTCCCATCGCCGCCGGCAGCGATACCATGCAGGTCGGCGTGTTCCGCGACCATATGGAAAGCGATTACTGCTTTACCGGCAGCCGCTTTGGCCCGCCGCGCGAGATCGAGTATCAGCTCGATCCGCCCGCGATCCAGGGCAAGGGCAAGGTGTTCGGCTACAACTGGGACGGCACCTCCTTCGCACAGATCACCGCAGGTCCGCTGGCCTATTCGGAAATCCCCGATGCCTATGCCTCGACCAAGATCGTGCTGGACGATGCCAATATCGCCACCAAGACCTGGGGAAGCTGTAACAGCCGGGTGTTTGACTCGATGGCAGCGGGCACGCTGTTGATCACCAATGGCGCGGCAGGCGTGCAAGAGCTGTTCGGCGATCTGGTGCCCACCTTCAACAGCCGCGAAAGCCTGACCGAGGTGTTGAACTACTGGCTGACGCATGAGGACGAGCGGCAGGAACGGGTCGCCCGGATGCAGGATCTGGTGCAGCGCGAACACAGCTATGATGCCCGCGCCCGCACATTGGTCGCGGCTCTGGCGGCCAAGGACAATCCGGTGCGCATCGCCATCAAATGCGCCGCGCATTACCACGAGCGCGCGCAATGGGGCGATTACCATTACGCGATGAGCCTTGCCGCCTCGCTGCGCAAGCTGGGCTATGTCGCCCGCGTCGATTGCCGCGAAAGCTGGCATGGCGGTCTGAGCAATTCGGATGATGTGGTGATCGTGCTGCGCGGGCTGTTGTCCTATCGGCCCCGCAACCACCAGACCAACATCCTGTGGCTGATCAGCCATCCCGATGACGTGACCCAGGCCGAGTTGCGCGGCTATGACCATGTCTATGTCGCTTCGGAAAAGCACAGCGCCATTCTGGCCGAAGAAATGGGCATTCCGGCAAGCTTCCTGCCGCAATGCACCGACACCAGCCGATTCCGGTTCGAGCCGGAGCGGATCGGCACCCGGCCCGACCGCAATCTTTACGTCGCCAACTCGCGCGGGGTGTTCCGCGATCCGGTGCGCTGGTCGGTGTTGCATGAATTGCCGGTCGATATCTATGGCGTCGGCTGGGAACCCTTCATCACCGATGTGCGCTATCGTGGGCGGCTGGTGCCGAACGAGGTTCTGGGCGAATTCTATGCCTCAAGCCGGCTGGTGATCTGCGACCATTGGGACGACATGCGCGCCCTTGGCTATGTCTCGAACCGGCTGTTCGATGTGCTGGCCTGCGGCGGGCGGCTGATCCTTGACCGGGTGGTCGGGCTCGACTCGCTGGTGCCGGCCGAATTCGTCGAAGTGTTCGAGGATGAGGCGGGCTTTGCCGCGCTGGTCGGAGGCGGAGAGCGCACCGACCTCGACCTGCGGCGCCGGGCAGCGGAATGGGTGCAGGAACACCATTCCTTCGACGCCCGCGCCCGCACCTTCGCCGAGCGGATCGGCCAGTTGATGCAGGCCGCCATCGACACCGCGGCCAAGTGACGGCATCGGGGGGCGCCGCTACGGCGGCCCCCTCCGCAGCCTGCGGGAGCCTTGCGCATGACCCTGAGCGAAGACGAATACGAAGCCCGGCTGCGGCGCCACCGCTTTGACTTTCAGCCTTGGGGCGCCATCCCGCCCGAGGCGGCGGCGGAACAGAAGGTTATCCACGCCGTGCTGACCCGGGTCGGCAAGGCGGTGCTGCACCCCAGCGCCTATATCGCCCGCAATGCCGAGGTTCACACCGATTTTCTGGCCGTTGGCCGCGACAGCGCAATTGCGGGCGGTGCGGTGCTGCGCGGCGACATCCGCATCGGGGCGGAATGTTCCGTCAACAGCTATGCCGTGATCGCGGGCAAGGTGGTGATCGGCTCGGGCGTGCGGATCGCGCAATCAGTCTCGATCGTCGGCTTCAACCACAATTTCTATCGGCTGGACATCGACATTCAGGCGCAGGGCGTCACGCTGAAGGGCATCCGCATCGGCAACGACGTCTGGATCGGGGCCAATGCGGTGATCCTTGACGGGGTGACGGTGGGTGCCCACAGCATCGTGGCCGCCGGAGCGGTGGTGACGCGCGATGTGGCGCCTTGGTCCATCGTCGGCGGCAATCCGGCGCGGCTCTTGCGCGACCGGCACGCCACCGCTTTGCCCGGCACGCTTGACGCCTTCGACCGGCGGTTGCGCAACGAAATGCGGCAGGTCACGGGCCGCTGGCTGCGCCGCGACGACAGCGGCGCGGTCTGGATCGCCGGGCCAGAGGGCAATGCCCCGCTGCTGGCCCCGGTCTGCGACGCCCTTGAACTGGCCGCGATGTTCGATCTGCCCTGCCCGGGGCAGGAGGCCGACCTTTGGTGCCGCAGCCTTGCCGCGCTGCAGGATCCGGTCAGCGGTCTGGTCTCTGACCGGCTGGCGCTGCCCGCGCCCGAGGCGAATGCCCCGCCGCCCAAGCCGAACCTGCACCGGACGATCCGGCTGAACCACGCGCTTGAGGCATGGGGCAGCCATCTGCCCCATCCGCTGCGCGAGGGGGTGGAGATGGACGAGGCCACGCTGATTTCGCGGCTTCAGGCGCTGGACTGGGACGAACGCGCCTGGCGCGCCGGGGATTGGGTGGACAATCTGGCCAGTGCGCTGGCGCTGAATGCCCGGCATTTCGGGGATGACCGCCTGATCGCGCCGCTGCTGCATTGGCTGGATACCCGCTGCGACCCGCAGACCGGCCTCTGGGGCAGCGCCACCGCGAAAGAGCGGCTGCGTCAGCCGGTGAACGGATCATACCGGATCGTGCGGGGCAGCTATCTGCAATTCGCCCGCCCGCTGCCCCATCCCGAGGCGCTGATCGACACGCTTCTGACCCATGTCACCGACCACCGCCTGTTTGACCCGCAGACGGCCATGGCCACCGATGTTCTGGATGTGGTGCATCTTCTGCACGCCGCGACCCGTCAGACCGCCCACCGCAGGGACGAGGTGGAGGTCTGGCTGCGCGGCTGGCTGGTGCCCGTCATGCGCCACTGGCAGGCTCGCCGCGGCCTGCCGATGAACCTGTCGGTCAACCGGCCCGGCCTGCAAGGCACCGAAATGTGGCTTTCGGCGCTCTGGGCCATGGCCGGGATGCTGGCCCTGTCCGACCATCTGTCATTCCGGCCCAAGGGTCTGCACCGGCTGACACCCCCCGGGGCCTACTAACGCGGGTCGCGCAGGTGGGCGTCGCGGTGGCGGCGCAGCTTGTCGTCCGGCACCTCGGGATCGCGGCGCAACACCACCATATCGCCTTCGGTATCGACGCAGCCGCAGAATTTCAGCACCGCATGGACATGGGCCCGCGACCAGAAGTTGGGAATGACGATCAGCGCCTGCGGATTGGCCAGAACCAGACTGGCGACGCAGGCCACGCGGTAGCGGCCATTGACCACCGCAACATCCACCGGACGTTCCTGCGCGTCGGGTGCGCGTTCGACATAGGCCAGCACCGCCTGTCGCGGCGGCGGCGTCTTCGGGGTGCCAAAGCCATCGACTTCGACCCGCAGACTGACCGGGGTGACCTTCACCTTCGGCTCGGCGCGCAGGGCCGCGTCGGGCAGGCGGCGGCCCAGCGTGGTTTTCGACAGACACAGCACATCGACCGCCCCGGCCCCGGTCCGCGCCACCGACAGCGCCATCATCTGCGGGCCGTAGAACAGCACGCGCCCGGCCTCGCGGCAGAGCTTGTGGATCAAGAGCGCCTCTTTCTCGGTCAGGCCCTGCTCCACCGCACCGGCAAGATAGGGGTCATCGGCGGTTTCGGCGCGGCTTTGCGGATAGCGGTCTTCGTCAAAGAACATCTCGAAGGGGAAAGGCGCACCGACCGCCTTCATCACCTTGTGAAACTCGGGCAGGCCGCGCTGGCGCGGCACCTGGCCCGGCCCGGCACCCTCTTTCGGCAGGAACCAGTGCCGCATATGCGCGCCCGGCCCGGAATAGGCCAGCAGGGTCTCGCGCGAGAAATCGGCCACCCGCTTGCGCAGCTTTTCGGTCGCCTGCCGCTTGCCGATCTCGGGCCGCTTGGACTGGAAATGCAGCACGGCCAGCGCGATCTGATGCTTGCTGCCTTCGTCGGTCCGGGCGATGTGATAGCCGTGGTCCATCCGCGTCACGGTCGAGCGGCCAAAGCAGACATGCCGTTCAGCCGCGAGGTGAAACCGATGCCCCGCGCCCAGCGCGTTGTAATACGACCCCAGCATGGTGAAATGCCCCGACAGGTCCAGCACACCCGCAATCACCTTGCGCAGCACATCGGGGCGAAAGCTGACCTGATCGGGGCGCGGTTTGCAGATCAGGAATTCGTCGCAATCCAGCGGAATGACGAAATCGCAGCCCGCCGCCTGCAGGCTGCGGATGTGATCAACCATGATCGTGTTCTTGATCTGGTAATCGGCATTGGTCGGGAAATCGGTGTTGACGCAGATACCCCGCGCCCGGGCACCGGCAAGAATTTCAAGCGTGCGCGCATCTGTCGAACCATTGTCGAAGACATGGATCAGGTCGGGCGTGGTCAGCCGTTCGTGATAGCGCAGCCACGAGTCCAGAAGCGGCCCCTCGTCTTTCTGCATCATCACCAGAGCCAACCGCAACTCGGCCCCGGCTTGCGCTGCGGTCTTCTTCCGTCCTGCCATCGCTTCTCTCCGGGAACCCGTCCCAAGGCGGCTTGACGCCGCCGCCCCGGCCCTGCCGGGCCCTTTGGCTCTGTCTGCCATCTGCGGCAGGGCAAGTCCACCTTGGGGGCGGCACAGGCGGAATTCCCGACCCCGGCACACCGCGTTCTGCCCATCAAAGGGCAATCTGCCTGCCCCAAGGCGGGCAATCGCTTTGCTGCAGGTGCAAAACCCGCCGCCCGCGAAGATCAGCATTTGCCTTTCTTCCCCCAGATGCGCCATATCGGGCCTGATCGCAGCAGATCGGAAGTGCCGGAGCATTTGAACATGAAGATTGCCGTCGCAGGTTTGGGATATGTGGGTCTGTCCAACGCAGTGCTGCTGTCGCAGCACCATCCCGTGGTTGCCGTGGACATTACGGCCGAACGGGTGGCAATGGTGAATGCCGGAAAATGCCCCATCGTGGATGCCGAGCTGGAAAGCTATCTCGCCCGCGGCGGGCTGCATCTGACGGCTACAACCGATGGCCCCGCCGCATGGCGCGATGCCGATTTCGTCATTGTGGCCACGCCGACCAACTATGACCCGCAAAGCAACTATTTCGACACCTCCAGCGTCGAGACGGTCATCCGGCAGGTGATCGCGGTCAACCGTCAGGCGACCATCGTGATCAAATCCACCATTCCGGTCGGCTATGTGGCGCATATCCGCGCCGAGCTGGCCACCGATCAGGTGATCTTCAGCCCCGAGTTCCTGCGCGAGGGCAAGGCGCTGCATGACAACCTCTACCCCTCGCGCATCATCGTGGGCGAACAGTCCGAACGCGCCCGGCGCTTTGCCGACCTGCTGCTGGAAGGGGCGATCAAGAAGGATGTCGAGGTGCTGTTCACCGACCCGTCCGAGGCCGAGGCGATCAAGCTTTTCGCCAATACCTTCCTTGCCATGCGCGTCGCCTTCTTCAACGAGCTGGACAGCTATGCCCTGTCGCGTGGCCTTGAAAGCCGTCAGATCATCGACGGGGTCTGCCTTGATCCGCGGATCGGCGGGCATTACAACAACCCGTCCTTCGGCTATGGCGGTTATTGCCTGCCCAAGGATACCAAGCAGCTTCTGGCGAATTACTCGGAAGTGCCGCAGAACCTGATTGCGGCCATCGTCGATGCCAACCGCACCCGCAAGGATTACCTCGCCCAGCAGATCATCGCCAAGGCGCCCAAGGTGGTGGGGGTCTACCGGCTGGTGATGAAGGCCGGATCGGACAACTTCCGCCAAAGCTCGATCCAGGGCATCATGAAGCGGATCAAGGCCAAGGGCATCGAGGTGGTGGTCTATGAACCCGCGCTGGCCGAAGACAGTTTCTTTGGCTCGCGGGTCGAGCGGGATGCGGCGGCCTTCAAGGCCACCTGCGACCTGATTATCGCCAACCGCCGCACCCCCGATCTGGACGATGTGGCAGATAAGGTCTTTACCCGGGATCTGTTTGGAGCCGATTGAGAATGCGCACCGCCCTTGTCACCGGATCGGCCGGATTCATCGGGTTCCACCTGTGCCAGCGGCTGCTGGCGGATGGCTTTCGCGTGGTCGGCATCGACAATCTGTCGGATTACTACGATGTCGCCCTGAAAGAGCGCCGTCAGGCCATGCTCTTGCAATCACCCGCATTTTCGGTGGTCAATGACGATGTGCAGACGCCGGGCCGCCTGATGGCCCTGTTCGCCGAACACCGCCCCGATGTGGTGGTGCATCTGGCGGCACAGGCAGGCGTGCGCTATTCCATCGAGAACCCGCGCAGCTATCTGGACAGCAACATCACCGGCACGTTCGAGCTGCTGGAGGCCGCCCGCGCCTGGCCGCCCGCGCATATGCTGCTCGCGTCCACCTCTTCGGCCTTTGGTGCCAATACCAAGATGCCCTATGCCGAAACCGACCGCGCCGACCATCAGATGTCCTTCTATGCCGCGACCAAGAAGGCGAATGAAGGCATGGCGCACAGCTATGCCCATCTCTTCGATCTGCCGGTGACGATGTTCCGGTTCTTTACCGTCTATGGCCCCTGGGGGCGGCCGGACATGGCGCTGTTCAAATTCACCAAGGCGATTTTGGCCGGGGAACCGATTGACGTCTACAACTATGGCGACATGAAGCGCGACTTCACCTATGTCACCGATCTGGTCGAGGCGATCCGTCTTCTGATCGACACCCCGCCGCAGCGCCCGGCTGATGGCATCGTGCCCGAAGGCGACAGCCTGTCGCCGGTGGCACCGTGGCGTGTGGTTAACATCGGCAATTCCGATGCGGTGCAACTGACCGATTTCATCGCCGCCATCGAAGAGGCAACCGGCCTGACCGCCACCCGCAACCTGATGCCGATGCAGGCGGGCGATGTGCCCGCGACATGGGCCAATGCCGACCTTTTGCGCAAACTGACCGGCTATAGCCCGCGCACCGATGTGCGCGAAGGTGTGCGGGCCTTTGTGGACTGGTATCGGGACTATTACCGCACGAACTGAGCGCCCGGGTGCGGCGGGCTCGCCCCTTGTCAAGCTGCGGCAAGGGTGGTTACCTCAATTCGGCAGGCAGCGCAGCGGTTTGCGCCGGGCATTCCGGCGCCCGACGGGGCGGTGCAAAAGGGGTAAGTCGGTGCCAAGCAATGTCGTGGTTTTCGGGCACAGCCATGTCTGGTCGTTTCGCCGGGCCATCGGCCTTGGCATTCCGCAGACCGAAGGGTTCACCTTCGAGGCCCCGCTTTGCGGCACCAAGGAAATGCCCGGCCCGATCGTGCTGCGCGATCTGCGCGGGCGGCCGCAACTGACCGCCACGCTGGCGGCGCTGCTGTTGCGGGGGGCAAGTGCCCCGAACCTTGAGGACACCTGGCTGCTGAGTGCGGTGCAGGGCAATCATTACAACCAGATGGGCATGTTGTCGCCTGACGGGCCCTTCGACTTCGTTCTGGAGGAACGGCAGGATCTGGCCGGGCTGCCCGGGGCGGCCATGCTGCCCACGGCGGCGGTCCGGGCCGCGCTGCGCGACACGATGGACGAAATCCCCGATTATCTGAAGGTCTTGGGCAAATGGCGCCCGCCGGCGCGCACCCTTATCGCCGGGCCACCGCCACCCGGCGAAAGCGAGGCCCCCCTCATCGAGGCGCAGGCCAGCCTTGCCACCCGCCATCCGGTGACCGCCGCCCCGGTGCGGCTGAAGCTCTGGCATCTGCAAAACGCGCTTTACCGTGATCTTTGCCGCCAGAACGGCATGATCTTCGTGCCGGGCGATATTGCCGGGACGCAGGACGAGACCGGCTATCTCAAGCCCGAATATGTCAAGGACAGTGTCCATGCCACACATGAATGGGCCATGCTTTACCTGCAGAAAGTGGCAGGCGTGATCCGCGCCCGCAAGGAGGGCCGCAATGTCTGAACCCGGCAAGGCGGTTCCCTGCCCCTACAAAAGCCTGCCCGGCCATGCCTATTGGCGCCGCGGCGTGTCTGCGGTGGCGCCCGATCAGATCGACCCGGTGGTCGCCCCCCGCTTTACCATCACCGCCGCCGACAAGGTGGCCACCGCCGGAAGCTGCTTTGCCCAGCATATCGCGCGGTATATCCGCAACGGCGGCGGCAGCTATTTCGTGACCGAACCGGGCCATCCCATTCTGGGGGCCGAACGGCTGGCGGAATACAATTACGGCACCTTCTCGGCCCGTTTCGGCAATCTTTATACCGTGCGCCAGTTGCTGCAAATGCTGCAACGGGCCTATGGGCTGCGCACCCCGCTGGACGATGTCTGGATTGAGCGGGACGGCAGCCTGACCGACCCGTTCCGCCCCTTCATCCAGCCCGGCGGTTTTGCCTGCGCCGCCGAGTTCGCCGCCGACCGGGCACAGCATTACGCCGCCATCCGCCGCATGGTCGAAGAGTCGGATGTCTTCGTCTTCACCCTTGGCCTGACCGAAGCCTGGGAGAATGCGCAGGATGGCACGGTCTATGCCATCTGCCCCGGCTGCGGCGCGGGAACCCACCATGAGGGCGAAAGCCGCTTTCACAACTTTTCGGTGACCGAAGTGACCGAAGACCTGCATCAGGTCGTGGCCTTCCTGCGCGCCCGCAATCCGGCGCTGCGGGTATTGCTGACCGTCTCGCCTGTGCCGCTGATCGCCACCTTCTCGGGTCAGCATGTGCTTGCGGCCACCACCTATTCCAAATCGGTGCTGCGGGTCGCGGCGCAGATGATGACAGATACATATGATTTCGTTGACTATTTCCCGTCATACGAAATCATCACCGCCGCCTTTTCGCGCGGGGCCTATTTCGCCGAAGACCTGCGCGAGGTTGAAGAGATCGGCGTTGCCCATGCGATGCGCACCTTCTTCCGGCATTACTGCACCGGCTTCGCTCCGGCGGACACCACCGCCCCCTCCCCACCCCCGGCCCCTGCCCCCTCCGCTGCGGCCAAACCGGAAAGCGTCTCGTCCCGCCTCAGCAGCGTGATCTGCGACGAAGAGCGGCTGATTGACGCTGTGGAAGAGAAGCCACGCGGCACCGTCAAAGGGTGATTGCAACTTCCGCGCCGCACGGGCAGAACGGGAGAGTAAATTGTTGACGGTTTTGTGCCAGTCACGCTGAGGGAGGCGACATGAACGCAAAGGTCGAGCGGGGAGCCGTCGTCGTTGTCAATCTGGATTCCGATGGCGACAGGCTGGCGCGGCTGACACCCGACCCGGCCCTGCAGGACATGCGCTTCATCCGTGTCTCGGCCATCCGCGGCGCCTCGATCGCGCGGGCGGTGGCGGGTTTCATCCCCGGCGCCGACACCTCGCGCCCCGGCACGCTGGGCTGCTTTCTCAGCCATGTGCGCGCCTGGGAGACCATTCTGGACGAGGGGCTGGACGGCGCGATCATTCTGGAAGACGACGTGATCCTTGTCCGCCCGCTGGCCGAATGCCATGCGCTGGCCAAGGCGCAGGGCGTCGATATGGTGTTCGTGAACAACCGCATGGCGCTGACCCAACCTTCGGACGAGGCGCAGGCCGACAATGAGGGGTTTTGCAGCGTGGTTGATGCCATTCTGGCGCGCAAGGATCTGAACCTGCTCGCCTGTGGTTTTGACGGCTATTACCTCAGCCGCGAAGGCGCGCGCCGCCTGATCGAGGTGGTGGCCAGCACCGGCGTCAGCTTTGACGTGGACTGGTTCGGGCTTTATGCCTGTCTGGGCCGCAGCGGCCTGTCGCATATCACCGCCAACCGCACCTTTCACCGCAAGCTGATGCAGATCGGCACCTTCTATGATCTGGCGGCGCCTGTGTTGACATCGGCCGTGCTGAAGGTTGCGGCGGTGCTGCACTCGGGCGTGCCCAGTTCGCGCATCCGCGAGGACAAGGCTGCCGCCCCCACCTGAGCGCTACCCCCCGCTGGCGGCGCGGACGGCAGCCAGCGTTCCGGCGCCGATCCGGTCGGCCATCGCATCCTGCACCGGCAAGAGGGCGGCCATCCATGCGGCCCGCTCCGTCTCGGTCAGTTCGTGAAACTCGGTGGTGCCGGCGGCGCGCATCGCGGCAAGGGCGGCATCATTCTCGCCCTTGGCGATGCTGTTGCCGTAATCCGTCGCCTCGGCCATCGCGCGTTCCAGCGCCGCGCGCAGATCGTCGGGCAACTCGTCCCAGAATTTGCTGTTCACGATCACCGCATAGCCCAGATAGCCGTGGTTCGAGATGGTGGCATAGGGCTGCACCGCGTTCATCCCTTGGGTATACATGTTCGACGGCGTATTCTCGGCCCCATCCACCAGACCGGCCCGAAGCGCCTGTTCCACCTCGGAAAACGCCATGACCTGCGGCACGGCCCCCAAGGCTGCCATCTGCGCTTCCAGCACGCGCGATGCCTGAATCCGCATCCTCAGCCCGCGGAAATCGGCGGGCATCCGCAAGGGGCGGTTGGCCGACATGATCTTGAATCCATTGTCCCAATAGGCCAGCCCGGTGATGCCCTTGTCCTCAAGCCGGGCCAAAAGGTCTTTGCCGACCGGCCCCATGGTGACGGCATGCAGCGCCTGATAGTCGCGGAAGATGAAGGGCAGGTCGAACACCTCGAAATCGGGCACGCCCAGCGGGCCGAACTTGGCGAGTGAGGGGGCAAGCATCTGCACCGCGCCCAATTGCAGCGCTTCAAGCTCTTCCTTGTCCTTGTAAAGCTGGCTGTTGGGGAAGACCTGCACATCGACCGCCCCATCGGTATAGCGTTCGGCAAGTTCCTCGAACCGGGCGGCGGCCTTGCCCTTGGGGGTATCGGGCGCCACGACATGGCTGAACTTGATCACAACCGGCTGCCCGAGCGCGGGCAAGGCCAAAAGGCCCGCAACGATCGCCGCCAGCACGGCCACCCGGTTTCCCACCCGCATTCCCGCTTCCTCCCGCCCTGCCCCTTCGGGCGGATTACATCCTTGATTGCAAGCTGTCACGCGCTGTCGCTAAGGTGACCGGCAGAGCGGGGGCGGGGCGTGTGACAGACCGTATAACAGACGGGGCACAGGACAACAGGGCGCAGCCGGGGACCGATCCCTGGACTGCCGAAGCCCCGCCGGGCGTCCGGCGGATCGACCTTCTGTCGCTTCTGCCGCTTGTGTCCATCGTGGCCCTTCTGGGGCTGGTCGTGGCGCTGGTCTGGCTGATCAACCGTTCCGATGTTGAACGGGTGCGCACCAAGCTGGCCACCGATGCGCTTTGGGTGGAACAGACCCTGCGCTTTCAGCTTTCGGTGGACGAAGACATGCTGGTGCGGCTGGCGCAAGAGGGGCTTGGCGGCACCGCCCCCGACCTTCTGGAAACCCGCGCCCGCTTGCACATCGCTGCCAACCCCGAGGTGCTGTCGGTGATCTGGTATGATGCGGCGGGCGCCACCGTTCATGCGGTTCCCGGGCGGGGCGCGCCGGCGGACCGCAGCCTTGTCGGCCTGTTGCAGGGTGCGCGCGTGGTCTCGACCCGCCCGGTTTATGGCCAGATCAGCGGCGACACCGTGACCTTTGCCATGCGCCCCAGCGACGATGGCGGCGTGGTGACGGTGACCATCGCCCTGCCGCTGCTGCTGGAACGCCATATCCCCTGGTGGATCGCCGAGCAATATTCGGTGCAGCTTCTGGCCGCCGATGGCAGCACGCTGGCCGAACGGGCCAGCCGCCCGCCCGCCCCCGGCACGCAGGCCCATTTGATCAGCTTCGATCCGCCACTGCGCGGCACCGTTTTGCGGATCGCGCCCTATGCCCCTTCGGCTGCCTTTGCCAACACCCTGATCTTGGTCGCTATTGCCGGGCTGGCGGGATTTTCGATTCTTGCGCTCTTTGCGCTTTACCGCAACGCCAACCGCCGCCGTCAGGCCGAGGCGCGGTTGCAGGGCGAAATCGCCTTTCGCCGCAGCATGGAAGACAGCCTGACGGTGGGATTGCGCGCCAAGGACCATGCCGGGCGCATCCTTTACGTCAATTCCGCCTTCTGCAATCTGGTCGGCTGGCCCGCCGGGGTCCTGATCGGCCATGCGCCGCCGATGCCCTATTGGGCGCCCGACCAGATGGAGGAAACCCTTGCCCGCCAGCAGGCGCTGGCCCGGGGCGGGGCGCGGCCGCAATCCTTCGAATCGCGTTTTCGCCACCGCGACGGGCGCGAGATCGAGGTGCAGGTTTATGAGGCGCCGCTGATTGACGCCAAGGGCGTGCATCGCGGCTGGATGGGGTCTGTCATCGACATTACCGAAGCCAAGGCCGCCGCCCGCCGCGCCCGCGCGCAGGATGAAAACCTTGCCCGCACTGGGCGGCTGGTGACCTTGGGCGAAATGGCCTCGTCGCTGGCGCATGAGCTGAACCAGCCGCTTTCGGCCATTGCCAGCTATGCCGCGGGCGGGCTCAACCTGATGCAGCAGGGCCGGGGTGACCCTGCGCTTCTGACCGGCGCGCTGGAAAAGATGCAGGTGCAGGCGCGGCGGGCGGGCCAGATCATCCGCGGCATTCAGAGTTTCGTGAAAAAGCACGAACCCCGCTTTGCTGCCGTGGCGCTTGAAGATGTGGTGCAGGAAACGCTGGGCTTCATCGCCGCCGATGCCCGCGAAAACCGGGTGCAGCTTGAAGCCGACCTCGCCCCGGTGGCGCCGGTGCAGGCCGACCGCATTCTTCTGGAACAGGTGCTGATCAACCTGATCCGCAACGGGATCGAGGCGATGCCGCAGACCCGCCGCCATGGCGATCAACTGACCGTCACCCTGCGCCCTGCCGAGGCGGGTGGCGCTGTGATCGAAGTGGCCGATCAGGGTGTCGGCATCGCGCCCGAGGTGGACGGCCATCTGTTCGACGCCTTCACCTCGACCAAAGCCGAAGGCATGGGGATGGGGCTGAACATCTGCCGCTCGATTGTCGAACTGCATCGCGGGCAGTTGACCCACCGACCCCGCCCCGGCGGCGGCACCATCTTCACCGTATCCCTGCCCGCCCCCGACGACCCACAGGAAGGCGCCGCCGCATGACCGAAAGCCCCACCGGAACCGTCCATATTGTTGATGATGAGGAAACAATCCGCGACGCGCTGGAGTTCCTTTTCGCCTCGCGCGGGATCACCGCCCGCGGCTGGCCCTCGGGCGAGGCGTTTCTGGCCGCCCAGCCGCTTGCCGATTGCGCCTGCATCATCCTTGACGTGCGGATGGGGGGGCTATCGGGGCCGGAAGTGTTCGACCGGCTGCGCGCCGGCGGCGATGTGGCGCCGGTGATCTTTCTGACCGGCCATGCCGATGTGCCGGTGGCGGTGCAGACGCTCAAGGCCGGGGCCTTTGACTTTGTGGAAAAACCCTTCAACGACAATCAGATCGTGGACCTTGCCCTGCGCGCCATCGCCGCCCATGCCGAGGCGCGCAAGATTTCGGGCGCAAGGCGCGATGTCGAGCGGCGCCTGGCATCGCTTTCCGCCCGCGAGGCCGAGGTGATGGCCCTGATGTTGCAGGGCCAGTTGAACAAGCAGATCGGCGACAGCCTTGGCATCGCCATGCGCACGGTCGAGGCCCATCGCAGCCGGGTCATGGCCAAGATGGGCGCACGCAACATCGCCGAACTGGCGGGAATCCTGCGGGGGTAAAACCTGTCTGGTCCGATCTGAACCGGACAGGCTTCAGCGCCGGGTGATCCCCGTCAGACGGACATATTTGATCGCCCGGCGGTGATAGGTATAGGCGATGTGCAGCGCGCCATCCGGCCCCTGCAGGATGGACGGATAGGAATATTCGCGGTTCAGCCCCTCGGCCGAATTGTTGCTCAGGCAATAGCCGCTGCCGGTCTCCAGATCGCGGCGCAGCGGAAAGGTGGCGCCATTGTTCCACGACATCGCCAGCGTCATCGGCGCGCGCGGCACGCCCCAGATGGCACCGCCCGTTCCCTGCGGCGCCTCACCGGCCTCATCCTCGATCTCGTCATAAAGCGAGGCGCGGCGCTGATCCGACATACCGGCATTGACCGGGTTCAGCACCATCGCCACCCGGCCATCGGCCAACCGCACCGCCTGCACCGACGAATTGTTGTTGGGCAGCGGCGTGGGCTGCGGCGCGCTCCACGTCAGGCCGCCATCGGTGGACAGGCTGCGCTGCACGGCATCGGCGAAGCGGTGACGGTAGAAGGCGGGCATCACCCCATCCTGCGGCGGCAGCGGGTTCATATGAACAGCGCCCAGACTGTCCGGCACCTCGACCGCCTGCCAGCTCTCGCCCTGATCGCGCGACACCAGCACGACAGCGGTATCCAGCGCCCCGGTCCAGCGCCCCTCAGGCGGGGTCACGCAGCGGAAACCCGGCAACAGCCATTCGCCCGCCGGGCCGATCTGCGGCGGCTGGCGCACGAAGACGCCGCGGAAATCGCCCAGCCGCTGCGACGGGCCAAAGCTGCGCCCGCCATCGGCGGAACAGCGGCTGAAAATCTCGCATTCATCCTGCCGTCCGCCGGGCTGCGAGGTGTGGAACAGCCAGACCGCACCCCCCGGCGCCACGAACAGCACCGGGTTCTGCTCCGAACGGTCCGCCGCATCGGTCAGCCGCATGGCCGCGCTCCAGCGGTCCGCCCCCGGCTCCAGCCGCGACATCCAGACCGAGATATCACCCATCCCCTCCATCGTGCCACCGAACCAGACACAGGCCAGCGCGCCATCCGGCAGCAGGCACAGATTCGCCGCGTGATTCTGGATGCAGGGCGAGGGCAGCATCGCCTCGGTCCGGTCGCTCTCATGGGCATGGGGGCGCAGCAAGCCATCCATGTAAGTGCTGATTTCTTCAGCGGAAAACTCACGGGCGGGCATGGGTGCTGGCATGACGACAGGCTTTCATCTCATAGCTGCGGGGAACAGGTGTGCAGGAAATCTGCGACATGACAGCACAACTTGTCAAGACATGTAAATTGGCAGGAGATAAGGCGAATCTAGAGTTAGATAACTGATATCACTATATTAAATATAAATCACCTCACAGGCAAGCGCAACAAATCCCGCGAAATTCTTCGCCTATAAATAACAAGTTGACATCTTGCTGCGAAAGCTGTTCGTTTATGTGCAGCAGGAACGTCACCTCGGAGGGCCGCAAACAGCGGCGTGGCGTCCGCTTCATCTGGGAGGAAGAACATGAAGGTTCGCAACACGCCGCAAGGCGCCGTCACCCGGCGCGCCGCGCTGCAACTGGGTCTGGGCTCGATCGTCGCCGCCACCGCATTCGGCGCGGGCGCCCGCATCGTCATCGCGCAAGAGGGTCAGGTGCTGAAGGCCATCAACCCGGCCTTCTCGCAGGACTGGTCGCCCCTGCGCGGCGGCGGGGTGCCGTTCCGCTGGAACTCGGTCTGGAACGCCAGCGCGATGTATTTCAACGAAAAGGGCGAGATTCAGCCCTATGTCCTGACCGAGTGGACCCCCTCGGCGGATTTCGCAAGCTGGACCTTCAAGGTGAACCCGGCCGCCACCTTTGCCGATGGCAGCCCGATCACCGCCGCCGATGTCAAGGGAAGCTGGGAACTCTCGGCGATGCCCGCCACCAAGAACCAGCGCGTTGATCAGGTTCTGGGCAATGTCGCGGGCTACGCCGCCGTCAAGGATGGCGCGGGCACCGATATTTCCGGCATCGTCGCCGGTGAGGATGGCACGCTGACCGTAACGCTGACCGGGCCGGACCCGATCTTCTTCCAGCGGCTGGCCAACCATATCGCGCCTGTCGTCAAAGTCTCGGTCGCGCGCGGCGCCGATGGCAACGAGGTGCCGGATTTCTTCATGGCCGCCAATGGCGCCACCTCGGGGCCGTTCATGCTCGACTCGGCCAATCTCGACACGGGCGAGCTGGTCTGGCTGCCCAACCCCAATTTCTTCGGCACCAAGCCGGTGCTGGCGCGGATCGAACTGACCGCCGTCGAAGACAACGTGACGGCGACGCAGATGCTGGCCTCGGGCGAGTATCAGGCGCATACCGAACTGGTCACCTCGACCATCGCGCAGGACCTTGGCGCGGAATTTGCGGCAGGCCCGGAAATCCCCACCAGCCAGCATTTCTGGTTCAACGCCGCCCGCGCCCCGATGGACGACCCCAAGGTGCGCGAGGCGCTGATCCTGGCCGTGGACCGCGAGGGGCTGATCAAGGCCAGCTTCCCCGATGGCCCGCACAAGAAAACCGACATGGTGATCAACGCCGTGCCGGGCGCCGATGACGCCGCTTTCGTGCCCTTCCCGCATGACCCCGAGCGCGCCAAGGCGCTGCTGGCGGAATCGACCTATGGCGGGCCGGACAAGCTGCCGAAGCTGCTCTTCGTCGGCATCTCCTCTCCCGCGAACGAGGCGGCGGCGCAGTATATCGCCGAACAGTGGCGCCAGCATCTGGGCATCACCGCCGTCGATATGAAGCCGCAGCAAGACCAATATGCCGGCCCCGACCAGAACGCGGTGCAGATCTTCCGCGACGACGTGGGCACCCGGGTTCCCGATGCAGCCTCGTATCTGAACGGCTCGATCGGTTCGGGTTCGGGCAATGCGCAGGGCAAGATGGGCGGTTACAAGAACGACAAGGTGGATGCGCTGATCGCCGAAGCCCTGTCGAAGCCGTCGGATGACGCGGCCCGCGTGGCCCTTGCGCAAGAGGCGCAGCGGCTGTTCCGCGACGACTACATGTTCATCCCGTGGTATAAGCAGACGATGAGCCGCTGGGCCAATGCCAATGTCGCAGGCATGGAAAAGAACCTTGACTGGCAGATCGTGGCGCCCTGGGCCATCTCGATCGCCTGATCCTGCACTGAAACGCGGCGGGCGGGGCCCAAGGCCCTGCCCGTTTTCACTTCTGCCCTTCTGACCCGGTGGATGCGCCATGCTGGCCTATGTTCTGCGACGGCTTTTGCTGTGGATACCTTCTGTCATTCTGGTGATGCTGGGGGTCTATGCGCTGGCCTTTTACGGCGCCGGTGACCCGATCAAGCTGATCTTCCTGCGTGCGCCGGGCGATGTGGCCTATGACCCGTCCAAGATCGAGGCGATCCGCGATCAGGCCGGGCTGAACCGGCCCTTCCTTGTGCAGTTCGGCAGTTACATGCTGAACCTTGTGCAGGGCAATTTCGGCAATTCGCTGACCTCGGGCCGCTCGGTCTGGGGCATGGTTTCGGCGGCGGCGCCGGTCTCGCTGATGCTGGGGCTTTGCGCCATCGTGGTCACCGCCGTGGTGGCGATCCCCTTGGGCATGATTGCCGGCATGAACCAGAACAGCCGGCTGGACTACACGATCCTTGGCACCGCCGTCACGCTCTGGGCCATTCCGGCCTATGTGGCGGGGCCGCTTCTGATGGTCATTCTGCTGGTCTTCCTGCCCAAAGGGTCCGTCCCCTACGGCTGGGGCGGGGTGTTCAGCGTCAAGATCATCCTGCCGCTGATCGTGCTGTCGTTCCAGCCGATCGCCCTGATCCTGCGCCAGACCCGCGCCGCCGTGATCGAGGTGATGAACGAAGATTACGTCCGCACCGCCCGCGCCAAAGGCGTGCCCGAGCATGTGGTGGCGCTGCGCCATATCCTGCGCCCGGTGCTGACGCCCGTGGTCACCCAACTGGGGCTGATCATGATCACCATCGTCAACGGCGCCATCTTTGTCGAACTGGTCTTCGGTCTTCCGGGGCTGGGGCGGCTGACGGTTTCGGCGCTGACCAATTCGGATTTCCCGGTGATCCTTGCGATCACCCTGATCGGGTCTTTCCTTGTCATGGCTTCGAACCTGCTTGTCGATCTGCTCTATCCCCTGCTTGACCCGCGCGCCGCCGATCAGAAGGAGGCTCGCTGATGTCGAGTGTGACCACCCAAATCGAAGACGAACGCCCCTCGTCGCTGTGGCGCGATGCGTGGAAGCGGCTGCGGCGCAACAAGCTGGCGCTGACGGGGCTTGGCGTGATTGCCGTGCTGGTGATCTTTGCCGCCTTTGGCCCCTGGCTCACGCCCTATGATTTCCTGTCGCAGAACCTGGATGCCCGCAACCTCGCCCCCTCGCTGTCGCATCCCTTCGGGACCGATGATCTGGGCCGCGATGTTGCCAGCCGGGTGATCTACGGCGCGCGGACGGCTTTTCTGGTGGCGGTGCTGGTCACGGCCATCGCGCTGGCCATCGGGGTGCTGCTGGGCGCCATCGCCGGGTTTTACGGCGGCACTTTCGACAAGGTGCTGATGTGGGTGACCGACATGACCATGTCGGTGCCGCAACTCCTCCTTGTGGTGGTGATCAATGCCAGCCTGAAGCAGCCGATCACGCTGTGGATGGAAGCCCGCTATCTGGCAACCATGAACCCGATCTGGCGTAACGGGGCCATCATCGACTTTGCGCTGGTCTTCGGCTCCATGGCGATCATCTCGTGGCCGCCCTATGCCCGGCTGGTGCGCGCGCAGGTGCTGTCGATCCGCAACCGGCCCTATGTGACGGCGGCCCGCGCGCTGGGGCTGACCAACCGGCTGATCCTGATGCGCTATGTGCTGCCCAATGCGATGGGGGCGCTGATCGTGGCGGTTTCCGCCGGGCTTGGCACGGCGATGGTGCTGGAAAGCGCCTTCTCTTTCCTCGGCGTCGGGGTCAACCCGCCCACGCCAAGCTGGGGCAACATGATTTCCGACGGGCTGCGGGTCTGGACCAATTACCCCCACCTTCTGGTGGCGCCTGCCGCCGTGCTGGCGGTGGTGACGGTGGCCTTCAACTTCCTTGGCGACGGTCTGAACGACGCGCTTAACCCGAAGGGGCAGAAATGACCGCGCTTCTGGACATCAAGGGGCTGACCATCGACATCGCCCGCGACACCGGCCCGGCAAGGGTGGTGGATGGCATCGACCTGGTGGTGAACGAGGGCGAAAGCCTGGGCATCGTCGGCGAGTCGGGCTGCGGCAAAAGCCTGACCATGCTGTCGCTGGTGGGCCTCTTGCCGAACCGGATCAAGGCCACCGGCGGCACGGCGCAATTCGGCGGGGCGGACCTGCTCAAGATGTCGCCGCGTGAACTTCGCAAGCTGCGCGGGGCCGAGATCGGCTTTATCTTTCAAGACCCGATGACCAGCCTGAACCCGGTGATGCGGATCGGCGACCAGATCGCCGAGGCGCTGATCTATCAGACCGGCATGGCGAAACCCGCCGCCCTGACCCGCGCCGGGGAATTGCTGGAACTGGTCGGCATCCCCTCGCCCCGCGACCGGCTGATGTCCTATCCGCATGAGCTTTCGGGCGGGATGCGGCAACGGGTGATGATCGCCATCGGCCTTGCCGGCTCGCCGCGCCTTCTGATCGCGGATGAGCCGACAACGGCGCTGGACGTGACCATTCAGGCCCAGATCGTCGATCTGGTGCGCGAACTGAAAGACCGGCTGAACATGGCGGTGGTCTGGATCACCCATGACCTTGCGCTGATCGCCGGGCTGGCTGACCGGATCGCGGTGCTTTACGCCGGAACCGTGGTCGAGGATGCGCCGGTCTCCACCATCTTCGAAAAGCCCAGCCACCCCTATACCCGGGGGTTGCTCGGCTCTCTCCCCACCCTCACCGATCAGCCGATGTCGCGCCTGCCGTCCATCGGCGGCACCCCGCCCGAGCCGGGCCGCCGCCCGCCGGGCTGCCCCTTTGCGCCGCGCTGCGCGCTGGCGATTGCCGCCTGTTCCGCCGCCGTGCCGCGCCTGACGGCGGTTCCCGGCAGCGACCCGCGCCACCGCGTCGCCTGCATCGTCACCACTGGCCAAAGCGAGGCCGCCGCATGAACGCCCCTCTCATCACCATCGAAAACCTGAAGAAGCGCTTCGACATCCGCATGGGCGCCTTTGGCGAAAAGGCGGCCTCGGTTCACGCGCTGGACGATTTCACCGCCGATATCATCGAGGGCGAGACTTTTTCGCTGGTGGGCGAATCCGGTTGCGGCAAATCCACCACCGGCTTTTGCATCCTGAACCTGCAACGGCCCAGCGGCGGGCGGGTGATCTACAAGGGCACCGACCTTGCCACGCTGGACGAAGACGGGATGCGCCCCTTCCGCCGCGATTTGCAGATCGTGTTTCAAGACCCCTACTCCACCCTCAACCCCCGCATGACGATTGGCGAGGCGCTGTCGGAACCGATCCTGTTCCATGGCCTTGCCACCAAGGCCGAACTTCCCGCCCGGCTGACCCGGCTTCTGGCCGATGTCGGCCTGTCGCAACGCTTCGCCAGCCGTTACCCGCATGAGCTTTCGGGCGGGCAGCGCCAGCGCGTGGCCATCGCCCGGGCGCTGGCCTGCGAGCCGCGCTTCATCGTCTGTGACGAGGCGATTTCGGCGCTGGATGTCTCGGTTCAGGCGCAGATCCTGAACCTGCTTCTGGACCTGCAAGAGAAATACAAGCTGACCTACCTTTTCATCGCGCATGACCTTGCCGTGGTCCGCCATATCAGCGACCGGGTCGGGGTGATGTATCTGGGCCGTCTGGCGGAACTGGCCCCGGCGCAGGCGCTGTTCGCCACGCCGCTGCACCCCTATACCCGCGCGCTCCTGTCGGCGGTGCCCGAGGCGAACCCCCATGCGGCGCAGACCCGGCAACGGTTGCAGGGTGAGGTGCCGAGCCCGCTGAACCCGCCCTCCGGCTGCCGGTTCCATACCCGCTGCCCGCTGGCGCGCGACACCTGCCGCGCCACGGTTCCGCCGCTGCGCGAGGTGGCCCCGGGCCACCGCGTTGCCTGTCACGCCGTCACCTCGGCCACCACCACCAACTGGGAGCCCGTATCGGCATGACCAAACCCCTTCTCGGCATCACCATGGGCGACCCTGCGGGCGTCGGGCCGGAAATCATCGTCAAGTCGCTGGCCGCCATGGATGCGGGCGCGCGGGCTGGCATCCGGGTTTATGGCCACCGGGGCAGCCTTGCCGCCGCCGAAGCCGTGCTGCAAACCGGGCTGGACCTCACCACGCTCGACATCCACCACACCGAGATTCCGGGCGCCCTGCCCGCCTTTGGCACCCTTGATCCGCGCTGCGGCGAGGCGTGTTTCCGCTTCATCGAAGCCGCCGTGAAGGGCGCGCAGGCGGGGGAAATCGGCTGCATCGTGACCGCCCCCATCAACAAGGCGGCACTCAATGCCGCCGGGCATCATTATGACGGCCATACCGGAATGCTCGCCTCGCTCACCGGGTCGAAATCCTCATGGATGCTCTTGGCGTCCGAGCGGCTGAACGTAATCCATGTCTCCACCCATGTCTCGCTGCGCGATGCCATCGGGCGGGCCACGGTGGAGCGGGTTCTGGCCACCATCCGGCAGGGCCATGCGCATTTCCGCCGCCTTGGCGTGGAAAACCCGCGCATCGCGGTGGCGGGGATCAACCCGCATTGCGGCGAAGGTGGGTTGTTCGGCACCGAGGATGATACTTTCCTTGCCCCCGCCGTCGCACAGGCGCAGGCCGAGGGCATCAACGTTCAGGGCCCGATTTCCGCCGATACCGTCTATCACCGCGCCTATAACGGCGCCTTCGATCTGGTGATCGCGCAGTATCACGACCAAGGCCATATCCCGATCAAGCTGGTGGCCTTCGATACTGCCGTGAACGTCTCGGTCGGGCTGCCGATTGACCGCTGCTCGGTCGATCACGGCACCGCTTTTGACATCGCGGGCAAGGGCATCGCCAACAACACCAACCTGAACCACGCGCTGGCCTATGGCGCGCAACTGGTCGCACATCCGAAGGTGCCTGCATGAACTTTCCCGTTTCCGGCGTCTTCTGCGCCTCTGCCACCCCGGTGAACGCCGACCTTTCCCCCAACCTGCCCGCCTTCACCGCGCATTGCCGCTGGCTGATCGACGAAGGTTGCTCCGGCATCGCCCTCTTGGGCACCACGGGCGAGGCGAATTCCTTCTCCTCCTCTGAACGCAAAGGGATCGTCGAGGCCGCGCTGGCCACAGGTATCCGGGGCGACCAACTGATGCCCGGAACCGGGCTGGCCAATATCCCCGAAACGGTGGAGCTGACACGCCACGCGCTGTCGGTGGGGGTGAACCGCGTCGTGATGCTGCCGCCCTTCTACTACAAGGGCGTCAGCGACGAGGGGCTTTATGCCGCCTATTCCCGCATCATCGAAGGGGTGGGCGACAACCGGCTTCAGGTGATCCTTTACCACATTCCCCAGATGTCGGGCCTGCCGATCAGCCTTGACCTGATCGAACGGCTGCGCGCCGCCTTCCCGCAGATCGTGGTGGGCATCAAGGATTCCGCAGGCAAGCTGGACAATATGCAGGCGATGATCGAACGCTTCCCCGGTTTCGCCGTGCTGGCCGGGGCCGACCCCCTACTTCTGCCACTGATGCAGATGGGCGGCGCGGGCTGTATCACCGCCACCTCGAACATCGTGGCGCGCGATCTGGCAACGGTGTTCCGCGGCGCCAATGACCCCTCGCAGGCCGAGGCGGTCGCCCGCGCGCAGGACCGCATCAACGCCTGGCGCAACCTGTCGAATTCCTACGTCCAGATCCCCACGATCAAGGCCATGGTCGCCCATCTGCACGGCGATGCCGGCTGGACCCGCACCCGCCCGCCGCTGGTGCCGCTGACCCCTGCCGAACTGGCCGAACTGGCCCCGCAACTCGCGGCGCTGACCGCCCCCACCGCCGGAGCCCTGTGATGAGCGATCATGCCCGCCCCCTCCGCCTCTATCAGCCGCGCCGGTTCGACTATGGCGCCGGGTCCGCCGCCGCCGTGGGCGAATGGGCGGCGGCAGAGGGATTTTCCCGCATTCTGGTGCTCACGCAAAAGGTGGTGGCACCGCTGATCGACCGGCTGCACCTGCCCGGCCAGATCACCGTCTTTGACGGGGTGGAACCCGAGCCCGACACCGCCAACCTTGCCGCAGCGCTTGAGGCCGCCCGCGCAGCGGCCCCCGATCTGGTGGTGGGCTTCGGCGGCGGTTCGGTGATGGATCTGGCCAAGCTGGTGACGGTGCTGCGCGGCGGGCAGGTGCTGTCCGAGGTGATCGGGCCGAACAAGGTTTCAGGCCGCCAGAACGCGCTGGCACTGGTGCCCACCACCGCAGGCACCGGGTCCGAGGCGGGCATCCGGGCGCTGGTCACCGATGCAGCCACGCTGAACAAGGTGGCGGTCGAAAGCCCGCATCTGATGGCCGACATGGTGGCCCTCGACCCCGACCTGACGATGAGCGTGCCGCCCGCGGTGACCGCCGCCACCGGCATTGATGCCATGGCCCATTGCGTCGAAGCCTTCACCAACCGCAAGGCGCATCCGCTGATCGACAATTATGCAAGGCTGGGCTTCGGCCTTGTGGCGAAATACCTGCCGCGCGCCGTGGCTGATGGCGGCGATGCCGAGGCGCGGGCGGCGCTGCTGCTCGCGGCCTATTACGGCGGCATCTGCCTTGGCCCGGTGAACACGGCGGCGGGCCATGCGCTGGCCTATCCCTTAGGCACGCGGCTGAAACTGCCGCATGGGCTGGCCAATGCGGTGATCTTCCCGCATGTGCTGGCCTTCAATCAGCCGGTGGCCGGGGCGAAGACGGCGGAAATCGCAGGCGCGCTGGGGCTGCGGTCCGACAGTGCCGCGGCGCTGCTGGAAGATGCCGCGCGCTGGTGCGCCGGGTTGGGGGTGGAGATGCGGCTTTCGGCGCTTGGCGCGCAAGAGGCCGACCTGCCGCTCTGGGCCAGCGAAGCCCATGCCATCCGCCGCCTGATGGACAACAACCCGCGCGACATGAGCGTGGGTGAGGTGCTGGACATCTACAGCGCCGCGTTCTGAACCCGGCAAGGGGGCGGCCAGAGCCGCCCCTCAGCGCCGCGAGGACAGGTCCAGAAGCCGCCCCTCGAACAGCCGGTCGCGCGAGCCGGTGACATGGCGCAGCATGGTTTCGCGCGCCACCTCCGCCTCGCCCCGGCGGATCGCCCGAAAGATCGCGTCATGCTCTTCCAGCACGTGGTCCAGCCCGCCGCGCACGGTCTGCAAGGACAGGCCGTGAAACTTCATCCCCACCGCGATATGTTCCTTCAAGGCCCGCATCGAGGTTTCGAAATACTGGTTGTTCGCCGCCGCCGTGATCGACAGGTGAAAGCCGAAATCGGCATCCTCGCGGTGGTTGCGCCGCTCGGTCGCGTCGCGCATCACCTGCAGGCAGGTCTCGATCTCGGCCAGATCGGCCTCGCCGCGGCGGCTGGCGGCAAAAGCGGCGGCCGCCGGTTCGATCGTCAGCCGGAATTCATAGCAACGTTGCAGGTCGGCGATGGTTTCCAGCGGCTGAAAGGCCAGCGGCTTGGGCGCCACCGGGGCCGAAATGAAGCTGCCCGCCCCCTGCCGCGACACGATCAGCCCCTCATCGCGCAGCCGTTTCAGCGCGGCGCGGATCACCGGGCGCGACACTTCGAACCGCTCGGCCAGCGCATTTTCGCCCGGCAGCCGTTCGTCGGCACCATATTCGCCATTGGCGATGGCGCGGCGGATACGGTCATGCACCACATCGGCCAAGAGCATGGAGCGGGGGCGGTCCGCCGCTTCGGCCCCGCGCCCCGCCAGATCGGTCAGCTCTCGGTTCATCATTCCTGCCCCGTATCCTGTGGCGTCTCTTGCGGCATCAGCCGGACCAGCGCATCTGTCGCGCCGAAACCACCCGATTTGGTTACAATAAGCGGTGCATCGGGAAAATCCAGCGGGCGGGACAGGGCCAGCCCCTCGGCCACCTCGCCCAGAAGGTGCAATGCCTGCACGCCCATCGCCGCCAGCACCGCCGAAGCCGTCTCGCCCCCGGTCAGCAAAAGGGCGGCCCGGCCCGGCAGATGGTCGCGGCAAAAGGCAGCGGCAAGGCGGGCGGAAACCGTGGCACCATCGGCGCCCGGACCGGGCACCGCCAGCAACAGCGTGTCGCCCCGGCCGGCAAAGGGCGGCGCCGCGCCATCCGGCGCCGGGGTAACGGCCAGCCCGGGCCGCGCGGCCCGCAGCGCCGCCACCTGCGCCAGCGTGATCGGATCGCGCGACCCCACGGCCAGCGCCACCGGGCCGGGCAGGCGCGGCTGGGGTGGCACCACCACCCCGCCGCCCAGCCGCCGCGCAAGGGCGGCGGCAAGGCCCCGCGCCCCGGCCAGAACCGTGCCGGGCTCTGCCGTCATGACAGCCCGGTCAAGGTCGGCATCCGAAACCGCATCCGGCGCGGTGACGGCCGGCCCGCTGGCCGCCACGACCGGCGCCAGCGGGATGGGCTCTGCCACGCCAAAGCCCGCGACCGCGCCGCCCCGCACCACCCGCCCCATCGCCGGGATCGCCGGGCAAAGCAGCGCGCGTCCCGCCCCGCGTGCCGCGGCCACCGCCGTCAGTTCCGCCGCCACATGGCCCTTGAGCCGCGAGTCAATTTTCTTGAACAGCCACTCCGCCCCGGCAAGCTGCCGCGCCGCCGCCGTTGCCCGCGCCGCCGCCTCGGCCTCTGTCCCCTCGCGGCTGCCCAGCGAGACGGCCACCACCGGCAGCCCCTCGGCCATCGCCCGCGCCAGCCCCTCTGGCCCGGTCGCAACAGCCGCCGCCAGACCCTGCGCAACAAAGGGCGCTGCGGCATCCAGCGCGCCGGTCAGGTCATCGGCAATCAGGGCAATGCGGATCGGCGGCATGGGCAACAGGCTTTCCTTGCGGGCTGCCATCAGCTAACACCGCAACATGTAAAGTTGCAACGCATTTGTAATATCGCAATCCCGTCCGCACCCGGAGCGCCCATGACCCAACCGCAAAGCCTTATCCTGCGTGGCATCGCGCTCAAACTGGCGTCGGTGCTGCTGTTCGTGGCGATGCAGGCGCTGATCAAGCAAACCGCGGCCCGCGTGCCCCCGGGCGAGGCGATGGCCTTCCGCTCGGCCTTTGCCATTCCGGTGATCCTGCTCTGGCTGGTCTGGCAGCGCGAGTTCCGGCTGGGCCTGCGCCCGGCGGCCCCCTTTGGCCATCTGTGGCGCGGGGTGATGGGCGGGGTTTCCATGGGGTTGGGATTTGCCGGGCTTGGCTATCTGCCGCTGCCCGAGGTGACGGCCATCGGCTATGCCGCGCCCTTGCTGACGGTGATCTTCGCCGCGATGTTTCTGGATGAAAAGGTGCCGCTCGCGCGCGGTCTGGCGGTGCTGGCGGGGTTCGGCGGCGTGCTTCTGGTGCTGACACCACGGCTCTCGGTCGGCGTGGACGGGCCCGAGGCGCTGGCCCACGCGCTGGGGGCGATGCTGGTTCTGGGCAGCGCGGTCTTTGCCGCACTTGCACAGGTCTTTGTCCGCAAGCTTCTGGGCAGCGACCGCACGCCGGTTATCGTCTTCTGGTTCTCGGTCACCTCGCTGGCGCTGTCGCTGGTCACCCTGCCCTTCGGCTGGGTGGTGCCCGGGCCGGGCGATGCGCTGGCGCTGGTGCTGGCCGGGGTGGTCGGGGGGGCGGCCCAGATTCTGCTGACCACCAGCTATCGCCATGCCGATGCCTCGGTCGTGGCGCCCTTCGACTATGCCTCGATGCTGGTGGCGCTGCTGGTGGGCTTTTTCGTCTTCCAAGAGGCACCCGGTCCGATGGTGCTTGCCGGGGCCGCCGTGATTTCGGCAGCGGGTCTTGCCGTGATCTGGCAAGAGCATCGCCGTCCCAAATGATAAGGGCGCCTTATCGCCTGCATCAGAAAATGCAACTTAAACCAATTGCGACGCTATGTTAGAAGGATTCCAGACTGACCGCGCCGCAGCCGGAATCGGTTGCCCCGGCGTGATGACAGCGCCCTTGAAGGAGAGCCCCATGGACGGAAACACCGCAGCCGGCAAATGCCCGGTGATGCACGGCACCAACCCCAGCGTGACCTTTGCGGGCCGCTCCAACCGCGACTGGTGGCCGAACCAGTTGAACCTGCGCGTGCTGCATCAGCACAGCCCGGCAGGCAATCCGATGGGCGCGGGCTTCAGCTATGCCGAGGCGTTCAAGGGGCTTGATCTGGCCGCCGTCAAGGCCGACCTGACCGCGCTGATGACCGACAGCCAGCCGTGGTGGCCGGCCGATTGGGGCCATTACGGCGGCCTCTTCATCCGCATGGCCTGGCACTCGGCGGGCACCTACCGCACCGGCGACGGGCGCGGCGGCGCCTCGACCGGCACGCAGCGCTTTGCGCCGCTGAACTCGTGGCCGGACAACGTGAACCTCGACAAGGCCCGCCGCCTGCTCTGGCCGATCAAGCAGAAATACGGCAATGCCCTGTCCTGGGCCGACCTGATGATCCTTGCGGGCAACGTCGCGCTGGAATCGATGGGCTTCAAGACCTTCGGCTTTGGCGGCGGCCGTGCCGATGTCTGGGAACCGGAAGAGGATATCTACTGGGGGTCCGAGGACAAATGGCTGATCGCCAGCAACGATCCGGCCAATACCGCCAGCCGCTATTCCGGCGAGCGTGATCTGGAAAACCCGCTGGCTGCGGTGCAGATGGGCCTGATCTATGTGAACCCCGAAGGCCCCGACGGCACGCCCGATCCGGTGGCTTCGGGCCGCGACATCCGCGAGACCTTTGGCCGCATGGCGATGGATGATGCCGAGACCGTGGCGCTGGTCGCCGGCGGCCACACCTTCGGCAAGGCCCATGGCGCGGGCGACCCCGCCCTTGTCGGCGCCGATCCCGAAGGCGCCCCGATCGAGCAGATGGGTCTGGGCTGGGCCAACAGCTTTGGCACCGGCCACGGCATCCACACCACTTCGTCGGGCATCGAAGGCGCCTGGAAACCCAACCCGACCAAATGGGACATGGGCTATCTGCGGGTGCTGTTCCAGTATGAATGGGAACTGACGCGCAGCCCCTCGGGCGCGCAAATCTGGCTGTCTCGCGATACGGCACCTGAAGACATGATCCCCGATGCGCATGATCCCTCGATCACCCATCGCCCGATGATGACGACCGCCGATCTCGCCATGCGGTTTGACCCGATCTATGGCCCGATCGCCCGGCGCTATCTGGAAGACCCGGCCCTCTTTGCCGATGCCTTCGCCCGGGCGTGGTTCAAGCTGACCCACCGCGACATGGGGCCGAAGGCGCTGTATCTCGGCCCGGAAGTGCCCGCCGAAGACCTGATCTGGCAAGATCCGGTTCCGGCGCGCGACCATGCGCTGATCGACGCCGCCGATATCGCGGCGCTCAAGGCCGAAGTGCTGGCCTCGGGCCTGTCGGTCTCCGAACTGGTCTCGACCGCATGGGCCTCGGCCTCGACCTTCCGGGGTTCGGACAAGCGCGGCGGCGCCAATGGCGCCCGTATCCGCCTTGCGCCGCAAAAGGATTGGGCGGTGAACCAGCCCGCGCAACTGGCCCGCGTTCTGGCGGTGCTGGAAGGCATCAAGGCCGGGTTCGACGCCAAGGCGGCGGGCGGCAAGAAGGTCTCGCTGGCCGATCTGATCGTGCTGGGCGGCTCGGCCGCGGTGGAAGCCGCCGCCAAGGCCGCCGGTTATGCGGTTGAGGTGCCCTTTGCCCCCGGCCGCACCGATGCCACGCAAGAGCAGACCGACGCCGCAAGCTTTGCAGCGCTTGAGCCGCAGGCTGACGGCTTCCGCAACTGGCAGCCCAAGGACTATGCCACTTCGGCCGAAGCGATGCTGGTGGACCGCGCGCAGCTTCTGACCCTCAGCGCGCCGGAAATGACCGTGCTGGTCGGCGGCCTGCGGGTGCTGGGCGCCAATGCCGATGGCAGCAGCCATGGCGTCTTCACCAGCCGCAAGGGCCAGCTCACCACCGATTTCTTTGCGAAACTGGTGGATATGGGCACCGTCTGGCGCCCGGTTCCCGATGCGCCCGGCCTTTATGAGGGCCGCGACCGCGCCACCGGCGCCGTGACGGCAACCGGCACGCGGGTTGATCTGGTCTTCGGCTCGAACTCGCAATTGCGCGCGCTGGCCGAGGTCTATGCCCAGAACGACGGCACGGCCAAGTTCGTGACCGATTTCGTCACCGCCTGGACCAAGGTGATGAACCTCGACCGTTTCGATCTGGTCTGAGGCATCTTCAGACCAACCAAGACCCCCGGCGTTCCGCGCCGGGGGTCTTTTCTTTGCCGGGGCCTATTTGCGCCCGTCCAGCGGCCCCAGAACCGCCTCGAGCGTGGACAGGCAAATGTCGCGCGCCGCCCGCGGCGACAGCAGCCGCGGCTCGATGCAGCGTTCCAGCCCCAACCCGTCCACCAGCGCAATCACCATTTGCGCCAGCGGCCTGACCTCAAGCACCAGCCCCCGCGCCGCGACCACCTCGGCCAGCACCGCCTCAAGATTGCGCAGATAGCGCGCATATTGCCGGCGATGTTCGCGCTTCAGCGCGGGGTTGTTGACGATCTCCCCCCAGAGCGCCAGCCAGATGTTCAGCTCTTCCCGGCTGAACAATTCCGGGGCAAAGATCGTCTCGACCATCGCCCGCAGCCGCGCGCCCGGTGGCGCCTCGGGCGTCGGCGCTTCGATCCCCTGATGCAGCCTGTGATACATGCTGCGATAAATCGCCACCATCAGCCCATCTTTCGAGCCGAAGTGATGGGTGATCAGCCCGCGCGACACCCCCGCCTCGCGGCAGATGTTGTCGATGGTGAATTCCAGAATGCCGCCCCGCGCCAGACAGGCCAGCCCTGCCGCAATCAGCGCCGCCTGTCGCTGCTCCGGGGTCAGGCGGCTGTATTTCGGCGCGGCGGGCACCTCAGACCATGTCACGCGCAATCTCCTCATCCCAGTGCCGCGCAAAGACCAGCTTGCCGTCCTCATGCGCCTCAAGCTGCATTTCGATGCGGAAATGCATGGCGGTGCAAGACATCCGCCCGCGCGAATGGTGCCGGATCGTCACCCCGGGAAAGGCCATTTCCACAAGGTAATCCGTGGTCATCTCGGCGCTTGTCGGGTCACCGTCCACCACCAGATGGCGGCAGATCCCGACCGAGCTTTGGGTCTGGCCGATGTCGGGCATGGTCTTGGCATAGGTCCATCGCGGGAAATCCACCTGCATCCGGCCCGAGAGCAGGTCGCGCGTCACCTGCCGGCGCGGCGCCTGCGGCACCTCATGGGCGATGCTGGGGGTCTGCGGCGCCTCTTCCGCCGGGCCGAACGCCGGCAGCGCGGCATCTTCGGCGCGCGGCGGGCGGACCGGCAGCTCCAGCGCGCTGTCGCCCAGATGCACCGTCAGCATCGCCAGTTCCGGCGAGGGCCAGGCGATGGGAAAGTAAGTGGTAGAGAGCGACACCGCCATCCGGTGCCCCGGCGGAAAGGCGTGGGCGATATCGTCCAGATCGACCACCGCATCATAGACCCGGCCCGGTTCCAGCGCCGTCGCATGTTCGTGGCTGTCGCGGTGCGTCAGGTTCAGCACGCCCAGCGCCACCCGGGCCACCCGTCCATCCGGCGCCACATCGTTCAGCCGCACCGCGACCAGCGCCTGCGGCCTGTCGCTGCTGAACCGCAGATGTAGCCGCGCCGCGCCCAGAATCTCCACCCGTTCCGCCAAAGGCGCCCCGGTGAACACCAGCGAACCGCCATCATCCTCACGCTGATCGCCGGGCCAGTCGGCATCGCCGCCATAACGCCCGACCTCCCCCGCGCCCAAGCCCACCCAAAGCGGCGAGCAGATACGCGCCTCCCCCTGCCCCGACCCGCCCAGCACCCCGCCCGCACCCAACGCCAGCCGCTGCGCCTGAATGCGCGGCGAGGGCCAGATATCCTCGGCCACCCAGCGCCCGGGGCGGGCGGCATAGCAGGTCTGCGGCGGCAGGCTGTCCTGCATCCAGACCCGATACATCGGGCCGTCCATCATGCCGGTATCCACCCCCTTCATCCAGTGATCCAGCCAGCGCACCACCTCTTGCAGCCAGCCGATGGCAGGCTCCACCGTCACGTCATGCGGAAAGCTATGCGCCCAAGGCCCGACCAGCCCCAGACGTGGCCCCGACAGCCCCGCCAGAAGGCGCGGCACCGCTTCGGAGTAATTGTCGGCCCAGCCGCTGACGGCATAGACCGGCACCTTGACCGCCGAAAAATCCTCACAAACCGAACCCTGTTTCCAATACGCATCCCGCCGCTGATGCTGCAACCAGTCCAGAATCCACGGCCGGTTCGCTTCAAGCCGCGCCTGCCACATCTCGCGCCAGCGGTCCCCCACCACCTGCGGATCGGGCGGCAGATCGTTGCCTGCGAACATGGTGGAAGACCAGTCGAAATTATCCTTCGACAGGCAGCCGCCGATCCAGTGGATATCGGTGGCATAGCGGTCATCGGTGGACCCCACCGTAATGACAGACCGCAGCGCAGGCGGCTGCCGCGCGGCAATCTGCAAGCCGTTGAAGCCGCCCCAGCTTATCCCGATCATCGACACCTGACCGTCGCACCACGGCATCACGGCCAGCAAGGCAATCGCCTCCACCCCGTCCAATTGCTCCTGCACCGAATATTCGTCGGTGATGATGCCGTCACTGTCGCCGGTGCCGCGAATGTCCAGCCGGACGCAGGCATAGCCATGCCCCGCCACATACATATGCAGCCCCTGATCGCGGGTGCGGGTGCCGTCGCGCAGCCGGTAGGGCAGATATTCCAGCAGAACCGGCACCGGCGCCCCCTGCAGGGCACTTTCCGGCAGCCAGACCTTGGCCGCCAGCCGCGCGCCATCGGCCAGGATCAGCCACAGCGTTTCAATCACGCTGACAGGGTGGGGAAAGGTGGTGCGGGTCTCGGCCATGGCGCTGCCCTGTTGAACGATCATGCAAGAGTATTGCAGGCAGGATGGCGCAGCCTTTGCGCTCCCGCAACTGGTTTTCAGCAGCCTTGACGCAAAGAAGCACCGCTGACTACTATACAATCATTCAACAATGAGGCCGCGATGACTCCCCAAACGGAACCCGGCGCAGACCCGGGCATGGACCCCGCCCATGCCATCCTGTTTCAGCCGGTCCGCATCGGCCCAGTCACCGCACCCAATCGCTTCTACCAGACACCCCATGCCACCGGCCTTGGCTGGCAGCGCCCGCAAGCCGGGGCCGCCCTGCGTGGCGTCAAGGCCGAGGGCGGCTGGGGCGTGGTCTGCACCGAATACTGCTCGATCCACCCCTCCTCGGATGACAGCCCCTATGGCTTTCTCACCCTCTGGGACGATGGCGACATCGCCCCCCTTGCCGCCACCGCCGACGCCATCCACGCCCACGGAGCCTTGGCCGGGATCGAGCTTTGGCACGGCGGCGCCCATGCATCGAACCGGATGACGCGGTTGCCCGGCCTTGCGCCCAATGTGCAACCGGCCATGTTCCACCTGCCCACCACCGCCCGGGCGATGGACCTGTCCGATATCCGCGCCTTCCGCCAATGGCAGCGCGACGCGGCGCTGCGGGCGAAACGCGCCGGGTTCGACATCATCTATGTCTATGCCGGGCATGATTATCTGCCGCTGCAATTCCTCTCGCGCCGCTCGAACGACCGGGGCGATGCCTATGGCGGCCCTCTGGAAAACCGCGCCCGCCTGCTGCGCGAGATGATCGAGGATACCAAGGACGCCGTGGGCGACACCTGCGCCGTGGCCCTGCGCCTTGCGGTCGATGAACTCCACGGGCCCCGCGGCATCACCAGTGAAGGCGAGGGGCGCGATGTGGTGGCCATGCTGGCCGAATTGCCCGACCTTTGGGATGTGAACGTGGCGGGCGCCCTTGGCAATGACAGCAAATCCGCCCGCTTCAGCCCCGAAGGCTATCAAGAGGCGCAGGTTGCCTTTGTCAAAAGCCTGACGACCAAACCCGTCGTCTCGGTCGGCCGCTTTACCTCGCCCGAAACCATGGTCAGTCAGATCAAACGCGGCATTCAGGATTTCATCGGCGCCGCCCGCCCCTCGATCGCCGACCCTTTCCTGCCCGCGAAAATCCGCGAAGGCCGGGCCGATGAAATCCGCGAATGCATCGGCTGCAACATCTGCCGCTCCGCCAATAACGAGGGCGCGCATCTACGCTGCACCCAGAACCCCACCATTGCCGAGGAATGGCGGCAAGGCTGGCACCCCGAGCGTATTGCCCCCGCCAAACCGGCGAGCGTTCTGGTGGTCGGCGGCGGTCCGGCGGGGCTTGAGGCGGCGCTGTCGCTGGGCCGCCGGGGGCTGCAAGTGACGCTGGCCGAGCGCGAAACCCGCCTTGGCGGCCGCATCCTGCGCGAAAGCAGCCTGCCGGGCCTGTCCACCTGGATCAGGGTGCGCGACTGGCGGGCGCATATGATCGGCAAACTGCCGAATGTGCAGGTCTTCCCCGGCAGCGCCATGACAGCCGCCGACATTGCCGATTTCGGCGCGGATCATGTCGTGCTGGCCACCGGATCGCGCTGGCGCCGCGACGGGATTGGCGTGGTGAACATGGACCCGCTGCCCCTGCCCGCCGCCCTGACCCCCGATGACATCTTTGCCGGGGCGCCGGTCACCGGCCCCGTGGTGATCTTCGATGACGAGCATTACTTCATGGGCGGCGCGCTGGCCGAAAAGCTGCGGCTGGCGGGGCATGAGGTGACGCTGGTCACCCCCCATGCCACCGCCTCAAGCTGGACCGCGCTGACCGATGAACAGGGTTTCGTGCAGGCCCGGCTCTTGCATCTGGGCGTGCGGCTGGAGCTTTCCAGCCTGCTGACCGGCCAAAACCACGACGCGGTGGACCTCGCCTGCGCCTATACCGGCGCCGCGCGCGCGGTCACCTGCGGCACGCTGATCCTTGTCACCGGACGCCTGCCGGTGGACGATCTGCACCGCGATCTTGCCGCCCTTGGCATCGCCGCCGAACGGGTGGGCGATTGCCTGCAACCCTCCTCCATCGCCGATGCGGTGCATTCTGCCCACCGCTTTGCCCGCAATTTCGGCGGCCCGCCCCCCGGCGTCTTTCGCCGCGAAATCCCCTCCCACAGGAGCGTCTGAGATGAGCAAGCGCAGCCGCCCCGCCCGCACGACCGGCACCTTGCAGCAGCCGCCCTTCGGGCAGGTGTCGCGCCCCTATGCGCCCATCGCCGTGCTGTCCGATGACCATATCGCCGCCATCCACGCCGCCGCCCTGCGCGTGCTGTCCGAAATCGGCATGGCCGTGCTGGAACCCCGCGCCCGCGAATTATTCGCCCGCGCCGGGGCCAAGTTCACCGGCGAGACCGTGCGCCTTGACCCCGGCCTGATTGCCGAATGTCTGGCCACCGTGCCGCAAACCTTCACCCTTGCCGCGCGCAACCCGCTGAAATCCCTGCGATTCGGCGGCAATGACTGCGTTTTCGCCTCGGTCGGCGGCCCGGCCTATGTGATGGACAATGACCATGGCCGCCGGGGCGGCACCCATGCCGAGATGTGCGACTACCTGAAACTGACCCACAGCCTGAACGTGCTGCACCAGATCGGCGGCACCCCGTTCGAGCCGATGGATCTGCCTGCCAACACCCGCTATCTCGACTGTTTCCTTGCCCAGATCCGGCTTTCCGACAAGAACTGGCAGACCGAGACGCTGGGCCGCGCCCGCACCCTCGACGGCATCGAACTGGCGGCCATCAGCCTGAACTGCACGGTGGACGATCTTGCCCACCGCCCCGCGCTTCTGGGCATCATCAACACCAACTCGCCGCTTCAGCTTGATATTCCCATGGCCGAGGGGCTGGTGACCATGGCCGAACACGGGCAGGTCAATGTCATCACCCCCTTCACCCTTGCCGGCGCCATGAGCCCGGTCACCCTCGCCGGCGCCCTCGTGATGCAACATGCCGAGGCGCTGGCGGGCATCGCCCTGACGCAGATCGTGCGGCCCGGGGTGCCGGTGATGTATGGCGGCTTCACCTCGAATGTGGACATGCGCTCGGGCGCGCCCGCCTTCGGCACGCCGGAATATACCAAGGCGGCCCAGGCTTCCGGGCAATTGGCGCGGCATATCGGCGTGCCCTTCCGCTCCTCCAACGTGACGGCGGCGAATGAGGTGGATGCGCAGGCGGCCTACGAATCGCAGATGGCGCTTTGGGGGGCGCTGATGGGCGGGGCGCATCTGGTGGAACATGCCGCAGGCTGGCTGCACGGCGGCCTGACCGCCAGTTTTGAAAAGCTGATCCTTGATGCCGAGATGTTGCAGATGATGCTGGCCTATTTCACCCCGATCCCGGTGGACGAGGCCAGCCTTGCCGTCGAAGCCATCCGCGATGTCGGTGCGGGCGGCCATTTCTTCGGCGCCGATCACACAATGAGCCGCTATGAAACCGCCTTCTACAGCCCGCTTTTGTCGAACTGGGACAATCACACCACCTTTATTGACCGGGGCAGCATTCAGGCCCGCGAACGCGCCAACACGATCTGGAAACAGATGCTGTCCGAATATCAGGCCCCCGCCCTCGACCCCGGCATTGACGAGGCCCTCACCGCCTATGTCACCCGCCGCAAGGCCGAAGGCGGGGCGCCGATGAACTGAACAAACGCCCCCTTCATCCTCTCTCCACAAATATCCTGCGGGTGCGAGCAGGGTGCTGCCCTTGCAGCGAAGACCCTGCGAAGCGCCGGAGGGGTGCAAAACCCCTCCGGGGCCTGCCAAAGGCGCTCCCCCTGCCCCTTCACCCCCAGCGCGCCAGATCAAACCCCGTCAAATCCGCCAGCACCTCAGAGGCCCCCGCAAAATCCTCGCCCGCCGTATAGGCCGAAGGCGTCACCACCACCCGCAGCCCGGCCGCGCGCGCCGACAAAACCCCATTCCGGCTGTCCTCAAACGCCAGCGCAGCCGCGGCAGGCAGGCCCAACCGCCGCAAGGCCAGCGCATAAACGTCCGGCGCCGGTTTCTTCGCCGCCACCTCATCGCCCGCCGCGACCACGTCGAACACATCGCCCGCCGCCCGGCCCCAGAGCGCCTGCGTCAGCGCCTCGACATTGCCGGGGCTGGTCGTCGTCGCCACCGCCAGCCGCAGCCCCGCCGCCCGCCCTGCTGCCACCAGCGCCAACACCCCGGGCCGCGCCATCAGCCCGCCGCCCGCCATCAGCGCCGCATAACGCGCCGTCTTCTCGCCATGCAGCGCCGCAATCGTGGCGTCCGACGGTCCGCTGCCACGCTCCTCGCGCCAGCGCGCCATCCGCTCCTTGCCGCCGGTCGTCGTCAACAGCCGCCCGTAATCGGCCATCGACCAGTGCCAGCCCAGTCCAGCCGCCGCAAAAGCCGCGTTGAAGGCCGCGCGGTGCGCCTCTTCCGTCTCGGCCAGCGTGCCATCGACATCAAAGATCAGCGCGGCCAGCCCGCTCATGCCGCAAGCCGGGCCGCAAGCCGCGATACAACGCCGGGAAGCTCGGCGAAATCGGCAAAGGCCGCGTCATGCGGCATCTCGGCCACCGGCGATTTGCGATAACCTTCGGTGTAAAGCGCAAAGGGCAGGCCCGCCGCTTCGGCGGTGGCGGCATCCACTTCGCTGTCGCCGACGAAAACCGCCGTGCCGCCACCCAGTTCGGCCACTGACAGATGCAGCATCGCCGGGTCCGGCTTCGGCAGCGTCAGCCGGTCACCCCCCACGACCGAGGCAAAGAACCCCGCCAGCCCCAGATCGGCCAGAATCGCCCGCGCCGGCACCTCGGGCTTGTTGGTGCAGATGCCCAGCCGATGCCCCGCCGCCGTCAGCGCCGTCAGCGCCGCGATCACCCCCGGATAGGGATGGGTCAGCGCGCTCGGCGCCTCGGTGTAATACCCCAAGGTCACCTTGGTCAGCCGGGCATGGTCGCCCGCAGGCAGGCCCCGCGCCGCAATCACCCGCTCCACCAGCTTCGGCAGGCCGTTGCCGACGAAAGAGGTAACCGCCGCAAGGTCCAAGGGCTCTGCCCCCTCGCCCACCAGCATCCGGTTCACCGCCGCCTGAATGTCCAGCGTCGAATGGATCAGCGTGCCGTCCAGATCGAAAACCACCGCAACCATCAGACCGCCACCGCTTCGGCTGCGGCGCGGATGGCGCGGATATTGGCGCCGTAAGGGGCGGGATTGCTGACCGAACCGCCCTTGAACACCGCCGAACCGGCCACCAGCACATCCGCCCCCGCCGCCGCGACCAGAGGTGCGGTCTCCACCGTCACCCCGCCGTCAATCTCGATATGGATCGGCCGGTCGCCGATCATCGCGCGCAGGGCGCGGGTCTTGGCCACCTGGCTTTCGATGAATTTCTGCCCGCCGAACCCGGGGTTTACCGTCATCACGCAGACCAGATCGACCATATCCAGCAGATGCGCCACGGCGTCCAGCCCCGTGCCGGGGTTCAGCGCCAGCCCCGCCTTTTTTCCAAGCCCGCGAATGGCTTGCAGCGTGCGGTGAATATGCGGCCCGGCCTCCAGATGCGCGGTGATCACATCGGCCCCGGCCTTGGCGAACGCCTCAAGATAGCTGTCCACCGGCGCAATCATCAGGTGAACATCCATCACCCCCTTGATATGCGGCCGGATCGCGGCACAGGTCGCCGGGCCAAAGGTGATGTTGGGCACGAAATGCCCGTCCATTACATCGACATGCACCCAATCGGCGCCCTCGGCCTCAATCGCGCGGCACTCGGCGCCGAAATTGGCGAAATCGGCGGACAGGATCGACGGGGCGATCTTGATACGGCGGTCGAACGTCATGCGGCATCTCCCTTGCGCGCGGTCTCCAGCCCGCCGTGAAAGACGCGGCTGGCCCTGATATCTTCGGCCTCGATGGTCGAGAGGGCGGCGGCCTCGACCACGCCCCCCCGGCTGAACAGCCGGTTGGCCTGCCGCAGCCGTGCCCGGTCCAGCGCATTGCGGATCGAACGGGCATTGGCAAACTGCGGCTGCACCCGACGCAGCGCGATATACTCTGCCAGCGCGGCCTTTGCACCCTCACTCAGCACATAATTCTGCGCTTCCATCATGCCCTCGCCGATCCGCGCCAATTCGTCCTCGCCGTAGTCGGGAAAGTCGATGTGATGCGCGATCCGGCTGCGGAATCCGGGGTTCGAGTTGTAAAAAAGCGCCATCCGGTCGGCGTAACCCGCAAGGATCACCACCAGATCGTCGCGGTTGTTTTCCATCACCTGCAACAGGATTTCGATGGCCTCCTGCCCGTAATCGCGTTCATTGTCGGGCCGGTAAAGGTAATAGGCTTCGTCGATGAACAAGACGCCGCCCATGGCGCGCTTCAGCACCTCCTTGGTCTTGGGCGCGGTATGGCCGATATACTGGCCCACCAGATCGTCGCGGGTGACGCTCACCAGATGGCCCTTGCGCACATAGCCAAGGCGGTGCAGCAGCCCCGCCATCATCTGCGCCACCGTGGTCTTGCCGGTGCCCGGATTGCCGGTAAAGCTCATGTGCAGCGTCGGCGTCTGCGCCGCCAGCCCCAGCGAGCGCCGCGCCCGGTCCACCAGCAACAGCGCCGCCGTCTCGCGGATGCGCGCCTTGACCGGGGCCAGCCCGATCAGCTCGGCGTCCAGCGCCTCCAACACCTCCCGCGCGCCCGAGGCCTCGAATTCTGCTTGCAGATCAATCATCTGGCTCATGGCCGTGTTCTCCCATGTCTGACGGCCCGGCCTTTGGGCAAAGGGGGTGCGGGGGGCCGATGCGGCCCTCCCGCCCGGTTTCAGCGCACCAGCTGATGCGTATAGCGGATCGACCGCCCGTCCACCTCGGTCCGGCTCATCGTCAGGGCCGGTTCCACCTTGGGCCGGTTGACGATGAAACTCATCGTCACGGTCTCAAACCCCCGGGTGCTGTCAAAAGCCACCAGCCGGATATAGGCCTCCGGCTCGGCCTTGCGGCAGGCGTCCAGCTCGATCATCACGCCCTTGGCGTCGCGCAGATCGAACATCGGATGGCCCCACATTTCCCAATAGGTGTTCCGGGGATGGGGGTCGTCGGTGTATTCCACCCCGATCGCCCAGCCCTTCGACAGGCAATAGTCGATCTGAGCGCTGATCTGGGCATCGCTCAGATCGGGCAGGAAGGAAAAGCAGCCTTGGGTCACACGCATTCTTGCCTCCTCACATGGCGACCGAGGCGGTCGGCACAAAGTCCGAGGCGTCGGTCGAGGTATAGTTGAAACTGATGTTGCCCCAGGTATCCAAGGCAGCTTCGAGCGGCTTGCACCACTTGGCGGCGGCCCGCAGGATTTCCGGGCCTTCCACGTCGATGTTGCGGCCTTCGTTGCGGGCCAGAACCATCGCTTCCAGCGCCACGCGGTTGGCGGTGGCCCCCGCCTGAATGCCCATCGGATGGCCGATGGTGCCGCCGCCGAACTGCAACACCACATCGTCACCGAACAGGCTCAGAAGCTGGTGCATCTGCCCGGCATGGATGCCACCCGAGGCGACCGGCATCACCTTCTTGATGTCGCCCCAGTCCTGTTCAAAGAACAGGCCGCGCGGCAGGTCCACGTCGTTCCGCGTCTCGCGGCAGACGTTGTAGAAGCCCTGAACCGTCAGCGGATCACCCTCCAGTTTGCCCACGGCGGTGCCGCAATGCAGATGGTCCACCCCCGCCAACCGCAGCCATTTGGCGATGACGCGGAAGGAAATCCCGTGGTTTTTCTGGCGGGTATAGGTGCCATGCCCGGCGCGGTGCATGTGCAGGATCATGTCATTGGCCCGGCACCATTCGGCAATCGACTGGATCGCGGTCCAGCCGATGATCAGGTCCACCATCACGATGACCGATCCCAGCGACTTGGCGAATTCGGCCCGCCGATACATCTCTTCCATCGTGCCGGCGGTGATGTTCAGGTAATGGCCCTTCACCTCACCCGTGCGCGCCGTGGCCAGATTGACCGCCTCCATCACATAAAGGAACCTGTCGCGCCAATGCATGAAGGGCTGCGAGTTGATGTTCTCGTCATCCTTCATGAAGTCGAGACCGCCCTTCAGCCCCTCATAGACCACCCGGCCATAATTCTTGCCGGAAAGCCCCAGCTTGGGCTTGGTCGTGGCGCCCAAGAGCGGCTTGCCGAACTTGTCCAGCCGCTCCCGCTCCACCACAATCCCGGTCGGCGGGCCACGGAAGGTTTTCACATAGGCCACCGGCAGGCGCATATCCTCAAGCCGCGCCGCCTTGAGCGGTTTGAAGCTGAACACATTGCCGATGATCGAGGCGGTCAGGTTGGCAATCGAGCCTTCCTCGAACAGGATCAGGTCATAGGCGACATAGCAGAAATACTGCCCCGGCGTGCCCGGCACCGGGTCCACCCGATAGGCTTTGGCGCGGTATTGGTCGCAGGCCGTCAGACGGTCGGTCCAGACCACGGTCCAGGTCGCGGTGCTGCTTTCGCCCGCCACCGCCGCCGCCGCTTCGATCGGGTCCACCCCCTCTTGCGGGGTGATGCGGAACAGCGCCAACAGGTCGGTGTCCTTGGGCTGATAGTCGCCGTCCCAATAGCCCATCTGCGCGTATTTCAGCACGCCCGCCTTGTAGCGCTGCTTCTTGTCGGTGATTTCGGTCTTGTTGCCATCGGCCATCTTCTTGCCCTCCCTCAGGCTGCTTTGGCGGTCTGCGCCGCCGGGTTCAAAGCGCCACTCGCATAGCGCCGGGCCATGTCATCCATTGCGATGACCTTGATCTTGCTGGCCATTCCGGCAGCGCCAAAGGCGTCCAGCCGGTCGCGGCACAGGTCGCGCATCGCGTCCATCGCCGGTTTGAGGAACTTGCGCGGGTCAAACTCGCGCCGGTTGGCCATGGCAATCTTGCGGAACTGCCCGGCCATCGCCATGCGGCAATCGGTGTCGATATTGACCTTGCGCACGCCGTGGCGGATGCCGCGCACGATTTCATCCACCGGCACACCAAAGGTTTGCGGCATCTCGCCGCCGTTCTCGTTGATGATGTCCTGCAATTCCTGCGGCACAGAGGAGGAGCCGTGCATCACCAGATGGGTGTTGGGCAGCCGGGCATGGATCGCCTCGATCACCGACATCGCCAGAATGTCGCCGGTGGGTTTGCGGCTGAACTTGTAGGCGCCATGGCTGGTGCCGCAGGCGATGGCCAGCGCATCCACCCCGGTGCGGGCGACGAAATCCACCGCCTGATCCGGGTCGGTCAGCAGCATGGAATGGTCCAGCTTGCCGGTGGCGCCATGGCCATCCTCGGCCTCGCCCTCGCCGGTTTCCAGTGACCCAAGAACCCCCAGCTCGCCTTCAACGCTGGCGCCCACCCAATGCGCCATCCGCGCCACCCGCTCGGTGATCTGGACGTTATAGTCATAGCTGGCGGGGGTCTTGGCATCCCCCATCAGGCTGCCGTCCATCATCACAGAGGTAAAGCCATGGCGGATCGCCGTCATGCAGGTGGCTTCGTCATTGCCATGGTCCTGATGCATACACAGCGGGATCGTGGGATAGATCGCCGCCAGCGCCTCGATCATCTTGGCCAGCATGATGTCATTGGCATAGGACCGCGCCCCGCGCGACGCCTGGATGATCACCGGCGCATCGGTGGCCTTCGCGGCCTCCATGATGGCCAGCCCCTGCTCCATGTTGTTGATGTTGAAGGCGGGCACGCCATAGCCATGCTCGGCGGCGTGGTCGAGAAGTTGTCTCAGGGTAATCAGCGCCATCTTGTCCTCCTGTTACGCTGCCTGATCGTCGCGCATCAGCGCGGCGATCCCGGGAAGGGCACGCCCCTCCAGCCATTCCAGAAACGCTCCGCCAGCGGTGGAGACATAGGTGAAATGCCCCGCCACCCCGGCGGCATTCAGCGCCGCCACCGTGTCGCCGCCCCCCGCCACCGAAACCGTCAGCCCGGCGCGGGTCAGATCGGCGGCCACCTTGGCTAAGGCCACCGTGCCCCGGTCAAACGGCGCCATTTCAAAGGCACCCAAGGGACCGTTCCACAGGATGGTCCGCGCCCCCTCCAGCACGCGGGCAAAGCTGTCCACCGCCTGCGGCCCGGCATCGAGGATCATCGCATCCGCCGGGCAGGCATCGGCGGGCACCACCATGCTTTCGGCCCCGGCGCGGAACTCGCGCGCGACCACCACGTCGGCGGGCAGGTGCAGCGTGCAGCCGTGCCGGGCGGCCAGTGCGCGGATTTCATCCACCGTGCCCAACTGGTCCGCCTCATGCAGCGAGCGGCCCATCGGCGCACCCTCGGCATAAAGGAAGGTATTCGCCATGCCGCCGCCGACGATCACATGATCCAGCCGGGTCACCAGATGCTTCAACACCGCAATCTTGCTGGACACTTTCGCGCCGCCGACAATCGCCACCGAAGGCCGCTTCGGCACCTCAAGCGCGCGGGTCAGCGCCGCGATTTCCTCGCACATCAGCGGCCCTGCGGCGGCGGGCATCAGCCGCGCGATTCCGGCGGTCGAGGCATGGGCGCGGTGGGCGCAGGAAAACGCATCATTGACATAGATGTCGCCCAGCCGCGCCAGCCGCGCCGCAAGGGCCATGTCGTTGCGCTCTTCCCCCGGCTCGAACCGGATATTCTCGACCAGAAGCACCTGCCCCGGGCGCAGGTCATCCGCCTCTGCCTCGGCCTCGTCCAGCGAGGCGAAGCGCACCGGACGACCCAGCGCGCGGGAAAGGTCATCGCGCAGGTGGCGCAGCGAAAAGGCCATATCCCCGCCCTTGGGCCGCCCGAAATGCGACAGCACCACCAGCGCCGCCCCACCGTCCAGCAGGGGCCGCATCCCGGTGGCAAAGCGGGTGATCCGGGTGGCATCGGTCACCCGCCCGCCCTCCATCGGCACGTTCAGATCGGCCCGCACCACAAGACGGCGCCCCGAAACCGGCAATTCGGTGATGGAGGTGATGCTCACAGCAGGCCCCCCATCGCCACGGCGGTATCCGCCATGCGGTTCGAGAACCCCCATTCGTTGTCATACCAGGACAACACCGAAACCATGGTGCCCTCCATCACCTTGGTCTGGTCCATGTGGAACACCGAGGAATGCGGGTCGTGGTTGAAGTCGGCGGACACATTCTTGGCCGTGGTAAAGCCGAGGATGCCCTTCAGCGGCCCCTCTGCCGCCGCGCGGATCGCCGCGTTCACCTCCTCGACCGTCGTCGCCCGCTTGGCGATGAACTTCAGATCCACGACCGAGACATTCGGCGTCGGCACCCGGATCGCAAAGCCGTCCAGCCGCCCGGCAAGCTCGGGCAGCACCAGCCCCACCGCCTTGGCCGCGCCCGTGCTGGTCGGGATCATGCTCAACGCCGCCGCCCGGCCCCGGTAAAGATCCTTGTGCATGGTGTCCAGCGTCGGCTGATCGCCGGTGTAGGAGTGGATCGTGGTCATCATCCCCTTTTCGATCCCCACCGCCGCATGAAGCACCTGCGCCACCGGCGACAGGCAATTGGTGGTGCAAGAGGCGTTGGAGACGATCCGGTCACCGGCGGTCAGCGTGCCGTGGTTCACCCCGTAAACGATGGTCTTGTCCGCCCCCTCCGCCGGCGCCGAAACCAGCACCCGCTTCGATCCGTTCTCAAGATGCAGCGCCGCCTTGGCGCGGTCGGTGAAAAGCCCGGTGCATTCCAGCGCGACATCGACATCGCCCCAGGGCAGGTCTTTCGGATCGCGGATTGCCGTCACCCGGATCGGCCCTTGTCCGGCGTCGATCCAGTCTGCTCCCGTGGTCACCTGCCCCGGAAAGCGGCCATGCACCGAGTCAAACCGCAGCAGATGGGCATTGGTCTCCACCGGCCCCAGATCGTTAACCGCGACCACGCGAATGTCGGTCCGTCCCGATTCCACGATGGCGCGCAGCACGTTGCGGCCAATCCGGCCAAATCCGTTGATGGCAACTTTAACCGTCATCTCATTTCCCTGTCAGTTTGCGGGCGGCCTGCACGGCGGCCTCGGCGGTGATCCCGAAATGGGCGTAAAGTGCGGGCGCCGGGGCCGAGGCGCCAAAGCCCGTCATGCCGATGAAGGCATCGCCCTCGCGCAGCACGGCGTCCCAGCCCTGCCGGATGGCCGCCTCGATCCCCACGCGCGGCGCGGTGCCCAGCACATCGGCGCGGTATTGCGGGCTTTGCGCGGCAAAAAGCTCGAACGAGGGCGCCGAGACCACCGCCACCCGCAGACCCAAGCCTTCCAGCGTGGCAGCCGCAGCCAGCGCAATCTCCACCTCCGACCCGGTGGCAATCAGCGTCACATCGCGGCCTTCCCCGCCACGCAGCAGATAGGCGCCCTTCGCCGTGAGGTTTTCCGCAGCATTCTCCCGCACCAGCGGCAAGTTCTGCCGGCTCAGGGCCAAAAGGGTCGGCGTCGCGGTCGCCCCCAGCGCAATCTCCCAAGCCTCCGCCGTTTCCACAGCATCGCAGGGCCGCAGCACCACAAGGTTCGGAATGGCCCGCAGCCCCGCCAGCGTCTCCACCGGCTGATGGGTGGGGCCATCCTCGCCCAGACCAATCGAGTCATGCGTCATCACATAGGTCACCGGCAGCCCCATCAGCGCCGAAAGCCGGATCGCCGGGCGGCAATAATCGGCAAAGGCCAGAAAGGTGCCGCCATAGGCGCGGAAGCCGCCATGCAGCGTGATCCCGTTCATTGCCGCCGCCATGCCATGCTCGCGGATGCCGTAATGCAGATAGCTGCCGCCGTAATCGCCGCGCTGCACCGCCCGCTGCCCCTTGGCCCGCGTCAGGTTCGATCCGGTCAGATCGGCCGAGCCGCCCACCACAAAGGGCAGCGCGTCGGCCACCACCTGCAACGCCATTTCGCTGGCCTTGCGGGTGGCGACCTTGGGCTTGTCGGCCAGAAGCCGCGCCTTGTGCGCCGCCATTGCCGCCGCCAAGGGGGCTGCGTCTGCCGCCTGCGCTGCCCGGAACGCCTCTGCCTGCGCCGAAGAGGCCAGCCGCGCCTGCCACCCGGCCCGCGCCGCTGCCCCCCGCGCCGCCACGCGGCCCCATGCCTCGCGCACCGGCCCCGGCACCTCGAAGGCGCCATGCGGCCAACCCAGATGCGCCCGCGCCGCTGCAATCTCTTCCGCCCCCAAAGGCGCACCATGCACATCATGGCTGCCCTGCTTGTTCGGCGCGCCAAAGCCGATGACCGAGCGGCAGGCGATCAGGCTGGGCCGCGGATCGGCCTTGGCCGCTGCAATCGCATCGGCAATCTCGGTCGGCGTATGGGCATCGCAGCCCAGCACATGCCAGCCCGCCGCTGCAAACCGCGCCTTCTGGTCGGTCGAGGTGGAAAGGGCCGTATCACCGTCAATCGTGATATGGTTGTCATCCCACAGCACGATCAGCCGCCCAAGGCCCAGATGCCCTGCCATATCAATGGCTTCGTGGCTGATCCCCTCCATCAGACAGCCATCGCCCGCCATGACCCAGGTCCAGTGGTCCACCAGATCGGGAAAGCGCGCCGCCGCCATCCGCTCGGCCAGCGCCATGCCGACCGCCGTGGCAATCCCCTGCCCCAGGGGGCCGGTCGTCACCTCGACCCCCTGCGCATGGCCATATTCCGGGTGCCCCGCGGTGCGGCTGCCCAACTGCCGGAACGCCCGCAACTGATCCACCCCCATGTCGGGATAGCCCAGGAGGTGGTTCAGCGCATAAAGCAGCATCGACCCATGCCCCGCCGACAGCACGAAACGGTCGCGGTCGGGCCAACGGTGATCGGCCGGGTCAATCGTGACAAAGCGGTTGAACAGCACCGCCGCCACATCGGCCATGCCCATCGGCATCCCCGGATGGCCCGAGTTCGCCGCCTGCACCGCATCCATGGTCAGCGCCCGCAGCGCATTGGCCATGTCTCTTTCGGTCACTGCCTGCGTGGCAATGTTCATGGTCTTGGTCCTTTCGGTTTGGCTCAGGCGCGCTTGGCGTCGCGGATCAGGCGCTCGATCAGCGGGGTCAGGATCAGTTGCATCGCAAGGTCCAGCTTGTTGCCGGGGATCACGATGGAATTGGCGCGGCTCATCCAGCTTCCGGCGATCATTGCCGTCAGATAGGGAAAGTCGATGCCGCGGGGCGATTTGAAGCGGATCACCACAAGGCTTTCATCCGGCGTCGGTATCCAGCGCGCGATGAACGGGTTCGAGGTATCGACCACCGGCACCCGCTGAAAGTTGATGTCGGTCTCGGTGAATTGCGGCGTGATGCAATGCACATAGGCGTGCATCCGGCGCAGGATGGTGTCGGTCACCGCCTCGGTGGAATAGCCGCGATGGGCCCGGTCGCGGTGGATCTTCTGGATCCATTCAAGGTTGATCACCGGCACCACCCCGATTTTCAGATCCGCCAGCGCGGCAAGGTTCACCGTGTCATTCACGACCGCGCCATGCAGCCCCTCATAGAACAAGAGGTCGCTGTCATCGGCAAAGGGCGCCCAGGCGGTGAAATTCCCCGGCGCAACCCCGGTTTTCGCGGCCTCTCCGGCGTCATGCACATAGGTTCGGGTGCGGCCCTTGCCCGTCTCTCCATACTCGCGGAAGACGCGCTGCAATTCCTCCAGCTCATTGGCTTCATAGGAGAAATGCGAAAAGGTCATATCCCCCGCCGCCTGCCGCCGCGCCAGCTCGTCCTTCATGTCGGCCCGGTTGAAGCGGTGGAAGGCATCGCCTTCGATGGAAACCGCCGTGATGCCCTCGCGCCGGAAAATCTGGTCAAACGTGTGCTTCACCGTCGAGGTGCCCGCCCCGGACGATCCGGTGACCGAGATGATGGGGTATTTCTTGCTCATGGTTTCAACTCCGAAACAGGCCGCGCTTGCCGAACAGGGCAGCGGTTTCACCTGCGGGCATGTCGTGATAGGCGGCGACGCGGGCAACCTTCGACAGGCTGCCAAAGATGAAGGGCGTGCGCTGATGCAGCGCGGTGGGCCGGGCGCGCAGGATCGGGTCGGTGCCGTCGGTCGCCCCGCCCCCCGCCTGCACCATCAGAAAGGCGATGGGCGCGCATTCGTAAACCAGCCGCAACCGCCCGTTCTCATAGCCCTTGCGGCTGTCGGCAGGATAGAGAAACACGCCGCCCCGGCTCAGGATGCGATGCACCTCTGCCACCAGCGAGGCGATCCAGCGCATGTTGAAATTCTTGGCCCGCGGCCCTTCGACCCCCGCCACGCAATCATCGACATAGGCGCGCACCGGCGCCTGCCAATGCCGGTAGTTCGAGGCATTGACGGCAAATTCGCTCGACTCCGTCGGCACCTGCACCTGCGCCTCGGTCAGAACAAAGCGCCCGGCGGTGCTGTCCAGCACATAGCGCTGCACCCCGTCGCCAAAGCTGCAAATCAGTGCGGTCTGCGGCCCGTAGATCACATAGCCCGCCCCGATCTGCTCGCGCACCGGGCGCAGGAAACTGGCCTCGGGGGTTGCGGCGGCCGGATAGACCGAGAAAATCGTGCCGATGGCGACATTGGTGTCGATGTTTGACGACCCGTCCAAGGGATCAATCGCCAGCGCAAAGGGCGCATCCTCGCGCAGAACCACCACCTCTTCCTGCTCTTCCGAGGCATAGTGGCGCACGCCACCGCGCCGCGCCGCCTGCAAGAACAGCTCATCGGCAATCACATCCAGCGCCTTTTGCGCATCGCCGTCGCTGTTGGTGCCCGCCGCCGCGCCCAGCGCCTCGTCCAGCCCGTTGCGGGCGATCCGCGCCGCCAGCGCAACCGAGGCGGCGGCAATCTCGGCCATCAGGCCGCGCAGGGCCGGCGGCACATGCGCATCCGGCAGAATGCCATGATCTGGCGTCATAATCCTCTCCTCCCAACCGGGCGCGACCTTCTGCGGATGCTGCCCTTGAGGCGACTATGGGTTGTCCGAATCTGAAAAGGAATTTAATAATCCTGATAACTCATTCAGGAATTTTGAATGCCCTACTCCGAAGCCGTCACCCTGCGACAACTCCGCGCCCTCTCTGCCGTGGCGCGTCTGGGCACGCTGACCGCGGCGGGTCGCGCCCTTGGCCTGACCACCCCGGCGATCCATGCCCAGATCAAGGCGCTGGAAGAGGCGGTCGGCACCCCCCTGTTGCAACGCGCCCATGATGCCCAAGGCTCGGGCCTGACCCCCGCCGGGGCGGTGCTTCTGGAAGGGGCCGAGCGGGCCGAGGCGGCGCTGGCGCAATCGCTCACCCGGATTGCGGCGATCAAGGCGGGCCGGGCGGGGCGCGTTCTCTTGGGCGTGGTCTCCACCGCCAAATATTTCGCGCCGGGGCTGGTGAAAATCCTGCGCACCCTGCATCCCGATATCGAGGTGTCGCTTCAGGTCGGCAACCGCGAAGAGATCCTGCGCGACCTTGAACGGATGCGTTTTGACCTCACGATCATGGGCCGCCCGCCGCGCAGCCCGCCGGTTCTCGCCCGCCCCATCGGCCCGCATCCCCATGGCATCGTGGCGCCAGCCGACCATCCTCTTGCCCATCGCGCCGCCCTTTCCGCCGCCGATCTGGAAGGCGAGACCTTCTTTTCGCGTGAGGAAGGGTCAGGCACCCGCATCCTGATGACCCGCTACCTTGACCGTATCGCCGATGGCCGGCCATTTCCGATTGTCGAAATGGGCTCGAATGAAACAATCAAACAGGCGGTCATCGCCGGGCTGGGCCTTGCCTTCCTGTCCTTGCACACGGTGCGCGACGAACTGGCCTCCGGCTCGCTGGTCACGCTCGACGCGCCGCAACTGCCGATCGAGCGGCACTGGTTTCTGGTGCAGAACATCGGCCAAAGCGAACAACCCGCCGCCGCCCGCCTTGCCGAAACCATCCTTGGCCTGAAAGGCAGCTTCCTGCCCCGGGTGCCCGGCACCTGAACGGCCCGGCCTCAAACCTCGGGCAACAGCGCCGCCCGCCGCTGCGCCGCCGCCCGCGCCTCGCCCAGCGTCGAAAGCGAGATCGCCCCGATGATCACCGTGCCGCCAAGGATCACCCAAGGGTCCACCGCCTCGCCGAACACCACCGCGCCCAGAAGGCTCGCCCAGACGATCTGCAAGAAGGTCACCGGCTGCGTTACCGCCAAAGGTGCGGCAGCAAAGGCCCGCGTCATGCAGTAATGCGCAAAGGTGCCCAGCACCGCCGTTCCCGCCAAAAGCGCCGCCTGCTCAAGGCTCAACGGCTGCCAGACCCAGAGCGCAAAGGGCAAAAGCCCCAGCGTCGAGGTCAGCGACAGAACCGCCACCACCGTCGCCGCCGGCATCATCCCCGCCAGCCGCTTGGCATAAAGATAGCTGCCCGCGAAACAGACCGAAGCCGCCACCTGCGCCGCCTGCCCCGCGCCCAGCTCGCGCATCCCCGGCCGCAGGATCACCGCCGCCCCCAGCAGCGCCACCGCAACCGTGGCCATCCGCGCGCCCGTCAACCGCTCACCAAAAACCAGCGCCCCGCCCAGCATCACCACCACTGGGTTCAGGTAACCGATCGCCGTCACCTCGGCCACCGGCAGCCGTGCCATGGCATAGAACCACAGGATCACCGCCGCCACATGCACCACGCCCCGCCCGGCAAACAGCCGCGCCGCACCGGGTGGAAATCCCGCCCGCAGCATCCTGCGCAGTTGCGGCAGCAAGATCACCACCCCGAAGCCAAAGCGCAGAAAGGCTTGCTGCGCCGCCGGCAGGTCGGTGCCGATATGGCGCACGATCCCGGTCAGCCCGACAAAGGACAGACCACAGGTCAGCATCCACAGCGCGCCCTCAACCGGGCGCCCCAGATCAAGCGCGGGCGTTTTCGCAGATATCGTCATGGCCCGCAGATGACCCGCTTCACCCGCCCAGCGCAAGCCCCGCCGCAATCGCCCACATCGTCACGCCGACCACGATCTCCAGCACCACCCATGCCCGCGGATTGGCAAAGACCGGCGCCAAAAGCCGCGCGCCAAAGCCCAGCGCGGCAAAGAAGCTGAAACTGCCCAAACCCGCCCCAATGCCGAAGGCCGTCCGGTGCGGATCATATTGCGCCGCGATCGAACCCAGCAACACAACCGTATCCAGATAGACATGCGGATTGGCCCAGGTCAGCACCAGACAGGTGGCCAGCACCCGGCCCAAAGGCACCGCCGCGCCGCCCGCAGGCCGCAGCGCTTCGCCGCCGCGCGCCGCCGCCCGGAACCGCAAACCGCCATAGACCAGCAGAAACGCCACCCCGGCCCAGCGCATCGCCTCGCCCAGCCAAGGCACCCGCGCCGAGACAAGGCCGAACCCCGTCACCCCCGCCGCGATCAGCACCGCATCCGAGGCGGCACAGACCAGCACCACCGCCAGCACATGCTCGCGCCGCAAGCCTTGCCGCAACACAAAGGCATTCTGCGCCCCGATTGCCATGATCAGGCTGATCGCCACCAACCAGCCCTGAACCGCCGCTTCACCCATACCATGCCCCTCCGTTGTCCGCAGGGTTCTGAGCCGGATACAGGAAAAGCACAACTTAACACTTCTTAGATTGATTAAGCTCTGCTAATCCCATTCATCTTTGCCCAAATATCCCGGGTGCGCTGATCGGTGCGCCATCGGTTCAAGCACCGATCAGCGCGGGGGCAGCGCCCCGAGGCCGACCACAGGACAGACCGATGCCCGACCGTGCCCAACTCGCCGCCCTCGCCGCCATCCACCGCCGCGGCTCCTTCGATCTGGCCGCCGCCCAGCTCCATGTCACCCCATCGGCCATCTCGCAGCGCCTCAAGGCGCTGGAAGAGGCGACCGGCACCCTGCTGATCACCCGCGGCGCCCCCTGCACCGCCACCGCTGCCGGGCTGCGGCTGATCCGGCACCATGATGAAATCGCCCTTCTGGAACAGGGGCTTGCCGCCGACCTGCCGCAGCTTGCCCCGGGGCCTGCCACGCTGCGGCTGGCGGTCAATGCCGACAGCCTTGCCACATGGATCATCCCGGCGCTGGCGCGCTGCCCCGGCTTTCTCTTCGATCTGGTGATCGACGATCAGGATGTCAGCCAAGACTGGCTTGCCCGCGGCGAGGTGGTGGGCGCCATCACCGCCCATGCCAAGGCTCCGCCCGGCTGCGAAACGCTGGCCCTTGGTGCCCTGCGCTACCGCGCCACCGCCGCGCCGGACTACATGGAACGCTGGATGCCGCAGGGCGCCACGGCGCAGGCCATCGCCCGCGCCCCGGCCCTGACCTTTTCCGACAAGGACCGCTTGCAGGATCGCTGGGTCGCCCGCCATATCGGCGCCCCGGCCCGCCGCGCCAGCTTTCCCAGCCACCGGCTCGCCTCATCTCAGGGGTTTGTCGATGCCTGCCTGCATGGCCTCGGCTGGGGCCTCAACCCCGAGCCGCTTGTGGCCGACCACCTCGCCGCAGGCCGGCTGCTGGAACTCGCCCCCGACACTGCGCTGGACGTGGCGCTGCACTGGCAATTCACCCGGCTCGCCGCCCCCGCCCTTGCGCCCCTGACCGCCGCCCTGCGCGCCGAAGCCGGACGCATTCTGGTCTGACGCCCCCTGCCTCCATCCTCTCTCCATAAATATCCTGCGGGTGCGAGCAGGGTGCTGCCCTTGCAGCGAAGACCCTGCGAAGCGCCGGAGGGGTGCAAAACCCCTCCGGGGCCGGCCACAGACACCCGGCCCGCCGAACCGCGCAAACAAAACGGCCCCGAGGTTTCCCCCGGGGCCGCCCTGTTCCGCCGCAAAAAGCCTCAGCCCAGTTGGGCCGCAACCTCTTCGCTCATGTCGAAGTTATGCGTCACCGTCTGCACATCGTCATCTTCTTCCAGCATGTCGATCAGCCGGACCAACTTTTGCGCGGTGTCCAGATCGACTTCGGTCAGGGTCTGCGGCTTCCAGATCAGCTTGGATTCGCTCGATTCCCCCAGCGCCTTTTCCAGCGCATCCGACACTTCCGACAGCGCCTCGACCGAGCAATAGACCCAATGGCCCTCTTCGTCCGATTCCACATCGTCCGCCCCGGCGTCCAGTGCGGCCATCATCACATCATCGGCCGAACCGGCGCTGGCGGGATAGGTGATCTCGCCCACCCGGTCAAAGCTGTGGCTGACCGAGCCGGTCTGCCCCAGATTGCCGCCGCATTTGGTGAAATAGCTGCGCACATTCGACGCCGTGCGGTTCAGGTTATCGGTCAGCGCCTCGACGATGATGGCGATGCCGTTCACGCCGTAACCTTCATAGCGGATTTCGCTGTAATCGGCGCCGTCGCCCATCTGGCTTTTCTTGATGGCGCGGTCGATCACATCCTTGGGCATCGATACCGCCTTGGCCGCCTTGACCGCCAGACGCAGACGCGGGTTCATGTCGGGGTCGGGCATCCCCATTTTCGCCGCGACGGTGATTTCCTTCGACAGCTTGGAAAACATCTTCGAGCGCAGTTTATCCTGCTTGCCCTTGCGGTGCTGGATGTTCGCCCATTTCGAATGGCCTGCCATGACCCCTGAACCCCTGATCCTTGGTGATGCGCTCCTCTACACCACCGCCCCCGCACAGGGCAACCCCAGCGCAACCCCGGCGCAAAGCCGCCCCTCCCCACCGGGGGAATGGCCGGAATGGCGCCGCCTCACGGGTAAAGCGGCCAGATCAGCGGGATCAGCGCCGAACACAAAAGCCAGGTGATCAGGTTCAGCGGAATGCCGATCCGCGTGAAGTCGAGGAATTTATACCCCCCCGGCCCGTAGACCATCATGTTGGTCTGATAGCCCACCGGCGTCGCAAAGGCCAAGGTCGAGGAAAACATCACCGCCACCACAAAGGCCCGCGGGTTCACCCCCAACTGATTGGCCAGCTCGATGGCGATGGGGGTAAAGACCACCGCCACCGCATTGTTTGACAGAAACTCGGTCAGGATCAGCCCGATCAGATAGACCGCGAGGATCATCAGGAAGGGCGACAGCCCCTGCATCAGCGGCTTGACCCAAGCCACGATCATCTCAACCGCGCCCGAACGGTCCAGCCCCTCGCCCACCGCCAGCATGGCAAAGATCATCGCCATCAGCCGGCCATCGACAAAACCCAGCGCCTCATCGGCGTCGATGCAGCGCGTCAGCAGGATCACCACCACGGCCAGAAAGCCCAAGGCCATGATCGGCGCCACATCCAGCGAGGACAGCAGCACCACCGCCGCCAGCGCGCCAATGGCAATCGGCGCCTTGGCCCGGCGATAAGCCTTCTGCTTGGGATGCGAGACATCGACCATGTCCATGTCATCTGCCAGCCGCTGAATATCCTCCGCCCGGCCCTCCAGCAGCAGCGTGTCGCCGACCTGCACCACCAGCTCATCCAACTGCCGCCCGATGTTCTGGCTGCGCCGGTGTGCCGCCAGAACATAAACGCCATAGCGCCGCCGCAACCGCAACTCGCCCAGAGGCCGCCCCACCATATGGCAGCCCGGGGTGATCAGCACCTCGACCGTTTCCGTCTCGACCGAGGAAAGCTTGTCGGCCACCCGCATGTCGGTGCGGCTTTGCATGTCGAGAAGCTCGCTCATCTCGGTGCGCAGGACCACCCGGTCACCGCCCTCCAGCACCACCGCCTGCAAATCGCGGCGCAAGGACAGGTCGCCCCGCAGCACGTCGATCACCCGCACGCCCGCGCGCTTGAACTGCGTCACGTCCAGCACCCGCGTCCCCACCAGCACGGAATCCGGCGGAATGGCGACTTCGGTAAAGTATTTCATCCGCTTGCGGTCGCCCAGCATCGCCGCCATCGACTGGCGCACCGGCAAGAGCCGGTCGGCAAACAGCGCCAGATAGAGGCCCCCCGCCAGCGTCACCGCAATGCCCAAGGGGGCAATCTCGAACAGGCTGAAATGCGCCATGCCCGCATCCTTGGCCACCCCGTCCACCAGAAGGTTGGTCGAGGTGCCGATCAGGCTGATCATCCCCCCCAGCACCGTCATGTGACTGAGCGGGATCAGCAATTTGGACGGCGCCGTGCCCAGCCGCACCGCAATCTGCATCACCACCGGAATCATCACCGCCACCAAAGGCGTGTTGTTCATAAAGGCCGAAGCCACCGCGACAAAGCCGAACAGCACGACAATGGTGGTCTTTGGCCGCTGGCCCACATGCGACTCGGCCAGCCCGATCAGCAATTCGACGGCCCCCGTCCGCACCAGCCCGCCCATGACCAGAAACATCAGCGCAATCGTCCAGGGCGCCGCATTCGACAGCACCGCCGTCGCCTCTTTCAACGGCAACAGCCCCAGCACCACCATCACAGCGGCCCCGGCCATCGCCACTACCTCAACCGGATAGGTCTCGCGGATGAACATAACGAACATGGCGGCAAGGATCAGCAGCGCCACAAAAGGCTGCATCGCCGGGTCAAGTTCCAGTCCGAACATTCCTCACCCCATGGCTGGTCTGCCGCGCTGATAGCGCGAAATGCCGCCATGGGGAATAATATTCTACAAACTCAGTCGCCAATAACCGCGACTGCCTGTTTCTCGCGCGGTTGCACCAGAAACATTCCCCCCAGCATCACCGCCGCCGCCAGCCAGACCGCCGGCGGGAATCGCTCGTTCAGGATCAGCATGGCCCAGATCACCCCTGCCGCCGTCACGATATAGCTCGTCTGGCTGGCAAAAACCGCCCCCGCCCGCGACGCCATCCAGACATAGGTGGCATACAGCAGCGCGTGCAGCGCGGACGAGGCGATCAGCGCCCAATCGGTCGGCCCGGGCGGCATCGGCATGACATAGAACTGCCCCAGCGCCAGAGAGATCGGCAGGCACAGCACCAGCCCGGCAACCGAGGCGCCGAACATCGCCTGCACCGCATCCAGCCCCTCGGTGCCGTTGCGGGCGACGAAAACCCCCTCCATCGCGTAAAACAGCGGCCCGATCAGCGCCACCGGCACCCAGATGGCAAGGCTCGGATCGGGCAGCACCGCCCCCGGCGCCGCGATCAGGCAAACCCCGGTCAGGCCCAGCCCCAGCCCCGCCGCCCGGCGCCAGCCGAAACGGTCCATCCCCAGCATGACCGACAAGGGAAAGGCGATCAGCGGCACCGCCGAAATCACGATCGACATGATCCCCGCCGGAAGCCGCGCCACAGACAGGTAAAAGGTGAAATTCGGCACCAGCGTGCCCAGCACCGCCACCACCAGATAGAACCGCAAGGCGCGCGGATGCAGCGCCAGCCGCTTGCCCCGCACCAGCGTCAGCGCGCCCAGCACCAGAACGCAGATCACCAATTGCCACAGGATCAGACCGAACGGCCCGTGGCCGCTGGATGCCGCGATCTTGCCCAAAGGCTGCGTGGCGCCCCAGCCGATGCCGGTCGCCAGCAGAACCGCCGGGAAATAGGCCGCCCTCATGGCCCCACCTGCGACAGCCGCCCGCCCTGCCGCACCGGCACGATCCGCGTGGCCTTGCCGGTCCGGTCGTCGGTTTCGATGTAGACGCCCGAAAGCGTCGCCTCGCCGCCCGCCGGTTCAAACCGCGCGCTGGCCATGCCGGTGATGAAGCGGCGCAAGGGCTCCAGCTTTTCCATCCCGATGACCGAGTTGTAATCGCCGCACATCCCCGCATCGCTCAGATAGCCGGTGCCGCCCGGCAGGATCATGTGATCGGCGGTCGGCACATGGGTGTGGGTGCCGACCACAAGGCTCGCCTGCCCATCCGCCCAATGACCCATCGCCATTTTCTCGCTGGTCGCCTCGGCGTGGATGTCCAGAATGCTGGCCTGCACCGCAGCCCCCAGCCGATGGGTTTTCAGCACCGTCTCCACCGCCGAAAACGGGTCGTCGAACGGCCGCTTCATGAAGACCTGCCCCAGCACCTGCGTCACCAGAACCTTCCGGCCCTGCGTCGCGTCGAAAATCCGCACGCCCCGCCCCGGCGCCACTTTTGAGAAGTTCAGCGGCCGGATGATGCGCGGTTCACTCTCGATGAACTGCATCATGTCCTTCTGGTCAAAGGCATGGTCGCCCAGCGTCAGACAATCCGCCCCCGCCTGCAACAGCACCCGCGCATGTTCCGCTGTCAGACCCGCGCCCTGACTGGCGTTCTCGCCATTGACCACCACAAAGTCGAGCCCCCAATCGGCCCGCAGTTTCGGCAGCCGCTCGACCACCCCGGCGCGGCCCGCGCGCCCCATCACATCGCCAAGGAAGAGTATTTTCATGGCCACGGGCATAGGCCCAGCGCCGCTCACCCGCAAGCGCGATGGCGACGGTTTCGGGCCGCTTTTGGCCGCCGGCTGTATATACGGAAAAACTACAGGAAACTACGCGAAATTGACGCAGAAACGACGGGCTTTTCGCAGCCCCTGCGCCGCCCTATCTTGCCGCCATGCACGCGCTGCCCGCACCCCTCGCCGACTGGTTCGCCGCCCAAGGCTGGGATCTGCACCCGCATCAGATGGCCATGTTGGGCCGTGCCGGGGCCGCCTCGACCCTGCTGATCGCGCCCACAGGCGGCGGCAAGACACTTGCAGGTTTCCTCCCAAGCCTTTGCGAAATATCGCAGAATCCGGTTCCCGGCCTGCACACCCTCTATATCTCGCCGCTCAAGGCGCTGACCGCCGACATCCGCCGCAACCTGCGCCGCCCGGTCGAAGGCGCGGGCCTGCCCATTCGGATTGAGGACCGCACCGGCGACACCACCTACACCCAGCGCCGCCGCCAACGCGCCGACCCGCCCCACATCCTGCTGACCACCCCCGAAAGCCTCGCCCTGCTGCTCTCTTACGAAGACGCACCCCGTATTTTTCAAGGATTACAGAGGGTTGTCGTGGATGAAATCCACGCCCTCGCCGAAAGCAAGCGGGGCGATCAGCTCATGCTATCCCTTGCACGTCTGTGCAATCTATCCCCGAACCTGCGCCGCGTGGGTCTTTCCGCCACCGTCGAAGATCCTCCGGCCCTCGCCCGCTTCCTTGGCCCCGACACCGCCATCCTGCAGGCCGACCCCGGCCCCGACCCCGACATCACCATGATCGAAACCGAGGCCGCACCGCCCTGGTCCGGTGGGGGAGGAAGATATGCCATCCCCGCGATTCTGAACGAAATTTCGCGCCATCAGACCACGCTGATCTTTCACAACACCCGCGCGCAGGCCGAGATTTTCTTTCACCACCTCTGGCTGGCGAACACCGACGACCTGCCCATCGGCATCCACCACGGCTCCCTATCCCGCGAACAGCGCGAGCGGGTGGAACAGGCGATGACCGAAGGAAAACTGCGCGCCGTGGTCTGCACCGGCAGCCTTGATCTTGGCATCGACTGGGGCGATGTCGATCTGGTCATTCAGGTCGGCGCCCCCAAGAATATCAAGCGCTTGGTGCAGCGGATCGGCCGCGCCAACCACCGCTACAACGCCCCCTCCAAGGCGCTTCTGGTGCCCGCCAATCGTTTTGAGGTGGTCGAATGCCTTGCTGCCCTGCAAGCGGTCAAGGCCCATGCGCTGGACGGCGAGCCGCGCGGCCCCGGCCGCCGCGATGTGTTGTGTCAGCACATCCTTGCCACCGCAAGCTCTGGCCCTTTCGACGCCGACACCCTTTATGCCGAGGTGATCACGGCCGGGCCCTACAGCACCCTTACCCGGCCCGATTTCGATGCCTGCCTCGACTTTGCGGCCACCGGCGGCTATGCTTTGCGCGCCTATGACCGCTGGCAGCGGCTGCTGCTGCGCAATGGCAAATGGCAGTTGCGCGACCCGCGCAGCGCCGCCGTGATCCGCCAGAACCTTGGCACGATCATCGACACCGAAACCCTGAAGGTCCGCCTGCGCGGCCGCGCCATTCCCTTGGGCGAGATCGAGGAAAGCTTTGCCGCCAGCCTGACGCCCGGCGATACATTTCTGATCGGCGGCGAGGTTGTGCGCTATGAAAAGCTGTCCGAACTGACCGTCGAAGTCAGTCGCAGCCCGGGGCGCGACCCCAAGGTCGCTGTATTTTCTGGAACAAAATTCGCCACTTCAACCCAGCTTTCGGCCCGCATTCTTGACATTTTGCAACAACCCCGCTGGCCAGAGCTTCCCCGCCACACCGCCGAATGGCTGACCCTGCAACGCGAGGTTTCCCGCCTGCCCGCGCCCGACCGGCTGCTTCTGGAAAGCTTTCCCCATGACGGGCGCGAGCATCTTTGCATCTATGGCTTTGCCGGGCGCAACGCGCAGCAGACGCTGGGCCTCTTGCTGACCAAGCGGATGGAGGAGACCGGCCTTGCCCCCCTTGGCTTTGTCGCCACCGACCATGCCACGCTGATCTGGGGACTTGATCCGGTGACCGATCCCGCGCCGCTCTTCGATCTGCCCCGCCTGCGCGAGGGGCTGGGAAGCTGGCTGCAAGGCAATGCGGTGATGAAACGCACCTTCCGCAATTCGGCGATCATCGCCGGGCTGATCGAGCGCAGCCATCAGGGGCGGCGCAAATCCGGGCGGCAGGCGACGTTTTCGTCGGACATCCTCTATGACACGCTGCGCAAATACGATCCGGGCCATCTGATGCTGCAAATCACCCGCGAAGAGGCTTTGCGCGGGCTGGTGGATTTCGCACGGATCGAAGAGATGCTGGCCCGGATCGGCCCGCGCATCGACCTTGTGCGCCTGCCGGGCCTTTCGCCCTTGTCCGCACCGCTGTTTCTCGAACCCGGCAAGGTGCCGGTCGAGGGCAAGGGGCGCGAGCGGCTGGCCGAGGATGCCGCCCGTGCCCTGTTGCGCGCGGCGGGTCTTGACTAAGCCTTGCCGCCGCCGCATCCCGCCGCCATGCCCCATGCCTTTACCCTTGGCCCTGCCGATCTGATCGCCCGCCCTTCGGGGGCGCTGCACTGGCCTGCGCTGGAGCTGCTCTGCGTGTCGGACCTCCACCTTGGCAAGTCCGAGCGCCTCGCCCGGCGCGGCGGCAGCTTGCTGCCGCCCTACGAGACGCAGGAAACGCTGGCGCGGCTGGACGACGAAATCACAGCCACAGGGGCGCGGCGGGTGGTCTGTCTGGGCGACAGCTTTGACGATCTTGCCGCCGCCGAGCGGCTGGACGAGGCGGCGCGGCTCTGGCTGATCCGGCTGATGGCGGGGCGCGAATGGCTGTGGGTCGAGGGCAACCACGACCCCGGCCCCGCCGATCTTGGTGGCAGCCACCACGGCGCGCTGCATCTGCCACCCCTGACCTTCCGGCATGAGGGCGGCGGCGAAGGCTTTGAGGTTTCGGGGCATTTTCACCCCAAGGCACGGCTGGCCGGGCAAAGCCACCCCTGTTTCCTGACCGATGGCCGGCGGCTGATCCTGCCCGCTTTCGGCGCCTATACCGGAGGACTGCGGCTGGAGGCGCCGGCATTGCAGGGGCTGATGGGCGCGGGCGCCCGGGCGATCCTGACCGGGCGGCGCTGTCTGGTGATCCCTATGCCGCGGAGCTAGCGGCCTCGACACCGAAACGGGCATCCACCTTGGGGCGATTGGCGCGGCTGACCGGAATCTTCTGACCATTGCGCAGGATCAGATGCATCTTGCCATCGTCGCGGTCCACGCCCGCAACCGCCTCCCATGCCACCCAATGCGAACGGTGGACCTGCACGCCTTCGACCGGCTCGGCCTCATCTATCGCGTCGGACAGGCGCATCAGCAGGCTGGCGCTGCCCGCACTTGTGGCGACCTCGACATAATGGTCGCGCACCGACAGCGCCCAAAGCTCGCCCTGCAGGCTGCTGTCCAGCCGCCGCATCAGGCGCGACAGGGTGGGTTCGGCGGCTTCGGCAACGGGCTCCTCGGGACTGCGGGCCTGCACCTCGGCCTTGACCGAATTGCGCACGGCACAGACCCCAAGCGAGACCGAGGCCACCAGCAACACCAGCTCGCCAAAGCCCGGGATGCCCGCCTGCGCCGGTTCGAAAAACAGCCGGACCAGCAGATAGAGCGGCGGACAGACCGCCACACAGATCAGAACCGCCGAAAGAAGCGAGCCGACCACATCGTCGCGCAGCCCCAAAGTGCCCGAAACAAAGGCGCGGATGACGGTGGCAACCGCGATGCCGACCGCCATCACCGGCGCCCAGAACGCCAGACGGGCCAGCAGGCTCATCTGGCCATAGCTGCCGAAAGGCCCTGTCACCGCGATTGCCAGTGTGACGACCAGCCACACCACCACAGGAATACGGCTCCGAAAATCCGTCTTCAATTCATTGACGAAGCCCGTCATTCACCCACCGGACCCGAACACAACTCCCCTCCGAGTAAAGGAGAATCCGCCCTGTTTCAATGGGCTGTGATGGAAAAGCCCTTATGCCGTCAAGCCTTCCGGTTCCGGCAGCCCATTGGCGCGGCAGCAGGCGGTCAGCGTATTGGCCAGAAGACAGGCAATGGTCATCGGCCCCACCCCGCCCGGGACCGGGGTTATGGCGCCCGCCACGGCCGCCGCGCTGGCATAATGCACATCGCCCACCAGCTTGGCCTTGCCATCGCGCTCGATCCGGTTGATGCCCACGTCGATCACGGTGGCGCCGGGTTTCACCATGTCGCCGGTGATCATCTCGGGCCGGCCCACGGCGGCCACGAGAATATCGGCGCGCTTGCAGACTTCGGCCAGATCCTTGGTGCGGCTGTGCGCGATGGTCACGGTGCAGCTATCGCCCAAGAGCAGTTGCGCCATCGGCTTGCCCACGATGTTCGACCGGCCCACGACAACGGCATTCAGCCCGGCCAGCTTGCCATGGTGATCGCGCAGCATCATCAGACAGCCCAGCGGGGTGCAGGGCACCATGCTCTTCTGTCCGGTGCCCAGAAGGCCGACGTTCGAGATGTGGAAGCCGTCCACATCCTTGGCCGGGTCAATCGTGTTGATGATCAGTTCCGAATTGAGATGCCCGGGAAGCGGCAGTTGCACCAGAATGCCATGCACCGTGGGATCGGCATTCAGCGATTTGACCAGCGCCAGCAGATCGGCTTCCGAGGTTTCGGCAGGCAGGCGATGCTCGAAACTGGCCATGCCAACCTCGACGGTCGAGGCGTGCTTGTTGCGGACATAGACCTGGCTCGCCGGGTCTTCACCCACCAGAACCACGGCCAGACCGGGCTGCAGGCCCTGCTCTTCGGCCAGACGCGCCACATGGGCCGCCACCTGCGCCCGCACTTTTGCGGCGAAAGCCTTGCCGTCGATCACTGTTGCCGTCATCTTTTCCTCCTTACACCGCCGCCGCAAAGGCCGCGCGGTAATGTTCCATCTGCATCCGGGTCGCAAGAACCGCATTGTTCATCAGGATGGCCACCGTCACCGGCCCCACCCCGCCCGGAACCGGCGTGATCCAGCCTGCCACCTCGGCGCAACTGGCGAAATCGGCATCGCCCACCGTCCTGCCTTCAACCCGGTTGATGCCAATGTCGATCAGCGCCGCCCCGGGTTTGAGCATGCTGCCGGTAACCAGCCCGGGCTTGCCCACCGCGACAAAGACCGCATCCGCCGCCCGGCTATGCACCGCCACCTGCCGCGTCATGTGGTGGCAGACGGTCACGGTGGCGCCCAGCCCCATCATCAGAAAGGCAATCGGCTTGCCCACGATCTCGGAATGACCAATGACACAGACATCCAGCCCCTCCATCTTCAGCGGCAGGGTCTTCAGGATTTCCACCGCCGCAACCGCGGTGCAGGGGCCCAGTGTCAGGTCGTTGTAAACGATATTGCCGATGGAGGAGGGGTGCATCCCCTCGACATCCTTCAAGGGATGCACCGCCTTTTGCAGCGCCTTCACCGGGATATGCGCGGGCAAGGGCCGCTGGATGATCACGCCATTCACCCGCGGATCGGCGTTCAGCCCGGCAATCACACCCTGCAACTGCTCCAGACTGATCGCTTCGGGATAATTGCGCGCCTCAAAGGCGACGCCCGCCGCCTCGGCCGATTTCTGCTGGTTGCGGACATAGAGTTCCGCCGCCGCCACATCGCCGACCGAAATCGAGATCAGCCGCGGTTGCCAGCCCGCCTCGGCCAGCGCCTGCGCTGCGCCCAGCGTCTCGGCCCGCATCCGCGCCGCAATGGCCTTGCCGTCAATCAGGGTTGCCGTCACTTGCCTTCGTCCCCTTCCGCCGGCCAGCTCCGGCTATTTCCGCAGAGAATCCGGCCCCAGATGGCTTTCCTCGCGGGCGATGGACCAGTCGATCAGCCGCCGCCAGAACTTCTCCACCAGATCGGGCGGCAGGCCGTAGGTCACGGCATGGCCGCGCACATTCTGCACCACCTGCTCCACCCGGTCGTCGATCCGGGCGGGCAGATCGACCTCGGCCTTGATCTGGGCCGCGCGGTCGATATAGGTCGCCCGCTCTGCCAGCATCGCCACAAGGGCGCCGTCCAGCCGGTCAATCTCGGCCCGCAGATCGGCCATGGTCACGCAGTCTTCAGGTTTCCGCATCTTTCGGTCCTCGCAGTCTCCGGCATTCCCTAAGACAATGCCAAAGCCGCGAAAAGCCCCTTCATCTTGGTCGAAATATCCCGGGGGTAAGCCGCCGGTTCGCCACCGGTCCGAGGACCGGTGGCTTGGGGGGCTGGCCCCCCGCTCCGCCAGATCAGAACAGACCCTCGACATGGCCCAGATCGTTCAGCCGGATCACTTCGGCGCTCGGAACCTTGGGCAGGCCCGGCATCGTCATGATTTCCCCGCAGATCGCCACGATAAAGCCCGCGCCCGCCGACAGCCGCACTTCGCGCACCGGCACGGTATGGCCCACCGGCGCACCGCGCACGGTCGGGTCGGTGGTGAAGCTGTATTGCGTCTTGGCCACGCAGATCGGCAGCTTGCCATAGCCCGCCGCTTCCCATGCCTTGAGCTGGTCGCGGATCGACTTGTCGGCGATCACGTCATCGGCGTGGTAGATGCGCTTGGCGATGGTTTGCAGCTTCTGGAACAGCGGCATGTCATCGGGGTAAAGCGGCGCAAAGTTCGCAGCACCCGATTCCGCCAGTTGCACGACCTTGTTGGCCAGATCCTCGATCCCGGCCGAGCCCTGCGCCCAGTGCTTGCACAGGATCGCTTCGGCGCCCTGTTCGGCGACATAGGCTTTCACCGCCGCAATTTCGGCATCGGTGTCGCTGTAGAAGTGGTTAATCGCCACCACCACCGGCACGCCGAAGGATTTCACATTGGCGATGTGGCGGCCAAGGTTGGGGCAGCCCTTCTTGACGGCTTCGACGTTTTCGGCGCCCAGATCGGCCTTGGCCACGCCGCCGTTCATCTTCATCGCGCGGACGGTCGCCACGATCACCGCCGCCGAGGGCTTCAGCCCGGCCTTGCGGCACTTGATGTCAAAGAACTTTTCCGCGCCAAGGTCGGCCCCGAAACCGGCTTCGGTGACGACGTATTCACCCAGCTTCAGCGCGGTCTTGGTGGCGATGACCGAGTTGCAGCCATGGGCGATGTTGGCAAACGGGCCGCCGTGGACGAAGGCCGGGTTGTTTTCCAGCGTCTGCACAAGGTTCGGCTGCATCGCGTCTTTCAGCAGCACGGTCATCGCGCCGTCGGCCTTGATGTCGCGGGCATAGATCGGGGTCTTGGCGCGGGTATAGGCCACAACGATGTCGCCCAGCCGCTTTTGCAGGTCGTCGAGGTCATTCGACAGGCAGAGGATCGCCATGACTTCCGAAGCCACGGTGATGTCAAAGCCGGTCTGACGCGGGAAGCCGTTCGACACGCCGCCCAGCGACACCACGATGTCGCGCAGCGCGCGGTCGTTCATGTCCATCACGCGACGCCACACCACGCGACGCTCGTCGATGCCCAGATCATTGCCCCAGTAGATGTGGTTGTCGATCATGGCCGACAGCAGGTTGTGGGCAGAGGTGATGGCGTGGAAGTCGCCGGTGAAGTGAAGGTTCATCTCTTCCATCGGCACGACCTGCGCCATGCCGCCACCCGCAGCGCCGCCCTTCATGCCGAAGTTCGGGCCAAGCGAGGCTTCACGAATGCAGATCACCGCCTTCTTGCCGATGCGGTTCAGGCCATCGCCCAGACCGACGGTGGTGGTGGTTTTGCCCTCGCCCGCCGGGGTGGGGTTGATCGCGGTCACAAGGATCAGCTTGCCATCCGGGCGGTCGCCCAGCGACTTGATGAACTCTTGCCCGACCTTGGCCTTGTCATGGCCGTAGGGCAGCAGATGTTCGGACGGAATGCCCAGCTTGGCACCGATCTCCATGATCGGTTTCTTCTTGGCTTCGCGTGCAATTTCGATGTCGGTCTTGAAGGCCATGGTCCGCTCCCTTGGGGCAAATGTCCCGTTTGCGACGTGATAGCGGGCCATGACCGGGAAAAGAGGGACTTTTCCGACCTGTCCCGCGTCAAATTCGCCAGAGGCGGTTTCCGATCGGAAAATTGCGCGGCAGGCGGGAAAGAATGACCCGCTTCAGCGCGGCGCGGCCCCTTCGGCGCGGGCAGCCTCCAGATGCGCCCAGACCGGCTGATCGGGGATATGCAGGCGGACCACCTCGCCCAGGGCAAAGCTGCCCTCGCGCTCGACCCAGGCGGTGATGCCACGGCGCCCGGCGGCGGCGGGCTTGAACCGCTTGCCATGGCCGGGGTGGCGGTTCTCGATCGGACGGGCGGGCAAGGTGCAGGGCCGGTTGTTCATGTCCACGACCAGCGTCGCCCCGCCCGTCTCCCCCTGCAACCGCGATGAGGGCGGCAGGTGGCTGAAATCGGGAATGCCGGAAATCACCATGGTCGCACCCAGAAGTGCGGGGTCCAGCGCCTCCAGCCCCATTTCGGCGGCGGTTTCGGCCAGCTCTTCGGCGGAAAGCAGGGTGAACTGCCGCGTGTTGCGAATCTCGGTATCGCGCGGATATTGGCCCAGCACCCGGCTGCAGGAGGGGCGGGTCAGCCCGCCATGCGCCTCGCCCTCGGGGCCTGCGAAACCGGCGGTCAGCAAGACCCGGGCGGCGCTTTCAAGCGCCGCGTCGCGGTCGGCGACGATGCCCAGCCAGGTGATGCGCCCGGTGAACCGGGTCGGGATCAGCGCCGCCATTCAGACCTCCAGCACGAAAAACACCCGGCGGAACGGCATCAGCGCCGCCCCGTCGGGCAACAGCGGATAAGCGGCGCCAAGCGCCGCGTCATAGGCCGCACAGAAGCTCGCCGCCTCGGGCCCCGTCAGCTTGTCAAGAAAGGGCCGCATCGCCGTCGATCCGGTAAAGGCGCGCACCGGATGGCCGGCATCCACCGGGTCAAGCCGCTGGACATATTCGCTTTCCCAAGCCGTCACCCGCCCCAGCGGGGCCAGCATCTGCCAATAGTCGGCAGCGGGCATCACCGGCGCCTGCCAGCCGTGAAAATCGAAACGGTCGGGGAATTGCGCCTGCGCAATGTCGCGCAGAAAGCGGTGCGAGGGCGCGCCATACTGGCGCGGCATCTGCACCGCCAACACCCCGCCCGGCGCCAGCAGCCCGGCCAGACGCGGCAAAAGCCGGGCATGGTCCGGCAGCCATTGCAGGACAGCATTGGAGAAGATCAGCGCAGGCGGCGCCTCGGGTTGCCAGACGGCGATATCGGCCAGCACCTTGGCCCGATAGCCCGTAGCCCGCTCGAGCATCGCGGGCGAGGCATCCACCCCGATCAGGGGCCGTGCCGGAAACCGGGTGGCCAGCGCCGCCGCTGCGGCGCCATCGCCGCAGCCAAGGTCCACCACCGCCCCCTCGGGCAGGTCACCCACCTGCGCCAGAAGGTCCAGCGCCGGGCGCAAACGCAAACCCCGGAACCTTGCATAGGCCCCGGGGTTCCAATCTGTCGTCTGGCTCACGCCAGAGGCTCCGGTTCGGCGCTGCCATCGGGCGCCTTGGGCTTGCGCGCCCGCGTCTTGGGAATGGCCACCACACCCGAGCCGCCGGTATCTTTCGGCCCCTCGTCCGAGCCGCTTTCCAGAGGCTCGCCCGCGATCACCTTGCGGATCTGGTCGCCGGTCAGGGTTTCATATTCCAGAAGACCATTGGCCAGCCGGTGCAGGTCATCCATCCGCTCGGTCAGAATACGCTTGGCGGTTTCATAACCTTCGTCGGCGATCTTCTTGACCTCGTCGTCGATCAGCTTTTGCGTATTGCCCGAATGGCTGGTGCCGCCCGAGGCGGTGCCCAGATAGCTTTCGCGTTCGTTCGCGTAATCGACATTGCCCAGAAGGTCAGAGAAGCCGAACTGCGTCACCATGGCCCGGGCAATCCGGCTCACTTGCTGGATGTCGCTGGTGGCGCCCGAAGTCACGTTTTCCTTGCCGAAGATCAGCTCTTCGGCGACCTTGCCGCCCATCGCCATGGCGATTTTGGACTTGTATTTGGTATAGGTCACCGAAAGCTGGTCGCGTTCCGGCAGGCTCATCACCAGACCAAGGGCGCGGCCGCGCGGAATGATCGTGGCCTTGTGGATCGGGTCGTGCTGCGGCACCGACAGGCCGACGATGGCATGGCCGGCCTCGTGATAGGCGGTCAGTTTCTTCTCGTCCTCGGACATGACCATGCTGCGTCGTTCGGCACCCATCATCACCTTGTCCTTGGCATTCTCGAAATCGTCCATCGTCACGAAGCGCCGCCCGATCCGCGCCGCCATCAGCGCCGCCTCGTTGACGAGGTTCGCCAGATCGGCACCCGAGAAACCGGGGCAGCCGCGGGCAATGATGCGCAGGTCCACATCGGGGCCAAGGGGCACCTTGCGGGCGTGGACGGAAAGGATCTTTTCACGGCCCCGGATATCGGGGTTCGGCACCTGCACCTGACGGTCGAACCGGCCCGGGCGCAGAAGTGCCGGGTCCAGCACGTCGGGGCGGTTGGTGGCGGCGACGATGATCACGCCTTCGTTGGCGTCAAAGCCGTCCATTTCCACCAGAAGCTGGTTCAGCGTCTGTTCGCGTTCGTCATTGCCGCCGCCGATGCCCACGCCACGGGCGCGGCCCACGGCGTCAATCTCGTCGATGAAGACGATGCAGGGGGCGTTCTTCTTGGCCTGTTCGAACATGTCGCGGACACGGGATGCACCGACGCCGACGAACATTTCCACGAAATCCGAGCCGGAGATGGTGAAGAACGGCACCCCGGCCTCACCGGCAATCGCGCGCGCCAGCAGGGTTTTGCCGGTGCCGGGCGGGCCGACCAGCAGCGCGCCCTTCGGAATCTTGCCGCCCAGACGGCTGAACTTCTGCGGGTTGCGCAGGAATTCGACGATCTCTTCCAGCTCGTCCTTGGCCTCGTCGATGCCGGCCACGTCATCGAAGGTCACCCGGCCCTGCTTTTCGGTCAACAGTTTGGCGCGCGACTTGCCAAAGCCCATGGCCCCGCCGCGCCCGCCGCCCTGCATCCGGTTCATGAAGAAAATCCAGATGCCGATCAGCACGATAAACGGCAGCCACAGCGACAGCAGCGACATGAAGCCCGAGGATTCCTGCGGCTCGGCCCGGACCTCGACATTCTTGGCCAGAAGGCGCGCAGTCAGCGTGTCATCCTTGGGGGCGACAGTGGCATAGCGGCTGCCATCGGCGCCGGTGACCAGCACCCGCTCGCCATCCAGCGTGACCGCCGAGACCTGACCGGCCTCAACCCGGGTCATGAATTCCGAATAGGACACCGAACGGTCCGACGATGTGACGCTGCCCCCCGAAAACAGGTTGAACAAGGCAAGGATCAACAGAAACAGGATGACCCAGAAGGCGATATTGCGTGCGTTGCCCACAAGAAGCTCCGATGAGGGCGGGGCGGATTGGCCCCGGTGTTGCGCCTTAAGATAGAGATAACTTGGGAAGCTTCAATGCGCGATGTTGCACGAGGCGGTCACAGCCGGGCAAATCGCCTGCCAGCCATTGGCTTTTCCCGCCAGGGGCGCGGCGATCAGCCGCCCCTGATCCCAGATGGCCGGGCTGCTCAACAGCACCGGACGCGGCAGGTTCAGCCCGCGCCAGTCCGGGCAAAGCGCCAGCCCCGCCGCCCCCAGCGCGCGGATTTCAAGGCCGGGGCGATGCGGGCCGTTCAGGCGCCAGCGCCTGTCCCAGAGGGCATCGCTCGGACTGGCCAGCCCCGCCACCGCCCGCCCCTCGCGGCAGAGCCAGAGCCGGGGGCCTTTGTGCAGCAGGCGACAGCCTGCCAGCGTCGCCGCCCTGCCCTGACGGATGGCCACCTGCAATCGGTCAAGATCGCCCCCGCGCGGCGGGTGGCCCGCGCCGCCGTTCCCGCGCAAGACAGCGACCAGCAGGCGCCGCACCACTTCGGCCGGCAGCGCCATGATTGCGGCCCGGTCGAACGCGATGGCGCCCGCCACCTGATGCCCATGCGCTGCTATGGCCGCGTCCACCGCACAGTCCAGCGCGTGTTGCGCCTGTGCCAGATGGCCCGCGACTGCCGCCAGCCGCCCCGCCGTCACCCCCAAGGGCGCCAGCGCCCTCAGCGCGCGGCGGGCCTTGACGCGGGTAAAGCGGTCATCCTCGTTCGAGGGGTCGTCACGCCAGTCCTGCCCGTGCCGCAGGAGATAGTGGCGCAGTTCCTGCCGGGTGTGGGACAGAAAGGGCCGCAGCCAGCACAGCCCCCCCGCCTGCCACCGGGGCCGCATCCCGGCCAGCCCGTCAATCCCGGCGCCGCGCGCAAGGCCCATCAGCAGGGTTTCCGCCTGATCATCGGCGGTATGGGCCAGCACCATGGCGCCGATGCCCTGCCCCGCCGCCCAGTCCTGCATCAGCCCATAGCGGGCGCGGCGGGCCTGATCCTGCAAATTGCCGGGAATGGTGCCATGGTCCCAGACCAGCACCTGATGCGGCACGCCCAGCCCGGCGCAAACCCCGGCGACAAACCGCGCCTCTTCCGCCGCTTCGGGGCGCAGTTGGTGATCCACGGTCACAGCACAAAGCGACGGACCAAAGACCTGCACCATCAGATGCAGCGCCGCCATGGAATCGCCACCGCCCGAAACGGCAAGGCCGATCCGGGCGGGCGGGTCGTTTTCAAAGGCAAGGCGGGCCGAACGCAGCAGCGCCGCATCGGGGCCCAAATCGCTCACGGGCAGGCAAGCCCCTGCATCGAGACCTGCGCATTGGTCGCCTGAATCGAACCGGGGAAGCGGTTGCCCACCTCGGCCAGCGTGAGGCAGGCATCAGGCACCTGCCCCAGCGTGCCCAGCGCCTGCCCCAGCCGCAGCAGGCTGTCGGCGGCAAAACTGCCGTCCGGCTTGCCTGAAAAGGCGTCGAGATAGGCGCGCGCCGCCTCGGCGGTGTCGCCAAGCTGGTTCAGCGCCTCGCCCCGCTGATATTGCGCTTCCTGCGTCAGGGGGCCGCCCGGATAGGCCTGGGCAAAGGTCGCAAAGAGGTCCGCGGCGGTTCGAAAGTCACCCTGACCGAGCACCTCCTTGGCCCGGTCAAAGTCGGCTTGTTCCCCCATGGCCAGTTCCGGCCCGCTGCTGCTGCCGGCCGCCGGGGCCGCCGGTTGGGCGGCAGGCGCCGCCGGGGCTGCCGCGACATCGCCGCCCAAGGGCGCGGTATCGGGCAGGCTGTTGATGTCGCAGCCTTCGGTCGCCTCGCAAAGCCGGAATTCAAGATCGCCCAGCCGGTTGGTGCCATCGGCCACCACCCGGTTCAGCTTCAGCTCGATCTCTTCGGCCTTCGAGGTCAGCCGCATCAGCTCGGCCTCGATGGCGTCCATCCGTTGCAGCGCGTCACCGCCCGCAATCCCGGTCGAAGCCGCGCCAGAGGAAACCAGCTCGGCCTTGAGGCTGTTGAACTCGGCCATCAACTGGCCGAGTTCCGCCTTGATATCGGCCAGCGTCTGCGCCTTGTCCTGCGCGGCCGCAGGAAAGGCCAGAAGCATCAGGCACAGGGCAGCAAAACGCATCGCCTCAGGCCCCCGCGCCCATCGACAGCACGGTCACCGCGCGGCGGTTCTTGGCATAGCAGGCTTCTTCCGAGCAGACTTCCAGCGGACGTTCCTTGCCATAAGAGATGGTCTTCATCCGGCTGGGGGCGATGCCTTGCGAGATCAGGTAATCCTGCACCGCGGCGGCACGGCGCGCCCCAAGGGCAAGGTTGTATTCGCGGGTGCCCTGTTCGTCGGCATGGCCTTCGATGATGATGGCGTAATCGGGATGCGATTGCAGCCAGGCCGCCTGCCCGGCCAGCACGCCGCGCGCCTCGCCCGAAAGGGTGGACTGGTCCACCGCGAACAGCACGCGGTCGCCCACGGTCTGGTTGAAATAGGCAATCGAATTGGGGTTCGACGGATCGCCCAGCCCCGAGGAGTCGATGCCCCCCATGCCACCCTGCCCGCCCGCACCGCCGGGACCACCGGCGCCGTAACGGTCAGGATTGTTGCAGGCAGCCAGGCCAAGGGCCGCGACAAGAAGGAGGGCTTTGGGCAGAAGGGTCATGGTGGGGCGTCCTTATGAGGTCTTTTTGGGGCTCGATACGGGTCAGGATAGCAGATCGGCACCCGGATGGGAATCGGGGCTGCGGCCCCTTTGCACCTGGCAAAGGGGCCGACGGGGATCAGGGCAGAAGCGGCGACCAGGCGGGGTCGGAGGCAGCGCCTTCGGTGGTGATCTGGCGCAGGTTGCGCCCGGTGATGTCCACCGAGAACAGGCTTGCCGCGCCGCCCGCACCGGCACTTTCGCGGGTGAACATGATCACCCGGCCATTCGGCGCCCAGGTCGGTCCTTCGTCGAGGAAGCTGGCGGTCAGCAGACGCTCTTCGCTGCCATCGGTGCGCATGACGCCGATATGGAAGCGGCCCTCGTTCTGCTTGGTAAAGGCGATCATGTCGCCGCGCGGACTCCAGACCGGGGTGCCGTAACGCCCCTTGCCGCCGGAAATCCGCCGCGCCTCGCCGCCGCCCGCGCTCATCACATAAAGCTGCTGGTTGCCCGAGCGGTCGCTTTCGAACACGATCTGGCTGCCGTCCGGGCTGAACGAAGGCGCCGTTTCGATCGAGGGCGCATTGGTCAGTTGCCGCAGGTTGCCGCCGCCGATGTCCAGCGCATAGATGTCCGAATTGCCGCCACGCTCAAGGCTGAACACAACCGTCCCGCCATCGGGCGAAAAGCGCGGGGCGAAGGTCATGGTGCCGGGCTGCTCGCCAAGGCTGCGGGTGGCCAGATTGCCGACATCCATCAGATAAATCTGCGGAAAGCCCGATGCGTAAGAGGTGAACAGGATGCGGTCACCCGTGGGCGAAAAGCGCGGCGCCAGCACGATCGACGAGCTGTCGGTCAGATATTGCACATTGGCGCCATCGTAATCCATCACCGCCAACCGCTTCTGCCGCTGGTTCTTAGGCCCGCTTTCGGCGACATAGACCACACGGCTGTCGAAATAACCGCCCTCGCCGGTGATCCGGCTGTAGACGGCATCGGCCACCTTATGCGCCATCCGCCGCCAGGTGCCGGGGGTGCCGGCAAATTGCAGACCCTCGCCCAGAGGCTGGCCCGAGAACACGTCGAACAGATAGAACTTGACGACGATCCGGTCGCCGCTGGCCTGCACCGCCCCGGTGATCAGCGCCTGCGCGTTGATCGCCTGCCAGTCGCCATAGGCCACCGGCGCGTCAAAGGCGGTGACGCGGCTGATATGGGCATCGGCCGGAATCTCGCGGAAAAGCCCGGTTCCAGCAAGGTCCGAGGCCACGACGCGGGCGATGTTGCGGGCATAATCGCCGGCCCCGCCCTCGTCGATGAAATCGGGAATGGCAAAGGGCATCGGCTCGATCACGCCCTCATCAATAACAATGCGCAGGCGTTCGGCATGGGCCGGAGCGGCTGCGGCAAGGCAGGCCAGCGCGAGGGCCAGCGCGGTGGGAAGGTGTTTCAGAAACGTCATGCGGTCCTCATGCAATCCGGTCGGTGGGTCGTTTCGGGGCGGCGGGGGCAGAATAGGGCTGCCGGGGCCGCAGGTCGCGGGGCCGGTGCGGGCAAATTTCCCCGTCCGGCGCGTATCGGGGCCGGGCGCTCATCGCAGGCGCATCCCGTTGGGGTCGAACACCAGTTCCAGCTCTTTCCATTGGGCATATTTCTCGGGCGGCAGGGGGAAGCCGTTCTTGCCGCAGCGCAGGATCGCCCGCCGCGCCAGTTCATACATCGAACGCGCCGCCGCTTCGGAGCCGCCGGAAAAGCCGGTCATCTGGATTGACCCGGCATCGGGCACGCCGTTTTCCGCCAGATCGACCGAGACGGTGACCACGGTGTTCATCGCTTCGGACGAGACGGCCCCGACGTTCCAGCATTGCTTGACCGCCACGCGCATCGCGTCGATGTCGCCTGCGGTCATCGGCGGGCCTTCGGGCAGGTCTTGCCCGCCCGCCGGTTCTGCCGTGGCTTCGGCCAGCGCTGCGGCGATGGCATCGGCCTCGGCGTCGCTGGTGTCCTGCGCTGGCTCGGCAGGCGCCTCGGTCGCGGGCGTCGTGGCCGGGGTCTCCTCGGCGGGCGCTTCGGCCACGCGCTCGGGGCGCGACTGCGGGCGGCGCGACGAGGTAGGCGCCAGTTGCGGCGCCTGCTCTTCGGTCTCGACCGCTTCGGTCACGATCTGCGTCGTCGCCTCCTGCGGCGAGGCTTCTTCCTGCGGCTGTTCGACCACCGGCGCCTCGGGGGCGGGCTGATCGGTGGTTTCCGGCGTCGGCGTATCGGCCAGTTCGGGCGCGTCGGTGGCGACATCCACCGGCACAGGCGCCACGCGGTCAATCGGGCGGGGCTTGGGCCGCACGTTCAGGTTCGGCACCGGCACCGGCTGCGCTTCATCTGCAATCGGGGCGACGGGAGGCGGAGCCTCAACCGGCTGCGGGTTCGGCGACACCGGCAAGGCCGGATCGGCAGGCGCAGGCGGCGCCGGTTCGGGTTGCGGTGCGGGCGGCGGCAGGTCGGGCTGCACCGGCTCGGGCGCTGTGACCTGCGGCGGTTCGGGCGTGGGCTGCGGCGCGGGCGTGGGTTCGGGCGCAGGCTTGTCCGCCTTGGGCGCCGAAGCGACCAGCGCGTCAAACTCTGCCGACGAGATGATCGACACCTCGGCCACCTGCAATTCGGGCGCGTCAGAGGGCGCAAACAGCCAGTCGCCCAAGGCGATCCACAGGATCAGCCCCGCGTGACCGATGGCCGAAGCCGTTGTGCCCTTGTCCCATTCCATCGCCGGGCCCTAGTTGCCGCCGCCCATGGTCGGGCCGCCCGCATCGGTCACCAGACCGATGTTGTTGAATCCCCCCGCATTCAGCGCGCCCATCACCTGCGCCACCCGCTCATAGGCCAACGCCCCGTCGGCCCGCAGGAAAATCTTGTCGCTGGTCCGCTCGGCCGCGATGGCCTTGAGCTTGGGCAACAATTCCTCGTCCGAAACCTCGGTGTTCTGGATCAGGAGCAGCCCGTCGGCGGTGATGGTGATGGCCAGCGGCTCTTCATCCTCATTCGGCAGGGCGGTGGCGGCGGTGTCGGGCAGCTTGATCGGCACGCCCACCGTCAGCATGGGTGCCGCCACCATGAAGATGATCAGCAGCACCAGCATCACGTCCACGAAGGGCGTGACGTTGATCTCGCTCATCGCGGCAGAGGTGCCGCGACGCCGCACGCGGCGCCCGCCTCCACCACCCTTTTTCATCACCCCGGCGCCCATGGCTCAGGCGTCCAACTGGCGCGACAGGATGGTGGCGAATTCGTCGGCAAAGGCTTCGTAGCCGCCAAGGATGCGCTCGCTGTCGGCGTTCAGCTTGTTGTAGAACACCACCGCAGGAATAGCGGCGATCAGGCCGATACCGGTTGCAAGCAGCGCCTCGGCAATGCCCGGGGCCACGGTGGCAAGGTTGGTGTTCTGGCTGATGGCGATTTGTTCAAAGCTGTGCTTCACGCCCCAGATCGTGCCGAAAAGCCCGATGAAGGGCGCGGTCGAACCGACGGTCGCCAGGAAGGACAGCCCCTTGTTCAGAACTTCGCTTTCGCGGGCGATGGCCACATTCATGGCCCGGTCAATCCGCGCCTGCGCCCCGGCGATGAGCCCGCCGTCCTGCCGGTGGCTGCGACGCCACTCCAGCATCCCGGCGGCAAAGATCTTTTCCGACGATCCCTGCGGTTCCGCCCCGATTCGCTCGTAAAGCTCGTCCAGCGGTTCGCCCGACCAGAAGGCGGCATCGAACACCGCCGCCTCGGACCGTGCCGCGCGGAACATCAGATGCTTACGCACGATGATCGCCCAAGACCAGAACGACATCACCATAAGCCCGAGCATCACGAGTTTGACCGTGAATGTCGCGCGAGCGAAGAGGGCCAGCAGCGAGAAATCAATCTCCTGCGCCATACCGAGGGCTTCCGTTTCCATTACGCCTGCTCTTGTTTCCGGGGCTCTGCGGCCCCTGTTACGTCTGATTCTACCCGGATTTGAAGCGGATTGCCAACACAATGCCGTCAGCGGGCCGCAATCGGGGCGGGATGCCGCCGCGAAACCGGGCGTCGCAGAGGGTGGGCACCTCAGCCCAGCGCGGCGCGCACCTGTGCAGGCAGGCGGGTCGCGGCGCCCTCCGGCCCCAGACAGACCAGCGTGACGGCGGCGGTAAACAACCGCTCGTCGCCGCGCAGCACCTCTTGCCAGAGCGAAATCCGCGCGCCGCCAAGGTCGCGCAACTCGGTCGTCACCACCAGTTCGTCATCGAACCTTGCTGGCCGCAGATAATCCGCCTCGACCCGGCGCACGGCAAAGACGATGCCGGTTTCCGCCTTGAGCCGCCCCTGATCCACGCCGCGCGCCCGCACCCATTCGCTGCGCCCGCGTTCGATGAATTTCAGATAGTTGGCATAATAGACGATGCCGGCAAGGTCGGTATCCTCATAATAGACGCGCAAGGCATGGCGGTGGGTCATGGTCGCTCCGGCTGAATGCCGCCGATGCTGGCGCAGCCCGGGGCAAAGGTCCAGCCGCCCCTTGCAGCCGGGCCGCGCGATGCCGACATGCGGCGTGCAACCGGAGACCGACCATGCTGCGCACCCTGACCGCCCTTTGCCTTCTGACCGCCGCCGCCCATGCCGATGAGGTCGGCCGCGTCGGCGTCGATTGGGTCGGCAATGACATCGTCGTCGAAGCGTTCGCCGACCCCGAGGTGCAGGGCGTGACCTGCCACATCGCCTATTTCGACCGCTCGGTCTATGATCGGCTGTCGCAGGGCAACTGGTTCGAAGACCCCTCCTATTCTGCGGTGGATTGCGTGCAGAGCGGGCCGATCGTGCTGGGCAAGGGGGTTTCGACCGCCGCCAAGGGCGAAACGGTGTTTTCCGAACGTCAGTCGCTGATCCTGAAATCGCTGAAGGTGACACGGATCGTCGATAGCAAGAACAACGCGCTGATCTACCTCGCCCATGCCTCGGAACTGACCGAAGGGTCGGGCAAGATGTCGATCTCGGTCATTCCGCTGTCGGCGCCGTAAGGCCAAGCCGCGCCAATTCTGCCGCCTCGCCCCGCAAGGCCGCCCGCCCCTGCGGCGTCAGGCGATAGATGCCGCGCGCCTCACGCTCGAACCAGCCATAATGGTCGTCGCGCATCAGCACCGCCGCCCGCGCCACCCCGGCTGCCGCAGCCACCGATGCCGCCTTCATCGGCCCCGGCGCCAGCACCGCCAGACAGCGCAACGCATCCTGCCGATAGGCGGTGACCCGCCTGATCCCCCTGGTGCCGCCGGTGTTCGGATCGCCCACCCGCCGCGAAAACTCCCGCAACAGCCGCCCAGCACGCACCGTATTGCGGCGCGGCTGATAGGGGCCGGGGTCCAGATGCGCCTCAACCTCCTGCCCCCGCACCGCCAAGAGGCCCAGCCCCAACCGCCGGCAGAGCGCCAGAATGTCCTTATACCGCAGCGCCCAGCCCTTCGGCCCCAGCGGCACCGCCAGATAGACCGCATCGAACAAAGCCTGCCGCGCCACCCCCTGCATCACCAGCGCCAGCGAGAAACTCAGCTTCAGCTCCACCACCACCGGCGGCTCGTCCCCCCGCACCGCCATCAGGTCGCAGGCGCCGATCTCGGCCTTGACCTCATAGCCCTGCGCCTCAAGAAAGGCTTTCACCGGGGCGGAAAGGTCCGCCTCTTTCACAGCCGCGCCGCCAGCCGCAAGCCATGCGACGGATCGCGCGCCACCGCAGGCATCACCCGGTCGTATCCTGCCCGGATCACCCCGGCGATGTCGGGCCGCAGGATCACCCCGCCCTCGACCTGCGCCAAGGGTGAGGCTTCGGCAAAGGCACCCTCCCCCCACAGCACAATCACCTGCGCCGCCTCGTTCAGCGCCAGCACGTCGGCAGGCAGCGCCTCAAGTGCCGCATCCATCCGCACAAAGGCGAAAGCCGCCTTGATCGCGCCATCGGCATCAAAGCGGAAGGCGCGATACTGGTTCGCCCCTGCCGCCGCCAGCCGGTCACAGAGCGGACCCAGATCGGGCAGCAGCCGGTCAAGATTCGGCACCTGCGGCAGTTCGGCCCAATCGCGGAAGAAGAACACCATCAGATTGGCCCCCAGTTCGGGGTCGGTCTCGGCCATCTTGTGCCCGGCCAGCGTCACCACCGCCTCGATGGCGCCCTTGACCACCGCCAGCGTCGCCTCTTCCACACCAAAGACCACCGGCACAATCGGCCGCCCCCAGCGCGCAAAAAGGTAAGACCCGTCCTTGCGGGTGAACAGGGCTTGCACGGCTTCGGGCGTCATCGTGGTCTCCTTCTCTGCGCCTCCGATACCGCGCCCTTGGCCGCCCCTCAACTCCCCTGCCATTTGCCCTTCTTCAAATACTCCCGCCGGAGGCGCCTTTATCCGGCGCTTGGCCTTGGCGCCGCATTTGGGTAAGGGAGGCGCAACTGCAAGGGAACCGCGTCATGCCGATGGAAAAAACCTTCAACGCCGCCGAAGCCGAAGCCCGCATTTCGGCCCGCTGGACCGAGGCCCGCGCCTTCCGCGCCGGGGCCAATGCCAAGCCGGGCCACCCGGCCTTTTCCATCATGATCCCACCGCCGAATGTCACCGGCAGCCTGCACATGGGCCATGCCTTCAACAACACCTTGCAGGACATCCTGACGCGCTGGCACCGGATGCAGGGCGATGACACTCTCTGGCAGCCCGGCACCGACCATGCCGGCATCGCCACCCAGATGGTGACTGAACGCGAAATGGCCCTGCATCAGGAACCCACCCGCCGCGAGATGGGCCGCGAAAAGTTCCTCGCCCGGGTCTGGGAGCAGAAACGCAAGTCGCGCGGCAATATCCGCAGCCAGTTGGAACGGCTCGGCGCCTCCTGCGACTGGGAGCGTGAGGCGTTCACCATGTCCGGCGCCCCCGGTGCGCCTGCGGGCGAGGAAGGCAACTTCCACGACGCGGTGATCAAGGTCTTCGTCGATCTCTACAACAAGGGCCTGATCTATCGCGGCAAGCGGCTGGTGAACTGGGATCCGCATTTTGAGACCGCGATTTCCGACCTTGAAGTCGAGAATCTGGAAGTGAAGGGCCATATGTGGCACTTCAAATACCGGCTCGCGGGCGGAGAAACCTATGAATATATTGAGAAAGACGCCGAAGGCAACGTGACCCTGCGCGAGGTGCGGGATTACATCTCCATCGCCACCACCCGGCCCGAAACCATGCTGGGCGACGGCGCCGTGGCGGTGCATCCCTCGGACAGCCGCTATGCCCCCATCGTCGGCAAGATGGTCCACCTGCCGCTCTGTGACCGCCTGATTCCGATCATCACCGATGAATACCCCGACCCCACTTTCGGCTCGGGCGCGGTCAAGATCACCGGCGCGCATGACTTCAACGACTATCAGGTCGCCAAGCGCCACAACCTGCCCTGCTACCGGCTGATGGACACGCGCGGCCAGATGCGCGCCGATGGAGCCCCTTATGACGACGCCGTGAAACGCGCCCGCGAAATCGCCGCAGGCTCCCCCACTGATGAGAATGAGGTGGACAGCCTGAACCTCGTGCCAACGAAATACCGCGGGCTGGACAGGTTCGAGGCCCGCACGCAGGTGGTGGCCGATATCAACGCCATGGGCCTTGCCGTGGTGACAAAGGTCGTGACTATCGACCCCGAGACCAATGCCGAAGACTGGAAGAACGTCCCCTTCGTCGAGGCCAAACCGATCATGCAACCCTTCGGCGACCGCTCCAAAGTGGTGATCGAGCCGATGCTGACCGACCAGTGGTTCGTCGATACCGCCAAGATCGTCGAACCCGCGCTGGACGCCGTCCGCTCGGGCCGCACCAAGATCATGCCGCCCTCGGGCGAGAAGACCTATTACCACTGGCTGGAGAATATCGAGCCGTGGTGCATCTCGCGGCAATTGTGGTGGGGGCATCAGATTCCGGTGTGGTATGCTCCCACGGTCACGGCCAATGGCGCCATTAGCTTTCAGAAGCGGGCCATCATTTGCGCGCCAAATGCTGCCGAGGCGGTTGGCATCGCTAAGGCCAAGTATGGCGTGCGGTTTGAAGAAGTCGCAGACGAAAACGCTTGGATGGCGCGCATTGCAGAAATCGTGAATGGCAATAGCGATGTCGTTCCATTGTTCCGCGACCCCGACGTCCTCGACACCTGGTTCTCCTCTGGCCTCTGGCCCATCGGCACCCTCGGCTGGCCTGAGAAAACCCCTGAACTGCAAAAGTATTTCCCCACCTCAGTCCTCGTCACCGGGCAGGATATCCTCTTCTTCTGGGTCGCCCGGATGATGATGATGCAGCTTGCCGTGGTGAACGACATTCCGTTCCACACCGTCTATCTGCACGGCCTCGTCCGCGACGCCAAGGGCAAGAAGATGTCCAAATCGCTGGGCAACGTTGTCGACCCCTTGGATATCATCAACGAATACGGCGCCGACGCGCTGCGGTTTGCCAATGCGGCGATGGCCAGCCTTGGCGGCGTCTTGAAACTGGATACGAGCCGCATCGCGGGCTACCGCAACTTCGGCACCAAACTGTGGAACGCCTGCCGTTTCGCCGAGATGAACGGCGTCTGGGAAGGTCACAGCACCGGCCCCGCGCCGCAACCGCAGGCCACCGTGAACCGCTGGATCATCGGCGAAACCGCCAAGGCGCTGGCCGAGGTGGATGCTGCCCTCGCTGGCTTCCGCTTCGATCAGGCGGCGGATGCGCTGTATAAATTCGTCTGGGGCAAGGTCTGCGACTGGTATGTCGAATTCGCCAAACCCCTGTTCGACGGTGCGCAAGCCGCCGAAACCCGCGCCACCATGGCCTGGGTGCTGGACCAGTGCATGATCCTGCTGCACCCGATGATGCCCTTCATCACCGAAGAGCTTTGGTCCACCACCGGCACCCGTGCCAAACTCCTGGTCCTCACCGACTGGCCGGATTACGGCCTCACGCTGGTCGATCCGGCGGCAGACCGCGAGATGACATGGGTCACCACGCTGATCGAGGAAATCCGCTCGGCCCGCGCCCAGATGCATGTGCCGGTCGGCCTGAAACTCGATCTCGTGGCCACCAGCCTGACCGATGAAGCGCGCACCGCATGGACCCGGAATGAGGCGCTGATCCGCCGCCTCGCCCGGATCGACGGCTTCAGCGAAGGCCCCGCCCCCAAGGGCGCGATCAGCCTTGCCCTCGAAGGCGCCGCCTTCGCCCTGCCACTGGACGGGGTGATTGATATTGCCGAGGAAAAGGCCCGGCTGCAAAAAACGCTCGACAAACTGGGCAAGGAAATCGGCGGGCTCAAAGGCCGGCTGAACAACCCCGCCTTCGCCGCCTCCGCCCCCGAAGAGGTGGTGGACGAAGCCAAGGCCAACCTCGAAGCGCGCGAGGATGAGGCCGCCAAACTCGCCGCCGCCATCAAGCGACTGGCCGAAATCGGCTGATTGCCCTTCCGAAATACTCTCGGGGGGCAAAGGGGGGCAGACGGCCCCCCTTTTCTTTTCCGCAGCAGGCGCCTACCTCAGAACCAGAGGTGCAATATGTCCTGGCTCTCCCGCCTTGCCGAACGGCAAATCCTCAAGGCCCGCCTCAAGGGCGATCTGCAGGGCCTGAGCGGCGAAGGCAAACCCCTGCCCGAGCGGCCCGGCGACGCCTTTGTCAGCGCGGGCGATGCCGTGGGCTTTCGTATCATGGCCGAGGCCGGGGTTTTGCCCGAGGAAATCACTCTCAAAAAACAGGCCGCCGCCCAGCGTGCCCATCTGGCCAGCCTGACGGATGCGGCAGAGCGCAAGGCCGCGATGGCGGACCTCGCCCGCATCGAAATGCGGCAGGCCATCGCCGAAGAATCCCGCCGCCGGTTCCTGAAAGACTGACCTTTCCCCCCGCGCGACGCAAATTTCTTGCAAGAAATTTGCCGGATTTTTTCAAAAATCCGCCCCCCTTGCCAGCGGCCCGCTTTCCGGCAAAAGTCGCGGCATGACCCGCCCGCTTCTCACCCCGCTTGCCCTGTCGCTGCCCGAAACCGTGCCCTTCGTCGGCCCCGAAACGCAGGAACGCGCGATGGGCCGCCCCTTCCGCGCCCGGCTGGGGGCCAATGAAAGCCTGTTCGGCCCCTCGCCCAAGGCGCTTGCCGCGATGGCGCAGGCGGCGGCGGATGTCTGGATGTATGGCGACCCGGAAAACCATGACCTGAAACAGGCGCTGGCGGCGCATCACGGCTGCCGACCCGAAAATATCGTTGTGGGCGAAGGCATTGACGGGCTTCTGGGCTATCTCGTCCGCCTGACGGTCGGCCCCGGCGACAGGGTTGTCACCTCGCTCGGCGCCTATCCGACCTTCACCTTCCATGTCGCGGGGTTTGGCGGCGAGGTGGTCCGCGTGCCCTACAAAGGCGACCATGAAGACCCGGAGGCCCTGCTGGAGGCCGCCCGCAGCCATGCGCCGAAACTGATCTACCTCGCCAACCCCGACAATCCGATGGGCAGCGCCCATTCCGGCGCGGTGATTGCCGATATGGTCGCGGCCCTGCCCGAGGGCAGCCTTCTGGTGCTGGACGAAGCCTATGTCGATCTTGCCCCCGAAGGCACGGCGCCGGTGCTGTCGCCCGACGATCCGCGGGTGATCCGCTTTCGCACCTTCTCCAAGGCGCATGGCATGGCAGGCGCGCGGGTGGGCTATGCGATTGCCGCGCCGGAACTGGCCCGCGCCTTTGACAAGGTGCGCAACCATTTCGGCATGGGGCGGATTGCGCAGGCGGGCGCGCTGGCGGCGCTGGCCGACACCGCGCATCTTGCCCGGGTTCGCGCCCTGACGGCGACCGCCCGCAGTCGGCTGACCGGGATTGCCGCCGCCAACGGGCTGCGCGCGCTGCCCTCGGCCACCAATTTCGTGACGATCGACTGCGGACGGGATGGCGATTACGCCCGGGCCGTGCTGCGCGAAACCGTGGCGCGGGGTGTGTTCATCCGAATGCCCGGCGTGGCCCCGCTGGACCGCTGCATCCGCATCAGTCTGGGCGACGAACCCGCATTGGCGATCCTGGAAGGGGTTCTGCCGCAGGCGCTGCGCGCGGCAGGCTGATTTTATTCGGCAGCCAGCCCGGTGCTGGCAGGCCCCAGAACCGGCGCCGGGCCGGCGGGGGTTTCAGCCGGGCCAAGGCGCGGCGCCGGGGCGGCGGAAACCGGATCAGCCAGCACAAGGCGCGGGCTGGCGGCGGGTGCTTCGGCCGCCTCTTGCAGTACACGGCGGAACACCAGCATGTTCTGGAACGTGGTCTTGGTGCCGGTCAGCCCGGTGCGCTCGTCCAGCGGCAGGGTGTCGGCGCGGACATAATCCCACCCCTCGCGGCCTAGCGCATTCATCAGCGTGGACAGTGCCAGCGCAAAGCGGTCTTCCGAGGTCTTGACCCCCCGCGCCTTTTCGCCGCGACGCGGCGCCGGGACGACCTTGTATTCGAAACGCTGCATGGGATTCTCCGCCTTTGCCCGCGCAAGATACTGAGATTCCTCCGCCAAGTCCAAGAGAAGACAGGGGAATCCGCGATGCCCGGCGCATTGCTGCCACACCGCAAACCCTAGCGGAACCGCCCCTCGGCGCCGCAACCCCTAGGCGTGCCCCAGCCGGGCCTATTGTGGAAACCCACAACTATGCGGCCCCCGCCCCCCGGCGCTATCCCCAAAGACAGGGAGACCCGGCGCACGGCGCGACGGGAGACGTGATTCCAAAGGGAGGCACCATGCATATCGAAACCGCGGCCCCGACCGGGCCCAAGCCCTTTTACGCGCAGCTTTACGTTCAGGTTCTGGCCGCCATCACGGCGGGTATCCTGCTGGGTCATTTCTACCCCGACCTCGGCGCCAGCCTGAAACCGCTGGGCGATGCTTTCGTCAAGCTGGTCAAGATGATCATCGCCCCGGTGATCTTTCTGACCGTGACCACCGGCATTGCGGGCATGTCCGACATGAAGAAGGTCGGGCGTGTTGCAGGCAAGGCGATGCTCTATTTCCTGACCTTCTCGACGCTGGCGCTGGTGGTGGGCCTTGTGGTGGCCAACCTGGTGCAGCCGGGTTCCGGCATGAACATCGACCCGGCCACGCTCGATGCCGAAGCGGTGGCGAAATACGCCGACAAGGCGCATGAGACGACGATCACCGGCTTTCTGATGTCGATCATTCCCGACACGGTGGTCAGCGCGTTCTCCGAAGGCAACATTCTGCAAGTGCTGTTCTTTTCGGTGCTGTTCGGGCTGGCTCTGGGCATGACCGGCGACCATGGTAAGCCGGTCCTGAACTTCATGCAGAACCTGACCTATCCGATCTTCAAACTGGTGGCGATCCTGATGAAGGCGGCCCCCATCGGCGCCTTCGGTGCCATGGCCTTCACCATCGGCAAATACGGGATCGGTTCGGTGATCAACCTCGCCTTCCTCGTGTTCTGCTTCTATCTGACGGCCTTCCTGTTCGTGGTGATCGTGCTGGGGGCTGTGGCGCGCTACAACGGCTTTTCGGTGTTCAAGCTGATCCGCTACCTCAAGGAAGAACTGCTGCTGGTGCTGGGCACTTCGTCGTCCGAAGCGGCCCTGCCCTCGCTGATCCAGAAGATGGAGCGCGCCGGGGCTTCGCGCTCGGTGGTGGGGCTGGTGGTGCCGACGGGCTACAGCTTCAACCTTGATGGCACCAATATCTACATGACGATGGCGGCGCTCTTCATCGCTCAGGCCACCAACACCGACCTGACGCTGGGGCAGGAAATCCTGCTGCTCGCGGTGGCGATGCTGTCGTCCAAGGGCGCTGCGGGCATCACCGGCGCGGGCTTCATCACGCTGGCCGCCACGTTGTCGGTGGTGCCGACGGTGCCGGTGGCGGGGATGGCGCTGATCCTTGGTGTGGACCGCTTCATGTCCGAAGTGCGGGCCCTGACCAACTTCATCGGCAATGCGGTGGCCACGCTGGTCGTCGCCCGCTGGGAGAATGAGCTGGACATCGACGCGCTGAATGACGCGCTGAACGGCAAACCGCATGTGGTGGCCCCCCATGCCGCCGATCCGCTGCCCCCTGCCTTCAGCGACGATATCCTTGCCGTTGACTGATCAACCCCGGTCACACCAAAGCAAAAGGGCACCCGCGAGGGTGCCCTTTTTTCTGATAGAAGCGGCGGCTTACAGCCCCAGCTTCTTCGCCACCATCTCATTCACCACCGCCGGATTGGCCTTGCCCCCGGTGGCCTTCAGCACTTGGCCCGTGAACCAACCCGCCAGCTTGGCATTGACCCGCGCCTTTTCCACCTGCGCCGGGTTGGCGGCAATCAGATCGTCCAGCGCCTTTTCAATCGCGCCGGTGTCGGTGACCTGCTTCATCCCCCGCGCCGCCGCAACTTCCGCCGGATCGCCGCCTTCGGTCCAGAGAATCTCGAACAGTTCCTTGCCCATCTTGCCGGTGATCTCACCCGAGGCCAGAAGGTCCAGAAGCCCGCCCAATTGCCCAACCGAAACAGGGCTTTCCGCGATGGACTTCGACTCCTTGTTCAAACGTCCGAAAAGCTCGTTGATCACCCAGTTCGCGGCAATCTTGCCATCGCGCCCCCGCGCCACCGCCTCAAAGAAGGCCGCCGCCTCAAGCTCGGCCGTCAGCACATTGGCATCATAATCGGTCAGCCCGAAATCGCCCATGAACCGCGCCTTCTTGGCATCCGGCAATTCCGGCATCGAGGCCGCGATGTCATCCACCCAAGCCTGCTCGATCTCCAGCGGCAGAAGGTCCGGGCAGGGGAAATAGCGGTAGTCATGCGCCTCTTCCTTGCTGCGCATCGACCGGGTTTCGCCCTTGTCCGGGTCGTAAAGCCGGGTCTCCTGCACCACCTTGCCGCCATCCTCCAGAATGGCAATCTGGCGCCGCGCCTCGTAATCAATCGCCGCCTGAATGAACCGCAGCGAGTTCATGTTCTTGATCTCGCAGCGCGTGCCGAGATGGCCGAAATCCTGCGTCGCCTGATATTTCTCATACTGGCCAGGACGGCAGACCGAGACGTTCACATCCGCCCGCAGGTTGCCGTTCTGCATGTTGCCGTCGCAGGTGCCCAGATAGCGCAGGATCTGCCGCAGCTTGGCGACATAGGCCGCCGCCTCTTCCGGGCCACGGATATCGGGGCGGCTGACAATCTCCATCAGGGCAACGCCGGTGCGGTTGAAATCGACGAAAGACATCGTCGGGTCCATGTCATGGATCGACTTGCCCGCGTCCTGCTCAAGGTGAATCCGCTCGATCCGCACCAGCCGCGCGACACCCGGCGCCAGTTCCACCAGAACCTCGCCCTCACCCACGATCGGGTGGTAAAGCTGCGAAATCTGATAGCCCTGCGGCAGATCGGGGTAGAAATAATTCTTGCGGTCGAAGGCCGAACGCAGATTGATCTGCGCCTTCAGCCCAAGGCCCGAGCGCACCGCCTGCGCCACGCAAAACTCGTTGATCACCGGCAACATCCCCGGCATCGCGGCATCGACGAAGGCCACGTTCGAATTCGGCTCTGCCCCGACCTGCGTCGAGGCGCCTGAGAACAGCTTGGAATTCGAGGCGACCTGAGCATGAATCTCCATGCCGATCACCAGTTCCCAATCGGACTTGGCCCCGGCAATCACCTTGGGCTTGGGCGCTTCATAGGTCAGATCCAGCATCGGGGCCTCCATCGCTTGCCCTCGCCTTCTACGGCAGGCGAAGCCCCCCCTCAAGGGCCGCAAGCGGCGGAAATCGGCCCAAATCCGCGCAAGCCAAAGCGCCGCGCTTGCCAGAACGCCGGTTTCTTGGCCAAAGCGCCCTTGCCGCGTGCATTCCTGCGCGGTGCTGCCCAAGTGAACCCATGCTGAAACCCGCTGCTTTTCTGGCCCTGACCCTGACAGTTTCCGGCTGCGTCGATACCACCGCGCCCGATTTCATGTCCTTCATGCCAGGCGGCAAGCCCCCCGCCATGGCCTGGGATCACCGCCCCGAAGCAGATCAGTGGACGGTCAGCACCATGTCCGCCGTCGCCTCTGAAGATGATGCGCTGGCCGATCTCGTGCCCGAAGACATCGACACCTGGTGCCCCGGCTATGCCAAAGCCTCGATCGGCGAACGCCGCGCCTTCTGGTCGGGCCTGCTTTCGGCCGTGGCGCGCTATGAAAGCAGTTGGAACCCGCGCGCCTCGGGCGGTGGCGGGCGCTATATCGGCGTAATGCAGATTTCCCCCCGCTCTGCCGCCAATTACGGCTGCGAGGCCGATACCGCCGCCGAACTCAAGGATGGCGCGGCCAATCTGCAATGCGCCGTCGAAATGGTGGCCTATCATGTCGAGCGCGACGGCGTGGTCGCCGGGCGCGGCACCAAAGGCGTGGGCCGCGACTGGATGCCGCTGCGCGACGCCGGCAAACGCGCCGCCATCGCCGACTGGACCCGCGCGCAATCATATTGCCAGAAGTAAACTCCCGGCATTTGCCCTTCTCGAAATACTCCCGCCGAAGGCTCTTTGCCCGAGCCGGTTGGCCGCAGGCCAGAGGCGAGAAACAAAAATGCCGCCGTTTCGCAAGAAACGGCGGCGCAATTTCCTTAAATGGCCAGCATCCGCCCCACCATCTCTGACAGATCGCGGCTGAGGCCGGGTGCCGCCAGAATCCGCTGCAAGGCCGCCCGGATCATCGCCTGCCGGTCGGCGTCATAGCGCGGCCAGGTCTCGAAGGCGGTGGACATCCGAGCCGCCGTCTGCGGGTTCACCGGGTCCAGCCGGATCAGCCAATCGGCCAGCAAGGCATAGCCCGCACCGCTTTCATGGTGGAACCCGGCATGGTTGCCGGTAAAGCCGCCCAGCACCGCGCGAAAACGGTTGGGGTTCTTCATGTCGAAATCGGGCCGTGCGGTCAGCCGGGCGACCACGGCGGGCAGCGACTCGGGCGCGGCCATCGCCGCCTGCACCGCGAACCATTTGTCCATCACCAGCCGGTCGCCCTTCCAGCGCGCCTCGAAATCCGCCAGTTGCGCCGTGCCCTGCCCCGCCTCCAAGAGGATCGCCAGCGCGCCGAAGCTCTCGGTCATATTGCCCGCCGCGGCGTAAGCCGCCCGCGCCGCCGCGCCGCCGTCCAGCCGCGTCAGCAAGGCCAGCGCCGCCAACCGCAGCGCCCGCCGCCCCGCAGGCCCGGCTTCGGCCGAGAACGGCCCCTCCACCCGCATCGCCGCTTCCAGCCCCGCCAGCCTTGGCCCCAGAGCCTGCGCCAGTGCCAACGACAGCGCCTGTCGCGCGCTTCGGATGCGGGCCGGGTCGGGCACATGACCCGATTGCGCCAGCGTGGCCGCCATATCATCCTCGCCCGGCAGGCGCAGCGCCAGCGCGCGGAAGGCCGGGTCAAGCCCCTCGTCAAAGGCGAGCCGCGCCATACCGTCAAGGAAATCCGGCAGGGGCGCCGCCCCTTGGGTGATCATCCGCGCCAGCACATCCTTGGCCAGCGCGCGCCCCGCCTCCCAGCGGTTGAACGGGTCGGTGTCATGCGCCAGAAGGAAGGCGCGCTCCGCCGCCGGAACCTCGCGTTCCAGCACCACAGGCGCCGAAAACCCCCGCAGGATCGAAGGGATGGGTCGCGCCGCCAGCCCCTCAAAGGCAAAGCTCTGCACGGGTTTGGTCAGTTCCAGCACCGTCGTCGGCACCACTTCGTCGCCGTTGGGATTGAGCAGGCCAACCGCCACCGGAATAACCTTGGCACCCTTTTCCGGCTGCCCCGGCGTGGGCGGGTTTTCCTGCGCCAGCGTCAGGGTATAGGTGCCGCCCTGCGGCCCGGGGCTCCACGCCTCATAGACCTTCAGCCGGGGTGTTCCGGCCTCGGTATACCAGCGTTTGAACTGCGACAGGTCGCGCGCCGTGGTATCTTCAAACACCGTCAGCCAGTCTTCGATGGTCGCCGCCTGCCCGTCATGCCGCGCGAAATAGAGGTCCAGCGCCTGTGCATAGGCATCATCCCCCACCATCCGCCGCAGCATCCCGATCACCTCGGCGCCCTTTTCATAAACCGTGGCGGTGTAGAAATTGTTGATCTCGACAAAGCTGTCGGGCCGCACCGCATGGGCCAGCGGCCCCTGATCCTCGCGGAACTGCCGGGCGCGCAGCATGAGCACATCCTCGATCCGCTTGACCGCATGAGACCGCATGTCGCCCGAAAACTGCTGATCGCGGTAAACCGTCAGCCCCTCTTTCAGGCAAAGCTGGAACCAGTCGCGGCAGGTGATGCGGTTGCCGGTCCAGTTGTGGAAATACTCATGCGCGATGATCGCCTCGATCCGGGCGAAATCGTCATCAGTGGCGGTGGCGGCATTGGCCAGAACTGCCTTGGAGTTGAAAATGTTCAACCCCTTGTTTTCCATCGCGCCCATATTGAAGTCATCGACGGCCACGATGTTGAAAATATCCAAGTCATATTCGCGGCCATAGACCTCTTCATCCCAGGTCATCGACTTTTTCAGCGCCTCCATCCCCCAGGCGCAGCGGTCTTCGTCCCCCGGACGCACCCAGATGTTCAGCGCCACCTCGCGGCCCGAGGCGGTGATGAAGCGGTCGGGATGCGCCACCAGATCGCCCGCCACCAGCGCAAAGAGATAGGCCGGTTTCGGCCAGGGATCATCCCATTCCGCCCAGCACGGCCCCTGCCCCAGCGGATTGCCGTTTGACAAAAGCACCGGCAGATCGCCCTCGATCCGCACCCGGAAGCGCGCCATCACATCGGGGCGGTCGGGGTAATAGGTGATCTTGCGAAAGCCTTCGGCCTCGCATTGGGTGCAATACATGCCGCGCGACATATACAGCCCCTCCAGCGCGGTGTTCGCCTCGGGCGCGATTTCCACTTCGGTTTCAAGGGTGAAGGCACCCTCGGGAAGATCGGCGGCGGCAATGGTCAGGCCGGTGTCGTCGAGTGCCGGAACCACCGCCCGCCCATCCACCGCAGCCGAGATCAGCCGCAGCGCCTCACCATGCAGGCGCAGGTCGTGGCGGCCCGGGCGGGCCGGGTTCGGCGTGAAGTCCAGCCGGGCCAGCACCCGCGTGGCCTGCGGCGCAAGGCGGAAGGTCAGCGCCACCTGCGGCAAGAGAAAGGCAAAGGGCTGATAATCGGCAAGGCGGATGGTGCGCGGATCGGTCGTGTCGGGCATGGCGGTCTCCTTCCGCCGCAGGCTAGGACGGCGGGGCGGCAGAGAAAAGCCCCGCCGCGCGGCAAACCTGCGCCAACCGGCCGTAGAACGCCCTTGCCGAATCCCGGCGGGCAGCTATGTCTTTGTTCCATGAATGTTCTCGTCTGGCTCAAACGCGACCTGCGCCTTGCCGACCATCCCGCGCTGACCCTTGCGGCGGGCATGGGCCGGGCCTTGCCGGTCTATGTGGTCGAGCCGGAATATTGGCAGCTCCCCGACACCTCAGCCCGGCAATGGGAGGTGACGGCCGAGGCGCTGGCCGATCTGCGTGAGGCACTGGCAGCGGTTGGGATGCCGCTGGTGCTGCGCGTGGGGCCCGCGGTCGAGGTGCTGGCGCGGCTGTGTCGGCAGCATGACATCACCACGATCGTCAGCCATGAGGAAACCGGCAATCTCTGGACCTTCGCCCGCGACCGGCAAGTCGGCGCATGGGCGCGCGGCGCGGGGATTGTCTGGCATGAGGTGCCGCAATCGGGCGTGGTGCGGCGCCTTGGCAACCGTGACGGCTGGCAGGCGCGGCGCGATGCCTTCACCGCCGAGGCGGTGCTGCCGGCGCCCGCCATGGTGCCGGTTCCGGGGGTCGAGCGCGGGCAGATCCCCACCGCCCGCGCCCTGCGGCTGGCCGAAGACCGCTGCCCCCATCGCCAGCGTGGCGGCCGGACCGAGGCGTTGTTGCTGCTCGACAGCTTTCTGACGCAGCGCGGGGAGCCCTATCGCAGCGCAATGTCCGCCCCCCTCGCCGCCGAGCGGGCCTGCTCGCGGCTGTCGCCGCATCTGGCCCTTGGCAGCCTGTCGGGGCGCGAGGCGGTGCAGGCAACCACGGCCCGCGCGGCGGAACGGCCCGGCGGGCGCTGGGGCGGGGCGCTGTCCAGCTTTCAAAGCCGCCTCGCCTGGCGCGATCACTTCATGCAGAAGCTGGAAGATCAGCCCGACATCGAGCTGCGCTGCCTGTCGCGCGCCGCCGAGGCGCTTCGCCCGCGCGAAGCCGATGCCACCCGGCTGGCAGCATGGGCCACCGGGCAGACCGGCCTGCCTTTTGTCGATGCCTGTATGCGCTATCTTCAGGCCACGGGCTGGCTGAATTTCCGGATGCGGGCAATGCTGATGGCGGTGGCTTCGTATCACCTCTGGCTGGACTGGCGGGCGACGGGCCATGTGCTGGCCCGGGCCTTCACCGATTACGAGCCGGGCATCCACTGGCCGCAGGTGCAGATGCAGTCGGGGGTGACGGCGATCAACACGCCGCGCATCTACAACCCGGTGAAACAGGGGCTGGAGCAGGACCCGACCGGCGCCTTCACCCGGCGCTGGCTGCCGGAACTGGCGGCGGTGCCGGACGGTTTTCTGCAAGAGCCGTGGAAATGGCCGGGCTTTGCGAAAATCGCCGGGCGCCGCTATCCCGAGCCGCTGGTCGATCCGGTGGCAGCGGCGCGGGCCGCCCGCGATGCCGTCTGGGAGTTGCGCCGCCGCGAGGGCCACCGGGATGAGGCGGCGGCCATCGCCGCCCGCCACGCCAGCCGCGCCCCGGCCCGCAGCCCGCGCCGGATGACGGCACGGCCTGCCTCGGCCCAACTAGCGCTGGACCTGTAAGCCATGGCGAAGACGCGCAAAAAGGCCAACCTGCCGGTCAAGACCTGTGCGACCTGTGGCCGCCCGATGGTCTGGCGCCGGGCCTGGGCCAAGGTCTGGGACGAGGTCAGATACTGCTCGGACGGCTGCCGCAGGCGCAAGGGGGCTGCAAGGCAAGACATCACGAGCGGCCCGCCCCTGCCCGACCCCGGAGGGGTTTTGCACCCCTCCGGACCTCCCCGCAGGATATTTGCAGAAAGAGGATGGGGCAGAAGATCAGTTGGCGCCGATGAAGCGGGCCAATTTGCCCAGCGTCTGAAGCCCCAGTTCCACCGCGCCAAAGCCTTTGGCGTTTTCGTATTCCTCGGGCGTGATGAAGATCATGCCAAGGGTGACCGTGGTCACGCCGTCCACCTCGGCGAAACTGGCCCAGGCATCGGCATGTTTCGGGCCGTTCTCGCCCCAGTGCAGGGTGTATTCCAGACGGCTCTGCGGCTCTACCAGCGTATAGCGGTGGTGGTTGGGCCAGACCGTGCCATCCGGCCCGATCATGTCGAACACCCATTCACCGCCTTCGCGCAGGTCGATCCGCGCGGTGCGGCAGGAAAACCCGTCCGGCCCCCACCATTGCGGCAGGGTTTCGGGATTCATCCAGGCGCCCCAGACCAGACGGACCGGCGCCCGGATGGTCCGCTGGATCAGCATGGTGCGGTCGGAGGTCATGCCTTCAATCCCTGCGCATAGGTTTCAAGCTGCGTGGCGACCGTGCCCCAGCCATCGTAAAAGCCCATGTCCTTGTGCGCCTTGGCCGTATCCGGGTTGCGGTGCCGGGCGGTGGCGGTATAGCGGGTCCGCCCGCCGCCCAAATCCTCGAAGGTGACGATGGCGGTCATGAAGGGTTCGGGCGCGGGTTTCCAACCGGCGGTGTAGCCATCGGTGAAGACCAGCTTTTCGTTGGGGATCACCTCAAGATAAACGCCGTTGTTTTCCATCAGGTTGCCCTCCACCTCAAACGTGGTGTTGCAGGCGCCGCCGGGGCGCACGTCCAGGCTGCAATGGGTCACCTTATGGGGCTTCGGCACGAACCAGTGAACCAGATGTTCGGGCGTGGTCCAGCATTTATACAGCAATTCGCGCGGCGCGTTCAGTTCACGCACCAGTTGCAGGTCCAGTTCCGGGTCAAGCTGCATGATCGTCTCCTTTCAATCGTCAAATGAGGGCGCAAGCGCCGCAAGCTGATCAGCCACCGTGCCCCAGCCGTCGTGAAAGCCCATCTCGCGGTGGCGGCTGGCATCCTCGGGGCGGGCATGGCGGGCGGTGGCGACATAGCGGGTGGCCGCCCCTTCGGCGATCAGCGCGATTTCGGCGGCAAAGCCGAACATCGGCTGCGCCACCGGCACAAAGCCCGCTGTCATCAGGTCGGTAAAGCGCAGCCGGTGCTGCGGCTCGGCATGAAGGATCATCATTTCAACGCGGTGTTCGCCGCCATCCGGCAGGCGCATATGGGTGAAAAACCGCCCGCCGGGCTGCGGCTCGATCACCAGATCGGTGATTTCCACCGGGCTTGGCACCCACCAGCGGCGCAGGCGGTCCGCCTCGGTCAGGCAGCGCCAGAGCGTTGCGGCGGGCGCCGGGATCAGCCGTTCCACCCGCAGGTCGCGTGCGGGATCAAGGGCAGGGTCGCGGTCAGTTGTCATCGCCTTGCTCCATCAGCTTCATCACATAGGCTTCCAGCCGGTCGGCGCGGCCCTCCCAGATGGCGCGCTGTTCGGCCAGCCAGTCGGCTGTGGCGGCCAGCGTTTCGGGCCGGGCATGGCACATCCGGGTGCGGCCGGTCTTTTCGGTGGCAATCAGTTGCGCCTCTTCCAGAACCGACAGATGGCGCATCACCGTGGGCAGGGCGAGGCCGGTCGGCCGCGCCAGTTCGGAAACCGGCACCGCCCCCTTGCCCAGCCGCGCCAGCATGGCACGCCGCGTCGGATCGGACAGCGCCTGAAAGATAAGGTCGAGGTCGGGATCAAACTTAGCCATAACGCTAAGTATCATGTCCCGCCAAGGCTGGCAAGCCGCCTGATGGATTTTCAGGCTTTGGCCGAAGCATATTCCGCCCGGCAAGGGCAATCGGGCCGTGGCCTGTGTTGCCTGAAACGGCGGCGGCCCGTATCTGTGGACAGAGGTATGCAGCAGGAGGGGCGGCAATGGTCGAACGGTTGGATCGCAGCGGGTTGCAGGTGGATGCCCGGCTGGTGGCCTTCGTCGAGGGGAAGGCCCTGCCCGGCAGCGGCATTGGTGCCGATGCCTTCTGGAGCGGCCTTGCCGCCACGCTGACCGATCTGGCGCCAAAAAACCGGGCCTTGCTGGAACGGCGGAGCGTGTTGCAGGCGCAGATCGACGGCTGGCACATCGCCCACCGCGGGCAGGCGCCCGACCCTGCCGCCTATCAGGCGTTTCTGCGCGAGATCGGCTATCTCTTGCCGGAGGGGCCGGATTTCCAGATCGGCACCGCCAATGTGGACCCCGAGATTGCCCGCATCGCCGGGCCGCAGCTTGTGGTGCCGGTGATGAACGCGCGCTATGCGCTGAATGCCGCCAATGCCCGCTGGGGCAATCTTTACGATGCGCTTTATGGCACCGATGCCTTGGGCGACCTGCCCAAGGGCAAGGGCTTTGACCCCGAGCGCGGCGCGCGGGTGATCGCTTGGGCCAAGGCGTTCCTTGACACCGCCGCGCCGCTTTCCGGGGCCACATGGGCGGAGGTCACCGCGATTGTGGCGGGGGCCGAGTTGCAGCTTGCCACCGCGCGCGGGCCGGTGGGCTTGCTGCGCCCGGGCCAGTATCTGGGCCATGCGCAGGACGGGGATTGGGGCTTTGTCCTGTTGGAAAACAACGGGTTGAAGATCGAAATCCTCGTGAACCGCAAAGAGGGCACCGGCATCACCGACCCGGCGGGCATCGCAGCGGTGAACCTTGAGGCGGCGCTGTCGGCCATCATGGATTGCGAAGATTCCATCGCCGCCGTCGATGCCGAGGACAAGGTTCTGGCCTATGGCAACTGGCTGGGCCTGATGAAGGGCGACCTGACGGAAGAGGTGCAGAAGGGCGGCAAGACCATCACCCGGCGGCTTTACGGCGATTTCACCTATACCGCCCCCGATGGCAGCCCCCTGCCCGTCAAATGCCGCGCGCTGATGCTGGTGCGCAATGTCGGGCATCTGATGACCAATCCGGCCATCCTGCTGCCGGATGGCGCCGAGGTGCCCGAAGGCATCATGGATGCCTTTGTCACCACGCTTTGCGCGCTGCACGACCTGAAGAAACCCGAGGGGCCGCGCAATTCGGTGGCCGGCTCGGTCTATGTGGTCAAGCCCAAGATGCACGGGCCGGAAGAAGTGGCCTTTGCCGTGGAAATCTTTGACCAGGTCGAGGCGGCGCTGGGCCTGCCTGCCAATACCGTCAAGCTGGGCATCATGGATGAAGAGCGCCGAACCAGCGCCAATCTCAAGGAATGCATCAGGGCGGCGCGCGACCGGGTGGCTTTCATCAATACCGGCTTCCTCGACCGGACCGGGGATGAGATGCACACGGGCATGGAAGCGGGGCCGATGATCCGCAAGGGCGACATGAAAAATGCCGCCTGGATCAAGAGTTACGAAGATCGCAACGTCGATATCGGGCTGGCCTGCGGCTTGCAGGGGCGCGCGCAGATCGGCAAGGGGATGTGGGCGGCGCCCGATCTGATGGCGGCGATGCTGGAGCAGAAGATCGCCCATCCCCGCGCCGGGGCGAATTGCGCCTGGGTGCCCTCGCCCACCGCCGCCACGCTGCACGCCACGCATTACCACCGCGTCGATGTCCGCGCCCGTCAGGACGAGATTGCCAAGGGCGGGGCGCGCGGCACCCTGGCCGACCTTCTGACAGTGCCGACGGCGGCGGGGATCAACTGGCAACCCGATGAAATTACATCGGAAACCGAGAACAACGCGCAGGGCATCCTGGGCTATGTGGTGCGCTGGGTCGATCAGGGGGTGGGCTGTTCCAAAGTGCCCGACATCCATGATGTGGCGCTGATGGAAGACCGTGCCACCTGCCGGATTTCGGCGCAGCATCTGGCCAACTGGCTGCATCACGGCGTGGTCAGCGCCGATCAGGTCATGGCGGTGATGCGCAAGATGGCGGCTGTGGTCGATGGCCAGAACGCCGGGGATGCGGCCTATCGGCCGATGGCGCCGGGCTTTGACGGGCCGGCGTTCCGGGCGGCCTGCGATCTGGTCTTCAAGGGGCGCGAGCAGCCTTCGGGCTATACCGAACCGCTGCTGCATCACTGGCGGCAGGTGGCGAAGGCGCTGTAAGGCGCCGTCGTTTCCGCGTCCCTTTTCCGTAGTTATTCTGTATTTTTTTCGTAAATACAGGCCCGGTCAGGCCGCGTCGATCGCCAGCGCGTGGATGCGGCCCACCAGATCGCCCAGCGCCTGATGCACGGCGCGGTGGCGGGCGACCCGGCCAAGGGGCGCCAGCGCCGCTGACCGGATCAGAACCGCGAAATGGCTTTCTCCGCTGCCGTCATCGCCGGAATGCCCGGCATGGCGGTGGCTTTCGTTCACCACCTCCAGCCGCTCGGGGGCGAAGGCGGCGGTCAGCCGGTGGCGCATCTCGCTCTCGATATTCATTTTTCCGTTGCCCCCTTCACCTTGCCAGCCAAATCCCTAAACTTGTGGCCCCGAGTCGGAAAGGCCTGCTGATGTCCAAAACCCCCTTTGAATTTGACCTGCGGGTGTCGGCCGACAAGGCCAAGCGCAAGACCGGGCGGCGCGGCGGCATGTCCGGCGCCTTTGACAGTTCGACCCGGCCCTGCGATTTTCCGGGCTGCAAGGAGAAGGGCGCCTATCGTGCGCCGAAATCGCCCGATCTTCTGGACGAGTATTTCTGGTTCTGCCGCGACCACATCCGCGAATACAACCTGAAATGGAATTTCTTCGGCACCGCCACCGATGAAGAGTTCAAGAAGCTCTGGGACAAGGACCGCATGTGGGAGCGCGAGACCAAGCCCTTCAGCCGCAAGGATGACGGCCGCGCCTGGCAGCGGCTGGGCGTGGATGATCCGATGGAGCTTTTGGGCGAGAAGGCCACGCAGAACCCCGGGCGCCCGGTTTCGACCGCCACCCGCAAGCTGCCCCCGACCGAGCGCAAGGCGGTAGAAATCCTTGATGCCCGCGACACCTGGACCAAGGCGGAAATCCGCAAGCAATACAAGTCGCTGGTCAAGGATCTGCACCCCGACATGAACGGCGGCGACCGCAGCGACGAGGAACGGCTGCAAGAGGTGGTCTGGGCCTGGGATCAGATCAAGGACAGCCGGTTCTTCAAGGACTGACAGGGCCGGGTGCCCGACTTGCCCGTAGGATGGGCAATCTGCCCATCCTGCCTGCGCCCGGATGCGATCAGACCCGCCGGATGAAGTCGTATTTCAAAAGCCAGATCAGGATGCGCTCGACCGAAGCGGGCGCCAACCGAAGCTGGGCCGCCAGCGCGTCGCGGCTGGTGCCCGGCGGGCCGGCCTCGGTCACCGCGCGCAGCAGCGCCGCGATCTGTGCCGGGGCGGCGAACATCCGCTTCACCCCGCCATAATCCCGCGCGGTCAGCGTCGCCTCCAGATCGGCCCGGCCGGACAGGTCGCGGGCGGCAAAGCGGGGGGTGGCCAGATCGGCCACCTCGCTTGGCCATGCCGCGAAGAGGGCGGTGGGCGATGGCGCCACCGGCAACGCATGGGCGGGATAGCGCGGGGCCGAAGCCGCCCCGGCGCGGCGCAGCGCCTCTTGCTCGGCCCAGAGATCCTGCATTCGGGGGATGACCTGCGCCCAGTCATAAACGCCGCGCGCCCGCGCCGCCCCCGCCTGCCCCATCCGCCGCCGCAGCCCGGGATTGAGCGCGAGGTCAAGGATGCGCGTCACCATTTCGCCAATGTCCAACTCGGTCATGGCAGAGGTTGCAGCGCAATATTGCACATAATTATCGACGCCGCCGCGATAGCGCAGCGCCTCGGGCGCCAGCGCCTGCGGGCCGAGCATCCGGCTGGTCACCCGGAACCCGACATCAGGCGTGACGGTATCCTTCATGCCATCCCAGTCCGACACCAGCAAAGGCAGGCCCGCCGCCATGGCTTCGACCGGGGCAAGGCCGAAGGTTTCCTGAATGTTGTCGATCGGGAACAGAAAGACATCCGCCCCCGACAGCGCCGCGCTGCGCTCGTGCGGATCGGCGCCGTCGGTCAGGGCAAACCCCACCCCGGGCATCAGCGCCGCCGCCCCGGCTTCAAACACCCGGCGGGAATAATCGTCGCGGAAGAGGCCGCAGAACACGACATGCAACCGCTGACCCGGCGGCAGGCGGCGCTGCGCCTCGGCCATGGCAAGATAGACCGGGAGGGGATCGAACTTCTCATGCGGGGTCAGGCGGGCGATGGTGGTGAAGACCACATCCTGCGGCGCAGCCCCCAGCCGGGCGCGCAAGGCCGCCCCTGCCGCCGGGTCGGGGGCAAAGGCCGCGCAGTCGATGCCCAGCGGGATGACCGGCAGCAGGGGGCGCGGCCCCGGGCGGGCGCCCAGATGGCTGGCCAGATGGGCGTCGATCAGGTCCATTTGATAGTCAACCGAAGCGCGCACCGCCCGGCTGGTGCAGATCACCGCATCCCATGGTTTGACCGGCGCAACCCGCAGGTTCAGCCAACCCTCCATCACCGCCGCGGTCGAGGTGGTATGGGTCACCCCGCTGAGAGACCAGGCCCCCGGACCATAGGGCGCACGCCGCCATGCCTCGGGCGCGAAATTGGGGCTGGGGTAATAGAGGGTGCGGATCGGCGCGATGCCGCCCGGCTGCTGGCTGGACACGATGCGCAGGGGCAGGCCCGGGCGCAGGCTTTCGGCAAGGGCGCGGACAGGCTCGGCTTCGGCGGGATTGCCGGTCAGCAGCACCGCTTCGGCAATGTCGGCATGGCGCAGGAAACCGCGCAGAAAGCTTTCCCCGGCCACGCGGCGGCCATTGATGCCCTTGGCGGCCGGATCATAGCCGTCGGGCGCATACCACAGCGCCGCATTGCGGGCCGGGTCCGTCATTCCGGGCGCCCTTCACGGCGGCAGGGGCGGGGCATCGGCAAGGGTAATCTCCTGTCACTCCGCCGCAGGCTAGGCGGTTGTCCGCCGCTAAGAAAGCCGGAATCGCCCCTTGATCAGCCCGCCCGGAAGGTCAGCGCCAGCCCGTTCATGCAGAACCGTTTGCCCGTCGGCGGCGGCCCGTCGTCAAAGACATGGCCCAGATGCCCGCCACAGCGGCGGCAATGCACCTCGGTCCGGCTGCCGAACAGGCCCGGGTCGGGGCGGGTGGCCACCGCATTCGCCAAAGGCTCCCAGAACGAGGGCCAGCCGGTGCCGCTGTCATATTTCGTGGTTGACGAAAACAGCGGCAGGTCGCAGCCGGCGCAGAGGAAGGTGCCCGCCCGCTTTTCATGGTTGAGCGGGCTGGACCCTGCCGGTTCCGTCGCCTCTTGCCGCAGCACCCCAAAGCGGTCCGGCCCAAGCCGCGCAAGCCAGTCCCCGTCGCTGAGACTGACCTCGAAACTTTCGCCCCGCGCAACCGCAGGCAGGCCGAGCGCAACCGCAGCCGCCCCGGCCCAAAGGAATCCCCGTCTGTGCATGATTACCTCCTGTCGCGTGTCACTGTGGCAGGTTACGCGGCCGATGGCGGATAAGTTTCATCGCCTCACGCCAATGGGAAAGCACGCCATCCCTCCCCTTGCGGCCCGGGGCGATATGTTCCACTACTGACCCCGGACGGTCAGGGCCCTTGGTGCCCGGCCTGCGATTTTTTGACGAAGCGACTGGGGCGATTGGGCAAGGCGATGCTGGACACTGTGATGAAACCCACCGAAGAAATCTCTGTGCGGGATGTTTTCGGCATCGACACCGACATGCGGGTGAAGGGCTTTGCCGAACGCAGCGACCGCGTGCCCGAGATCGACAGCACCTATAAATTCGACCCCGATACGACTTTGGCGATCCTTGCCGGCTATGCCTATAACCGCCGGGTGATGATCCAGGGCTATCACGGCACCGGCAAATCGACCCATATCGAACAGGTCGGCGCCCGGCTGAACTGGCCCACCGTGCGGGTGAACCTTGACAGCCACATCAGCCGGATCGACCTGATCGGCAAGGATGCGATCAAGCTGCGCGACGGCAAGCAGGTGACCGAATTCCACGAGGGGATTCTGCCTTGGGCGCTGCGCAACCCTGTGGCCATCGTGTTTGACGAATATGACGCGGGCCGGGCGGATGTGATGTTCGTGATCCAGCGCGTGCTGGAGCATGACGGCAAGCTGACGCTTCTGGACCAGAACGAGATCATCACCCCCCACCCGTCCTTCCGGCTGTTCGCCACCGCGAACACCGTGGGCCTTGGGGATACGACCGGCCTCTATCACGGCACCCAGCAGATCAACCAGGCGCAGATGGACCGCTGGAGCCTTGTGGCGACGCTGAACTATCTGTCGCATGATGCCGAGGCGGCCATCGTTCTGGCCAAAAGCCCGCATTACAACACCGAGAAGGGCCGCAAGACCATCAACCAGATGGTGACCGTGGCCGACCTCACCCGCACCGCCTTCATGAACGGCGATCTCTCCACGGTGATGTCGCCGCGGACGGTGCTGAACTGGGCGCAGAATGCCGAGATTTTCCGCAATGTCGGCTATGCGTTCCGGCTGTCGTTCCTGAACAAATGCGACGAGCTGGAGCGGCAGACCGTCGCCGAATTCTTCCAGCGCTGCTTCGGCGAGGAACTGCCGGAGAGTGCGGCGAGCATGGCGATGAAGTGATGCGATGGGCGATGCTTGCAGTTCTGGCAATGCTGGAAACTGGCGCCGCCCATGCCCAAGGCCTCCCCAGCGATCTTTCATCTGACCAGATCGACGAAATCGTGCTTTGCAGCGCCAGCTTTGAAGTGCGCGCAGATTTGATGCGCGATTGGAAGGCAAACAGCGAAGCGATACGCAATGAGCGGGCGGCTGCGTATTTTTTCGCAGACTATGTTGCGCGCCATTCCCGAGTCGCCCAGTTCGACACCGGACGGCGCCTGGCGAAAGATCTGGTTCTGAAGTTCTATGCCAGAGACATCACCTACGATGTAGAAAATTCCAAACCTGTCCTGCTGGAGCTATATCGCAGCATGGGCGCCACCGGGGCTTTTCCTCCGACCTGTATGGAGGATGAAATTTGCATTCACTGCAAGAATTTGCTGCGAACCTATCAACGGCTGGACGGCACAACCGCGGCCGCCCATTAGGTCCGTAGGATGGGCAATCTGCCCATCCCTGCCTTGGGTAAGGATGTGCAGATTGCCCATCCTACGGAGCCGCTTGATTGCCGATAAGATCGGCGTATCGTCCTTTATATGGGCGTTGTGCGAACTTTGTTTGCGGCATGGGCCAGCCTTGTTCTGGCCTTCCCCCTGCACGCGCAAAGCCCGGAGCATCTTTTTGCCACCTGCGCCGGCCGCCTTTCCGCTCTGACCGAGTTTCAATGGCTGACCGACGGCCCCGCCTCGGAACAGACCGCGCGGCAGCGCGACGCGATGGTCGCCCTTGCCGAAGCGGCGGCCCCGGCCGAGGTGCTGCCGCATCTGATCACCTGGCGCATCAATGCAAAAGCCGCCCAGACTGCCTTGTTGCAGCGGGCGGCTTTCGGTTCTGACCCCGAGGGGATCGCGGCCCGGCGGGCGGAGCGGCTTGTCGCCGCCTGCCGGGCCTTGCTCTTGGGTTAGGCGCGGGCAGCCTTGGTCGCCTTGGCCCACCAGGTCACATCGTCGAGCAGCGCGGTGGCCGAAGCACCGATCGAGCCTTCGATGTCGGCCAGATTGCCCGAACCGCCAAAGCCGGGGTGGACCTTGAAGAAGTCGCCCGCGCCGATGTGAACCGAGTTGCGGACGGGAACCATTTGCAGCTCGACACCGATCTGGCGCAGATGGCCCAGCGCGGCGGTGCCACCCATCGAACCATAGGCCACGGCACCGAAAGGCTTTTTCGCCCACTCGACATAAGCCTGATCCAGCGCGTTCTTCAGCGCGCCGGTGATCGAGCGGTTATACTCGGCCACGACGAAGATATAGCCGTCGAACTCGGCCAGTTTCTTCTGCCACTTGACGGCGACTTCGTTCTGGCTGGGCGCCCAGGCGTTCGAGGCCACTTCGTCGAAGAAGGGCAGCGGGTAGTCGCGCAGATCCAGCACTTCGACATCAAGCTGGCCATGGGCGGCGGCCTTTTCGACGATCCATTTGGTGGGAATGTCGGCAAAGCGGGTCGGGCGGGTCGAGGAAACGATAACGGCGATTTTCGGTTTGGTCATGGTCTTGATCCTTTGGACGGGGTGTGGTGTTCGTTGCGCTCAAGATGGCGCTTTCCGGCGACATCTCAATTCCGCACCGCCGCGCGGGAGCTGTGCATTGCTGCAGGGGCGCCCTTGCTCCTGCGCGCGCGAGGTGCCAATCTGGCGCCATCATGAGCAAGCCCAGCGACAACCCCGCAGACCCGTTCAAAAAGGCCCTGGCCGAGGCCACCAAGACCATGGCCAATGACCCGGAGATGACCGTCACCTATTCGGTCGATCCTGCGGGCATGAACAAGGATGGCGTGCGGCTGCCGCAGGTCAGCCGCCGCATGACCCGCGACGAGGTGCTGCTGGCGCGCGGCACGGCGGATGCCTTTGCGTTGAAGCGCAAGTATCACAACGAGGCGACCTCGGCCCGCTATGCGCCCACCGGGGCCTTGGCGCGGGAAATCTACGACGCGATGGAAACCGCCCGGTGTGAGGCGGTGGGCGCGCGGGCGATGCCCGGCACCGCGACCAATATCGACGCCAAGATCGCCTGGGAGGCCGACCGCAAGGGCTATGGCCAGATCACCAGCGCCTCGGAGGCGCCGCTGCCGGTGGCGGCGGGTTATCTGGTGCGGTCCCTCGCCACGGGGCGCGATCTGCCGAAACCGGCCCAGCATGTGATGGACCTCTGGCGCGGCTTCATCGAAGAGCAGGCGGGCGGCACGCTGGACAACCTTGACCATGTGCTGGCCGATCAGGCGGCTTTTGCCCGGCTGGCGCGCAAGGTGATTTCCGACCTTGGCTATGGCGACCAGTTGGGCGACGACCCCGATCAGGACGATACCGAGGATGAGGCGGGCGAGGAACAGGCCGAAGACAGCCCGGAAAACGCTGGCTCCGAAGAGCAGGACTCGGATGAAACCGAAGCCAGCCCCGAGCAGACGCAGGAAGAGCAGCAAGACCAGTCGCAAGCGCAAGTCACGATGGAAGACAGCGCCGACATGGAGCAGGGCGATGAAACCGAACTGCCCGAAGGCGAGGCACCGCTGGAGCCGCCGCCCCCTGCCCCACATTCCGATGCCGACCCGTCCTATACCGTCTATACCACGGATTTCGATGAGGAAATCCGCGCCGAAGACCTTGCCGAACCGGCTGAGCTGGAACGGCTGCGCGCCTATCTGGACCAGCAGCTTGAGCCGCTGAAAGGTGCCGTCAGCCGTCTGGCCAACAAATTGCAGCGCCGTTTGCAGGCGCAGCAGAACCGGAGTTGGCTGTTCGATCTTGAGGAAGGCACGCTGGATGCGGGCCGTCTGGCGCGCGTGGTGGCCAACCCGACCACGCCGCTGTCGTTCAAGCAGGAGAAGGATACCGAGTTCCGCGATACCTGTGTGACGCTTCTCTTGGACAACTCCGGCTCGATGCGGGGCCGCCCGATTTCGATTGCCGCGATCTGCGCTGATGTGCTGGCGCGCACGCTGGAACGCTGTTCGGTGAAGGTGGAGATTCTGGGCTTCACCACCCGCGCCTGGAAGGGCGGGCAAAGCCGCGAGCGCTGGCTGGCGCAGGGCCGCCCGCAGCAGCCGGGCCGGCTGAACGACCTGCGACATATCATCTACAAGGGCGCCGATGCGCCCTGGCGGCGGGCGCGGCCCAATCTGGGGCTGATGATGAAAGAGGGCTTGCTGAAGGAAAACATCGACGGCGAGGCGCTGGAATGGGCCCACCGCCGGATGCTGGCCCGCCCCGAGGCGCGGCGCATCCTGATGGTGATTTCCGACGGGGCGCCGGTGGATGATTCGACGCTGTCGGTCAATCCGGCGAGCTTCCTTGAGAAGCACCTGCGCGACGTGATCGCCATGGTCGAGCGCAAGAAGGCGGTCGAACTGATCGCAATCGGCATCGGCCATGACGTGACGCGCTATTACAACCGCGCCGTGACGATCACCGATGTCGAGCAGCTTGCCGGGGCGATGACCGAGCAGCTTGCCAGCCTGTTCGAGGTGGACCCCAAGAAACGCGCCCGGGCGCTGGGGATGCGGCGGGCCGGGTAACGGGGAGCTGTCTGCCCCCCACGGCCTTCGGCCTCCCCCCGAGGATATTTTTGCCAAGATGAAGGGCCAGCCATGTTCCAGAGTTTCGACAGCCATGCCGATCCGGCGCAAGGTCCGGCCCGTCTGGCGGCGCTGCGCGCGCGGCTGGCAGCCGAGGGGCTGGCCGGCTTTCTGGTGCCGCGCGCCGATGTGCATCAGGGCGAATATGTCGCCGCCCGGGATGAGCGGCTGCAATGGCTGACCGGATTTACCGGCAGCGCGGGCTTCTGCATCGTGCTGCCGGGGGTGGCCGGGGTGTTCATCGACGGGCGCTATCGCACGCAGGTCAAGGGGCAGGTCGATCTGGCACATTTCACGCCGGTCCCCTGGCCCGAGGAACAGCCGGGGCCGTGGATCGTCGGGCATCTGGCGGCGGGGGTGGTGGGGTTCGATCCTTGGCTGCACAGCGCCGACGAGATCGCCCGGATCGAGGCGGCGCTGGAGGGCAGCGACGTGCGCCTGCGGGCCGGGGCCAACATGGTGGATGCGATCTGGCCGGATCAGCCGCCGCCGCCGATGGGCCGTGCCTTTGCCCATCCCGATGCGCTGGCGGGCGAAACCAGTGCCGCCAAGCGCGCCCGGCTGGCCGAGGGGCTGCGCGCGGCGGGTCAGGCGGCGGCGGTAATCACCCTGCCCGATTCGCTCTGCTGGCTCTTGAACATCCGTGGCGCCGATGTGCCGCGCAATCCGGTGCTGCATGGCTTTGCCGTGCTACGCGATGACGGGCGGGTGACCTTGTTCGCGGAAGCCGCAAAGTTCGATGCCGAAACCCGCGCCCATCTGGGCGAGCAGGTCACCCTGCGCCCGGTCGAAGCCTTTGTTCCGGCGCTGCGCACCCTGACCGGCCCGGTGCGGGTGGACCGCGCCACGGCGCCGCTGGCGGTCAGTCTGGAGCTGGAAGACGCCGGAATTGCGGTGGTCTGGGGCGATGATCCCTGCCGCCTGCCCAAGGCGTGCAAGACCGAAGCCGAGATTGCGGGGATGCGCACCGCCCATCTGCGCGACGGCGCCGCGATGGTGGAATTCCTCTGCTGGCTGGACCGGCAGCCCGAGGGCAGCCTGACCGAGATTTCGGTGGTCCGCGCGCTGGAAGGCTTCCGGCGGGCGACCAATGCGCTGCATGACATCAGCTTTGACACGATCAGCGGATCGGGGCCGAATGGCGCGATCATGCATTACCGGGTGACCGAAGAATCGAACCGCGCCGTGGGGCGGGACGAATTGCTTCTGGTGGATTCGGGGGCCCAGTATCTGGACGGCACGACCGATATCACCCGCACCATGGCGATCGGCGATCCGGGGCCGGAGGCGCGGCTGCAATATACCCGCGTGTTGCAGGGGTTGATTGCCATCAGCCGGGCGCGTTGGCCGCGCGGCCTTGCCGGGCGCGACCTTGACCCGCTGGCGCGTTTTGCGCTTTGGGTGGCGGGGCAGGATTTCGACCATGGCACCGGCCATGGCGTGGGCGCCTTCCTGTCGGTGCATGAGGGGCCGCAGCGCCTGAGCCGGATCAGCGAAGTGCCGCTGCGCCCGGGCATGATCCTGTCGAACGAGCCGGGCTATTACCGCGAGGGGGCCTTTGGTATCCGGCTGGAAAACCTGATCGTAGTGGAAGAGGCGGAAAAGATCGGCGACGGACGCGATCAACTGGCCTTCGAGACGCTGACCTTCGTACCCTTCGACCGGCGGCTGGTGCTGGTCGGGGAATTGTCAGGGGCCGAGCGGCGCTGGCTGAACGCCTATCACGCGGCGGTGCTGGAGAAGCTGGCCGGGCGGCTGTCGCCTGCGGCGCTGGACTGGTGCCGGGAGGCATGCGCAGAGATGTAGGATGGGCAATCTGCCCACCCTCTGATCGCCGGGATGGGCAGATTGCCCATCCTACGCGGCGGTTTTCCTGATGCGTTCGACCATCGCCCGCAGACCGTTGGAGCGTTGCGCGGAAAGGTGATCGTTCAGCCCCAGCCGCGCCAGTTCGGCGGCGGCATCGACCTTGGCCACCTCCCCCACCGGCACCCCGGAATAGAGCGCGTGCAGCACGGCGATCAGGCCGCGCACGATCATCGCATCAGAGTCGCCCTGAAAATCGAACCTGCCCCCCTCGACCACCGGCCGCAGCCAGACCTGGCTGGCGCAGCCATCGACCTTGTAGGCGGGCACCTTGAAGCTGTCGTCGAGGGGCGGCATCGCCTTGCCCAGTTCGATCACATGGCGATAGCGGTCTTCCCAGTCGTCCAGAAACTCGAACGTATCGGCGATGTCTTCAAAGGCGGGCGTGGCCATGGCAAACTCCGGTCTGTGCTGTCGCAGGTAATCCCGCCGCGGCCAAAGGTCCAGAGCGCGCGGCCTTTTCAAAGCGCGGCGCTTGCGCTACCCAAGGGGAAACCAGCCAAGGGACATCCCATGCGCCTGCCCCAGATCCTGATGCTGACTGCCGCCCTTGGCCTTGCCTCTTGCGGCATGGTGCGCAACAGCAAGCTCAACCCGGCCAATTGGTTCGGCAAATCGCAGGAGGTCACGGTTGCCGCAGAGCCGACCGAGAATCTCGATGCCAAGGGCCGGTCGCTCATCCGCAATGTGTTGAGCATGAAGGTGGAGCCCTATCAGGGCGGCGCCATCATCCGCGCCACGGGGCTGCCGCCGACCCAAGGCTGGTGGAAGGCCGATCTGGTGCCCTTGCCGCTGGACGAAAACGGCGTGCTGGTGCTGGAATTCCGGGTCTTCCCGCCGATCAAGCCCTGGCCGCAAGGCACCCAGCCGTCGCGCGAAATCACGGTGGCGCTGGCCCTGTCCGATATCAAGCTGGCCGATGTGCGCGAGATTGTCGTGCAGGGCGCCGAAAACGCGCGGTCAAGCCGGCGTTGAGAGGGCGGCGGCGATTGCCGCCACCAGCGCGGGCAGCGGCAGGGTGATATCCGCCGTCACCGCACCTTCATCGGCGCCGGGTGGCTCAAGCGCGGCGAACTGGCTGTCCAGCAGCGCGGGCGGCATGAAATGGCCGGGGCGCGATGCCATGCGGGCCGCGATCACCTCACGCGAACCGGCAAGATGCACAAAGCGGAGCGGCCCCCCGGCTTCGCTGCGCAGGATGTCGCGGTAGGCACGCTTCAGTGCAGAACAGCCAAGGATCAGCCGGGGCGTCCTGGCAAATTCTTGCCCGCAAAGCCGCAGCCAGGGCGCGCGGTCGGCATCGTCCAGCGGCTGGCCCGCTGCCATTTTCGCAATGTTTTCCGCAGGGTGCAGATCGTCACCATCGCGGTAGACGGCGCCCAGCACAGGCGCCAGCGCCGCCCCGACCGAGGATTTGCCGCAACCGGCCACCCCCATCAGCACAAGGCGCAAAGGGTCAGACCCGGACGACACGCACTTCGGTTCCCTTGGCCGACAGCGCGATTTCACCCCGGCAAAGCCGCAGTGCATCGTCGCCAAACGCCTCTGCCCGCCAGCCGCGCAGCGCATCGACATTCCGCTCGCCCGCGGCAATCGCGTCGAGGTCCGCGGCCGAGGCGATCAGCCGCGGCGCCACGCCAAGGCCCTCGGACTTGGCCTTGAGCAAGACGCGCAGAAGATCGGCCAGCGCCGGGTTCACCTGCAATTGTTCGCGGCTGGTGTCGGGTTTCGGCATATCCTCGGGCTTCATTTCCGAGCCGATCTTGATGGCCGCAAGGATGCCTTCGGCGATCTCGGTCTTGCGCCCCTCGCGCAAGAGCATCCGCGACCGGCTCAGCTCTTCCATATTCGCGGGCCGGGTCGAGGCGAGTTCCAGAAGGGCGTCATCCTTCATCACACGCGAACGCGGCACGTTCTGGGTCTGGGCGTAATCCTCGCGGAACTGCGCCAGCGCCTTGACGATGGCCAGAAAGCGGCCCGAGGAGGTGCGGGTCTTGATCCGCGTCCAAGCCTCTTCGGGATGCACGGTATAGGTGGCCGGATCGGTCAGCACCGCAAGCTCTTCTTCCACCCAGGGCTGGCGGCCGTTCTTGGCCAGTTGCCCCACCATCCATTCGTAGATCACCCGCAGATGGGTGACATCGGCGATGGCGTAATCCTTTTGCGCCTGACTGAGCGGGCGGCGCGACCAATCGGTAAAGCGGCTGGTCTTGTCGAGGTTCTCGCGGGCGATCTTCTTGACCAGCGTTTCGTAACCCACCTGCTCGCCAAAGCCGCAGACCATGGCGGCGACCTGCGTGTCAAACAGCGGATCAGGGAAAACCTTACCCTCGACGAAGAAAATCTCCAGATCCTGCCGCGCGGCGTGGAACACCTTGACCGTCGCCTTGTGGCGGAACAGGTCATAAAGCGGTTCCATCGACATGCCCTCGCCCTCGATCGGGTCGATCAGCACCGCCTCACCGTCCTTGCCGGGCAAGGCCATCTGGATCAGGCAGAGCTTGGACCAATAGGTCCGCTCGCGCAGGAACTCGGTGTCGATGGTGACATAGGGATGGGTTTTGGCCGCCTCGCAGAAGGTGGCGAGGTCTTCGGTCGTGGTGATCGTGCGCATCGGCGTCTTTCGCAAGGGCTCACGGGGGCATCCCGCCCTTTCGCTATAGGCGCCGGGGCGGGCCTTGAAAACCCTTATTGCAAAGGCGGGCGGGCGGTGTGGCCCGCCCGCCCCGGCATCAGACCAGTTCGGCCAGATCCTTGGCGTCAAAGCCGCGGGCGTCAGCCCCGCCTTCAAGGTGGCGGACCCATGCCGGGTCGCTGATCAGGGCGCGACCGACCGCGATCAGGTCAAACTCGCCCTTGGCCATGCGGCGGGTCAGCTTGTCGATCGGCGCAGCCTGCGCCCCCTGCCCGCCGAAAGCGGCAAAGAAATCGCCGCCAAGGCCGACCGAGCCGACGCTGATCGTCGCGGCGCCCGTCAGTTTCTTGGCCCAGCCGGCAAAGTTCAGCCCCTCTTCGCCGTCCAGTTCGGGGAATTCCGACTCCCAGAAGCGGCGCTGCGAGCAATGCAGGATATCCACCCCGGCCTCGACCAGCGGCAACAGCCACTGGGTCATCTCGGCGGGCGTGGCGGCAAGGCGGGAGGTGTATTCCTGCTGCTTCCACTGGCTGACCCGCAGGATCAGCGGGAAATCCGGGCCGATGGCGGCACGGGTGGCCTTGATGATCTCGGCGGCAAAGCGCGACCGCTCGGCAATCGTGGCGCCGCCCCAGCGGTCGGTCCGCAGATTGGTGCCCGACCAGAAGAACTGGTCGATCAGATAACCATGGGCACCGTGAATCTCAGCCACGTCAAAGCCCAGCCGCTTGGCATCGGCGGCGGCGCGGGCAAAGGCGGCGATGGTGTCGGCGATATCCTCTTCCGTCATTGCCGTGCCGCGCGGATCATCGGGGCCGACAAGGCCCGAGGGGCTTTCCACCGGCACCTCCGGCTCCCACCCCGCGCGGGTCGAGCCTGTGTGCCAGATTTGCGGCCCCATCTTGCCGCCCGCGCCATGAACGGCCTCGATCACGCCCTTCCAGCCCGCAAGCGCCGCTTCGCCGTGGAAGAACGGAATGCCGGGCAGATTGCGCGAAGACGGACGGTCCACCACCGTGCCTTCGGACAGGATCAGGCCGACCCCGCCTTCGGCCCGGCGGCGATAGTAATCGGCCTGCTTCTGCCCGGGAATGCCACCCTCGGCCATGCCACGGGTCATGGGCGCCATGACGATACGGTTCTTCAGCTCCAGCCCCTTGAGACGGAACGGGCGCAACAGGGTGTCGGTTGCTTCAGACATCGGGAACTCCTTTTCAAACGCCCGGCATAGGTATAATCTGTATACTTGGTGTCAATGAGGCACCTTTCGCACACCAGGTCACCCCGAGGTAACCGCATGAACGACATGACCCCCGATCTGGCCGCGCCCGACTTGCCCGCGCCAGTGGATGAAAGCTGCCGGTATGAGACGTTTTCGGCGGAATGCCCGGCGCGGCTGCTGTTCGACCAGATCGCCGACAAATGGTCGATGATGATTCTGACCGTGCTGGACGGCGAGCCGCAGCGGTTCAACGCCATCAAGCGGCGGCTGGAGGGGGTGTCGCAAAAATCGCTGACCCAGACCCTGCGGCGGCTGGAGCGCAACGGGCTGATCGAGCGGCGGGTGCTGCCCACCTCGCCCGTGGCGGTGGAATACCGGATGAGCGCGCTTGGCCGCACCCTGCTGCAACCGTTCCGCGCGCTTTATCGCTGGACCAAGACCCATATGCCCGAGGTCGAGGCCGCCCGGACCAGCTTTGACCGCACGAACGGACAGGGCTGATGCGCGCGCTCTGGATGGGGTTGGGGTTGGTGGCGGTGGCGCTGGGGGTGCTGGGCGTGGTGCTGCCGGTGCTGCCGACCACACCCTTCATGCTGTTGGCGGCGGGCTGTTTCGCCAAATCCTCGCCCCGGCTGCATGATTGGCTGGTCACGCACCGGATTTTCGGCCCGCCCCTGCGCAACTGGGCCGAGCGGGGGGCCATCGCCCCTGGTGCCAAACGGGGGGCGATGCTGGCCATGGCGGGGGTCTTTGCGGTGAGCCTTGTGCTGCGGGTGCCGCTTTGGGCGCTGGCGGTGCAGGGGCTGGCGATGGGCGGGGCGCTGACCTTCATCCTGACGCGCCCCTCATAGCAAGGGCGCTTAGGGCAGCAGAACCGGGGTCCGGTCACCCGCCGCAAAGCGGCGCAGCACCGCCGGATAAAGCCGATGTTCTTCAACCAGCACCCGTGCCGCCAGCGCATCGGCGGTATCGCCGGGCAGCACCGGCACCCGCGCCTGACCGAGCAGCGGCCCGGCGTCGAGTTCCGCCGTCACCTCATGCACGGTGCAGCCCGCCTCGGTATCGCCGGCGTCAAGCGCGCGCTGATGGGTGTGCAGGCCGGGGTATTTCGGCAGAAGCGAGGGGTGGATGTTCAGCATCCGCCCTTCGAAGCGGCGGATGAAACCGGGCGTCAGAATCCGCATGAACCCGGCAAGGCAGATGATGTCCGGCTCGGCCGCGAGCAGGGGTTTCAGCAGTTCCGCTTCAAATGCAGCGCGGTCGCGGCCAAAGGGGCGGTGATCGACCGCCGCCGTCGGCACGCCCAGCGCCGCAGCCTTGGCCAGACCACCCGCCATGGGATCATTCGACAGCACCAGAACCGGCCGCGCCGGATGGTCGCCCGCCATATCGCGCACCAAGGCCAGCATGTTCGACCCGCCCCCGGAAATCAGGAGCGCGACACGTTTCACAGCAGGCGGCCCTTGTAGACCACACCCTCACCCGCCACGACACGGCCAAGGCGGGTGACGGTCTCGCCTTCGGCGGTCAGCAGCGCCGCAATCTCGTCGGCCCGATCCTCGGCGACGACGGCGATCATGCCGATGCCGCAGTTGAAGGTCTTCAGCAGCTCCGCCTCGGCCATGTTGGCCGTGGTGGCCAGCCAGCGGAACACCGGCGGCAGCTCCCAGGACGAAAGATCAATCTCGCAGGCCAGCCCCTCGGGCAGCACGCGCGGCGGATTTTCGGTCAGACCGCCGCCGGTGATATGGGCCAGCGCATGAACGCCCCCGGCGCGCACGGCGGCAAGGCATTGCTTGACATAAAGCCGGGTCGGCGCCAGCAGGGCCGCGCCCAGCGTGCCCTCGGCAAAGGGGCAATCGGCGTCCCAGCCAAGGCCCGAAAGCTCCACAACCTTGCGGACGAAGGAATAGCCGTTGGAATGCACCCCGTTCGAGGCGAGGCCCAGCAGCACATCGCCTTCCTGCACGCCGGCGGGCAGTTCGCCGCCCCGCTCCATCGCGCCCACGGCGAAACCGGCAAGGTCAAAATCGCCGCCGTGATACATGCCGGGCATCTCTGCCGTCTCGCCGCCAATCAGGGCGCAGCCGGACGCCTCACACCCTGCGGCGATGCCGGTGATGATGCGGGTGGCCTGATCCAGTTCCAACTTGCCGGTAGCGAAATAGTCGAGGAACAGCAGCGGCTCGGCGCCCTGGCAGACCAGATCGTTGACGCACATCGCCACCAGATCGACGCCGATCGTATCGACATTGCCGGTGTCGATGGCGATGCGCAGCTTGGTGCCGACGCCATCAGTGGCCGCCACAAGGATCGGGTCGTTATAGCCCGCCGCCTTCAGATCGAAGAGCGCGCCAAAGCCGCCAAGCCCGCCCATGGTGCCGCTGCGGTTGGTGCGTTTGGCCGCCGGCTTGATCCGCTCGACCAGCGCATTGCCCGCGTCGATATCGACGCCCGCATCGGCATAGGTCAGCCCGTTATGCCCCTTGGTCCCGCCCGTCGCCATCTGCCCGCTCCTTGCCGCCCGCCTTGACGCAGCCCCCATACGACACAAGCCCGCGCCACGCAACAAAGCCCGAACAACAAAGCCCGGACAACATTGACAAGCCCGCCCCCGCCCCTATCTGCCATCAAAGCAATGCGGGAGTGAAAATGCAGGGCCCTGTCGTCGTGCTGGCCAATGCCGGGTCGGGCAAGAAGGACGCCGAGCGGATCGCGGCCCTGTTGCAACCCCTGCGCGACAGCGGCCTTGCGGTGGACCTGCGAATGATCCGCGATGGCCGCCGCATTCCGGCCGAGGCGCGACGGGCCCGTGACGGCGGCTTTGCCACGGTGATCGCGGCGGGCGGCGACGGCACGATCTGCGGCGTGGCGACCGAACTTGCCGGATCGGGCATCGCCATGGGTATCCTGCCCTTGGGCACCTTCAACTTCTTTGCCCGCAGCCTTGGCCTGCCCAACGATCCCGCCGGGGCGCTCGATGCGCTGCTGACAGGGGAACGGCGCGAGGTTTCGGCAGGCGAGGTGAACGGCAAACTGTTCCTCAACAATGCCAGTCTTGGCCTTTACCCCGCCCTCTTGGAGCGGCGTGAGGCGGCCTATGCCCGCTTTGGCCGCTCGCGCCTGTCGGCCTATTGGTCGGCGCTGCGGACACTGGCCACCTATGACCGCCCCTCACGGCTGCGGGTGACGGTGGACGGGCGCACCGACCATCACCGCAGCCCGGTGGTCTTCGTCGCCCATAACGCCTATCAGCTTGAACAATATGGAATGCAGGACGGGGTGGATCTGATCCGCCAGGGCAAGCTGGCCATTTATATCGCCCCCGAATTGCGGCGCTGGCAGCTTTTGACCTTTGCGCTGCGGATGTTCCTGCGGACCGCCCGGCCCTACCGCGATTTCACGCTGCAGGCCGGAACCGAGTTGGTGATCGAAACCCACGCCCGCCGCCGCACCATCGCGCGCGACGGCGAACGCGACCGAATGGCAGCCCCCTTTACCTTTCGCCGCCTGCCGGGCGCCCTGACCGTGATCGTTCCTGCCGAGGTGGGCACCGAAACCGAAGCGGCCTGATCCATGGTGCGGCTTCTCCACCTTTCTGACCTGCATTTCGGCCGCGAGCGGCCCGAATTGCTGGAGCCGCTGGTGGCGCTGGTCGGGCGGCTCTGCCCCGATGTCACGGTGATTTCCGGCGACCTGACCCAGCGCGCCCGCCCGGAGCAATTTGACGCGGCGGCGGCCCTGATCGCCCGGCTGCCGGGGCCTGTCCTCTCGGTGCCCGGCAACCATGACATGCCGCTGTGGAACCCGGTGGCACGGCTTTTGCGGCCCTTTGCCCGCTGGCGCGCGGCAGTGTCGCCCGAGCTGGAGCCGATGGTGAACCTTCCCGGTCTGCGGGTGATCGGGCTGAACACCGCCGATCCCCATGTCTGGCAGCGCGGGCTGATCCGGCCCGGCGCGCTTGCCCGCACCTGCGCCCGCCTGCGTGCGGCGGTGCCGGGGCAGTTGCGGGTGGTGGCGCTGCACCATCCGCTGCACCAGCCTGCCGCATCCGGCAAGACTCCGATGAAGGGCGCCGGCCCCGCCGCGCTGGCACTGGCCGAGGCGGGGGCCGATGTGATCCTCTGCGGCCATCTGCACCATTGGGCCGCAGCGCCCTATGCGTTGCGCGAAGGCGGGCGGGCCCTCCTCTGCGTGCAGGCGGGCACCACACTTTCCACACGGTTGCGCGGGCAGGAAAACGACCTGAACCTGATCACCCATGCGGCGGGCCGCATCAGCGTGACCCGCTATGCCGCCCGGGGCGACGCCACCACCTTCACCCCCGACCCTCCGGCCAGCTTCACCGATGGCGGGCTTGCCACCGGCTGGCAACTGCCGCTTGACCCTCCGGTCGCATCTGCTAGGCAACAGAAACCGGGCCTGTAGCTCAATGGTTAGAGCCGGACGCTCATAACGTCTTGGTTGGGGGTTCGAGTCCCTCCGGGCCTACCAATTCCCGCGACGCCGCGTTTGGCATGGCCTGCCTTGACATCCGGCCCGCCATGCCCCATTTGCCCCTCAGCCCTTCCATCCCGTGCCGCGTGAGCACAAGGGGATGCCGGGCGAGGTTCCCACCATCACGCAGGGGTGCCACTGTCGGCACGGCTTCTCCGTAACCGCGGGGGGCGAGGGTCGGCTTCCCTTTCGTATGGACATACCGATGACCACCTTCGCCGATCTCGGCCTTTCGCCCAAGCTGCTGAAAGCACTTGAGAAAACCAATCTTCAAACGCCCACGCCCATTCAGGCGCAGGCCATTCCCCATATCATGGAGGGCCGCGATCTGATGGGTCTGGCCCAGACCGGCACCGGCAAGACGGCGGCCTTTGGCCTGCCTCTCTTGCACCGTCTGCTGGACCTTGGCCATCCGCCGGGGCCGCGCAATGTGCGGGCGCTGATCCTGGCCCCCACGCGCGAGCTGACCACGCAGATCAAGGAAAACATTGAGGTTTTCACCAAAGGCACCGCCGTCAAGGTGCTGATGGTGGTGGGCGGCGCCTCGCTGCAACGCCAGTCGATGGCGCTGGCCAAGGGTGCCGATGTGCTGGTCGCCACCCCGGGCCGCCTGATCGACCTCTTGGAACGCGGCGATGTCAGCCTTGAGAAGTGTGGTTACCTCGTTCTGGACGAGGCGGACCATATGCTCGACATGGGCTTCATCCACTCGCTGCGCAAGATTGCCAAGCATATCCCGTTGAAACGGCAGACCCTTCTCTTCTCGGCCACCATGCCCAAGGATATCGAGGAGATTGCCGACACCTATCTGCGCAACGCCGTGCGCGTGCAGGTCGCCCCGCCCGGCAAGCCGGTGGAGCGGATCAGCCAGGGCGTGCATTACATCCCCAACGGCGACAAGGCCAAGCTGCTGGAAAGCTATCTGCTGAAACATCCGGGCGAACAGGCACTGGTCTTTCACCGCACCAAGCATGGTGCCGAAAAGCTGATGAAACTGCTTGATTCCTGGGGGTTCAAGGCCGGCTCGATCCATGGCAACAAAAGCCAGAATCAGCGCGACCGCACCCTGAGCGACTTCAAATCGGGCGCGCTGGATGTGCTGGTGGCCACCGATGTCGCCGCGCGCGGCATCGACATTCCGACGGTCCGCCATGTTTACAATCACGACCTGCCCAATGTGCCCGACAATTATGTCCACCGCATCGGCCGCACCGCGCGGGCGGGGGCCGACGGCTCTTCGGTCAGCTTCTGCGCCCCCGCCGAGATGGGCGAATTGCAGGCCATTGAAAAGCTGCTGAAAAAGCCGCTGCCGGTGATCGGTGGCGCGCCCTGGGCCGCCGATGCCATCGCTGCGGCCCCGAAGCCCGGCCAGAACCGCGGCCAGCGCCCGCAGGCGCGTGGTGGCCAGAAGGCCGGCTCGAAACCGCCGGTCAAGGCGCAGGGCGGCCGCCCTGGCGGCGCCCCGAAGGCGGCGCGTCCGCAGGGCGGCGGCCAGTCGCCGCACCGGGGCAGCAAGCCTGCCGCAGGGCGCCCGCGTTCGGCCTGATCAAAAAAGGGGCGGCAGATGCCGCCCCTTTTCTTTTGTGACAAACGCTTTGCGTCAACTGACCTCGTCTTCGAGGTTCAGCTTCATGTCCAGCAACACCTGTTGCAGCGCCAGCGTTTCGCGCAACAGCCGCTTGGCTTCGTTGACCGAAATCTTGCCGTCGCCGATCGCCTGATTGTATTCGCTCATCAGCATGGCAAAACGCTGCGCCAGCGCCACCACATCCTGATTGACACCCTTGGAGCTGGCGTTGTGCTTGGCCGCGTCATAAGACAGCGTGATGCCGCGCAGATCGGCCAGCGCCGAAGTGACATGCGGGAACCGCGCCCCCGCCTCTAGCGCAGCCACCACATCAATCGGCATGAAACGGTCGCCATGCTCGTCCGCGTCCGAGTAATAGCGCCCCAGCGTCGCCTTGGACTTGCCCGTCAACGCGCAAGCGGATTCGATGCCGACATCCTTGACCAATGCTTCGGTGTGTTTCTTCAGATAGCTCTCGATACTCATCGCAACCGATCCTGCCGCCCGAACAGGGAGGGCGGGGAAATCCCATAGAGTTTTCCCATTAATCCGATGGCAAGCCTTTGTCATTGATAAAGATGTTCCGGGCGACCGGACGTGTAGCGAGTAGTTGACCGGCGCCCCCAGCGTCGGTTTTGGGTGGGGGTCCGCCGTGCATCGTCCCGCAAGGGACAGGCCGGGCCGCAAGGTCCGGCGGTGCGGCGGGCCCGTCAACAGGTGATGAGTGCGCCCGGCGGCCAGGTGGCGGCGGGCAATTGTTGCGGTTTCAGACGGGTATCCGCCCCTGTCCCTTCGGGCCTTGTGCCGAAGCCATCACAGGGCGGGCCGCCCACCCGATCCGGGCGCCCCTCCCCTTGCGGGGGAAGGGGCGCTTCGGATAAGCGGGGCCATGGCCAAGCTCTATTTCAATTACTCGACCATGAATGCGGGCAAATCAACCCTGCTGCTGCAAGCCGCGCATAACTACCGCGAAGGCGGCATGGCGACGCTGCTGATCACCGCGCAGTTCGACAATCGCGCCGGCGAAGGCCGCATCGCCAGCCGCATCGGCATCGGCGAACCCGCCGACACCTTTGCCCCCGGCGAGGATATGTTCCTGAAATTGCAGGAACATCTGGCGAAGGCCCCGGTCGCCTGCGTCTTCATCGACGAGGCGCAATTCCTGTCAAAGGAGCAGGTCTGGCAATTGGCCCGCGCAGTGGATGACCTTGGCGTGCCGGTGATGTGCTATGGGCTGCGGGTGGATTTTCAGGGCAACCTGTTCCCCGGCTCGGCCGCCCTGCTGGCCTGGGCCGACGAAATGCGCGAGGTCCGCACCATCTGCCATTGCGGCAAGAAGGCGACCATGGTCATCCGCCGCGGCCCAGACGGGCAGGCGCTGAAAGACGGTGATCAGGTGCAGATCGGCGGCAATGAAACTTATGTCAGCCTCTGCCGCCGCCATTGGCGCGCAGCGGTCGCAGACCGCTGAAAGAAGAACTTTCGCCGAAAATTCTTCGGCTCACCCCTCCTGCGCCCGCGCGCGCAGCGCGATCATCGTTCCAGCCGCCACGATCAGCGCCATGCCCACCCAGGCCAGCGCCCCCAGCGTCTGGCCCCAGATCACATAAGACCAAAAGGCCGAGGCCGGCAGGATCATGTATTCCAGCACAGAGGCCCGGCTGGCATCGGTGATTTGATAAGCCCGGATCATCATGCCCACCCCGATCAGCGAACCCGCCGCCTGCACGAAGGTCCAGAGCCAGAAGGCCCCGTCGGGCCAGACCGGGCCGCGCATCAGGAAATACTCCGCCCCCGCCGGAACCTCGGTCGGCCACAGCGTCAGCGCCGCCATCCCCAGCGCACCGATCACCCCCAGCGCCAGGAAGAACCCCGCCAGCAGTGTTTCGGCCCGTTCCTGCGCGCACCACTCACGGGTAGCGATATTGCCCATCGCGTACATCGCCCCGGCCAGAATCGGCAGCACCGCAGCAAGGGAGGCGCCCGACAGTGCCTCGGGGCCAAGGACCAGAATCACCCCGGCGAACCCCAGCAGCACAGCGAAAATCCGCACCGGGCCGATGGCATGGCCATAGGCAAAGCGCGAGATCAGCAGCACAAAGATCGGCGCCGTGAACAGCCCCGCCGCCACCAGCGCCACCGGCAGAAAGGCCAGCGCCCCGAAATAGATCACCATGGCCAGCCCATGGATGGTCGAACGCGCCACCACCGCCCGCAGGTTCACCGGGCGCAGCCGCAGGCCCAGCACCAGCGCGGCCAGCCCCAGCAAAACCATCGCCATGCAGGTCCGGGTGAAGTGGAACTGCCAGAGCCCGGCGCTTTCGGCGATCACGCGCACATAATTGTCGGTATAGCCGATCACCGTGGCATAGACAAAGATCAGGCCCGCCGCGGCCAGGGTGCGGTCTTGTGTCACGCTCACACTATCTTCCTTCGTTTCCCGGCTTCCCATCTGCCCCGGGCGGCGGCAGACTGCGCGCCGGAAAGCGACATATCACCAAGGGTTTCCGGGGAGGGCATCAGATGGGTTGGCTGGCAGACGAAACCGGGCTTGAGAAATGCGCGGCGAACCATGTGGCCCTGACGCCGCTGTCGCATTTGCGGCGGGCGGCGGATGTCTTTGCCCACCGCACCGCGCTGGTCTGGAAGACCACCCGGCTGACCTATGCCGATTACGCGGGTGAAGTGAGCCGGCTTGCCTCGGCCCTGACAGCGCGGGGGATTGCGCCGGGCGATGTGGTGGCGACCCTCTTGCCCAATATCCCGCAACAGGCCATCGCCCATTTCGGAGTTCCGGCGGCCGGAGCGGTGCTGAACACCATCAACACAAGGCTGGATGTCGATACCGTCGCCTATATCTTCGGCCATGCCGGGGCAAAGATCGTGCTGGTCGATGCCGCGCTGATCCCCTTGGCCGAGGCTGCGCTGCGGCTGATGAAAGGCCCCCGCCCCGAAATCATCGAGGTGGTGGACCATGGCTTTACCGCCTCGGGCCATCATTCCACATGGGAGGAGTTGCTGGCCGAGGGCAATCCCGCCGCGGACTGGCTCCTGCCCGGGGATGAATGGGAAAGCCTTGCCATCAACTATACCTCGGGCACCACCGGGCGGCCCAAGGGCGTGGTCTATCACCACCGGGGCGCCTATCTGGCCACCATGGCCAGCGTGATCGGCTGGCGGATGCAGCTTTTCCCGGTCTACCTGACCATCGTGCCGCTGTTTCATTGCAACGGCTGGTGCCACACTTGGATGGTGCCGATGCTGGGCGGCACCGTGGTCTGCTGCCGCGATGTGACGGCGAAAGCCATCTATGACGCCATTGCCGACGAAGGCGTGACGCATTTCGGCGGCGCGCCGATCGTGCTGAACACGATGATCAACTGCAAGGCAGAGGACCGCCGCGCCTTTTCCCATATCGTCGAGGTCTTTACCGCAGGCGCCCCGCCCCCCGCCGCCACGCTGGCCGCGTTTGAGCCCTTGGGCTTCAACGTCACGCAGGTCTACGGGCTGACCGAAACCTATGGCCCGGCCACCGAATGCCTGTGGCAGACCGAATGGGACGGCATCACCGGCGATGACCGGGCCGCGCTCAAGGCCCGGACAGGGGTGGCGATGGCGGCGCTTGAAGGCGCCGAGGTGCAGGACAGCCACGGCAATCCGGTGCCGCGCGACGCCCACCATCTGGGCGAGATTGCCATGCGCGGCAATCTGGTGATGAAGGGCTATTACAAGAACCCCGATGCCACGCGCGAGGCGTTCAAGGGCGGCTGGTTCCGCACCGGCGACATCGCCTTTCAGCACCCCGACGGCTATCTGAAGATCACCGACCGCGCCAAGGACATCATCATTTCCGGCGGCGAGAACGTGTCTTCGGTCGAGGTGGAGGGCGCGCTGATGCATCACCCCGCCGTCAGCCTTTGTGCCGTGGTGGCCAAGCCGGATGAGAAATGGGGCGAGGTGCCTTGCGCCTTTGTCGAACTGAAGCCCGGTGCCACCGTGACCGAGGCCGAGCTGATCGCCCATTGCCGGGCGCGTCTGGCGGGTTTTGCCACGCCGAAACTGGTGGTTTTCGCCGATCTGCCCAAAACCTCCACCGGAAAGATCCAGAAGTTTGAATTGCGGGCAGTGGCAAAACTGCTCTGACCCGTCATTGTGGCGGCGGCGCGGCTGGGATAACCTGCCGCGACAAACCGAGAAGAAGGCAGGGGAATGCCGCCCAAGACGGCGCTTCGCAAGTATCAGCGGCTGGAAAGCCCGGGGCTCTGGCGTGAGACCGAACAATCTCAGCGGCGTGAGGTTGTGGTGGGTCTGCGCGAGGCCACGCTGGTCCTGTCGGACCCGCGCAGCGAAATGGCGCTGTCGCAATGGTCGCTGCCCGCGGTTGAGCGGCTGAACCCCGGCGAAAGCCCTGCCCTTTATGCCCCCGGCCCCGAAACCGGCGAATTGCTCGAGGTGGAAGACCGAGACATGATCGCGGCACTTGACACGCTGCACACCGTTCTGGAACGGCGCAAGCCGCATCCGGGGCGGCTGCGCAACGTGATCCTTGGCGGCTCGGCGCTTTTGGTGGTGGCGGTGGTGGTGTTCTGGCTGCCGGGGCAATTGGTGGGGCGGACGGCGGCGATGCTGCCCGCGCCAACCCGGGCCGATCTGGGGCTGGCGGCGCTGGCCGATCTTGGCCGGGTTACCGGGCAGCCCTGCCGCTCGGTGCCGGGGCGGCGGGCGGCGGCGACGCTGGCGGCGCGGCTCTTCCCCGCCAACCCGCCGCAGATCGAGATTCTGCGCGAGGGGCTGACCCGCCCCGCCAACCTGCCCGGCAATATCCTGCTGCTGCCCGCGCCGCTGGTGCAGGGCGCCGATGCGCCCGAAGTGGTGGCGGGCTATCTTCTGGCCGAGGCGCTGCGGGCCAGATCCTCTGACCCTGTGCTGCCCTTGTTGTCGCATATGGGGCTGGGGTCCACCCTGCGACTGCTGACGACCGGCGCGCCCGGAGCCGATGCGATGTCGGGCTATGGTGAACGTCTGGTGCGCCAGACAGACCCGCTCCCCCCGCTGCCGGACGAGGCGCTGCTCGCTGCCTTTGCCACGGCGCGGGTGCCGTCATCGCCCTATGCCTACAGCCTTGATGCCACAGGTGAAACCACATTGGGCCTGATCGAGGCTGACCCCTTTGCCACCACCCCGGCAGAGCGGGTTCTGAGCGACGAGACCTGGCTGGAACTGCAGGCAATCTGCACGCAGTAACGCAGAACGCCCGCCGTTTCCGGCGGGCGTCCTCAGGGTCTTGCCACGATTTCAGCGGATGAAGGCATCCCCGAACCCCGCCTTGCGGGCAACGGACAAGGCCGCCTTCGCTTCGGCGCCCGAGGCGAAAGGCCCCACCAGCACGATCTGCAATGCCTTGCCCTTCGCGGTGATGTTCGCCCGGGCCGTGGGCAACCCTGCCCCGCGCAGCCGCGCCGCTGCACCATCGGCATTCGCCTGCACGCCGAAACTGCCGACCTGCACATAGATCGCCCCCGCCGCCTTGACCGGGGCCTGCGGCACCTGTGCTTCGGGCACATTCTTGGCCGAATAGGTCACCAGAACCTGCTTGCGCTTGGCCGCCGGCTGATCCGCCACCAGTTTGGCCGGAACCTTGCGGGTCCAGACCTGATCCTGCGCGGCCCAACCCTCGGCCGTGCCCTTGCCGCGGTTGGGGTTCAGCCTGTCATCCTTCCAGGCCAGAACATAGCCTTCGGGGGCTGCGGGAACCGCCTCGGCGGCGACAACCACAGGGGCAGACTTCACCGCTACCGCCTTGCCAGTGGTCACGACAGGCTGTTGCCCACCTTTCAGGGCATCGCCGACCCGCCCCTGCGGATAGATCGGCGGGCGCCAGCCATCCAGCGTGCCATCGCCGCGGGTGCAGACCACCGCCGTTCCGCCACCGCTCAACCGCACCCGCTCGGCCACCGGGGCGGAGGTGTAGCAGCCGATCTTGCCGGGGCCCGGGCCAGCCGCAACCGCAACTTCGCTGCCCCGCGGCGCGGTATCGGTATAGGGCGCGGGCGCCGCAACCGTGGCAACGGGCGCTGGTTTCGGCGCCGCTTTCTTGACGACGGGCGCCGCGGCCACAACCGGCGCCGGCTTGGCCACAGGCACCACCTCTTCCGCCATCTCGATCACCGGCGCGGCGCCAAAGGTCGGCGGATAGCCGCAAAGCGCCTTGCGGTCGCGGCTGACGCGCGGAACCCAAGTGGTCTGCCCGCCATAGCCCGCCTTCAGAAAGATGCAGCCGCGATTGTCAACGAATTGCTGCCCCTTGTAATCCGCCGGAGGCAGATTTGCAGGGCCGCCCAGATCGGCAACAGATTGCGCCTGCACCAATGCAGACCCACAAACGGTTGCCAATACGGCAACCGCGACAAGGCGAAACGACATGACTACCCCCAAGTAGCTTGGGAAAAGCATGGCGCAGGATTGTTTCCGAGTAAAGGGCCAGATACCCCTATTTGGTGCCGAACATGCGGTCGCCCGCATCCCCTAGACCTGGAACAATATAACCATGGTCATTCAGGCAGTTATCCACAGCCGCGGTCACAATCGGAACATCCGGGTGCGTCTCTTTCATCCGCGCGATCCCCTCGGGAGCCGCCAACAGGCACAGGAACCGGATATTCTTCGCACCCGCCTGTTTCAAAAGCGAAATCGCCGCAACCGAGGAATTGCCGGTGGCCAGCATCGGATCGACCACGATCGACACCCGATCCTCCAGATGATCGGGCAATTTGCAGTAATACTGCACGGGTTGCAGCGTTTCGGGGTCGCGGTAAAGCCCGACGAACCCAACGCGCGCCGCCGGGATCAGTTCCAGAATGCCATCCAAGAGCCCGTTGCCCGCCCGCAGAATCGAGATCAGCGCCAGCTTCTTGCCCTCGATCGCGGGGGCGTCCATCGGCTGCAGCGGCGTTTCGATCCGCCGCGTGGTCATCGGCAGCTCGCGCGTCACCTCATAGGCCAGAAGCAGGCTGATTTCGCGCAAAAGCTTGCGGAACGAGGCGGTCGAAGTGTCCTTGTCGCGCATGATCGTCAGCTTGTGCTGCACCAGCGGATGGGAAACGACGGTCAGGTGGTCAAGCATCGGCGGCCTCCAGCTTTCGGGCGAGTTTCGCCTTGGTATCGGCGTCACAGAAAGCCGCGTCAAGCGAGGTCCGGGCAATGGTGGCAAACACCCCCTCATCCCAGTCGAACGCGCGGTTCAGCATGTCATATTCCCGCGCCATGGTCGTATGGAAGAACGGCGGATCGTCGGTGCTGACCGTCACCTTCACCCCCCGGTCGTAAAGCTGGCCGATGGGATGGGCGCGGAAGGTGGGATAGATCCCCAAGGCGACATTGGACCCCGGACAAACCTCAAGCACCACGCCACGCTCGGCAATCTCATCCACCAGCGCCAGGTCTTCGATGGCGCGCACGCCGTGCCCTATCCGCTCCACCCCCAGATCGCGGATCGCGGCCCGCACCGAGTCCGGCCCGCCCCATTCGCCGGCATGGGCGGTCAGCCGCAGCCCCGCCTCGCGGGCACAGTCGAAGGACCAGAGATAATCCTTCGGCGCCCCCACCTTCTCATCCCCGGCAATGCCGAACCCGGTGATGAAATCCCCCGCCGTTTCCGCCGCACAAAGGGCCGTCTCGCGCGCCTTTTCCGGGCCGAAATGCCGGATGCAGGTCACCACGCCGCGGAGGGTGATGCCCATGCTGCGCTCGGCCTCGTCCGCCGCCTCGCGGATCGCCAGCAGGTATTCGCGCCAAGCGCCCAGATCGCGCCCGCCACAGAAATCGGGCGACAGGAAGGTTTCGCTGTAGATCACGCCGCTTGCCGCACTTTCCTCAAGCACCGCCAGCGTCAGGCGGCGGAAATCCTCGGGGTTTTGCAAGGTGGTGCAGGCCGCCTCATATACCTTCAGGAAGTTCCAGAAATCGGTGAAACGATAGCTGCCGTCCTCATTGAAGATGCCGGAAATATCCAGCTTCTTATCCCGCGCCAACCCACGGATAAAGGCAGGCGGCGCACCGCCTTCCAGATGCAGATGCAACTCGATCTTCGGCAGTTTCTTCACGCCAGCCTCATCCTCTCTCCAAAAATATCCCGGGGGTCCGGGGGCTGGCCCCCGGTTCCGCCGCCGTCACAGGAACGACCGTCCGCCACCCTGCGCCGCCACCCCCAGATGCGCCGCGACACTTGCCGCCACATCGGTAAAGCCGCAAAGCCCGATCTCGCCCGCCCCCACCCCGGCGCAGATCACCGGCACCCGCTCGCGCGTGTGTTCGGTGCCGCGCCATGTCGGATCATTGCCGTGATCGGCGGTGAAAATCGCCAGATCGCCGGGTCGCAGTCGCGCCAGAAAGCCGCCTGCCCGTCCGTCGAACCATTCCAGCGCGCGGGCATAGCCCGCCACATCGCGCGGATGGCCGTAAAGGCTGTCAAACTCGACAAAGTTGGCAAAGGTCAAGGAACCCTCCTCTACCTCGTCCGCAAGCCGGTCGAGATGTCCGAAAAGGTCAAGGTCGCTTTTGCCCTTCCACAGCTTGCCGATGCCCTGCATCGAGAAGATATCGCCGATCTTGCCAATGGCATGGGTCGCCCGCCCGGCCCCCGCCACCCAATCCAGCAGCGTCGGCGCCGGGGGAGCGATGGCAAAGTCGCGGCGGTTGGCGGTGCGGCGGAAATCGCCCGGCACGCCGGTAAAGGGCCGCGCAATCACCCGCCCCACCTTCATCGCATGAAGATGCGGTGCCAGATCGGCGCAGAGCTTCAACAGCCGCTCCAGCCCGAAGGCTTCTTCATGCGCGGCAATCTGGAACACCGAATCCGCCGAGGTATAGCAGATCGGCCAGCCGGTCTTCAGATGCGCCTCGCAATGCTCGGCGATGATCGGCACGCCCGAGGCATGGCAATTGCCCAAAATGCCATCCGTTCCGGCCAGTTGGCAGACCAGCGCCACCAGATCGTCGGGAAAGGCGGGCACGGTGTCGGGGAAATAGGCCCAGTCCCATGGCACCGGCACCCCGGCCAGTTCCCAATGGCCCGAGGGCGTGTCCTTGCCCCGGCTCACCTCACTCGCGGCGCCCCAGCGGCCGGTGGGACGTGCGTGCAAACCGGGTGTCGGCGCGCCCGAGGCCAGCGCAATCGCCGCCCCCAGCCCCAGACCATCCAGCACCGGCATCTGCAAAGGCCCGCTGCGGCCCTGATCGGCACGCCCCGCAGCACAGGCTTGGGCGATATGGCCAAGGGTATTCGCCCCCTCATCGCCGAAGGCCGCCGCATCGGGTGCGCCGCCGCAGCCGACCGAATCCATCACGATCAGAAAGGCGCGGGGCATCAGGCAATCCTCTTCAATATCAACGGCACATCGGGCGGTGCTGCATCCTGCAACAGATAGGCCGCCTGCACCGCACGCACAGCCGCTTCGGCCTGCGCCGGGGTCGCGGCGTGGATCATGCAGAGCGGGTCACCGGCGCCAATCTCATCGCCAATCCCGGCCAGATCGGACAGCCCGACCGAGGGGTTCACCCGATCCCCCTCGCGCTGCCGCCCACCGCCCAGATCAACCACCGCAAGGCCCAGCGCCCGCCCGTCGATCGCCCCGACATGTCCGGCGCGGGGGCTGGGCACCTCGACCACCACCGGCGCCGCGGGCAGCCGGTCGGCCCAGCGTTCGACAAAATCGGCAGGCCCGCCCTGCGCCGCCACCATCCGCCCGAACCATTCCGCCGCCGCCCCCGATTCCAGCGCCTGCGCGATGCGCCCCGCGCCATCCGCCGGGTCCGCCGCCAGCCCGCCCAAGGCCAACGCCTCTCCCCCCAGCGCCGCGGTAATGTCCCAGAGCGCGGGATTGACCGAGGTGCCCGTCAGCGTCTCCATCGTCTCAATCACCTCAAGCGCATTGCCGGCGGCAGTGGCCAGCGGCTGCGTCATGTCGGTGATCAGCGCCGTCGTCATGCAGCCCGCGCCCTGCGCCGTCGAAACCAGCGCCCGCGCCAGCGCCTCGGCCCCGTCCAGCGTCGCCATGAAGGCGCCCGAGCCGCATTTGACATCCAGCACCAGTGCCTCAAGCCCCGCCGCCAGCTTTTTCGACAGGATCGAGGCGGTGATCAGATCAATCGACTCAACCGTGCCCGAGACGTCGCGGATGGCGTAAAGGCGGCGGTCCGCCGGGGCAATCTCGGCACTTGCCGAAACGATGGCGCAGCGGATCTGCGCCAGTTGGGTGCGCAACTGCTCCTCGCCCATTGCGGTGCGAAAGCCCGGGATCGCCTCAAGCTTGTCCAGCGTGCCGCCGGTATGGCCAAGGCCACGCCCCGAGATCATCGGCACATAGGCGCCGCAGGCCGCCAGCGCGGGCGCCAGCAGCAAGGACACACAATCGCCGATCCCACCCGTCGAATGCTTGTCCAAGACCGGCCCCGGCATGTCCCATTCCAGCACATGGCCCGAATCGCGCATCCCCCGGGTCAGCGCCACCCGCCCCTCTTCGCCCAAGCCCTTCAGCAGCACCGCCATGGCAAAGGCCCCGGCCTGTGCATCGCTGACGCCGCCATCCGCCAGCCCCGCGGCAAACCAGCGCAGCTCCTCAACCGAGGGCGTCTGGCCGTCGCGCAGCCGCGTGATGATGGCGCGGGCGTCCATCAGGTGCGGTCCATATGGGCGGCGGTGAAGAGGCCGGGCAGCAGTTCGGCCACGGTCATCACCTTTTGCGCGCCATCGGTGGTGCAAAGCGTCACCTGCACCTCGGGCGCGGCAAATTCCGCCAGTTTCTGGCGGCAGCCACCGCAGGGCGGCACGGGTGAAGGGCTGTCGGCAATCACGCAAACCTCGGCAATCACGGTATCGCCGGCGGCAATCATCGCGGCAATGGCGCCCGCTTCGGCGCAGGTGCCTTCGGGATAGGCGACGTTTTCCACATTGCAGCCCTGATAGACCACCCCCGAGGCGGCGCGGATCGCCGCCCCCACCTTGAAGCGGGAATAGGGCGCATAGGCCCGCAGGCGGACATCGGTGGCAGCTTGCAACAGCGTCATATCGCTCTCCGGTCTTGACCATCTGGTCAGCATTCTGCGCCCTTCCCCCCCTTGCGCGCAAGCCTTGCACATGGGCTTGACGCATTTCTTGCCCAAGGTGAGGGTGGGACGGTTTCTGCATACACGCCGGATAGGCCACAGGTGCTGCGGAAATCCACATATGGCCGTCAAGGCAATGGTCGTTTAAGGCTGAACCAAGTTCAGGGAGGAACCGATGGCAGACGAGGCACGCAGCGACAGCAGCCGGCAGGCGGCGCTGGATTATCACGAATTCCCCAAGCCCGGTAAGCTGGAGATTCGCGCGACCAAGCCGCTTGCCAATGGCCGCGACCTTTCCCGCGCCTATTCGCCGGGCGTGGCCGAAGCCTGCCTTGAAATCAAGGCCGATCCCGCGACCGCCAGCCGCTATACCTCACGCGGGAATCTTGTGGCGGTGGTGACCAACGGCACCGCCGTTCTGGGCCTTGGCAACATTGGCGCTTTGGCCTCCAAGCCGGTGATGGAGGGCAAGGCCGTCCTCTTCAAGAAATTCGCCAATATCGACTGTTTCGACATCGAACTGAACGAACCCGATCCGCATAAGCTGGCCGATATCGTCTGCGCGCTGGAGCCGACCTTCGGCGCGATCAATCTGGAAGACATCAAAGCGCCGGATTGTTTCATCGTTGAACAACTCTGCCGCGAGCGGATGAAGATTCCGGTCTTCCACGACGATCAGCACGGCACGGCCATTGTCGTGGGGGCGGCGGCCACCAATGCGCTGCATGTGGCGGGCAAGCGGTTTGAAGATATCAAGGTGGTCTCGACCGGCGGCGGGGCGGCGGGCATCGCCTGCCTGAACATGCTGCTGAAATTGGGCGTGCGGCGCGAGAATGTCTGGCTCTGCGATCTGGCGGGGTTGGTCTATCACGGCCGCACCGACCAGATGACCGACCAGAAGGCGGAATATGCCCAAGGCAGCACGCCCGCCACATTGGCCGAGGTGATCGAAGGCGCCGATCTGTTCCTTGGCCTGTCGGGCCCCGGGGTTCTGACGCCCGAGATGGTGGCGCGGATGGCCCCTGCCCCGATCATCTTCGCGCTGGCCAATCCCACGCCGGAAATCCTGCCCGATGCGGTGCGCGCCGTGGCCCCGGATGCAATCATCGCCACCGGCCGCAGCGATTTTCCCAATCAGGTCAACAACGTCCTCTGCTTCCCCTTCATCTTCCGCGGCGCGCTGGATGTCGGCGCCACCACCATCAACGACGAGATGGAACTGGCCTGCATCGAGGGCATCGCCGCCCTTGCCCGCGCCACCACCAGCGCCGAGGCCGCCGCCGCCTACAAGGGCGAGCAGCTTTCCTTCGGCCCCGACTATCTTATCCCCAAACCGTTTGACCCGCGGCTGATCGGCGTGGTCGCCAGTGCCGTGGCCAAGGCCGCGATGGACACCGGCGTCGCCACCCGCCCCATCGCCGATATGGAAGCCTACCGGCACAAGCTGGACGGTTCGGTCTTCAAATCGGCGCTGATCATGCGTCCGGTGTTCGAGGCGGCCCGGCAGGCCACCCGCCGCATCATCTTTGCCGAAGGCGAGGATGAGCGGGTGCTGCGCGCCGCCAATGCCATCCTTGAAGAGACCACCGACAAGCCCATCCTGATCGGCCGCCCCGATGTGATCGCCACCCGGGCCGAACGCGCCGGCCTGTCGATCCGCCCCGACCGCGATTTTGAAATCGTGAACCCCGAAAGCGACCACCGCTACCGCGATTACTGGAGTACCTATCACGAGCTGATGGAGCGGCGCGGGGTGACCCCCGACATCGCCCGCGCCGTCTTGCGCACCAATACCACCGCGATTGCCGCCATCGCCGTGCATCGCGGCGATGCCGACAGCATGATCTGCGGCACCTTCGGGCAATATCTGTGGCATCTGCGCTATGTGCGCGAGGTGCTGGCGCGCGGCGGATTGCGCCCGCATGGTGCCCTCAGCCTGATGATCCTTGAGGATGGGCCGCTCTTCGTGGCCGACACGCAGGTCAACGCGGTGCCCACCCCCGAACAGATTGCCGAAACCGTCTGCGGCGCGGTGCGCCATGCCAAGCGGTTCGGCGTTCTGCCCAAGGTCGCGCTCTGTTCGCATTCCAACTTCGGCAACCTCGACAGCGATTCCGGCCGCCGGATGCGCGCGGCGCTGGAAATCCTCGACAGCCGCGAAGTGGAATTCGACTATGAGGGCGAGATGAGCGTGGATGCCGCCCTCGACCCCGAGTTGCGCCAGCGCATCTTCCCCCGCGCCCGGATGCAGGGGGCGGCCAATATCCTTGTCTTCGCCTTCACCGATGCCGCCAATACCGCGCGCAACATGCTGAAGATGAAGGCGGGCGGGCTTGAGGTGGGGCCGATCCTGATGGGCATGGGCAACAAGGCGCATATCGTGACGCCCTCCACCACCGCGCGGGGCCTGTTGAACATGTCGGCCATCGCGGGCACGCCCGTGGCGCATTACGGCTAGGTTCAGGCGGCGGTCTGGCCGGTCCAGACCGCCGGGATCAGCCCGCGCAGCGCATTGCCGACCCAGAGGCGCACCTGCGGCAGGTCTTGCGGCAGCAGCGTTTCCTCCGGCACAGCCAGCGAGGCCCGCAGCACCCCCGGCAGCAGCCCGGCGACAAGCGGCGGCGTTCGCGTTCCCTGCCCGCGATCAAAGAAAACCGTGGTGATGCTGCCATCGCAGACCTCGCCCCGCTCGTTCAGGAAAATCACCTCGTCCAGCCCCGGCGGCAGCGCGGCGCGGGCGGCGTCATAGGCCGGGCGGCGGCTGGATTTCAGCCGCAGCCACGGATCGTCCGAGCGCAGCCGCTCCGACGCCAGCCCCAGCCGCCAGACGGGCGGGCTCTCGGGCAACGGGCTGGCTGTGGCTGACATCCGCCCGCCGCCGTCCAGCGTCAGGCGCAGTCGCGCCGGATCGGCGGGGCCGACCAGCAGCTTGTCAAACATCGCCGCCTCGAACCGCCAGCCCAGCGCCGCCGCCCCCCGCGCCAGCCTTGCCCGGTGCAGCGCCGCCAGCGGCACCCCGGCGCCATCCCAGCGCATCGTCTCGATCAGGATCAGGCCCGGACTCGTCAGGAGGGGCGCATCAGCCCCTTGATATAGCGGGCTTTCCACAGCGCCTCCTCCCATTCCCCCTGCGCCGTGCTGTCCTGCACCACGCCGCCGCCGACATTCAGCACCGCCCCGCCGTCCGGCGCCAGTGTCAGCGTGCGGATGGCTACGTTGAAACTGGCCGCGCCATCGGGCGCCATCCAGCCGATCGCCCCGCAATAGGCGCCGCGCGGATGCGGCTCCACCTCGCGGATGATCTCCATCGCCCGGATCTTCGGCGCCCCGGTGATCGAGCCGCAGGGGAACAGCGCCGTCATGATCCCGGCCATCGACGGCGGCGCCGCCAGCTCGCCCACCACGGTCGAGACCATCTGGTGAACCGTGGCAAAGCTTTCCACCGCGAAAAGCCGCGGCACCTTGACCGAGCCGACCCGCGCCACCCGGGCGATATCGTTGCGCAGAAGGTCCACGATCATCAGGTTTTCCGCCTGCCCCTTTTCACTCGCCCGCAATTCCTCGGCCAGCTCGGCATCGCGCACCGGGTCGGGATCGCGGGGCGCGGTGCCCTTCATCGGCCGCGCCTCGATCCGCCCCGAGGCGGCGACCCGCAGGAACAATTCGGGGCTGCGCGAGATCAGAACCGGCCCCGCCCCCGGGTTGACAAAGGCGCCATGCCCCACCGCCTGCCGCGCCCGCAGGGCGCCATAAAGGCCCAGCGCCGTGCCCTGCGTCAGCCGCGACGCCATCGGAAAGGTCAGGTTGATCTGATAGCAGTCGCCCGCCGCGATATAGCCCTTCACCTTGGCCATGGCGGCATCATAGGCGGCACGGGTGATCATCGGTTCGGCGGGGGCCAGCGTGACACCGGACGCTTCGCCCGCAGCCTGTTGCAACAAGGCTGTGGCATCCTGCGGACCGGCATAAAGGCCGAAGACCGCCCGCGGCCCGCCACCCGCCGGTTCCAGCGCCGCCAGCTTCGGCTCCAGCCCGTAGCCCGCCTCATAGCCCAGCCAGCCCGCAACCCAAAGGCCCCGCGCCCGCCCGGCATCAAGGGCCGCAAGCACCGCAGGAACCTCGGCCGCGCTCTGCGCCACCAGAACGGCTTCGGCGCCCGCAAACAGCGCGGGTTTGCCCCCCGGCCCATCCTCAAGCACGATCACGACGCATTCCTTTCGCGGCATTCCTTTCGCGGCTGTGCCATACCTAGGGCCATGGCCCGCCACAGACCAGCGCCGCTGCGCCCGATCCGCCGGATTTTGCGACATGATGCCGGCAAAACGGGCGCCAATCCTCGGCGCGCTGTAATTTTCTATTCACCGCTTGCCAGCCAGAAAATTCCGGCATTTCCTCCGCTTCACGGTGCGGCATCCCGCCGCAGCCGCAACAACAAGAACAACAACCAATGGTTGGAGGGTCAATGACATGTCTTCGGACGCCTACAGCGACAAGGACCACCATGAGGACGTAAAAGTCCTGCATGGCATGGGCTATGCCCAGGAGCTTTCGCGCTCCATGTCGAAATTTTCTAACTTCGCCATCTCGTTCTCGATCATCTGCATCCTGTCGGGCGGCATCAACTCTTTCGCCCAGGCGATTTCCTCGGTCGGCGGCGCGGGTGCCGGGATCGGCTGGATCACGGGCTGTCTGCTCTCGGGCATGTTCGCCCTTGCCATGGCGCAGATCGCGTCGGCCTTCCCCACCGCGGGCGGTCTTTACCACTGGGGCTCGATCCTGGGGAACCGCTTCTGGGGCTGGCTGACGGCATGGCTCAACCTTCTGGGCCTGATCACCGTGCTGGGCGCCATCAACATCGGCACCGCGTATTTCTTTGCCGGCACCTTCGGGCCGATGTTCGGCTTTTCGGGAACCGACGGGCAGGTCGTGCTGTTCGTGGCGGCAATCACCATCATTCAGGCGCTGTTCAACCATCTCGGCATCAAGGTCACGACGATGCTGACCGACATCTCGGGCTATATCATCTTTGCCGTGACGGCGGTTCTGGTGCTGGCCTGCCTCTATTTCGCACCCGCCATCGACATTTCGCGGCTGTGGACCTTCACCAACTACTCGGGTGAGGCGGGCGGCAAGGTTTTCCTGAAGTCGGACAATGTGGGCTATCTGTTCCTGCTCTGCCTCTTGCTGCCGGTCTATACGATCACCGGCTATGATGCCTCGGCCCATACCTCGGAAGAAACCAAGAACGCCGCCACCTCGGTGCCCAAGGGCATTGTGACTGCGGTGTTCTGGTCGTCCATCGTCGGCTGGGTGATGATCTGCGCCATCACGCTGGCCATCCCCGATATGGCGACCGCTGCCGGGCAAGGCTGGGGGATGTTCTTCGGCACGATGGATGCCATCCTGCCGGCGGCGCTGAAGGACGTGCTGTATCTGGGCATCTTCATCGCCCAGTTGCTTTGTGGTCTGGCGACGGTGACCTCGGCCAGCCGGATGCTCTTCGCCTTCTCGCGCGATGATGGCGTGCCGCTGTTTTCCAAGGCGCTGGCCACGGTCTCGCCGAAATACCGCACGCCGGTCAACGCGATCTGGACGGCGACGGCGCTCTGCATCCTCTATGTGGTGCTGGCAATGACCATCAAGGTGGGCGAAACCTCGATCTATGTGATCGTGGTGAACTCGACTCTGGTGTTCCTGTTCCTGTCCTTCACCATTCCGCTGGTGGCCGGGCTCTTTGCCTATGGCACCGCGAAATGGCCGGCCCCGGGCCCTTGGGCGATGTCGGCCGGGCTTTACAAGCTGGTGACCGTGCTGTCCGTCATCGGCATGGGCGTGATCCTGTTCATCGCCGTCGCCCCGCCGAACGAGCGGGTGCTGTATGTGGTCCTGGGCTTCATCGCGCTGGCGCTGGTCCTCTGGGTGGCGGTCGAAAGCCGCCGCTTCGAAGGCCCGCCGACCGGCGACCGCATCGCCGCCCGCAAGGCCGCCATCGCGGCGGCCGAGGCTGCGGTGGGCGAAAAGACCTGATCCTTCAGGGCAAGCCATGATGGGGCCGGGGGGAAACCTCCGGTCCTTTTCCGTTGTTGCGCGCCGCCCAAATTTCTTCGAAGAAATTTGCAAAATCCTTGGAAGGATTTTGGTCACCACGCCCGACCGATTCCGCCTTGCGCCCGGACCGCAGCGGACTATAACCCCGCCAATTTGCGCGCCGGATGGGGAATGACATGCCGAAAAGAACCGATATCACCTCGATCATGATCATCGGCGCAGGGCCCATCGTCATCGGTCAGGCCTGCGAGTTCGACTATTCCGGCGCACAAGCCTGCAAGGCCCTGCGCGAAGAGGGATATCGGGTGATCCTCGTCAACTCGAACCCCGCCACGATCATGACCGATCCGGGTCTGGCCGATGCCACCTATATCGAGCCGATCACCCCCGAGGTGGTCGCCAAGATCATCGAAAAGGAACGCCCCGACGCGCTGTTGCCCACCATGGGCGGGCAGACCGGGCTGAACACCGCGCTGGCGCTGGCCGATCTGGGCGTTCTGGAAAAATTCGGGGTCGAACTGATCGGCGCCAAGCGCGAAGCCATCGAAATGGCCGAAGACCGGAAATTGTTCCGCGAGGCGATGGACCGCATCGGCCTTGAAAACCCCAAGGCCACCATCATCGCCGCACCGAAACTGGCCACAGGCAAGTATGACATCGGCGCCGGCGTGCGCGAAGCGGTCGAGCAACTGGAATATGTCGGCCTGCCCGCCATCATCCGCCCCGCCTTCACCCTTGGCGGCACCGGCGGCGGCGTGGCCTATAACCGCGACGATTACGAAGCCATCGTGAAATCCGGCCTCGAAGCCTCGCCGGTGGCGCAGGTTCTGGTCGATGAATCCCTGCTCGGCTGGAAGGAATATGAGATGGAGGTGGTGCGCGACACCGCTGACAATGCCATCATCGTCTGCTCCATCGAAAATATCGACCCGATGGGCGTGCATACCGGCGATAGCATCACCGTGGCCCCTGCCCTGACGCTGACGGACAAGGAATATCAGCTCATGCGCAACGGCTCGATTGCCGTGCTGCGTGAAATCGGCGTCGAGACCGGCGGCTCCAACGTGCAATGGGCGATCAACCCCGCCGATGGCCGCATGGTGGTGATCGAGATGAACCCCCGGGTGTCGCGGTCTTCGGCGCTGGCATCGAAGGCCACCGGCTTTCCGATTGCGAAAATCGCCGCCAAGCTGGCTGTCGGCTATACGCTGGACGAGTTGGACAATGACATCACCAAGGTCACCCCGGCGTCGTTCGAACCCTCCATCGACTATGTGGTCACCAAGATCCCGCGTTTCGCCTTCGAGAAATTCCCCGGCAGCGAAAACAACCTGACCACCGCAATGAAATCGGTGGGCGAGGCGATGGCGATTGGCCGCACCATCCACGAGTCGCTGCAAAAGGCGCTGGCCAGCCTTGAGACCGGCCTGACCGGCTTTGACGAAATCGCCATTCCGGGCGCCCCCGACCGTGCCGCCATCTTCAAGGCGCTGTCGCTGCAAACGCCCGACCGTCTGCGGGTGATCGCGCAAGCCATGCGCCACGGCCTGACCAATGACGAGATCAACGGCGCCACCGCCTTTGATCCGTGGTTCCTCGACCGCATCCGCGAGATCATCGACACCGAGGCCGAGGTGCGCCGCAGCGGCCTGCCGGTGGATGCCGCGGGTCTGCGCCGCCTCAAGATGCTGGGCTTCACCGACGCCCGCCTTGCCAAACTGACCGGCCGGGATGAGGCGCAGGTGCGCCGCGCCCGCCGCAATCTGGGTGTGACCGCCGTCTTCAAGCGGATCGACACCTGCGCGGCCGAGTTCGAGGCGCAAACCCCCTATATGTATTCCACCTACGAAAGCCCGGTCATGGGCGATGTGGAATGCGAGGCCCGGCCTTCGGCGGCGAAAAAGGTCGTCATCCTTGGCGGCGGCCCGAACCGGATCGGTCAGGGCATCGAGTTCGACTATTGCTGCTGCCATGCCTGCTATGCCCTCACGGCGGCGGGCTATGAAACCATCATGGTCAACTGCAACCCGGAAACGGTTTCGACCGATTATGACACCTCGGACCGGCTCTATTTCGAACCGCTGACGCTGGAACATGTTCTGGAAATCCTGCGGGTGGAGCAAGAGAACGGCACGCTGCATGGCGTGATCGTGCAATTCGGCGGCCAGACCCCGCTGAAGCTCGCCAATGCCCTGCATGAGGAAGGCATTCCGATCCTTGGCACCACGCCCGACGCCATCGACCTTGCCGAAGACCGCGAGCGGTTCCAGCAACTGCTGCACAAGCTGGCGCTGAAACAGCCGCACAACGGCACGGCGCGCAGCCGCGATGAGGCGTTCAAGGTCGCCAAGGATGTCGGCTATCCGCTGGTCATCCGCCCCTCCTTCGTGCTGGGCGGCCGCGCCATGGAAATCATCCGCGACGATGCCCAGCTTGAGCGTTACATTGCCACCGCCGTTCAGGTCTCGGGCGACAGCCCGGTGCTGCTCGACAGCTATCTCTCCGGCGCGATCGAGGTGGATGTGGACGCGCTCTGCGACGGCGACACCGTGCATGTCGCGGGCATCATGGAACATATCGAAGAGGCCGGGGTGCATTCGGGCGACTCCGCCTGCTGCCTGCCGCCGCATTCGCTGGACGCAGCCACCATCGCCGAGCTGAAGCGTCAGACCGTCGAGATGGCCCGCGCCCTGCATGTGGTCGGGCTGATGAACGTGCAATTCGCCATCAAGGACGGCACGATCTATGTGCTTGAGGTGAACCCCCGCGCCAGCCGCACCGTGCCCTTCGTCGCCAAGGCGACCGATAGTGCCATCGCCGCCATCGCCGCCCGCCTGATGGCCGGTGAGCCGATGTCGAACTTCCCCCTCCGCGCGCCCTATGCCCAAGGGGTCGGCCCGGACACGCCGCTGCCGCTGGCCGATGCCTTCACCCTCGCCGACCCGATCACGCCGTGGTTCTCGGTCAAAGAGGCCGTGCTGCCCTTCGCCCGCTTCCCCGGAGTGGACCCGGTGCTTGGCCCGGAAATGCGCTCGACCGGCGAAGTGATGGGCTGGGACCGCACCTTTGCGCTGGCCTTCCTCAAGGCACAGATGGGCGCCGGAACCATCCTGCCCGAAGGCGGCCGGGTGTTCCTGTCGGTCAAGGACATGGACAAGACCGAAGCCTTCGCCGCCGCCGCAAGCGACATGGTTGCGATGGGCTTCGAGATCGTGGCGACCAAGGGCACGGCCGCATGGCTCGCCTCGGTCGGCATCGCGGCAACGCCGGTGGCCAAGGTCTATGAAGGCCGCCCGAACATCGTGGACCGGCTGAAGAACGGCGACATTGCGCTGGTGATGAACACCACCGAAGGCACCCAAGCCATCAGCGACTCGCGCGACATCCGCCGCGTCGCCCTGATGGACAAGATCGCCTATTTCACCACCGCCGCCGCCAGCATCGCTGCGGTAGCCGCGATGAAGGCCCGGGGCGAGGGCTACGGCGTGCGGACGCTGCAAGGGTAAGAACGGGCATTGGTTGGGTGCGTGCTTGCACGCACCACCCCCGTCCCAAGGTGCGTGAAATCACGCCCTACCGCTTGGCGATAATCGCTTGGAGGGTGGCCCCCCGGCATCAGGGGTTCGGTAGGGTGCGTGCTTGCACGCACCATCCCCTGCTACGGCATGTCAAATCACGCGCCCGGCCGCGGCTGGTTGTAGCTGCGGAAAAACCACGCGATTTCCGAGCGCTGCCGCGACGGTCTGGTCCTTGAGATGCTTCTGGAATGGTCGGGGCGAGAAGATTCGAACTTCCGACCTACGGTACCCAAAACCGTCGCGCTACCAGACTGCGCTACGCCCCGATGCGGCCTCTCTACAAGGGTTGTGCGTCAGTCGCAAGGCCAGGCGGCAAGCGATTGATCCACCGACGAATGCCGCAATTCGCTGCCCGGCGCGATGCCCAGCCGGGCCGCCAAGCCGCCGTTGATTTCCAGCACCATCGCCACGCCCTCGCCGCCGTCGATTGGGGTTTCGTCGCCGGGCACCGCCATGGAATGCACCCGCGTCACCCGCCCGGCGGCATCGGCAAAGATCATGTCCAGCGGGATCAGCGTGTTCTTCATCCAGAAGCTGGCGTGTTTCGGGGCGGGGAACACGAAAAGCATCCCCGCCGAAGCCGCCATTTTTTCACGGAACATCAGACCCTTGGCCTGTTCGGCCGGCTCATCAGCCACTTCTACATGAAAACGCGCGACCCCCGCGGGGCCGCGCAATTCAACCGCCTCGGGCGCGCAAGCGGCGCCGGCCATCGCAGGGGCCAGCGCCAGAACAAGCCCGCTCAGACGCGCGCCGAAGCTTCCCATGACACCACCTGCACCGCCATGCGGCCCCGCTTGCCCTCGACGATGCGCAGGCAGACCGCCTCGCCCGCCTGAAGATCGGCAAAGCCGGAATGGCGCAGCACCTCGATATGGATGAAGACATCCTCGGGCCGGGCGAAGACATTGGCAAAGCCAAAGCCCTTGCCCTTGTCGAACCACTTCACCCGGGCCGGTTCCAGCGGCAATTGCGCCAGATCGTCGGGCAAGGGCATGATGCTTTCATCGACCAGCGGGAACGCCCCCCCGGGCGGCGGTTCGATCCGCACCACCTCGACCGCCTGCGCCCCGCGTTGCGTCTTTTGCACCTTCACGGTGATGCCAGCGCCATCGGCGACCGAGCTTTGACCGTAGTTGCGCAGGACATTCGCGTGAAGCAAGATATCCGTAGGGGAGCCTTCGGCAACGATGAAGCCGAAGCCCTTGGCCGGATCAAACCACTTCACTCGGCCCTGCAGTTCCTGCACGGCCTCATCTTCTTCCGTCATTGTCAGAGCCATTCCCCAGATAAAGCCCGTGCAAACTGATGCAGCGTTTCACCTGCCAGATGCAAGCCTAAAAACGCCGTGTTTCGGCACACTTCCATTCACGAAGCGCGAAGATCAGGGGTTCAGACGGTGGATTTCCCAAGCGTTCTCGGGGGTTGGGCGGTTCCAGCGAAAGCGGTCATGCAGGCGGAACGCCCCATCGGCCCAGAACTCGATTTCAAGGGGAATGATGCGAAAACCACCCCAGAAGGGCGGACGGGGCGGATTCAGGCCCTGCTCGGCCGTTACGCGGGCAACTTCGGCCATCAGCGCCCCGCGTGACGACAGGGGTTGCGACTGCTGGCTGGCCCAGGCGCCCAGCCGGGATTTGAGGCTGCGGCTGGCGTAATAGGCATCCGCCTGCGGCCCCTCTTCGCGGCTGACAAGGCCGCGCACCCGGATCTGGCGGCGCAGGCTTTTCCAGTGCATCACGAAGGCGGCCTTGCCCGCGCCTTCGGCTTCGCGGGCCTTGGCGCTGGTGTAATTGGTGTAAAAGACGAAGGCCGCCGCCTCGATCTCTTTCAGCAGCACCATGCGCACATTGGGCAGCCCATCGGCATCGACTGTGGCCAGCGCGATGGCATTGGGGTCATTCGGTTCGCTTTTTTCTGCCTCGGCCAGCCAGCTTTGAGCGATGACGAACGGGTCTTCGCCCGCAAAAATTCCGCTTCGGTCCATGTCGTCCATTCCTTCCCGGCGTGGTCCCGCTGCCTGCGCCGCCCTTGATGCCCGGCCCCCGATGGCCTACACACCACTTGATCAATGAAGGTGGCCGAGGGAGCCCGAATGTCAACCGGACTTATGGCAGGTAAGCGCGGGCTCATCATGGGGCTGGCCAATGACAAATCCATCGCCTGGGGCATCGCCCAGCAACTTGCGGCGCAGGGGGCCGAAATCGCCTTTTCCTATCAGGGCGACGCGCTGAAAAAGCGGGTCGAGCCGCTGGCGGCCTCGATCGGGATGAGCGAATTCGTCGAATGCGACGTATCGAGCGAGGAATCGATCGACGCTCTCTTTGCCCGGCTCAAGGAACTCTGGGGCCAGATCGACTTTCTGGTCCATGCCATCAGTTTTTCCGACAAGGCCGAGCTGCGGGGCCGCTATGTGGACACCAGCCGCGCCAACTTCCTGATGACGATGGATATTTCCGTCTACAGCTTTACCGCTGTCTGTCAGCGGGCGGCGGCCATGATGGGGCCGGGCGGCAGCCTGTTGACCCTGACCTATTACGGCGCCGAAAAGGTGATGCCGCATTACAATGTGATGGGCGTGGCCAAGGCCGGGCTGGAAGCCTCGATCAAATATCTGGCCGAGGATCTGGGCAAGGACGGCATCCGGGTGAACGCGATTTCCGCCGGCCCGATCAAGACGCTGGCCGCCTCTGGCATCGGTGATTTCCGCTATATCCTGAAATGGAACGAGCTGAACTCGCCCCTGCGGCGCAACGTGACGCAGGACGAGGTGGGCAAGGCCGCGCTTTACCTCTTGTCCGATCTGGGTTCGGGCACCACGGGCGAAAACCTGCATGTCGATGCGGGCTATCACGTCGTCGGCATGAAGGCGGTGGATGCGCCCGACATCGACGCGGTGACGGGCCGCAAGGAATGACACCGGCAGCCTTTCTGGCCTTTGCGGGTTTGGTGACCTTTGCAGCGATCTCGCCCGGGCCTGCCGTGCTGATGGCGGCGCGCACCGGGTTGAACGAAGGGTTCCGCACCGGCGTCATGCTGGCCATGGGGATCGGCAGCGGGGCGATGGTCTGGGCGCTGGCGGCGATGTTCGGGCTGAACATCGTCTTTGCCGCGGCGCCGTCGCTGCTTTGGGCGCTCAAGATCGGCGGGGCGGGCTATCTTCTGTGGATGGCATGGCACCTGTGGCGCGATGCCAAACAGCCCTTTGTCACCGAAGATGCCCGGCCGGTGCCGCGTTCGGCGCTGGCGGCCTATCGGCTGGGGCTCTGGACCAATCTGGCCAATCCCAAGGCGGCGGTGATGTTTTCCTCGATCTTCCTTGGCACATTGCAGGCCGATACGCCCTATTGGGTGCTGGGCCTGCTGCTTGCGGTGATCTTCACCGCCGAAACGCTGTGGAACAGCCTTGTCGCGCGTATCTTCTCGCTTGAACGCAGCCGGGCGCGCTATATCAGCCTCAAGACCCTGATCGACCGCAGCTTTGGGGGCGCGCTGGCGCTTCTGGGCGTCAAGATCGTCGCCACCTGAAGAGGAGTCCGCCCATGACCGACCGCCTGCCGCATGAAAAAGGCTTCCACGTCAGTTGGGACCAGATCCACCGCGATGCGCGGGCGCTGGCCTGGCGGCTGGATGGCAAGGGGCCGGATGGCGGGGCGTGGCGGGCGGTGGTCGGCATCACCCGCGGCGGTCTGGTGCCCGCGATGATCGTCAGCCGCGAACTGGACATCCGCGTGGTCGATACGATCAGCGTGAAAAGCTACAACCATCAGGCGCAGGCCGAGGCCCGGGTAACCAAAAGCCCGCAGGCCGATCTGATGGGCGACGGCACCGGCATTCTGGTGGTGGATGATCTGGTGGATTCGGGCAAGACGCTGGAACTGGTGCGCAAGCTTTACCCCAAGGCGCATTTCGCCACGGTCTATGCCAAGCCGCACGGCAAGCCGCAGGTCGATACCTATGTGACCGAGGTCAGCCAAGACACTTGGATCTTCTTCCCCTGGGACATGGCGCTGCAATATGTGCAGCCTTTCCGCGGCAAGGACTGACCCTCCATCCCGTCTTGCCGAATATCCCAAGGGTGAGCCGTTTGATTCGCCATTGGTTCTGGAAACGAATGGCGCGGTGGGTGTGCCCCCTCGCCCCCCTTTCAGGAGTGCAGCCGATGACCCATCCCCTGAACCCTGCCATGGCCGGAACCGAGCCGCCGCCCGTGATGGAGGCCCGGCGCTGGTTGCAGGGGGTGGTCTTTCCGCCCGAGCGCCCGCTGATCAATGTCAGTCAGGCCGCCCCGGTGGACAGCCCGCCCCTGGGCCTGCGGCAGGCATTGGCCGAGGCGGCGCTGAACGATCCGCAGGCGCATCTTTACGGCCCGGTTCTGGGCATGGCACCGCTGCGGGCCGAGATTGCGGCGCAATGGTCGGCGGCCTATGGCGGCACCATCCGCGACGGCCAGGTCGCCATCACGCAAGGTTGCAATCAGGCGTTCTGCGCCGTGATGGCCACGCTTGCGGGCGCCGGCGATGAGGTGATCCTGCCAACGCCGTGGTATTTCAACCACAAGATGTGGCTGGATATGCAGGGCGTGCGCGCCGTGCCGCTGCCCGCCGGTGAGGGCCTGATCCCCGAGGCCGAGGCGGCCGCGCGGCTGATCACTGACCGCACGCGCGCAATCGTGCTGGTTTCGCCCAACAATCCGGGCGGGGCGGAATATCCGGCGGAAACGCTGGCGGCCTTCCATGCGCTGGCGCGCGCACGCGGCCTCGCCCTGATCGTGGATGAAACCTACCGCGATTTCGACAGCCGCACGGGCCGCCCGCATGACCTGTTTACCGATCCCGACTGGGCGGCGGATTTCATCCACCTTTACAGCTTTTCCAAGGCTTACCGCCTGACCGGCCACCGCGTGGGGGCCATTGTCGCCAGCGAGGCGCGGCTGGCCGAGGTGGAAAAGTTCCTTGATACCGTCGCCATCTGCCCCAGCCAGTTGGGCCAGATCGGCGCGCTTTGGGGAATGCGGAACCTGTCGCAATGGGTCGCGGGCGAGCGGGATGAAATCCTTGCCCGTCGCGCGGCGATGACGGGCGGGTTCGGCGCGCTGGAGGGGTGGAAGCTTCTCGGCTGCGGCGCCTATTTCGCCTATGTCGAACACCCCTTCCCGCTGGCCTCGGATGCCCTGTGCAAGCGGCTGGTGGCCGAGGCGGGCCTGCTGATGCTGCCCGGCACGATGTTCCAGCCCGCCGCCCATGCCGAAGGCGCGCGGCAAATCCGCATCGCCTTTGCCAATGTGGATGCTGCGGGCATCACCGAGATGTTCCGCCGTCTGGCGGCCTTCACCGGATAAGCGGGCCCTCCAGCCTTGCCCCCCTGCGCCCGACCGCTTAGACAGTCGGGCAAAGCCCTTGAGCGAGCCGATCATGTCCAAAGCACCGCATACCACCGACGACGACGCCACCCCCAAGCGCAAGCGCCGTGGCGCCTCGGTCATGGCCTGGGTGCTGATGGCGATGATCGTTGGCGGCCTGGGCGGTTTCGGCGTGACCAACTTTGGCGGCAATGTCACCACCATCGGCGCGGTCGGCGACCGCGACATCACGGTCAATGACTATGTGCAGGGGATGCGCCAGCAGGTGAACCAGTTGTCGCAACAGTTCGGCGCGCAACTGACCATGGAGCAGGCCCGCGCCTTTGGCATCGACGGGCAGGTGCTGCAAAGCCTTGTGCAGCGGGCCGCGCTGGACAATGAGGCGGCGCATGTCGGGCTGTCGGCGGGCGATGCCGTGGTGGCCGCCGAACTGGCCGGGATGCCCAGCTTTCAGGGCGTAAGCGGCACCTTCGATGGCAAGACCTACCGTGACGCGCTGAAGAACAACAACCTGACCGCGACCGAGTTTGAAGACGGCATCCGCGCCGACATTGCCCGCTCGCTGTTGCAAGGCTCGGTTGCGGGCGGGGTCGTGGCACCGCAGGCACTGACCGATACCATCTTTGCCTGGGCCGGCGAGCGGCGGGGCTTTACCCTTGTCCGCGTGACCGAAGCCGATCTGCCCGCCCCACTGCCCGCGCCGACCGAGGCCGAGGTGCAGGCATGGTATGACGCCCATCTGGCCGATTACACCCGCCCCGAGGCCAAGCGCATCACCTATGCGGCGCTGTTGCCCGCTGATGTCGCCAAGACCATCACCATCGACGAGGCCGAGGTGAAGGCCGCCTATGACGCGCGGCTGTCCGAATTCATGCTGCCGGAAAAGCGGCTGGTCGAACGGCTGGTCTTCGGCACCGAGGCCGAGGCGGCTGCCGCCAAGGCGCGGCTGGACGCTGGCGAAAGCTTTGAGGCGCTGGTGGCCGAACGCAAGCTGACGCTGGAAGACATCGACATGGGTGATGTGTCCAAGGCCGATCTGGGTGCTGCCGGCGATGCCGTCTTTGCCCTGACCGAACCCGGCACCGTCGGCCCCCTGCCCTCCAGCCTTGGCCCGGCGCTTTACCGGATGAATGCAGTGCTGGCGGCGCAGGAAACCACCTTCGAGCAGGCCAAGCCGAAGCTTCTGGAAGAGTTGCAACTGGCCGCCGCGCAAAAGGCAATTTCGGACAAGGTCGAGGCGATTGATGACCTGCTGGCAGGCGGCGCCGCGCTGGACGAACTGGCCCGCGACGAAGGCATGGTTCTGGCCACCACCGACTATGCCCCCGGCGCCGAGGACAATGCGCCGATCACCGCGCAGCCCGCCTTTGCCAAGGCCGCCGCGGCGCTGGCCGAAGGCGATTTCCCCGAAGCCATCGTGCTGGACGATGGCGGGCTGGTGGCGATGCAACTGGATGAGGTGGTGCCGCCCACGCCGCGCCCGCTTGACGCCGTGAAAGACGCCGTGACGGCGGCGCTGCGCGCCGATGCGCTGGCCAAGGCGCTGTCGGCCCGCGGGCTTGAGATGAAGACCGCCGTCGAAGGCGGGGCCGCCCTTGGCGCGCAGGGCATTGCCGAGCGCACCGCTTCGGCCGACCGTCAGGCCAGCGTCGAAGGCGCCCCGGCAAGCCTGATCACCGCCGTCTTTGCGATGCAGCCCGGCGAATTGCGGCTGATCGAAGAGGCGGGCTTTACCGCGCTGGTGCGGCTAGACGACATTCAGCCGGCTACGGCCGAAGGCGCCGATGCGCAGGCCCTGCGCGAGGCGATTGCGGTCAATGCCGCGCGCGCCCTCTCTACCGATCTTTTCGCGCTTTACACAGGCGCGCTGACCGCCGAGGCGGGCATCACGCTCAATCAGGCGGCGATTGATGCGGTCAATGCCCAGCTTGGCAACTGACAGGCCCCGGCGATGATCCTGCACCCCGATTTCGCAACCTTCGAACAGGGCTGGGCCGAGGGCCGCAACCAACTGGTTTATGCGCGGCTGGCCGCCGATCTGGATACGCCGGTGTCGCTGATGCTCAAACTGGGCGAGGCGCGGACCGATACCTTCATGCTGGAATCGGTGACCGGCGGCGAGGTGCGCGGGCGCTATTCCGTCGTCGGGATGAAGCCCGATCTGATCTGGCAATGCCATGGCGAGAAAAGCCGCCTCAACCGCGAGGCGCGGTTCGATCCGGCGGCTTTCGTGGAACTGCCGGGCCATCCGTTGCAGACGCTGCGCGACCTGATCGCCGAAAGCCGGATCGAGATGCCCGAAGGCGTGCCGCCAGTGGCGGCGGGGCTGTTCGGCTATCTCGGCTATGACATGATCCGGCTGGTGGAACATCTGCCCTATGTGAACCCCGATCCGCTGGGCCTGCCCGATGCGCAACTGATCCGGCCCTCGGTGGTGGCGGTGCTGGACGGGGTGAAGGGCGAGGTGACGGTTTGCGCCCCGGCCTGGGTCGCGGCGGGGCTTTCGGCCCGCGCCGCCTATGCCCAGGCGGCAGAGCGGGTGATGGACGCGCTGCGCGATCTTGACCGCGCCCCCCCCGCCCAACGCGATCTGGGCGAGGCGACGGCGGTCGGCGTGCCGGTGTCGAATTTCACCCATGACGGCTATAAGGCGGCGGTCGAGAAGGCCAAGGAATACATCCGCGCCGGTGACATCTTTCAGGTGGTGCCGTCGCAACGCTGGAGCCAGCGGTTCGAACTGCCGCCCATCGCGCTCTATCGCAGCCTGCGGCGCACCAACCCCTCGCCCTTCATGTTCTTCTTCAACTTCGGTCCGTTTCAGGTGATCGGCGCCAGCCCCGAGATTCTGGTGCGGCTGCGCGACGGAGAAGTGACGATCCGCCCCATCGCCGGAACCCGCAAACGCGGCGCCACGCCGGAAGAGGACAAGACGCTGGAGGCCGATCTGCTGGCCGACCAGAAGGAACTGGCCGAACATCTGATGCTTCTGGACCTTGGCCGCAACGATGTCGGCCGGGTGGCCAAGGTCGGCACGGTGAAGCCCACCGAGAAATTCATCATCGAACGCTATTCCCACGTCATGCACATCGTCTCGAATGTGGTGGGTGAGATCCGCGACGATCAGGACGCGCTTTCGGCCTTGCTGGCGGGCCTGCCCGCCGGGACGGTTTCAGGCGCGCCCAAGGTGCGGGCGATGGAGATCATCGACGAGCTGGAGCCGGAAAAGCGCGGCGTCTATGGCGGCGGGGTGGGCTATTTCGCGGCCAACGGCGAGATGGATTTCTGCATCGCGCTGCGCACGGCGGTTCTGAAGGATCAGAAGCTCTATATTCAGGCAGGCGGCGGCGTGGTCTATGACAGCGACCCCGAGGCGGAATATCAGGAAACCGTCAACAAGAGCCACGCCCTGCGCCGCGCAGCCGAAGACGCCGGCCTGTTCGCGCGCCGCGGCAACAGCTGACCCCCTTGAAAACAGTCGCGCCGCCGTTTCTTGCGAAACGGCGGCATTTCTTTTTCTCGCCTCTGGCCTGCGGCCAACCGGCTCGGGTCAAGGGCCTCCGGCGGGAGTATTTCGCAAGGTGCAATTCATCTTGGCCCAAATATCCCTGCCGGAGACATCGACGCCTGCGTGGAGCGCGCGGGGTCAGATCGGCAGATATTCGACCTGTTCCCCGGCCTTGCGCGGCCCGTCGCCCATCGGGCGGATCAGCAGCGCATCGGCGGTGGACAGGATCGACAACAGGGCCGAATCCTGACGGTCGAACGGGGTGATTATCGCGCCCTCTGCATCCAGCCGGGCGCGCATGTAATGGGTGCGCGGACCCGCCGGGCCGGTATCGGCGCCGAGGCGGGCCTTGCGGGGGACGGGAGCCGTCGCGGGCAGGCCCTGCATCGCCTTGAGAAGCGGGATCAGGAACAGATGGCCGCAGACGATGGCCGAGACCGGGTTGCCGGGCAGGCCCAGCATCACCGCTTGCCCCAGACGCCCCGCCATCAGCGGTTTGCCCGGGCGCATGGCGATCTTCCAGAAGGCCCGTTCAAGGCCCAGCTCCGCCGCCACCTTGCCCACCAGATCATGATCCCCCACCGAAGCGCCGCCGACCGTCACCACAAGGTCCGCGCCTTCGGCAAGGCCGAAGACCATGCGCAGGCTGTCTTCGCTGTCGCGGGCGATGGGCAGCATCCGTGCCTCGCCGCCCGCCGCCTCGACCATGGCGGCAAGGGCGAAGGTGTTGGAGGCGATGATCTGATCGGGGCCGGGCGCTTCACCCGGCATCACCAGCTCGTCGCCGGTGGCGATCAGCGCCACCACCGGGCGGCGGGCGACGGTGACTTCGGGCAGGTTCATCGAGGCCAGAAGGGCAATGTCATTGGCCGTCAGGCGGCGCGGCGCGGCCAAGCTGTCACCTTCGGCAAAATCCTGTCCGCGGGGGCGGATGTTGTCGCCGGGAGTGGCGGCCTTGCGCAGGGTGATGGTGGGGCCTTCCGCCGCAACCTCTTCCTGAATGGCAATGGTCGCGGCGCCTTCGGGCAGCGGCGCGCCGGTGAAGATGCGGACGGCATCCGCCGGGCCAAGCGTTCCGGCAAAGGCATGGCCTGCCCCCGCCTCGCCGCGCAGGGTGAAGCTTGCCCCGGCATCGGCGGCAGCGCCCAGCGCATAGCCGTCCATCGCCGAGGCTGCGAAGGGCGGTTGCGTCAGCCTGGCCGGGGCGGCCTGCCGCAGCACGCGGCCTGCGGCGCGGCGCAGCGGCACCGTTTCGGTGCCGACCGGGGTCACAAGAGCGAAACAGCGCGCCAGAGCCTCTTGTACGGTGATCATTCCGCCTCCCAGCGGCCCGATTTGCCGCCCTCTTTCAGTTTGAGGCGGATGCCTTCGATCCGCATTCCCTTTTCCACCGCCTTGACCATGTCGTAGATGGTGAGACAGGCGACCGAAACCGCCGTCAGCGCCTCCATCTCCACCCCGGTCTGGCCGCCGGTCTTGACGGTGGCCGTCACGCGGATGCCGGGCAGAGCCGGGTCCGGCGTGAGGTCAAGCGCGACCTTGGTGATCGGCAAGGGGTGGCAGAGCGGGATCAGATCGGCGGTCTTCTTGGCCGCCATGATGCCGGCTAGCCGTGCCACGCCCAGCACATCGCCCTTCTTCGCGCGGCCTTCGGTGATCAGCGCCAGGGTTTCCGCGGTCATCACGACGCAGCCTTCGGCCACTGCCGTGCGGTCGGTGACCGGCTTCATCGAAACATCGACCATATGGGCCTGCCCCTGATCGTCGAAATGTGTGAGGCCGCTCATGCCCCCGCCTCGCTGTCGAGCGGGCGGGCGAGGATGGCGCGGGTCGCCGCCGTCACATCGGCCTGCCGCATCAGCGCCTCGCCGATCAGGAAGCAGCGTGCGCCATAGGCCGCGACATCGGCAAGATCGGCAGGGGTGAAGAGGCCCGATTCCGAGACGATCAGCCGGTCTTCGGGCACCAGCCGCGCCAATTGGCGGGTGGTGTCCAGCGTCACTTCGAACGTATGCAGATTGCGGTTGTTGATGCCGATGAGCGGCGATTTCAGGAGGGTCGCGCGCTCAAGCTCGGCCCGGTCATGCACCTCGATCAGCACATCCATGCCAAGTTCGAAGGCCGCCGCCTCAAGTTCCGCCGCCTGCGCATCCGAGACCGAGGCCATGATGATCAGGATGGCATCGGCGGCAAGGGCGCGCGCCTCGGCCACCTGCCAGGTGTCGTAAAGGAAATCCTTGCGCAGGCAGGGCAGTTTCACCGCCTCATGCGCTTCGGTCAGGAAGCTGTCGGCGCCCTGAAAGCTGGGGGTGTCGGTCAGCACCGACAGGCAGGTGGCGCCGCCCGCCTCATAGGCGCGGGCAAGGGCGGGCGGGTCGAAATCGGCGCGGATCAGGCCCTTGGAGGGGCTGGCCTTCTTGATCTCGGCAATCAGGCCATAGCCGGTGACGGCGGCATCCGACAAAGCCTTGGCAAAGCCGCGCGGTGCGGGGGCCGAGCGGGCGGCATCCTCGACGGTGGCAAGCGGGCGGGTGGCCTTGCGGGCGGCGACTTCCTCAAGCTTGTAGGCTTTGATGCGGTCGAGAATGGTCGTCATGGGGTCTCCGGCGGCAACTGCGGGACCGGGGGTTTCACACCCCCGGACCCCCGTGGGATATTTGGGCCAAGATGAATGGCTGGCGGTTTCAAGTTCCGGTCTAGCGCGCCCGGACGGCGATGGGAAGCCCGGGTCAGGCGCTCCAGTCGATTGCGGGCTGGCCCCGGGCGGTCAGCCAGCGGTTGACGGCGCTGAAGGGGCGGGAGCCGAAAAAGCCGCGATGGGCCGAGAGCGGCGAGGGATGTGGGCTGGTCAGGAAAAGGTGGCCATCGCGCGGCAGGGCGGTGCAGAGTTTCTGCGCCGGATTGCCCCAGAGGACGAAGGCACGGGGGCCGTCGGCAGCGGTGGCTTGCAAAATGTCATGGACAAGCGGCTGCCAGCCGAAGGATTTGTGGCCATTGGCCTGCCCGACGGGCACGGTGAGCGCGGTATTGAGCAGCAGAACCCCCTGCCCGGCCCATGCTGTCAGATCGCCGTCGGCTTTGGGCCTGCCGGTATCGATGGCGACTTCGGTCAGAATGTTGCGCAGGCTGTCGCGCGGCGGCGTGCCGGGGGGGAAGGAAAACGCCAGCCCGGTGGCCCGCCCGGGGGTATGATAGGGGTCTTGCCCAAGGATCACCACCCGGACCTGAGGGCGCGGGGTAAGCTCAAGCGCCCGGAAGATCGCCTGCGGTTCGGGCTGCCAGCCGGAGGTGGCGGCAAGCCGGTCCCAGAGGGCGGGCCAATGGGTGGAGAAAAACGGCAGATCGGCCCAGCTTTCCGGTGGCTCCGGTCTAGCCATGGGTCAGGTGTTTCAGCGCCGCGACCTTGGCCTTTGCCGCGCCGCTGTCGATGCTGGCACGGGCCAGTTCGACGCCCTCGCTCAGGCTGCGGGCCTTGTCGGCCACCAGAAGCGCTGCTGCGGCATTGAAGAGGACGGCATCGCGGTAGGCGCCCGGGGCGCCGTCAAGCAGCGCCCGGAAAGCCTGCGCATTCTCGGCCGGGGTGCCACCCATCACCTGTTCGAACGGGTGATACGGCAGGCCCGCATCTTCGGGTCGCAGGGTGAATTCGCGGACCTGACCATGTTCCAGCGCGGCAACATGGGTGGGTGCTGCAATCGAAATCTCATCCGTGCCGTCCCCGCCATGCACCAGCCATGCCTTGACCGAGCCCAACGCCAGCAGGGTTTCGGCCATCGGTCGGATCAGCTTGGCCGAAAACGCCCCGGTCAACTGCCGCCGCACGCCCGCCGGATTGGTCAGCGGCCCGAGGATGTTGAAGATCGTCCGCGTGCCCAGCTCGGCCCGCACAGGCATCACATGGCGGATCGCCGGATGGTGCATCGGCGCCATCATGAAGCCGATGCCGGCCTGATCCAGACACCGCTCGACCACATCGGGGCCGACCATCACATTCAGCCCCATCTCGGTCAGCGCATCCGCCGCGCCGGATTTGGACGACAGGTTGCGGTTGCCATGCTTGGCCACCACCACCCCCGCCCCCGCCACGACAAAGGCCGTCGCGGTAGAGATGTTCAGCGTGCCCTTGCCGTCGCCGCCGGTGCCGACAATGTCCATCGCCCCTTCGGGTGCTGTGACCGGATTGCATTTCGCCCGCATGACCGTGGCGGCGGCGGCATATTCATCGACCGTCTCGCCGCGGGTGCGCAGCGCCATCAGGAAGCCGCCCATCTGCGCCGGGGTGCCCTGCCCTTCGAAGAGCGCGTTGAACGCCGTCTCGGCCTCGGCCCGGGTCAGCGGACGCTCGGCGGCCAGACCGATCAGCGGTTTGAGGGTATCGCTCATGCCGGCACCCCGGCGGACTCACGGACACGGGCCGCGTCGAGGAAATTGCGCAAAAGCTGGTGGCCATGTTCCGAGGCGATGCTTTCGGGGTGGAACTGCACGCCCTCGATCATCTTGGTCTTGTGGCGCAGGCCCATGATCGTGCCATCCTCAAGCCAGGCGGTGACCTCAAGGCAATCGGGCAGGCTTTCGCGTTCCACCACCAGCGAGTGGTAGCGGGTGGCAAGGAAGGGCGAGGGCAGGCCCCGGAACACCCCCTGCCCGGCATGGTGCATCACGCCCATCTTGCCATGCACGATCTCATGGCAGCGCACGACCTTGCCGCCGAACGCCTCGCCAATCGTCTGATGGCCAAGGCAGACGCCCAAGAGCGGAATATCCGCCTCGGCAGCCGCACGGGTCAGCGGCAGGCAAATTCCCGCCTGCGCGGGATCGCAGGGGCCGGGCGACAGCACGATCACCTCGGGGCGCATCGCAATCACCTCTTGCACCTGCAACGCATCGTTGCGCTGCACGGTGACATCGGCCCCCAGCTCGCCCAGGTAATGAACGAGATTGTAGGTAAAGCTGTCATAGTTGTCGATCAGGAGCAGCATCTTGCGGGGTCCGGTCGGAAAGGGGATGAAGGGCGCGGCAGGCCGGGTTATAGATGGGCCGAGGCAGATGGCAGCGTCAAGGGCAAGCGCGCAGATCCGGCGGGTCCGGCGCGCGCAAATGGCGCCAAGGGGGCAGAGTGATCCGGAATTTCGTTGCAGGTCTGGCATGGGGCGCCGTGGTTTCCGCGGCGGGGTTGGGCGTGATTTCGCAGGTCGCGCCGCCACCCGGGGCCAAACCGGCAGCAACCGCGCCCGAAGACATGCCGCAGCAGGTGGCTGCCGCAGAGCCGGCGGAAGCCGTCGCGGGCCCTGCGGCGCCCATCGGGCCAGAACCGCAGCCCCCCGCCATGCCGCAAGTGGCGCCCCCTCCGGCGGCGGACAACAGCCCGACCCTTGGCGGCACGGCTTCTGCCCCTGCACCGGCATCGCCCGCCGTGCCCGCATTGACGCCACCCGGCGCCGAGGCTGCGCCTCAGGTCGCACCGCAGGCCCCCGCCACCATAGGCCCGGTCGATGCCCCCGCCGCCCCCGCACAACCCGCGGTGAGCGGCACGCCGGCAACCCCGGCCCCCGAAGCCGCCCCCACCCCCGGGGCCGCAACCCCCGGCGCACCCGGCGCCGAAGCGAGCGAGACGGCGCCCGCCCCTGCCGATCTGCCGCCGCCCGCGCCCGGCACCGCCCCTGACCGTCTGCTGGAACCTGCCGCCGAACCGGCGCCTGCCCCGGCCCCCGCCAGCATCGCGCCCCAGCCCGTGACCGAGCCGGAGGCCGAAGTGCCCGCCGCCTCGACCCTTCCGGCCGATCCCGGCCTTGCCGAGGCGCCCGGCGTGACCGTCGGGCGGCTTCCTGCGATCGGCGATGCACCCAAGGCCGCCCCGGCGCCCGAAGCGCCTGCCGAAACCGATCTGCCGCCGATCCGGCGCTATGCCGCCGCCTTTGAAAACCCCGCTGGCAAGCCGCTCTTCGCGCTGATCCTGATGGACGACGGTTCGGCCGCACTGGACCGCGCGCAACTGGCCGCCCTGCCCTTCCCCGTGACCTTCGTGATCGACCCGCTTGCCGCCACCGCGACCGAAGCCGCCGCCACCTATCGCGCCGCAGGCCATGAGGTGGTGATGCTGGCGAGCGGAATACCCGCAGGTGCCAAGGCTTCGGATATCGAGCAGACATTTCAATCGCTTGGCGCTGCCCTGCCGCAGGCGGTCGCGGCGATTGACCTTGCCGGGGGCGGGTTTCAGGATGACCGGACGCGGGCCGCGCAGGTGGTGCCGATCCTCAAGGCGCAGGGGCGCGGGTTGCTGACCTATGAGCGCGGGCTGAACGCCGCCGATCAGGTCGCCCGGCGCGAGGATCTGCCCGCCGCCCTGATCTTCCGCCAACTGGATGCCGAGGGCGAGGCCGGCCCCGTGCTGCGCCGCTACCTTGACCGCGCCGCCTTCAAGGCCGCGCAAGAGGGGCGCGTGGCCGTCATCGGCTCGACCCGGCCCGAAACGGTGGCCGCCATTCTGGAATGGACGGTCGAAGGGCGGGCCGCCTCGGTCGCGCTGGCGCCGGTGACGGCGGTGCTGACGGTAAACTAGCGCGGCGCGGCAAAACGCTTGACACAAAGCGGGAACGGGGGCAGAACATTTGCCAAACAACCGCAATGAGGATCGGGTATGCTGACGCGCAAGCAACTGGAACTCTTGGAGTTCATCCGCACCCGGATGGATGTGGACGGCGTTCCGCCCTCATTCGACGAAATGAAGGACGCGCTGGACCTGCGGTCCAAATCGGGCATCCACCGGCTGATCACCGCGCTGGAGGAACGGGGCTTCATCCGCCGCCTTGCCCACCGCGCCCGGGCGCTGGAAATCGTCAAGCTGCCCGAGGCGATGGAACGTGCCGCCTTCAGCCCCCGCGTGATCACTGGCGACAAGGTGGATGCCCCGCCGCCGCCGCGCGGCGCCCTGCCGGTCGAGGCGGTTCATGCGCTGGAAATCCCGCTGATGGGCCGCATCGCCGCCGGTGTCCCGATCGAGGCGATCAGCCATGTTTCGGCGCAGGTTGCCGTGCCCGGCTCGATGCTCTCGGGGCGCGGCCAGCATTACGCGCTGGAGGTCAAGGGCGACTCGATGATCGAAGCCGGGATCAACGATGGAGATATCGTGGTGATCCGCGAACAGGACACTGCCGAGAACGGCGATATCGTGGTGGCACTGGTCGAGGATCACGAGGCGACGCTGAAACGCTTCCGTCGCCGCGGCGCCATGATCGCGCTTGAGGCGGCCAATCCGGCCTATGAAACCCGCGTCTTCCCCGACCACATGGTCAAGGTGCAGGGCCGGCTTGTCGGCCTGATCCGCAGTTACTGACACAGATCGGCGCGCGCAGCGGCGTCTGGCCGGTCCAGGCGCGGCGGCCGTTGCGGGTCGGGATCAGCCAGAGTGCGCCGGCCCGCATCTGCCCGGCAAGGGCGCCGGTCTGCGCCAGCAAGGCGTGGTCGATCACCCTGCAGGGGCCGGTTGCGTGCAGCGGCGCCGTGCCATCCAGCACGATCAGCCCGCCTGCCGGGCAAAGCCGGGCCAATTCGGCCACCGCCCCCTCCCCGCTCAATACCACGGCGTCGATGCCCGCCAGCGCAAAGCGGCGCGCCTCTTTCGGGCCAAAGATGCCGGGACGGCGGGCGGCTTCGGCCTGCGTGGCCAGATCGCCATCATTCTCAAGCCAGCTTTCGGCGGCAAATCCGCCGCCCCGCCCCCGGCTCAGGGCGCGGCCATCCGGCCCCATCACCCCCACCAGCTTGCCATCCTCTGCAATCAGCAGCACCGGACGCTCCACCACAGCCCAAAGCGCCAGCCCCGCCAGCAAGGGCAGCGCCGCCAGCAGCCGCAGCCGCCCCCGCCACAGCATGGCCCAGACCCCGGCCAGCGTGATCAGCGGCAGCACCCATGGCCCCGGCGTCGGCACCGCCGCGACCGAACCGTCCAGCCCGGCAATCCAATGCGCCACGAACAGAATCCAGCGCGCCGCAAGCTCCATCACCCAAAGCGCGGGCGTGGCCAGCCCGAGGGGCGCCAGCAGCGCCGCGACCGCGCCCGCCCCCATCAGCACCGACATCACCGGCACCGTCAGCAGGTTCGCCACCAGCCCGTAGTCGGTGAAACGGTTGAAATGCGCCGCGGCAAAAGGCGCCGTCGCCAGCCCCGCCAGCACCGAGGACAGCACCAGCATGTAAACCGGCAACAGCCAGCGCGGCAGCTTTTGCCGCGCGATGCCATGGTCCAGCACGCCAAAGCCAGCAATCAGCACCGTCGTCGCCGCGAAGGAAAGCTGAAATCCCGGCTCCAGCAGGCTTTCGGGCTGCCAGAGCAGCAGCACCGTGCCCGCCAGCGCCACCGACCGCAACGTCAGCGCACGGCGGTCCAGCAGCACCGCCCCCAGCATGACGGAGACCATCAGAAAGGCCCGCTCGGTCGCCACATTGGCCCCCGAGAGCAAGAGGTAGAAGAGTGCCACGCCAAATGCCACCACCGCCGCCGCCTTCTTGGCATTGATCCGCAGCGCCAAGGGCGGGATCAGCGCCACCCCGGTCCGGATGAGCAGGAAGACGAAGCCGGTCAGGAAGGCCATGTTCATGCCCGAAATCGCGAGAAGATGCGACAGGTTGCTGTCGCGCAGCGCTTCGACAGTATCGCGCGAGATGCCGGAACGGTCGCCCGTCATCGCGCCCGAGGCAAAGGCCCCGGCATCGCCCGGCAGGGTCACCATGATGGCCCGCGACAGATGGCTGCGCAGCCGGTTGATCACTTGCTCCCCAGCTTCCGGTTCGGCCCAGAGAACCACCGGGCTGCGGGTATAGCCCGCCGCCCCCAGCCCGTCGAAATAGGCCATGCGCTGAAAGTCGAAGCCCCCCGGCTCAACCGGGGCGGCGGGGGCGGAAAGCGTGGCCGACAGCAGCACCACCTCCCCGGGCAGCACCTGCGGCTCAGTCCCGTGGACCGAGATGCGGATGCGCAGCGGCGTGCGCTCGGGAGGCAGATCTTCCAGCACCACATGGTCCAGCGTCAGCCGCAGCGCATCGGATTGCGAACGGTCGATCTCGATCACCCGGCCCTGCACCGGCCCCCAATAGCTCGCCTCCAGCACCGGCGCCGCAACAAGGTGCAGCCGCAGCCCGCAGGCCAACGGACCGGCAGCAAGGCAGGCGACACTCACCGCCACAGGATGCAGCAGCTCCGGCCCCCAGAGCCGCAGGGCCGCCGCCAGCGCCAGCACCGCCAGCGCCGCAAGATAAAATCCCGCCCCCGGCTCCCACGGCAGCGCGAACCAGCCCCCAATCCCAAGGCCAAGCAACACCGGCACCCAGCCAAAAAGCGTGCCCCGCGCCGTCTGCAGGCCCTGCAAGGGCCAGAGCAGCGGCCCGCTTCCCTTGGCCACAAGATGCCGCGCGCCCATGGCCACCTTGTTTCCCGCCCCTTATTTGCCTATTGCTGCCGCCTGATCCTGCCCTCCAGATGGTTTCCAGAAGGTTAACACCCCATGTCCGCCGCCCAAGTCGTGACCCGCTTTGCCCCCTCGCCCACCGGCTATCTGCATATCGGCGGCGGACGGACAGCGCTGTTCAACTGGCTTTACGCCCGGGGTCGCGGTGGCAAGTTCCTGCTTCGGATCGAGGATACCGACCGCGAACGCTCCACCCCCGAGGCGACGGCGGCGATCCTGAAAGGGCTGACATGGCTTGGTCTGGACTGGGACGGCGAGGTGGTCAGCCAGTTCGACCGCAAGGACCGTCATGCCGAGGTGGCACATCAGATGCTGGCGCGCGGCACGGCCTATAAATGCTTTTCCACGCCCGAAGAAATCGCCGCCTTCCGCGCCGAAGCCGAGGCGCGCGGCTCTTATGCGGTGTTTCAGAGCCCCTGGCGTGACGCCGACCCGGCAACCTTCCCCGATGCGCCCTTTGCCATCCGCATGAAAGCGCCGCGCGAAGGCGAAACGCTGATCCGTGACGAGGTTCAGGGGATCGTTACGATCAAGAACGAAACTCTGGATGACATGATCGTTCTGCGCTCCGATGGCACCCCGACCTATATGCTTGCCGTGGTGGTCGATGACCACGACATGGGCGTGACCCATGTCATTCGCGGCGACGACCACCTGAACAACGCCGCGCGCCAGCAGATGGTTTACGATGCCATGGGCTGGGCGGTGCCGGTCTGGGCGCATATCCCGCTAATCCACGGGCCGGACGGCAAGAAGCTGTCGAAACGCCACGGCGCGACCGGGGTCGAGGAATATCAGGCCATGGGCTATCCCGCCGCGGGGATGCGCAACTACCTCACCCGGCTGGGCTGGGCGCATGGCGATGCCGAAATCTTCTCGACCGATGAGGCGAAGAAGATGTTCAACCTTGAGGGAATCGGTCGCGCACCGGCGCGGCTGGATTTCAAGAAGCTGGAAAACACCTGCGGCCATCACATGTCGATGATGCCCGATGCTGCGCTGCTGCATGAATTGGAGAGGTTTCTGACCGCCGCCGGTCGCCCTACCCTGACCGGGGCGCAGCGCGACCTGCTGTCGCGGGCGCTTTACTGCGTCAAGGACCGGGCAAAAACCTTCCCGGAACTTATTGAAAAGGCACATTTTGCGCTGACTTCGCGGCCCATCGTCGCCGATGATGCCTCGGCAAAGGCGCTGGACGCGGTATCCCGTGGTATACTGAAATCGTTGACGCCGCGACTGCAAAATGCTAGCTGGACAAAGGACGCGCTGGAAGCAATCCTCACCGATGTCGCTGCTGAACACGGCATGGGTTTCGGCAAACTGGCACAGCCCCTGCGGGCTGCGCTGGCGGGTCGCAGCGCCACGCCAAGCGTTTATGACATGATGCTGGTCATCGGTCAGGACGAGACGATCGCAAGGCTGGAGGACGCGGCGGCCTGAAAAGGCCCACCCTCTGGCGGACAGGATAGCGCATCGGGGCGGCCCCCCCGATGCCAGACAGGGGGACTGACACATGGCTGAACCGACCCGCATTGCCAAGCTTGAGCTGGACGGCAAGTCCTATGACCTGCCCGTTCACTCGCCGACGCTTGGCCCGGATGTGCTGGATATCCGCAAGCTCTATGGCGAGGCGGATGTCTTCACCTTCGACCCCGGCTTTACCTCGACCGCGGCCTGCGAAAGCGCCATCACCTTCATCGACGGCGATCTGGGCGAGCTGCTGCACCGCGGCTATCCGATCGAGCAACTGGCCGAAAAGTCGTCCTATCTGGAACTGTGTTTCCTGCTGCTCTACGGCGAACTGCCGACCGCCGGCCAATTGGCCGACTTTGAGGCCCGCGTGACCAAGCACACCATGGTCCACGAGCAGATGCACAACTTCTTCCGCGGCTTCCGCCGCGACGCGCACCCGATGGCCACCATGGTCGGCGTGGTCGGCGCGATGTCGGCCTTCTATCATGACTCGCTGGACATCAACGACGCATGGCAGCGCGAAGTTGCGGCCATCCGCATGATCGCCAAACTGCCGACCATCGCGGCCATGGCCTACAAATATTCGGTCGGCCAGCCCTTCGTTTACCCGAAGAACTCGCTCTCCTATGCCGGCAACTTCCTGCACATGTGCTTTGCCGTCCCGGCCGAAGACTATGTGGTGAACCCGATCCTCGCCAAGGCGATGGACCGGATCATGATGCTGCACGCTGATCACGAGCAGAACGCCTCGACCTCGACCGTGCGTCTGGCCGGGTCTTCGGGCGCCAATCCCTTTGCCTGCATCGCGGCGGGCATCGCCTGCCTCTGGGGTCCGGCCCATGGCGGCGCCAATCAGGCTTGCCTTGAGATGCTGCGCGAAATCGGCTCGGTTGATCGGATCCCGGAATATATCGCCAAGGCCAAGGACAAGAATTCGGGCTTCCGCCTGATGGGCTTCGGCCACCGCGTCTACAAGAACTTCGACCCGCGCGCCAAGGTGATGAAGCAATCGGCGGATGAAGTCCTCGGCCTTCTGGGCATCGAAAACAACCCGACGCTGCAAGTTGCCAAGGAACTGGAGCGGATCGCGCTGGAAGACGATTACTTCGTCTCGAAGAAGCTGTATCCGAACGTCGATTTCTATTCGGGCATCATTCTGGATGCGATGGGCTTCCCGACCTCGATGTTCACCCCGATCTTTGCCATCTCGCGCACCGTCGGCTGGATCAGCCAGTGGAAAGAGATGATCGGCGAAAAGAACCAGAAGATCGGCCGCCCGCGCCAGCTTTATGTCGGCGCCCCGAAGCGCGACTATGTGGATGTCCGCCACCGCTGAAACGCGCCCTTGCGCTCAGGCATGAAAGCCGCTTCCCTGCCCGGGAGGCGGCTTTCCAATTGCCCTTCCTGAAATACTCCACGGGGGTCCGGGGGTGTGAAACCCCCGGTCGCGGCCAATGACAGACACCGGACCAAGCCAGCGCATCGCGGCACTCGACCTGTTGCGCAGCGCTGCCCTTCTGGGCATGGCCAGCTATCACTTCGTCTATGACCTGCAAATGCACGGGCTGGTGCCGCCCGGCTTTGCGGTGCAGGGCTTTTTCTACTGGCACGCCCGCACCGTCGCCTCGACCTTCCTGATGCTGGCCGGGCTGGGGATTTGGCTGGCGCATGGGCGGGGCATCCGCTGGCCCGCCTTCTGGCGCCGCATGGCCAAGGTCGGCGGTGCCGCGGCACTGGTCAGCGTGGCGACCTATATCGCGCTGCCGGAATGGTGGGTTTTCTTCGGCATCCTGCATTGCATCGCGCTTGGCAGCCTCTTGGCCCTGCCCTTCCTGCGGCTGCCCGCGCCGGTGACACTGGCGGCGGGGGCTTTCGTGGTCTGGGCCTCTTACACGCTGGCCACCCCGGCGATGAACGCGCCGCTGCTGCGGTTCATCGGGTTGCAGACCGTTCCGACGATGACCGTGGATTTCGAGCCGCTTTTTCCGTGGTTCGGCCCGATCCTGATCGGGTTGGGCATCGGGCAATTGGGCAGCCGCCTTGGGCTGTGGACATGGGCGGCGCGCTGGAACGCGCCCGCTTGGCTGCGTGCGCTGGGTTGGCCCGGGCGGCACAGCCTTGCGGTTTACCTGCTGCACCAGCCCATTCTGTTCGGTCTGGTCGGGCTTTGGGCCGGAACGCTTTGGTAAGCCAGCGGCGCAGAAAGATTCCGGGTTCACCCCGGCGCAAAAGCCGCTATAACGCCGCCATATCAGACAAAAAGACTCGGACATAATGGCGCAGCTTCTCACCTCCACCGCCCGGATTGCGGCCTGCCTTCTGGCACTGGCCGCCGCCCCCGTGCTGGCCCAGACCGAGCCCCAGACTGCACCCCAGACTGCGCCCGCGCCGGTGGTTGAGGCCCCCACCGCCCCGCCGCCGCCCGCAGCGGATACTGCCCCCACCGCGCCGCAAGCCGAAGCGGCCCTGCCGGAAACCGGGCAAGCCGGCATCGGACAACCGGCGGCAACTCCATCCGCCCCGGCGACATCCGCCGCCCGCCCCCTGCCGCATGAACTCTCGCCGTGGCGGATGTTCATGGATGCCGACATCATCGTGAAGGCGGTGATGGCCAGCCTCGCCTTTGCGACCTTCCTGTGTTTCACGGTGCTGGTCTACAAGGCGGCCGAACTGGCACTGGCCCGCGGCCGGTTGCGCAGCGCGCTGGCCCATCTGCGCGCCGCCCAGACCCTGCCCGAGGCCGCCGCTGCCTTTGGCACCCGCCGCGACCCCGCCGCCTTTATGGCGCAGGCCGCGCTGGAAGAGTTGCGCCGCTCCGAAGCCGCGCTGGACGCCGCCGGACCGGAGGGGGTCAAGGAACGCACCCGCTCGATCCTCGAACGGACCGAGGCGCAGGCAGGTCGCCATCTGATGCGCGGCACCGGGCTTTTGGCCACCATCGGCTCGACCGCGCCCTTCGTCGGGCTGTTCGGCACGGTCTGGGGCATCATGAACGCCTTCATCGGCATTTCGCAGGCGCAGACCACCAATCTGGCCGTGGTCGCCCCCGGCATTGCCGAGGCGCTCTTGGCCACCGCCATCGGCCTTGTCGCGGCCATTCCGGCGGTGGTGATCTACAACCATTTCGCCCGCGCCATCACCGGCTATCGTCAGGCGCTGGCCGATGCGGCAGCCGCGGTGGAGCGGCTCTTGTCGCGTGACCTCGACTTCCGCAAGCTGGCGGGCGGGGGCTGAGATGGCCGGGGGCATCCGCAATTCGGGCGACGAGCTGACCGAGAATCACGAGATCAACGTCACGCCCTTTATCGACGTGATGCTGGTTCTTCTGATCATCTTCATGGTGGCGGCGCCGCTTGCGACAGTGGATGTGCCCGTTGACCTGCCCGCCTCCACCGCGCAGGCGCGCGAACGGCCCGATGAGCCGCTGTATCTGTCGGTGCAGGCCGACCGCAGCCTGTCGGTCGGCGATACGCCGGTGACGCCCGAGGCGCTGGGGGCGGCGCTTGATGCCGCGACCGGCGGCGACCGCGAGACGCGGATTTTCCTGCGCGCCGATCAGGCCCTGCCCTATGGCGAGGTGATGGGCGTGATGGATGCGCTGCGCGCCGCTGGTTACCTGAAAATCGCGCTCGTAGGGCTGGAAGGGGCGGCGCCATGACCGACTGGACCGCCCATCGCCAGGCCGGAATGCGGCTGATGGAAAGCCTGTCGTGGCTGGCGGCGGCGGCACTTGTGCTGGTGCTGGCGGCCAGCAGCGTGGCACTGGCGCTCTGGCTGGATCAGCGCGCGGGCGCGGGTCAGGCGCAGACGGTGTTGATCGACCTGCCCCCCCTGCCCCCGGCCGAGGCGGTAGCTGACGACCCCGGCCCGCAGCCGGATGCGGCCACCACCCTGCCCGCCGCCCCGCCGCCTCCGCCGCCCGCCGCCGATGACCGGCCCGAGGCGCAGGAGGCGGATGATACCCCCGAACTGGCCGAGGCCCCCCCGGCGCCCGAACTGACCCCGACCGAGGCGCAGCCGCGTGCCGATGTCGCCCTGCCCGAACCGCCGAAAGCGGAACCGCAGGAAAAGCCGGTGGAAAAGGCCAAGGCCCCGGTCAAGAAGAAGAAAAAAGCCGAGCCAAAGCCCGAGGCGGCCGCCCCCGCCGCCAAATCCGGCGCCATGGCGGCTGCGGGCAATGCCGCACCCGCCGATGCGATGAAGAAATGGGTTTCCTCGGCGCAGCGGCAATTGGCCCGCCACATGCAGCGCAAGAACTATGACGGCAGGGGCGAGGTGCGATTGCTGTTCTCGGTCGCCGCCTCGGGCGCAATCACCGGCGTTTCGCTGCAAGGCTCCAGCGGGGACGCCGCGCTGGACGCCGCCATTCTGGCGCAGGGCCGCCGCGCGCCCTCCCTGCCCCCCAAGCCCGACGGCACCGCCGGGCAACTGGTGCTGCCGGTCCGCTCAAAAGGTTAAAGCGGGAAAACCCGCCCCAGAACCGCCCGCAGCACCAGAAGCGCCACGATGCCGAAGGGCAGCGCGATTTCGGTCTGCGCCATCTCACCCGCGATTGCCCCCGACGCCGCCCCGATCGCCAGCGCGGGAAGCCAGCCGAACCAGCCCAGCCGCAGCGCCGCCCAGACCGGCGGCAGCGCCAACAGCCAGCCGACCCACGAAAAGAGCGGCGAGAAGGTCAGCGCATTGGCGGTGAACCAGACGCCAAGGCCCAGATCGGCCCATGTCCTGCCGATCACCATATACATCGCCAACCCGAACAGGCCGATAAAGACCGGCGCGGCCCAAAGCGCCGCCACCGCCAGCAAAAGCGGCGGCAACGGCACCGGATGAAGGGGCGCACTGCGCAACAGGCCCATGGTTCAGGCCGCCTGCCCGCCAACCGTCAGCCCGCGGATCAGCAGGGTCGGCTGACCCACGCCGACCGGCACCCATTGCCCGGCCTTGCCGCAATTGCCGATGCCCGGGTCCAGCGCCATATCATTGCCGATGGCGCGAATGCCTTTCAACGCCGTCGCCCCGTCGCCGATCAGGGTGGCCCCCTTCACCGCCTCGCCCACCACGCCATTGCGGACGCGGTAAGCCTCGGTGCAGGAAAACACGAACTTGCCGTTGGTGATATCCACCTGCCCGCCGCCAAAGCCCACGGCCCAGATGCCGTCCTTCAGGCTGGCCACGATCCCGGCGGGATCGTCCTTGCCGCCCAGCATATAGGTGTTGGTCATCCGCGGCATCGGGATATGGGCAAAGCTTTCGCGCCGCCCGTTGCCGGTGGGGGCCACGCCCATCAGGCGGGCATTCTGGCGGTCCTGCATATAGCCCACCAGCACGCCATCCTCGATCAGCACATTGCGGGCCGAGGGTGTGCCCTCGTCATCGAACGAGATGCTGCCGCGCCGGTCGGGGATGGTGCCATCGTCCAGCACCGTCACCCCACGCGCGGCAATCTGTTGCCCCATCAGGCCCGCGAAGGCCGAGGTTTTCTTGCGGTTGAAATCGCCCTCAAGCCCGTGGCCGATCGCCTCATGCAGCAAGATCCCCGGCCAACCCGGGCCAAGGACCACATCCATCACCCCGGCGGGCGCGGCCACCGCACCCAGATTGACCAGCGCAATCCGCAGCGCCTCGCGCAGCATCGGCTGCCAGGTGCCCGGCTCCATCAGCCGGGCAAGGCCATAGCGCCCGCCGCTTCCGGTGCCGCCCTGTTCGCGGCGGCCATTCTCCTCGACGATGACCGAGACATTGATCCGCGCCATCGGCCGCACGTCGCGCAGCAAAAGCCCTTCGGGCCGCAGGATTTCCACCTCCTGCAAGCCGGCGCTGATCGTGGCGGAAACCTGCACGATGCGGGGGTCCAGCGCCCGCGCCCAGGCATCCATCTCTTTCAGAAGGTCGATCTTTCCGGCGAAACTGGCATCCGCCATCGGGTCGGCATCGGAGTAAAGCCGCAGGTTGGTGCCCTGCGGCGGGGCCGCCAGCACACCGCCGCCATCGCCCACCGCAAGCCGCGCCGTTTCCGACGCGCGTTTCAGCGCGGATTCCGAAATTTCGGTGGAATGGGCATAGCCGGCCACCTCGCCGCGCACGGCGCGCAGGCCAAAGCCTTCGGAGGCGTCATAGCTTGCCGTGCGGATGCGGCCATCGTCCAGAACGATGGCCTCGGAACGCCGCCGTTCCAGAAAAAGCTCGCCGTCATCGGCGCCCGCGGTCGCCGCGCGCAGCACCGCCAGCGCCTGCGTCTGATCCAGCAGAGTCTCGAAGGGGCGGAAGGGGGTATCGTCCATCGGGGCCTTTCGCAGGCGCAGCATTGATCTGTGTCAAATGGCGCCAGTTTGTCGCACGGTTTCTCTTGTTCTGACCCGCCTAATATGGTTTCAGATCAGAAGGAAACAACGGGATTCTGCCTCATTGCAAGGCAGGGCCGCAATGGGTAGCGAAAACGCCACCAAGTAACGGGAATTGAAGATGCGTCACCTGACTTCTCGCACAGGTCTCGTCGCCACGGGGCTGTCCTCTTTGTTCGCAGGCGGGGCTTTCGCCCAGGCGCTGGAAACCGTGGGCCAGCCGCTGCCCGATCACATCGGCTTTCAGCCGGCCTCGACCGAGCTTGCCCGCGACCTTCAGTGGCTGGATCACACCATCCTGATCATCATCGGCATCATCACCGTCTTTGTGACCCTGCTGTTGATCTATGTGATGATCCGCTTCAACCGCCGCAGCAACCCGACGCCGCGCGGCTTTACCCATAACACGCCGCTGGAAATCGCATGGACGCTGATCCCGATTCTGGTTCTGGTGTTCATCGGCACTTTCTCGGTTCCGATCCTGCGCAAGCAACAGATCATTCCGGTTGCAGACATCACCATCAAGGCCACCGGCAACCAGTGGTTCTGGTCCTATGAATATGTCGATGATGGCGTGTCTTTCGACAGCTTCATGTTGACCAAGGACAAACTTGCCGAGAACGGCTACACGCCCGAGCAATATCTCTTGGCCACCGATACCGCCGTTGTCGTGCCGGTCGGCAAGACCATCGTGATGCAGGTCACCGGCGCCGATGTGATCCATTCCTGGACCATCCCGGCCTTTGGCGTGAAGCAGGACGGGGTTCCCGGTCGTCTGGCGCAACTGTGGTTCGCCGCCGAAAAGGAAGGCGTCTACTTCGGCCAGTGTTCCGAACTTTGCGGCAAGGACCACGCCTATATGCCGATCACGGTCAAGGTCGTGTCGCAGGAAGCCTATGACAAGTGGCTTGAAGGCGCGAAGGCCGGCAATCTGCAACTCGCCGCGAACTGAGCAGCGGATGCGTGTAGGGATCGGCGGGGGGCACGCAGGCCGTGCCCCCCGCCTGACTGACAAGGGCAGAACATGACCGATATCCGGTCCTTCGATGACAGCAACGAGGCGCGGTTCGGCGACTATGTGCAGCTTTTGAAGCCGCGCGTGATGTCGCTGGTCGTGTTTACCGCGCTGGTCGGGCTGATGGTCGCCCCGGTGCATCTGCACCCGGTCGAGGCGTTTTCGGCCATCCTCTTCATCGCCCTTGGCGGCGGCGCTTCGGGCGCGCTGAACATGTGGTGGGATGCCGACATCGACGCCATCATGCGCCGCACCAAGGGCCGACCCATTCCCGCGGGCCGCGTCCAGCCGGGCGAGGCGCTGGCCATCGGGCTGGCACTGTCGGGCATTTCGGTTGTGATGCTGGCGCTGGCCACCAATGTTTTGGCGGGGGCACTTCTGGCCTTCACCATCTTCTTTTACGCCGTGGTCTATTCGATGTGGCTGAAGCGGGCGACGCCGCAGAACATCGTCATCGGCGGCGCGGCGGGCGCCTTCCCCCCGATGATCGGCTGGGTGGCGGCAACCGGCTCGATCTCGGTCGAAGCCTGCCTGATGTTCATGCTGATCTTCATGTGGACGCCGCCGCATTTCTGGGCGCTGGCCCTGTTCATGAAATCTGACTACGGCGACGCCAAGGTGCCGATGCTGACGGAAACCCATGGCCGCAAGATCACCCGGGCGCATGTCTGGTGGTATACGGTTGCGCTGGTGCCTTTCGCGCTGGCCGCCGGCTTTACCTCAATCGGCGGGCCGGTCTATCTGGCGGCTTCGGTGCTGCTGAATGCCGAATTCCTGCGCGGTGCATGGCGCATCTGGCGCCGGGATGAGACCGCCGCCGAGGCGGATGGCTATAAAGTCGAGAAGGCGGTGTTCCGCTTCTCGCTGATCTATCTGTTCCTGCATTTCGTCGCCTTCCTGGTGGAAGCGGTGCTGCGGGCGTCCGGCATGGGGGGCTGGTGATGTTTCGTGCCGAACATGAGATTCACCGCCGCCGCTTTGGCCGCAATCTGGGCCTTGGCCTTGTGCTGGCGGCCTTTGTCGTGCTGGTCTTTGCGCTGACCGTGGTCAAGGTAACCCGCGGCGACCCGATGCAGGCGTTTGACCATGCCATGCGCCCCGAGCTGGCCCCGGCAACCGGAGCGGCGCCATGACCCCGCAGGGAAAAACCGCGCTGGGGCTGGTCGGCGTTGCCGTGACGATGGGGGCGCTCTCCTTTGCCGCCGTGCCCTTCTACGACTGGTTCTGCCGGGTGACCGGCTATGCCGGAACTGTTTCGGTGGCCGAGGCAGGGTCGGACCACATGCTGGACCAGACCGTCATCATCCGCTTCGATGCCTCGCTCGAAGCCGGGATGCCGTGGGAGTTCAAGCCGCAGCAGACGCAGATGACGCTGCGCATCGGCGAAAACGGGCTGGCCTTCTATGAGGCTTACAATCCGACCGACCGCACCATCGGCGGCACGGCGAGCTATAATGTGATGCCCGACCTCGCCGGCGGCTATTTCACCAAGGTCGAGTGTTTCTGCTTTACCGAGCAGGTTCTGAAACCCGGCGAGCGGGTGATCATGCCGGTGTCGTTCTATGTCGATCCGTCGATCGCCGACGATCCCGAGGCAGGCGACATCCGCGAGATCACCCTGTCCTACACCTTCCACGAAACCCCGCTTCCCGAAGAGCAGGCGGCGCTTGACGCCCCTGCCCCGGCTGCGGCAAGCAATTAAAGACAAGGCAACGAGGGAAAAGATGGCCCACGCAAAGAACCACGACTATCACATCCTGCCACCGTCGATCTGGCCCTTTGCCGGCGCCGTCTCGGCCTTTGTCATGCTCTTCGGCGCGGTGCTGTGGATGCATGGCGCGGGCCCGTGGATGGGGCTGATCGGCTTTGTCGGCGTGCTTTACGTCATGTTCGGCTGGTGGGCCGATGTGGTGGCCGAGGCGCAGGTGGGCGACCATACCCCCGTCGTGCGCATCGGGCTGCGCTATGGCTTCATCATGTTCATCATGTCCGAAGTCATGTTCTTCTCGGCATGGTTCTGGACCTTCTTCAAGCACGCGCTTTATCCGATGGGGCCGCTGTCGCCGATCGTCGATGGCGTCTGGCCGCCCGAAGGCATCCACACCTTTGACCCGTGGCACCTGCCGCTGATCAACACGCTGATCCTGCTCTGCTCGGGCTGCGCGGCGACCTGGGCGCACCATGCGCTGGTGCATGAGAACAACCGCAAGGATCTGGTCAACGGGCTGATCCTGGCGATCCTGCTGGGGGTGCTGTTCACCTTCTTCCAGGCCTATGAATACAGCCATGCCGCCTTTGGCTTTGCCGGCAACATCTATGGCGCTTCGTTCTTCATGGCGACCGGCTTCCACGGCTTCCACGTTCTGATCGGCACGATCTTCCTGACGGTCTGCCTGATCCGCGCGCTAAAGGGCCATTTCACCCCCGAACAGCATATCGGGTTTGAAGCGGCGGCCTGGTATTGGCACTTCGTCGATGTGGTCTGGCTGTTCCTCTTTGCCGCGATCTACGTCTGGGGCCAGTAAGCCCTTGCAAATTCCGCGGGCGCGGGCCATCTGGCCCGCGTCTTGCATTTGGAGCGACCCTTGCTGCGCCGCATGATCTTCCCCGTTCTGATGGGCCTTGTCGGCTGTGGCGTGCTGCTGTCGCTGGGCGTGTGGCAATTGCACCGGATGGAGTGGAAGGCCGCCGTTCTGGCCGAGATGGACGCCCGCATCGGCGGCACGCCCGAACCCCTGCCCACCGTGCTTGACCCCATTGCCGACAAGTTCCGCCCCGTCACCACCGAGGGCCGCTTTACCGGCCGGTTCATCGAGGTGCTGGCCGGGCAGAAAGGCTCCAGCCCCGGGGTGCGGATCATCGAGGCATTCGACACCACCGACGGGCGCCACATTCTGATCGACCGCGGCTTCATCGAGGATGAGGCCCGCCCCCTGCCCCGCCCGCCGCATGAGGCGGCGATCACCGGCAACCTGCACTGGCCCGACGATTCCGACAGTTTCACCCCGCCGCCCGATCCGAAGACCGGATTGTGGTTTGCCCGCGATGTGGCGGCGATGGCGGCCAAGCTTGGAACGGAACCGACATTTATTGTCGCGGTCGAGCCGACGGGTGACGGGATCACGCCGATGCCGGTGGATACTTCGGCTATACCCAATGACCATTGGGGCTATGCCATCACCTGGTTCTCGCTCGCGACGGTCTGGGCGGTGATGACAGGCTTTCTTCTCTGGCGTATCAGACGCCAGACCGCATAGGACAGGACGATGCGCTATATCTCGACCCGGGGCACCGCCCCGACCCTGAGTTTCGGCGAAGCGATGATGACGGGTCTGGCCCGCGACGGCGGGCTTTATGTCCCCGAAACCGTGCCGGTCCTCAGCCATGACGAGATCGCGGCGCTGGCCGGCCTGCCCTATGAGGAAGTGGCTTTCCGCGTGATGTCGCCCTTCATGGGCGGCTTCTTCAGCGATGACGAATTCCGCGGCCTGCTGGCCAAGGCTTACGCCGGCTTTGGCCATGCCGCGCGGGCGCCTCTGGTGCAGCTTGGCCCGAACCATTTCCTCTTGGAGCTGTTCCACGGGCCGACCCTGGCCTTCAAGGATTTCGCCATGCAGCTCATCGGGCAGATGATGCAGTCGGCGCTGGCCCGCACCGGGGAGCGGATCACCATTGTCGGCGCCACCTCGGGCGATACCGGATCGGCGGCGATTGAGGCGTTCAAGGGCCTGTCCAATGTCGATGTCTTCATCCTCTTCCCGCATGGCCGGGTGTCCGAGGTGCAGCGCCGCCAGATGACCACCCCGTCCGAGGGCAATGTCCACGCGCTGGCGATGGACGGCGATTTCGACGATTGCCAAGCCCGCGTGAAGGACATGTTCAACGATTTCGCCTTCCGCGACGGCGTGCGGCTGGCGGGCGTGAACTCGATCAACTGGGCGCGGGTGCTGGCGCAGGTGGTCTATTACTTCTCTTCCGCGGTCAGCCTTGGCGCCCCGCACCGTTCGGTCAGCTTTACCGTGCCTACCGGCAATTTCGGTGACATCTTCGCAGGCTATATCGCCCACAAGATGGGCCTGCCGATTGACCGGCTGGTGATCGCCACCAACCAGAACGACATTCTGGACCGCGCCCTGAAATCGGGGGCCTATGAAACCAACGGCGTGAAACCTTCGATCAGCCCGTCGATGGATATTCAGGTTTCCTCCAACTTTGAGCGCGCGCTGTTTGATGCCTATGGCCGCGACGGCACCGCCATTGCGCAGCTGATGGACGAGATGAAGACCGGCGGTTTCCGCATTTCGCAGGGTGCGTTGCAGATGCTGCGCGATACTTTCGCTTCGGGCCGCTGTTCCGAAGAGGAAACCCGCGCCACCATCGCCGCCACCCTCGCGGCCACGGGTGAGCTTCTCTGCCCGCATTCCGCCGTGGGTGTGAAAGTGGCCGAAGAAACCCTTGGGCAGGCGCCGATGATCACCCTTGCCACCGCCCATCCGGCCAAATTCCCCGATGCGGTTCAGTCGGCCAGCGGCATCCGCCCCGCCCTGCCGCCCCGCATGGCCGATCTTTTTGACCGTGACGAGCGTGTGACCCGCGTGCCCAATGATCTTGCCGCGCTGCAAACCCTTATCCGTGAAAGGCTTGCCCGTTGATCCCCACCCGCCTGACGACGCTATCCAACGGTTTCCGCATCGTCACCGAGCATATGCCCGGCCTGCAATCGGCCTCGGCCGGGATCTGGGTCATGGCAGGTGGCCGGCACGAACGGGCCGAGCAGAACGGCATCGCGCATTTCCTTGAACATATGGCCTTCAAGGGCACGGCGCGGCGCACATCCTTGCAGATCGCCGAGGAAATCGAGGATGTCGGCGGCTATATCAACGCCTATACCAGCCGCGAGATGACGGCCTATTACGCCCGTATCCTGAAAGGCGATGTGGCGCTGGCGCTGGATGTGATCGGCGATATCGTCCTGAACCCGGCCTTCCACACGGCAGATATCGAGACGGAACGCCATGTGATCCTGCAGGAAATCGGGCAGGCGCTGGACACGCCCGACGACATCGTTTTCGACTGGTTGCAGGAAGTGTCATATCCGGGGCAGAGCTTTGGCCGCACCATCCTTGGCCCGGCGGAGCGGGTGCAGGGCTTTGGCCGCGCCGATCTGCAAGGGTTCGTGGCCGAGAATTACGGGCCGGGGCAGATGATCCTTGCTGCTGCCGGGGCGGTGGACCATGACGCCATCGTCAAACAGGCCGAGGCGCTGTTCGGCGCTCTGCCCGCCCGCCCGCAGCCCGCCTTTCAGCCCGCAACCTTTGCCGGGGCAGAGCGGCGCGAGGTGAAAGACCTTGAACAGGTGCATTTCGCCATGGCCTTCGAGGCGCCGGGCTATCGCCACCCCGATGTGTTCACCGCGCAGGTCTATGCCACCGCGATGGGCGGCGGCATGTCCAGCCGCCTGTTCCAGAAGATCCGCGAAGAGCGGGGCCTGTGCTATTCCATCTTTGCGCAAAGCGGCGCCTATGAGGATACCGGCCAGATCACCCTTTACGCCGGAACCAGCGCCGAAGAGATTGCCGATCTGGCCAGCCTCACCGTGGACGAGTTGAAACGCGCCGCCGATGACATGACCGAGGCCGAGGTGGCCCGCGCCCGTGCCCAGATCAAGGCCGGGATGCTGATGGGGCTGGAAAGCCCCTCGTCCCGGGCCGAACGCATCGCGCGGCTCTTGGCGATCCATGGCCGGGTGCCCGGCGTGGATGAGGCGGTGGCGCGGATTGATGCCGTCACCGTTGCCGGCGTGCGCCGCTATGCCGGAGAGGTGACCGGCGCCGGGGCAGCGCTGGCGCTTTACGGCCCGGTCGAAGCGGCGCCGACACTGGAGGCGATCCGCGCAAGGCTGGCTGCGTGATGCTGGGCGTCCGCCGCAGACCCCGGGTTGAAACCGAACGGCTGACGCTGCGGCTGCCCCAGCACAGCGACTGGCGGGCTTGGGCGCATCTGCGCGAAACCTCGGCCAGCCACCTGACCCCGTGGGAGCCGGTCTGGGCGCATGACCATCTGACCCGCCGCGCCTTTACCAACCGGGTCTATTGGGCGCAGCGGGCCGAGACGCAGGGCACCGCGCTTCCCTTTCTGCTGATCCGCCGGGCCGACCAGACGCTTCTGGGGGCGATCACGCTGGACAACATCCGGCGCGGGCCGGTGCAGGCGGGCACGTTGGGCTATTGGATTGGCGCGCCCTTTGCCCGCAAAGGCTATATGCGCGAGGCGATTTTGGCCGTGGTGCATCACGCCTTCGCACAGCTTGACCTCAGCCGGGTCGAGGCCGCCTGCCTGCCGGAAAACGCCGCCTCGCGCGGAGTACTGGAGAAATGCGGTTTCAAATACGAAGGCGTTGCGCAAAGTTACCTCCAGATCAACGGAAGGTGGCGCAACCATGTCCTCTACGCCAATCTGCGCAGCGACCGCCGCGGCCGCACCGATGCCGGTTAGGCACCAAATTCCTTTGAAGGAATTTGCAAATTCGTTGCAACGAATTTGGTCCCGGCCATGACGCGGCGCATCCTGTTGCTGCGGGGGGTGAATGTCGGCGGCCATGGCCGCTTGCCGATGGCCGGCCTGCGCCAGATGCTGACCGACCTCGGCCTTGGCAATCCGCGCACCCTGATCGCCAGCGGCAACGCGGTGTTCGACGACCCCGGTCTGCCCGATCTGGCCGGGCGTCTCGCCGCCGGTCTCGCCAGCCGCTTCGGACTGACCACCGATCTTTTCCTGATGGATCTTGCCGCGCTTCAGGCAATCGACGCCGCCAACCCCTTTGACGCAGCGGCTGCGGCGGATGGCGCCAAGGTGCATGTCTTTTTCCTCGCCCGGCCCACGCCGCTGCCGGCCGAGGCCGCCGCTCTGGCAACGACCGAAGAGATGCACCTTACCCCCGACGCGCTGTATCTGCACGCGCCGGATGGGATTGGCCGCTCAAAACTGGCCGAGCGCCTGCCCCGGCTCTTGGCGGTGCCGGTTACCGCGCGCAATTGCAACACGGTAAAGGCCCTTCTGGCATTGGCGCAGGGCTGTAGGGCTGGACCGGCGCGGCATCTGCCCTACACTCAGACCATGCGCCTTCTGGTCCTCCTCGCCCTGATCTTCGCCCCGGCGCTGGCCGCGGCCCAATCCGCGTGCATCGCGCTTGCCGCCGGAGAGGCACGGCTGCTGCCCGCCGCCTTTGGCGATCCTTTGGACAAGGGCACGGTTCGGCTGCGCTTTCTTGGCCATGCCAGTTTCGCGCTGGAAACCCCGGGCGCCCTCTTGGCGGTGACGGATTACACCGGCTTCATCGGCAATCCCGATGCGGTGCCCGATGTCGTCACCATGAACAACGCCCATGACAGCCATTACACCGACGCGCCCGACCCGCGCATTGCCCATGTGCTGCGCGGCTGGGGTCCGCCCGGCCAGCCCGCGCGGATCGACCTTGATCTGGGCGAGATGCAGGTGCGCAACGTCACCTCCGACCTGCGCGGCCCCTTTGGCGAGGGCAGCCGCGCCAATGGCAATTCGATCTTCCTGTTCGAGGTGGCGGGCCTCTGCATCGCGCATCTGGGCCATCTGCATCAGCCACTCTCCACCGCGCAGCGCGCCTCGATCGGGCGGGTCGATGTGGTCATGGTGCCGGTGGATGGCGGCTTTACGATGGATGTGGCGACGATGACCGACGTGCTGCGCGATCTGCGGCCAAGGCTGGTGCTGCCGATGCATTGGTTCAACGAGACGACGCTGGCCCGCTTTCTGACCACGGCGCAGGGCGACTTCGCCATCGAAATCGCCGATGGCGCCGAGGTTGAGGTTTCGCTGAAAACCCTGCCGCGCCGGCCGACCATCCTGCTCCTCTCCCCCGCGCCGATCCCCTGAGCCCCGGCGCGGGGGGTTTTGCCCCGGCCGCCCCCGCGCTATCAAGGAGCAAAGGAGCCTGCCGATGCTGAACCCCGCCGACGCCGCCTTTCTGGGCCATCTGGGCGCGCTCTTGCCCCCTGACGGCCTGCGTCCTCCCGAGCCACGCCATCTGGAAGAGCCGCGCGGGCGCTGGACCGGGCTGGCAGGCGCGGTCGCCTTGCCCCGCAGCACGGCAGAGGTGGCCACCGTCCTGCGCGCCTGTTCTGCCGCCCGGGTGGGCGTGGTGCCCCTTGGCGGTGGCACCGGCCTTGTCGGCGGCCAGATCCTGCCCGAGGGTCCGGCACCGCTGCTGATATCCCTCGAGCGGATGACGGCGCTGCGTGGCCTCTGGCCCGAGGAAAACGCCATGACGGTCGAGGCCGGCATGATCCTTGCCACCGCGCAGGCCCATGCCGAAACCGCGGGCCGCCTCTTCCCGCTGTCGCTGGCCTCGGAAGGTTCGGCCCGGATCGGCGGGCTGTTGTCCACCAATGCCGGCGGGCTGAACGTGCTGCGCTATGGCAATGCCCGCGACCTCTGCCTTGGGGTCGAGGCGGTGCTGGCCGATGGCACGGTGGTCCACGGGCTGAAACGGCTGCGCAAGGACAATACCGGCTATGACCTGCGCCACCTGCTGATCGGGGCCGAGGGCAGCCTTGGCATCCTGACCGCCGCCAGCCTGCGGCTTTTCCCGCAGCCCGCCTCCACCGCCACCGCCCTTCTGGAAGTGCCCGATCCGGCGGGCGCGCTCTGCATGCTCGATCTGGCGCAGACACGGGCGACCGGGCTGATCTCGGCCTTCGAGCTGATCCACCGGCAGGGCCTCGATTTCCTGACCGAGACGATGCCCGACCTGCCGCAGCCCTTCCGCCCCGAAGGCGACTGGATGGTGCTGGTCGAGCTTGCCCTGCCCGAGGGTTTCGGCGGCGCCGAAGAGACGATGGCCGGCCTGATCGAAGCGGGAATGGAGCCCGGGCTGATCCGTGACGGCGCCATTGCCGCCAGCCAGGCGCAACGCGCCACGCTCTGGGCGCTGCGTGAAGCGATCCCGCAGGCCAATCGCCGGATCGGCGCGATCTCGTCGCATGACATCTCGCTACCGCTCTCGGCCATCGCCCGCTTCATCCCGCAGGCGGGCGCCGCGCTGGCGGCACTCGGCGATTTTCGTATCAACTGCTTTGGCCACCTGGGCGACGGCAACCTGCATTACAACGTCTTCCCCGCCAAGGGCCGCAGCAAGGGCGACTACCTCGCCCAGCGCGAGGCGATCAAGACCACGGTCCACGACCTTGTGCATGCTATGGAAGGATCGGTTTCCGCCGAACATGGCATCGGGCGTCTGAAGGTCGCCGATCTGGAACGCTATGGCGACCCCGGCAAGCTCGCGGCCATGCGGGCGATCAAACAGGCGCTAGACCCCTTGGGCATCCTGAACCCCGGCGCCGTCCTGCGCGCCTGACCTTTCATCTTGGCCCAAATATCCCCGCCGGAGGCATCCGGCGCCGGGGCCGGGCGCAGCCTATGCCAAAACGCGCGGCGCCCGGACCCAGAACCGCAGCATCATGCTCGAGGCCGCGCAGATCAGCCCCAGCGTCAGGCCCAGCCACAGCCCCTGCCCGCCCCAGCCCAGCCTGAAGGCCAGCACATAGCTGCAAGGAATACCGATCAGCCAATAGCTGATCGCGGCGGCGATCATCGGCACGCGGGTATCGCGGATGCCGCGCAACAGGCCCAGCGCCATGACCTGCATCGCATCGGCCATCTGGAACAGCGCCGCCACCGCCAGAAGGCTGGTGCCAAAGGCGATGATGGCCGCCGCCTCGGGCTTGGAGGCATCCAGAAACAGCGCGATGATCGGCCCGGGCAGCGCCAGAAACAGCGCCACCATGCTCAACCCATAGACCACCGACATGGCGATGGCCGCCCGCGCCCCGTCGCGCAGCCCCTGCGCATCGCCTGCCCCTTCGGCCCGGCCCGCGCGCACCGTGGCCGCATTGGACAGCCCGACATGCACCATGAAGGCCAGCGAGGCGACTTCCATCGCAATGCCATGGGCGGCAAGCTCGACCGTGCCGATCCAGCCCATCATCAGCGCCGACGCCTGAAACAGCCCCGCCTCGGCCAGCGAGGTGATGCCGATGGGCCAGCCCAGCCGGAACACCTGCACCAGTGCCGGCCAATCCGCCCGCCAGAAGCGCTGGAACAGGTGGAAATGCCGCAGCGACGGCAGCAGCGCCGCATAGAACGCCAGCGCGACAAAGGTCGCCACCTGCACCGCAAGCGAGGCGATGGCCGCCCCGGTCACCCCCAGTTCGGGAAACGGCCCCTTGCCGAAGATCAGCACCCAGGCAAGGCCAAGGTTCACCACCACCGCGCCCAGCGTGACCCACAGCACGACCTGCGTGCGCTCCAGCGCCGCCAGATAGCTTTTCAGCACCATCACCAAGAGCGCAGGCACCATGCCCAGCCCGGCAATCCGCAGAAACTCTTGCCCCAGCGCGGCCACTTCGGGCGTCTGGCCCAAAGCCAGCAGAATCGGTTCGGCCCACCAGAACAGCGGATAGGTCGCCAGCCCGAAAGCGATGGACAGCCACAGCCCCATCCGCGCATCACGGCGCACCTGCGCCTCGTCGCCGCGGCCCAGCGCGGCCGCCACCATCGGCATCACCGCCTGGGCAAAGCCTGACCCGGCAATGAAAATCACGAAGAACGAGGAGGAGCCCAGCACCAGCGCCGCCAGTTCATTCACCCCATACCAGCCCATCAGCACGGTATCGGTGACATGCAGCATCATCTGCGCCAGATGCGAGCCGACAAGCGGCACGCCCAGCGCAAGGATCGCCCGCGCATGGGCCGGATATGTCATTCTTTTGATCATATGGCAGGCATAACCGCCCAAAATGACGGCGGCAAGACGGCGCTTCCGCCGCGCTGCGGCATGTGACTAGCGGTTCTCTCCGCCCCGGCGCCGGACCGGCTCCTTGCCGCGCGGATCATCGGGTTCGCCATCGTCGTCGTTGTTGTCGTCGTTGTTGCCCGCATCCGAACCGTCGTCATCGGGCGGCGGCGGCGGGTCGTCGGAATAGTCTTCGGCGCTGCCGTCATCGTCATCGTTGTTGTTGCTGCGCGCGCGCGGCTCTTCTCCGGCAAAGCTGCCCTCGCCACGGTCCTGCTCGTCTCTGCGAAGCTCCAGCAGCACCAATTGGCTGGCTTCCATCCGGTCGGCAGCGTCTTTGCGGGCAAGGCCGTTTTCGACCACATACTGGCGCAATTCATCCTGTTGCGCGGTGGTCAGGGCATTGAACACATCGTCGGGATTGACCTCGCCATTGGTAGAAATCACCGCGCCTATCCGCCGCTCGAATTCGGCGTTGAAGGCGAAAATCGCGGCAAGCTGCTCCTCGGTCGGCAGGATCACCAGACCAGAGGCCAGAAGCGGCTGGCGCTGGATCACCATGTCCATCTGCTCGGCGGCGGGCAGATCGGGGGCGTTCGGACTGCCGCGCGCCATCGACATCGCCGCATCCGTCAGGTTGCGGATCGTCAGCACGCTGAGACTGCTGGCCAGATCCGAGGTGCTGCGCGGTCCCAGCCCGACATTCCATTGCGTGCCGTGAATGTCACCGCCGCCCCGCGCCGCAAGATCATCGGGGCGCAGCGACCACATGCCTTCGACCACACGGTTATCTGCGCGCAGCGCTGCGATCTGTTCGCGCAACCGGCGGTCAGTTTCGCTTTCGACGGCATCGGGGCGCAGGTTGCGGGTGGCCACCGCCCGCGTCAGCCCCCGCGGCCGCGACGAGCTTGTGGAGCTGTTGGTCGCGGCAGCCTGCGGCGGGGTCGCGGGCGCAGGGGCGGCGCGGGATGACGGGAAGTTCCGCTGAAAACTCTTGTCCTGCTTGTCGTCCCCGCTGGCCCCCGCGACGGTTGCGGCGGCGGAGGCAAGGGCAAGGGCCGCGACACTGCCCGTCAGAAGGCGCATTACTGGCATGTCGGCAACTCCTTGAACCCGCCGTCCATATCGGGAAGGCGTTGCAGGAAGAAAGTGACGTTCAACACATCGGGCTGGTTCTGGGTAAAGCCCACTTCAAGCGTCTGGGTCGCCCTGTCGCTCCCCATGCCCGGCAGATAGAAATTCGCCACCCTCATCCCGATGTTCACAAGGTTCGAGCCATCATCGGAATAGTCGAAGCTGAACGCACCGCCGATATAGAAATTGGCCTGCTGATAGCAGATTTGCGACGCGGTAAGCATCATCTGCCGCTCCAGCGGCGGCACGGGATAGGGCAGGTTGATGTCGCGCCCGGGCCGGACGGGGATGGTCTCAAGATCGGCCCAGTTCTGCTGCCCCGGCTGCAGATAGGTGAATTTGCCCGAGAAGGTGTTCGGCGGCGGCGCGATGACGCCACCCGAGATATCCACCCCATAGCGCACCGACTGCACGCCGAATTTGAAGAAATACGGCTCATAGATGTCTTCCGGGCGCAGGGTCTTGTTGGGGAAATTGGCGACATGCGCCTTGATCGCCGCTTCAAGCCCCGCGCGCATCTGCGTCAGGATCACCGGATCGTCAAAGAAGGGTGGCGCCAGCAGGTCCGAAAGCAGCCGCAGGTCCAGAAACACCGGCACCGGCGACAATTCGCTGCCCACGGCATCCAGCGCCTCTTTCTGCTCGGACATCTCCTTGGACAGGGTCGAGGAATTGCCGCTGTCCTGCCCGCCTTGCGCCCCCGCCTTGACGCCACGCACCGTGGCGCTGGCGGTCACCTCGATGGATTGCTGTTTGGCATACATTTCGGAAAAGGCGGCAAGCGAGAATTGCAGCCTCTTGGACGACACCGTTCCCACCGTCATCGCATAGGGAAAATGCGTGCCATATTCGAGGATCAGCGTGGAATAATCCGCCGGCACCCCCAGCTTGAGGTCGCGCGCCATGGTCAGGATACGCGCCTCGAACGCCGGGTCCAGCTCGATATGGCGCATGTCCACCACCAGCGCCCGTTCGGTCCGCACATCCTGCGTGACCGAAAACTGCTGCTGCTGGCTGGCCTGCTCTTCGCGCTGCTCTGCAACCGAAGCGTTCAGACCAAAGGAAAACACCTTGGGAATGCCGATCGAGATGCCGACATTGCGGCTCATCGAACTGGTGTAATCGTCGGCGCTGGTGAAGCCCTCGGTCAGGCTGCGCTCCTGCTCGCGGATGTCAGGGTAGTGCAACAGGCCGAAGGGGATGATCTTCTGATAGGACGGATAGAAGTCGCGGCTGTCGGCGGCAGGCGCCTTGAACACCGGACGGCGCAGGGGGGTGGGGTCTTGCAGGTTCAGCGGGTCGATCAACCCGATTTCATGGCCCCGAAAGATGTGGTCGGTGAAGGGCACCTGCAAATCCAGATCGAAGGTGCCGCCAAAGGCCGCAAAGCTGCTGTCCTCGGCCGAGATCGACGGATAGGGCGCCACCCGTTGCAGCAAGAGATCGTCCACCATCATGCTGTTTTCGTCGGGAAATTGCAGCGCCTGCCCGGCGCTGTCGCGGTAGGCCCCATCCGCACCCAGCCGAAACTCCAGCGTGGCAAGGCCAAGCCCCTGCAGGCGCACCGTCTGGCCATTGTCGCGCAAGACCACCGAATAGACCGCCTGATTGGAATAATCGCCATAGAGACTGATCCCGTCGGCGCCGCGCACCGCAGCATCGTCGCGCTTGTGCGGCAGGGGATCGACAGTGACCACCCAGCGGCCATGCACATCCATGGGCGGCACCGGCAGGGCAAAGCCAAGGGCCGCCCCGTTGATCTGCGCATCCGCCAACAGCCGCAGCCCGGAAAAGCCGGTTCCGGGCGACAGGTCCACCCGCTGCCGGGTTGCCGCATCATTCGGGTGGCCCAGCGTGAAACTCTCGCCCGAGCGGAGGTGGAAGGTCAGGCTGTAAAGCTGGCTGGCGTCAAAGGTGCCCTCCAGCGCTACCACTGCATCGCCGCCGGGGCCAAAGCGCATCGCCGCCGATCGTTTCTGGAACATGGTCACCGGGCAGGGCGGGGTGGCGCAGGCTTCGGTCACCGGCTTGGCCTCTTCGCTGCCCTTGGCCGAGAGGATATGCTCTTCGCCCGCCCGGTTGCGCACGACCAGCCCCACCTCGCGCAAATGGCTGTCCCAGGAACCGAACAACTCGGTCACCACGCTGTCGGGCGGCAGCGCAAGGTCGAACACCTGCCCCGTGCTGTTGCCCACCCCCCCGGCCAAAAGCGCAAGTCCTGGGTCCGGTGCGGTATAGGCAATGCTGGCCCCTTGGGTGGTGAACTGGCTATAGGCCACCAGTTGCGGCAGCAGCGGGTCGCCCGCGGGCAGAGACCCGTATTCGGCCATGGTGCGGGCATAGTCCTGCGCCCGCAGGTCGATATCCCAAAGCCGGATGTAATGGATCAGCCCCAGAAAGGAATTGCGCCGGTCGCGCTGGCCCCCCAGATAGAGCGGCATTCCCCGCCCCTGCCCCACACCCCGCGCCATCGCCCCAATGCGTTGACCATTGATGAAAACCTCTGTCTGCCCCTCGCGGATCGACAGGCCGATCTGAAAGAACCCGCCCGCTCGGAAATCATAAGGAAGGGCTGAACCGCGGCTGCCGTCATAAAGCCCGATCCGCGTGCCTGCACCGCCGATCTGCACCCGAAAGGCCGCCGCACCATCGCCTTCATGCGCAAGAATGGTCATCACCTGCGGATAACCGGCGGTATCGGCGGCAGGCAGGGTCACCCCCAGCTCGACCGCGCCGGTGCTGCCGAAATCCAGCCGGTAATCGGCAGGAAAGGCAATCGTATCGGGGTCGCCCGTCAGATCGACCGGCGCATAGGCCAAGGGTGGCGGATTTTGCGGCAGGCTTTGCGCCAGGGCGCCGCCCAGCGACAACGGAACCAGACAAATTGCCAGAAGAACGATCAGGCGCATGGGAGACTCCGCACAGGGTCTTGGCCGAACAGGATTTGGGCAAATGGGCAGGCTGAATTCACGCCATCCTTGCACGGCCCGGGCGATTGACTAAGCCGGGAATGCAAGGTCAGGGCAGTTTTCTGGGGATAAATCCGCCTTCAGCGCCAGAGATGGGCGCGGCTGGCCAGCAAACCCTGCGCCTTGGCCAGCAACCGCAACGGCAGCCCGCGCGGCGGCATCTGACCTTTGGCCAGCCGTTCGGCCACCACTTCCGGCGGGCAGGGGCGGCGCGAGACCGGGTCAAAGTAGCGCGGATAGCCGATCAGCGCGGCATGGGTCAGCGTGTCGAGATCGGGGCGCGGCAGCGGGTGGCCATCCGCCGCCTGCCTGCGCCGCAGCGGCACCGGGGCAAGATCGCGCGTCAGCCCCCAACCGGCATAGAACGGCGCGCCAAGGCAGGTCACCGGCCTGCCCCGCAACAGCGCCTCGAACCCCAAAAGCGAGGTCATGGTCCAAACCTCGTCACAGGCGGCGAGAAGGGCCAGCGGATCGGCCCGCGTCGCCACCACATCGGCCAATCCGCGCAAGCTATCGGGGGCGATGGCGCCGGGGCGCAGGCCCGCCTCGACATCGGGATGCGGCTTGTAGACCAGAACGGCGCGCGGATGGGCGCTGCGGACCGCCTGCATCAGGGCAAGGTTGGTGCGCACCTCCCCCCCGCCCAGCCGGATCGAGGCGTCATCCTCGACCTGCCCCGGCACCAGAATGCGGTGGCCCTCGGGCAGGTCGGGCAGGCTGCCCGGCAGGTTGTATTTGCTGATGCCCGCCGCCAGAATCTGCGCCCGCAGCCGCGCCGCCCGCGCAGCACCGCCCGGGGGCGGTGCGGACTGGATCAGCCGCTCCAGCCGGCTTTCGCGGCCGGGGTCGTAATAGATGCCCAGATCATCGACCACCAGCGACAGCGGCGGCACCAGATCGGCGCCCAGCCCGCGCGAGCGAAGGAACCCGTCCTCGATCCGCAAGGCGGGTTCAGTCCAGCCGTCGGGCAGTTTGCCCGCCCAGACCATCAGGCTCTTTTCGCTGCGGGCCGCAGCGGCAGCCGCCCGCGCGGGGTCGTCGATGAAGACCACCGGCTTTTCCCGCCCGAACTGCCGCTGCATCCAGCCGCGCTTCCACAGCCGGATACCCGCCGCCACATGGCCTCTTCGGTCCTGCCGGAAGGCGCACACTTCGGCCTCAAGCTGATCCACGGCCTCTTCAAAGCTGCACAGCCGGTCGCGGCAGGGGTCAACCCAGGTCGGCGCCAGGATCATCGCGGCGGCGAAAAGCTGTGTCCGGGTCAGCCTGCGCTTGCGGCGCGCGACGGGGTTTTCGTCCTGTGTCAGGCCCCAACCGGCATAGAAGGGCTGGCCAAAGACATGCGGGCGATGCCCGGCAAGGATCGCCTCGAACCCCAGTTGTGAGGAAACGGTGTAAACCGCGATGGCCCCCTCCAAGAGCGCCCGGGGCGAAACCGGCCCGGCGCAAATCTGCACCCGGTCGGGCAGCGGCCCGGCGAAATGGCCGCGCCGCAGGCCCAGCACGGTTTCGGGATGCGACTTGATCACGATGCGCGCCTGCGGATGATCCTCCATCGCGCGCCAGAGCATTTCGGCGAAACTGGCCGCCGTCGCCCCGGCATGGGTGATCGCGGCATCGCCCTGCGTCTGATCCACCAGCAAGACATAGCCCGGCGGTGGAGGCGGGGTTTCATCGTGCATGTTGTATTTCGACAAGTCGAGCGCCCGGATACGCTCAATCCCGTCCCTTGCGCGGGCCAGAAGGTTCGTTTCGTCCAAGGGGGCCGTGACCAGAATCCGCTCCAGCCGCGAGGGGGCGCTGCTGTCGAAATGCACACCCTGCCCGTCGATCAACAGGCCCAGCGGGGCATCGCCCGCCCGCCCGGGCCGGATCGAGCGCAGGAAGGTATCCTCGACCCGCACCAGCGGCACGCCACGCCGCGCCGCCACCGCCTCGCCGCGCCCGGCGTGCGGGCTGCGGCCCCAGACCACCACGCCATCCTGCGGGCCGGGCAGACCCAGCCGCACCTCATGCCCGGCAAGGCTCAGGATACGGCGCAGGCGCGGGTTCAGAAAGCCACCATTGTAAAAGAACAGCCGCCGGGGAATATCCCCGGCGGCTGTGTCATGTGCGGCTGCGGCCACGCGGATCAGCCCCCGCTGGCGGTGCTGCTCAGGCTCGAAGCGGTAGAGGCGGTGCCGGTGATCACCGACAGCGTCTTTTGCCACTGAACATAGGGCGCCTCGGTGACATAGATCGTGTCGCCATCGCGGATCAGGAAATCACGCGCCTCGAACAGGCCGGTGGGCTGCGTCAGGTCCAGCACATAGACCATGCGCTGCGCACCCTGCAAATCCTTGCGGCCCAGCACGGCATTGGCAATCGCCGCCGGTTCGTTGCGCAGCACGAAAACCCCGGTCGGATCGGCGGTGGCCGAGTTCAGCCCGCCGACCAGCGCAATCGCTTCAAGCGCCGAAAGGGTCTGGTTCTCGAACGGCACGCGGCTTTGCCCGCCGGTGGCCCCCAGCGCCACAAAGAAACGGTTGTCCGGTTCGACCGTCACGATGTCGCCGGGGCGCAGCGCGATGTCCAGCGCCGGGTTGGCGTAAAGGTCGCGCAGCCAGACCTTGCCGGTATGGCTGCCCCGCGTCACGCGCACAATGGCGATATCAGGTTCAATCGACACGCCACCCGCCTTGGCCAGCATCGCCGACAGGGTTCGGGTCGAGCGTTCGATGGGGTAAACCCCCTGCCCGCCCACCGCGCCCGACATGGTGACGGTCGAACCGTCACCCGCCGCCCGGGCGATCTGCACCTGCGGATCGGGGGTTTGCGTATCGAGCTTCTTGGTGACGATCTGGCGCAGGCCGTCCACGGTCTGACCCGCCGCCTTGATCTTGCCGGCATAGGGCACGAAAATATAGCCCTGCCCGTCCACCTGCAATTCGCTCAGTGCCGAAACGCGCTGACCCGAATTGCCCAAGAGTGGGTCATCCTTGACGTTTTCAAAGATCGTCAGCGCCAGAATGTCCCCGGGCGCGATAAGGTCCGACGGCAACACCCCGGCATTCTGGAAGCCCTGCGAAAAGCCGAAGGCCGCCATGACCGCGGTTGCCCGCGTCACCCGCGAATTGACCGTGACGATAAAGGCATCGCCCTCTTTCAGGACCGACCCCTTGTAGATTTCCGCCTTGTTCGGCCCCGACCGCGGCAGGCCGCAGCCTCCGACGCCGCCAAGAAGCGCGACAAGGGCAAGGGCCGTCGCCCCCCTTGATCTGTTCAGTCTCACTGCTCGGGCTCCTTTTTGGAGTTTACCTCAAGTTTTGCCGACAACCCTACAGAAAGGCGTCAGAAAATGCCAGCGCCGCTTTCCGGCGTCACTTCACGAGGCGCAACTGTTGCCGTGGCGCCGCTCTGCCTGCCCGCAGCGCCTCATAGGGATCTTCGGCCTGTAACATCATGTCCACAACCTGTCGTAGCAACTCGCGCCGGCCCCGCGAACTGTAGAACCCACCGGGCACCTGACTGGTTTCCAAGAGATAATGCCGATAATCGCGGTAGGCGCGGCTGTCGGGGCGGCTGGGCAGGGCAAAGAAGTCTGGCAGGCTTTGCGTCGAGACGAATTCCGGCTTGGCATAGACTGCTGCGCCGAAGGTTTTCAGCGGCAGCCCCCGCCACAGCACCTGCTGGCCTGCGGTGGAATTGACGGTCACGGCGCTGCGGGCGTGGTTCAAAAGCCCCGCCAGCTTGCCGCCGCGCACGAAATGCACCCGCCCCTCGACCCCGTGCAGCCGCGCGAGCCGGCGGATGTCACGGGCGACGGGCGCCCGGCCATCTTCCAGCGGATGCGCCTTGAAGACGATATGGTGATGCGGGGCGGCACCTTTGGCAAAGCCCTCAACCACCACCTCAAGAAATTCGGTCATGGTGGAAAACGGCGAATGCATCTGGAAACTGGCGTCATGCTCCAGTTGCAGCAGCACCAGATGATAGGGAAAGCCGCCATGTTTGATGCGGTAGGTGGCCAGCATCCGCTCCCACCGATGGAAGGGCATCAGGATCAGCCGTTTGCAGTAAAGCCAGAACTCCTGCCCCACGGTCAGCTTGCGATGCGGGCGGAAGTTGCGGAAATCCCAAAAGCCGGTCAGCACGAACCAGTGATAGAGCGCGCCCCAGAACATGTGCTGGCGCATGTCGCCCCAGCGGGCGGGTGCGTCGGGCAATTCCATGTCGGCCTTGGCCAGCGCCGCCTGCATCTCGGCCACGGTCGTCTGCATCAGCCGCGAATGCCCGTTCGACCCGCCGCGTTCATAGGTCACCCAATAGGGCCGCAGATAACCCTCTTCAAAGACATGCACTGTCAGCCCCGCCTCCCGGGCAAGGCGCACCGCTTCGGCATGGATCGGGCGGGTATCACCGTAAAGCACCAGATCGGTGATGGATTTTTCGGCAATCAGGCAGCGAAACGCTTCGGGCCAGTCTTGGGGCGTGCCACGATAGGCAATGAAACTCTCGGCCTCGGGCCAGAAGGCCCGGTCGCCCCGGTTGAAGCCCACGCGCCAGACTTGGGCCCCGGCGGCGCGCAGCATCCGGCCCAGACCGTGAAAGAACGGCCCATGCGGGCCTTGCAGGAAAAGAAATCGGCGGTCTGCGCCCGAAAGCTGCATGTCTGGTCCCGGTGTTTTCCAAGGCGTGACCGCCCGGTCGCAAAAGGTAAAGGGCAAACTGGTCCTTGCCCGCCCCCCCTTAGACCTCGGGCGCGGCGAATTTGCGGCAAGATCGGCCCCTTGCAGCAGCGGCGCGGCGCCGCTACCTCTGGCAGAAGCGACAAAGGAGGCCCGCATGTTCACCGGCATCGTCACCGACATGGGCGAAGTGATCGCACTCGAACAGAAGGGCGACCTGCGCGCCCGCATCGCCACCGCCTATGACGTGGCGGGCATCGACATCGGCGCTTCGATCGCCTGCGAGGGCGTCTGCCTGACGGTCGTTGCGCTTGGCGCCAACCCGCGCAACTGGTTCGACGTGGAAATCAGCGCCGAAACCGTCAGCAAGACCAATATCGGCGGCTGGACCCTTGGCCAGCGGATCAACCTTGAACGGGCGCTGAAGGTCGGAGACGAGTTGGGCGGGCATATCGTCTCGGGTCATGTCGATGGCGTGGCCGAGGTGGTGTCCTGCACCCCCGAGGGCGACAGCCTGCGCGTGACCTTCCGCGCGCCCGAACCGCTGGCAAAGTTCATTGCCTCCAAAGGCTCGGTCGCGCTGAACGGCACCTCTCTTACGGTGAACGAGGTGGCGGGCCGCGAATTCGGCATCAACTTCATCCCCCATACGCAAAAGGTCACCACCTGGGGCACGGTCAAACCCGGCGACAGTGTGAACCTCGAGGTGGATACCATGGCGCGCTATGTGGCGCGGTTGCGCGAATGGGCATGATCGGCCACAACAACGGCCCGACGATGGAGCCGGGCGCGACATGGCGGCGCCATTGCTGGACCACCGCGCGGCAGGCCCTGCTGCCCACCCTGCCGGTGGAAGTGGTGCGGACCCGCGTGCGCCGCGCCAGGGAATTGGGGCTGGACTATCGCACCTATGCCTCGGTGCGGGCACAGACCGGGCATGATGTGGTGGCTTTCCTCTTTTCCTCCAACGCCTTGCGGGTGCGGCCGCTGTCACCCGCCCTGCCGGCCGACCGCGCTGCGCGCCTGAATGCCATCGCGGGTGCCACACGGATCGGACTGGCGGTGGCGCCGCTTGCAGTCTCGGCCTTGGCCACCAACCCCGAGCTTGACGCCAGCCACCCCGCGCCGCATGTGCTGGCCCCCTTCCCCGAGATTGCCGCCCGGCTGCGTGCCGCCCTTGGCCCCTTGCCATCGGACCGGGTGATCCTGATCGCCGATGCCCCGCTCGAGGCAGATTGGTGCCTTGCCGGGCGACTAGCGGCCTGCCTTCCGGCCGGGCGGTTTTTCACCGCCTGAGCCTGCGCGGCCCGAGTTCCGGCTTGGCGCCCCGTCGGCCACGGCCTATGCTCGCCCCGAGGTCGCGCAGGGCGTGGCACGGGACGGAAGGAGTTCTCACATGGCAGCCGCAGGGCAAATCATCCGCAACACAGTGACAGGTGCCGCCTTGGCCCTTGCCCTGACCGGAGCCGCATGGGGCGGCCCGACCGCCGACAAGGCGGGCGAAGTCGAAACCGCCATCGGCGGCGGTGACTATCTGACGGCGCTGTCCGGCGCGCAGGACATCGTGCTGCAGGTCTGGGAGGCGACGCCGGGCATCCTGTTTCTGGAAACCCTGCCGGTGACCGAACCCGCCGCCGGTTTCGGCCTTTATAATCCGCGCCCAGATGCCGTCTACAAATCGGGCGAACCGATCATCCTTTATGCGGAACCCGTCGGCTTTGGCTATGGCGCGGGGGGCGAAGGGCTTTATACCGTGGGCTTCGCCGTTGATTTGCAGGTGCTGGACGAGGCCGGGCAGGAACTGGCCAATGTGCAGGACGTGACCGAGCTGAACCTGACCTCGCGCTACAAGAACCGCGAGTTTCAGGCCAACCTGACCTATAACCTCGACGGCATCTCACCCGGCAAATACCGGCTGGTGACCACGCTGCGCGACAAGAATTCGGCCAAGACCGGCAGCTTCGAGACGCCGATCGAGATCGTCGAGTAACCCCGATGCCGGGAACCGATCAGCGCCCGATCCTGACGCTGACGCTGAACCCGGCGCTGGACATGGCCACCGGGGTTGCCCGGCTGACGCCCGGCGAAAAGCTGCGCTGCGACGAGCCGCAGCTTGATCCGGGCGGTGGCGGGCTGAACGTCAGCCGCGCGGTGCGGGCGCTGGGCGGCGAAAGTCTGGCGCTGGTGGCGCTGGGCGGGTTGACCGGCGACCGGCTGGCAGGGTTGATCCGGGCCGAGGGGCTGGCCTTTCTGGCAATCCACGGCCCCGGCGAAACCCGCCTGTCGCTGAGTGTGCGCGAGGGCGAGACGGGGCGGCAATACCGCTTCATGCTGCCCGGCCCGGTCTGGCAGGCCGAAGACCGCGCCCGGGTCTTTCCGCTGCTGCGGGCCACCGCCCGGCCCGGCGGCTTTTCGGTGATCTCGGGCAGCCAGCCGCCCGGGGTGCCGGTGGATTTCCCCGCCGAACTTGCCGCTTCGATGCCCGACAGCCAGGTGGTTCTGGACACCTCGGGTCCGGCGCTGTTGCAGGCAGTGTCGCATCCGATCCCGGGGCTTGAGGTGCTGCGGATGGACGGGGCCGAGGCCGAAACGCTGGCCGGGCGCCCGTTGCAAAGCCGCACCGAGACCGCCGATTTCGCCCAAGCGCTGGTGCGGCGGGGCGTGGCGCGGGTGGTGGTTGTGGCGCGCGGCGCCGAGGGCAATCTGCTGGCCGATGCCGGGCAGCGCCTGTTCGCCACAGCGCCCGCCGTTCAGGTGGTCAGCACCGTCGGCGCGGGCGACAGTTTTGTCGCGGCCTTCGTTCTGGCGCTGGCGCGCGGCACCTCCCCGGCCGAGGCCCTAAGCCGCGGCAGCGCCGCCGCCGCCGCTGCGGTGATGACCGATGCCACCCAGCTTTGCCGCCGCGAGGATGCCGAACGGCTGCTGGCAGAAGTCCGTCTCAGCACGGCCTGACCCCGCCCGCGCCCCGGGCCGGCGTCGCTGCCTCCGGCGGGAGTATTTCAGGAAGGGCAATCACAGGCGCGGCGATCTGCATTTGCCCTTCTCCAAATACTCATCTTGACCCGGCCGGCCCCTCATCGCGCCAGCGCATGGCCATCGGATAGCGGCGGTCCAGCCAGAAGGCGCGCTTGGTCAGCCTTGTGCCGGGGGCGGCCTGGAAGCGTTTGTATTCGCTGATATAAAGCAGATGTTCCACCTTCTTCACCGTGGCCCGGTCAAAGCCTTCGGCCACCAGATCGGCGACCGAGGCATCGCGTTCCACCAGCCCCTCAAGGATGGCGTCCAGCACCGGATAGGGAGGCAGGCTGTCTTCGTCCTTCTGGTTGTCGCGCAATTCGGCGCTGGGGGGCTTTTCGATCACGCGGGGCGGGATCACCTCTCCGGCGGGGCCCAGCATCCAGGGCCGATGGGTTTCGTTGCGCCAGCGGCAGGTGGCGAAGACCCGGGTTTTATACAGGTCTTTCAGCGGGTTGTAGCCGCCATTCATATCGCCGTAGATCGTGCAGTAACCCACCGCCATTTCCGACTTGTTGCCGGTGGTCAGCAGCATCCCGCCGAACTTGTTGGAAATCGCCATCAGCATCACGCCGCGCAACCGGCTCTGGATGTTTTCCTCGGTGATGCCGGGCGCGGTCCCTTCGAACAGCGGGCCGAGGGCGGCGCCCACCGCCTCTTGCGCGCCGGTGATCGGCACGGTGTCGAGCCTTGTGCCCAGCGCACGCGCCACCGCCGCGGCATCTTCCAGCGAATGGGCTGAGGTAAAGCGCGAGGGCAGCATCACGCAATGCACGTTTTCGGGGCCGATGGCATCGGCGGCCACCGCCGCCACCAGCGCCGAATCGACTCCGCCCGACAGGCCCAGCACCACCTTGCGAAAGCCGGTCTTGGCCAGATAATCACGCAAGGACAGCACCATGGCGCGGTAATCCGCCTCGACCACCTTGGGGATCAGCGCCCGCTCCCCCGGCAGCGCGCGCCAGCCGTCTGCGGTTTCCACGAAATCGACATGGGCGATCACCTCGTCGAATTGCGGCAGTTGCACCGCCAGCTCGCCCCCGGGGTTCAGCACGAAAGAGGCGCCGTCAAACACCTGATCGTCCTGTCCGCCCACCATGTTGAGATAGACCAGCGGCAGCCCGGTTTCGACCACCCGCGCCACCATCAGGTTCGTGCGCACCGAAGGCTTGCCCCGGTGATAGGGCGAGCCGTTGGGCACCAGCAGAATCTGCGCCCCGCTTTCGGCAAGTGTCTCGGAGACATCGGAATGCCAGGCATCCTCGCAGATGGGTGAGCCGATGCGCAGCGGCCCCACCCGGTAGGGGCCTTGCAGCGGGGCCGAGGAAAACACCCGCACCTCGTCGAACACGTCATTGTTGGGCAGTTCGTGTTTCAGCACCGTGGCGGCGATCCGGCCGCCTTCCAGAATGTAATAGGCGTTATAGAGCTTGCCATCGCGGGCGCAGGGCCCGCCAATGCCCAGCGCCGGGCCATCGGTGATCTGCGTGGCCAGATCGGCAATCGCGCGCATGGCATCGGCGGTGAAGGCCGGTTTCAGCACCAGATCCTGGGTCTGATAGCCGGTGATGAACATTTCGGTCAGCGCCACCATCTGCGCCCCGGCGCTGCGGCCCTGCGTCCATGCGTCCAGGGCAAGGGCGGCATTGGCGGCAATGGCCCCCATCACCGGGTTCAACTGGGCCAGCGTCAAGCGAAAGGTCTGGTCCATAAGGCAACTCTCCTGCGGCGGATCACCCTTGCGGTTCTAGCAGGTTCGGCGGCGGGGGGAAGCCCGCCGCCCCCGCCCGGCGCCCCGGGGCGGCGCTTGTCACCGCGGCGGGCGAAAGCTAGGCTTTGGCGCAAAGAGGAGCGAGAGAACATGGCTCAGGGCAAATTCGGCCGCGCGGTGCGGCTGGCGGTGGCGGTGACGGCGGGGGCGCTGGCACCTGCGGCATCCTGGGCCGAGGGTGAGGTGATCACCAAGCAATATGACAATGGCGCGACCTATGAGGGCACTTTTGCCAATGGCTTGCAGGACGGCACGGGGATCTACCGGATGCCGAACGGCTTTGAATACAGCGGCGACTGGGTGGCAGGCCAGATCATGGGCAAGGGGCGCGCGCGCTATCCCGACGGCTCGGTCTATGAGGGGCAGTTCGTGGCGGGGCTGCCCGAAGGGGTGGGCAAGATAGCCTTCCCCGATGGCCGCAGCTATGAGGGCGATTGGGCCAGCGGCAAGATGACCGGCAAGGGCCGCGCGGTCTATGCCGATGGCACGGTCTATGAGGGCGCGTTTCTGGACGGGCAGCATCATGGGCAGGGCGTGCTGACCGATGGGCGCGGCTACCGGTATGACGGTGGCTGGATTGCGGGCAAGAAAGAGGGCAAGGGCAAGATCACCTGGGCCGATGGCGCCGTCTATGAGGGCGAGCTTAAGGCAGACGAGCGCGCGGGCCAGGGCACGCTGACCATGCCGGACGGGCTGACCTATGTCGGGCAATGGGCCGATGGCCAGATCAACGGCACCGGCAAGCTGACGCAGCCTTCGGGCGATGTCTATGAAGGGCCGTTCGTCGAGGGGCTGCGGCAGGGGGAAGGCCGCGTCACCTATGCCACGGGCGAGGTCTATCAGGGCGGGTTCAAGGCCGACCGGCGCGAGGGCAAGGGCACCTTCACCGCCAAGGATGGCACCAGTTACTCCGGCGATTGGGTGGCGGGCGCGATGCAGGGACAGGGCCGCATGACCTATGCCGACGGCTCGGTCTATGAAGGCGCCTTCAAGGCCGACCTGCCCGATGGGCAGGGCCGCATCACCTACCGCGACGGCACCTTTTACGAAGGGGTCTGGGTCGCGGGCGCCATGACGGGCGCCGGCAAGGCGGGCTATCCGGGCGGGGCGGCCTATGAAGGGGCGGTCGTCGCCGGTCAGCCCGAGGGCAAGGGCGTGATGACCTATGCCGACGGCTATCGCTATGAGGGCGACTGGAAGGCGGGCAAGCGGCAGGGTCAGGGCACGGCGACATGGCCTGATGGCACGACCTATGCCGGCGGCTTCGTCGCCGGGCTGCGCGAAGGGACCGGCACGCTGACCCAGCCCGATGGTTTCATCTATGCCGGCGACTGGAAGGCGGGCGAGATGGAGGGGCAAGGCAAAGCGACCTACCCTTCGGGCGATGTCTATGAGGGCGGCTTCGTCAAGGGCCGCCGCGAAGGGCCGGGCAAGCTGACTTACAAGAATGGCGAGGTGAGCGAGGGCATCTGGAAGGCCGGGGTGATGACCGGCCCGCTGCCCGGCGCTGCGGCCCCTGCGGCGGCTCCGGCCACTCCCTGAGCCTGCGCCGACCGGACCACGCCAGCCTCACCACGGCACGGCCTCGCCCTGCCAGTCGAAAAAGCCGCCCGAATCGGCGGGGGTCAACCCGTCCAGCACCGCCAGCAGGTTGGCGGCGGCGGTTTCGGGCGACACGGCCGGATGCCCGCCGGAATGGGCCGCCGTCAGCCCGGTGGCCACCGTGCCCGGATGCAGCGCCACCAGCACGGCGTGGGGATGGCTGCGGGCCGCCTCAATAGCCGCCGAATGCACAAGCTGGTTCAGCGCCGCTTTGGCCGCCCGGTAAGAATACCAGCCGCCCAGCCGGTTGTCGCCGATCGAGCCGACCCGCGCCGACAGGACCGCCAGCCGCGACGGCGCGCCGCGCGGCATCAGCCGCAGCGCGTGTTTGATCACCAGAGCCGGACCGACCGCATTCAGCGCGAATTGCGCCAGCATCGCCTCGGCATTCAGCGCGCGCAGGCTTTTCTCCGGCGTCGCCGCACCGATCTGCAAGGCGCCCGTGGCCACAACGATCAGATCGAACGGCCCCTCAAGCGCGCCCAGAACCCGGGCGATGCTGGCCTCATCCAGAAGGTCCAGCCCGTCGCGCGACCGCGACAGCCCCACCACCGCCCCCCGCGCCTGCAAGGCATCACACAGCGCCCCACCGATCCCGCCGCTTGCCCCGATGATCAATGACCGCATCGCATCCCCCATACCGCCCCCGGACCTAGCCCGCACTGCCCCGCTTTCCAGTCCGCATTTTTTGCCGTTGCCCCCTTCCCTTCCGGTTTTTCCTGCCTATAGTCGCCGCCATGACCCGGGAATCCATCATCGCCACGTCCTGCGCCGCGCCTTTCGCGCCGGGCATCCGTGCGCATTCCCGCGGGCTTCTGCTTCTTGGCTGCTTCTGAGCGGGCCCTAGGGCGCGACCGCTCGGATGTGACCAGCGCCCGGGACCAGCAAGCCAAGACCTTCAAGGACAGCCCGACATGACCGACAAAACCTCGCAGCCCCGCGTTCTGATTTTCGACACCACCCTGCGCGATGGGGAACAATCCCCCGGCGCCACCATGACCCATGAGGAAAAGCTGGAGATTGCCGGCCTCTTGGACGAAATGGGCGTCGATATCATCGAAGCCGGTTTTCCCATCGCCAGCGAGGGCGATTTCGCCGCCGTCTCGGCCATTGCCAAGCGGGCGAAGAATTCCACCATCTGCGGGCTGGCGCGGGCGAATTTCAAGGACATCGACCGCTGCTGGGAAGCGGTGAAACACGCCCGCAGCCCCCGCATCCACACCTTCATCGGCACCTCGCCGCTGCACCGCGCCATTCCCAATCTGGACATGGACCAGATGGCAGAGCGCATCCATGAAACCGTGACCCATGCGCGCAACCTGTGCGACAATGTGCAATGGTCGCCGATGGATGCCACCCGGACGGAAGACGATTATCTGTGCCGCGTGGTGGAAATTGCCATCAAGGCGGGCGCCACCACCATCAATATCCCCGATACCGTCGGCTATACCTATCCGATGGAAAGCGCCAAGATCATCCGTATGTTGCTCGAACGGGTACCGGGGGCCGATGACATCATCTTCGCCACCCATTGCCACAACGATCTGGGCATGGCGACGGCCAATTCGCTGGCCGCGGTCGAGGCCGGGGCGCGGCAGATCGAATGCACGATCAACGGTCTGGGCGAACGCGCGGGCAATACCGCGCTGGAAGAGGTGGTCATGGCGCTGCGCGTGCGCAACGACATCCTGCCCTACCGCACCGGCATCGACACCACCAAGATCATGAACCTGTCCCGGCGGGTGTCCACCGTTTCGGGCTTTGTGGTGCAGCCGAACAAGGCCATCGTCGGCAAGAACGCCTTCCTGCACGAAAGCGGCATCCATCAGGATGGCGTGCTGAAGAATGTCGAGACCTTCGAGATCATGAAGCCCTCGGATATCGGGCTGAATGAAAAGAACATCGCCATGGGCAAGCATTCGGGCCGCGCCGCGCTGCGCTCAAAGCTGCGCGAACTGGGCTATGAACTGGCCGACAATCAGTTGAACGACGTGTTCGTGCGCTTCAAGGCTTTGGCCGACCGCAAGAAAGAGGTCTATGACGAAGACCTGATCGCGCTGGTCAGCGACGAGCAGACCAATGACGCCCATGAATATCTGCAACTGAAGAAGCTGCGGGTGGTCTGCGGCACCGAAGGCCCGCAAGAGGCGGATATGGTGCTGAGCATCGACGGGGTGGACCATCACATCGACGCCACCGGCGACGGGCCGGTGGATGCCGCCTTCATGTGCGTCAAGATGCTCTTCCCGCACAAGGCGCGGCTGCAGGTCTATCAGGTGGCAGCCGTGACCGAAGGCACCGATGCCCAAGCCACGGTTTCGGTGCGACTCGAGGAGGATGGCCGCATCGTTACCGGGTCGTCCGCCGACACCGATACGGTGGTCGCCAGCGTGAAAGCCTATGTGAACGCGCTGAACAAACTGATCGTGCGGCGCACCAAAACGGCACCGGATGCCGATGTGAAGTCGGTAAACTACAAGGATGCCGGCTGATCCAGCGGGCAATGGGCGGCGAAATGTTCGCTTTGTGCAACTGTGCTGTGCAAATGCGAAAAGCCGCCGTCCCGCAGCCCCGGCCCTTCCGCTTGGCCCCCCCGGGTTCTATATGAAAGCGCCCGCCTCAGAGACCCTGAGTCGCGGGCGCAATTCATTCGGGCAACAGGCGGAGCCAGCATGTCAGTTCTTTCCGGCATCTTCTCGTCGGACATGGCCATCGACCTCGGAACGGCCAATACGCTGGTCTATATCCGCGGCAAGGGCATTGTCCTGAACGAGCCCTCGGTGGTGGCCTATCACACCAAGGACGGCAAGAAGCAGGTTCTGGCCGTGGGCGAGGATGCCAAGCTGATGCTGGGCCGCACGCCCGGCAGCATCGAGGCGATCCGCCCGATGCGCGACGGGGTGATTGCCGACTTTGAAGCGGCGGAAGAGATGATCAAGCATTTCATCCGCAAGGTTCACAAGCGCACGACCTTTTCCAAGCCCAAGATCATCGTCTGCGTGCCGCACGGCGCGACGCCCGTTGAAAAACGCGCGATCCGCCAGTCGGTCCTGTCGGCCGGTGCCCGCCGCGCGGGGCTGATTGCCGAACCGATTGCGGCGGCCATCGGTGCCGGAATGCCCATCACCGACCCCACCGGCAACATGGTGGTCGATATCGGCGGCGGCACGACCGAAGTGGCGGTGCTGTCGCTGGGCGATATCGTCTATGCCCGCTCGGTCCGCGTCGGCGGCGACCGGATGGATGAGGCGATCATCTCTTATCTGCGGCGCCATCAGAACCTGTTGATCGGGGAATCCACGGCAGAGCGGATCAAGACCTCGATCGGCACGGCGCGGATGCCCGATGACGGGCGTGGGCTGTCTATGCAGATCCGGGGGCGTGACCTGTTGAACGGCGTGCCCAAGGAAACTGAAATCAATCAGGCGCAGGTGGCCGAGGCGCTGTCGGAACCCGTGCAGCAAATCTGCGATGCGGTGATGCAGGCGCTGGAAACCACCCCGCCCGACCTCGCGGCGGATATCGTGGACCGCGGCGTCATGCTGACCGGGGGCGGGGCGCTTTTGGGCGATCTGGACCTGTCATTGCGCGAACAGACCGGGCTTTCGATTTCGGTCGCCAATGAATCGCTGAATTGTGTGGCGCTGGGCACCGGCAAGGCGCTGGAATATGAAAAGCAACTGCGCCATGTGATCGACTACGATAGCTGACGGCGGCCGCTGACCGGCGCAGCGCCCTTGGCCGGCGCCGGGGGTTTCACACCCCCGGACCCCCGTGGGATACTTGGACCAAGATGAAGGCGCATCGGCGCCTGTGTGGCGAGGCCCGTCGAATGGCGAGAAACCGCACCGATCCCGAAGAATTCACCCGCCCGCTGCGCCGGGTGCTGGTGGGTCTTTTGGTGCTGGTCCTTCTGGCGCTTTTCGCGCTGTGGCGGATCGACAGCCCGCGGGTCGAGCGGTTCCGTGCCGCGCTGGTGGACCGTTTCGTGCCGTCGTTCCAATGGGCGATGGCGCCTGTCACCTGGTCGCATGAGGTGTTTTCAGATTTCCAGTCCTATGCGCGGCTGCTGGAGCAGAACCGCGAGCTGCGCGAGGAATTGCGCCAGATGAAGGCGTGGAAAGAGGCGGCGCTGCAACTGGGGCAGGAGAATGCCCGGCTTCTCGACCTCAATCAGGTGCGGCTGGACCCGCAACTGACCCATGTGACCGGGGTGGTTCTGGCCGACAGCGGCAGCCCGTTCCGCCAGTCGGTGCTGCTGAACGTGGGCGCGCGCGACGGCATCCGCGACGGCTGGGCGACGATGGACGGCATCGGCCTTGTCGGGCGGATTTCGGGGGTGGGCGCGCGGACCAGCCGGGTGATCCTTCTGACCGACAGCAACAGCCGGGTGCCGGTGATGGTGCAGCCTTCGGGGCAGAAGGCGCTGCTCTCGGGCGACAATTCCACCCTGCCCCCGCTGGATTTCCTTGAGGATCAGGACGAGGTGCGCCCGGGCGACCGGGTGGTCAGTTCCGGCGACGGCGGGGTGTTTCCGGCGGGGCTGCTGGTGGGTCAGGTGGTCCTAGGCAATGACAAGCGGCTGCGGGTGGCGCTGGCGGCGGATTATCAGCGGCTGGAATTCCTGCGGGTGCTGCGCAGTCACGAGCTGGAGCCGATCCTTGACGCAGGCGCGCTGGTAACGCCCGAGCCGTTGCAAGGTCCGCCGGCCCCCGCCGCTCAATCGCCTGCGGAAACCGGCGAGGGGGGCGGCAATGGTTGATGGCGCGACCCGGCAGGTCTGGCTGCATCGGCTCTTGTTCGTGGCGCTGGCGCTGTTCCTGCTGTTTGCGCGGCTGTTGCCGCTGGGCGGCGAGGCGGGCGATCTGCCGGGGCCGGACCTGCTTTTATGCCTGATCTTTGCCTGGACGATGCGGCGGCCCGATTATCTGCCCGCCCTGCTGATTGCTGCGGTGGTTCTGCTGGAGGATATGATCCTGATGCGCCCGCCGGGGCTTTGGACGGCATTGGTGCTGGTGGCGGCGGAATTCGTGCGCGGGCGGGTGGCCCTGACGCGCGAGTTGAGCTTTGGCGTGGAATGGCTGCTGGTTTCGGGGCTGATGGTGGGGCTTTTGCTGGCCTATCGGGTGGTCTTCGCGCTGGTGCTGTTGCCGCAGCCGGGCTTTGGTTACGCGCTTGTGCAGGTGGTCTGGTCGGTTCTGTGCTATCCTGTCGTGGTGTTCCTGTCGCGCTATGTGCTGGACCTGCACAAGCCCGCGATGGGCGAGATCGACGCCTATGGGAGACGGATGTGAGACGGGTTCCCCGCGATACCGAGGCGAGCAGCCGCCGTTTCACCCGGCGGGCGCTGTTCATGGGCGGCTGCATGACGGCGATGGTCGCGGTTCTGGGCGCGCGGATGCGGTTTCTGGGGGTCGAGCAGGCCGACCAGTTCCGCCTGCTGGCCGAGGAAAACCGCATCAACATCAGGCTGATCCCGCCGAACCGCGGCCTGATCCAGGACCGCAACGGCAAGCTGATCGCGGGCAATGAACAGAACTACCGCGTGACCATCACCCGCGAGGATGCCGGCGATGTCGAAGAGGTGCTGGACCGGCTGACCCATATCATCCCGATGTCCGCAGAGGACCGGGCCGATATCCTGAAAGAGGTCAAGCGCAACAGCCCCTTCGTGCCGATCACCGTCGCCGACCGGCTGGCGTGGGAGGATTTCTCGCGCATTGCGGTCAATGGCCCTGCCCTGCCGGGCGTGACGCCCGAAGTGGGTCTGAGCCGTGTCTATCCGCGCGATACCGATTTTGCCCATGTGGTGGGTTATGTCGGGCCGGTGTCGGAAAAGGATCTGGAGGGCATCGAAAGCCCCGATCCCCTGCTGCGCATTCCGAAATTCCAGATCGGCAAGATCGGTGTGGAAAAATGGATGGAAGATTCCTTGCGTGGCCATGCGGGCACCAAGCGGATCGAGGTCAATGCCGTCGGCCGCGTCATGCGCGAGCTGGACCGCAATGAAGGCGAGCCGGGCGCAGATGTGCGGCTGACCATCGACGCCGATGTGCAGAATTTCGTGCAGGCACGGCTGGGCGATGAAAGTGCCGCCTGTGTGGTGATCGACGTGCAGAATGGCGACCTGATCGCCATTGCCTCGGCGCCCTCCTTCGACCCCAACCTGTTCGTGCGGGGCATCTCTCAGGCCGATTATTCGACCCTGATGCAGCATGACCATCGCCCCTTGGCCAACAAATCGGTGCAGGGCGCCTATCCGCCCGGCTCCACCTTCAAGATGGTCACCGCACTGGCGGCGCTGGAGGCGGGGGTGATCAACGCGGACAGCACCGTTTCTTGCCCCGGCTATCTGGAGTTCGGCAACCGCAAGTTCCACTGCTGGAAACGCGGGGGCCATGGCCGGGTGAACCTTGAGCGCAGCCTGATGGAAAGCTGCGACGTCTATTATTACGACATCGCGCAGAAGGTCGGCATCGACAAGATCGCCGAGATGGGCCGCCGTCTGGGCCTTGGCATCCGCCACGACCTGCCGATGTCGGCCATCACCGAAGGCAACATGCCCGACAAGGCATGGAAGATCGAGCGGCACAAATCCGAATGGCGGGTGGGCGATACGATCAACGCCTCGATCGGTCAGGGCTATGTGCTGGCTTCGCCGCTGCAACTGGCGGTGATGACGGCGCGGGTGGCAACCGGCATGGCGGTGAACCCGCGGCTGGTGAAGGCCATCGACGGCAAGGAAGTGCCGGTCACGCCGCCCGAGCCGCTGGGGCTGGAAGGCTCGATCCTGCGGGCGGTGCAGCGCGGCATGTTCGCGGTGATGAACGGCAAGGCAGGCACAGCCCGCGGCAGCCGGATTGCCGATGACACCATGCTGATGTGCGGCAAGACCGGCACCAGTCAGGTGCGCAACATCTCGGCGGCCGAACGCGCCTCGGGCGTGGTGTCGAACGACCAACTGCCTTGGGAGCGGCGCGACCATGCGCTGTTCGTGGGCTTCGCCCCCGCCGATGCGCCGCGCTATGCAGTGGTGGTGGTGGTGGAACATGGCGGCGGCGGTTCTGCCGTGGCGGCGCCGATTGCGCGCGACGCCCTTCTCCGCGCACTTTATGGCGAGGTGCCGCCGCTGACCGCCTATCCCGCCGATCAGCGCAACCGGATGGAAACCCTGCTCAAGGAACTGCCGTTGCGCGGTGCCGACGGCAAATTGCCCGAAAGCTCGAAGGTCTGACGCGATGAGTTTTCTGGAATACCGGGTCAAGACCGCACCCACCGGCATCGCCAAGGTGTTCTACATCCATTGGGCGCTGATCCTTGTGGTCACCGCCGTCGCCGCCATCGGCTGGCTGATGCTCTATTCCATCGCCGGCGGGCGGATCGAGGTCTGGGCCGAACCACAGATGAAGCGCTATGCCATGGGTCTTGTGCTGATGCTGGCCGTGGCCTTTGCGCCGATCTGGTTCTGGCGCTCGATGTCGGGGCTGGCCTATGGGGTGACCATGGTGCTGCTGCTGATCGTCGAGTTTTTCGGCACCGTGGGTATGGGCGCACAGCGCTGGATCGACCTCGGCTTCATGCGGCTGCAACCGTCTGAGCTGATGAAGGTCACGCTCGTGATGGCGCTGGCGATGTATTACGACTGGCTGGACGACCGGAAGGTGTCGCGGCCGCTGTGGGTGCTGATCCCGCTGGTGCTGATCGTGGCGCCGACGATTCTGGTGCTGATGCAGCCCAATCTGGGCACCTCGGTCATGCTGATCATCGCGGGCGGCGCGGTGATGTTCGCCGCCGGTGTCTCCTTGTGGTATTTCGGCGCGGTGATCGCGCTGGTGGTGGGCACGGTGACGGCGGTGATCTCGTCCGAGGGCACGCCCTGGCAATTGCTGCATGATTACCAATACAAGCGCATCCACACCTTCCTTGACCCCGACGCCGACCCGCTGGGCGCGGGCTATAACATCATTCAGGCCAAGATCGCGCTGGGCTCGGGCGGCTGGGCCGGCAAGGGCTTCATGCAGGGAACACAGTCGCGCCTGAACTTCCTGCCCGAAAAGCACACCGACTTCATCTTCACCACGCTGGGCGAGGAGTTTGGTTTTGTCGGGGCCTTTTCATTGCTGATCCTTTATGCGCTGATCCTTGTGTTCCTGCTGGTGGCCGCGGTGCAGAACAAGGATCGGTTCAGCCAGTTGCTGATCATCGGCATTGCCGCGAATTTCTTTCTCTATCTGGCGGTGAACCTGTCGATGGTGATGGGCATGGCGCCGGTGGTGGGGGTGCCCTTGCCGTTGCTGAGCTATGGCGGTTCGGCGACGCTGGTGATCATGCTGGCCTTTGGCCTTGTGCAAAGCGCTATCGTCCACAGGCTGCGCTAGGATGAGGTCGTGGCAAAGGCATCGCCGCTTTCTGCTGGCGCTGGGGTTTGGCGCGGCGATCTTTGCCGCGATGCAGGCGATGGCGGTCACACAGGCGCTGCGCGCCCTGTTGGCGTTTGACGGCTTTGCGCTGACTTACCTGTTGCTGATGGCGCAGCACGCCCGCACGGCCACGCCCGACGACCTGCGCCGCCATGCCGAAACCGAGGATGAGGGCATCACCCTGATCCTGCTTCTGGCCTTGGGCAGTCTGCTGGTCAGCCTCGCCGCAATCTGGCTGGTTCTGGGCGAGGCGGCGCCGCTGTCGCGCCCCTTCGACATGCTGCTGGCGCTGGCCGCCGTGCCCTTGGGCTGGGCCATGGTGCATACGCTGGCCTCGTTCCGCTATGCCCACCTGCATTATGCCCCCGACGAATCCTGCCAGTTGGATTTTCCGGGGCAAGAGCCGCCGAACCTGTGGGATTTTCTCTATTTCGGTTTCACCATCGGGATGACGGCGCAAACCTCGGATGTCGTGGTGGCCACGGCGCGGATGCGGCGGGTGGTGCTGTTGCACGCGGTGGCGGCCTTTTTCTACAACACGGTCATTCTGGCGCTGGCGGTGAATGCCGCTCTCGCGCTGGCAAGATAGGAGCGGATGATGGCGGCAACGGTTCTGATGGCGGCAGGCCCCGGCAATTGGGAGCGTTACAACGCCCCCCTGCGCGCCGCGCTGGCCGAGGCGGGGGTGGCCGCCGATCTGGTGCAGGAGGCGGCGCCGGAAGCGGTGGATTACATCGTCTATGCCCCTTCGGCGCCCTTGCAGAATTTCACGCCCTATAGCCGCTGCAAGGCGGTCCTCAGCCTCTGGGCCGGGGTGGAGCGGATCGTGGGCAACGCCACGCTGACCCAGCCGCTCTGCCGCATGGTCGATCCCGCCCTGACCGAGGGGATGGTGGAATGGGTGACCGGCCACGCGCTGCGCCATCATCTGGGGTTGGACCGCTATATCGTCAATCCGGGCAAGGTCTGGGATCCCGCCTGCCCGCCGCTGGCGCGCGAACGGCAGGTGGCGATGCTGGGCATAGGGGCGCTGGGGGCCGCCGCCGCGCGGGCGTTGCAGGCGCTGAATTTCCGCGTTTGCGGCTGGAGCCGTAGCCCGCGCGAGGTGCAAGGCATCCCCTGCCACCATGGGCAAGATGGGTTGCGGGCGGCGCTGGAGGGGGCCGATATCATCGTGACCCTGCTGCCGAAAACGCCCGAAACCGAGAATTTCCTGAATGCCGAAACCCTTGGCTGGTGCAAGCCGGGGGCTGTGATCCTGAACCCCGGACGCGGCGCGCTGATTGACGATGTGGCGCTCTTGGCGGCGCTGGACGCGGGCCGGATCGGCCATGCCACGCTGGATGTCTTCCGGGTGGAGCCCTTGCCGCAGGATCACCCCTACTGGACCCACCCCCGCGTGACCGTCACCCCCCATATCGCCGCCGACACAAGGCCCGCCACCTCGGCCCGGGTAATTGCCGAGAACATCCGGCGCGGGCAGGCAGGCGAGCCGTTCCTGCATCAGGTGGACCGCGCCCGGGGCTATTGAGCGCGCCCGCTCCACAGGCGCCAAATTCCTTGCAACGGAATTTGCAAGTTTCTTGCAAGAAACTTGGCCGACACCCGGCGTCGCCTTTGGAACAGCCCATGGCCCGGCTTTGTCATCCTCTGGGGCAAAACAAGGGTGGGGCAGATGCGATACGGCACGGGCGTTCTTCTGGTTTTCTGCGCGGGGGTGCTGTGGTCCACCATGGGCCTTTTCGTGCGCAACATCCCCGAGGCCAGCACCACCGCGATCCTGTTCTGGCGCTCGGCTGGGCTTTTGCCGATTCTGGCCAGCTTCATCCTCTGGCGCTCGGGCGGGCGGCTGATCGGGCCGATGCGGGCGGTGGGCCTGGCCGGGGTGATCGGCGGCTTCGGCCTTGTAATGGCCTATACCGGTGCGATCTATGCCCTGCGCGCAACCACGGTTGCCAACGCGGTGTTCCTCTACTCTGCCGCGCCGTTCTTTTCCGCGCTCTTGGGCTGGCTGATGCTGCGCGAACAAATCCGCCCCTCGACCTGGGCGGCGATGCTGCTGGCGGGTGCGGGCATTTTCGTGATGATCGGGGCGGGTTTCGGTGGCGGCGGCATGGCGGGCAATATCGCCGCCCTCCTCTCGGCACTGGGATTTGCCGTCTTCACCGTGGCGCTGCGCTGGGGCCATGTCGGTGACATGATGCCGGCCGTGCTGGTCGGCGGGCTGATGTCGATGATTGCCGCCGCCATTCTGGCCCAGGTCTGGGGCGAAAGCCTTGCCGCCCCGCCGCGCGATATCGCCATGGCGATGCTGATGGGTGTCGTGGCGCTGGCGGGCGGGATGATCCTTTACACGCTGGGCAGCCGGGGCCTGCCCGCCGCCGAAGCGACGCTGATTTCCTCGGTCGAGAATATCCTCGCCCCGCTCTGGGTCTGGGGGTTTCTGGGCGAGACGGCGGGGCCCGCGACCCTGCTGGGCGGCGCGATGGTGCTGGCGGCGGTCATGCTGAACGCGGTCGCGGGGGCGCGGCGGGCCGCGCTGGCCTAGCGATAGCGGCGAAAGAACCGGGTGCGGGCATAGAGGTCTTCCAGCCGCTTCAGCCGCCCCTCGGTCGTCTCCCATGTCAGGCTTTGCACGGCTGAGAGCAGCGTTTCGACCAGCACCATCAGCGAAACGTTGCTGTCCCAGGCCGAGGGCACTTCGACATGGGCGGCCAGCGTGTGGCGGGCATGGGCGGCGGCGGGCGAGACCCAGCGGTCCGTGATCAGCACGATCTCGGCCCCCTGTTCGCGCGACATTTCGGCCATTTGCAGCACCGCATTCTCATACCGCCGGATGTCGAACACCAGCAGCACATCGCCCGGCTTCATGTCCAGAAGTGCGGGCGGCCAGGTGTTGGACATATCCGACATCAGCGTGACCTCGGGGCGGATCACCTTCATCAGGGTGACGAAATAATCGGCAATCGCATGGGTGATCCGCCCGCCAATCGCAAAAATCCGCCGCCGCGGATCGGCCAGAAGTGCCGCCGCCGCATCGAATTCCGCCGGGTCGATCTGGCCCAGCGTCTGTTGCAGATTGGCGATCACCGCATCGGCGAAACGGTTCAGGATATGGGTGTCGGGCACCCCACCGCGCCAGCGGTCATGCTTGGCAAGCGGCGAGACCAGCATGGTTTCGACCTCGGCGCGCAGATGGCGCTGATAGTCGGGATAGCCTTTGAAACCAAGCTTCTGCACCAGCCGCACCACCGTCGGCGTCGAAACCTTGGCCGCCTTGGCCAGCACGGTGATCGAGCCAAGGGCGGCAACCGGGTAATGCGACAGGATATGCGTGGCCAACTGCCGCTCGGCCCGGGTCAGGTCGGGCAGCGCGGTGCGCAACTGATCGTCAAGGGGGGCGGCGGCGGACATGGGAACCAGATTCGCAAGGGATTCTGAAAACTTTGTATCAGGATCGACACAAAAAGAAACAATATTGACAGAACCCTGCGGTCATATGAGCCTGTCCGGGAAAACAGGGAGTGAATCGCCCGCATGACGGCGACACAAACACCAGAAGCGGCAGGTCGCCATCTGCCGGTGATCGAGAATGAGGCGGCGGCGGGCCGGGTCATTCTGGTCTGTGAACATGCCTCGAACGCCATTCCGGCACGCTGGGGCAATCTGGGGCTGCGCGCAGAGGAGCGAGCCGCCCATATCGCCTGGGATCCGGGGGCTTTGGGTCTGGCACGCGGGCTGGCGGCGCGGCTGGATGCCACGCTGATCCATGCCCCGGTCAGCCGGCTGGTCTATGACTGCAACCGCGCGCCCGACATGGCGGGCGCCATGCCTGCCCGCTCGGAAGTGCATGAGGTGCCGGGCAATGCCGCCATCTCTGCCGAAGAACGGCTGGCACGGACCCAGGCGGTCTATCTGCCTTGGGCCAATGGCCTGCACAATCTGATTGCCGGGCGCATTGCCATGGGGCGCCGCCCGGTGGTGATCACCGTGCATTCCTTTACCCCGGTCTATTTCGGCAAGCCCCGCGCGGTGGAATTCGGCATCATCCATGACGCCGATCCTGCTCTGGCGTTGGCCATTCATGCCGGGGCGGTGGCTGCGGGCGGGCTGGATGCCCGGATCAACGCCCCCTATTCGGCAGCCGATGACGTGACCCACACCCTGCGGCTGCACGCCACGCCCTATGGGCTGGCCAATGCCATGCTGGAACTCCGCAATGACCTGATCGCCACGCCCGAGGCCGAGGCGGCCATGGCCGAACGGCTGGCCCCGTTGCTGGCCCGCGCCGTGGCACAGGTGGCGGCCATTGGCGCCGGAGGCTGACCCATGCACCCCGCTCTCTGCCCGCTTGCCATAAGCCGCGCGATGAATATGATCAAATCCATCATCCGCTGCCGCCGCCAACGAGGCTTGCCATGAACCCGCTGACCGCCGCCTGCCGCGCTGGCCTGCCCTGCTGGCCCCGCAAGCCCGAATTCGGCGGGGCCGGCGGGCCCGCAGGAATCACGGACCAATCCCATGACAGAAATGGCCCGGAAAAGGGCCGATAAAAACCAACAGGAAGGCGACGAAGATGCCTGGAAATCTGACTCTGGACGCTCTGAAAGAGGCCGTTTCGCGCGGCGAGATCGACACCGTGCTGGTGGCGGGGATCGACATGTGGGGGCGGCTTGTCGGCAAACGCTTTCACGCGGCGTTCTTTGTGAATGGCGGCTGGGAAGAGACCCATTGCTGCGACTATCTCTTGACCGTCGATCAGGACATGAACACGGTTCAGGGCTATAAATCCTCGTCCTGGCAGACGGGCTATGGCGATTATGTGCTGAAACCCGACATGGCCACGCTGCGGCTGGTGCCGTGGCTTGCGGGAACCGCGCTGGTGCTGGGCGATATTCTGGACCACCACGACCACAGCCCGGTGCCGCATTCGCCGCGCGCCGTGCTGAAAAAGCAGGTCGAACGCGCCCGCGCCATGGGGTTCGAGCCGATGATGGCGACCGAGCTGGAGTTCTATCTGTTTGAAAACAGCTATGAATCCCTCCGCGACCATGGCACCGAAAATCTGAAGCCGATCAGCGCCTATAACGAGGATTACCACATCTTCCAGACCACCAAGGAAGAAGATGTGATGCGCGCCGTGCGCAACGGACTTTACGGCGCGGGCATCCCGGTCGAAAATTCCAAGGGCGAGGCGGATGCCGGGCAAGAGGAAATCAACTACCGCTATTCCGACGCGCTGGACACCGCCGACAACCATGTGATCGTCAAGAACGGCATCAAGGAAATCGCCTGGTCCAAGGGCCGCTCGGTCACCTTCATGGCCAAGTATGACCACCGCAAGGCGGGCTCCTCGAGCCATATCCACCAGAGCCTGTGGAGCAAGGACGGCAAGGCCAGCTTTGCCGACCATGACGACGCCCATGGCATGTCCGAGGTGATGAAGCACTATCTTGCCGGGCAGCTTTACCATGCCCGTGAGATCACCGCCTTCCTCGCCCCCTATGTGAACAGCTACAAGCGCTTCACCGTGGGCATGTTCGCCCCCACCAAGGCGGTCTGGTCGGCCGACAACCGCACGGCGGGCTTCCGCGTCTGTGGGGTGCATACCAAGGCGGTGCGGGTGGAATGCCGCATTCCGGGCAGCGACGTGAACCCCTATATGGCCTGTGCGGCGCTGCTCGCCGCGGGTCTGGACGGGATCGAAAAGAAGATGGCGCTGGAACCGGAACTGCGCGGCGACATGTATGCCGCCTCGGGCATCCGCGAGATTCCCAAGACCCTGCGCGATGCCGCCACGCTGCTGCATGGTTCGGCCATGCTGCGGGCCGCCTTCGGGGACGATGTGGTGGAACATTACCACCACGCCGCCCAATGGGAGATTTCGGAAACCGACCGGGTCGTGACCGATTTCGAACGCCAGCGCGGGCTGGAGCGGGCGTGATCTCTCGTAGGATGGGCAATCTGCCCATCCCGCGGACCATAGATTTCGTAGGATGGGCAATCTGCCCATCCTTGTCATGAGGACAGGACGATGAAACCCATTCAACTGATTTCCCCCGTGGACGGCTCGGTCTATGCCGAGCGCGTGCCGCTGACCCCGGATGCCGCCAAGGCCGCCGTCGCCCGCGCCCGCGCCGCGCAAAAGGGCTGGGCCGCCCGCCCGCTGGAAGAGCGGATTGCGCTGGTCAAGGCCGGTGTCGCCAAACTGAACGAGATGGCGCCCGTGATCGTCGAGGAGCTGGCCTGGCAAATGGGCCGCCCCACCCGGTTCGGCGGCGAATTCGGCGGCGTGAATGCCCGCACCGAATACATGTCGCAGATTGCCGCCGAAACGCTGGCCCCCAAGGTCGTCGAAGACAGCGACAAATTCCGCCGCTACCTCGCGCGTGAGGCGCTGGGGGTGGTCTTCATCGTGGCGCCCTGGAACTATCCCTATCTGACCACGATCAACACGCTGGTTCCGGCGCTAATCGCGGGCAATACCGTGGTGCTGAAACATGCCAGCCAAACCCTGTTGGTGGGCGAGCGTCTGGCAGAGGCGTTCCATGCGGCGGGCGTTCCCGCCGATGTGTTCCAGAATGTCGTCCTTGATCACGCCACGACCGAGGCGCTGATTGGCGCCCGTGCCTTCAACTTCGTCAACTTCACCGGCTCGGTCGGGGGCGGCGCGGCGATAGAGCGGGCGGCGGCGGGCACCTTTACGCCCCCCGGGCTGGAACTCGGCGGCAAAGACCCCGGCTATGTCCGCGCCGATGCCGATCTGGATGCGGCGGTTGATACGCTGATGGATGGCGCGATGTTCAACGCCGGGCAATGCTGCTGCGGGATCGAGCGGATCTATGTCCACGAAAGCCTTTATGACGCCTTCGTCGAAAAGGCCGTGGCTTGGGTCAAGGCGCTGAAGCTGGGCAATCCGTTCGACAAGGAAAGCACCCTTGGCCCGATGGCCAACAAGCGCTTTGCGAAGGTGGTGCGCGACCAGATCGCCGAAGCGGTGGCAGCGGGCGCCAAACCGCTGATCGACCCGGCGCATTTCCCTGCCGATGACGGTGGCGCCTATCTTGCGCCGCAGGTGCTGGTGAACGTTGACCATTCCATGCGGGTGATGATGGAGGAATCCTTCGGCCCGGTCGTCGGCATCATGAAGGTAAAGGACGATGCCGAGGCCATCCGTCTGATGAACGACTCGCCTTACGGCCTGACCGCCAGCATCTGGACCCGCGATTACGACACCGCCGCGGCCATCGGCGCGCAGATCGAGACCGGGACCATCTTCATGAACCGCGCCGATTACCTTGACCCGGCGCTCTGCTGGACCGGCTGCAAGGACACCGGGCGCGGCGGATCGTTGTCTTATCTGGGGTTCCTCTCGGTGACCCGTCCGAAATCCTATCATCTCAAGAAGGTCTGACACCATGACCCACAACGTTCCCAACCGGAACTGGTCCTATCCCACCGCGATCAAGTTCGGCGTCGGCCGGATTGCCGAACTGGCCGAACATTGCGCGGCGGCGGGCGTGAAAAAGCCGCTGTTCGTGACCGACAAGGCGCTGGCCAGCCTGCCGATCACCGCTGCGGCGGTGGCCGTTCTGGAAAAGGCGGGCCTAGGGACCGCCGTTTTCTCGGAAGTCGATCCGAACCCGAATGAAAAGAACATGGCTGACGGCATCGCTGTCTATCTGGCCGGTGGCCATGACGGCGTGATCTGCTTTGGCGGCGGCTCGGCCCTCGACCTTGGCAAGATGATCGCGCTGATGGCGCATCAGCGCGCCGACCTTTCGGTCTGGGATCTGGAGGATATCGACGATTGGTATACCCGCGCCGATGCCTCGAAGATCGCGCCGATCATCGCGGTGCCGACCACGGCGGGAACGGGCAGCGAAGTGGGCCGGGCGGGCGTGCTGACCAATTCGGCCACCCACAAGAAGAAGATCATCTTCCATCCCAAGCTTTTGCCCGTCGTCACAATCTGCGACCCGGCGCTGACCGTGGGGATGCCGAAATTCATCACCGCAGGCACGGGCATGGACGCGCTGGCCCATTGCCTTGAAGCCTACTCCAGCCCGTTCTATCACCCGATGAGCCAGGGGATTGCGCTGGAAGGGATGCGGCTGGTGTTTGAAAACCTGCCCAAGGTCTATAACAACCCGAACGATCTGGACGCCCGCGCGCATATGATGTCGGCCGCTGCCATGGGCGCCGTGGCCTTCCAGAAAGGGCTTGGCGCGATCCACAGCCTGTCGCACCCGATCGGCGCGGTTTACGGCACCCATCACGGCACCACCAATGCCGTTGTCATGCCGATGGTGCTGGATATGAACCGGCCCGCCATCGAAGAGCGGATCGTGGCGGCGGCGGCCTATCTGGGCATCGCGGGGGGTTTTGACGGCTTCCGGGACACGATCGTGGAACTGCGCCGGGTGCTGAACATTCCCGAGACGCTGACCGCACTGGGTGTGACGAACCCCGATCTCGACATGCTGACCGAAATGGCGCTGGAAGACCCGTCCTGCGGCGGCAATCCGGTGGAAATGACGCATGAGAACACCCGTGCGCTTTTCGTGGCCTGCATGTAAAAGCCCGTGGGCGGCGCCTGCCGCCGCTCACCCCTCAGGAAGCCCCCAATGACCCGCCACCTTACGACCGATATCGCAATTCTCGGGGCGGGGGTTGTGGGCCTTGCCATAGCCGAGCGCCTGCTGGCCGAGGGGCGCGAGGTGGTTCTGGTCGATCCCGGCCCGCCCGGCATGGGCGCCTCTTACGGCAATGCGGGCACCATTGCCGATTACGCGGTGATGCCGGTCGGCACGCCCTCGGTGCTGCGCAATCTGCCTTCGCTGCTGTTTGACCGGATGTCGCCATTGGCGATCCGCCGGGCGGCGCTGCCCTCGCTCACGCCATGGCTGTTGCGCTTTGCCCGGCAATCGCTGCCGGGGCCAGCGGCGCGCAATGCCGCCGCCATCGCGCGGCTGGTGGCCGATGCCTGCCCTTCGTGGCAGGGGCTGGCCGGGCGGATCGGCGGCAGCGGCATCCTGCAGAACCGCGGTTGCCTCTATCTTTATGAAACCAAAGCCGCCTTTCGCGCGGCCGAGGCAGATATGGCCGGGCGCCGGGCGCTGGGCATCGCGGTCGAGCTGATCTCGCCAGAGACGCTGGCGCAGATGGAACCGGGCCTGCCCCCCGTCGAAGGCGGGGCCGCCTTCTTTCCGCAGGCGGTGTTTCTGGCCGATCCGGGGGCGATGGTGCAGCTTCTGGCGCGGAAGGTGCGGGCGCAGGCCGAGGTCGTTGAGGCCCGGGCCGAAACGCTGACCCGCCAGTTTGACGGCATCGTGGTCGAAGGCCCCGGCCTGCGGCTGCATGCGCGGCGGGTGATCATCGCCGCCGGGGCGCATTCGCGCGACCTTGCCCGGCAGGCGGGCGACCGGGTGCCCTTAGACACCGAGCGCGGCTATCATCTGGAATGGGATATGGGCCAGCCGCGACTGACCCGGCCCACCTGCCCCACCACGCGCGGGTTCTATCTGTGCCCGATGTCGGGGCGGCTGCGGGTGGCGGGCACGGTGGAGCTGGGCGGGCTGACCGCCCCGCCCTCCCCCCACCGCATCGCGCGGCTGCTGGAAGGGGCGCGGGCGATCTTCCCCGATCTGGGCGAACCGGACCGCAGATGGATGGGGTTCCGTCCCTCGCTGCCCGACAGCCTGCCGGTGATCGGCCCCTCGCGTGGCGGGGCCGAGGTGATCCACGCCTTCGGCCACGGCCATATCGGGCTGACGCTGGCGCCGATCACGGCGCGGATCGTGGCCGATCTGGTGGGCGGACGGGCGCCGGAACTGGACATCACACCCTATCTTCCGACCCGGTTCTAAGCAAAAAGGCCGCCCCGAAGGGCGGCCTGATCTGCCGTGGCGGGGAAGGGTCAGCCGCCCAGCGCGCCCAGAACCACCGGCTCAACCTGATGCCAGCCTTCCCAGATCATCTTGAGCGCGACATAGACGATGATCAGCAGGCCCACATAGGCGATCCAGCGGTATTTGTTCAAAAGCCGCGCCACAAAGCTTGCCGCCAGACCCATCAGCGCGATCGACAGCACCAGACCCACGATCAGAACGGTCGGATGGCCATGGGCCGCGCCTGCGACGGCCAGCACGTTGTCAAGGCTCATCGACACGTCGGCAATGACGATCTGCGTCGCGGCCTGCGCAAAGGTCTTGGTCGGCCCACCGCCTGCGACGGTGCCGTCGGCGTTCAGATCCTCGCCCGTCAGCGCCTCTTCGGCGCGCTCGGGTTCGCCATGGCCCGCGCGCAGTTCGCGCCACATCTTCCAGCAGACCCAGAGCAACAGCACCCCCCCGGCCAGAAGCAGGCCCACGATGGCCAGAAGCTGCGTCGTCAGCAGGGCAAAGCCGATCCGCATCACCGTTGCCGCGGCAATCCCCACCAGAATCGCCCGGGCACGCTGTTCCTTGGGCAGGCCCGCGGCGGCCAGACCGATCACGATGGCATTGTCGCCCGCCAGCACGAGGTCGATGCCGATTACCTGCAAGAGGGCAATGAAGCCCGGATAGGTGAAGATTTCCATGTCTGTCCCGGAATGTTGGCTTTGCGCGCGCCGTTGCTTTGCGCCGACAGGTAATGTCGGCACGCGCGGGTTTCAACCCGCCCAAGCGGACAGGATCGCATCACGGGCAGCGAAAACAGGTATCAGAGCATACCCGGCACCACCTGATCGGGCGGGCGGTGGCCGTCGGCGAAGGTCTTGATGTTGATGATCACCTTTTCGCCCTGCTCGATCCGGCCCTCGATGGTGGCCGAGCCCATATGCGGCAGCAGCACGACATTGGGCAGGGCGCGCAGTTCCGGGCTGATCTCGGTGCCGTGTTCATAGACATCCAGCCCGGCGCCCGCGATATCGCCCGCCTTCAGACCACGGGTCAGGGCGTTTTCGTCGATCACCTCGCCGCGCGAGGTGTTCACGATCACCGCCGAAGGTTTCAAGAGCTTGAGCCGCCGCGCGTTCAGCAGATGGAAGGTCGAAGGTGTGTGCGGGCAGTTGACGCTGATGATGTCCATGCGGGCGATCATCTGGTCAAGGCTTTCCCAATAGGTCGCCTCAAGCTCGCCCTCCACCTCGGGGCGCAGGCGGCGGCGGTTGTGGTAATGCACCTGACAGCCGAAGGCGCGGGCACGGCGGGCCACGGCCTGCCCGATTCGTCCCATGCCCAGAATGCCCAGACGCCGTCCGCCCAGACGCCCGCCGAGGAAAGCCATGGGCGACCATCCCTCCCACTCACCGGCCTGCATCACGCGCAGCCCTTCGGGAATGCGGCGGGTCACGCCAAGGATCAGCGCCATGGTCATGTCGGCGGTGTCTTCGGTCACCACGCCGGGGGTGTTCGAGACCAGAATCCCGCGCTGGCGGGCAGTGGCCACGTCGATATGATCCACCCCGGCGCCAAAGCTGGCGATCAGCTTCAGCCGATCACCCGCCTGTGCGATCAGGCCCGCGTCGATCTGGTCGGTGATGGTGGGCACCAGCACGTCGCAGCGCCGCATCGCCGCCGCCAGCTCTTCGCGGCTCATCCTTGTGTCGGGGTCGCGCAGTTCCACATCGAACAGTTCCATGAGCCGGGTCTCGACCGGCTCGGGCAAGCGTCGCGTCACGACCACAGTCAGGCGGGTTGCGGGCATCTGGATGTCTCCCTGCACTTCCAAATCCTTGTCTTCGGTGGCAAAGTGCCGACAAGCGGGGCGCTGCACAAGCCCTGCATGAGGCATGAACGGCGATGGGCGCGGAATGTCGCGGTCAGGGGCCACAAGGAGCGGATGATGCAAAGGCCCGGCCCCGTCATTTGGCTTGGCGCCCGGATGCGGCGGGGGGCGCTTGTTCTTGCTGCGGCGCTTTGCCTGAGCCCTGCCGCAGGCGCGCAGGAAACCGCGCCGCCCGCCACCATCACCATCGCGCCGCGCCCGCCGACGGCGCCGGTCAGCAGCCCGCGCCCCCAGCCCCGCCCTGATGATGTGGCGCCCGAAACCGTGCCTGCGCCCGAGGCGACCGCGCCTGAGGCCGCCCCTACTGCGGCCACATCCGCCACCGAACCCGCCAAGCCGGTGCGCGACCCCAATCGTGGTGCCGTCACCAATCTGCCGATCCCGCGCTATGTCAGCCTCAAGGGCAATGTCGGCAATGCCCGGCGTGGCCCCGGCCTGACCCACCGGATCGACTGGGTGTTCACCCATGGCGGAATGCCGTTGCGCATCACCGCCGAGCATGAAAACTGGCGCCGGGTCGAGGATGCCGAGGGCATGGGCGGCTGGGTGCATTATGCGCTGCTCTCGGGGGTGCGCACCGTGCTGGTCACCGCCCCTCTGGCCGATTTCCGCCGCAGCCCCGATCCGGGTGCCGATATCCTGTTTCAGGCCGAAACCGGGGTGATCGGGCGGATTTCGGAATGCGCGCCAGATTGGTGCCGCGTCAGCGTCGAGGGCGAAAAGGGCTGGGTCAGCAAGGCCCAGATCTGGGGCAGCGATCCCGGAGAAATCGTCGAATAAACCTGCGGGAAGTCATGGATTCCGCACTTGACCGAATCCGGCCGCAGGCAAAGTCTTTTCCTGCCGGTGATCCGCCTCTTGCATCGCCGCAGAAACCGGACTTACTATCGAGGAATTACACAACCGTATAACAACAGGTCCGCGATGACCGAACGCCGCCCCTATCGCCGCGAAAGCGAAGAGAGCCGCCGCGAGGCGTTGATTCTCGCCGCGCTTGAGCTTGTGGCCGAGGGCGGGCTTGAAGCGGCGACGGTGCGGTCCATTGCCGACCGGGCCGGGGTGACGCCGGGACTGATCCGGCATTACTTCAGCGGCAAGGAAGACCTGACCCGCGCCGCCTATCGCCACATGATGGAGCAGATGACCGCCGATAACGTGGCGGTGCTGGAGACGGCGCCGGATTGCCCGCTGGCCCGGCTGACGGCCTTTGTCACGGCCTCGCTCACGCCGCCGGTGATGCAGCCCTTGCGGCTGGCGATCTGGGCGGGGTTCCTGCAACTGGTGCGCAGCGATGCGGCGATGCGGGCGGTCCACGAACAGACCTATCTGGGTTACCGCGACATTCTGGAAAACCTGATTGCCGCGCTGCCCCGCCCCGCTTCCGATGCTGCCCGGTGCCGCAGCGATGCCATCGCCTGCAATGCGGTGATTGACGGGCTCTGGATGGAGGGCAGCGCCCTGCCCGACAATTTTGCTTCGGGCGAGTTGGTCGCCATCGGCCTGCACGCCATCGGCGCCATTCTGGGCGTCACCCTTGCCGGGGCGCCACCCGCCCCTGCCGCCCCGCCCCCGACCGGGGCAGGCCCCAACGGAGAATCTGCATGAAATACGCCCCCCTTACCGCCCGGCTGGCTGGCCTTGGCGGCGCGAAATGGGAGGTCCACGCCCGCGCCCGTGCCCTGAAACAGGCCGGCGAAGCGGTGATCGAATTGACCATCGGCGAGCCGGATGTCCCCGCCCCGGCCGAGTTGATCGCGGCGGCAAGCCGCGCGATGGAAGACGGCCGCACCGGCTATTCCAACGGCCATGGCGAGCCGGGCCTCTTGCGGGCGCTGGCCGCGCGCTATTCGGCACGGCGCGGGCGGGTTTTCGGGCCCGAAAACGTGATGACCCTGCCCGGCACCCAGACCACGCTTTACGCGGTGCTGAACACGCTGGTCACCGCGGGCGACGAGGTGCTGCTGGGCGATCCGATGTATGCCACCTATGAGGGGCTTGTCGCCTCGACCGGGGCAACGCTGGTGCGGGTGCCCCTGCATCCCGAACACGGCTTTCGGATGCAGGCGGCGGATGTGGCGGCACGGATCACGCCGCGCAGCCGGGTCTTGTTCCTGAACACGCCGCACAACCCCACCGGCGCCGTGCTGCAACGTGCCGAGATCGAGGCGCTGGGGCAACTGGCCCGCGCGCATGACCTCTGGATCGTCTCGGACGAGGTGTATGAGGATCTGGTGTTCGACGGCACGCGCTTTGTCTCGCCGCTCGATCTGCCGGAACTGGCGGATCGGGTGGTGGTGGCATCCTCGATTTCAAAATCCCATGCCGCGCCGGGGTTCCGTTCGGGCTGGTGCGTTGGCCCGGCGGAATTCTGCGAACGGCTTTTGCCCCTGTCGGAAACCATGCTCTTCGGCTCGCAGCCCTTTATCGCCGACATGACGGCGCAGGCCATACAGGGGCCTTCGACGGTGGCCGAGGGGATGCGCGCCCGCTTTGCCCATCGCGCCGGGCTGATCCATGACCGGCTGCATAGCGTGGCGGGGCTGCGGGTGCATCGCCCCGAAGCGGGCATGTTCGCCCTGCTGGACGTGCGCGCCAGCGGCCTGAGCGGCGAGGCTTTCGCGCTGGCCCTGCTGGATGAGGCGCGGGTGGCGGTGATGCCGGGCGAAAGCTTTGGCGAAGGGCTGGCAGGCTGGCTGCGTCTGAGCCTGACGCAGCCCGATGCGGTGATTGCGCTGGCCTGCGAGCGGATCGCCGGTTTTGCGGCAAAACGGGAGGGCGGGCGATGAAAACGGTTGGCGAGCGTCTGGTCGAGGGGCTGGCAGCGCGCGGGGTCGAGATGATCTTCGGCATTCCCGGCGTGCATACGGTGGAAATGTATCGCGGCCTGTCGGGCAGCCCGGTCCGCCATGTCACGGCGCGGCACGAACAGGGCTGCGCCTTCATGGCCGATGGCTATGCCCGCGCCAGCGGCAAGCCGGGGGTGGCGCTTGTGATCACCGGGCCGGGGCTGACCAATGCGCTGACCGCGATGGGGCAGGCGCGTGAGGATTCGGTGCCGATTCTGGTGATTTCCGGGGTGAACCGGCGGGGCTCGCTGGGGCGCGGGATGGGCTATCTGCATGAATTGCCCGATCAGGCGGCCATGGTGCGCCCGCTTTGCCCCTCGCGCCAGATCGGTTCTGCGGAAGAGGTGGGCGTGGTGCTGGACTGGGCCTTTGCCACCATGGCGACAGGCCGCCCCGGTCCGGTGCATATCGAGGTGCCGACCGATGTGATGCCCCTGCCCTGCGCCGCGCTGCCGCCCCCGGCACCGCTGCCCGCGCGGCCCGTGGCCTCGTCGGCTGAGGTCGCGCAGGCGGCGGCGCTTTTGGACCGGGCGGCGCGCGTGGTGATCCTTGCCGGGGGCGGTGCGCGCGGCCATGGCGCGGCACTGGCGGCGCTGGCAGCACGGCTTGACGCGCCGGTGGTGCAGACGGTGAACGCGCGCGGCATGATGCATGGCCATCCGCTGGCCGTGCCCGCCTCGCCCAGTCTGGACGCCACCCGCGCGATGATCGCCGGGGCGGATCAGGTGCTGGCCTTGGGAACAGAGTTCGGGCCGACCGATTATGACATGTATATGCGCGGCGGTTTTCCCGACACTTCGGCGATGATCCGGGTTGATCTTTGCGCCGATCAGCTTGCCCGCCACCCCGTTGCCCTGCCCGTCCGGGCCGAGGCGGGCGCCTTCATTGCCGCGCTGACCGCTGCGGTTGCCGCCAAGACCGGCGATGGCGCCGCCCGCGCTGCAGCCGCCCGGCAAGCCGCCCGGACCGAGTTGAGCGCGCTGGATATGCTGATGCCGCCCCGGCTGGCGATGGTCGAGGCGGTCCGCGCCGCGGTTCCGGGCGCGCTGATCGTGGGCGACAGCACGCAGCCGGTCTATGCCGCCAACCTTTACTATGACCACGACCGGCCCGGCGGCTGGTTCAACGCCGCCACCGGCTTTGGCGCGCTGGGTTATGGCCCGGGGGCGGCGGTGGGGGCGGCGCTGGCCTGCCCCGGGGTGCCGGTGGTCTGCCTGATCGGCGATGGCGGATTGCAGTTCAGCCCGGGCGAATTGCGCACGGCGGTGGATGAAAGGCTGCCGGTCACCTTCCTTGTCTGGAACAACGCCGCCTTCAACGAAATTGCCGACGCCATGCGCGGCGCCAATACCGAGGTGATCGGCTGCTCCCCCTCGCCGCTGAAGATGGAGCCTTTTGCCGCCGCATGCGACCTGCCCTTCACCTCGGTTCCGCAAGAGCCCGAGGTGCTGCACTGGGCGTTGTCGCAGCCCTGCGACGGCCCCCGTATGATCGAGGTCAGGGTCAGGGAGTAAGGGGGCCTCTTGGCCCCTCCGGCCTTGCTTCAGCGCTGCCGCAGCAGCGCCTGCAGCTTGGCCGGCCCACCCGGCGCCACCAGAAACGACAGGGCAAAACCCGAAGCAAAGGCCGGCAATTCCGCCGCCCAATCCCAGCCGGTGCCGAAGAGAACGCCGAAAATCACCTGAAACGCCAAGAGCGTGCCAATCATCGAAAAGGCGCGCAGCCGCTGCCGCCCGGCGCCGCGCAGCCGGTCCCACAGGATCCATGTGAAGGCGCCGATCAGCCCGTAGATCGGCACCCAGGCCCCCGCGAGCGGTTGTTTCACCATCGGCAGCGCGGTAAAGGCCGCCGCGCCCACCAGCGTTGCCACGACGAAAACCGCCAGAACCGCCCACCAGCGGAACGCCTCGCCCACGAATTTGCCCATCGCCATCAGGATCACGATGCAGAACAGCGCATGGCTGACCGAGGCATGGGTGAAAGGATAGCTGATCAGCCGCCACATCCCGTCCAACGGATATTGGTGCGCCGCGATCATCGCTCGCATCATGTCGGGCGAAAAGGCCAGAACCTGCACCGCCTCGGCCCGCCAGCCGATGGCGGTGGGCCCGCCGACCAGCCCGGACTCGCCCGCGGCCACCACGATTTCCAAGGCCAGCATCGGCAGCACCAGCAGCCAGACCACCGCTGGCAGCGGGTTCAGGGGCGGGGCATTGTGGTCTTGCATGATGGCTCCTTGAAGGGCGGCGGGTTTTGTTGACGCCCGCCCCCGCCAGCGATAAGCCCCTCGGACGCAACTTTCCAGATGGAGTTCCCATGTCCGAGCCGGTCCAAACGCCTCAGACCAAATTCGCGCCCCGCATCTTTTCGGGCATTCAGCCCTCGGGCGGGCTGACCCTTGGCAATTACCTCGGCGCGCTCAAGCGTTTTGTCCAGAAACAGGACGAGGGGATCGAGACGATCTATTGCCTCGTGGACATGCACGCGATCACCGTCTGGCAAGACCCCGAAAAGCTGCGCCAGCAAACGCGCGAGGGGGCTGCCGCCTTCATCGCCGCCGGGATCGACCCCGCCCGCTCGATCCTTTTCAACCAAAGCCAGGTTTCGGCCCATGCCGAGCTTGCGTGGATTTTCAACTGCGTGGCGCGGCTGGGCTGGATGAACCGGATGACCCAGTTCAAGGACAAGGCCGGCAAGAATGCCGAGGCGGCAAGCCTTGGGCTTTACGCCTATCCCGCCCTGATGGCCGCCGACATTATGGCCTATCACGCCACCATGGTTCCGGTGGGCGAGGATCAGAAACAGCATCTTGAGCTGACCCGCGACATTGCCATCAAGTTCAACAACGACTTTGGCGTAGATTTCTTCCCGGTGGTCGAGCCGCTGATCGAAGGCGCTGCGACCCGGGTGATGTCGCTGCGTGACGGCACCAAGAAGATGTCGAAATCCGATCCTTCGGATCAAAGCCGCATCAACCTGACCGACACCGCCGACATGATCGCCGCCAAGATCCGCAAGGCCAAGACCGACCCGGAACCCTTGCCGGAAACGGTTGAGGGGCTGAAGGACCGGCCCGACGCCCGCAATCTGGTGAACATCTATGCGGGCCTGTCGGACCTGACGGTCGATCAGGTGGTGGCCGAGTTCGCGGGCGCCCAGTTCGGCACCTTCAAACCGGCGCTGGCCGATCTGGCGGTGGCCAAGCTCACGCCGATCACCACCGAGATGAACCGGCTGATGCAAGACCCTGCCGAGATCGACCGCATCCTTGGTGCCGGGGCCGAACGCGCCGACACCATCGCGCATCCGATCCTGGAGCAGGTCTATGACATCACCGGCATGATCCGCTCGCGGCGTCGCGGCTGATGTTGCGCCGGCTGATCCGCCGGCTTCTGCTTCTGGTGCTGGCGGGGTCTTTCGCCGGCACCGCCCTGACCGGCGCGCGCATTGCCGCCGATCCCACGCTCACACCGCTGCGCGAGGCGGGGGCAGAATGGGTTCGCGCCGAAACCGACCGGCTGCTGGCCGAGGTGGCGACACCCGAGGCGGTGGCAGAACGGATCACCACAAGGTTGGACGAAAGCCCGCGCAACTGGCTGGCGCTGGATGCGCTGAACGATCTTGCGGCAGAGCGCGCCATTCCCCTGCCCGACCCGTTGCGCACCCGCTTTGCGATGAGCCGCGCCAGCGACCATGGCGCGCTGGCGCAGGCGGCCTCCTGCGCGGCCTGTGCGCTTGATCCGGCGCAATGTTCGCTCTCGCAGGTGATGTTCTGTCAGGCGCCCATCGCACTGACCCCCATCGGCGATATTGCCGGCATCACCCGGGCGGGCATCGCCTATGCTGCGGGTGACGCGGTGGATGGGGTGGACCTTGCCCTGTCGGTGGTGGGGTTGGGCGCAACGGCAGCGGTGGTCGCCTCGGGCGGGTCGTCGGTGGTGGTCAAGGCGGGGGCCGGGCTGGCGAAGCTGGCGCGCAAGATGGGGCGGCTGTCGCCCCGGCTGGTGGCGATGGCCAGCGATGCGGTGCGCACCGGGGTGGATTGGGCCACCCTTCCCGCCGTGCGGTCGGTCGAGGAATTGCGCGCCGTGATCCGCACCGATGCCTTCCTGCCGCTGACCGCCACGCTGACCGATCTTGAGCGGCTGCGCGCCGCCACCGACATCCCCACCGCGCTGCACCTTCTGCCCTTGGTCGATGATGCCGCCGATGCCCGCAAGCTGGCCGTCGCGGCCGAGGCGCTGGGGCCGAAAACCGTGGGCCGGGCCGAAATGCTGGGCAAGGCGCGGCTGATGCGGGCCACGCTGCGGCTGTCGGAAACGGCGATGACGCTGGCCGCCTCGCTCTCGGCGCTGTTTCTGTCGCTGGCGGGGCTGGTCGGGTCGGGCGCCAGCCGCAGGATCAGCCGGGCCTTGCTGCGCAAGGTGCCGCCGCCCGTCGGCTAAAGCGTTTGCATTTGATCCGGTTCACCGGAGCAAAGGCAAGACGCAACATCCCCATCGGGGCGGCCTGCCTTGGTTTCAAGGCGTCACCGAATCGATTCAAACCTCTGCCAGGGTCACGCCGGGGGCCGATGCCCCCGTCTGTCCCCGCTGATGGCCCATGATATTCGGGCCTGCCTCCGGACCTGCCGCCGATCCACCCCGATCCCGGCGGCAGGCCGGGGGCGCTTTTCCCGAACCTGCCGCGCCGCACCCTCACTGTGCGCGGCCGGCCCTGTTCGGCAGCGGCCCGCCATCCCATCTTGGCCCTGTCCCACCGCAGGAGCTGCCCATGTCCACCCTTCCCGCCGAAACCCGCATCGGCCATGTCCACCTGAAGGTGGCCGACCTTGACCGCGCCATCGCCTTTTACTCCGGCATCCTTGGGTTCGAGGTGATGCAGCGCTATGGCACGCAGGCGGCCTTCCTTTCGGCGGGCGGCTATCACCACCATATTGGCCTCAACACTTGGGAATCGAAGGGGGCGAACCCGCCACCGCCCGGACACACCGGGCTTTACCACACCGCCATCCTGTTTCCCGACCGCAAGGCGCTGGCGCAGGTTCTGACGCGGCTGATGGCGGCGGGCTGGCCGCTGGACGGTGCCTCGGATCACGGCGTCAGCGAGGCGCTTTACCTGACGGACCCGGATGGCAACGGGGTTGAGCTTTACCGCGACCGCCCCGCCACCGAATGGCCGCTGGACGCCGCGGGTAAGCTGAAGATGTTCAGCCGTCCGCTCAACCTCGACGCGCTTCTGGCCGAAGCCTGATCGCCCGGGCAGGCGCCGCCTTGCCGGCCCGATCCTGCCGGGCTTGCCCCCGCCCGGCGGGAATGATCAAGTCGCCCGACAGAGCGAGGGGGATTTCACATGGCGACCGGCAGCAACATCCGCACCTATTTTCAGGGCCGTTGGCATGAGGGCGACCTTGCCGTGATCCGCGCAGCCGATCAGGGGGCATGGCTGGGTGCCAATGTGTTCGACGGTGCCCGCTGGTTCGACGGCATGGCGCCCGACCTTGACCTGCATTGCCAGCGCGTCAACCGTTCGGCCAAGGCGATGGAGCTGGTGCCCACCTGCACGCCCGAAGACATGCAGGCGATCATCCGCGAGGGGCTTGCGGCCTATGGGCCGGGCCAGTCGGTCTATATCCGCCCGATGTATTGGGGGATCGACGTGGATGCGGGCGGGCTCGGCCCCGATCCGGGCCAGACCGGCTTTTGCATCTGTCTGGAAGAGGTGGCGATGCCCGCCGCCGATCAGGCCGCCACGCTGACCCGCACCCGCTTTCGCCGCCCCGTGCTGGAAACGGCGGTCTGCAACGCCAAGGCGGGGGCGCTTTATCCCAACAATGCCCGCATGGTGGCCGAGGCGCGGACCAAAGGCTTTACCAACGCACTTGTGGCCGATGCCATTGGCAATGTTGCCGAAACCGCCACCGCCAATGTCTTTATGGTGCGCGACGGCGTGGCCTTTACCCCCATCGCCAACGGCACCTTCCTTGCCGGTATCACCCGCGCCCGCCATATCGCCAATCTGCGCGCAGACGGGGTTGAGGTGGTCGAGGCGGTGCTGACCTTTGACGACTTCCATCAGGCGGATGAGGTGTTCCTGACCGGCAACTTCGCCAAGGTCACCCGTGTTTCCCGCTTTGACGAAACCGAGTATCGCAGCCATGCCATGGCCGACCGCGCCCGGGCGCTTTACTGGGATTGGGCGGCGCGCGGACGATAGGGGGCCGACATGACCAAGGTGCGGGCAGGACTGGCAATTTCGGCGGATGGCTTCGGCGCGGGGCCGGATCAGGGATTGGACAATCCCTTGGGCAAGCGGGGCCGGGAATTGCACGACTGGCAATTCGGCACCCGCACCTTTCAGAACATGATCGGCAAAGACGGCGGTTCCGAAGGTGTGGACGATGATTTCTGCGCAAGGGGAATGCGCGGTTTCGGCGCCTTCATCATGGGGCGCAACATGTTCGGCCCGATCCGCGGCGATTGGCCGGCCGAAGCGTGGAATGGCTGGTGGGGGCCGAACCCGCCCTATCACGCGCCGGTTTACGTTCTGACCCATTATCCCCGCCCGCCTTTGGTGATGGGGGGCGGAACCACCTTCCATTTCACCGCAGACAGCATCGAAACCGTGCTGGATCGGGCGAAAGAGGCGGCAGGCGGGCGCGACGTGAAGATTGCCGGCGGCATGTCCACGGTGCGCCAATATCTGCGGGCTGGGCTGATTGACGAGCTGCACTTCGCCATCTCGCCGGTGTTCCTGGGGCGCGGTGAAAGCCTGCTCGACGGTTTCGATCTGCCGGCGCTCGGCTTTGCCGTGACCGAACAGGCGCTGACCGACAAGGCGATGCATGTGATCCTGACCCGGGGCTGAGACGGGCTGAGACGGGCACCCCACGCCCGCCCCCGCACGCCCTTGCCTTCGCCCCCCCGAAAGAGGCATGATCCGCGCGAAGAGGAGCAATAATGCGCAAGTTTCTCGTCGTGCTGGACGATACCCGCGAATGCCTGAATGCCATGCGCTTTGCCGCGATGCGGGCGGCGCGCACCGGCGGGGGGGTGCAGATCCTGTCGATCATCCCGCCCGAAGAATATCAGCACTGGATGGGCGTCGCCGATCTGATGCGTGCCGAAGCGCGCGAGCGGATCGAGGCGCATTTCGAAGTTTTCGCCAAATGGATGCGCGACAAGCAGGGCGTGAACCCCGAGCTTGTGGTGCGTGAGGGCGACCCGGTGGCCGAGATTCTGGCACAGGTCCGCGCCGATCCCGAGGTGGGCGTGCTGGTTCTGGGCGCGGGCAGCGAAAAGGGCGGCCCCGGCCCGCTGGTGACGCATCTGACCCGCAGCTCGGGTAGCCTGCCGATCCCGATGACCATCGTTCCGGGCGACATGTCGAAGGAACGGCTGGAAAGCATCACCTGAGCGGAACCTGCACCGGGCATGAGGGGAAGAATGCTGCTGATTGCGGGGCTTGTGATTGCACTGTCGATCGGCGCTCAGGGCGCGCAGAACACCCGCATTATGCGCGAGGCGGCGGCGCTGTCGCAGCATGATCTGCCGCTGCAACCGGGCCTTGACCCTGCGGTGTTGCGAAATCTGGCGGTGCTGGAGGTGGACACCGGCCGGGCGCAGCCGCCCGGCTGCAACGCGATCTGCGCCCTGCTGCTGGGCAGCGGAGCGGCAGACCGGGTGACGCTTGCCCCCCTGCCATGGGGCAGCGCCGTTGCCGATCCGCCGGGCGATGTTCCGGCCACCGCCTATTGGCTGGAACCGCGGGCGACCTGCCCTGAAGTTGCCGTCACCCAAGAAGGCGAGATTGCCCGGCCCTGGGGCGCCGACAATCTGGATGGCGCCTCGAACGCGCTGATGTTGCAGGCCGCGGCGGCGACGGGCCTGTGTCTGGTCAGCGCCCCGGCGCCGCTGTCGCAAGCCGCGGCGCTTCTGGTGCTGGGGCCGGTGGACAGCATGGCCTCGACCGGGCGACTGCAACGCGCACCTTGGGCGGATGCGGTGGGCGCCTCGCGGTTGGCGTTCTATCTGCGCGACGGGGCGGAGTGGCGCCCGGTGCTGCGCCAAACCGGGGTGACGGCGGCGCCTTTCCTGCATCCGGTCCCGGTTCCCGGTTTCGGCTATTGGGGGGCGCCGGGCAGCCTGCTGGCCTTCCCCCGACAGTTGCACAGCCAGACCCCGCCCGACTGGGGCGATGCTGGCCCGGGCTTTGGTGCGCGCAAGCTGCTCTGGGACGATCTGGGGCTGGATACCAGCACCGGCGCGATGCTGGCACAGCGGCTTGAGGCGCTGCTGCCCCTGCCGCATGAGCCAGAGCGACGGGCCAAGGCGCTGGCGGTGCTGGGCGATGTGCTGGGCTCGGCCTGGCTGCGCGGCCCGGAACCGCCCGGGATTGAAGCCATCATCGACCGGCTGGCGAGCTGGCCGGAACTGGCCGACGACTGGCGGCTGGGCTTCGATCTGCAACGGGCGCTGGCCCGCAGACCCTGACGAAAAGGCAAGACCGGCAACGCAACGTCAGGCAGTCGCCCGGCGCATGGCGCCATGCCGGCAGAGTGCGTTGCTGCGATGCAGCATCCGTGCTAGGCTTCGGTCAGGGAGGAGATGCAGAAAGGAAAAACCATGTGCATCCTCGTCCCGCAAAAGCCCGTCGCCGTTGAAGTGCCCGGACTTGCCTATTACACCGAGGCGCCCCCCCTGCCCGCAGCCACGCAGCCGGCCCCCCGCGTCGCCCGCAAGCTGGCCGCCCTTGACCAGATGTATGGCTATTACACCGCCGAATAGGTCGCCCACCCCGCCCGTGACGCCAGTATGACGCGGGCGGCGACCTTGACTTGACACCGTGGCGGGCGCATATCCGACTGGAATAGTATGGAAGCGCCCCATGTTCATCCAGACCGAATCCACGCCGAACCCCGCCACGCTGAAATTCCTGCCCGGCCAGTCCGTGCTTGACCTTGGCACCGCCGATTTTCCCAATGCGGAAGGCGCGGCAAAATCACCGCTGGCCAAACGGATCTTTGCGGTTTCGGGGGTTACCGGGGTGTTTCTCGGCACCGATTTCGTGACGGTGACCAAGGCGGATGCGGTGGAATGGCAGCATGTGAAGCCCGCCATTCTGGGCGCCATCATGGAGCATTTCCAGTCCGGCGCCCCGGCGATCGAGGGCGAAGGTCAGGCGGCCCATGCCGCGCATGACGGGCCCGATGGCGATATCGTCAAGCAGATCAAGGAATTGCTGGATACCCGCGTGCGGCCTGCCGTGGCGCAGGACGGCGGCGACATCACCTTCCACGGCTTTGACCGGGGCGTGGTCTATCTGCATATGAAGGGGGCCTGCGCCGGGTGCCCGTCTTCGACCCTCACCTTGAAAATGGGGATCGAGAACCTGCTGCGCCATTACATCCCCGAGGTGACCGAGGTTCGCCCTGTTGCGGCCTGACACCCTTCTGGCATTCGACACATCGGCGGCGCATTGCGCCGCCGCTTTGCTGTCGGGGGGGCAGGTCTGGCTGCGGTGCGAGCCGATGGACAAGGGGCAGGCCGAACGGCTGATGCCGCTGCTGGAAGAGCTGCTGGCCGAGGCGGGCATCGGCTGGTCCGATCTTGCGGGCATCGGGGTGGGCACCGGGCCGGGCAACTTTACCGGCGTGCGGATTTCGGTGGCCGCGGCGCGCGGCCTCGCGCTGGGGCTGGGCATTCCCGCCATCGGCGTCACCCGGCTTGAGGCGCTGGCCCATCGCCTGCCCCGCCCGATCACGGTGATCGAGGATGCCCGGCGCGGCGAAGCCTATGTGCAGGAATTCGCGGCGGAACCCGGTCCGGCCCGGATCACCCCGCTTCCGGTTGCCGTGGCGGGTGCGGTGACCGGATCGGCGGCGCCGGATGGCCTGCCATCCGCCTTGCCGCTGGCGCAAGCGGTGGCCGAGATTGCCCTGTCGCGCCTTAGCACGCCGCAGCCGCGCCCGGCGCCGTTTTATCTGCGCGGCGCCGATGCGGCGCCGCCCTCGGACCCGCCCCCGGTCATCCTGCCATGACCCCCGCCGCGATGGCGGCCCTGCACGCCGCCTGTTTCACCAGCCCCCGCCCTTGGTCCGAGGCCGAGATCGTGGCCCTTCTGGCCGATCCTCTGGTCTTCTGCCTGACCGCGCCTGCGGGCTTTCTGATGGGGCGCGCCGTGGCCGGAGAGGCGGAGCTTCTGACCCTTGCCGTCGATCCTGCACAGCGTCGGGCTGGCATCGGCCGCCGCCTTGTCGCGGGCTTTCTGGATGAGGCGGCGCGGCGTGGCGCCGAATCATGCTTCCTTGAGGTGGCCGCCGGAAACGCTGCCGCGCGGGCGCTTTATGCCGCTGCCGGCTTTGCCGAGGCCGGCATCCGCCGCGGATACTACCGCCACCCCTCGGACATGGCCGAGGATGCTCTGATCATGGTCCGCGCCATGATGGAACCAAAATAGAACCAATTCCCGCGCCGCGCCCGATTTTGCCGCGCCCTTCCGAAGCCCCCGGCCCGCCGTCAGATTCTTGTTGACCGTTCGGACAGGTTCTGACCTGAATTGCCGACGAACCCCTTGCAGTCGGCGCCGCGCGCGCCCGGGACGGGGGGCCTAGGATACTGTAACCGGGAGAAAATCATGACCCTGATGAAACACCTCATGGGTGCCGCGGCAACGCTGGCGCTGACCTCTGGCATGGCGCTGGCCGATCCGGCCATCATCTTTGACCTTGGCGGCAAGTTCGACAAATCCTTCAACGAGGCCGCCTTCAACGGCGCCGAGCGTTGGGCCAAGGAAACCGGCGGCACCTACAAAGAGCTTGAGATGCAGTCGGAAGCCCAGCGCGAACAGGCGCTGCGCCGTCTGGCCGAATCGGGCGCCAACCCGGTCGTGATGACCGGCTTTGCCTTTGGTGACGTGCTGGCCAAGGTCGCCCCCGACTTCCCCGACACCAAGTTTGCCATCATCGACATGGTGGTCGAACAGCCGAACGTGAAATCGGTGGTCTTCAACGAACATGAGGGCAGCTATCTGGTGGGGATGCTGGCGGGTCTGGCCTCCAAGACCAACACCGTCGGCTTCATCGGCGGCATGGACATTCCGCTGATCCGCAAATTCGGCTGCGGCTATGCGCAGGGTGTGAAGGCGGTCAAGCCGGATGCCACCGTGGTCCTGAACATGACCGGCACCACCCCGGCAGCCTGGAACGACCCGGTGAAGGGTGCCGAACTGGCCAAGGCGCAAAAGGCGCAAGGCGCCGACGTGATCTATGCGGCGGCTGGCGGCACCGGCGTGGGCGTGCTGCAGACCGCGGCGGACGAGGGCATTCTCTCGATCGGCGTGGACAGCAACCAGAACTACATGCACCCGGGCAAGGTTCTGACCTCGATGCTCAAGCGCGTGGACAACGCGGTCTATGAAGCGTTCAAGGAAGGCACCGACCTGAAGACCGGGTTCAACGTGATGGGTCTGGCCAATGACGGCGTGGGCTATGCGATGGACGAAAACAACGCTTCGCTGGTCACCCCCGAAATGCAGGCGGCGGTTGACGCGGCTGCGGCCAAGATCAAATCGGGCGAGCTTGTGGTCCACGACTACATGTCGGACAACACCTGCCCGGCGGCGACGTTCTGATGGCCGATCAGGCCAATACGGGGCGGCAGGAAACTGCCGCCCCCACCCCGGCCTATGCCATTGAGCTGAAAGGCATCTCCAAAGCCTTCGGCCCGGTGCAGGCGAACAAGGACATCAACATCGCCGTGCCGCGCGGCACGATCCACGGCATCATCGGCGAAAACGGCGCGGGCAAATCCACGCTGATGTCGATTCTCTATGGCTTTTACAAAGCCGATTCCGGCGCGATCCTGATCAACGGCCAGCTGACCCCCATTCCCGACAGCCAGAGCGCCATCCGCGCCGGCATCGGCATGGTGTTCCAGCATTTCAAGCTGGTGCAGAATTTCACGGTGCTGGAAAACGTCATTCTGGGCGCCGAAGACGGGCCGATGCTCAACAGCTCGCTGGCCAAGGCGCGCAAGGTGCTGGCCGGTCTCAGCCGCGACTATGAACTGGACGTCGATCCCGATGCCCTGATCGAAGACCTGTCGGTCGGCCATCAGCAGCGCGTCGAAATTCTCAAGGCGCTGTATCGGCAGGCCGAAATCCTTATTCTGGACGAGCCGACCGGGGTTCTGACCCCGGATGAGGCCGACCATCTGTTCCGCATCCTCAAGGGGCTGAAGGACCAAGGCAAGACCATCATCCTGATCACCCACAAGCTGCGCGAGATCATGGAGGCGACCGACAATGTCTCGGTCATGCGGCGGGGCACCATGGTCGGCACGGTCAAGACCGCCGAAAGCAGCCCGGAATCGCTGGCCGAGCTGATGGTGGGCCGCAAGGTTCTGCTCGAGGTCGAGAAGAAGCCCGCCACCCCCGGCGCGGTGGTGTTGCAGGTGGAAAACCTGAAAGTGCGCGACGAACACGGGGTCGAACGGCTGAAAGGCATCAGCTTTGACATCCGCGCGGGCGAGATTCTGGGCATCGCGGGCGTGGCAGGCAACGGGCAGTCGGAATTGCTGGCGGCGCTTGGCGGCATGATGCGCGCCTCGGGCAAGGTCACCCTCAAGGGCGCCGACCTGCCCCTGTCGGGCAAGGGCGCCGATGGGCAAAGCCGCCGCAGCGCGGGCATCGCCCATGTGCCCGAGGATCGCCACCATTACGGGCTGATCCTAGATTTCACCGCCTGGGAAAACGTGGCCTTCGGCTATCACAACGACCCGAAATACCAGAAGAACGCCCTCTTCATGGACAACGCCGCCCTGCGCGCCGATACCGAAGCGAAGATGGCCACCTTCGACGTGCGCCCACCGATCCCGACGCTGGCCGCAAAGAGCTTTTCCGGCGGCAATCAGCAAAAGATCGTTGTGGCGCGCGAGATCGAGCGGAACCCCGACCTTCTGCTGATCGGACAGCCGACGCGCGGGGTGGATATCGGCGCCATCGAGTTCATCCACAAGGAAATCGTGGCGCTGCGCGATCAGGGCAAGGCGATCCTGCTGGTCTCGGTCGAGCTGGATGAAATCATGTCGCTCTCGGACCGCATCGCGGTGATGTTCGACGGCCGCCTGATGGGGATGCGCAACCCCGAGACCACCAATGAACGCGAGCTTGGCCTGCTGATGGCCGGGATGAGCGGGGAGTCCTGAGATGGAACGTTTGCCCAAATGGGCCGATGTGGCGCTGGTGCCGCTGATCAGCCTGCTGTTCGCGGCGGTGATCTCGGCCCTCGTGATCCTTGCCATCGGCAAAGACCCGGTCGAGGCGCTGAACACCATGGTCACCGGCGCGCTCGGCTCGGCCTATGGCTGGGGCTATACGCTTTATTACACCACCAGCTTCATCTTCACCGGGCTGGCGGTGACGGTGGCCTTTCACGCCGGCCTGTTCAACATCGGCGGCGAGGGGCAGGCGCAACTGGGGGGCTTGGGCGTGGCGCTGGTCTGTCTGGCGGTGCCTTGGCCGCATTGGACGGTGGCACTTCTGGCCGCCAGTCTGGGGGCTGCGGCCTTTGGCGCCGCATGGGCTGCGATCCCGGCCTATCTGCAGGCCAAGCGCGGCAGCCATATCGTGATCACCACGATCATGTTCAACTATATCGGGGCCGCGCTGATCGTCTACATGCTGGTCGATGTGCTGCGCCCGGCGGGGCAAATGGACCCGGCCACGGCGAATTTTCCCAAGGAAACCGAACTGCCGACGCTGAACCACATTCCGGGCCTGAACCTGATCTTTGAAAAGGGCGTGCCGGCCAATGTGACCCTCTTCATCGCCCTTGCCGCCGCCGTGGCGGTCTGGGCGCTGCTCTGGCACACACGCCTTGGCTATCAGATCCGCGCCTTCGGAAAATCGGAACCCGCCGCGCGCTATGCCGGGATCAACCCGTTCCGCATCATCATGATTTCCATGCTGATTTCCGGCGCCCTCTCTGGCCTGATGTCAATCAACAACGTCATGGGCGAAGCGGGGCGTCTGGTGCAGAACTCCTCCGAGGGCGCCGGGTTCATCGGTATTGCCGTGGCGCTGATGGGGCGCAATCACCCGATTGGCGTGGTGCTGGCAGCGGTGCTGTTCGGCTTTCTCTATCAGGGTGGGGCGGAACTGGGCCTCTGGACCTCGATCCCGATTGAACTGCGGACCGTGGTGCAGGGTCTGGTGATCCTCTTCACCGGCGCGCTGGATCAGATGGTGCGAATGCTGCTGGCCTGGGTCTTCAACTTCCGCGCGCAACCGAGGGCCGCCTGATGGATTACGCAACACTTCTGCAAATCCTCGACTCGACGCTGCGCCTTGGCACCCCGCTGCTATTGGCCTGCCTTGCCGGGCTTTTCTCGGAGCGCGCCGGCATTTTCGACATCGGGCTGGAAGGCAAGATGCTGATGTCCGCCATGGCCTCGGGCGCGGTGGCGGCGCTGTCGGGTTCGGTCTGGATCGGGCTTGGCGCGGGAATCTGCGCCTCGCTCATCCTTGCGGGCATCCATGGGCTGGCCTCGATCACCTTCCGCGGCAATCAGCTTATCTCCGGGGTGGCGCTGAACTTCATCGCCTCGGGCATCACGGTGCTGGTGGCGCAGGCGCTGTTCGGACAGGGCGGGCGCACCCCGCCACTGCAAGGGGCCGCGCGCTTCAACCCGATCGACCTGCCCTTCGCAGAGGCTTTGTCCAGCGTGCCCGTCCTTGGCCCCTTCTATGCCGAGGTGCTGTCGGGCCATTCCATTCTGGTCTATGCCGCCCTCGCCGCCGTTCCGGCAAGCTGGTGGCTGCTCTACCGCACCCGCTTTGGCCTGCGGCTGCGGGCGGTGGGGGAAAACCCGGCGGCGGTGGATACCGCGGGCGTCTCGGTGGTTGGCCTGCGCTTTGCCGCGGTGGCGATCACCGGCGTTCTCTGCGGCATTGCGGGCGCCTATATGGCCACCGCCCTGCAAGCGGGCTTCGGCCGCGAGATGACGGCAGGGCGCGGCTATATCGCGCTTGCCGCATTGATCTTTGCCAAGTGGCGGCCATGGTCGGCCTTGGGGGCCACAATGCTCTTCGGCTTCTTTCAGGCACTGGCCCTGCGCCCCGACGTGGTCGAAGGCGTGGTGGGCCGCAAGGTGCCGGTCTCGCTCTTGGATGCGCTGCCCTATATCCTGACGGTGCTGGTGCTGGCGGGCTTTGTCGGCAAGGCGATCCCGCCCCGCGCCGGTGGCCAGCCCTATGTGAAAGAGCGCTAATCGCCCTTTCATCTGTCCCAAATATCCCAAGGGGGTTCCGGGGGTGTGAAACCCCCGGGGCCAGCCCAGAACACGCGGTATGCCATGTCTGATGATCTTCTCTCCCTCGTGCAGTCCCGTGCCGGGACCGATCCGGTCCGCTTCGGCCTGATCCTCGGTTCGGGTCTTGGCCATCTGGCGCAGGCGGTGGACGGGGTGGCGATCCCCTATGCCGATCTGCCGGGTTTTCCCCATGCCGCCGTTTCGGGCCACAACCCGAATCTGGTGATCGGCACGCTTGAGGGGGTGCGCGTGGCCGTCTTCGGGGCGCGGGAACATTATTATGAACGCGGCAACCCCGCCGCGATGCGCCCTGCCCTGACCCTGCTCAAGGCGCTTGGGGCCGAAGCGCTGATTGCCACCAATGCCGCAGGCAGCCTGCGGGCGGATATCCGGCCCGGCGACCTGATGCTGCTGGGCGACCACATCAACTTTTCCGGCCTGAACCCGCTGATCGGCGAGCCGACGGATGCCCGTTTCGTGCCGATGACGGCAGCGCATGACCCTGACCTGCGCGCCGGTCTGCGCGCCGCCGCCGAGGCCGAGGGGATTGCCCTGCCCGAAGGCACCTATGCCTGGTATTCCGGCCCTTCGTTCGAGACCCCGGCCGAAATCCGGGCCATCCGCATTCTGGGCGGCGATGCCGTGGGCATGTCCACTGTGCCCGAAGTCATCCTCGCCCGGTTTCTGGGGCTGAAGGTTGCCGCCATCTCGACCATCACCAACATGGCGGCGGGAATGTCGGACGAAAACATCAGCCACGAGCATACCAAGGCCATGGCACCGCTGGGGGCGGCCAAGCTGGAGCGCATCCTGCGGCGTTTCCTCGCAAATCACGACTGATAAAGGGCCGAATTGCAACGGGAACACGGTTTTCGCCGCTGTTGCCCGCAAGGTCGCCCCGGGTTTGACTTGGGGCCGGACCCGGCGCATGGGTGGGGCAAAGGGTTCGAACCCCACAGGCACCCATGCAGCTTTACCTTCCCATTGCCGAGGTCTCGGTCAACGTCTTCCTGCTTTTGGGCATCGGGGGGGTTGTCGGTTTTCTGTCAGGCCTGTTCGGGGTGGGCGGCGGGTTCCTGATCACGCCGCTTTTGCTGTTCATCGGGGTGCCACCCGGCATCGCGGTGGCCACCGGCGCCAATCAGGTGGTCGCCTCGTCGATCTCGGGCGTTCTGGCGCAGCTCAAGCGCAAGGCGGTGGATTTCCGCATGGGCTTCGTCCTGATGGCCGGGGGGCTTTTGGGATCGTGGAGCGGGGTCAGCGTCTTTGCCTGGATGACGCAGCTCGGGCAGGTCGATCTGTTCGTTCAACTGTCCTATGTGCTGTTTCTGGGCCTGATCGGGGCCATGATGTTCTTTGAAAGCGCGCGGTCGCTGCTGCGCGCGCGAAGGGCTGGTTCGGTGCCGGTGCGGCGGTCGCATGTCCATACCTGGGTGCATGGGCTGCCGCTGAAGATCAAGTTCCGTGCCTCGGGGCTGTATATCTCGGTGCTGCCGCCCTTGGCGGTGGGGGCGCTGGTGGGCTTTCTGGCCGGGATCATGGGGGTGGGCGGCGGCTTCATCCTGGTGCCGGCGATGATCTATGTGCTTGGGATGCCGACCAAGGTCGTGATCGGAACCTCGCTGTTCCAGATCATCTTCGTCACCGGCTTCACCACGGTCGTTCATGCGGTGAACAGCCATACCGTGGATATGATGCTGGCGCTGCTGTTGATCCTGGGTGGCGTGATCGGGGCGCAAATCGGCACGCAGGTGGGCTTGCGCCTGAAGGGGGAACAGTTGCGCATCCTGCTGGCGCTTCTGGTTCTGGCGGTGGCGGTGAAGATTGCCTTCGACCTCTTGCTGCGCCCGGCTGAACTTTACTCGATCGCGCCTCTGGTGCTGCCATGAGGTGGTGGGCCGTTCTTCTTTTGCTGTGCGCGGGCCCTCTTGCCGCCTCGGAAACCATCGTCGCGGGTCTGAGCCAGAATCGCGTGGCGATCACGGCGCAATACGACGGGTCCGAGATTCTGGTTTACGGCGCCGTGCGCCGGGATGCCCCCCTGCCCAAGGGGCATCCGCTTGAAGTGATCGTCACGGTCGAGGGGCCGGCAACGCCGCTGGTCATTCGCCGCAAGGAGCGGACGGCCGGTATCTGGGTCAATGCCGCGGCGGTCACCATCGACGCCGCCCCCAGCTTTTATGCGGTGGCCACCACAGCGCCGCTGGAGGATATCCTTTCTGCGACCGAGGATCTGCGTCACCGCATCACCCTGTCCAACGCGATCCGCGCCATCGGCATTTCTGCCGAAGCCGCCGATTCGCCCGAATTCGTGGCCGCACTGGAACGGATCCGCATGGCCGAAGACCGCTATCGCATGTCCGAAGGCAGCATCAGCTTTGTCGAACAGACCCTGTTTCGCACCGATGTCGTGCTACCCTCGAACCTGACCGAGGGGGATTACCGGGTGCGCCTGTTCCTGACCCGGGGCGGCAAGGTGATCGACAAGCAGGAGCGCGTGATCAACGTGCGCAAGACCGGGATCGAGCGCTTCCTATATAACACCGCCCATGATGAGCCGCTGGCCTACGGCCTTGCCTCGCTGCTCCTTGCGGTGGTGGCGGGCTGGGCGGCTTCGGCGGGGTTCAGGCTGCTCCGGCGCTGACCCGCTGGAACAGGCGCGGAAAGGCCGCGCGCATCGTCAGCCCCCGCGCCGCATTCAGCACCATCAGCGCCGCCCAGAGCCCGTGGTTGCCCATGGCCAGCGGCAGCGCGACAACGGCCAGAGTGTAAAGCAACACCGACAGGAACATGGCGCGCAGCATTTCGCGCGTCATCAGGGCGCCGATGAAGATGCCGTCATAGATCCAGCTTGCCACCCCGATCAGCGGTGCGGCAATCAGCCAGGGCAGGTAGTGCCGGGCCGCCTCGCGCACATCGGGGGCGGTGGTCATCAGGTCGATGATCGGCCCCCCCGCGATCAGGAAGGCGACCGACATCAGCGCGGCACCGCCAAAGCCCCATTGCATCGAAATCCGCGTCGCCTGCCGCAGCGGCGCCAGCGCCCGCGCGCCCACCGCCTGCCCCACCAGCGTTTCGGCGGCGATGGCGAAACCGTCCAGCGCATAGGCGGTGATTTCCAGAAACTGCAACAGAACCTGATTGGCGGCCAGCGTCACATCGCCTTCGCGGGCGCCCAGAAAGATGAAGGTGGTAAAGCAGAGTTGCAGCAGGATGGTGCGGATCATGATGTCACGGCTTGCGGTGAACATCCGCCGCAGCGCCAGCCGGTCACCCAGCCGCGCCAGCGCCGGGCGCAGCGCCGCGCCCAGCACATCGCGCGCCAGCCACAGGGCAAAGATCAGCCCCGACCATTCGGCCAGCAGCGTGGCAAAGGCCACCCCCGGAACACCCCAGCCCAGACCCAGCACGAACCACAGGTCCAGCGCGATGTTCATGCCGTTCTGCAACAATTGCAGCCAGAGAACGCCCCGCGTCCGCTCCATCCCGATCAGCCAGCCGGTCAGCGCATAGACTGCAATCGTCGCTGGCGCCCCCCAGATGCGGATGGTCAGATATTGCCGCGCCAGCCCTTCGACCTCGGCGCTCGCCGGGGCAAGGTGCAGCGCCGCCCCAAAAAGCAGCGCCTGCGCAAGGATCAGGAGCAGCCCCGCCGCCATGGCCACGATCATCGCGCGCAACAGGACCGCCGCCTGTTCGGCCCCGTCCCCCGCCCCGCGCGCCTGCGCCGCAAGGCCCGAGGTGGACATCCGCAGAAACCCGAAGGCCCAGTAAAGCGTGGCCAGAACCACCGCCCCCAGCCCCACCGCGCCCAAGGGTGCCGCCTGCCCCAATTGCCCGATCACCGCCGTATCGACGGCCCCCAGCAAGGGCACGGTCACATTCGACAGCACCACCGGCACCGCGATTTTCAGCACACGACGATGGGTGATGTCGCTCATTCGGCAGGGCTTCCGGGCGGAGGCGGCATCAGAAGATGCACCGTGCCCAGCGCAAAGGGCCGGTCGCGGTTGTCCTGCCATGCCTCGACCTGCACGCTTGCATAACGGCGGCCGGACCGCATCACCCGCGCCCGCGCATAGGCGTCGCGCGGCAGGCCGGTGCGCAGATAGTCCACGCTGAAGTCGATCGTGCGCGGCAGCGGCGGCAGTTCCTTGCCTTGCAACCCCGCCGGGTCGATCCGCTGCGCCTCGATATCCTCCCAGAGCGTGGTCCATGCCAGCCCGACGATGGCCGTCACTTCAAGAAACGCCGCCGTCACACCGCCATGCAGCGCGGGAATGGTCGGATTGCCGATCAGATGGTCGGCATAGGGCAAAACCGCCGTCAGTTCATCGCCGCGCCGGTCAAAGGTGATGCCCAGAAACCGCGCATAGGGAATCCCCTCGGACAGCCATGCCAGCGCCGCATCCCGGCGCGACTTGACCACCTGAACCGGCTCGGGCCGGGTGCGGGGGCCGCTCATGGCGTGGCCTCGCGGCCCAATTCCACGGTAAAGGCGCCGGTGCCCATTGCGACCGGGCGGCTCTGATCTTCGTCCACCGCGACCACCCGCACGAAAGCGACCGAACGGGTGACATGGTGGCATTCGGCCCGCGCCGTCACCTGCTGCCCCGGCGTGGCGGGCCGCATGTAGTCGATCCGCAAATCCAGCGTCGCGGTAGACCGCACCCCTGCCGGATGGCACATCACCGCCGCCCCCGAAGCGGTATCCATCAGCGCCGAAACCGCGCCGCCATGCAGCACCCCCGTCGCCGGATCGCCCACAAGCCGCGCATCCCATGGCATCGAGATGACCGCCCGCCCCTCGCCCAGCTCGGTCAGGTCCATGCCCAGCGCGCGGGCATGGGGCAGCGCCTCGATGAACTGGCGGGCCATGGTCAGGATATTGCTCATGCTGTTGTCTCCTGCGGCATCTTCGGCTGCGGGCCCCGACAGATGCAAGGGGGATGCGGCAATTCTTGCGCGAAGTCCCCGCAGGCCCTAGGCTTTGTCCGAAATCAGGTGCCAGAGATGACCGAGACCCGCCTCAGCTTCAAGGACATGTGCGCGAAGTTCGATGTGACGCCGCGCACCCTGCGCTATTACGAATACATCGAACTTCTTTCACCGCAGAAAGAGGGGCGCACACGGTTTTACGGCCCAAGGGAAGTTGCCCGCATGACGCTGATCCTGCGGGGGCGTCGATTCGGCTTCTCGCTGGAGGAAATCCGGCAATGGCTGCTGATCTATGGCAAGAAGGGCGAAAAGCAGCAGCTTGAGGCGTGGTTGCAGATGGCCGACCGGCAATTGGCCGAGCTAGAGCGTCAGCGGGCCGAGCTTGACACCAGCATCGACGATCTGCGCGCCCTGCGCGGCACCGCGCATGACGAGCTGTCGCGCCTGACCGGGCCGGACACGCTCGGCTGACATCACGTCACGCTGCGCTCTGACGTGACGTTACATTTACGTTAACGTCAAGCACTCTACTAAGGTGGTCGGCAAGCCCCCAACTGCGTGGGACAGCCCCCGCGTGAGAGTGCCATGACCGATCCGACCGCCACCAAATCTGCCGAGACCCTGACCATCCGCGAGATGTGTGACAGCTTTGATGTCACCCCGCGGACGCTGCGGTTCTATGAGGCCAAGGAACTGCTTTTCCCGATAAGGGAAGGCACGAAAAGGCTTTTCACCCGCAAGGACCGCGCCCGGCTGACGCTGATCCTGCGCGGCAAGCGGTTCGGCTTCACGCTTGAGGATATCCGCCAGCTTCTGGGCATGTATGACCCGACCGGCTCGAATGCCGATCAGTTGGACAAGACCTGTGCCATTGCCCGCGAACGCCTTGCCCTGATGGAGGGGCAGCGCGCCGAACTCGACATCGCCATCACCGATCTGAAGGCCCAGCTTGCGGAGGGAGAGCGGCTTCTGGCCGCGCGCCGCAGGCAAGCGGCCGAGTGAACCGAACGACCAAGGGAGAGAGACGCCATGACCAGCTATACCGCCCCGCTCAAGGATATGCAGTTCCTGCTGCATGACGTGCTGAAACTCGCCGAACAGCCGATCCCGGGCTATTCCGACCTCGACGAAGGCTTCACCGCGGCCGTTCTGGACGAAGCGGGCAAGCTGGCCCGCGACGTGCTGGAGCCGCTGAATGCCGTGGGCGACCGCGAAGGCTGCGTGCTGGAAAACGGCGTGGTGCGCACGCCGACCGGCTTCAAGGCGGCTTTCGATCAGGTGCGCGACGGCGGCTGGACCGCGCTGGACTGTGACCCGGACTACGGCGGTCAGGGCCTGCCCTATATCATGGGCACCGCGGTGGGCGAGATCTTCGTATCGGCCAACATGGCCTTCAACATGTATCAGGGCCTGACCCATGGCGCCTATTCGGCGATCCACACCCATGGCTCGCCCGAGCAGAAGGCGAAATATCTGCCCAAGATGGTGTCTTGCGAATGGACCGGCACCATGAACCTGACCGAACCGCATTGCGGCACCGATCTGGGTCTGATGCGCACCAAGGCCGAACCGCAGGCGGATGGCAGCTACAAGATCACCGGCCAGAAGATCTTCATCTCGGCCGGCGAACATGACATGGCCGACAACATCATCCATCTGGTACTGGCCAAAGCGCCGGGCGGCGGCGAAGGGACCAAGGGCATCTCCCTCTTCATCGTGCCGAAATTCCTTGTGAACGAAGACGGCAGCCTCGGCGCCCGCAACCCGGTCTCGGTCGGCAAGATCGAAGAGAAAATGGGCATCCACGGCAACGCAACCTGCGTGCTGAATTATGACGGCGCGACGGGCTGGCTCTTGGGCGACCTGCACAAGGGGATGCGCGCCATGTTCACCATGATGAACGAGGCGCGGCTGGGCGTCGGCCTGCAAGGCTATGCCGTGGCCGAAGCCGCCTATCAGAACGGTCTGGCCTATGCGAAAGACCGGCTTCAGGGCCGCGACGTGACCGGGGTGAAGAACCCCTCCGGCCCGGCTGACCCGCTGATCGTGCATCCCGACATCCGCCGCAACCTGATGGAGCAGAAAAGCTTTGTCGAAGGCGCCCGCGCGCTGACCTTCTGGGCCGCTTCACTGATCGACCGCCACCGCCGGCTGGACGATGCCGCAGCGGATGGGCTGGTCTCGCTGATGATCCCGGTGATCAAGGGCTTCCAGACCGACAAGGGCTTTGAAATGGCGGTGCAGGCGCAACAGATCTGGGGCGGCCACGGCTATATCGAGGAACAGGGGATGAGCCAGTTCGTCCGCGACGCCCGCATCGCCCAGATCTATGAAGGCGCCAACGGGGTGCAGGCGCTTGACCTTGTGGGCCGCAAACTGGCCCAGGACGGCGGCAAACATGTCATGGCCTTCTTCGAGATAGTCAAGACCGAGGTGAAGGCGCATGACGGCGACGAGCGGATGAAGCCCTTCGCCGAGCCGCTAAAAGCCGCCTCCAAGCAATTGCAGGCCGCCGCGATGTTCTTCATGCAAAGCGGCATGAAGAACCCCAATGCCGCGCTGGCCGGGGCCTATGACTTCATGCATCTGATGGGCCATGTCTGCATGGGCCTGATGTGGACCCGCATGGCCAAGGCGGCGCATCTGGCGCTGGACGAGGGGCGCGGCGATGCCGCCTACCTCAAGACCAAGATCGCAACCGGGCAATTCTACATGGCCCGCCAGCTTCCGGCCTGCGCCACGCATCTGGCGCGGATCGAAAGCGGCGCCGATCCGGTGATGGCGCTGGCGGCCGAGGCGTTCTAGTCTTCGCGGGGTAAAATTCTTGAAGAAAGAATTTTGCCCCACCCCCAACCGGAGCCGCCCATGCCCAAACGCTTTCGCCTGACCCGCCGCTTCCCGGTCGCCATGACCGAAGACGGATACCGCCGCCTGAAACGCTTTGCGGGCGAGGCCGGGCTGGACGAGGGCGAGGCGCTGTCGTTCCTCTTCGAGCATTTCGACAGCGTGATGGACAAGGACAACCTCACCCACCGGCTGCGGTTGTTCAATTCGGAACTGGAGGGACGCAAACGGTAAGGGCGCGGGGGCGGAACCTGCGGATGCCTCCGGCGGGGATATTTTGGCCAAGATGAAAGGCGCTTTGGCTAAGGCTTTCATCTTGGCTCAAATATCCCGCGGGGGTGCGGGGGCGCGAAGCCCCCGTCAACGGCGGGCAGAGGCGGAACGATGGGAGGAATGCGATGACGATGCAGCTTTATTGCTTTGGCGAAAGCGGCAATGCCTATAAATGTGCTTTGGCCTTGCAGGTATCGGGGTCGGACTGGACCCCGGTCTATGTCGATTTCTTCAATGGCGAGGCGCGCAGCCCGGCCTTTCTGGCGATCAACGAAATGGGCGAGGTGCCGGTTCTGCGCGATGGCGCGGCGGTGCTGACGCAATCGGGCAATATCCTGTTCCATCTTGCAGCCAGGACCGGCCAGCTTGGTGGCGCGACCGAAGCCGAGCGGCAGGAAGTCTTGCGCTGGGTATTGTGGGACAATCACAAGCTTTCGGGTCAGGCGGGCACCTGCCGGTTCCTGATGAACTTCCTTGCTCCCGAAAAGCGTCCCGAAGGGGTTGCAGCCTTTCTGCAAGGCCGCCTCAAGGCCGCCTATACCGTGCTGAACCGCCATCTGGAGGGGCGGGACTGGATCGTGGGATCCGGGCCGACCCTCGCTGATCTAAGTTGCTGCGGCTATCTCTATTACCCCGAGCCCTTCGGCTTTGACCGCGCCGACTGGCCCCATATCGACCGCTGGCTGGACCGCATCGCGGCGCTGCCCGGTTGGAAACATCCCTATGATTTGATGCCCGGCAATCCGTCGGACCGGGCCTGAGGAGAACAGCATGACCGAAGCTTACATCTATGACGCCGTCCGCTCTCCGCGTGGCAAGGGCCGTCCCGATGGTTCCTTGCATGAGCTGACCTCGGTGGCCTTGTCGGCAAAGATCCTGAACGCGGTGAAAGAGCGCAACGGGCTTGAGGGCCATGCGGTCGAGGATGTGATCTGGGGCAATGTCACCCAGGTCGGAGAACAGGGCGGCTGCCTTGCCCGTTCGGCGGTGCTGCTGTCGGACCTTGACGAAAGCATCCCGGGTCTTGCCATCAACCGTTTCTGCGCCAGCGGGATGGAGGCGGTGAACCTTGCCGCCAATCAGGTGAAGGGCGGTGCGGGCAGCGCCTATATCGCCGGCGGGGTCGAGATGATGGGCCGCGTTGCCATGGGTTCGGATGGGGCGGCGATTGCCGTGGACCCCGGCCTTGCCATGAAGACCTATTTCGTGCCGCAGGGGATTTCGGCCGATATCATCGCCACCGAATACGGTTTCACCCGCGACATGGCCGATGCACTGGCGGTGGAAAGCCAGCGCCGCGCCGCCGAGGCGTGGAAAGACAACCGCTTTGCCAAATCCGTCGTCACCATCCGCGACCAGAACGGGCTGCCGATCCTGGCCCATGACGAATACATGCGCCCGGGCACCGATATGCAAAGCCTTGGCGCGCTGAAGGCCAGTTTCAAGGACATGGGCGAGGTGATGCCCGGTTTCGACAAGGTGGCGATGATGAAGTATCCGCATCTGGAGCGGATCAACCACATCCACCACGCCGGCAATTCCTCGGGCATCGTGGACGGGTCGGCGGCGGTGCTGATCGGCAATGCCGAGTTCGGCCGCGCCCATGGGCTGAAACCCCGGGCCCGCATCCGCGCCACCGCCAAGATCGGCACCGATCCGACCATCATGCTGACCGGCCCGGTGCCGGTGACCGAGAAGATCCTGCGCGATTCTGGCATGACGATCAGCGACATCGACCTGTTCGAGGTGAACGAGGCTTTTGCCTCGGTCGTGCTGCGCTTCATGCAGGCGTTTGATGTCGATCCGGCCAAGGTGAACCCCAACGGCGGCTCGATCGCGATGGGTCACCCCTTGGGCGCCACCGGCGCCATCATCATCGGCACCCTGCTGGATGAGCTGGAGCGCACGGGCAAGGGTGTGGGCCTTGCCACGCTCTGCATCGCCAGCGGCATGGGTGCTGCCACGATCATCGAGCGGGTCTGACCCATGCCGGACCGGCCCCTTTCCGCCGATTGCCGTAGCGTCACAAGGGATGTCCCCTTGAGAATGGTCAGTACTGTTGACCATATGCACGGCTTTGTAGCGGAGATGGGCCGTGCAGGCACAATTGTTGAATCTGATGTCGTGGCGGGCGGGATTGCTGCTCTCGGGCTGTCTGGATGCTTTGGCGAACGAGCATCTCTTGCCCTATGCGGTCTATTGCGGCGACCGTCTGGTGCCGCTGACCTCGCGGCGGGATTTGCTTCACGCGCTGGAGGGGCTGCATCTGCGGCTGATCGCTTTGGGCGCGCGGCGCCTGCAGCCGCGCATCACCACGCTGGGCCTGCCCCGCGGCAAGCGACAGCGCATCTGGGTCGAGTGGGAGGCCACGCTGGGCGACGGCTCGCGGCAGGTGGTGGCGCAGACCGTGGAATATCTGCGGCACACCGACAGCGGGCTGCGCGGCGAGATGACGGAATATACCTGCCTGCTGAAACAGGCGGCCTGAGCGGCGGGTGCCCTTCGGTCAGGCGCGGATTTGTCCTGCAACCAAAGGTGCAAGATGCCCAAGCTTGATTTGTCGAAAGTGCCCGTCAAAACCGGGTCGATCTATCCCGAACCCTATGCCACCATGATGAAGGGTCGCAGCAGCCTGCGCTTGGGCGATGCGGCGGGGCTGACGCAGTTCGGCGCCAATCTGGTGATCCTGGAACCCGGCGCGCTGTCGTCGCTGCGGCACTGGCACCTGAACGAAGATGAATTCGTCATGGTGACCGAAGGCGAATGCGTCATGGTGCAGGACGAGGGCGAGACCGTGATGCGCGCGGGCGATTGCGCGGGGTTTCCGGCGGGCTCTACCAACGGCCACCATTTCCTGAACCGCAGCGACAAGGTGGCCAAGTTCCTTGTCGTCGGCACCAAGGCCCCGCGTGAGGTGGCGACCTATTCCGACCATGATTTCCGCATCGAGATCGAGGGCGGCAAGGCGCGGTTCACCTACCGCGACGGCACCGAGTGGACGGGTGTGCGATGAGGGTCGATCCCGCCCATGCCCCCCTGCACCGGCAGGATGGGACCGAGACGCTGCATCTGTCGGATGCCGGCGGGCTGACGCAGTTCGGCGCCTATGTCGAGGTGCTGGCCCCCGGCGCCCGTTCCTCTGAACGGCATTGGCATTCGGCCGAGGATGAGTTCCTGGTCGTCTTTTCCGGCACCGCCACTGTGATGGATGAGGACGGCACACATGTGCTTTTCCCCGGCGATGCCTGTTGCTGGCGCCACGGGCAGCCGAACGCGCATCATGTGCTGAACGCGGGCGATGTGCCCCTGCGCTATCTGATCCTTGGCAGCCGGGTTCTGGGTGACATCTGCACCTATCCCGACAGCGGGCGGCGGCTGGTGAACACCGCCACGCGCTGGCAGGTCGAGGCGGCGGATGGCACGGTGCTGCGCGCGGGCGATCTGCCGCCGCACCTCTTGAACCTTGCGCCGGACTGGGGCCGGCCTTGGGACGGCATCCCCCTGCCCCGCATCCTGCGCGCCGACCGGCGGGAATGGGTGAGCGAAGACGCCTATGTCCACCCGATCCTTGGCGGCGGGCTTGGCCCCTATCGCCATTCGGTGCTGGGCGATCTTGGCGGCCTCAGCCAGTTCGGCGTGCATCTGGAGGAGTTGCCGCCCGGCAGCCGGTCCAGCTTCCGCCACTGGCATGAAGCCGAGGATGAGATGATCCTGATGCTCGAAGGCGAGGTGGTGCTGATCGAGGATCAGGAAACCCGGCTGGGCGAAGGCGATGCCGCCTGCTGGCCCGCGGCAAGCCCCATCGGGCATCAGTTGCACAACCGCAGCACCGCCCCGGCGCTGTATCTGACCATCGGCACCCGCCGGACGCGGGATGTCATCCATTACCCCGATCACGACCTGATCACCCACAAGGACGGCCCGGCGCGCGCCTATACCCACGCCGACGGCACGCCCCGCATCAAGGGAGAAGACAAATGACCGATTTCACCATGGCCACCGATGCCGATGGCGTCGCCACCATCACCTGGGACGTTGCCGCCAAGTCGATGAACGTGATGTCCACCGCAGGTTTCGCCTTGCTCTCTGATCTGGTGGATCAGGCGCTGGCCGATCCGGGGGTGAAAGGCATCATCATCACATCGGCCAAGAAGGATTTCGCGGGCGGCATGGACCTGAACGTCATCGCCCAGATGCGGGCGGGCGGCGCGCAGGCGATCTTTGACGGCGTGATGACCATGCACAAGGTGCTGCGCAAGATCGAGCTTGCGGGCATGGACCCCAAGACCAAGAAGGGGGCCAAGCCGATTGTCGCCGCCCTGCCCGGCACCGCGCTTGGCATCGGCCTTGAACTGCCGCTGTCCTGCCACCGCATCATCGCCGCCGACAATGCCAAGGCCAAGATCGGCCTGCCGGAAATCATGGTCGGCATCTTCCCCGGCGCGGGCGGCACCACCCGTCTTGCCCGCAAGATGGGCGCGATGATGGCCGCCCCCTTCCTGCTGGAAGGCAAGCTGTCCGATCCCAAGGCAGCCAAGGCCGCCGGCCTGATTGATGAGGTTGTGGCGCCCGAGGCGCTGCTCGCCCGCGCCAAGGAATGGGTGCTGGGCGCGAAAGACGCCGATCTGGTCAAGCCCTGGGACGACAAAGGCTACAAGATGCCGGGCGGCGCGCCCTATCATCCGGCGGGTTTCATGACCTTTGTCGGCGCCAATGCCATGGTGCATGGCAAGACGATGGGGGTTTATCCCGCGGCCAAGGCCCTGCTGGCGGCTGTCTATGAAGGCGCTCTGGTGCCTTTCGACACCGCCCTGCGGATTGAAGCGCGGCATTTCACCAGCGTGCTGATGAACCCGTCTTCGGCCGCGATGATCCGCAGCCTCTTCATCAACAAGGAGGCGCTGGAAAAAGGCGCCAACCGCCCCGAAGCGCCGGATCAGTCGGTGAAGAAGGTCGGCGTGATCGGCGCGGGGATGATGGGTGCTGGCATCGCCTATGTCAGCGCCATGGCGGGAATTGACGTGGTGCTGATCGACGCCGCGCAAGAGGCGGCGGATCGCGGCAAATCCTATTCCGAGGGGCTGCTGGACAAGGCGCTGCAACGCAAGAAGACGACGCCAGAGAAAAAGGCCGAAGTTCTGGCCCGCATCACCGCCACCACCGATTACGCCGCCCTTGCCGGTTGCGACCTGATCGTGGAGGCCGTGTTCGAGGATGTAAAGGTCAAGGCCGAGGTGACGGCCAAGGTTGAGGCCGCCACCGGCGCCGATTGCATCTTTGCCACCAACACCTCCACCCTGCCGATCACCGCATTGGCCAAGGCCAGCGCCCGGGCCGAGAATTTCATCGGCATCCATTTCTTCTCGCCGGTGGACAAGATGATGCTGGTGGAGATCATCAAGGGCAAGGCGACCGGCCCGCGCGCCGTGGCCAAGGCGCTGGATTACGTCCGCCAGATCCGCAAGACGCCGATCGTGGTGAACGACGCCCGCTTCTTCTACGCCAACCGCTGCATCATCCCCTATATCAACGAGGGCATCCGCATGGTGGCCGAAGGGGTGGAACCGGCGCTGGTGGAAAACGCCGCCAAGCTGGTGGGGATGCCGCTGGGCCCGCTGCAACTGGTCGATGAAACCTCGATTGATCTCGGCGTGAAGATCGCCAAGGCGACCCGCGCCGCCATGGGCGACACCTATCCCGATGGCGCCGTGGATGAGGTGCTGTTCTGGATGGCCGATGCGGGTCGTCTGGGCAAGAAGTCCAATTCCGGCTTCTATGCCTATGATGCCACCGGCAAGCGCGAAGGTCTGTGGGACGGGCTGGCGGCCAAGTATCCGGTTGCCGAGGCGCAGCCCGAGCTGACCCTTGTGCAGCACCGCCTTCTGATGGCGCAGGTGCTTGAGGCGGTGCGTGCGCTGGAGGAAGGCGTGCTGACCGACATCCGCGAAGGCGATGTGGGGGCCATTCTGGGCTGGGGCTTTGCGCCCTGGTCGGGCGGGCCGTTCTCGTGGCTGGATATCATCGGGGCGCTCCGTGCGGTCGAGATTTGCGACAGCCTGACGGCGACCTTCGGCGACCGCTTTGCCACGCCCGCCCTGCTGCGCGAGATGGCGGCCAAGGGGGAAACCTTCTATGGCCGCTTCGGCGGCGCGGCCAAGGCCGCCTGATCACCCGCGGCGGAGGGCGGCCAGCGCCGCCCCCGCCTCTTCGGCCAGCTCGCAGGCCAGCATCTGCCGCGCGGTCGCTTCGGACAGTTCGGCAAAGCCCGGGCTGTCCCAAAGACCGCCCGCCTCTGGCCCCGGACAGGCCAGCATCATCCCCGGCCCGGCATGGATCACCGCCGCCCGGTCCAGCAGCGGCACCACCAGTGGTGCCGGCGCCGCGATGCGCCGCACACCGCGCCAGCCTTCGGCCGCGGCGACCGGCATCAGAACCAACGCCTCGCCGCAGATTGCCTCGGCCATGTCGCAGTCGATCAGCACCCGCAGCCCGGGCGGCAGCCAGAGCGCCTTGCGGTTGCCCAGCGCACCGGGCGGCAGCAGCATCCGCTCTTGCCCGCGCCGGCGCCTGAGGCCCAGAAGCCGCACGGCGCCCGAAGCCGCCCAGATCAGCGCGCCGGGTTGCAGCATCCGCATGTCGCGCCAGCCGCCGGGCGTGGCCACCGCCAGCCCCGCCGGCACTCCTGCCTCTGCCGCCTCGTCGCTGCGCACCATGGCCCGCTCCTTCCGCCCCTGCTTGACGCGGGCGGCGGGAAGGGGTGGGACGGGAATGTGTCGGGCTGGCGGAGATTGACTAAAATGCCCGCGATCAGGGATCGAAGGTATAGCCGAACCGGGCGATGTCGGCGGCGCAGAGATCGGCAATCAACGCGCGGTCGGCATCGCGGAAATAGCCCCGCCAGTCACGGTCACGCGCGCTGTCGTTGATGCGCGGCAGCACCGGCAGGCGAAACCCCAGATGCGCCTCGAACGGCGCAAGATCGCTGGCCAGATGCTCCAGCCGGGCGAAAAGCGTGGCCCGCTCGGCCCCCGAACGGTCGCGCAGATAGGCGCCATAGGGCCAGAGGCGAAAGGCGGTCATGGTCTGCGGATGGTGCAGGAAATCGCTGAACGACAGGGCCTTGGCCAGCCCGACCGCCGGATGGGCAAAGCCCTGCATCCGCAGCCAGTGGTAATAGCTGACCGCGCGGTCCCAGGGGTTGCGCACGAGGGCGAGGGTGAAGAACCCCTCCATCCCCGGCACTGCACCTTCGATATCGGCAAGGGTGGAATGTTTCCACAGCCGCCCCGGCGCCTGCAGCGCCTTGACCCGGCCCCGCCGCGCCCGGGCCTTGGGCGTGTCGCCGATCAGGATATCCTCCTTCATCGCCCGCGCCTCGAGCGCCAGCGACAGGGCGGTGCCCCCGGTCTTGGGGATATGCACGAAGACATAGCGCCGCCCCGGAGAAATGATCATGGCCGACCTTCCGAACAGGGGCCGACCTCGGGGGCATCGAGCCCCCTCGGCCGGCGTTGCCACGCGCCGTTGAGGCCGGTCACCCCGGTGCTGCATTTGCACCTTTCGAAATACTCCCCGCGGAGCGTTCTGCGCAAACCGCAAGTGCCTCCGGCGGGAGTATTTGGGAAAGGTGCAAACATGGGTCTTACACCGGATTGGGCAGCGGGCGCCCTTCGGCAAAGGCGATGAGATTGTCGAGCGCCATCAGCCCCATCGCCTCGCGCACCTCCAGCGCCGCCGTGCCGAGATGGGGCAAGAGGGTGACGTTTTCCAGCGCAATTAGGCCGGGGTGGACCTCGGGTTCGCATTCATAGACATCCAGCCCCGCCCCCGCGATCTGCCCGGTTTGCAGTGCGGCGACCAGGGCCGCCTCATCCACCACATCGCCGCGGCTGATGTTGATCAGGATACCGCCGGGCGACATCTGCGACAGGGTTTCCGCGTTGATCAGGTGGCGGGTGGCGGCGCTACCCGGCACCGCGACCACGACGAAATCCGCCGCCAGCGCGGCGGCCAGCGGCACCTGCCGGGCGGGCAGGCCCGGATCGGCCAAGGGCGAGCGGTTGTGGAACACCACCTCCATGCCGAAACCGTAATGGCCGCGCCGGGCGATGGCCTGTCCGATACGGCCCAAGCCGATGATGCCCAGCCGCTTGCCGGTCACATGGCGGCCCAGAAGTTGCGTCGGGGTCCAGCCGCCCCAGCCTCCGGCCCGCAACAGCCGCTCCCCCTCGCCGGCGCGGCGGGCCGTCATCAGGATCAGCGTCAGCGCGATATCCGCGGTGGCATCGGTCACGGCGCCGGGGGTGTTGCTGACCTGCAGCCCGGCGGCCCGGGCCGCTGCCACGTCGATATGGTTATAGCCCGCGCCGAAATTGGCGAGGATGCCGGCGCGCGGCCGTGGCACATCGGCAAAGACCGCCGCCTGAAAGCGGTCGCCCAATGCGGGCAGGATCAGGTCGAAGTCGCGCAGCGCCGCGCGCAGCTCGTCCGCGCGCATCGGGCCGTCGTCACGCAGGGTCACCGCAAAGCGAGTCCGGGCGGCGGAAAGCACCCTGTCAGGCAGGCGGCGGGTGATCAACAGGCTCTTCAAAACAGCTTGCCGCCCAGCGGCACCTCCTGCCCCGGGCCGATCAGCACCACCTCCCCTTCGGCATCGGGCAGGCCCAGCACCAGAACCTCGCTCAACACCTTGCCGATCTGGCGCGGCGGGAAATTGACCACCGCCAGCACCTGCCGCCCGATCAGGGCTTCGGGCGTGTAATGCCGGGTGATCTGGGCGGAAGAGCGTTTCTCGCCGATCTCGCCGCCGAAATCGACCCAGAGCTTGAAGGCCGGTTTGCGCGCCTCGGGGAAGGGTTCGGCGCGGGTGATCCGGCCGACGCGGATATCCACCTTGGCGAAATCGTCATAGGTGATCGTCATTTGCCGAGTTCCGCCCCGCGCGCCGCCGCCGCCTTGAGCGCGCGTTCCATCAGCGGCGGCAAGCCGGTGTCCGGGTCCATCAGATGGACCAGCGCCGCCGCCGTGGTGCCGCCCGGGGAGGTCACGTTGATGCGCAGTTGCGCCGCCGGTTCCGGCGCGCGGAAGGCCAGTTCCCCGGCGCCGCACACCGTGGCGCGGGCCAGTTGCATCGCCACCTCGGGCGCAAGGCCCATGGCCACGCCCCCCGCCGCCATCGCCTCGATCAGGTGAAAGACATAGGCCGGGCCGCCGCCCGAAAGGGCCGTCACGGCGTCAATCTGATGCTCGCCCTCAAGCTCAACCACCTCGCCCACGGCGCGCATCAGTTCCCCCGCCAAGGCCAGCCCTTCGGCCCCGGCGCGGGCATTGGCGCAGATACCGGTGATGCCGCGCCCGACCATGGCCGGAGTGTTGGGCATGGTGCGCACTATGGGGGTATCGACGCCGAACACCTGCGCGAAGGTGGCGATAGAGGTGCCTGCCGCGATCGAGACCACCAGCGTTTTGCCATTGCCCATCGCCTGCAGCGCGGGCAGCGCCGCCCCCATCATCTGCGGCTTGACCGCAAGCAGCAGCACCGCAGGCGCCTTGGGCAGGTCGGTGTTCAGATGGACGCCGGTGGATTTCAGCCAGTCACTGGGATGGGGTTCCAGCACCCAGACCGACGCGGGCGGCAATCCCGCCGCCAGCCAGCCCGCCAAAAGGGCGGAACCCATCTTGCCACATCCCAGAAGAACCAGCCCGCCTTGGGCAACCCGCTCCAGCGCCATCAGAAACCCTCCATTTCGGAGGGCAGGTTAGGCGCGACCGTATGCCTCGGCAATGGCCACTTTCATCGCATCCGCCGGGCTGCGGTCGCCCCATGACACCAGTTGAAACGCCGGATAGAAGCGTTCCGCCGCCAGAACCGCGCTGGAAATCAGCCGGTCGATCTGCTCGAACCCGGCGATCTGGCCACCAGCCAGACACAGGCCATAGCGCCAGACCATCAGCTTCTGCTCGGTCCAATAGGTGAAGGCGCCGGTCCAGACCATGTCATTGCAGCGGTTCAGAACATCGTATAGTTCACCCATCCGCGCTTCGGGCGGTTCCATTTCGAAGGTGCAGATGAGCCGCAGGGTTTCATCCTGCGCCGACCAGGCAAGGGTCAGGGAATAGGTGCGCCACTGGCCTTCGACCGCCATGGCGATCTGGTCATCGGTTACCCTGTCGAACTCCCAGTCATGATGGGCGGCAAGGTCTTCGACGATGTCGATGGGGTGCAGGTCATCCGACAGCAGGAAATCTTCTGAAATCGACATGCGCCCCCTCACGATCAAGCCGGTAACGAAAGCAGCTCCGCTACAGGCTGGGTGTTTGGCAATAAGCTGCGTCACCTGACGAAACCCTTACTAGATATTGAAAGGGGTCGGGAAGCCTGTAAAGGGATTTCTGGGCAAATCTTCTGTGGACAAACGGTTTTTCCGGCCTCTGGCCCGGGCCGCGGGCCTTGCCTTGTCGCGGTCGGCGGCGGGCAATCGGCTTCGGCAATCTTCCGCCTGCAACTGCGGTTGCAGAGACGGAAAATCTGCCGTTGGATCAATGGAATTGCGCCTGACAGCCAGTCAGATGCGGCAAGGCCCTCGGGCCATCACATACAGGAGTTCACGATGTCCGACACAACCGGCTACAGCCGCCTTCAGATTGCCCTGCACTGGTCAGTGGCGCTGCTGGTGGCCTATAACTACATCTTCGGCGAAGCCGCCGGAGAGGCGTTCGACCAGATCATCGAGGGAGAGGGCGGCGCAGCCCCGGGCACGCCCTTGCATATTTGGGTCGGGCTGGCGGTGCTGGCGCTGGTCGTGCTGCGGCTGGTGGTGCGCTTTGCCCAAGGGGCGCCCGCGGCCGAGGCCGGGCTTCAGGGGCAATTGGCAAGCTGGGGGCATCGGCTCCTGTATGTGCTGATGCTGGCGGTGCCGGCGGGCGGCGCGGTGGCGTGGTTCGGTCTGAACGAAGAGGTGGGCGACATTCACGGCGCCGCCGCAAATGCGCTGATGATCCTTGCCGGGCTTCATGCCGTCGTCGCGCTGGGGCATCATTTCGTGCTGAAGGATGGCATCCTGATGCGGATGCTGCGCGCCCGCTGAGGCCGGCGGGGGCCGCCCCGGCGGGCGCCCCCCGCGCGAGGGATCAGTCCTGTTCGGCCAGCCAGCGCTCGGCATCCAGCGCCGCCATGCAACCCATTCCGGCGCTGGTCACCGCCTGACGATAGACATGGTCGGTCAGATCGCCCGCAGCAAAGACGCCCGGGATAGCGGTGCGGGTGGTGCCCGGTTCGACCTGCACATAACCGCCGTTGTGCAGCGGCAGTTGGTCCTTCACCAGTTCCGAGGCGGGCGCATGGCCGATGGCCACGAAGAAGCCGTGGCAGGGCACGTCCTTCACTTCGCCGGTTTTCAGGTTGCGGGTGCGCACCGCGGTCACGCTGGCCGGAGCTTCGCTGCCCAGAACCTCGGTCACTTCGCTGTCCCAGAGCATTTCGATCTTGGGATGCTTGAACAGGCGGTCCTGCATGATCTTTTCGGCACGCAGACTGTCGCGGCGGTGGATCAGCGTGACCTTGGTGGCGAAATTGGTCAGGAACAGCGCCTCTTCCACGGCGGTATTGCCGCCGCCGATCACCACCACCTCTTTGCCGCGATAGAAGAATCCGTCGCAGGTGGCGCAGGCCGAGACGCCGAAGCCCTTGAACTTTTCCTCGCTCGGCAGGCCCAGCCATTTCGCCTGCGCCCCGGTCGCCAGAATGACGGCATCGGCGGTATAGGTGGTGCCAGAATCGCCCTGCGCGGTGAAGGGCCGCTTTTGCAGGTCAAGGCTGGTGATGTAGTCACCGATGATCTCGGCCCCCATCGCCTCGGCATGGGCCTGCATGTTGACCATCAGGTCCGGGCCCTGGATGTGCTTTTCGCCCGGCCAGTTTTCCACCTCGGTGGTGATGGTCAACTGGCCACCGGGTTGCAGCCCCTGCACGAGGATCGGGGCCAGCATGGCGCGGGCCGAATAGACCGCCGCCGTATAGCCCGCGGGGCCGGAGCCGATGATCAGAACCTTGGTATGGCGCGTCTCGCCCATGATGTCTCTCCGGGATTCGTCGCGGCAGATATAGGCGCTTGGGCCGGGGCGCGGAAGGGCTGCACGCGGGCGCACGGTTTTGCGGCGCAAGTCGCAAGGACGCGAAATAATCGGGCGTCCGCGCGAAATATTATTGCGCGCGATGCCGCGCGGGCCTATCAAGCGCCCAAAAAGGAGACATCCGATGGCCGCGCCGAAGCTGGACCCGATCGACCGCCGCATTCTGGCCGAGTTGCAGGCAGACGGGCGGATGACGAATGTCGAACTGGCCAGCCGGGTCGGAATTTCGGCCCCGCCCTGCCTGCGCCGCGTCCGCACGCTGGAGGAAGAGGGCTATATCAAGGGCTATCACGCCGATATCGACGCCCGCGAACTGGGCTTCGAGGTGCGGGTCTTTGCCATGGTGCGGCTGCGCAGCCAGGCCGAGGTGGACCTTTCGGCCTTTGAGCAACGCTGCCGCGACTGGCCCTTGGTGCGCGAGTGCCACATGCTGAACGGCGAGATCGACTTCATCCTGAAATGCGTGGCGCCCGATCTTTCGACCTTCCAGAACTTCCTGACCGAGCAACTGACCTCGGCCGACAATGTGGCATCGGTGAAAACCAGTCTGGTGATCCGCTGCGCCAAGGATGAACCGGGCCTGCCCTTCGACGTGCTGGAAGCGCGGCTGGCAAAGAACGCCTGACTTCGCCCCCGGGGTGCCGGTCCTGCCGCGTTGCGCGCGGGTTCGCTCCGCGGGGAGTATTTGAAGAAGGGCAATTGGCTCAGGGTTCGGGCAGGTCTTGCAGCTCCTGCTCCAGAAACCGCTCGAACGCGTCGAGATCGACCGGCTCGAACTGGCCAAATCCCTGCATCCAGACCGAAGCGGCGCGCAGACCCGCCGGCTCCAGCTTGCACCAGATCACCCGCCCATGTTTCTCGCGGCTGATCAGGCCGCTGGCGGCAAGGATACCGAGGTGCTTTGAAATGGCGGTCAGGCTCATCTCGAACGGCGCCGCGACATCGGTGACGGCCATGTCATCTTCGAGCAGCATGGCCAGAATGGCCCGGCGGGTCGGGTCGGCCAGAGCGGCGAAAGTGGCGGAGAGCGGATCGGGGGCGGGATCGGACATGGGCGCAGTATCCGGGGCGGCGGAACCATGGTCAACCGAAAGGTTGAACATGCCGGGGCAGCCAATTGCGCCGCCAACGGTGAGCCCGGCGACGGCAGCATTCCGATAGACCATTTCATTTCAATGCCTTGCGAGCATTGTCGCAGGGGATTTCCCGGGTTGACTCACAGCGCCGTGACCCGTAGTTCTGCGCCAACTCTTCCAAGGGGTTTTTGCCATGGTTTCCGAGGCTGACCGCGCCCGACTTGCGGCGCTGGACGAACGGATCGCCAAGGCGAAAGGGGCGCAGGAACCTGTGTCGAACCCGCAGGGGGACCACTATTCGCAGGCGCAGCTTGCCTGGCGGATGGTGATCGAGCTTGTGGCCGGTCTGACGATCGGCTTCGGCATCGGATACGGGCTGGACTGGGCCTTTGGCACCATGCCGGTGTTTCTGGTGCTGTTCATCTTCGCGGGGCTGGCGGCCGGGGTGAAAACCATGCTGCGCTCGGCGAGGGAAGTGCAGGAAAAGACGGTCGCCGAGGCGACCAAACGAGGGGAAGACGGTCGTGGCAGGTGAAGCTCAAGCACATGGTGAAGGCGGACTGGCGTTCCACCCGCTGGACCAGTTCAAGGTTACGCCGCTGTTCGGCGACGGGCCGATCGAGTGGTATACCCCGACCAACGTGACGCTGTGGATGGCGCTGGCCGCCATCGTGATCATCCTGGTGTTCGCCGTCGGCTCGAAGGGCCGCGCCCTGATCCCGTCGCGGGTGCAGTCGCTGGGCGAGATGGCTTACGGCTTTGTCTACAAGATGGTTGAAGACGTGGCCGGCCATGACGGCGCCAAGTTCTTCCCGCTGATCATGACGCTGTTCCTGTTCATCCTGTCGGCCAACATGCTGGGCCTGCTGCCCGGTTCGTTCACGCCCACCTCGCATATCGCGGTCACGGCCATTCTGGGCTTTGGCTTCTTCATCTTCGTCACGGTGCTGGGCTTTGTGAAGAACGGCGCGCATTTCCTCGGCCTCTTCTGGATGTCGGATGCGCCGCTGATCCTGCGCCCGATCATCGCCGTGATCGAGGTGATCTCCTACTTCGTCCGCCCGGTCAGCCACTCGATCCGTCTTGCGGGCAACATCATGGCCGGTCACGCCGTGATGAAGGTCTTCGCGGCCTTCGCCCCGATGATCCTGATCTCGGCCATCGGCGTGGTCGTCACGCCGGTCTCGATCCTGGCCATCACCGCCATCTATGCGCTGGAGGTGCTGGTCGCCTTCATCCAGGCCTATGTTTTCACCATCCTCGCCTGTGTTTACCTCAAGGATGCGCTGCATCCGGGTCACTGATCCGCAGGCCGGTCCCCTACCCCTCTATTCCATCGTAAGGAGAAGTCACATGGAACTCGTCGCAGCCGCAGCTCTGGGCAAATTCATCGGCGCCGGTCTGGCCGCCATCGGTTCGGGCGCTGCCGCCATCGGTGTTGGCAATGTCGCCGGCAACTTCCTGGCGGGCGCCCTGCGCAACCCGTCGGCCGCCGGTTCGCAAACCGCGACCCTCTTCATCGGTCTGGCCTTCGCCGAAGCTCTGGGGATCTTCTCGTTCCTCGTCGCGCTTCTGCTGATGTTCGCCGTCTGATCTGACCATCGCATCCTTACGGTCAGGGATGGCGCCGCGTTGCGCCATCCCTGAAACTCCAGAAGGGTCCGACGGAGGACAAGATGACCACCACCAACACCACGACCGAAGCGGTGGCAGGCGCCGCGGAAGCCGGGCATGAAGCAGCCAAGGCAGGGATGCCGCAGCTCGATTTCTCGACCTTCCCGAACCAGATCTTCTGGCTCCTCGTCACGCTTCTGGTGATCTACTTCGTGCTGTCGCGCGTGGCCCTGCCGCGCATCGGCGCCACGCTGGCCGAACGCAAGGGCGCGATCACCAATGACCTCGCCGCTGCCGAAGAGCTGAAGCTCAAGGCTGTTGCCGCCGAAAAAGCCTATAACGACGCGCTGGTTTCGGCCCGGGTCGAGGCGGGCAAGATCGTGGCGCAGGCCAAGGCCGACATCCAGAAAGATCTGGATGCCGCCATTGCCAGAGCCGATGCCGAAATTGCCGCCAAGGCGGCCGAGTCGGAAAAGTCGATCGGCGAAATTCGCGCCGGTGCGCTGGAGGCCGTGACCGCGGTTGCCACCGACACCGCGGGCGAGCTGGTCGCCGCTCTGGGGGGCAAGGCCGATGCCGCTGCCGTTCAGGCCGCCGTTACCGCCGCGCTGAAAGGGTAAGCCATGAAGAAACTTGTCCTTTCCCTGTCGCTTCTGGCTGCTACGCCGGCCATGGCTGCTTCCGGTCCGTTCTTTTCGCTGCACAACACCAACTTTGTTGTGGCGATTGCCTTCCTGATCTTCGTCGGCATCCTCTTGAAGTTCAAGGTTCCGGCCAAGCTGGGCGGGATGCTGGATGCCCGTGCCGCCCAGATCAAGGCCGAGCTGGACGAAGCCAAGGCGCTGCGCGAAGAGGCGCGGGTTCTGCTCTCCTCCTACGAGAAGAAGCAGAAAGAAGTGCAGGAGCAATCCGAGCGCATCGTCGCCGCCGCCAAGGAAGAGGCGCTTGCCGCTGCCAAACAGGCGAAGGAAGACCTGACGGCTTCGATTGCCCGCCGTCTGGCGGCTGCCGAAGACCAGATCGCCTCGGCCGAGAAATCGGCGATCCGCGAAGTGCGCGAACAGGCGGTTCAGGTTGCCGTCGCCGCTGCGGGCAGCATTCTGGCCAAGCAGTCCAGCGCAGCTTCGGCTGCGGCTTCGATCGACGACGCCATTGGCCAGGTCGAAGCGAAGTTCCACTGATATTGCCGGCCTACCAGCACGCCGAAGGCCCGGGTCAGCCCGGGCCTTTTGCTTTTCAGCGGCTGCGTTCGTGTTCAAGACGCTGGCGGGCGATTTCCTCGTTCCGGGTGGCGCGGCTCTGGTCGGTCATCGACTGGCGGACGTAATCCATATGCTGCGCCACCGCTTCACGCGCGGCGGCACCGTCGCGGGCCTGCAGGGCGGAATTGATAGCCCGGTGCTGATCCAGCAACTGGTCACGGGTCATCCGGTTGCGGAACATCATCTGGCGATTGTAGAAGACCCCCTGCCGCAGCAGCTCATACATCGAGCGCATCATGTGCAGCATCACCACGTTATGGCTGGCCTCGATGATCGCCATGTGGAAATCGGCATCCAGCCCTGCCTCTGCCGTGGGATCACGCTTTTGATGCGCCGCCTCCATCTTGGCAAAGATGGTGTCGATCACCTCAAGATCGGTGTCCGAGCCGTGCCGCGCCGCCCGCTCGGCCGCCAGCCCCTCCATGTCGCAGCGAAAGTCGATGTAATCCGCGACCGCTTCGTCATGGGCGGCGAAAAGGTCGATCAGCGCCGGAGAAAAGGCCGATCCCAGCACATCACCCACGAAAATCCCGGCATTCGGGCGGGCCTCCAACAGGCCGCGGGCCTGCAACTCGGCCACCGCTTCGCGCAGCGACGGGCGCGAGACGCCAAACCGTTCGGACAATTCCCGCTCTGACGGCAGGCGCTCACCGGGGTGCAGAATGCCGCGCAGGATCAGAAGCTCGATCTGGCTGACCACGCCGTGCGACAGTTTTTCGGCTTCGATTTTCCGAAACGGCATGATTGAGGCCCCCGATTGGTCGGATGATATGACCAATTTGCGGTTGCCTCAATGTCAAAGGGCCGGAAAATCCGGCCCTTTGCACAGAAATCCGGCAACTGTCAGCGCGTCGGGCGAATGATGATCTCGACCCGGCGGTTCTGGGCCTGACCTTGCGGCGTCAGGTTCGAGGCGATCGGCTGATCCTCGCCGCGGCCGATGGTGGCGATCCGGCTGGACGGCACACCCGAGCCCATCAGAACCCCCGCCACCGAAGCGGCGCGGCGCTGCGACAGATCCTGATTATAGGCGGCGGTGCCGGTGTTGTCGGTATGGCCGATCACCTGAATCGTCGAATTCGGGTATTTCAGCAGCGATTGCGCCACCGCCTGCACGTCACGCGACAGGTCGGGCCGCAGGGCGGCGCTGTCGGTGGCAAACAGCACATCCTGCGGCATGTTCACGACCAGATAGTCGCCATAATTGGTCACGGTGATGTTCGGGTTCGAGAAGGAATTGCGCATCTCAGACGCCTGTCGGTCAAGATCCTGACCGATCAGCGCCCCTGCCCCCGCACCCAGCGCGCCGCCCAGAATGGCGCCCTTCAGCTTGTCATCACCCTTGGCGATCGAAGCCCCTGCCGCCGCACCGATCAGGCCGCCGATCACGGCGCCATTCTTGGTCCGGGCGTTGGGATCGTCCGGGTAGGCTGCGGGGTCGACACAGGCCGTCAAGGCCAATGCGCTGGCAATGCTCAGGAAAATCGGAGTCTTCAAAGTCATTTGGCTGCCTCGTCTGCTGCACGGGCCCGTTGCGGGCCTCGGCCTGCTTATATCAGCCTTGGCGACAGCGATACAGGGCCGCCCCCCTTCGGGGCAGGTTTCCGCCCATCACGAAGCTGTGCGGACATCATCGCGTGCCGCCTCCCAGGCGAGAATGGCACGCTTGACCGGCAGTCCCCAATGGTAGCCGCCAAGGCCGCCGTCGCGGCGCAGCGCCCGGTGGCAGGGGATCAGGAAGCTGACCGGATTGCGCCCCACCGCCGTTCCCACCGCCCGCACCGCGCGGGGCAGACCGACCGCGCCCGCGATCTCGGAATAGGTGGTGACATGGCCCGACGGCACCCGCATCAACGCCTCCCAGACCTTGATCTGGAACGGCGCGCCGATCAGATGCAGCGCCGCCTCCCCCCCTGCCCCGAAGGCTGCCGCGACCCAGGGGCGCAGCGCCTCGGGGTCTTCGGTGTAACGGGCCTTCGGCCAGCGGCGGGTCAGATCCTCCATCGCGGCCTCGGCGCCCATCTCGGCGGCGAAACCCAGACCGCAGATGCCCTTGTCGGTCCCCATCACCAACGCCGGACCAAAGGGGCTGTCGAACCAGCCCCAGCGGATCACCAGCCCTTCACCCGCGCGGGCATAGTCGCCGGGGCTCATCGCCTCCCACCGCAGGAAGAGGTCGTGCAGCCGCCCGGTGCCGGAAAGCCCGGTCTCCAGCGCGGTTTCCAGCACGGTGAAGCGGTCGGCCAACAGGCGGCGGGCGTGATCCAGCGTCAGATATTGCTGATAGCGTTTCGGCGAGATGCCGACCCATTGCGAGAAAACCCGCTGGAAATGCGCGGGCGACATGCCCATCTGCGCGGCAAGGTCATCCAGCGTCAGACCGGGCCCACCGGCATCGATGATCTTCAGCGCGCGGGCGATGACGGCGTAATGATAGGCGGGGCTTTGGTCGGTCATGTCGGTTCTCCTGCCGCCAGATTAACGGATGCCCCCCGCAAGGCGACCCGAATCCTGCGGCAAGGTCGCTTGCCCGGGCGGCAGCCATAGTGCATATCGCGGCTATGGTCCGCCAACTCGATTATCCCGCGATGCAACGCATCTTCGCCCGGTTCCAGGCCCTGGAACCCGAGCCGAAGGGAGAATTGGACCACACCAACGCCTTTACCCTGCTGGTGGCCGTCGCCCTTTCGGCGCAGGCGACGGATGTGGGGGTGAACAAGGCCACCCGCGCCCTGTTTCCCATTGCCGACACACCGGAAAAGATGCTGGCCTTGGGGGAAGAGGCGCTGATCGGCCATATCAAGACCATCGGCCTTTACCGCAACAAGGCAAAGAACGTGATCCGCCTCAGCCAGCTTTTGGTGGATAACTTCGGCGGTCAGGTGCCCTCTTCCCGCGCGGCGCTGCAATCGCTGCCGGGGGTGGGGCGCAAGACGGCCAATGTCGTGCTGAACATGTGGTTCCGCCAGCCGGCGCAGGCGGTGGATACCCATATCTTCCGCCTCGGCAACCGCTCCGGCATCGCGCCCGGCAAGGACGAGGTGGCGGTCGAGCGCGCCATCGAAGACAATGTGCCTGCCGAATATCAGTTGCACGCCCATCACTGGCTGATCCTGCACGGCCGCTATATCTGCACCGCCCGCAAGCCCCGCTGTGGCATCTGCCCGATCCGCGAGGGCTGCCTTTTTGAGGACAAGACCCCATGAAGCGTTATCAGGTCGTCGGCATCGGCAATGCCATCGTCGATGTGTTTTCCCCCGCCGACGACAGTTTTCTGGAACTGATGGGGATTGAGAAGGGCATCATGCAACTGGTCGAGCGCGAGCGGGGCGAGCTGCTTTACGCCTCGATGAAAGACCGGGTGCAGGCGCCGGGCGGCTCGGTCGCCAATACGCTGGCGGGGCTTGGCAATCTGGGGCTGACCACGGCCTTCATCGGGCGGGTGCATGATGATGCGCTTGGCCGTTTCTATGCCGACAGCATGGCGGCGCAGGGCACCGATTTCGTCAATGCTCCGGTGCCCGGCGGAGAATTGCCCACCTCGCGTTCAATGATCTTCGTGGCGCCGGATGGCGAGCGGTCGATGAACACCTATCTCGGGATTTCGTCCGAGCTGGGCCCCGAGGATGTGGCCGATGACGTGGCCGGACAGGCCGATATCCTGTTCCTCGAAGGCTATCTTTATGACAAGCCCAAGGGGATGGCGGCTTTTGAGCGGGCCGCGAAGCTCTGCCAGCAGAACGGCGGTCAGGCCGGGATCGCCCTGTCGGACCCGTTCTGCGTGGACCGTCACCGCGGTGATTTCCGCCGTCTGGTGCGCGACCTCGACTATGTGATCGGCAACGAGCATGAATGGTCGTCGCTCTATCAATGCGACCTTGAGGCGGCGCTGGCGCAGGCGGTGCAGGATGCCGGGCTGGTGGTCTGCACCCGGTCCGGCGACGAGGTGATCCTTCTGCGTGGGGCGGAGCGGGCCGTGGTGCCGGTGCGCCGCGTGGTGCCGGTCGATGCCACCGGCGCGGGCGACCAGTTCGCGGCGGGCTTCCTCTATGGCCTCTCCACCGGGCGCGGGCTTGACGTGGCGGGTCGCATGGGCTGCGTTGCGGCCGCCGAGGTGATCAGCCATTACGGCGCCCGCCCCGAAGCCGATCTGTCTGACCTCTTCGCCCGGGCTGGCCTGATCTAGCGCACCGCCTCCAGCACAGCGTCTTTCATGCGGCAATCGCGCAGGGTGTCGGCGCCGCAGCGGCGCGGGGCAAGGTCGGCGGTCAGGCACAGGCGGACCTCTTCGATCATGCCCTGATCGCAGGTGACGGTGATCTGGTCCGCCTTCAGCCCCGGATTGGCCTCCAGAAAGGCCGCCTCGACCACTTCGGCAGGCACGCGCAAATCCTTGCTGATGCGGGCGAAAACCGGCGGGATCGTCACGCTGTCATAGGCGCGGCGCGACAGGGCGAAATAATCCGGCGCCGACAGGGCGGTGCAGCGGCCATGTTTCTTCCATTCGTAAAAGGCCAGCCCTGCGCCGCCCATGATATCGGCCATCGCCGCCGTCTCGCCCCGGGTGGGGTCACGCTCGCCGGTGCGGCAATAGCTGGGCCAGCCGGCTTCATGCTGCGGCCAGAGCCCGTGCAGCGTGAAGGTCAGGCCGCGCCCCGCATCGCATTGCGGATCGCCCCGCCCGTCGCCCACCAGCGCGCACCAGTTGGCCGACCAGGAAAGCGACAGGACATAGTAATCGAAATCCCCGGCCCGCTCCCCCTCCGCCCGCGCGGTGGCGGGCACAACGGCGCCCGCCAGACAAAACGCAGCGAGCCAGCCCCAAAGAAATCGCATTTTCCCTTTTCCTCTGCCCGAAATCGCACTATATGACCGCTTGAATTCCCTGAAAACGTGGAAGTCGCGGCCCCGGTCGCAGCCGTTTTCCCGGCCCGGGAAAGATTTGTAAAGCCCGCCCTGCCGTGGGCATGAAACTGAAAGGGTGTCCGATGACGAAGCCGCTCATGGCCAAGGCCACTGCCGTCTGGCTTGTCGATAATACCACGCTGACCTTCCGTCAGGTCGCCGATTTCTGCGGCATGCACGAGCTTGAGGTGCAGGGCATCGCCGATGGCGATGTGGCGACGGGAGTGAAGGGGTTCGATCCGGTTGCCAACAACCAGCTTGACGCGATCGAGATCGAGAAGGGTCAGAAAGACCCGCTCTACAAGCTCAAGCTGAAATACAACGCCGCCGCCGTGGGCGAGGAAAAGCGCCGCGGCCCGCGCTATACCCCGCTGTCCAAGCGGCAGGACCGCCCGGCGGCGATCCTCTGGCTGGTCAAGTTCCACCCGGAACTGTCGGATGGCGCCATCGGCAAACTGGTCGGCACCACCAAGCCGACGATTCAGGCGATCCGCGAGCGGACGCATTGGAATATCAACAACATCACCCCCGTCGATCCGGTTGCGCTGGGTCTGTGCAAGCAGTCCGAGCTGGATACTGCCGTTCAGGCCGCCGTGCGCAAGAAGGCCGCCGAAGGCGTGGTGATGACCGATGACGAACGGCGCAAGCTGGTCTCGACCGAACAGTCGCTGGGCATGGCACCCGAAGCCCGCGTGCCCACCGGAATGGAGCTTTTCGGCGAGCCCGAGGAAGACCGCCGCACCGCCGCCGATTTTTCGGATGCGGAAAGCTTCTTCAACCTGCCGCAGGGCAGCGACGATGACGAGGATGAAGCGGAAGACCCGCGCAGCCGCTGATCCGCGGTGCGCAGCAAATCAGGGCTGCCCCGCGGGGCGGCCCTTTTCTTTGCCCTGTCCGTTTGCAGAACGTCGGTGCCGATCTCCTGATCGGGGCGGCGGATCAGTGGGCCATCAGCACCGGAAGCTCGGCCTGTTCCAGCATGTTGCGGGTGGACCCGCCCAGAATCGCCTCGCGGAAGCGGGAATGGCCATAGGCCCCCATCACCAGAAGATCGGCATTCTGGTCGGTGGCGTGGCGTGACAGCACCTCGGACACCCGCGGCAGCGACCGCGCCAGCACCGACACTTCGGCATGAACGCCGTGGCGCACCAGCATCTGACACAGCAAACCGCCCGGGTCCGACCGTTCCGGCCCATGCGGCGGCGGATCGACCACGGTGATGTCCACCATATCCGCCCCCTTCAGCAGCGGCAGCGCCGCCCGGGTCGCGGCCATCGCCTCGGCGCTCTGGTTCCAGGCCAGAATCACCCGGCGCGGCAGGCCGCCCGCGGGCAACCCGCTGGCGGGCAGCACCAGCACCGGCACCTTGGCGTCAAACAGCGCCGCTTCGACCACCGCTTCGCTGTCCACACCCTTGCCCGGCCCATAGGGCCGCGGCAGAACCACCAGATCGGCAAAGCGGGCGCGCTGCGCCACCACGCCGGTCAGCGCGCCGATCTGCGTGACCGCCGCCTCAAGCGCCCAGCGCAGATCGCCGGTTTCGGCCGCCAGCGCCGTCCGCGCCGCAGCTTCGATGGCGCGCGCATCGGTTTCGGCCCGCTCTGTCGCCACCTCCATCAGCACCGCCCCGGCGCCGATATAGGAATAGCCAAGCTGCGTGCGGTCCACCCCCAGCACAAGAATGTCGAGATGGGCATCCTGTGCCCGGGCCAGCCGCGCCGCCGAACCGATGGCAAGCGCCGCATCGGCCGCCGCCGTCAGCACCGTCAAAATTGTCTTGTAGGCCATCGGAAGTCCCTCCGCTTGTGTTAGCCTTGAGATGTCAACCATGGCATGGCGCGGCGGCTGGGCGCATTGACCTCGATCAAGGGGATCGCGCAACATCGTTGACATGGATCAAGGCCCGGTTTCGCCGCGCCTGCGAGAAGCATAGCAGTCAGAAGCTCCTGGCCGAAGTCCGAGTCGCATACTGCGCAGATTTCGGCGGACGGACCCGGACAAAAAGACGAAGGGACGCAACATGTGGGACTACATTAAGCTGATCGTGCTTGGTGCCGTCGCGGTCATTGCCGCGATTGCCGCCAATTACGCGCATGATCTGGCGTATATGGTGAACGCCCTTGTCGTCATGCTCGCCGCTGCCATCACCTTCGTGTGGCAGTTGCGTCATGTCGGCGAGCCGGCGGTTCATCCGGCCAACGAATATCTGGACGGCGTCGTGCGCGCCGGGGTTATCGCCACCACCTTCTGGGGTGTGGTCGGTTTCCTCGTCGGCGTGGTCATCGCCTTCCAGCTTGCCTTTCCGGCATTGAACCTTGGTGCCGTGACAGAAGGCATCCTGAACTTTGGCCGCCTGCGGCCCTTGCACACCTCGGCGGTGATCTTTGCCTTCGGGGGCAATGCGCTGATCATGTCGGCGTTCTATATCGTTCAGCGCACCACGGCGGCGCGGCTGTTCGGGGGCAACCTCGGCTGGTTCGTGTTCTGGGGCTGGCAGTTGATGATCGTTCTGGCGGCGACCAGCTATATTCTGGGCGGCACGCAGGGCAAGGAATATGCCGAAACCGTCTGGTATATCGACTGGTGGATCGTTGTGGTCTGGGTCGCTTTCCTGCTGACCTTCATCGGCACGCTGTGGAAGCGCAAAGAGCCGCATATCTATGTGGCCAACTGGTTCCTGCTGTCGATGATCGTCACCGTGGCGATGCTGCATGTGGTCAACAACCTGGCCATCCCGGTGTCTTTCCTGTCCTCGCAATCGGTTCCGGTGTTCTCGGGCGTGCAGGATGCCATGACGCAATGGTGGTATGGCCACAACGCCGTGGGCTTCTTCCTGACCGCGGGCTTCCTGGGCATGATGTATTACTTCATTCCCAAGCAGGTCGAAAAGCCGGTCTTCAGCTACAAGCTGTCGATCATCCACTTCTGGGCGCTGATCTTCCTTTATATCTGGGCCGGTCCGCACCACCTGCACTATACCGCGCTGCCTGACTGGGCCGCGACACTGGGCATGGTGTTCTCGGTCATGCTGTGGATGCCGTCCTGGGGTGGCATGATCAACGGCCTGATGACGCTTTCGGGCGCCTGGGACAAGCTGCGCACCGATCCGATTGTCCGCATGATGGTGGTGTCGGTCGGCTTCTACGGCATGTCTACCTTTGAAGGCCCGATGATGTCGATCAAGGCGGTCAACAGCCTGTCGCACTATACCGACTGGACTATCGGCCACGTCCATTCCGGCGCCTTGGGCTGGAACGGCATGATCACCTTCGGCGCGCTTTACTTCCTCACGCCGCGCCTGTGGAACCGCGACGGGCTTTACAGTCTGAAACTCGTGAGCTGGCACTTCTGGCTCGCCACCATCGGCATCGTGCTTTACGCCTCGTCGATGTGGGTGACAGGCATCATGGAAGGTCTGATGTGGCGTGAAGTGGATGCCAACGGCTTCCTCGTGAACGCCTTCGCCGACACGGTGGCTGCAAAGTTCCCGATGAACGTGGTGCGGGGTCTGGGCGGTCTGATGTTCCTGACGGGGGCACTGATCATGGCCTACAACCTTTGGATGACCGTTCGCGCACAGCCTGCAAAGGCCCCGGTGAACGCCAACAACTACGTTCCGGCGGAATAAGGGGGCATGGGAAATGGCATTTCTTGACAAACACAAGGCAATCGAAACCCACGCCACGCTGCTTCTGGTGCTGTCCTTCCTGGTGGTGACCATCGGTGGTCTGGTTCAGATCGTTCCGCTGTTCTACATCGAGAACACCATCGAAAAGGTGCAGGGCGTGCGGCCCTACACCCCGCTGGAACTGGCGGGGCGTGACATCTACATCCGCGAAGGCTGCTATGTCTGCCACAGCCAGATGATCCGCCCGATGCGGGATGAGGTCGAACGCTATGGCCATTACTCGCTGGCGGCGGAATCGATGTATGACCACCCGTTCCAATGGGGCTCCAAGCGGACCGGGCCAGATCTGGCCCGTGTCGGCGGCCGCTATTCCGATAGCTGGCACGTCGATCACCTGATGGACCCGCAATCGGTGGTGCCGGAATCGATCATGCCGAAATACAGCTTCCTGCTGAACAACGTGATCGACGGCAATTATATCGGCGACGTGATGAAGACCCACCGGATGGTCGGTGTTCCCTACACCGACGATATGGTCACCGAAGCCAAGGCCGACTTTGCGGCGCAGGCCGACCCGAATGCCGACAGCGAAGGCTTGCAGGCGCGCTATGGCAATGCGGCTTTCGGGGTGCGTGACGTGACCGTCTCGAACTTTGACGGCCAGCCGGAGCTGACCGAGATGGACGCGCTGGTGGCCTACCTTCAGGTTCTGGGCACCATGGTCGATTTCTCGACCTTCACGCCCGATCCGACGCGGTAAGGGGGCAGATATGGACATGTATAGTCTGCTGCGCGAGTTCGCGGATAGCTGGGCGCTGATCGTCCTGACGCTGGTGTTCCTGGGGGTGATCCTCTGGGTGCTGCGTCCGGGCAGCCGGTCGCTTCATGCCGATGCGGCAAATGCGATCTTCCGCAACGAAAAGAAACCCGCCGGCGATGCTGAGGTGCGCAGCACCCCCGCCACCCGGCCCGTGAAGGAGGCGTGAGACCATGTGCGCCAAACAAGTCAAGAACGTGCAGGGCGAAGTTCCGACAACCGGCCATGAATGGGACGGGATTCAGGAATTCGACAATCCCATGCCGCGCTGGTGGGTGTGGATGTTCTACGCCACCATCGCCTTTGCGGTCTGGTATGTCATCGCCTATCCGGCATGGCCGCTGCTGAACAGCGCCACGCAGGGCTATCTGGGCTATGACACCCGGCAAGAGGTCGAGGCAGAGATCAAGCGGTTCGACGATGCCAATGCGGCCATCAAGGCCAAGCTGGTTGCCGCCGATCTGGGCGCCATCGCCAAGGATGACACGCTGAACCAATATGCCACCGCCGCGGGGGCAGCCGTGTTCCGCACCTGGTGCGCCCAGTGCCATGGTTCGGGTGCAGCCGGGGTTCAGGGCAAGGGCTATCCCAACCTCCTGGATAACGACTGGCTCTGGGGCGGGGCGATCGAGGATATCCACACCACGATCAGCCATGGCATCCGCAACACCACCGATGCCGATGCGCGGTATTCGGAAATGCCGAAATTCGGCGTGGACGGGCTGCTGGAACCCGCCCAGATCGAGGAAGTGGTCGAGCATGTTCTGGCCATCTCTGGGCAAGAGCATGACGCGGCCAAGGCGGCAGCCGGGGCCACCGTCTTTGCCGACAACTGCGCTGCCTGCCATGCCGAAACCGGCACCGGCGACCGCGCACAGGGCGCGCCGAACCTGACCGACGCGATCTGGCTTTATGGCGGCGACCGGGCGACGATCAACCACACGGTCACCTACGCCCGTTTCGGCGTGATGCCGTCCTGGACCGGGCGTCTGTCCGAAGACGAAATCCGCGCCGTGGCAACCTATGTCCACAGCCTCGGCGGCGGTGAATGATCTGACCCTGCGGTCAGGCGGAAAGGGGCCCCTCGGGGCCCCTTTTCATTTCAGAACCGGCCCTCACCCGGGCGCGGCAGCAACCAATGCGGCGGCGCCGGCCAATCGCGTGAGGGTTGCGGCGGGGCATCGCGCCATTCGGTGCGGGTGGCGATCCTGAAAGTCTGAGCAAGAAGGGTCAACATGGCGGTATCCTTTGGGCAGTGGTTTCTGTCCTTGAATATCTGCGAAATTCGCGCATCCTTCCAATCAGACGATTATTGACTCCGTAAGGCAGGCTTACATGGACATCTGGCGCAATCTTCCACCGCTGGCGGCGCTGCGTGCCTTTGCGGCCTGGGCCGATTGCGGGTCGATGACGGCGGCGGGGGCGGCGCTGAACGTCTCCCATGCGGCGATCAGCCAACAGATCCGCGCGCTTGAGGCACATCTTGGCCTTGCCCTGGTGGACCGCAGCATGACCCCGCCCACCCCCACCCCCGATGGCGCCCAACTGGCCGAGGTAGCCCGCGCCGGTTTTGCCGCCATGGCGCGCATGGTGGCCGAGCTGACGGGTGCCGATGCCGCAAGACCGCTGCAAATCACCACCTCGCCCGGTTTTGCCTCCGCATGGCTCTTGCCCCGGCTGGGCCGGTTCCGCGCCGCGCATCCCGCCATCAGCCTGATGCTCGACCCGACCCCGGCGCTGTGCCCGCTGACACCCGGCGGCATCGACATCGCCCTGCGCTATGGCCGCGGCGATTGGCCGGGGCTTGAGGCGCATCTGATGATCCCGACGCCGCTTGTGGTCGTGGCGGCCCCCGATCTGGTCCGCGGCATTCCGGCCGATGACCTGCGCGCACTGGCCCGCCTGCCGTGGATCGACGAAACCGGCGCCGATGATTCCGTCGCCCTCTTCGATCGTCATGGCTTGCAGCGTGAGGGCGGCGGCGTGGTCGCCCTGCCCGGCATGTTCAAGATCGAGGCCGCCCGGGCGGGGCAAGGCATCGCCGTGACCTCGCGCATGTTCGTTCAGGCCGATATCGCGGCGGGCCGCCTGCGCGTGCTGCATGAAATCCTGAACGGCAAGGCGTATTGGCTGGTCCACCGGCCCGGAGTGCTGCGTCCGGCAGCCCGTGCCTTTGCCGGCTGGGTCTTGCGCGAGGCGGCGCAGCACATGGCCGAATGCCGGGCCGAAGACGGTGGAATTGCCACCACCATTTGACACAGGTCAAAGACGGCCCGCCGCGATTCCCGCAAGGTCACAGGCGAGCCACAGCGCAAGCTTGGCCCGGCACCGGCGCCCCTGTCCTGTTCGCGCGTTTCCTGGGGGCGCCGGCGCCTCTCTTTCCTCAGGAAAAAGGCCCATCGGCAGCCCACCCTCCCCCGCGCTGCCATGCCGCGTTGAAAAAATGCCCCCGGGATAGATAATTGATGCAAGTCAAGGTGCCCCCCGGCGCATCGGCCCATACCCAAGCCTGTAAGCCTAGGCAGAATCCCGGAGCCTCCTCCCGTGTCCACCACACCCGCAAAAGAACCCAGCCTTTATGTCGCACGCGAGCCGATCTTTCCAAGGCGGGTCTATGGCCAGTTCCGCAACCTGAAATGGTGGCTGATGGCCGTTCTTCTGGGCATCTATTACCTGACGCCATGGATCAGATGGGACCGCGGCCCGAACCTGCCGGATCAGGCGGTGTTGCTGGATTTGGCCAACCGGCGCTTTTTCTTCTTCATGATCGAAATCTGGCCGCATGAATTCTATTTCGTCGCGGGCCTCCTGATCATGGCTGGGCTGGGGCTGTTCCTGTTCACCTCGGCCGCGGGGCGGGTCTGGTGCGGCTATGCCTGCCCGCAGACGGTCTGGACCGATCTTTACATTCTGGTCGAACGCTGGATCGAGGGCGACCGCAACGCCCGCATCCGCCTGCACCGGCAGAAATGGGATGCCGAGAAGATCCGCAAGCGGCTGGTGAAATGGACGGTCTGGCTGCTGATCGGTCTGGCAACCGGCGGGGCCTGGATTTTCTACTTCACCGATGCCCCCAGCCTGTTCTGGGCGCTGCTGGACGGCACGGCGCATCCCGTTGCCTACACCACCATGGCGATTCTGACGGCGACGACCTTTGCCTTTGGCGGCTTCGCACGGGAACAGATGTGCATCTATGCCTGCCCGTGGCCACGGATTCAGGCCGCGATGATGGATGAAGACACGCTGACGATCGGTTACCGCGAATGGCGGGGCGAACCGCGCGGCAAGCAGAATGTCGCGGGCAACGGCGACTGCATCGACTGCATGGCCTGCGTCAACGTCTGCCCCATGGGCATCGACATCCGCAACGGTCAGCAACTGGCCTGCATCACTTGCGGCCTGTGTATCGACGCCTGTAATGACATCATGGACAAGATCGGCAAGCCGCGCGGGCTGATCGGCTATCTGGCACTGACCGACGAGACCGCCGAACGGGCCGGCAATCCGCCGAAATCCGTCTGGCGGCATGTCTTCCGCCCGCGCACCGTGCTTTACACCGCGCTCTGGTCGGCGGTGGGGGTCGGTCTTGTCGTGGCGCTGTTCCTGCGCACCGAGATCGACGTGAACGTGACCCCCGTGCGCAACCCGCAATATGTGATCCTGTCCGATGGCGCCGTGCGCAACACCTATGACCTGCGCCTGCGCAACAAACATGGCGAGGATCACTGGTTCGCCTTTGCCGCAACCACCAACGGCGGCGAGGTGTTCGTGCTGTCGCTTGAGGGGGAAGACATGCTGAAGGTCAAGGTTCCCGCCAACCAGACCCGCACGCAGCGCCTTTACATCACCGCGCCCAGCGGCAGCATCGCCGCCACGCGCGACCGCACCGATGTCCGCATCTGGATTCAGGATCTCGGCTCGGATACCCTGCCCGGGACGGACCGGGTTCACAAGGATACGGTCTTCAACGGAAAGGCGCAGTAAGATGGGCGAGCTGACCGGCAAACACGTTCTGGGCATCACGGTGGGCGCCTTTTCCATCATCATCGCGGTCAATGTGCTGATGGCGTTCAAGGCGGTTTCGACCTTTCCGGGGCTTGAGGTGGCCAATTCCTATGTCGCCTCGCAGACCTGGGATGCCGATATGGCGGCGCAAAAGGCGCTTGGCTGGAAACTGGCCGAGGAATACGACGAGAAGAGCGGCGAGTTGCGCCTGACCTTCACCGATGCCAGCGGCGCCCCGGTGCAGCTTGCCGGGCTGAACGTGCTGATCGGCCGTCCGACCGAGGCCGCCGATGACCAGACCCCGGATTTTGCCCGCGAAGCGGGGGTTTATGTGGCCCGCACCAGCCTTGCCCCCGGCAAATGGATGCTGCATGTCGAGGCGCTGGCCCAGGACGGCACCCCCTATCGCCGCCGCATTGACCTTCTGGTCGAGGGTTGAGGGATGAGCGCCGCGCCCGGCTCGCAAAGCTTTGATCCGCAGGAGTTCGGCACTGTCGGCGCGGCTTCGGCCTGTCCGGCCTGCGTCGCCGCCCCTTCGGCCGAGCGTCTGGCACAGATGGCGCAGCCGCAGCACGCCCGGCTGATGTTCTCGCTGCCAGCGGTGCATTGCGCGGCCTGTATTTCGACGGTCGAGAACGCCGTGCAGGCGCTGCCCGGCGTGCAATCGGCGCGCGTCAACCTGACCCTGCGCCGCGTGTCGGTCGAGGCCGATGCCGATGTGACGGCGCCGGACCTGATCCGGGTGATGCAGGGCGTCGGCTATGAAGCGCATGAACTGGACCCGGGCCTGTTGTCGGCGACCGAGACCGACAAGCAAGGCCGCGACCTTCTGATGCGGCTGGGGGTGGCGTTCTTTTCGATGATGAACGTCATGCTGTTGTCGGTCGCCGTCTGGTCGGGGGCCGAGGCTGCGACACGCGACCTCTTCCACTGGATTTCGGCGGCCATCGCCATTCCAACGGTGATCTTTGCCGGGCAGCCCTTCTTCAAATCCGCCTGGGCGGGGCTGAAGGTCGGGCGGCTGGGGATGGATTTCCCGATTTCGCTGGCGCTGGTTCTGGCCTCGTCGATCTCGCTTTATGAAACCATCCATTCCGGCCATCACGCCTATTTCGATGCCGCTGTGATGCTGTCGTTCTTCCTGCTTCTGGGCCGCTATCTCGATCACCGCACCCGCGCCGTGGCCCGTTCCGCAGCCGAGGAACTGGCCGCCCTGGAGGTGCCCCGTGCAACGGTTCTGGTCGAGGGGGCCGAGGTTGTCCGCGCCATTACCGAGGTTGTCGCGGGCGATCTGGTGCGCGTGCGCCCGGGCGGGCGGATGCCGGTGGACGGCGTGGTGGAAAGCGGCACCTCCGAGGTGGACCGTTCGCTTCTGACCGGGGAAAGCCTGCCGGTCTTTGCCGGGCCGGGCAGCAGTGTTTCGGCGGGGGAAGTGAACCTGACCGGCCCCCTCACCCTGCGCGTGACGGCGGCGGGCAAGGACAGCAGCCTGCACCGCATGGCCGATCTGGTTGCCGTGGCCGAAAGTGCGCGCACGAAATACACCACCTTGGCGGAACGTGCGGCAAGCTGGTATTCGCCGCTGGTGCATCTGCTGTCGTTCAGCGCCTTTGGCTTCTGGATGTGGAAGACGGGCGGCGATCTGCGCTTTGCCATCAACATTTCGGCGGCGGTTCTGATCATCACCTGCCCCTGCGCGTTGGGTCTGGCGGTTCCGGCGGTGGTGACATCGGCTTCGGGGCGGCTGTTCCGCAAGGGCCTCTTGATCAAGCATGGCACCGCGCTGGAACGGCTGGCGCAGGTCGATACGGTGGTCTTCGACAAGACCGGCACCCTGACCATGGGCGCGCCCGAGGCGACCAATCTGGCCGACCATCCCCGCCCGGCGGTTGAGGTGGCGGCGGCTCTGGCCATGGCCTCGTCCCATCCGCTGGCCACGGCACTGGCCGAGGCCGCGCGTGCCGCGGGCATCCACCCGGCCCGGGTGGAGGAGCTGCGCGAAGTGCCGGGCTACGGGATCGAGGGGCTTTGGAAGGGGCAGCGCGTGCGCCTTGGCCGGGCCGACTGGTGCGGCGGCGAGGGCGTGGCGATGACCGCCACCTATCTTTGCACCGGCGAGGGTCGCGCCCGCGCCTTTACCTTCACCGACCGGCTGCGCCCGGGTGCCGAAGCGGCAATTGCCAGCCTCAAGGCCCAGGGCATGGCGCTGCGGCTGATTTCGGGCGACAGCGCGGGGGCCGTGGCCGCCCTTGCGGCCCGCGTCGGCGTTGCCGACTGGACGGCAGGCGCCCTGCCCGCCGAAAAGGCGGCGCTTGTCCGCGACCTGACGGCGGCCGGTCACCGGGTTCTGATGGTGGGGGACGGGCTGAACGACACGGCGGCGCTGGCCGGGGCGCATGTCTCGATCTCGCCCGCGTCGGCGCTGGATGCGGCGCGGACGGCTTCGGATATCGTGCTTTTGGGGCAGGATATGGCGCCGATCGGCGATGCGCTGCGGATCAGCCGCCAGGCCACGCGCCGCATTGTCGAGAATTTCGGCCTGTCGGCAGGCTATAACGTGATCGCCGTGCCGCTGGCGCTGGTGGGCATGGCAACGCCGCTGGCGGCGGCGCTGGCAATGTCGCTGTCGTCGATTACCGTTTCGCTGAACGCGCTGCGGCTGAAATAGGGAACGCCATGGAAATCCTGTCCTTCCTGATCCCGATTTCGCTGATCCTTGGCGGCATAGGGCTTGCCGCCTTTGTCTGGGCGATCAGGACCAAGCAATTCGACGATCCGGCAGGCGATGCCAACCGCATCCTGACCAAGGATTGGGACGACCACCCCCGGCCCTGAGCAGGCGCTAGGCCCGTCCGGCCTGCGCCGAAAGCGAAATCGGGTCGATCCCCATGATCCGCAGTGCGCCCGACCATTTGGCGCCGTCATCCTCGCCAAAGACCAGCGCCGGTTCGGGGTCGCAGGTGAGCCAGTCATTGCGGGCGATCTCGCCCTCCAACTGCCCCGGCCCCCAGCCGGAATAGCCCAGCGCCAGAAGGGCCCGGTGCGGCCCGGCGCCGCGCGCCATCGCCTCAAGCACGTCCAGCGTGGCGGTCATGCCATAGCCGCCGCCAATGCGCATCGTCGCCGCCTCGCTGCGGAAATCGCGGCTGTGCAGCACGAAACCGCGCCCCCGCTCGACCGGGCCGCCAAAATGCACACGGATGTCGCGCCCTTCGGGGGCGCGGGGAATTTCCAGATGTTCCAGAAGGTTGGCAAAAGACAGGTCCGGCACCAGCTTGTTGATGATCAGGCCCATGGCGCCGTCATCGCTGTGCGCGCAAATCAGGATCACCGCCCGGTCAAAGCGCGGATCGCCCATGCCCGGCATCGCCACCAGAAGCTTGCCCGAAAGGTCCATGATTCGCCCTCCTGTCCCGCTGTCGCCCCCAAGATGGGCGCTGCGCGCCTGTGTCTCAACCCCGCGCCTCGCCCAAAGTTGATTTCCCCTTCCGACGCCATCGCCTATGGTCGCGGCATGAAGTTTGCCGCCCTCAGCCTGTTTCTCGCCCTGACGCCGCCCGCCCTTGCCATGACGCAGGACGAGGTGCTGACCGCAACCCTGCTACCCGGATGGCGGATGGAGAACGGCCATCAGATGGCCGCCCTGTCGCTGACCCTTGCGCCGGGATGGAAGACCTATTGGCGCAGCCCGGGCGAGGCGGGGATTCCGCCGCTTTTCGACTGGTCGGGGTCCGACAACATCGCTTCGGTGCGGCTGCATTGGCCCAGCCCTTCGGTGTTTCACACCAACGGGATGCAGACGGTGGGTTACCATGACCGGCTGGTGCTGCCGGTGGAAATCACCCCGATTGACCCTGCGCGCCCGATCACCGTGCGCTTGCAGGTCGATCTGGGGGTTTGCAGCGACATCTGTATGCCTGCCGCGCTGTCCCTTGCCGGTGAGCTTCCGGCCAAGGGCACGCCGGATGCCGCGATCCGCGCCGCCTTGGGCGAGCGTCCCCGCAGCGGGCGCGAAGCCGGGCTGCGCGATATTGACTGCCGGATCGAACCGATCCGCGACGGGCTGCGCCTGACCGCCGATATCGACCTGCCCCGGCGGGGCCGCGACGAGGTGGTGGTGTTCGAAAGTGCGGGTTCGCGCGTCTGGGTGTCCGAGGCGGTCACCGAACGGCAGGGCGGGCGGCTGGTTTCCACCGCTGATCTGGTCGGCCCCGGCGGCGCCCCCTTTGCGCTCGATCGCAAGGGGGTGACCGTGACTGTGCTGGGGGATGGCCCTGCGGTGGAAATCGCGGGCTGCCCAGCGCCCTGAATCAGCCCTGCGGCGACATCGCCTTGCGCCGCTGCGCCCGTTCCAGCCCAAGCTTGCGCTCGCGCCAGATGATCAGGACACCGGCCAGCACCACCAGCGCCGCGCCGCCCAACATGGTCCAGCTTGGCACTTCGGCAAAGACGTAATAGCCGATCAGCAGCGCGAAGATCATCGAGGCATAGTCGAACGGCGCCACAACCGAGGCATCCGCCTCGCGGTAGGACGAGGTCAGCAGAATCTGCCCCACCCCGCCCAACAGCCCCGCCCCGATCAGCGTGACGGCTTCCAGCGGCGTCGGCACCACCCAGCCAAACGGCAGCGTCAGGAACGACAGCCCCGTCGCCGTCAGCGAAAACCAGAAGACGATGGCAGGGGTCCGCTCTGTCAGCACCAGCTTCGAGACGAAGACCTGCGCCAGCGCGGCAAAGACCGCACCGCCCAGCACCAGCATGGCGCCAAACGCCTCACGGTGGCCGGTGGTTTCGCCCTCGATCAGGGTCAGCCGCGGCGACAGCACGATCATCACCCCGGTCAGACCCAGAATAACGGCGGTGATGCGGAAGGCCCGCACCTCTTCGCCCAAGAACATTGCGGCGAAGATCACCGTCAGCAGGGGTGCTGCATAGCCGATGGCCGTCACCTCGGGCAGCGGCAGATAGCCAAGCCCGGCAAAGCCAAGGCCCATGGCACAGGTGCCCATCAGCCCGCGCCAGACATGGCCCAAGGGGTTGACCGTGCGAAAGCCGGTGCGCAATTCGTGCCGCATCATCAGCCAGACCACGATCACCGGAATGGCGAAAAAGCTGCGGAAGAACACCGCCTGCCCCGCCGGAACATGGGCAGCCGTGGTCTTGATCATCGCCGACATGACGATGAAGATCAGGACCGAGCCAAGTTTAAGGCCAATGCCGCGCAGAGGTCGCATGGCGCCTTCCTGTCACGCCCGCGGGGCGCGGGCAAGGGTCGGGGCCTTGGCAAGCCCCGCCATTCGCGGGATGCTGCGGCGAAACAGCCGGAAGGAACGCCCCATGCCCGATATCCAGCCCGCCGCATCTCTGGCCCGGCGCATCGCACAAGGCCGGGGTCTGGAACCCGCCGATCTGGTGCTGAAAGGCGGCCGGGTGTTCGATCTGATCACCGGCGAGTTGGTGGAAACCGATGTGGCGATCTGCGGCGATACCATTGTGGGCACCTTCGGCAGCTATCAGGGCCGGCGCGAGGTGGATGTGACGGGCAAGGTTCTGGTGCCCGGTTTCATCGACACCCATCTGCATATTGAATCCAGCCTTGTGACCCCGTTCGAGTTTGACCGCTGCGTGTTGCCGCGCGGGGTGACCACGGCGATCTGCGACCCGCATGAGATTGCCAATGTCTGCGGGCTGGAGGGCATCCATTACTTCCTTGAGGCTTCGGTTCGGACGCTGATGGATATAAGGGTGCAGCTTTCGTCCTGTGTGCCCTCGACCCATATGGAGACCACCGGCGCGCGGCTTGAGGCGGCGGACCTTGTGCCGCTGATCGACCATCCACGGGTGATCGGGCTGGCCGAATTCATGAATTACCCCGGCGTTCTGATGCAAGACCCCGGCTGCATGGCCAAGCTTGAGGCATGGGCTGGCCGACACATCGACGGCCATTCCCCCCTGCTGCGCGGCAATGACCTGAACGGCTATATCGCCGCAGGCATCCGCACCGAGCATGAGGCGACCACGGCGGAAGAGGGGCTGGAAAAGCTGCGCAAGGGAATGCGGGTGCTGATCCGCGAGGGGTCGGTTTCCAAAGACCTGCACGCGCTGGCACCGTTGCTGACCGAACGGCATTCGCCCTATCTCTGCCTTTGCACCGATGACCGCAATCCATTGGACATTGCCGAGCATGGCCATCTGGACTGGATCATCCGCACCGCGATTGCCCTTGGCGCCCCGCCGCTGGCGGTCTACCGCGCGGCCAGCCTTTCAGCCGCCGAAGCCTTTGGCCTCAAGGACCGCGGGCTGATCGCGCCGGGCAAACGCGCCGATATCGCGGTGATCGACGGGCTGGAAGGCTGCCATGTGGCGCAGGTCTTTGCCGGTGGGGTGGAGGTGACCGAGGCCGCCTTTGCCGCGCGTGGGACGATCCCCTCGGTCGCACGCCATTCGGTCAAGGCGCCCACCGTGACCGCCGCCGATTTTCGCACCGGCGGCAACCGGGTGGAGACGCCGGTGATCGGGATTGTGCCCGGCAAGATCATCACCCCACACCTGACCTTCGATATCGCGCCGCAGGATGGCGACAAGAAACCCGACCTTTCCCGCGATCTGGTGAAAATCGCGGTGATCGAACGGCATGGTGTGAACGGCAACAAGGCCACTGGCTTTGTCCAGGGCTTTGGGTTGCAACGCGGCGCCATCGCCTCGACCGTCTGCCATGACCATCACAACATCGCGGTGGTGGGGGTGGATTATGCCGATATGGCGCTGGCCGCGAACCGGCTGGGCCAGATCGAAGGCGGCTTTGTGGTGGTCGAAGGTGGCAAGGTTCTGGCCGAACTGGCGCTGCCGGTGGCCGGGCTGATGAGTCTTGAACCGTTCGAGACGGTCCACCACGACCTTGTGGCGCTGCGGGCAGCGGCGAAATCGCTAGGCGTGGTGCTGGAAGAACCCTTCCTGCAACTGGCCTTTCTGGCGCTGCCGGTGATCCCGCATCTGAAGATCACCGACCACGGCATGGTGGATGTGGACAGGTTCGAAATCCTGCCCTGAGGTTTAATGCACGCTGACCGGCGCGAAATCGTGCTGGCGGGCCAGAAGGAAAGCCAGATCGCGGTCAGCGACCAGCGCCAGCCGCTCGCCATCGGCGCGGTGGACGGAATAGACCGTCTCAAGCCCGTCGATCTGGGCGCGCACCTCATCGGGCAATTCGGCCACCGCCACCGGGCGGACATAGACGATTGCCGGGCCGGCTTCGGGAAGCCCTGCGTATTTCACATCCATTTCACTCTCCTCACTTGCGGCCGATGCGGATGGTCTGCACCACGGTTTCGGGAACCGCGCGGCGCAGGTCGATGTTCAACAGCCCATGGTCCAGATTGGCCCCCGCCACCTCGACCCCATCGGCCAGCACGAAGCTGCGCTGAAAGGCGCGCGCCGCGATGCCCCGGTGCAGGAAAACCCGCTCCCCGCTGTCTTCGGCCTGCCGGCCCCGGATCACCAACTGGCGGTCTTCGACCGTGATCGCCAGATCCTCGTCGCGGAAGCCCGCGACGGCCAGGGTAATGCGATAGACATTCTCGGCCACCGCCTCGATGTTGAAGGGCGGATAACCTTCGGAAGCGGTCTTGGCGGTGCGCTCGACCAGACGCTCAAGCTGTTCGAACCCCAGAAGATAGGGATGCGCGCCGAAGGTGAGTTTCGTCATCGGACTGTCCTTTGAAAGCGACATATCTGCCGGGCCCCGTCCGGGCACCCGACACCGGAAATATGGGGGGCGGGGATCGGGGCTGCAAGGGATTCGCGGCGCGGGGGAATGCGGGAAAATTTGATCAATCCGGCAATATTTTCCGCCGAATACGGGCCGAATCGCTGTATCCTTCAGGAAAGCCAAGAAGACTGGACCTGATCCTGCCATGAATGCCCCCAGCGAAATGAACTTTGAAGAGATGGTCCGCGTGAAGATCGAGGTGCTGCGCCGCGAGCATCGGGATCTGGATGCGGCCATTCATGCGCTTGAGGAAACCGGGCGGCCGGACCAGCTTACCCTGCGGCGGCTGAAAAAGCAGAAGCTGGCGCTGAAGGATCAGATCACCCGGCTGGAAGATCAGTTGATCCCCGACATCATCGCGTGAATTGCAGAGTCGGGGTGAACCCCGACCTACGGGGTCAATCTTGTCCATCCCACTTGCCGCCCCCGCCCCCACGGGGTAATCCGCCTGAAAAGACAGGAGGCGCGCATGGCCGTGGATGTCGGGATCATCATGGGAAGCCAGTCGGACTGGCCGACGATGAAGGAGGCCGCGCTGATCCTGGATGCGCTGGGGGTTTCCTACGAGACCAAGATCGTCTCGGCCCACCGCACGCCGGACCGGCTCTGGACCTATGGCAAAGAGGCGGCGGGGCGCGGGCTGAAGGTGATCATCGCGGGCGCGGGTGGTGCCGCCCATCTGCCGGGAATGATGGCCTCAAAAACGCGAATTCCCGTGGTGGGCGTGCCGGTGCAGACCAAGGCGCTTTCTGGCGTGGACAGCCTGTATTCCATCCTCCAGATGCCCAAGGGTTACCCCGTCGCCACTATGGCGATCGGTGCTGCGGGCGCTGCCAATGCCGGGCTGATGGCGGCGGGCATTCTGGCGATTTCCGATGCGGCCCTTGCCGAACGGCTCGACGCCTGGCGTGCAGCCCTTTCCGCCTCGATCCCGGAGGAGCCGAAGGATGAGTGAGATGCTGCCGCAAGGCGCGACCATCGGTATTCTGGGCGGCGGGCAATTGGGCCGGATGCTGTCGGTGGCGGCCAGCCGCCTTGGCTTCAAGACCCATATCTATGAACCTGCCGCGAACCCGCCGGCGGCCCATGTCGCCGACCGGGTGACCACGGCGCCCTATGAAGACCTTGCCACCCTGCGCGCCTTTGCCGCCGCGGTCGATGTGGTGACCTATGAATTCGAGAATGTCCCGACCGAGGCGCTGGACGCGATCGAGGCTTTGCGCCCGATCCGCCCCAACCGCCGGGCGCTGGCCATCAGCCAGGACCGCATTCTTGAGAAGGATTTCCTGACCGGACTTGGCCTGACCTGCGCGCCCTATGCTGCGGTCAGCACCGCTGCCGATCTGGACGCGGCGCTGAGGAAGGTCGGTCACCCGGCGATCCTGAAAACCACCCGGCTGGGCTATGACGGCAAGGGGCAGGCGCGGATCATGTCGCTGGCCGATGCGCCGGGTGCCCTTGCCGCGATGAAGGGTGCGGCTTCGGTTCTGGAAGGCTTCATCGACTTCAGCCACGAGGTTTCGGTGATTGCGGCGCGCGGGCTTGACGGCTCGGTCGCCTGCTATGATCCGGGCGAGAATGTGCATAAGGACGGCATCCTTGCCACCACCACCCTGCCCGCCCGCCTTTCCCCCGGCCAGCGCACCGATGCCGTGCTGCTGGCGGCGCGTATCCTGAACGCGCTGGATTATGTGGGCGTGATGGGGGTGGAGTTGTTCGTCACGCCGCAGGGCCTGATCGTGAACGAGATCGCGCCGCGCGTCCATAACTCGGGCCACTGGACGCAGAACGGCTGCGCGGTGGACCAGTTCGAACAGCATATCCGCGCCGTTGCGGGCTGGCCCCTTGGCGACGGCAGCCGCTTTGCCGATGTGGTGATGGAGAATCTGATCGGCGACGACATCCTGCGCGTGCCGCAGATCGCGCGCGAACGCGACGCCGCGCTGCATCTCTATGGCAAGGCCGAAGCCCGGCCCGGGCGCAAGATGGGCCATGTCAACCGGATCATCCGGCGCACCTGAACGGCTGACGGGGCGCCCGGCCCTGCCGTCGCTGCCTCCGGCGGGAGTATTTCGCAAGGTGCAATCCCGGCGCGGAATGCCGCCGGGATCAGCTACAGACGATGGCCACCACCATGAACTTGCATTTCGGGCCGGACTTTTCGGCGGGTGCCGGTGCCGGGGTGGGGGCAGCTTTCTGGGTGGTGGTGCCGGTCGATTTCTTGGTGCTGGTGCCCGAAGATTTCTTCTTGGCGGCGACGGGTTCGGGCTTGCAGGTCTTTTCGGGCTCTTTGGTCAGGGCAAGCCAGACCTCTGCCGTCGGCTCCAATTCGCCGGCCTCGGCCTTTTTGGCGGTGTAATAGCGCCGCATCGCGTTGCGCGACCCGTTGCCCCAATCGCCATCAACCGCCATCGCATAGCAGCCGATCCGTTTCAATTCATCCTGCACGGCGCGGGGCAGATCGGCGGCAGCGGGCGGTTGCGGACCACCGGACGGGGCGGCGTCGATGCCGGCAATATGCGAGGGGGTCGCGGGAACCGCGCTGATCACCGACAGATTTCTGGTTTCGGACGAGAGCGCCGCCAGACGCAGCGGGCTCAACTCATCCAGAATGATGCTGTCATCCTCGGCCGTGTCGAAAGCCGGCAGACCGGCCAGCACTTCGGCATCGGCATCGGCGGCGGCGGGCGGCACGAAATAGAACTGGCTGCGCAGCGAGGATTGCTCCCATGGGGTCTGTTTGCCGCCGGTCGCCGTCTCGACCTCATTGCGGACCTCGATCATCAGGTCCGACAGGCTTTGCTCCGGCTGGGCGATATGGGCCAGAAGGGCGGCGGTGAAGGGGCTGCTGTCTTCGGTCGTGCCCTTGTCCCACGCCACCTCGCCCGGGGCGGTGGCAAAGGCGACAAAAGTGCCTGCCCCGCCGTCATACTGCGCCAGCCCGGCATCGGTCTGCCCGCGTAGCGCCTGCGGCAAGGGATCGGTCCGGCAGGCATCCAGAAAGATCAGCAACTGCCCCTCGGCGGGTTTCAGCCGCGCCGCGATGGCATTCAGTTCGACCGTTTCCGAAATCAGCGCCTCGGCGCTGTCCAGCCGGGCGGTGACCGGCACCAGCCGGTTGACCCCGCCCGCCTGAAACGCATGGCCCGCATAATAGAACAGAACGGTTTCGGCCTGTGCCGCCTGTGCTGCGAACGTGTCCAGCACGGCATCGAACACGCCCGGATCGGCGTCGGTCAGCACCGTCACATCAAAGTCGAGATCGCGCAGGGCACTGGCCAGAGCCTGCGCATCCTTCACCGGCGTCGAGAGGCCGGGCACATGGGCATAAGCCTCGTTTCCGACCACAAGCGCCAGCTTTCTGCCGGTTTCGGCCAGAGCCGGCACGCCAGCCAGCGCGACAAGCACCATGGCCAGAACGGCGCGGGCAAGGTGGGCGAAGAACCGATGGATCATGCTGCGCTTCTCCTCAAGGCTGGTTCAGCCTAGCGCGAAAGCGGCCCCTTGGCGAGTGCGGCGAACCTTACCTTGGGGGCGTTTCGGCTGTGGCCGGTTCCGGGGTGTCGGTGTCTTCCTCGCCTTCGGCCAGACGCGCCCGGGCCAGACGGGCCAGCGTTTCATAGCGGCCACGGAACTCTTCCAGACTGCGCTCGTCCAGCTCTTCAAGATCGAGAACGGCATTATGGGCGCCCTTGGTGGCGCGGATCAGCTCGTCCAGCTTCAACTGGATCGCGGCGGTGTCGCGGTTCTGGGTGTTCTGGATCAGGAAGACCATCAGAAAGGTGACGATGGTGGTGCCGGTGTTGATCACCAGTTGCCATGTGTCGGAATAATCGAACAGCGGCCCGGTCACGATCCAGACCACAATCACGCCCACGGCAAGAAGGAAGGTGCCCGGACGCCCTGTCAGCCGGGAAATGGTCTTGGCGGTGGCGGCATAGTGGGAACGAAGACGCATCCGGGGCCTCCTGCGGGTGGCCCATCCTGCGGCGGCGGATCGGGCGGGACAAGGGGCAATCCCCCTGCCCCGCCCGGTGGCGTCACAGATCGGCGGGCAGCAATTCGGCCGGCAGGTTCTGATAGGCGACGGGGCGCAGCCAGCGGCGGATCGACAACGTGCCGACCGAGGTGGCGCCGAAATTGGTCGAAGCCGGATAGGGCCCGCCATGGACCTGCGCATCCACCACCTCGACCCCGGTCGGGAAACCATTGGCCAGCACCCGGCCCGCCTTGCGCTCCAGCACCGGCATCAGGAGACGCGCCTGCGGGTAATCGGCAGGGTCGACATGCAGGGTGCAGGTCAACTGCCCCTCAAGATGGCTGGCGACGGCCTGCATCTGGGCAAAGTCGCGCACCCGCAGGATCAGGCCCAGCGGCCCGAAGACCTCTTCGCCCAAGGCGTGATTGACCAGCCAGTCATCGCCCGACACCTCAAACAGATAGGGCGTGGCCTGCCGCAGGTCGCAGACCGAGGTCAGGACGGCACGCACCCCGGCGCTGCCCGCAATCCGGTCACGGCCCGCGCGATAAGCTTCGGCGATGCCATCGGTCAACATGGTCTGCGCGCCGACCTTGCCCACCGCCTCTTTGGCGGCGGCAATGAACGCCTGCGCGTCCGGCCCGTCGATCACCACGGCGATGCCGGGATTGGTGCAGAACTGGCCCGCCCCCATGGTGAGCGACCCGGCCCAGCCGGCGGCCAGCGCGGCACCCCGCGCGGCCAGCGCGGCGGGCATGAGGAACATCGGGTTGACCGAACCCAGCTCACCAAAGAACGGGATCGGTTCTGGGCGCCGCGCGCAAAGGTCAAACAGCGCCCGGCCACCGCCAAGGCTGCCGGTGAAACCGACGGCCTTGATCAGGGGATGCTGCACCAGCGCCTCACCCACATCGCGCTTGCCGCCCTGCACAAGGCTGAAGACGCCCGGATGCAGGCCCAGCGCCTTGATCGCGGCATCAATCGCCTGCGCCACGATCTCGCCGGTGCCGGGATGGGCGGAATGGCCCTTGACCACCACCGGACAGCCCGCCGCCAGCGCCGAGGCGGTGTCGCCCCCCGCCGTCGAGAAGGCCAGCGGGAAGTTCGAGGCGCCGAACACCGCGACCGGCCCGATCGGGCGCTGCATCATGCGGATTTCCGGGCGCGGCGCGGGCTGACGGTCGGGCAGCGCCGGGTCGTGCCGCCGGTCCAGATAATCGCCCTTGCGGATATGGGCGGCGAAGAGGCGAAGCTGGCCCGTGGTGCGGCCCCGCTCCCCCTCAAGCCGGGCGGCGGGCAGGCCGGTTTCCGAGGTGCCGATGGCGGTAATCTCGGCGCCCCGCGCCTCGATCTCATCGGCGATACGGTCAAGGAAGGCGGCGCGCTGATCGCGGGTCAGGGCAGAAAAACTGGCAAAGGCCGCTTCGGCGCCCTGCACGGCGGCATCGACATGAGCCGGGGTGCCCACGGCAAAGCTCAGCGCGGGGCCGCTGGCCGGAGAGGAAAGGAAGGTCGCGTCGCCCGCAACCCATTGGCCCGCGATCAGGTGATGTCCGGTCAGCATGTTGTGCTCCTTGCTGGCGGCGGACCGGGGGTTTCACACCCCCGGACCCCCGTGGGATATTTGGGCCAAGATGAAGCCTAGAAGTGGAACGGATCGGTCACGATGCGGCGCCCGAGGGTGAGGGCGTCGGCGACATGGACCATCGGGGCAAGGTCCACCTCGGACTGACCAGCGGCGACCAGTTCGGCCATGCGGGCATAAAGAGCCGGATATTCGCCCATGATCGAGGCTTCGCCCGCCACCGGCTTGCCGTGGAGTTCCAGCACGTTGCCGCCCATCCGCAGCACCAGCGGCCCCCGGTCGGTTTCCACCGCGATGTCCCAGGTTTGCGGCCCGGTCTGGCGCCAGTCGAAATCGGCGGTGACATTGCCCGAGAAGGTCAGGTCCGCCGCGATCGGCGTCTGGCGGTTTTCGGGAAAGGTCAGGGTGGCGGCGGTCAGATGCACCGGCTGCGGCAGGATATGGGTCAGGATCGACAGCGCGTTGCTGCCCGGATCGAACACGCCCATGCCGCCGGGTTCAAACACCCAGTCCTGCCCGGGATGCCATTTGCGGACATCCTCGCGCCAGGTGATATGCGCCTCGATCACCGCCTTGTCGGCCAGCCAGGCTTTGGCGGCGGCCACCGCATGGGCCATGCGGCTGTGCCATGTGGTGTAGAGCGTGACACCCTGCTCCGCCGCAAGGGCGGCCAGTTCATGAACCTCGGCAAGCGTCGCGCCGGGGGGTTTTTCCAGCATCACATGGCGCCCCGCCAGCAGCGCTGCCTCGGCATAGGCAAAGCGCGGCACCGGCGGCAGGCAAAGCGAGACGGTCTCCACCTCGGGATGCGCCTCCAGCATGGCGGCAAGGTCGGTATAGGCGGGCACGCCCGGCACCGATCCCTGACGCGAGACGGTGGCGGCCAGATGCCAGTCGGCGCTGGCCGCGATGGCTGGCACATGCTGATCCACCGCGATCTTGCCGATACCCACAAGGGCGACGTTGCGCGGTGCCATCAGTGGGAATCCTTGCCCACCGGCGCCCCGCGGCAGCCCTTGAGGAAGTCGAGGTCGGCGCCGGTATCAGCCCCCTGCACATGGCTTTGGTGCAACCAGGCATAGCCGGATTGATACAGCTCATGCGCCGGGGTCCATGCAGCGAGGCGCGCGGCCAGCTCCTCGTCCGAAATATCCAGATGCAGGCGGCGGTTCGGCACGTCCAGTTCGATGAAATCGCCGTTCTGCACCACGGCCAGCGGGCCACCCGCCGCCGCTTCGGGCGAGGTGTGCAGGCAGACGGTGCCATAGGCGGTGCCCGACATGCGGGCATCGGAAATGCGGACCATATCGGTGATGCCCTTGCGCAGCACCTTGGGCGGCAGGCCCATGTTGCCCACCTCGGCCATGCCCGGATAGCCCTTTGGCCCGCAGTTCTTCAGAACCATGACGCAGGTTTCGTCGATGTCCAAAGCCTCGTCATTGATCTTGGCCTTGTAGTCGTCGATATCCTCGAACACCACGGCGCGGCCCCGGTGGGTGAGCAGATGGGACGAGGCGGCAGAGGGCTTCAGCACCGCCCCTTTCGGTGCCAGATTGCCCTTCAGCACCACCACGCCGCCCGATTTCGCCAGCGCCTTTTCGGCGGGCAGGATCACCTCTTCGTTGTGGTTGGTCACGTCCTTGACCTGATCCCACATCGACTGCCCCGAAACGGTCAGCGCATCCTTGTGCAGAAGACCCGCCTCGCCCAGCCGCTTGATCACCACCGGCAGGCCACCGGCATAGAAGAATTCTTCCATCAGATATTTGCCCGAGGGCATCAGGTTCACCACCGTCGGCACGTCGCGGCCACAGCGGTCCCAGTCGTCAAGGGTCAGGTCCACGCCGACCCGGCCCGCGATGGCCAGAAGGTGGATCACCGCATTGGTGGAACCGCCGATGGCGGCATTGGTGCGGATGGCGTTTTCAAACGCCGCCTTCACCATCACGTCCGAAGGCTTCAGGTCATCCTTGACCATCTGCACGATGCGGCGGCCCGACATCTGCGCCATGACGCGGCGGCGGCTGTCCACCGCCGGGATGGCGGCATTGCCCGAAAGCGCCATGCCCAGCGCCTCGGCCATCGAGGCCATGGTGCTGGCGGTGCCCATGGTGTTGCACGAACCGGCCGAACGGCTCATCGAGGCTTCGGCCTCGGCAAATTCGTCTTGCGTCATCTCGCCGGCCTTCACGGCTTCGGAGAATTTCCACAGATGGGTGCCCGACCCCACCCGCTCACCCTTGTAATAGCCGTTGAGCATCGGCCCGCCGGTGACCACGATCGACGGCAGGTCGGTCGAACCCGCGGCCATCAGCAGGCTGGGCGTGGTCTTGTCGCAGCCCACCAGCAGCACGCAGCCATCCATCGGCTGGCCGCGCATCTGCTCTTCCACCGACATGGCGGCAAGGTTGCGGAACATCATCGCCGTGGGCCGGAACGCGCTTTCCGAGGTGGAGAAGGCGGGAACCTCCACCGGGAAACCGCCCGCCTCATAGACGCCACGCTTCACGAATTCGGCCAGCACATTCAGATGGGCGTTGCAGGGCGTCAGCTCGGACCAGGTGTTCAGAATGCCGATCACCGGGCGCCCGTCGAACAGGTCATGTGGAAAGCCCTGATTCTTCATCCAGCCGCGATGATAGATCTGGTCGCGGCCATTGCCGCCAAACCAGTCCTGCGAGCGCAGTCTGCGCGGCCAGGGGGCGGGGGTAAAGGTCATGGCATCCTCACAGGGTTTGAACGGTCACCGCACCCGGGGTCGCGGGGGCGAAGGCCAGGGGGTTGGTCAGCGGCAGGCCAAAGGGCGCCGCCTCAATCTCGAACGTGTCGCCCGCGGCGGTCTTGATGCCATCGGCGAAGGACAGGGTGGCGGTGCCGAACATATGCACATGCAGATCGCCCGGTTGACGGAACACGTCATATTTGAAGTGATGGTGTTCCAGATTGGCATAGGTGTGGGACATGTTCGCCTCGCCCGACAGGAAGGGCTTTTCCCAGATCACCGCGCCATCGCGGCGGATGCGGCTGATGCCACGAATGTCGGCAGGCAGATCGCCCACCAGCAGTTCGGGGCCAAAACTGGCCACCCGCAACTTGGAATGGGCGAGCCAGAGGTAATTCACCCGCTCTGTCACATGGTCAGAGAATTCGTTGGCAAGCGCCCAGCCGATCCGGTGCGGCGTGCCGTCCGGGCCGATCAGGTAAAGGCCCGCAATCTCGGGCTCTTCGCCGCCATCTTCGGCAAAACCCGGCGCGGTCAGGGCCTGTCCCGGGGCGACGGCGGCATGGCCGTTGCCCTTGTAGAACCATTCCGGCTGCACACCCACGGCACCCGCCGCCGGGCGCCCGCCCTCAAGCCCCATGCGGAACATCTTCATGCTGTCGGTCAGCGTCTCGGCCCCGCCTTCAAGCTTGGCGTGCATCGCGTCGCGGGCGGCGGCGCTGCCCAGATGGGTCAGGCCGGTGCCCGTCAGATGCATATGCGCCGGGTCGGGATGGGTGACGGGCAGCGCCAGCCGCCCTTCCTCTGCCGCGCGCACCAGATCCACCGGCGCGCCAAGGCCATGGGCCGCAATCACCTGCGCCAGAGATCGCCCGGTCGCCACCGCCTCACCCGCCAGCGCATAGGTAGAGGTGGCGCCACGAACCTCGGCCGCTTCGGAACCGTCGCGCACCACGACGGCAAGGCTGCCATCGGCACGGTGGATCTGCGAAATCAGCATCATCGGCCTCATTTGTTCTTGTTGTAGACGTCGAAGATCACGGCAACCAGCAGCACCAGCCCCTTGATCATCATCTGATAGTCCGAGCCGATGCCAAGGATCGACATGCCCATGTTCATGACACCCATGATCAGCGCACCGATCACCACGCCCACGATCTTGCCCGAGCCGCCCGTCATCGAGGCGCCGCCGATGAAGACCGAAGCGATGGCATCGAGTTCAAATCCGGTGCCGGCCTTGGGCGTGGCGCTGTTCAGGCGGGCGGTCACGATCATGCCCGCCAGCGCCGCCAGCACGCCCATGTTGACAAAGCACAGGAACACCAGCCGGTCGGTGCGGATGCCCGAAAGCTTGGCCGCCTTTTCATTGCCGCCAAGGGCATAGATGCGCCGGCCCGTCACGGTGTTTTCGGTGAAGAAGGCGTAAAGTGCCGTCAGCACCGCCAGCACGACCATCACATTCGGCAAGCCCCGGAACGAGGCGAGTTGCCAGCCGACAAAGGCCGTCGCGGCGGCGATGATCAGGTTGCGCGCCCAGAAGAGGCCCGAGGGTTCCGGCGTGATGCCGAATTCAGCATCGCGGGCCCGCGCCCGCAGGCCCAGCCAGAGTTGCAGCCCGATGGCAATGGCAATCACGATCAGCGTCAGCCCATGCGGCCGCCCGATACCCGTCAGGTCAGGGATGAAGCCGTTCGACAGCGCCTGAAACCCCTTGGGGAACGGCCCGATGTTCTGGCCGCCCAGCATCCACATCGTGGCGCCGCGAAACACCATCATGCCCGCCAGCGTCACGATGAAGGACGGGATGCGCCAGAAGGCCACCCAATAGCCCTGCGCCGCCCCGATCAATCCACCGACAACCAGCGTCAGCGGAATGACGATGTAGAACGGCAGGCCGACATTGACCGTAAGCCATGCCGCCACCGCGCCGGTAAAGGCCGCGACCGAGCCGACAGACAGGTCGATATGGCCCGCGACGATCACCAGAAGCATCCCCAGCGCAAGGATGATCACATGGCCGTTCTGCAGGAAGATGTTGGTGATGTTCTGCGCCTTGAGAAAGCTCACCGGCTGCGGCTGCAATTGCAGCAGAACCGAGAACAGCACCACGATGGCGACCAGCGCCACCAGCATTCCGTTCTCGCGCAGATGCCCGCCCAGATGGGCACCAAGGCCCTTTTGTTCTGCCATCACGCAGCCTCCCCTTCCCCGGCCATCTGGCCATTGTCCTTTATGATCAGGGCCATGATCCGCTCCTGGCTGGCTTCCTCTGCGGAAAGCTCCCCCACGATGCGCCCCTCGTTCATCACATAGATGCGGTCACACATGCCCAGAAGCTCGGGCATTTCGGAGCTGATCATCACGATGCCGCGGCCCTGCGCCGCCAGATCGTTCATGATCGAATAGATTTCAAACTTGGCACCCACGTCGATGCCGCGGGTCGGCTCGTCCAGGATCAGCACCTGCGGATCGGTGAAGAGCCATTTCGACAGCACCACCTTCTGCTGATTGCCGCCCGACAGGTTCACCACCTTCTGCTGCACGCCGGGGGTGCGGATCGCCATGGCCTTGCGATAACGCTCGGCCACCTCGGTTTCGCGCCGCTTGTCCAGCACGCCGCGCCGCGACACGCCGGGCAGATTGGCCAGCGTCACATTGCGCACGATGGGTTCTTCCAGCACCAGACCCAGCACCTTGCGGTCCTCGGTCACATAGGCCAGCCCCGCCTCCACCGCCTTGGCCACGGTCGAGGTATCGGCAGGCTTGCCACCCATGGTCACCTGCCCGGTGATGTCGCGGCCATAGCTGCGGCCGAACAGGCTCATCGCCAGTTCGGTGCGCCCCGACCCCATCAGCCCGGCGATGCCGACGATCTCGCCCTTGCGGACATTGAAGGCGGCGCCCTTGATCACCTGACGGCCCAGTTGCTCGGGGTGCCAGACGTTCCAGTCTTTCACCTCCATCAGCACCTCACCCGGGTTAGGCACCCGTTCGGGGTAACGATGCGCCATGTCGCGGCCCACCATGTCGCGGATGATGCGGTCTTCGGAAATCTCGTGCTTGTCCATGGTGGACACGGTTGACCCGTCGCGAATCACGGTGATGCGGTCGGCGACGCGGGAAATCTCGTTCAGCTTGTGGGAAATGATGATCTGCGTCACCCCCTGCGCCTTCAGCTCCAGCATCAGGTCCAAGAGCTTCTGGCTGTCGTTTTCCTGCAAGGCGGCGGTGGGTTCGTCGAGGATCAGCAGGCGCACATCCTTGGCCAGCGCCTTGGCAATCTCGATCAGTTGCTGTTTGCCGACGCCCAGCTTTTCAACCTTGGTGGTCGGCGCCTCGTCCAGCCCGACCTTTTTCAGCAGTTCGCCGGTTTTCTGGAACGCCAGCGCCCAGTTGATCACGCCGCGCTGCGCCACCTCGTTGCCCAGAAACAGGTTCTCGGCGATGGACAGAAGCGGCACCAGCGCCAGTTCCTGATGGATGATGATGATGCCCCGCGCCTCGCTGTCGCGGATGTTGCGGCAGGCCAGAGGGGCGCCGTCATAGATGATCTCGCCCTCATAGGAACCATGGGGATAGACCCCCGACAGCACCTTCATCAGCGTGGATTTTCCGGCGCCGTTTTCGCCGCAGATCGCGTGAATCTCACCCGGTGCGACGGTCAGGCTGACATTGTCCAGCGCGCGCACCCCCGGGAAGACCTTGCCGATCCCCCGCATTTCCAGCAATGCCGTCATGGTATCCCCCCGCAAAGAACCGTGCCCGCCGCTCGGGAGCGGAGGGCGGGCACGGCGGTCGTGTCGGTTACTTCAACTGGTCGGCAGTGTAATAGCCGGAGCCGACAAGCACAGCCTCATAGTTCGAGGCATCCACCGGCTGGCTGGCCAGCAGATAGGACGGCACGACCTTCACGCCGTTGTCATAGGTCTTTTCGTCGTTGATCTCGGGCGTGCCGCCCGACAGGATCGCGTCCACCATCTTGACTGTGACCTTGGCCAATTCGCGGGTGTCCTTGAAGATCGAAGAATACTGCTCGCCCGCGATGATCGACTTGATCGAGGGCACTTCGCAGTCCTGACCCGTGACGATCGGCATCTTCAGGTCGCCCGAGCCATAGCCCACGCCCTTGACCGAGGACAGAATGCCGATCGACAGCCCGTCATAGGGCGACAGCGCGCCGTGCAGAACCTTGTCGCCGTAGTTGGCCGACAGAAGGTTGTCCATCCGGGCCTGCGCCACGGCACCGTCCCAGCGCAGGGTGCCGACCACGTCCATGCCCGACTGGCCCGACGGGATCACGATGTCCCCGGCGTCGATCATCGGTTGCAGCACCGACATTGCGCCATTGTAGAAGAAGAAGGCGTTGTTATCGTCCGGGCTGCCGCCGAACAGTTCGACATTCCACGGCTTGGTGTCGGCAAAGCGCTCTTTCAGGCCCTTCACCAGCGATTCCGCCTGCTGCACACCCACGATGAAGTTGTCGAAGGTCGCGTAGTAATCGACATCGCCCGAATCGCGGATCAGGCGGTCATAAGCGATAACCTTGATGCCCGAAGCGGCGGCATTGGCCAGCGCGTTCGACAGGGTGGTGCCGTCGATGGCCGCGATGACCAGAACCTTCACGCCCTTGGTGATCATGTTCTCGATCTGGGCAAGCTGGTTCGGGATGTCGTCTTCGGCATATTGCAGATCGGTGCCATAGCCGGCAGCGGTGAATTGCTCGACCATCGCGGCGCCGTCCGAAATCCAGCGGGCCGAGGATTGCGTCGGCATGGCGATGCCCACGGTGCCCTTGTCCTGCGCAAAGACCGGCAGGCTGATCGCCGACGAAGCCACGGCCGCACCGCCAAGCGCCAGAAGCGCCCTTCTTGAAACTTGCATGTTCTTTCCTCCCTGGCCGCGCTGCGCGGCGAAAACCCCACGGTCCCGTCAGGCTGGCCCCTCCAAGACCGTGGCGCACTCTTGCAATGTCAGAACATATCCGTCAAATCAGGTTATCATATGTTCACATGGCTAAATTGTAATGTTTCCAACCGCTGATCACCTGTTGCAACGCGGCCTGAAACTCAGCCATCTGCGCTTTCTGGCGGCCCTGATGGAAACCGGCCAGATCACCCAGGCGGCAGAGCGGATCGGCATTGCCCAGCCCGCCGCCTCGCGCCTGCTGGCCGAGGTCGAGGGGATCGTCGGCGCCCCAGTGCATCTGCGCACCGGGCGCGGCATGCGGTTGACAGCCGTTGGCCTTGCCTTGGCCAGCCGGGCGCAACGCATCCAGATCGAGTTGCGCGATGCCGCCCGCGACATGGCCGAGGTGGTTTCGGGCGCCGTGGGCCATGTGCGCATCGGCTCGGTCACCGGCCCGGCCATCGACCGGGTGCTGCCGGTGCTGCGCAGCGCCCGGCTGACCGCACCCAAGATCACGGTCGAGGTGATCGTCGCCCCGTCGGATATCCTGTGCGAGCATCTGATGTCGGGCAGGATCGACTTTGCAATCGGCCGCCTGCCCGAGGGTGCCAGCCCGGACCTTTACCAGATGACGCCGATTGCAACCGAACCTGTGGCGCTGGTCGTGCGGCGGGGTCACCCCCTGACGCGGCAAAGATCCCCGGTGCCCAGCGCGCTGATGACCTATGACTGGGTGATGCCGCCGGAGGATTCGATCCTGTCCCGTGCCGTTATGGCGCGGCTGCGCGCGCATGACCTGCCGCTTCCGCCGCTGCGGTTCTCCACCGCCTCTTTCTTGCTGACCTTTGCCCTGTTGCAGCAATCCAATGCCATCGCACCGCTGGCGCGGGCGGTGGCGACCAGCTTTTCGCAATATCCGGCCTCACCCTATGTCGAACTGCCGATCGACTTGGGAATCGAGGTGGAAACCTTCGGCCTTGTCACCCTTGCCGGGGCAATCCTGCCGCCTGTCGCGGCCCGTCTGGCCGAAGAAATCCGGCTCTGGACCCCCGCCGGCCCGGGCTGAACCGGACCGCCCGCAGGGCGGCCCGGCCTGCGGCAGTCAAAGCTTGCAGCCAAGGGCACCCAGCGTGCGGTCGATCCAGCTCCGGTCTACCCGGCCTGCCAGAATCTCTTGCAGATGCGCGGTTTCCTGCGCGTGTTTCTGCTCGGCCTCGGCGCAGATTGCTTCGGCCTCGGCGCGGGGCACGGCGACCACGCCGTCATCATCGCCCAAGATCAGGTCTCCCGGCATCACGATCATCCCCGACAGCGACACCGGAACGTTGATTTCGCCCGGCCCGTTCTTGTAGGGGCCGCGGTGGGTGACACCCGCCGCATAGACCGGAAAGCTCTTGGTGCGGATCGAGGCCAGATCGCGGATGGCGCCGTTGATCACCACCCCGGCAAGGCCGCGCGTTTCGGCATGGGCCAGCATCATCTCGCCCAGCATGGCATTGGTCAGATCGCCCCCGGCATCCACCACCACCACATCTCCCGGGCTGGCAAGGTCCAGCGCCTTGTGCAGCATGAGGTTATCGCCCGGCCGCGACTTTACGGTAAAGGCGGGCCCGGCAAGGATGCCCCCCGCGTGCAGCGGGCGCAGTTGCGGCCCGGCGGCCACCATGCGCGACATCACATCGCTGACATTGGCCACCGGCAATTCGGCGAACCGGCGCACCAGAGACGGGTCCACCCGCTGCTCGACCGGCAGAATCCTGAAACCGTTCATGGCTTGACTTCCCTTGCTGTGATTTCGTTGTTCAGAAGAAGACGGGCTTCACCCACCCCGCCGCCCCGCGCGACAAGCTGGCGCCCCGCGGGCAGCGGCATCGGCCCAAGCCGCGAGCCGGTGATGATCACCTGCCCCCGCCGCAGCGGCAGGCCCCGGCCTGCGGCATGGCCCGCCAACCAGATCACCGCCTCGGCCACCTGCGCGCTGCTTGCACCGCCGGGGGTTTCGGCCACGACCTGACCATCGCAGAGCAGGGTCAGCGGCACCTGCGCCATCTCGACCGCCGCCCATGGCAGGCCGGCCTCAGCGGCGGAAAAGGCCCGGTTGCTTTGCGCATCGGCCAGCGCCGAAAACGGCGAGACCGCCTTGCGATCGACAAAGCGCGAGTCGAGGATTTCAAACGCCATGCCGACCGTGCCGATGGCGGCCAGAACCTGTTCCGGCCCCGCCCCCTCCGGCACATCGGCGGCCAGACGCAGCGCCAGCTCCACCTCAAGCAGCGGCGCCTGCATGGGGTGCGGCAGCGCGCCGCCGTCGGCAATCCACCGCGAGGCGCCCAGCGGCGCGCAGCGGATCACCCCGTCACGGGCTGGCGCAACCTTCCAGCCGGCCACCGGCTCGCGGCCCAGAACGGCGGTCTGCACGGCATAGGCTTCGGCCTCGTCACGGGGCGCGACCTCGGGGGCAAGCCCGGGCAACAGCGGGCCGTGAAAGGCAGCCGTCAGGGCGGCGGCGGCTTGGGTGATGCGGTTGGTCATAGCCGTTCTCCTGCCCGGCGCTGCGGGCGATGTGTGGGGTCCGCCTTGGGGCTGGCGGCAAGCAGGGTGCGGGTGTAATCGGCCTGTGGCGCGGTAAAGACAGCGCCGGTCGGCCCCTGTTCAACGATCTGCCCCCGGTGCATCACCAGCACCCGGTCGGCAAAATCGCGCACCACCGGCAGGTCATGGGCGATGAAGATGAAGCTCAACCCGTATTGCTTCTGGATGTCCTTGAGCAACTCGATCACCTGCGCCTGAACCGACACATCCAACGCCGACACCGCTTCGTCGCACAGGATGACCTCGGGTTTCAGCGACAGCGCCCGGGCGATGGCGATGCGTTGCCGCTGCCCGCCGGAAAACTGATGCGGATGGCGGCGGGCATGGGCCGGATCAAGCCCGACCTGAACCAGCAGCTTTTCCACCGCGGCGCGGCGGCCCTCGGCGGGCAACGCCTCGGGGTGGATGGCCCAATGTTCGCCGATGATCTCTTCCACCGTCATGCGCGGGTTGAGCGAGGCGGTCGGATCCTGAAACACCACCTGCACCCGGCGGCGAAAGGCAAAGACCTGCTCTTTCGACATGGCAAAGACATCCTGCCCCCGGTAGCGGACGCTGCCCGACGACGGCTCCATCAGCCGCAAAAGCACACGGGCCAGCGTGGTCTTGCCCGAACCGCTTTCGCCGACGATGCCCAGCGTCTCGCCCTTGCGCAGGGCAAAGCTCACCCCGTCCAGCGCCCGCACCTCGCGCGCGGCTTCGCGCAGGAAGCGGCCCCGCAGATGGAAGCTTTTGACCAGACCCTGCACTTCAAGCAGCAGCTCGGCGGCCTCATCGGGAACGCGGAACGGCAACTTGCCCGGCGCCGCCCCCAGCAGGCGGCGGGTATAGTCATGTGCGGGCGCGCGGAACACATCGGCCACCCGGCCGGTTTCCACAACCTCGCCGTCTTTCATCACCACCATGCGGTCGGCATGTTGCGCCACCACGCCCAGATCATGGGTGATCAGGACAAGGCCCATGCCGGTTTCATCGCGCAACTCTGACAGCAGGGTCAGAATCTGTGCCTGCACCGTGACATCCAGTGCCGTCGTAGGTTCATCCGCAATCAGCAGATCGGGCTTCATCGCCACGGCCATCGCAATCATGATCCGCTGCCGCTGACCGCCCGAAAACTCATGCGGATAGGCATTCATCCGGGCGGCGGCATGGGGGATGCCCACCCGCTCCAGCAGGGCCACGGCGCGGGCGCGGGCCTCGGACGGCGGCACGCCATGCACGCGCATCGCCTCGGCCACCTGCCAGCCCACGGGATAGACCGGGTTGAGATGCGCCAGCGGATCCTGAAAGATCATCGCAATGCGGCGGCCGTTGATCTCGCGCCGTTCATCCTTGGTCAGGGTCAACAGGTCTTGGCCCTGAAACAGCGCCCGCCCCGCGGTGATATGCCCCGGCGGGCTGTCGATCAGACCCATCACGGCAGAGGAGCTTACGCTTTTGCCCGAGCCGCTTTCGCCAAGGATCGCCAAGGTCTCGCCCCGGTTCACCTGCCACGAGACATTGCGCACCGCCTGCACGATCTTGCCGCGCGCATGAAATTCGACGCTGAGGTTTTCAACCGTCAGAAGGGCGGGTTCAGCCATTGGAAGGCATCCTTCTTTCAAGGCGCCAGCGCTGGACCGGATCGGTCACCACGCGCAGCCAGTTGGACAGGAGGTTGAGCGACATGGTGACCAGCGTGATCGCCAGCCCCGGCCAGAAGGCCAGCCACCAGGCATTGGCCAGATAGTTGCGCCCCTCGGCCACCATCACGCCCCAGGTCACCTCGGGCGCCTGAACGCCCAGCCCCAGGAACGACAGGCTCGCCTCGGCCAGCATCACGAAGGCGAAATCCAGCGTGGCGATGGTCAGCAGCGTCGGCGCGATGATCGGCAGGATATGGCGCAGGATGATCCGCAGCGGCCCGGCCCCGGCCACCAGTGCCGCGGTGACGAACATCCGCGTGCGGACCTCCAGCACCTCGGCCCGGGTGGTGCGCAGGTAGATCGGAATGCGCGTCAGGGCCAGAACGAAGATCACATTGCCGATGGACGGATCAAAGACATACAGCACCACCATCGCCAGCAAGAGCGAGGGAAAGCTCATCAGGATATCGGTCAGGCGCAGGATGACATCGCCCACCCAGCCGCCGCGATAGCCCGCAATCAGGCCCAGAACGGTGCCGATCACCAGCGAACTCAGCACCGCCGAGGCGGCAATCATCATGGTGTTCTGGGTGGCCACGATGATGCGCGGCAGGATCCCCCGCCCCAGCGAGTCGCCGCCAAGGATATAGGCCAGCCCGCGTGCCATCTCAAACGGCGGCGCATTGCGGGCGCGCAGGTTCATCGTCGTGGCCGCCTCGGTCAGAAAGGCCGGGCCGATCAGCGCGGCAAACACCGTCACCAGCAGGATCAGCGCGGCGCAACTGGCGAATTTGTCACGCCACAGCATGGCCAGAAGGGGGGCAAGGCGGCCGGGTTCCGGGGCGGCAAGGGTCATGGCAGCAGGGCCCTTCATATCGGTTGAGGTCAGGGCCATCATGCGGCCCTCGTGCGCGGATCAAGCAGCGCATAGGCAATGTCGATCAGCACGTTCAGCAGGAAGATGGCGATGGCGGTGATCATCACCCCGGCCTGGATCACCGCGAAATCGCGGTAGCTGATCGAGTCGATCATCAGGCGGCCCACGCCGGGAAAGCCGAAGATCGTCTCGACGATCACCGCGCCGTTGATGATGCCCGCCGCCTGATCGCCGGCCACGGTGATCACCGGCAGCATGGCGTTGCGCAGCGCATGGACAAAGATGATGGCGCGGCGCGGCACGCCCTTGGCCTCGGCGGTTTTCACATAGGGCGCCGACAGGACCGAAATCATCGTGCTGCGCGCGACCTGCACGATCAGCCCGCAAGGCCGGATCGCCAGAACCGCAACCGGCAGCACCCATTGCACCACCGTCCCGGTGCCCGAGGTGGGAACCCAGCGCAGTTGCACGGCAAAGACCAGCACGCCGACGATGGCGACCCAGAAATTCGGCAGGCTGGCCCCGATCAGCGACAACAGCGTGGCGATGCGGTCAAAGATGCCGTTGGGCCGCCAGGCCGCCAGCGCCCCTGTGATCACCGCCACCATCAGCGCGATGCCGATGGACCAGAAGGCCAAGAGAAGCGTGGTCGGCAGCGCCTCAAGCACCAGATCAACCGCCGGGCGGCCCTGACGCAGCGAGTCGCCGAAATCGAACACCAGAAGGTCGCGCAGGAAGTTTGCGAACTGCTGCCACAGCGGCAGGTCAAACCCATGCAGCCGGGCAAATTCCTCGCGCATTTCATTGGGTGCGTCGATCGGAAGATAAAGATCGGCGGGCGAGCCTGTCAGCCGCGCCATGAAGAACACAAGGATCACCAGACCGATCAGCGATCCGGCACTCCACAGCATCCGTTTTCCCAGAAATCCGGTCATCGGGTTTCCTTTCCCAAAGGGACCGCGCCGGGCAAACGGGCGCCCGGCGCGGTGCAGGTCTTATTTCGGCGCGATATCCGCCAGCTCGATCAGGCTGCCGCTCAGGCTGTTGGGCGCATAGGAAATCCGCTCACCCACCCGCATGAAGCTGACCATGTGATACATCGGCACGGCGGGAACGATCTCGTCGGCGATGATGCGGTTGGCTTCCTGAAAGGTCTTGGTGCGCTCTTCGCCGGTGGCGGCCAGCGCCTTGTCCAGCAGGGCGTCGATTTCCGGCACAGCCATTTCTGATTGCTGCCCGGTCGAGTGATAGCGGAACTGCATGGTAAAGGCCGCGTCGCCGTTGTTGTTGTCATGCATCTCCTGGATCAGCATGGCCGGGCGGTCGTCGGCATAGGGCTTGTTCGCCAGTTTCAGCCATTCCGCCGATTCCATCATCTCGACCTTGACGTTCAGACCGATGGCCGCCCACATCTGCTGCATAGCCTGAAGGGCTTCCAACTGGTTGGGATAGAAGCCGATCCGCCCGACCAGCCGCAATTCCTGATCCACCGGCACCCCGGCTGCCCGGGCCTCGTCGATCAGCGCCTTGGCCTGTTCCGGGTCATAGGGCCAGACCTTGAGATCGGGGTTGTAGCCGTTGATCTTGGGCAGGAAATGCTGGGTCGAAAGCAAGACCTTGTCGCTGAAGAGCGTGCCGACCAGCGCCTCGCGGTCAAAGGCAAGGTTCAGCGCCTTGCGCACGCGGATATCGTCCAGCGGCGGCTTCATCACCATGCGGATGCGGGTGGTTTCACCGTTCAGGAAGGCGATGTCGGTTGCGGGGTTCACGGCATCCTGCGGCGCGATATCGGCGGCGATGTCGGCTTCGCCGATTTCCACCATCGAGGCCCGCAGCGCGCTTTCGCCACGGAAGATGTATTGCGCGGTCTCAAAGGCGGGTTTCTCGCCCCAGTAGCTGCCGCTTTGCGCCACGGTGATGCCGGCAGCATCCCATGCGACGAACTTCATCGGCCCGGTGCCGACCGGCGCCCGGCTCAACTGATCCGCCGGAGTATTGGGCGAGCCGACCCCGATGAACGACAGCAGCGTCGGCATCAGTACCTGCGGCGGGTCGGCGGTGATGTCGATGGTCAGGTCATCGACAACCGCCGTCTTCAGCGTGATGCCGCGGATCTTGGTGCGGTCGCGGCAGGCGATGGCTTCGCTTTGCAGCCGGGAGATCGAGTTGGCAACCGCTTCGGCGTTGAAGGCGGCGCCGTCATGGAAGGTCACCCCTTCGCGCAGGGTCACGCGCCAGGTGCCGTTGCCCTGATCGGTCCAGCCGGTGGCCAGCCGGGGTTGCACGGCGCTGTTTTCAGGGTTCAGCGTGGTCAGCGTCTCGACCACGTTTTCCTTGATGATGATGCCGATGTTGCTGACGGTCGTATTGCAGGCGTCGATGTCTGCCGGTTCGGACGGCAGCACGATGCGCAGCGGTGTATCCTGGGCTTGCGAGGCCGTTGCGAACAGGCAAGTGGCCATCGCCACCGCCCCCAGAAGTCTTGCCTTGGTCATTGCTCTCTCTCCCTTTGTCCGACAAGACAAGCCGAAACCACGCGCCGAAAGCACACCGCTTTCGACTGCCCGTCCTGCATATGCCTTGCCCAGTTGCAGAGGATCCGAAGGGGTTGCCCTTGGGCCAGCCCCCTCCCCCCGAACGCGCCCTCCCCCGGGCTGTTCTGGGGTTCCCTCATCTCCTCCTGCCCCCGGTTTAGGCGAGTGCCGCGACCGAGACTACTACAGAGAATTGATCCGTCCATAAATCCGTTGTATGGTTCAGGCCATGCGCATGGGGTTCCTCGATCTTCGCAGGCTACGCTACTTTGCCGCGATCACCAGACTGGGCTCGCTGTCGGCCGCTGCGCGCGAATTGAACATCGCGCAGCCTGCGCTGACCCATCATGTTGCGGAAATCGAACGGGATCTGGGCGCGCCGGTGCTGGTGCGGCACCAGTCGGGGGTGCGCCCGACCAGACTGGGCGAATTGCTGGCCCGCCATGCGGCAGAGGTCCTTGAGCGGGTGGCACAGGCCGAACGCGCGCTGATTGCCGAAGCCCGCCGCGACAGCCCGTTCGAGACGCTGCATCTGGCGATCATCCCCTCGCTCGCCTCGGCGCTGACGCCGGCACTGATCAAGGGATTCGCCCGCGCCATGCCCGGGCTGGACCTGCATCTGATCGAGGCGCGCAGTGGCTTCGGTGACCGGCTGATCGAAAGCGGCAAGGCCGATATCGCCATCCAACTGGTCAATCCCGAAGAGATGGAGGGCGAGGCGCTGATCTGGGAGACCCTGTTCTGGATCACCCCGCGCGCCGATTTTCCGCAATCGGTGCCGGTTGCGCTGGAAACCGTGCTGAAGACCCGGATGATCCTGCCCTCACCCGGCAACCCGCTGCGCCGCTGCCTTCAGGCCGAGGCGGATGCCCGTGGCCTGACACTGGAAGTCGCGCGGGAGGTGGACGGGCCGGACCCGCGGCGGCAGGCCGTTCTGGCGGGGCTGGGCACCACGGTCTTCGGCGCCCACAGCGTGGCGGCGGATTTGCTGGGGCCGCAACTGGTGGCCCATCCCATCGTGGACCCGGTGCTGACCCGGCCCATCGTAATGACCGCGCGGAAGGATTTCGACGCGGGCCTTGCCGCGCGCATCCGCGCCACACTGGTCGAGGTTCTGGCCGCCACCCCGCAGGTGAGCGCGCCGAAGTAGCACGCCGGGGTGCCCGGCGTGCTGTGGGCTCAGAAGGCCGCGCGGCTGTCGTGCCGGGCGATCCGCGACAGAAGATAGTCCACTTCGGCCCGGGCTGTGGGCGAAAGCGCGGGCCAAGGCTTGCGCTGGGTGTCCGAGGCGATCACCCCCCGCCGCATCAGCACATGTTTCCGCACCGCAAGGCCGATGCCCGGCTGCTGTTCATAACGGATCAGCGGCAGGTGCAGATCGAACAGGTCATGCGCGGCATCGCGGGCGCCCTGCCGGTGCAGCGCGTCCAGTTCCACCAGCATGTCGGGAAAGCCATAGCCCGTCATCGCCCCGTCCGAGCCGCGCTCCGGCTCGAAGTCCAGAAACAACCCGCCATTGGCCGTCAGGATCGAAAACGGCCGCAACCGCCCCTCTGCCTGCGCCTTGCGCAGCGCCGACAGCTTCTCCAACCCCGGCCAATCCTCGGCCTTGAGCATCACACAGCTGGGGTGGTCGCCCATGATCCGGCTGATCACCGAAACCGACATCTGCACGGTCAGCGTCAGGGGATAATCCTGCAACGCCCAGGGCACATCTGCACCCACCGCCTCGACCGCCTGCGCGAAATAGCCGGTGATCTGGTCATCGGTGCGCAGATGCGGCGCGGGGGCGATCATCACGCCAGCCGCGCCGGCCTCCATCGCCTCGCGCGCAAGGCGGCGCATGGCGGCAAAGCCCGGGGCAGAAACCCCCACCACCACCGGAATGCGCGACCGGGCCACCACCTGCCGCACGATGGCCAGCGACTCTTCCGGCTCCAGCTTGGGCGCCTCGCCCATGATGCCAAGGATGGTCAGCCCCGCTGCCCCGGCCTGATGGTAGAAATCCACCATCCGGTCGATGCTGGCGGTGTCCAGCGCGCCATCGGCATGAAACGGCGTGGCAGCAATCGGATAGACGCCCTTGGTGTCGATGCCGAAACTCATCTTGCCGCCTTCCACGCCGCATAGCGCACCTTGGTTTCTTCGTTCATCGGATAAAGCCCCGGCAAGGGCACACCCCGATCCACCTCGGTCATGATCCATGCCTCCATCTGTTCCTGCTCGGGCGCCTCGGCCAGAACCTGATCGAGGAAGGTCGCCGGGATCAGCACTGCACCATCCTCGTCCACCACGACCACATCGTCAGGAAACACCGCCACGCCGCCGCAGGCAATCGGTTCCTGCCAGCCGACAAAGGTCAGCCCCGCGACCGAGGGCGGCGCCGCCACCCCGTCGCACCAGACCGGCAGGCCGGTGCCCAGCACGCCAACCGCATCGCGCATAACGCCATCGGTCACCAGTCCGGCCACCTTGCGCTGCACCATCCGGGCGCAGAGGATGTCACCAAATATCCCGGCATCCAGCACGCCCATCGCATCAGCCACCGCCACGCAGCCCTCTGGCATCGCCTCAATCGCGGCGCGGGTGGAAATGGGCGAGGCCCAGCTTGCTGGCGTGGCCAGATCCTCACGCGCCGGAACGAAGCGCAGGGTGAAGGCGCGGCCCACCACGCGTTTCTGTCCGGGGCGGATCGGTTTGGTGCCGCGCATCCAGACATTGCGCAGCCCCTTTTTCAAAAGGATCGTGGTCAGCGTCGCGGTGGACACCGCCTGCAAGGTTTCGATGGCTTTCGGGTCAAGAGTCATGGCGGTCTCCTCAGATGCTGGCAATCAGGCCACCGTCGATGCGCAGCACCGATCCGGTGATGTATGAGGCGCGGGCGCTGGCCAGAAAGGCCACCGCATCGCCGTATTCGCGCGGCTCGCCGTAGCGGCCAACGGGAATGCTGCCGGTGCTTTCCGCCGTCACCTCGGCCACCGGGCGGCCTTCGCGGGCGGCTTTCTGTTCGTCCAGAAACACGATCCGCCCGGTGGCGATGCGCCCGGGCAGCACGATATTGGCGGTGATGCCATGGCGGCCCACCTCACGCGCAAGCGTCTTGGACCAGCCGACCAGCGCCAGCCGCAGCGCATTCGAGATGCCCAGATTGGCAATCGGCGCCACCACGCCGGAGGAGGTGGAGGTGATCACCCGCCCCCAGCCCCGCGCCTTCATGCCGGGCAGGACGGCATCGGTCACCGCGATGACCGACCGCACCATGCTGTCGAAATGTTTCGACCAGATTTCGGGCGGCTGGCCGTGGGCCAGCGTCGGCGGCGGGCCGCCGGTGTTGTTGACCAGAATATCGACCCCGCCCTGAAGCGCCTCAACCTCGGCCAGCCGGGCAGACAGCACCGAAAGATCGGCGATGTCCCACAGCATGGCCTGTGCTGCCCCACCTGCGGCGACAATCGCCGCAACCCTGCGTGCGGCCGCCTCGGCATCAATATCAGCCACGATGACCCGCGCCCCTTCGGTGGCAAGGCTTTGCGCAATCGCCCCGCCCAGACCGCCGCCCGCCCCGAACACCAGCGCGCTTTTCCCTGCGATTTGCAGATCCATTCTTCTCTCCTCATTTCGCGGGGCGAGGGTGACAGATGCAGAGGAAAAGAAAATATGGCGATACCTTGCTTCATAAGATAGATAATCTGTTTATGGACACCGCGTTTCTGGAAACTTTCCTGCTGGTTGCCGATCACGGCTCGATGGCCGAGGCGGCGCGGCGGCTGGGCATCACGCCCGCCGCCGTGGCCCAGCGCATTGCGGCGCTTGAGGCCGAGGTGGGCGCCCCTTTGCTCTTGCGGGCCGGGCGGCAGGTGCAGCCCTCGGATGCCGGGCGCGCGATCTTGCAGCAAAGCCGCCGCATTCTGGGCGATGTGCGCCAGTTGGGTCTGGTGGCGCGGGCCGATGCCGCCGTGGGCGAGTTGCGGCTGGGCGCCATCAGCACGGCCCTGACCGGCCTGCTGCCCCCGGCACTGCTGCGGCTGGCGGAAAGTGCCCCGGGGATCGACCTCTTCATCCTGCCCGGCACCTCGCCCGAGATTTACCGCCTGCTGACCGAAGAGCGGATCGACGCCGCCATTCTGGTGCGCCCACCCTTCGTGCCGCCCAAGACGCTGGAATGGCAGGTGCTGCGGCAAGAGCCGATGGTGCTGCTGTGCCCCGAGGCTTGGGCGGGCCAAGATGTGGCCAGCCTGCTGCGCGAGCGCCCCTTCATCCGCTATGACCGCAACAACTGGGGCGGGCGGCTGGCCGATGGCTGGATGAAGGCGAACCGTCTGGCGCCGCGCGAATGGCTGGAACTGGATCAGCTTGAGGCGATTGCCGTAATGGTCAGCGCCGGGCTTGGCGTGTCGGTCGTGCCCGACTGGGCCCCCCCATGGCCCGAGGGGCTGCGCCTGTGCCGGTTGCCGCTGCCCGGCACGCCGCCACCGATGCGGGAAATCGGCCTGCTCTGGCCGCGCAGCACGCCGGCGGGCCGGCTGGTGGCGCGGCTGCATGAGGCGCTGCGCTAGGGGCGGCGCCCCTGCCCCACCGCCCCGCGGGGCCGCGCCATCGCCGCCCCGAGGATCGCCACCCCCGACAGGGCAAAGGTGCCCGCCGCGCCGATGGGCGCCACGGCGACCCCCGCCCCCAGCGGGATGACGAATTGCGCCAGCCGGATTGCCGTCATCCGCATCGACAGTGCCGTGCCCCGGGCGCGGGGCGGTGCAATCTGGATCGTCAGCGCGACCGAACAGGTCAGCGCGATGCCCAGACCAAAGCCAAGCGCCGCCATGGCCACACCCACGGCGACAACCGGCAGCGGCACGGCAAGGGCCAGCATCGCAACGCCCCCCAGCCCCGCCGACAGCAAGGCCAGACGCATCTGCCCAAAGTGGCGCACCGCGCGGCCGAACAGCAGCCGCGACACCATCGCGGCGATGGCCCGCACACTCAGCAACACCCCCACCGCCATGGGTGTCAGCCCACGCTCGACCGCGTAGACCGGCAGGAAGGCCAGCAGCAAATCCTGCGCGGCCACGCAAAGCCCGCCGAACACGATGATCCACCACAGCCCGCGGGTTGCCGCGATCTCGCCCAGCGGCAGGGCGCCGCCGTGGACCGCCGCCCGTGGTTGCGGCAGGCGCCGCGCCAGAACGGCAAGCGTGGCCAGCAGCAGCACCGCCGCGCCGCAGGGCACTGCCGCCAGAAGCGGGCTGTCATGGCCGGCCCCGATGATCAGCGGACCGAATGCCTGCCCCAGCGAAATCGCCACCATGTAATTGCCAAGGACGGAATCGCGGTGCGCCCGGCTTGAGGCCCGGGTCGTCACAACCTGCAATCCCGCCAGAACGGCGGTCTGGCTGATGCCCAGCAGCGCATTGGACAACAAAAGCGTGCCCAAGCCATGCGGTCCCAGCCAGAACAAGAGGCAGGCCATAAGGCTGCCCGCTGCGCCACAGACGATCACCCGGCCCAGCGCGCCACCGTCGTTCAGGCGGCCAATCACCACCGTCAGAAAGACCGGCAGCAGGGCGAAAACGGCCGAGATGATGCCGATGGTTTCGGCGCTGTGGCCCAGCGCAAGCGCCTGATAGCTGGTCAGGATGCGCACCATCGGAACCAGCGCCTGCACAAGGAAACCGGCGATCAGCAGCGGCAGGATCACTGGTCCCAGAACCTGTTTGGCGGGCATGTCTTTCCCTTTGCGCGCGGCATCCGGGCCACGCCCGGAGGACTATGACCGCCCCGGCTCAGGAGCCAATACAGTGTTTCGATGGGCCTATAACCTGCCGTTATGGCCAGTTTCCAGCGGCGCAAGGGCGACATCCGCAAGGGTCGCGCGGTCAAGTGCCGCCAGAAAGGCGGTTTCGGCCAGCCGCAGCCGCGCCTTGAGGCGGCAACAGCCGACAATCGTGCAATCCCCGCCCGAGGTGCGAAAACAGGCCACCATCGGCTGCCCGGCCTCCAGCAGGCGCACCACCTCGCCCAGCCGGATTTCTGCCGCGGGTCGGGCCAGAGCCGCGCCACCACCCCCGCCGCGCCGGGTGGCGACGATCCCGGCCTCGACCAGAACCGCAATGATCTTGGCCAGGTGATGCCGCGACAGGGAAAATTCCGCCGCCAGATCGGCCGTCGAAAAGCTCCGCCCGGGATCGGAGGCCAGACGCATCAAGGCCCGCAGGCCGTAATCGGTGAAAGAGGTCAGGCGCATCGCGGCCCCGCATGAATTGGTATTTGAAATACCTATTACTGCGGTCTATCCCTGTGGCAAGACCCGAGTCTTGCCACCGCCCCCGTGGCGCCGCGAACCCGCATTCAAAAGAGGTGATCCGATGCCCGACGATCCCCTGCGCAGCCCGGTCTGCCACTTGCTTGGCTGTGACCTGCCGATCCTGCTGGCCGGAATGGGTGGCGTCGCGCGGTCCGAACTGGTGGCCGCGGTGGCAAAGGCCGGCGGCTATGGCATTCTGGGCATGGTGCGCGAAACACCCGAGCTGATTGCGCAAAACATCGCCGCTGTGCGGGCCGAGACCGACCGCCCCTTTGCCGTGAACCTGATCCCGTCAGCCACCGACCCCAAGCTGCTGGATGCGGAACTTGGCACCTGCCTTGAGCTTGGCATTCCCGCGATGTGCTTTTTCTGGGATGTGGTGCCCGCCGCTGTGGCGCGGGCCAAGGCTGCGGGCTGCCTCGTGCTGCATCAGGTCGGTTCGCTGAAGGCCGCCCTTGGCGCCGAGGCGGCGGGCGCCGATGTGCTGATCGTGCAGGGGGTAGAGGCGGGCGGCCATGTTCACGGCACGGTCGGCGCGCTGGTCCTGGTGGAACAGGTGGTGCGCCGGGTCAGGCTGCCGGTCATCGCTTCGGGCGGGTTTGCGACCGGGGCAAGCCTGATTTCCGCCATGGCCCTTGGCGCCGAAGGCATCCATTGCGGCACGGCCTTTCTGGCGACGGTTGAATCCTTTGCCCATGACGACCACAAGGCCCGCGTGCTGGCCGCGATGGCCGAAGACACCGTGCATACAGATATCTATGCCCTGAACTGGCCGCCGAACACCCCGGTCCGGGTGATCCGCAATTCGGTGACCGATGCCATCGGCCACAGATTGATGGGCCACAGGCCCGACCTTTTGCCGCGTGAGGTGATTGCCCGCGAAGAGGGCCGCCCGCTGCTGCGCTACAGCACCGATTCCCCGCTGCGCACGACCACCGGCGATCTTGAGGCGATGGCGGCCTATGCCGGGCAAAGTTCTGCGCTGATCGACACGCTGCCGACGGCGGCAGAGCGGATTACCACGATCATGGACGAGGCGCGCACGGCGCTTGCACGGCTTGCCGCCCTGACCGGCGGCCCTGCAACATGACGGGCAAGGATGATCTGCCGCGCGGCTATGCCTCGCCTCCCTGTCTCGCGCATGAGATTGATCCGGCCTATTTCGATCCTCTGGCGGTTGACCCGATACAGGCGCGCGACGTGGCGCGCTGGCGCAAGGCCGAGCGGCTGCGGTTGCTGGCAGAGCGCGCCGCCCTGCCGGTCGCCGTGCGGCACGAGGCCGCCGAACGGATCATCCCGCATCTGGAGGCGCTGATCCGCGCGCGGTTCGGGCAGCTTGAGGGGCTGACGCTTTCGGCATGGTGGCCGATCAAGGCCGAGCTGAACCTGCGGCACTGGCTGACCGATCTGGTCGGGCGGGGGGTGACGGTGGCGCTGCCGGTCGTCCTGGCACCCGCCGCGCCGCTGGTGTTCCGGGGCTGGACGCCGGATTGCCATATGGTGCAGGGGTTCTGGAAAATCCCCATCCCCGCCGAAACGGCCGAGGTGGTGCCGGATGTCACCCTTGCCCCGGTGGTGGGATGGGATGCGGCGGGGTTCCGGCTGGGCTATGGCGGCGGCTATTTCGACCGGACGCTGGCCGCCCTGTCGCCACGCCCCTTCGCCATCGGTGTCGGGTTGCAGGCGGCGCAGGTGGCGACGATCTTTCCGCAGCCGCATGACATCGCCATGGATGCCATCGTGACCGAAGCCGGGCCGCGCTGACCCTGGCCGTTCAACCCGCGCTGACCATGCGCCAGAAGAACACCGCACTCATGGCAAAGCCCACGGTGGCGATGACGCCGCGCACCACGGATTTGGGCAGCGCCCGCGCCAAAGGGGCGCCGGCATAGCCGCCTGCGGTGGCCGCGATCATCATGACCACCGCCAGCGGCCAAGCGACCATTCCGGCAAGGGCAAAGACCGCAACGGAAATGGCCGACAACAGAAAGCTCAACCCCGATTTCAGCGCGTTCATCCGGTTGAGGTCGGTCATCCCCCAAAGCGTGAAAAGCGCCAGCAGCACGATCCCAAGCCCGCCGTTGAAATAGCCGCCATAAAGCGCCACCGCGAACAGGCCCAAGGCGCCTTCGGGCCGAACGGCCCGGGCCCGCGTGGCAGCCCATTGGCGAAACCTGTCACCAAAAAGAAAGGCAAAGGTGGCCCCCAGCAGCAGGAAGGGCACCACTCTGGAAAAGGCCGCATTGGAGGACACCATCAGCAAACCGGACCCAGCCAGCCCCCCGGCAAGCGTGATCGCCACCAGCCGCACAAGCTGCGCCCGGCCAAAGCTGCGAAACTCGGGCCGAAAGCCCAAGGCACCGCCCAGATAGCCCGGAAAGACCGCCACCGTGCTGGTGGCATTGGCCATCACCGGCGGCAAACCGATGAAGACAAGCGCCGGAAAGGTCAGGAACGTCCCGCCCCCGGCAACCGTGTTCAGCACACCCGCGCCAAAGGCGGCGGCGATCAGCACCAGAATTTCCATGGCAACCTTCCCCTTAGAGCCCTAATCCTTGCCCGTCCGCGCGGCCCTTTCCCAGACAACAGCGACCAGAAGCGCCGGGTTTGCGCCCCTTTGGCCAAACGGCGCCTTTGCGCTCGGCTGCGGCGACCCTGCCCCGCTGCCGTTGACAGCCGGGCAGGCAATGCCCATCTTTGGCCGATGCTGAACTCTGCCATCCTGTTTCGGATTTTTCTGCAGAACCGCCCCCTTCCCGGGGCGGTTTGACCGCGCACAAGCGGCGCTGCTGCTCCGGGTTCCTCCACCACATCCCGAAACGATTGTCGAAAGGCGGCCAGATCGCCGCCCGAAGAGGGTTCATGCCGCTTTCCAGACTTCCCCAGCCGGTTGACCCGGCCTTTCCCAAATACGGCTATGCGATCTTGCGCGACCTGTCGGTCAACTGCCGCCTGAGCAGAACCGACCGCCGCGCCCTGGCCGACCATATCCAGCGCGCCGACCGGATTGGCACCGGCGTTCACATCATGCTGGCGCGACTGCTCAGTCAGAAGCTGCTTTATACGCCCGTGCTCGAGGATGACCGGATCGGTCCGCCGTTTGTCACCGGCGGCGCGCGGCTGACCTATGCGATAGACGATCTGGAACCGCGGTCGGGGCACCTGCGCCACGAGACCACCCCGGACTTTGGTCAGGACAGCATTCCGGTTGCAACCCTGCTGGGTGCGACACTGATCGGAATGCAGGCCGGAAGCCGGGCGCCACTGCTGCAAGCCGACGGTTCGTTCCGGCGGCTGTGGCTGATCGGCCTCGGCGACGGATGACCCCGGCCCGCACCCTGAGCCGTTTGCCCCCTGCCCCACAATTCAAGGATAGAAGACATGACAAACCCCACGTCGCAGATCAGGGCACGGCTGCCCAAAATCCACCTCGACAAGACTCAGGTCGGCAGGCTGGAGGCTCTCGCCTCGGCCATGATGCGCCGCTCACCCGAGGTCGGCGAGCGGCTTTTGGATGAAATCGCCCGCGCCAGACTGGTCGCGCCCGAAAAGCTGCAAAGTGACATCGTGACCCTTGGGAATGCAGTGACCTACCGCGATCTCAGCACCGGCCGCGAACAGACCGTTGTTCTCGTCTACCCGGAAGAGGCCGATATCGACCGGCATCGCATTTCTGTCGTGACCCCGGTCGGTGTCGCCCTTCTGGGGCTGCGGGCGGGTGCCACAATCTCATGGGTGACACGCGAAGGCGAAACCCGGCTGCTTGAGGTTATGCAGGTGCAACCGGCCGTTTCGGCGTGACGGGCCGCCACGCCCCCGGCAGGAACACCGGCTTGTCCGGGGGCGGGGCTGCCGCCCCGGCAAGCAGAAATCCCGCCACAGGCAAGGCAAGAAGAAAATGGCCCTAAATTGGCCATAATTTTCAACTTCGCTCCCTTAGAGGTTGAGCTATGGCGCAACACCTCTCCCAGACGGAGTTTGAGACGAGAGACGATCATGAAAATCCTGCTGGTAGACGACGACCCGGTCTTTCAAGACATCCTGACGCAATCCTTGCGCGCCCTTGGCCATGAAGACCTTACGCGGGCCTCTTCCGCAACCGAGGCGTTGATCACGCTCGAATCACAGACATCGCCCTTTGACTGCATCCTGCTGGACATCCAGATGCCCGGCATGGACGGCGTCAATCTGTGCCAGCTTTTGCGTGGTCTGCCCGAATATCGGCGCGTTCCGATTGTCATGGTCACCTCGCTTTCGGCGAAACGCTATATCGACGGCGCCTTTGCTGCGGGGGCGACCGATTACCTGACCAAACCGCTGGACCGGCTGGAACTGAAAGCCCGCATCGGCATGGTGGAACGGCTGGTCGAAGAACGCCTGCATGTCGAGTTGCTGACGCGTCAGGCCGGTCGGCGCAACGAAGCGGCCCATGCCGATGTCGAATTCGAAAGCGCGATCCACATCCCCGAGTTTGACCGCGGAATCGAGTTGCTGGCGCTGGAAAACTACCTTCTCACGCTGGGCCGCAAGGGCACCCTTTCCATGTCGGCCTTTGCCTTTCACATCGAAAATGCCAATGTTATCTATGGCAAGGCGCCCCGCTCGACCTTCGTCGATATGCTGAGTGATGTCGGACTGATCATTTCGGATGCCCTCAAGACCGACGACATCCACCTCGCCTATGCGGGTTCCGGCAACTTCGTTGGCGTCACGACCAAGGGGCTGTCGGCCACGCCCGAAGAGATCAGCGCAACCATCGAAATCGGCCTAGCGGGTTTTGAAAGCTTCTACAGCTCGCAACGCCTCCCAACACCCCGTGTCCGGGTCGGACCGCTGTGCAAGAGCCCGATGTTCTCCCTTGGTAACCCCACGCGCATCCTTGAACGGGCGGTGCAGCAAGCGGTGCAACGGTCAGGGCGTTCGGCAAATGCGGCGTGAAATGATGGCAATGGCTGGTCTGGCGGTGGCATCGGCCCTGAACGAAGAGATCGCGCCAGAACTGCTCCCGGCGCGCAAACGGTTCCGTGACCTCGCAATCGAGCGGATCATGATGCTGGAATCCCTGAGGATCAGGGTCACGACAGGACAGGAACCGCGCACCGCCATTGCGGGCATCGTCGCCCTGGCGCACAAGATTGCAGGCTCCGCCGGTTCGCTTGGATATGCCACCGCCGGAACCCTCGCCGCGAGCATTGATCAGCTTTCCCGCGATCAGGCCGAAGTCAAACTGCCGCTGAATGAATTGTGGCGGCAGATTGAACCCCGCCTGATCGCGTTGATGGACGAGCTTGAAGCCCTTCTGGATGAATAGAGGCTTCTGGCCGGGCTGAAACGACATTCCTGACCCAAAGCTTGCCAGAGCCACGTTTCAGATCGGTCCATTCCTATATTGGCGGGCTTTCTGCCTGTCATTCACCAAATCGCTCAATTCTGTGTAGCCCGTTCGGCCACATTAGAAGGTGGCGCGGCTTGTCTCAGGCCCGCGACCTTTCTGAAAGCAAACTTCTGATGCCAAATGCCAATTCCGCCGAGTCCAGAGGTTTAGCTAGGCACAAATCAAATCCGCTGGTCAGATACTCAGCGATCTGATGCGCCATCACATTGGCCGTAATTGCGATGATCGGCAACGGTGGCCGGCCGGCCTTCTGTTCAATCTCCCGAATTTCCCGCAAGGCCGTCATCCCATCCATCACCGGCATGGCAATATCCAACAGCACGACATCAAATGTCCCGGTAGAATAGGCATTGACCGCCTCTTGCCCGTCCGACACCAGAACAATCTCGGCACCACGACGACTCAACATCGCCTCAAGCACGGCGCGATTCGTAGAATTGTCGTCGGCGGCCAATATTCGCACACCTGCCAGATTGTCAGGCAAATCGGTCTGCGGCGGTGCTACCTCTGAATGCTCGGCCTTGGAGAGCAAAGGCAGCCAGACCTGAATGGTCGTTCCCGCCCCCAATTCGGAAGCCACCTCAATGGTTCCACCCATCTTTTCCACCAAGGTCCGGGTAATCGCCATGCCAAGACCCGTTCCGCCGAAACGGCGCGTCACCGAGACATCCGCCTGACTGAACTCCTCATGCAATCGCGTCAACTGCTCTGCCGTCATTCCGATTCCGGTGTCCCGAACCTCAATGAAAAGCTGAGTCCCGTTGCGGCCGGCAATCTTCACCTCGACTTCGCCTTGCTCGGTGAATTTGATCGCATTGCTGACCAGGTTGTGCAGAATTTGCTGAATGCGGTATGGGTCGCCGACAAACTGCATATCCGATCCCGCACCGACAAGGACATCAAGCTCGATCCCCTTTTCCTCGGCGCGCAACCCATGCAATTCCTCAACACGCTCGGCGAGGTCCTGCAGTTTGAACGGAACGTTCTCCAATTCCAGCTTTCCGGCCTCAATCTTGGAAATGTCAAGGATATCGTTCAGGATATTGAGCAGCGCCTCCCCGGACTTCCGAATGGTTCCGATCATACGCTTATGTTCAGGATTCGAAAGTGCATTATCCAGCACCTCCGCCATCCCTAAAACCCCATTGAGTGGCGTGCGAATCTCATGGCTCATATTCGCCACGAACATCGACTTTGTCCGGCTGGCCTCTTCAGCACGGGCTTTGGCCAGATAAAGTTCCGTAACATCAGAACCGACCCCGCGATACCCCATAAAGGCGCCTGCGGCATCAAAGATCGGCGTTCCTGTCATCCGCCGCCATCGCGTTATGCCGTCAACCGGCCGCGGCGCCCGGTAAATGAAATCCCGAAATGGTTGATTGGAATTGATTCTCTCCAGCAGGCTCGCCCAGTCAATCCCGGCATACATGTCAGGATGCGTGTCCAGCCATTCCTCCTGCGTCAGGCCAATCAGCCCTTCTTTGGGAATACCGCCGTCGTCAAAATATTCTCCATCCAAAACAAGGCTATACCGCCGATTGCTGTCCATCTCCCACAACCAACCATCCGACACGCTGGCAATATCGACCAACCGCTGCTCAACTTTCTCGCGCTCCGATATTGAACGCTCCAACTCCGCTTTGACCGCAGTCAGAGTCGCCTCACGCGCCTTTTGTTCACTGATATCAACCTGCACCCCCGCAATAAGCTCAGGCGTCCCATCCGGCCCTCGATGCAGGGTGCGGCCCGTGTCAAGAACCCATATCCAATGCCCCGATTTGTGGCGAAGCCGATACTCCGCCAAATAGACAAATTTGTCGTCCGAAACGGCCTTCTCAAACAGGGCCTCAGTCGCGGCAAGGTCGTCAGGATGGACCCGTGTCCGCCAAGTGTCGAATGTAACCGGCTGCAGGTCTTCCAATCTATAGCCCAGCAGGCTCGCCCAATATTCGTTGACGCTATGTTCACCCGTTTTGACATTCCATTCCCAGGTGCAGATCCGGGCGCCGTCGATCAGGTTTCGAAGCCGTCGCTCCGCCACCCGAATCGGCGTGATATCCCTATGGGTTTCTATCCGCACACCGTTTGGTAACTTTCGCTGTGCCACTTGCATGAAGCGGCCATCTGGCAACGTATATTCTGAACTTGTGTCGTCGACGGTTCTATGTCCGACTCGCTCCTCGATGGTTCCCAGCAGATCCATCGAGATCAAGTATTGATAGAGATGATTGCTGGCTAGAATTTGATCATTTTCATCATAAACGACAATCGCGTCTTCGGCCATATCAACGACGATGCGCAATTGATCTGATATGACAGGATTGCCTCGGGCTAGAGCATTCTTGGTCGATCCACCAATCACGTCCAAACGGCGAAGGCCAGAAAGAAAACCAGTCAATACAGGCAATGAAATCATCGCCTGCCAATTGGGAGGCAGTATACTTGATGGCGGCACCCGAAAGGCAATTGCGATGCCATCAGTCGCGGCGCCGAACCAAGCTCCTAGGAATCGACTAACTTTGGCTGCTTGATTCCCGATTTCAAGATCATGGAGCCGACCGGGCGGCAGATCTTGCAAGCCGCGAACCAAAAAAATCATTTGATTGGCATCAGGCAGCGCACCCACACGGACTGCCTCTGCACCTCCCTCACAAATCCAACTGGATATCAGTATTAAGTTGCCACTCTCGGTCAGACGGAATAACTGTGCTTCATTGGCGCCAAGCCGCAAGGAAATTTTATGAAGAATGCGCCGAGTCATGGCACTCAAATCAGCATCCGCGCACGACGCGATATCAGCAAGAGCATCCAAGCCAAACTCATGATCCATTGAGGTCGAGTCTATGTTCTCACACCCCTGATAATTGTCGGATGCCTCTGGCACATTGATCCTTTCAAACGGCGTTCTGATTGCATAGGATGAAGGCGCTGCAGTCAGAATGTAAATACAGAAATAAGATCGAGAGCTTACCCGGCTTCAAGCATTGCCAGAACGGTTGACAGCAGCACAGCTTTTCCCAACGGTTTTGGCAAAACTGCTTCCGCAACCCCATTTACCTGCTTAATCTCAAGAGGCTTCAAATCTGCAGCCGCCGTAAACCTGATGACCGGGGTCTTTGCATTCAAAGTTCTTGCTGCACGAAGATGCAGAAGCACGCGATCTCCAGTGATATGCGGCATCTGCTGATCGAAGATCATCAGATCATACTTCTTCACCAAGGCAGCTTCAAGCGCGGCCCGACCGTCAGAAGCCACAGTCAGTTCCAATTCCGGCGTTCCGGCCAAAAAAGCCTTTACGATGTCCTGATTCACCTCGTCGTCCTCGGCGAGTAAAATCTGATACCGCGCCATGGGGGCTCCCTCGATCATGACTGGCTCCTATCCTACAACTTCATCATCATAGCCGTCTCTGCGGTTTTTTACGTTCATCTTTGCGCCAAAACGAGGGCGCCTAACCGTTTGCTATCACATTGTGTAGTGATCGCATTGCATCGCTCCGACCGTCTGCCTCACCAGTGAGCAGAGAACTCAAAGCATGCAATAGATCCGCTCGCCGAAAAGGCTTCGCCAGATGTGTCGAGAAGCCCGCTACGATATAATCTGCCACCTGACTTGCAAGAACGTTGGCCGTAACAGCAATCGCAGGAACATGACGCCAGCCATTTTTTCTTTCGATTTCTCGAATTTCCGCCAAAGCGCCCAATCCATCACGAACGGGCATTGTAATATCCAAAAGCAAAACCGAGAACGGTGTTCCATCATGTTGTGCAGCCGCCCAGGCATCAACTGCCTGTTGCCCATTCTCCACCTCGCTGACGACAGCCCCCGATCGGGAAAGCATCTCTCTCATGACAAGAATATTCACATGATTGTCGTCAGCATAGAGCAATTTGACACCCGCCAGTGGACCGACTGTCGCAGGTTGATCACGAACGATCATGCCGGGCGCGGGGGGCAGATCGCTTTCGATCAAGGGCAGGGTCACGCGGATTTTGGTTCCCACGCCTTCCTTTGTGGTCACCGAAATCTCTCCGCCCATCAGCTTGATAAGCTGATTCACAATTGCTAAACCCAAGCCTGTGCCGCCAAAACGTCGGGTTGTGCTGCCGTCGGCCTGTTCGAAGCTTTCAAATAGCCGCGCGACCTGTTGTTGATTCATGCCGATCCCTGTATCGGATATCTCGGCGACAAGCGGCTTTCCAGGGCGGCAAGATATCTTCATCTGAACATTGCCATGCTCGGTAAATTTTATGGCATTGTTCAGGAGATTGCTTAGAATCTGGTTGATACGATGCGGATCGCCCAACCGCATCCTGTCGCATCCAACGGTTGAAAATGCTTCGAAGGACAAGCCCTTTTCTTCAGCCTGGATCGTATAGATTGCCTCCAACTGCCGGGCCATTTCCGATGGCGAGAACGGAACCGACTCAAGGTCCATCTTTCCGGCCTCTATCTTTGACATATCCAGAATGCCATTCAGTACCGTAAGCAGCGTGTCGCCGGACTTTCTAATTGTTTCGATCATGCGCTTCTGGTTCGGCTCGGCCACCAAAGTCTCAAGAACTTCGGCCATACCCAAGACGCCATTGAGGGGCGTTCTGATTTCATGGCTCATATTGGCCAGAAAGCGCGATTTTGCCCGGCTCATATCCTCAGCCCGGGAAAGTGCTTCTTCAAGTCTCGCGGTCGCGGCAACCTGATCGGAGATGTCAGAGAACGTCGTAACAACTTCGACCTGCCCCTCAGCCACGCTCAATTGCGCGGCATTGCAGGATAGGATACGCCGCTTGCCATCAGAGCGATATATGGCAAATCTGAGATCGCGCACCGGCGCCGTGCTACTGATTGCCCTGCTGAAAGGCATATCTTCTTCAGGTATCGGCTTGCCATCGATACCTTGCAATTGCCAGATCGGGTCATAGAAATGGCGCCCGATGATATCAGACCGTGGCAAGCCAAGAACGCGCTCCGCCTCGGCGTTTGCAAATGATATGATGCCTTCATCGTTTAGAACGGCGACTGCAGCCACGTTTGTTTCCATGACAAGCGACAGATACGTCTCGCTCGTCAGAAGTTCTTGCTCCAGCCGCTTTCGATCGCTGATATCGATATGAACTCCGGCCAACAGAATTGCCTTGCCGTCAGCATTGCGTTCAGTTACGCGGCTTCGGGACAGGATCCATATCCAATCACCGTCACGGTGCCGCATTCGAAATTCAATCTCTATGACATCACTGGCATTAGCGAGATCGTCGGAGCGATTCTCATCCATGATCTTCAGATCATCGGGATGCACAAACGATCGAAATTCGACCGAACTCAGGCAGGCAATTGTCCGTGTATCATAACCGATGATCTCTCCCCAGCGACCACCGACTTTTAGGCAATCCGTGACCGTATTCCATTCCCAAGTTCCGATATCGACGCCATCCAGAATCCTGATCAATCTTTGGCGCGCAGCATCGCGGTCTTGCAAGGCTAGAATGAGATCATTGTTTACCGCATCGAGGGCGGCCAGATGCTTCTTGGTTGCCGTAATGTCAATTCCGATAGCGATGCAGCCGCCATCCGAGGTGCGCATACTGATCCGGCGCAGCCATTTGCCGTTTGGCAATTGAACTTCGTCAACGTGCTCCTGCTGTCGATAGTCGGCCAAGCGGCGTTGCAGCGCCATTTCCAGGTCGTCACTATTGATATCATTATGGAAAAGACGTTTCCGAAATCCCGCGCGCAGTAAATCCGTCAGGCTGACTCCGGGCACGGCAATATCTGCGATTTCAGGAAATGTTCTGTGATATGCGCCATTTACGGCGATAACACGATCATCTGCATCCAGAACGACGACACCGTCGGGCAAGGCCATCAGGGCGTTTTCCAAGCGGGTCTGTGCGGCAGCGGCTTTGTCAGCGAGGTCTTTCATGGCTGCTTCCTGCTCTTTGAGCCGGGAAACGACCGTTTCCACCGAAACATAACCTTTGAAATCGCCATTCTCGTCATAATATGGCCAAATATTGAAATCGACCCAGTATTTATGCCCGTTGCGGTCTTTATTGACGTTTTCGCCTTTGTATGTTGCGCGCGCTGCAATTGCTTCGGACACCGCCACTGCGACCGCCGGATCACTGGCATCGCAACGGACCAAGGATGCCAGATCTGTCCCTATAATTTCCTTCAGCGACCAGCCGGTATGCCGTTCGAATGCCGCATTGACCCAAGTCAACCGCCCATCCGCATCCGTAATTGCAACCAGATTGTCCATTACTTCGACAATCTTGCCAAGGTGGCGCAGCTCTTGCCGCAGATTGGTCTCCTGTGTGATATCCCGCACAAGAAATATTACGCTTGGCAAGCCGTCAGATTTCTCGGCCGATTTTCGGGCCCCCGTCATTTCAAAATCATGCGGGCCGTCGGGTAAGTCGAGTCGATAGCGGGTTTCACTGGCGCGCCCGGTTGCCATGATCTCGGCAAGCGCGCGCTCGGCCACTTCGGCTGCAGAGGGCGGCAAAAAAGCCGAAAGGGTGGCGCCGACCAATGAGCCTGTTTCGATTGACGCCATACGTTCAGGCCCGGCAACGAAACTGGTGCAACGCCCATCTGAATCGACTTCGAGAACAAGATTTGGCAACGCCTCAACGGTGTCGGACCTGCGGCCTGACATCGTGACCCGCCTCGGGTGTTGCCCGGCCCCGCCCAGAATTGAACCGATCAGCGCGGCTATTGTTTCCAACAGCCGAAAGTTGGTATCCGATTCGGGATAATCTTTGTCCGTGGTGCAGAAGGCAGCAAAACCGAATGCATGGCCTTCATTTTGCAGCGGAACTGTGATGAGCGTTCCGCCCCTTTCCGGCAATATGGCCCGCGCGATTGAACCGCCCTGATGATCGCCTATTCCCCGGAGCGTGACCGGCCGGATCAGGTGATCCTGCGCAACAATATCAGCCGATATGCTTTGAGGTGCCTGTATGCCCGATGGCTCAGAGCCGATCTTGCAATTGTGGGTTCGTTTGAAGGAACCGTTGCCGGTATCCTGAAATACCGAAGCGGTTTCAACCTGTGTTTCAACGCAGGCCCAGCGCAGGATGCGCTGCACCGAAGCGTCTTGATCGGCCGCCTCTCCTTTCAGGAGGTCAAGCATGATCTCGACAAGTTGTATTTTCGCCTGCACCCAAATCTCCCGCAAAGGTAGAAATATCCTACCAGTATTTCGACCGAAGGCATAGCACCGTCTGGGGCAGAGGCAAGTGGCGCGGGTCCGTTCTGGCCGCGCGTCTGCGCAACACCGCCGAACCGGGGTAGATCAGCCCAGAAGCCTTGTGCATCGGCGCGCCTTCGCGGCGCTTGGCCGGCTGCAGAATCTGCGCGTCACGCCTAAAATTAGCATATTCAATAAGTTGCCTTGGCGGAAGCGGTGGGATTCGAACCCACGGTGGGGTTCCCCCCACGCTGGTTTTCAAGACCAGAGCCTTAAACCACTCGGCCACACTTCCATCCGGGCAGGCGCCGTCGTGGAGTTTCCCCCGGTGCGGCTTGCCTTGGCCGCTTGTAACCACATTCCCTTTTCGCCGTCCAGCGGATCGGTCCGGCCAGAGCAACCGGCATCGCAAATCTTTGCATTGGGGCTTGTGGTTCCCGCCCTTGCACGGTGGTATCGGCTGCGCTGCCGCCCCGGATGAGGAAACCATGGCCGACCAAGCCCCGCCCCGACACCCCCCGCGTATTCTGATCGTCGATCTGCTGGGCCTTGCCCCCGCGGCCGATGGCGGCACCGACCATTCGGCGGCGCAGCGCCATGTCGAGGCGCGCGGCGGCGTCTTTCACATCGGATCGGCGCGGGGTCTTGCAGCGCCACAGGACGGACGCCCGCAGTTTCATTACCTGCCCATGCTCTCGACCGAGGCGGAATTGCTGGCCGAGGCGGGAGACGGGCTTTACGATGCGGTGATCGCGGCAGCGACGATCCTGCCCGCAGGTTGCCGCTTCGACCGGGGTGGCGTGCGGATCGGTGCGGGCACCGGCAACATGCGTTCGGCCAGTTGGGGTGGCGGCGATGGCGCGGGCGGCGTGGCGCCGCTGATGAACACGCCCGGCATCAACGCCCGCGCCACGGCTCAGATGGCAATGAAGGCGCTGTTGCGGGTGCGGCCCGACCTGCCGGTGGAAGAACTGAACCGGCTGGTCGGAGAGGGTCGGTTCGACACCGGGCGCGATCTTGTCCGTTATCCCACGGCCAAGCTGGAAGGTCAGGTGATGGCCGTGATCGGCTATGGCAACATCGGGCGTGAGGTGGCCAAGCTGGCCCGCGCTTTTGGGATGCAGGTGCGGATTTTCGCCCGCGCCCGGCACCGCGACTGGATCGAGAGCGAGGGGTTTGACCATGCGGCAACCCCGGTGGCGGCGGCACGCGGCGCCCATGCGATCAGCGTGCATACCGGGCTGGGGCCGATGGGCCCGGCGGGCTATGCCAATGCCGGGCTAATCGGGGCCGAGGTGATGGCGGCACTGGCACCGGGGGCGGTGGTGATCAACTATGACCGTGGGGAACTGGTCGATGTGGCGGCGCTGGGGGCGGCGCTGGCTTCGGGGCAGGTCGGTCATGCGGCGATTGATGCCGACCTTTTCCGCGATGCGACGAGCGGGGCACTCTCGGGGCCGATGCTGCCCTATCTGAGCCTCTTGCCCGCCCATGCTGCGCGGCTCTCTCTTCTGCCCCATGCGGCGGCGGATACCGACCATCCGACGCGGGTGGCAGGGGCCATTCAGGCCATCGACCAGATACTGGACGCGCTGCAAAAGGGCGTCGTCCGCAACCTAAAGGGTGACCTGCCCACAGGTTATACCGATGGCGGGCCGACGCGGATTGCCGGGATGGGCAGCGTTTCGGGCGCCGATCTGGCGGTGCTGGCGGCGGCGGGGCAACTGGACCGGCTGCGCGCCCTCGCCGCCGAACTGACGGCAGAGCTTGACAGCCGGTCAAACCCCGAGGCGCTGCTGATGGCCTGCAACCGGCTGGCGGCGCATCTGCGCGCCTGCGGGCTTGAGGGGCGCTACAGCGATCAGGGCTGACGGCGGTCAGCCCAGCTTTGCCTCAAGCGCGGCGATACGGGCCTCAAGCGCGGTGTTCTCTTCCCGCGCCTTCTGGGCCATGGCGCGGACGGCATCGAATTCCTCGCGGGTGACGAAATCGCGGTCGGCCATCCAGCGGTCGATGAAGCTTTTCATCGCGGTTTCCGCTTCGGTCCGCGCGCCCTGCGCCACGCCCATGGCCGAGGTCATCAGCTTGGACATGTCGTCAAAAAGCTTGTTTCCGGGTTGCATGGCAGCCTCCTGTTCTGTGCGGCCTATATGGGCCAGCGGGGGAGCCGTGGCAAGGCGGCGGGCTGCCCCAGCCCCCGTTCACGCACCGATCAGCCGCGACCGCGCCTTGAGCGCCTGCAACCAGGCGAGCCCATGCACCGTGGCCCGGGCGGGGCGGTATTCGGCGGCGATCCAACCGTCATAACCCGCCGCGTCCAGTTCGGAACACAGCCCCGTCAGGTCGAACCCGCCGCCGCCCGGTTCGTTCCGGCCGGGGAAACCGGCGATCTGCACATGGGCAACGCGGGCGCGGTGGCGATCCCAGACGGCTTGCGGATTTCCGTGGATGCGGGCGGCGTGCCAGAGGTCGAATTGCAGCCCCACCGTCGGCAGGGCAAGATCATCCAGAATCCGCCCCGTCTGATCGAAGTCGTTCAGGAAATAGCCCGGCCAGTCATCGGGGTTCAGCGGCTCCAGCACCAGTTGCTGCGCCGGGGCCTGAGCTGCGGCCCAGGCAAGGTTTTCGGTGAACACCGCCTCGGCCTGCGGCCCGCGTGCCACGCCCGCCATGATATGGATAGAGCGCGCGCCCAGCCGCCCCGCCACATCGGCGGCGCGCAGAAAGCTGTCGCGGAACCGCCCCTCTTCGCCCGGCACGGCGGCAAAGCCCCGGTCACCCGAGGCCCAGTCGCCCGGCGGCGTGTTGATCAGGGCCAGCGGCAGCCCCGCCAGCGCCGCCTCCCAGTCCTTGACTGGCTGGTCATAGGGGAACAGGATCTCGGCCCCGTCGAACCCCGCCTGCGCCGCAAGGCCCGGCCGATCGAGCGCGGGAACTTCGGTGAAGAGCATCGTCAGGTTTGCGGCGAAACGGGGCATCAGGCCAATTCTGCAGAAGGGATGATCGGAAAGAAACGTCCCTGCGACCAGAGGCCGAACCAGTCCTGCCCGTCAAGCCTTTCATGCGTGCCAAGCTCGATCAGCCGGTAGAAGCTTTTGCGGTCGATCAGCGCCTCAAGCCCGCGGCGGACGTGGACATAGGGCGCAGGCTCGCCGGTTTCGGGGTCGCGCACCACGCGGATGGGGTTTTCGGCGCTGGCCGTCACCTCATCCTCGGTCTTGGTGAAAAACCGCAGCGATTGCGCGGCCCCCTGACCCGTCACCTCGAAATCGACGGCCAGAAGCGGGGCGTCATCCACCTTGATCCCGACCTTTTCAACTGGGGTGACAAGGTAATAGCGGCCGTCTTCCAGTTTCAGGATCGACGAGAACAGCTTGACCAGCGGCATCCGCCCGAAAGGCGTGCCAAGGTAATACCACGTCCCGTCGCGGGCGATGCGGATGTCGAGGTCACCGCAGAACGGCGGGTTCCACAGATGCACCGGCGGCGGTCCCTTGCGGCTGGCCGCCTTGACCGAAGCGGCCAGCCCTTCGGCCGAGGGCGGGGGGGGGTTGGTGTCGCTCATGCCGCAAACCTAGGGCCTTGGCGCCGGAATTGCCATGCCCCCGTCAGCCAAGGTGAAAGTTCACCGGCCGCAGCGGCGGTGGGGCCGTCTCGCCCAGATGCGGCGCAAGGCTGATCTCGGCGGCGCGGCAGATGGCATCCAGCGGCAGCGCGTTCAGCGTGGTGCCAAACGGGTGGCTCAATTCCTCGGTCACCTCGGCCAGCCCAAGGAAAACATAGGCCACGATGCCGACAAAGACCGGCGTCAGCCAGCCCGCCGGCTGGATCAGCGCGAGCGGCAGCAGAAGGCAATAAAGATAAGTCGTGCGGTATATCAGCAGCGAATAGACATAGGGCAAGGGCGTAACCGCAATCCGCTCGCACCCCGCCTGTTGCAGCGCGATGCTGGCCAGCCGCCCGGTCAGGCTGCGCGCGCCGAAGCCGTCGATGCGGCCATCGGTGCGGGCGGCGGCAAGCTCACGCGCCATCAGGTCCAGCGCGCCGCAGGGTGGGTGCGGATGCTCTTGCAGCCCCGGCGCCCGCGCCAGCACCTCGGCATCGCCGGTCAGGCGGCGCAGATTGGCGCGGTGGAGGTGGATGAAGGCAAGCGCCTGACGCAACAATCCCTGCCGCAGCGCGGGGTCGGGAACGAAGACCTCGACCTCGCGCGCAAAGGCCCGCAGATCGGCCAGAAGCCCGCCCCAAAGCTTGCGCGCCTCCCACCAGCGGTCATAGGCGGCGTTGTTGCGGAACCCCAGAAACAGCGACAGCGCGATACCGAACACCGTGAAAGCCGTGCCATCGGCATGGGGCAGCACCTGCCAGCGCCGGTCCACCCAGACCATGGCCGCCGTCACCCCCATCAGCACCAGAAGGTTGGGCAGGATATGCGGCAACACCGATCCGCGCACCGCCAGAACCAGATCGCGCAGGCGCGGCTTGTCTCGGATGATCATGGGCCACCTCCGGGCAGGTTTCCGCCCAAGTCCTGCACCAGCCGGGCAGATTTCACAATCAATTGTCGGTGGCATTTCGCCCGGAATGCGTTTGGCATTTGTGCCCGGGCCCCGGATTGGCTCATATGGCGGCAATTGCCCCTTGCGGAGACCCGAGATGACCGATCCCACCCAGCTTGTCGCCGAGATCGAAGCTTTGGCCGAGCGTCTGGGCCGTGCCCGCAGCTCGGTTGCCGGACGGTTCATCGGGCAGGAAGCGGTTGTGGATCAGGTGCTTGCCGCGCTGGTCTGCGGTGGGCACGCGCTGCTGGTGGGTCTGCCGGGGTTGGGCAAGACGCTTTTGGTCGATACCTTGGCCACAGTGATGGGGTTGCAGTCGAACCGCATCCAGTTCACGCCCGACCTGATGCCCGCCGATATCCTTGGCTCCGAAGTGCTGGACAGCGCCGCCGACGGCAGCCGCGCCTTCCGTTTTATCGAGGGGCCGGTGTTCTGCCAGCTTCTGATGGCCGATGAAATCAACCGGGCCAGCCCGCGCACCCAATCGGCCCTGTTGCAGGCGATGCAAGAGCGCGAGGTGACGATCGCCGGGCAGCACCGCCCCCTTGGCCGCCCGTTCCATGTGCTGGCCACCCAGAACCCGATCGAGCAGGAAGGCACCTATCCCCTGCCCGAGGCGCAGCTTGACCGTTTTCTGTTGCAGGTCGATGTCGCCTATCCCAGCCGCGCGGCGGAACGCGCAATCCTTCTGGCCACCACCGGCGCGACCGAAAGCAGCGCCCATGCCGTCTTTGATGCCGAGGGTCTGATTGCGGCGCAAAGCGTGATCCGTCGGATGCCGGTGGGCGAAGCGGTGGTCGAGGCGATCCTTGACCTCGTGCGCGCCTGCCGCCCGGGCGAAGCCGAGGGCAGCAGCGTTGCCGGGTCGCTGGCATGGGGTCCGGGGCCGCGTGCGGCGCAGGCTCTGATGCTGACAGTGCGGGCGCGGGCGCTCTTGGAGGGGCGGCTTGCCCCCGGCATCGCCGATGTCGCCGCCATGGCCAAGCCGGTGCTGGAACACCGCATGGCGCTGTCCTTTGCCGCGCGGGCGCGGGGCGAAACCCTGTCGGGGCTGATCGACCGCATGGTGGGGCAGGTTCTGCGGCTTGAGGCTGCGGCTTGATCCAGCCCGCCGATCTCCGCGCCGACCTTCGCGCCCGGGCCGAAGCACTTGGCCAATCGCTGCCCGCGCTCTTGGCCGAAGCGGACCAACTGGCGCGCTCGGTGCAACTGGGCGCCCATGGCCGCCGCCGCGCCGGGCAGGGGGACGAGTTCTGGCAATACCGCCCCGCCCATGCCGGGGATGCCGCGCGCAGCATCGACTGGCGCCGCTCCGCCCGGTCTGACACGCATTTCGTGCGCGAACGCGAATGGCAGGCGGTGCAATCCGTCACGCTCTGGGTGGACCGCGCCCGCGCCATGGGCTTTTCCGGCGATGCCAACCGCCCGGCCAAGGCCGACCGTGCCCGGCTTCTGGCGCTGGCGCTGGCGGTTCTCTTGCTGCGCGGAGGGGAGCGGGTGGGCCTTGCCGGCGGCGATCCGCCGCGCCCGGGACGTGCGCAACTGATGCCGCTTCTGGCGCAACTCGATGGCGACGCGCCCGAGGATTTCGGCGCACCGCTGACCGCCGGGCTGGTGCCGCATGGCCGTGCCGTCTTCCTGTCGGATTTCCTCGGCCCCCTCCCTCCGCTTGAGGCGGCGCTGGCCGAAGCAACCGAACAGGGCGTGCGCGGCGCGCTGTTGCAGGTGCTGGACCCGGCCGAAGAGGAATTTCCCTTTGGCGGGCGGGTGATCTTCGCCTCGATGGGCGGCACCCTCAGCCATGAAACCCAAAGTGCCGCCGAATTGCGCGCCCGCTACCTTGACCGTCTGGCAGAGCGCAAGGCGCGGCTGGCCGATCTGGCCCGTTCGGCAGGTTGGCATTTCAGCACGCATCACACCGGGCAACCGGCGCAATCGGCGCTGCTGTGGCTCTATCAGGCGCTGGAGGGCGGGCGGTGATCGCAGGGCTGGCCTTCACCACGCCCTGGCTTTTGCTGGGGCTGCTCGCCTTGCCGGTGCTGTGGCTGCTGTTGCGCGCCATTCCGCCCGCGCCGATCCGCCGCCGCTTTCCGGGTGTCGCCCTGCTTCTGGGGCTTGAGGACAAGGACCGTCAGGCCGACCGCACGCCTTGGTGGCTTTTGCTGCTGCGGGCGCTGGCGGTGGCGGCGGCGATCCTCGGCTTCGCCGGGCCGATCCTGAATCCTGAACCCGGCCAGCCGGGCACCGGGCCGCTGGTGATCCTGCTGGACGGTGGCTGGGCCGATGCCCGCGACTGGGCGCGGCGGCAAGAGCGGGCACTTGCCGCGCTGGAAGAGGCGGGCCGCGCCGGACGCCCGGTGGCGGTGGCTTCGCTGGCCGACACGCCGCAAGCCCTGCTGCCCGGCACGGCGGCCGACTGGCAGGGCCGCCTTGGCGCGCTGCAACCCAAACCCTGGCTGCCGCAGGATCTGGCGGCATGGGGCACCAACCTGCCGGAAGGCGGGTTTGAAACCCTTTGGCTCTCGGACGGCCTCGCCCATCCCGGGGCCGACGATCTTGCGGCGGCCCTTCTGGACCATGGCCCGCTGCGCGTTGTCGCCTCGCCCCGGCCGCTTTACGCCCTGCATCCCGCCCTGTTCGACGGTGGCAAGATCAGGCTGGCCGCCAGCCGCAGCCCGGCGACCACCGAAACCACGGTTGAAATCAGCGCCCGCGGCCCCGATCCTTCGGGCACGGACCGCGAACTTGCCCGCCTGCCCCTGACCTTTGCCGCAGGCGCCCCGCGCGCCGAGGCCGAACTGGACCTGCCGCCGGAACTCCGCAACCGCATCACCCGCTTTGAGATTCTGGGCCAGCGCACAGCGGGGGCGGTGTCGCTGACCGATGACACGCTCAAGCGGCGCAAGGTGGCAATCCTGTCGGGCGGAGCCGACCGCGAGGGGATGCAGCTGCTGTCGCCCACCCATTACCTGCGGCAGGCGCTGTCGCCGGTGGCCGATCTTCTCGACGGCAGCCTGTCCGATGTGTTGCCGGCCAAGCCGGATGTGATCATCCTTGCCGATGTCGCCCGGTTGACCCAATCGGAACAGGACGGGCTGCTGGACTGGCTGGACGGCGGCGGGTTGCTGTTGCGCTTTGCCGGGCCGCGTCTGGCTGCTTCGGACGTGGCGCGCGGCGACGAAGACCCGCTGATGCCGGTGCGCCTGCGCGAAGGGGGCCGCGCCGTCGGCGGCTCGATGAGTTGGGGGGAGCCGAAGACGCTGGCCCCCTTCCCCGAAGGTTCGCCCTTCCACGGGCTGGCGGTGCCGCCCGAGGTGACGGTGACCGAACAGGTTCTGGCCCAGCCCGACCCCGAGCTTGCCGGGCGCACCATTGCCGCGCTGGCCGATGGCACGCCCCTTGTCACCCGCAAGGCTGTGGGCGCCGGGCAGGTGGTGCTGGTGCATGTGACCGCCAATGCCGAATGGTCCAGCCTGCCGCTTTCGGGCCTTTTCATGCAGATGCTCGAACGGCTGGCAGTTTCGACCCGCGCCGGTGGCGGGGCGGAACAGGTGCAGGGCCTGACCTGGGCACCCGAGCGGCTGCTGGACGGCTATGGCCAGTTGGCCGATGCCGGGCAACTGGCGGGCGTGCCGGGAGAGACGATGGCAAAGGTTCTGACCACGGGCCCCGGCCCCGCCGCCCCGCCCGGGCTTTACCGCAATGAAGAGCGGCGGGTGGCCGTGAATGCCGTCAATGCGGAAACTGCGCTGACGCCCGCAAGCTGGCCCCTTGCCGCCACGGTCGAGGGGCTTGAGACCGCCCGCGCGCTGGCGCTCAAGGGCTGGCTTCTGGCAGGGGCGCTGGTGCTGCTGGCGCTGGATGTTCTGGCGGCGCTGGCGCTTTCGGGCCGGTTGCCGGGCCTGCGCCGGGCGGTGACGGTGCCGATGCTGGCCGCAACCCTGCTGGCCGGGGCCGTTCTGGCGCCCGGGAGCCTGCGCGCGCAGGAGGCGGCCCCGCCGCCCGACCCCGCCGCCGATGCCCGCGCCATCGAGGCGACGCGCGGCGTGGTTCTGGCCCATGTGCTGACCGGCGACGCCAAGGTGGACGAGGTGGCCGATGCGGGCCTGCGCGGTCTTGGCGAAGAACTCTGGCGCCGCACCGCGATCGAACCCGAAGAGCCGATGGGCGTCGATCTGGAAACCGATGAGCTGGCCTTCTACCCCTTCCTCTACTGGCCCGTCACGGCAAATCAGCCCCTGCCCTCGCCCGCCGCCTATGCCAAGCTGAACCGCTTCTTGCGCACCGGCGGGATGATCCTGTTCGACACCCGCGATGGCGATGTTGCAGGTTATGGCGGCGGCGCCACGCCCGAGGCGCAGGTGTTGCAGGTCATCGCCGCCGGGCTGGACATTCCGCCGCTGGAACCCCTGCCGCGCGACCATGTGCTGACCCGCAGCTTCTATCTCTTGCAGGAATTTCCCGGCCGCTACAACGCGCCCGACCTCTGGGTCGAGGCGGCGCCACCCGATGCCACTCTGGAAGACGGAATGCCCTTCCGCCGCCTGAATGACGGGGTGACGCCGGTCATTCTGGGCGGCAATGACTGGGCCGGGGCCTGGGCCATCCGCCCCGATGGCAGCCCGATGTTCGCCGTGGGCCGCGGGGCCGCTGGCGAACAGATGCGCGAAATCGCCTATCGCTTTGGCATCAACGTGGTGATGCATGTGCTGACCGGCAATTACAAATCCGATCAGGTCCATGTGCCTGCACTGCTGGAAAGGCTGGGGCAATGAGCCGCTCGGTCCTCTTTGACCCTCTGCTGCCGCTGCCGCTCTTCTGGGGCCTTATGGCGCTGGCGGTGCTGCTGGTGGGGCTGGCGGCGCTGCGCGGCCTGCGCGGCTGGCCGTTTCGCGCACTGGCGGCGCTGGCGTTGCTGGCCGCACTGGCCAATCCGGTGCTGCAAGAGGAAGACCGCAAACCCCTCAGCGACATCGTGATCGCCGTGGTCGATGACAGCGCCTCGCAGCGCCTGTCGGACCGCCCCGCCCAGACGGAAGAGGCGCTGGCCCGGCTGACCGCAGCCGTCGCCGCGCTGGACAATACCGAATTGCGCGTCACTCGCTTTGCCGATGGCGCCGACGATGCCGGAACCCTTGCCATGACTGCGCTGGCCGAGGCGGTGGCCGCCGAGCCGCAGGCGCGCATCGCGGGGGCCGTGCTGATCAGCGACGGGCAGGTGCATGATCTGGCGCTGGCGCCGTCGCTGCCCGCGCCGCTGCATGTGCTGCTGACTGGGCGGCAGACCGATTGGGACCGTCGCCTGATCGTCACCGACGCCCCCGCCTTTGCCATTCTGGGCGAAGAGTTCACCCTGAAACTGCGGATCGACGATCAGGGCGCCCTGCCGACCGATCTGGGGGCTTCGGTGGACCTCACGCTTTCGGTGGATGCCGAAGAGCCGGTCACCTTCACCGTGCCCACCAACACCGACCTTGAACTGCCGGTCACCCTGCCCCATGCCGGGCAGAACGTGCTGCAATTCTCGGTCGCGGGGGTCGCGGGGGAACTGACTGACCGCAACAATGCCGCCGTGGTGCAGATCAACGGCGTGCGCGACCGTCTGCGGGTTCTGCTCGTCTCGGGTGAGCCGCATACAGGCGAGCGGGTCTGGCGCAACCTTCTGAAATCCGACCCTTCGGTGGACCTCGTGCATTTCACCATCCTGCGCCCGCCGGAAAAGCAGGATGGCGTCCCGGTCGAGGAACTGTCGCTGATCGCCTTTCCCACGCGGGAGTTGTTCGTTGAAAAGATCACCGAATTCGACCTGATCATCTTTGACCGCTACCGGATGCGGGGCATCCTGCCGATGGAATACATCGACAATGTGGTGCGCTATGTGCGCGGCGGCGGCACGGTTCTGGTGGCGGCGGGACCCGAGTTTGGCGCCGTGGACAGCCTCTGGCGCTCGCCTCTGGCCGAGATTCTGCCGGTCGAACCCACCTCGCGCGTGATCGAGGGCGGGTTCCGCCCGGCGCTGACCGAAATCGGCCGCCGCCATCCGGTGACCGAGGGGCTTGAGGCGCTGGCGCCCGAAGGCGGCTGGGGCCGCTGGTTCCGGCTGATCGACGTGCGCCCGATTGCCGGGCAGGTGGTGATGTCGGGGCCGCAGGACAAGCCGCTTCTGGTGCTGGACCGGGTGGAACAGGGCCGGGTGGCGGTTCTCGCCTCGGATCAGGCATGGCTCTGGGGGCGCGGGTTTGAGGGCGGCGGGCCGCAACTGGAACTCTTGCGGCGGCTGGCGCATTGGATGCTGAAAGAGCCGGAGCTGGAGGAAGAAGCGCTGATGGCCGCCGCCAATGGCGATGTGATGACCATCACCCGCCGCACCCTGCAGGCCGAACCGCCGGGGGATGTGACGATCACCGCGCCGGATGGCACCGCGCAGCCGGTGCCGATGGTGCAGCAAAGCCCTGGCCGCTGGACGGTGGAGTGGAAGGCGCCCGGCGTCGGGCTATACCGGCTGGAACAGGGCGATCTGGTGCGGGTGGTGGCAGTCGGCCCGCCTGCCCCGCGCGAATTTGTCGAAACGCTGGCCAGCGCCCTGCCGATGACGCCGGCGGTGGCGCCCATGCAGGGCGGCATCCTGCGGCTGGAAGACGGCTTTCCCACCCTGCGCGAGGTGCGCCCCGGCCGCCCCGCCGCCGGGCGTGGCTGGCTGGGCCTGACGCCGCGCGGCGCCTCGGTGACCGAGGATCTGCAGGTCTCGCCGCTGATGCCGGGCTGGGTTCTGCTGCTGGTCGCGGCGGGCTTTGCGCTGGGGGCATGGCTGGCCGAGGGGCGGCGGCGGAGCGCATAAGGCCGGGGGCGCGCAGGTGGCAAATGGCGATGCCTCCGGCGGGAGTATTTCGAAAGGTGCAAATCCGGGGCAGGCAGGCGGGAGGGCAATCTCAGGCTTTGCGCAGCATGATCGCGCGCGATTGCGAGGCGAATTCGCGGCGGATCAGGATGGCGGTGGTCGCCAGCGTGGCCCCGATCAGCCCCCATGGCCCCAGAAGCCAGCCCAGCCCGCCCAGCGCGAAATAGATCGAGCGCAGGCCGCGGTTGAAGCTTTTGGCGGCATGGATGTTCACCTCCCCCGCCTGTTCGGCCCGGTGATAGGCTTGCGGGTCGGCCGGATCGTTGGGCACCGAGGCCATCAGGATCGCGCAATAGCCGAACAGCCGGTGCGCCCAGATGAACTTCAACAGCGCATTGGCGAGCAGGCCCACCACCAGCAAGCCGCGCATTTGCAGGCCCGACGGCTCGGTCGGCAGGGTCAGGTCGCGCGCAAGGCCCAGCACCGGCGCGGGATTGCCGATCAGCGCCACCCCGCCGCCAATGGCGATCATCGAGGCCGAGGCGAAGAACGCCGTGCTTTGCCGCAGGTTGTCGATCATCGTCGCGTCAAAGATGCGGGGCTGGCGCGTCACGAACTGGCGCATCCAGTCATGGCGATAGCTTTGCATGATCAGGCTGACCGAGGGGCGGCTGGCGGGTGGATGCTCGATCAACCGGCCCACGATCAGCCATGCCGCCAACAGCGTCGCCAGGGCGATCAGGTCAAGGGGTGACAGCGGGCCAAGATGGATCAGGTCGGGCATAGCCAAGGCTAGGCCAGCGCCCGGCGCGGGAAAAGCCGGAAAACGCAGCGGGGCGCGGGAAAGACTTGCCTGAATGGCGAAATTGGTTATATTTTCTTACCAGAACAGGGAGGTTCGCCATGGAAATGCCTCTGCCCGATCCGTCGGTGCTGTCGCGCCGCGCGGCGATTGTCGCCGGGCTGCGGGCGATCCTGCCCGGCGATGCCGTGATCGACGATCCGGCCGAAACCCGCGCCTATGAATGCGACGGGCTGGCCGCCTATCGCTGTGCGCCGCTGGCCGCCGTGCTGCCGCGGACCACGGGCGAAGTCGCGGCGGTTCTGGCCTTTTGCCATCGCCAAGGCGTGCCGGTGGTGCCGCGCGGGGCGGGCACCTCGCTTTCAGGTGGAGCGATGCCAACGGCGGATTGCGTGATCCTTGGTGTGGCGCGGATGAATGCCGTGCTGGAAACCGATTACGACAACCGCTTTATCCGCGTGCAGTCGGGCCGCACCAATCTGTCGGTGACCGGCGCGGTCGAGGCGGAGGGGTTCTTTTACGCCCCCGATCCGTCCAGCCAGTTGGCCTGCGCCATTGCGGGCAATGTGGCGATGAATTCGGGCGGGGCGCATTGCCTGAAATACGGGGTGACGACGAACAACCTCTTGGGCGTGACGCTGGTGCAGATGGATGGCACGGTGGTCGAATTGGGCGGGCCTTGGGCGGAAACCGCCGGGCTGGACCTGCTGGGCGTGGTCTGCGGGTCCGAGGGGCAGTTGGGCGTGGTGACCGAGGCCACGCTGCGCATCCTGCCCAAGCCCGAAGGGGCAAGGCCGGTGCTGGTCGGCTATGCCTCGAACGCCGTCGCGGGCGAATGTGTATCGGACATCATCAAGGCGGGCATCCTGCCGGTGGCCATTGAATTCATGGACCGCCCCTGCATCCGCGCCTGCGAAGCCTTTGCCAAGGCGGGCTACCCGGATTGCGAGGCGCTGTTGATCATCGAGGTCGAAGGCAGCCCGGCGGAAATCGACGAGCAACTGACCCGGATCAAGGCCATCGCGCTGCGCCACAACCCGGTGGAGCTGCGCGAGGCGGCGGATGAAGAGCAGGCCCGGCGCATCTGGCTGGGCCGCAAATCGGCCTTTGGCGCCATGGGGCAGATCAATGATTACATGTGTCTGGACGGCACGATCCCGGTCTCGGCCCTGCCGCATGTGCTGCGCCGCATTGGCGAGATGAGTGCGGAATTCGGCCTTGAGGTCGGCAATGTCTTTCACGCGGGCGATGGCAACATGCATCCGCTGATCCTGTTCGATGCCAACAAGCCCGGCGATCTGGAACGGTGCGAGGCTTTTGGCGCGGAAATCCTCAAGCTTTGCGTCGAGGTCGGCGGCTGTCTGACGGGGGAGCATGGTGTGGGCATCGAGAAGCGCGACCTGATGGGCGTGCAGTTCGAGGCGGCGGATATGGAGGCGCAGATGGCGGTGAAGGATGTGTTCGATCCGCGCTGGCTCTTGAACCCGGCCAAGGTATTTCCGCTGGAGATCAGCGCCGGGCGGCGCGCCGGTTGAGAGCGCAGGGGGCCGTCTGCCCCCGGACCCCCGAGGATATTTGGGAACAGATGAAAGGGCAGCAGATGCGGCCTGCCAGCGAGGCGGAACTGAGTGAGACGATCCGGGGGGCGGGCGGCCCCTTGCGCGTGGTCGGCGGCGGCACGCGGGGGCCGGGCAATCTGCCGGGTGTGGCGCTGGAAACCGGCGGTCTGGCGGGAGTGCGGCTTTATGAACCCGGCGCGCTGACGCTGGTGGCGGGGGCGGGCACGCCTTTGGCCGAGGTCGAGGCGCTTCTGGCGGGGGAGCGGCAGCGGCTGGCCTTTGAGGTGCCGGATCTGCGCCAGCTTCTGGGGCGCGAAGGGGTCTCGACGCTGGGCGGGGTGGCGGCGGCCAATGCCGGCGGGCCGCGTCGGGTGCAGGCGGGGGCGGCCCGCGACAGCCTAATCGGGCTGCGCTTTGTCGATGGCGCGGGCCATGTGGTGAAGAACGGCGGGCGGGTGATGAAGAATGTCACCGGCTATGATCTGGTCAAGCTTCTGGCGGGCAGCCATGGCACGCTGGGCGTGATCACCGAGGTCAGCCTGAAATTGCAGGCGATGCCCGAGGCCGAGACCACGTTGATCGCCGAAGGGCTGGATGATGCCACGGCGCTGACGCGGCTGCGGGCGGCGCTTGGCACGCCCTATGACGTGTCAGGCGCGGCGCATATCGGCGGGCGGACGCTGTTGCGGATCGAGGGGCTGGAAGGCTCGGTCGCCTATCGCGCCGGGGCGTTGCGCTCGGTTTTGGGCGGCGATTGGGTGCTGGCGAGCAGAGCGGAAAGTGCCGCGCTCTGGCGGCAGGTGCGCGATGTGGCACCCTTTGCCGGGGCCGCGGGGGCCATCTGGCGGCTGGTGGTGCGGCCTTCGGCGGCGGCAGGGATTGTCGCGGCCCTGCCGGGGGCGCGGGCGGTCTATGACTGGGGCGGCGGGTTGATCTGGCTGCTCACGGAGGCCCGGGCCGATGTGCGGGCGGCGGTGGCGGGCCATGGCCATGCCATGCTGATCCGCCCGCTGCCGGGCATGACGGTGCCGGTCTTTCCGGCCGAGGCGCCTGCCGTGGCGGCCTTGTCACGCGGTTTGCGGGCGAAATTCGACCCGCGCGGCATTCTGAATGCGGGGGTCATGGGCTGATGCAGACCAATTTCACCGAGGCCCAACTGGCCGAGCCGGGCATTGCGCGGGCCAATGACATTCTGCGCGCCTGCGTGCATTGCGGCTTCTGCACCGCGACCTGCCCGACCTATCAGGTTCTGGGCGATGAACTCGACAGCCCGCGGGGCCGCATCTACCTGATCAAGGACATGCTGGAGCAGGGCCGGCCTGCCGATGAAAAGACCGTCAAGCACATTGACCGCTGCCTGTCCTGCCTTGCCTGCATGACGACCTGCCCTTCAGGCGTGCATTACATGCATTTGATCGACCACGCCCGCGCGCATGTGGAAAAGACCTACCGCCGCCCGCTCTCGGACCGGCTGCTGCGCTGGGTGCTGGCGCGGGTGATCCCCTATCCGGGCCGCTTCCGGCTGGCGCTCTTGGGGGCGAAGATGGCGCGGCCTTTTGCCCGGCTTTTGCCTGATGCCCGGTTGCGGGCCATGGTGGCGATGGCGCCCAAGGTGGTGCCGCCGGTCAGCCGCAATGACGATCCGCAGGTCTTTCCGGCCAAGGCCGAGCGGCGGATGCGAGTGGCGCTGATGACGGGTTGCGCGCAGAAGGCGCTGAACACCGATATCAACGATGCCACGATCCGCCTGTTGCGCCGTCTGGGCTGCGAGGTGGTGATCCCCAAGGCGATGGGCTGCTGCGGCGCGCTGACCCATCACATGGGCCGCGAGGATGAGGCGCATGGCTTTGCCGCCGCCAATATCGCCGCCTTCATGGCCGAGAAACGCGCGGGCGGGCTTGATGCCATCGTCATCAACACCTCGGGTTGCGGCACCACGGTCAAAGATTACGGCCATATGCTGGGCACGGCAGAGGCGGCCGAAGTGGCGGCGCTGGCGATGGATGTCAGCGAGCTTCTGGTGAAGCTGGGCCTGCCGGAAGGGGCGCCCAAGGGGCTGCGGGTGGCCTATCACGCCGCCTGTTCGCTGCAACACGGCCAACAGGTGAAGACCGCGCCGAAGGATTTGCTGAAACGGGCAGGATTTACCGTGGTGGAGCCTGCCGACAGCCATCTGTGTTGCGGTTCGGCGGGCACCTACAACCTGTTGCAGCCCGAGATTTCGGCGGAACTCAAGCGGCGCAAGGTGGCCACGCTGGAGGCGAAGACGCCCGACGTGATCGCAGCGGGCAATATCGGCTGCATGATGCAGATCGGCTCGGGCACCGGCATTCCGGTGGTGCATACGGTAGAGCTGCTGGATTGGGCCATGGGCGGGCCAAGGCCGCGTGCCTTGCCCTGACACCGGGATTGCCACGTTTTTGCCGCATTCCGGGTCTAGCCCGGACCTCTGAATTCGGAGGACCGATGCGGCGATTGCCCGTCTTGCTTGCGGCCCTTGTGGCCTTTCCTGCCCTTGTCGAGGGTCGGGGGCTTGTCAGTCTGCAGACCGGCGACGACCAGCGCGGCTGGGAGGCGGTGGGGCGGCTGGAGCTGGGCAGCCGGGGCTTTTGCACCGGCACGCTGATTGCCGATGATCTGGTGCTGACCGCCGCGCATTGCCTGTTCGACAAGGCGACGGGTGCGCGCCACGACATCGGCGATATCGAATTCCGGCTGGGCCTGCGCAATGGCCGCGCCGAAGCCTATCGCGGGGTCAAGGCGGCGGCGGTGCATCCCGATTACGTCTATGCCGGGGTCGATAACCTTGACCGGGTGGCCTATGACCTTGCGCTTTTGCAACTGGATCAGCCGGTGCGCCTGCCGCAGGTCCATCCCTTTGCCACCGGCGCACAGCCCCGGACCGGCGATACGGTTGGCGTGGTCTCCTATGCGCAGGACCGGGCCGAAGTGCCCGCGCTGGAACCCGATTGCGGCGTGCTGGACAAGGGGCCGGATATTCTGGTGCTGTCTTGCGATGTCGATTTCGGCTCCTCGGGTGCGCCGGTGTTTCATGTGGGGCCAGACGGGCGGGCGGTGGTCGTTTCGGTCATTTCCGCCAAGGCCGAGGTCGAGGGCCGCAAGGTCGCGCTTGGCACCGCGCTGGACAGCGGGCTGACGCTGCTCAAGGCCGAGTTGGGGCTGGATGCGCCGGGCAAGGTGCGGCTTCTGTCGGCGGGCGGCAGCGGCGGGGCCAAGTTCATCAAGCCGTGACCCCGGGCGCTATCGCCCCTTGAAACCGCGCAAAAGCCTCCCCAGATCAATCATGCTCCGGTGCCAATCCGGGCCGGGGCGCCTGAACCGCCTGCGCCCGGATGGGGCAGGCCCCTGACATCGCTTCCCAAGGAGGATGACATGCGTGGTTTCGACTTCGCTCCGCTTTACCGTGCCACCGTCGGCTTTGACCGCATCGCCGATCTGATGGACCGCGCGCTGACCGCCGATGTGGCCCAGCCCACCTATCCGCCCTACAACATCGAAAAGACCGCCGAGGATGCCTATCGCATCTCGATTGCCGTCGCCGGTTTCACGCCCGAAGAACTCTCGGTTGAGGTGAAGGACGGCGCGCTGCATGTCGCCGCCCGCAAGACCCCCGATCAGGCCGAGAAAGCCTATCTGCACCGCGGCATCGCCACCCGCGCGTTCGAGCGCCGCTTTGCGCTGGCCGATCATGTCCGCGTGACGGGTGCCGCGCATGAGCATGGCATGTTGCACATCGACCTTGTGCGCGAAACGCCCGAGGCGCTGAAACCCCGCCGCATCGAGATTGGCCGCCCCGCCGCGACCGAACCGAAACAGGTTGAGGCCAAGGCACTGGAAGCGACCGTCTGAGCCCTCTTCCCCGCAAAACCGAAGGCCCGCCCCCGAATCGGGGCGGGCCTTTTCCTGTCGGAACTGCGGGAGCGGCGGCCCGGGTCAGCCTGGAACCGGCACCAGCCCGTGCCGCGCCATCACCTCGCCGACGCGCGCGGGGTCGGGCGGGCCGCCCACCGCCATCAGCGCCGCAAGGTCGCGGAAATATTCCGACCCCAAAACGCCGGGCGCGATCATCACCAGCGCACGCGCCGGGGCCTCGCTGCGGTTGATGAAGTGATGAACGGCACCGCGCGGGATAAAAAGATGCCCGCCCGGCGCAAGCTCGGTCGCGGTGCCAGAGAGGGTCCAGATCATGCTGCCCTCAAGCCCATAGACGGTTTCGTCCCAGTTGCTGTGGTAGTGCGGCGCGGGCACCTTGGCGCCGGGAGGTACGGTCAGCTCAAACAGCGCCATGCTGTCCTTGCTGTCGCTGCGGTCGATCAGGAAACGGATGGTCAGTTGGCCGATACGGATCGGGTCATGCACGTTGGGCCTCCGGTAAACTGCGAATGTGGAATCGGGAAAATGCAGGGCAAGGCTAGCCGCGCCTCGCTGCGGCAGGCAAGGGCGGCGTTGGCCCGGCCCGCCGCCGCCCGAACCGCAGTCAGTGGTCAAGCGCCATGGCCAGCCGCATCAGCGTCACCGCCTCGGCGCGGTAGCCGAAGGGGTCTTCGCCCCGCGCCCCTTGGGCCAGGGCGATCATCTGCGGCCAGCCCCAGTCGCCCAGATATTTCGCGCCGCGCAACTGCTGGCCAAAGCCCGCGATGGCCACGGCAAAGCGGGCATCATCGCCGGGCGCGGCGGTTTCAGGCAGGATCGGGGTTTCCTGTAGCGTGCTGGCCGTTTCCCCCGGCGCCACCGAGCGCAGGCGCAGAAAACCCAACTCCCCCCCGCCCGTGGCCGGTGCTGCAGCGCCATAGCGCAGCGGATCGTTCAGCAGGGCCGGGCTGCCCGGTGCCGTCACCTCATAAATCGCGGTGACCTGCGCCCCGGCGCCGATATCGCCGGCATCCACCTTGTCATTGTTGAAATCCTCGCGCGCCAGCGCCCGGGTTTCATAGCCGATCAGCCGGTATTCCGCGACCTGCGCAGGGTTCCATTCGATCTGGATTTTCACATTGTCGGCAATGGGATAAAGCGCGCCCGAAAGCTGATCGACCAGCACCTTGCGCGCTTCCGACAGCGTATCGATATAGGCGGCCGTGCCATTGCCGTTCTGCGCCAGCGCCTGCATCGTGGCGTCGTCCAGATTGCCCCGGCCAAAGCCCAGCACCGACAGATAGCTGCCCGAGGCGCGCTTGCCTTCGATATAGGTCTTCAGCGCGTCGGGGTCGTCAATCCCGACGTTGAAATCGCCATCGGTGGCCAGAAGGACGCGGCTGACCTCACCCTGCCCTGCCATCCCCTCGGCCACCTGATAGGCCAGCCTTATGCCCTCGGCCCCGGCGGTGGAACCGCCCGCCGCCAGTTGATCCAGCGCGGCAAGGATGGTCACCCGCTCGCCCGCCGCCGTGGGCGGCAGCACCAGCCCGGCGGACCCGGCATAGGCGACAATGGCCACCTGATCATCGGCCCGCAATTCCGGCAGCATCAGCGCCAGCGACTGTTTCAAGAGCGGCAGCTTGTTGGCGTCCTCCATGCTGCCCGACGTGTCGATCAGGAACACCAGATTCAGCGGCGGGCGTTCGGTGACCTGCGCGCCCTGAATGCCGATATGCACCAGACGGGTGCCCGCATTCCAGGGCGTCGGCATCACCGTGACGGTGGGGCGGAATGCTTTACCCGCTTCGGGTGCCGGATAGGCATAGGGGAAGTAATTCACCATCTCCTCGACCCGCACCGCTTGCGGATCGGGCAACACACCCGCCATCAGCGACGAGCGGACAACGGCATAAGAGGCCGTGTCCACGTCGATGGAAAAGGTCGAAACCGGCTCTTCTGCCGTCACATGCACCGGATTGACGGCGGCATTGGCGAAGGTCTCGGTGTTTTCCGGCGGCGGCAGTGGCATGTCCGGCAGGATACCACCCGCCGGAGCGGCGGCAGCGATGGCACCCGTCATGGCATCGGCCATGGCATCAGGGGCGACTTCGGCCATCGCCTGGGGTGCGGCGGCCCGCTTGGCAGCGGCCTTGGGCGCCGGGGCGGGAACGGGCTCGGGTGCCGGTTCGGACGCGAGCCGGGCAAGCGCCTCGGGCGGCGGGGCGGCATCGGTCTCTGCATCCGCAGTTTCGGCCAGAACCGGCGCCTCGGGGCGCTGGCGCGGCTTGGTCTCGGCAACCGGCGCCTGCGCGGTGGGACGTTCGCCGCGGCCCGGCAGATGGTCCGTCAGCGGCAACACAACGGCAAAGCCGATCAGCAGCGCAGCGGCAGAGGTAGAGGCGGCAAGAAGCGGTCGGGTATTGAAGGTTTTCAGCATGGCAATCACTCCGGCAATGACCCCCGCCTGTGCTGGCGGGCTGTCATTGGAACGGGCGGCTGCGGCCGATCCTTGGAGCCGGTCGAAATTTTCCATCGCCTGCGCCATGGCGCGGGCGCGCGCCTGCGGGTCGGGCGCCGGGGGGGCCTGTTTCAGCGCGGCGCGCAGGGCGTCGAAATCATCCGTCATCGGGCCTCCTCGGCGGCCATCGCCTTGAGCCGTTTCTTCACATCCGACATCCGCCAGGCAATGGTGCCCTCGGACACGCCCAGCACCGCCGCAGCCTGCGCCTGTGTCAGTTCCTCGCCCAGAACCAGCGCCACGGTGTCGCGCAACTCGGGCGAAAGCCGGGTCATGGCGGCCGTCAGCCAGTCAAGCGCCTCGGCCTCTTCGGCGATCTGGTCCTGCCGGGCGATTTCCCAATCGCCCCAGCCCGCAGCGGCACGGCTGCGCACCGCCTGACGGCGGCGCAAGTCATGGGTGGCATTGACCACCACCCGGTAAAGCCATGTGGTAAAGCGCGCTTCTGCCCGCCAGCGTGCCAGTTTCGCCGGCAGCGCGGCGCAGATTTCCTGCGCCAGATCCTCGGCATCGGCGCGGCTGCCGGTCAGCCGGAAGGCCAGCGCGAAGATGCGGTCATAATGCCGGCCCAGCAGCACGGCAAAAGCCGCGCGGTCACCGCCCGCAGCGGCTTCGGCAAGGGTTTCGTCGGGCGTATCCATCAACATGACAATGCTTCGACGCGGGCCAGGAGGCAATCCTTGGCCCGCGCCGGGAATTCTTCGCGCTTAATACAGCAGCCCGTCCAGCACGGCAAAGCTGCCTGCGGTGGTGCGCAGCATGGCGCCGTCGCCGCTGTCGCGGGCATAGCCGGTGATGGCCGAATAGGTGCCCGGGCCAAAGGCGCCGTCCAGCCCGCCACGGTAATAGCCATAGCGGCTAAGCTGACGCTGGATCGCCTTGCGCTCGCTGCGCGAATAGCTCTGGAACGCCTCGGCAACCGGGGTGCGCCAGATCGAGCCGCCGCTGTATTGGCCCGGCGCGGGCTGCGGCGCGGGATATTGCGGGCGCGGGGTGGGATAAGGCTCGGGATAGGGTTGCGGCACCGGGCGCGGGCGGTTCTGCCGCTCAAGATCGCGCAGGATGCCCTGCAGCAAGAGCGTGCCGGCGATGCCGGTGACAACCCCCTGTTCGCGGTCGCCCCAGGCAAGCGCAGGGGCAGCGGGGACCAGCGCCACGGCAAAGGCGGTGGCAAGGGTCAGGGCGCGGGTGGCAGAGATCAGCTTGGCAGCCATGATGGTATCCTTTCACATCGGCCCCAAAACGCAGAAGTCAGCGGGCCATGGCGCCAAACTGGGCCAAGGCGCCGCGCTAGACAAAATCGCCGGGGTGCTATGGGATATCAGCGCCTAAACTTGGCACCCAAAGCCCTGGAAACAAAGAAAAACGGGACCAGAAGGCCCCGTTTTCGCACTGCCGCCCGATCCGGTGCGGATCAGATGCTCAGGCAGATGTATTTCATTTCCAGATAGTCTTCCATGCCGTGGCGGCTGCCTTCACGGCCCAGCCCCGATTGCTTGACCCCGCCGAACGGCGCCACCTCGGTCGAGATGATGCCGGTGTTCACGCCGACGATGCCGTATTCCAGCGCCTCTTGCACCCGGGTCACGCGGGAGATGTCGCGGCTGTAGAAATAACTGGCCAGCCCGAAGATCGTAGCATTGGCCTTTTCCACCACTTCCTCTTCGGTCTCGAACCGGAAGAGCGGCGCCAGCGGGCCAAAGGTTTCCTCGTTCGTCACCATCATCTCGTCAGTGACGCCGGTCAGGATCGTCGGCTGGAAGAAGTTGCCGCCCAATTCGTGCCGCGCGCCCCCCATGGCCACCTGCGCGCCCTTGGCGGTGGCATCGGCGATATGCTCTTCGACCTTTTCCACCGCCGCGATGTTCACCAGCGGACCGAACTGCACATCCTCGGACAGGCCATCGCCCACCCGGGTCTTGGCCACCGCCGCCTTCAGCTTTTCGGCAAAGGCGTCATAAACGCCCGACTGGACGTAGATCCGGTTGGCGCAGACGCAGGTCTGCCCGTTGTTGCGGAACTTCGACATCATCGCGCCCGCGACAGCCGCATCCAGATCGGCGTCGTCAAACACGATGAAAGGCGCATTGCCGCCCAGTTCCATCGAGCATTTCATCACCTGTTCCGCCGCCTGCCGCATCAGGATGCGACCCACTTCGGTCGAGCCGGTGAAGGTCAGCTTGCGCACCAGATGGTTTTCGCAGAACTCCTTGCCGATGTCGGAGGACCGTTTCGAGGTGATGACCGAGAAGATGCCGGCAGGCAGGCCCGCCCGTTCGCCCAAGACCGCCAGCGCCAGCGCCGAAAGCGGGGTTTCGGCCGCAGGCCGGGCGACAAAGCCGCAGCCGACGGCAATCGCCGGGCCGCATTTGCGGGTGATCATCGCATTCGGGAAGTTCCACGGCGTGATCGAGCCGACAACGCCGATCGGCTGCTTGATCACCGTGATGCGCTTGTCGCGCTGATGGCCGGGGATGGTTTCGCCGTAAACCCGCTTGGCCTCTTCGCCGAACCATTCGATGAAGCTGGCGCCATAGGCAATCTCGCCCTTGGCCTCGGCCAGCGGCTTGCCCATTTCGGCGGTCAGGATGGCGCCCAGATCGTCCTGATTGGCCATCATCAGATCGAACCACTTGCGCATGACCTGCGCGCGTTCCTTGCCGGTGCGGGCGGCCCATTCCTTCATTGCCGTATTGGCGGCGGCAATGGCGCGGGCGGTCTCGGCGCGGCCAAGGTTGGGCACATGGCAGATCACATCGCCCCGGGCGGGGTTGATCACCGGAAAGGTCGTGCCATCATCGGCCTCGATCCATTCCCCGGCCACATAGGCTTTGGTCGCCAGAAGCGAGGGGTCTTTCAACAGGTCGCGCAGGTTGGTGACGGAATCGAGCATCGGGGCCTCCCATTTCTCGGACGTTCATGCAATGGCTGATGGGGGGCCAAAAGTCCACATGGCGCAGGGCGTCTGGCCTGATTTGTAGGATAGAACTGGCATTATCCCAGGGAGGGGACTGCGCATGGATTGGGATCGTGCCTATCAGAACGGCGCCTTCATACCGGGATCGGAAACGCTGCCTGCGGATCTGGCGCGCGATGCCGCCGCCTTTCGCGCCACTTTGGGCGGGCGGCTGCGGGCGGACCTGCCCTATGGGCCGGGCGCGCGGCAGCAGCTTGACCTGATCCGGCCCGAGGGCACGGCGCGGGGGCTGATGGTCTTTGTCCACGGCGGCTATTGGCTGGCCTTCGGGCGGGAAAGCTGGACGCATTATGCCGCTGGCGCATTGGCGCGCGGCTGGGCGGTGGCGCTGCCGTCCTACACGCTGGCCCCCGAGGCACGGATTGCGCAGATGACGCAAGAGATTGCGGCGGCGGCGCGGGTGGCGGCGGCAGAGGTGGCCGGGCCTGTGGTGGTGACCGGCCATTCGGCGGGCGGGCATCTGTCGGCGCGAATGGCCTGCACCGATATCGACCTGCCCCGGCTGGCGCGGGTGGTGCCGATTTCACCGCTGGCCGATCTGGAGACGCTGACGCTGACCGGCATGAACGAAAAGCTGCGGCTGGACGCTGCCGAAGTGGCCAGCGAAAGCCCCGCCCGCCTGCCCCGCAAACCGGGGGTGGACGCGCATGTCTGGGTCGGCGGGGAGGAGCGGCCCGCCTTCCTGTTTCAGGCGCGCCTGCTGTCGGAAGATTGGGCTTGCCGCTGGACGGTGGCGCCGGGGCGCCACCATTTCAACGTGATCGACGATCTGCGCGACCCGTCCTCGGCCCTGATGGCGGCCCTTCTGGACGGGCTTTGACCCCGGTCAAGGTTTGTCGAAAGCGGCGAGCTTTTCAAAGTCGATCTGCCCCAAGAGGGCGATGACCTGCTCGGGCGTGCCGCCATTGGCCTGCACCAGCACCCGGTTGGCCAGAAGCGCCGAAAAGCTGCCTTCCTGATTGAGGAAGGCGGTGCCGTTGATCGTCTCGGTCTTGCCCATCATCGCCATCATCGCCGGATTGCCCAGCATCCCGGCCATCGAGGACACCATCATATTGTCGGCAAAGGCGGTCAGGGTGATGGTGCTGCCGTCGGGCGTGGAATAGCTGGCCTCGGCACCGGCACCGCCGCCCATCATCGACAGGCCCGCCGCCATATCGGTGTTGTCGCTGCGGGTCCAGCCATCGGGCGCCGGCGGGAAAAGCGCCATCAACATGCCGCTCTGCGCCTCGGCAAGGGCCTTGGTCGCGGTGATAAGCTGCGCCGAAGTCTGCGACAGGTCGCCTGCGGCATAGGCTTCGCTCGCGGCGGCCAGCGCATCGGAAACCGCATCGGCATGGGCCATGGGGGCTGCGGCAAGGGCCGCCAGAAGGGCAAGACGGGAAATCAGGGACATGAATGGCTCCGGTTGATATGCCGGGGCAGTTTGGCACGAATGGCGCAGGGGGCAAGTCTGGATTGCCTGCCCCCTGCCCCGTCAGTGGCCGAAAGCCGGATGGAGCCCGATCACGCTGCCGGCGGCATCCGCCGCCGATTCCTTGCGAAGGATCATCTCGCCCTCAACGATTGTCGGCTTGGGCACGGACGGACCTGCGCCCTGCCATGGAAATGCGGTAAGGCCCGCCCGCAGCCGAGGCGATCAGCCCCTTGCGCCGCAGGCTGAGGAAAACCGACAGAGTGCAATCGCTGAGGACAAAGCCGTCGCGGGTGCGGCACAGCACGGTGGCAACCTTGCGACCGCCCTCGCGGTCATGCTCGATCAGGCCACCCTGCGCCAGCGCGTGCAGCACGCGCTGTTCGTAACGTGAGATATTCATGGGAAAGTCCAGAAAGCCGGATGTAACAAAAGAGCGGGCTGGCCCAAGGCCGCCCCGTTCCGCCCTCACTCCCCCGTCAGACGCGGGGGGTGGCGTTACACAAGCTCAGACATCCACGCTCCATCTGCGCATATCGCGCCGGGCAAATATCGGCGCGCAAAGTGGCTGCGTCAAGCCGCCCGCTCAGGAATTGGCGTGCATCCGTTCGATATAGGCGCGCATTTCCTCGGCTTCGAGACGGGCATCGCGCAGCCCCTCCATCGCGGCGCGCAACTCCGCCTCGCCCTGCGCTATCTGGTTCAGCAACTCGGCCTCGCGGCTTTCCAGATAGATGATCGCCTGATCGCGGATTTCCTCGGCCTCGTGCAGCGATTGCGCCAGACGGTCCATCTCACCCATGTCGCCGCCGGCGACGCGGGTGAAGCGGTGCATCAGCCAATAGGTGAACCAGCCCATGGCAAAGGCCAGAAGCAGCACGATCGCGGTGGCGATGATGAATTCGATGCGGTTCATGGGTGCTGGTCCTGCTGCAACTCAATCGGCCTTGGGGCGCTGTTTGGGGCGGATGGTTTTTTCGGTGGGCGCCACCGAGGGCGAGGTATCGGCCGAGAAATCCGGCCCGCCCGCAGCCGTATCGGCCCCCGTGGCGGCGGTGGTGGCGTCATCGGCATCGGGCGCCGCCGGGGCGGCGGCACCGATCAGGTGGAATTCGATCCGCCGGTTCGCCTCGCGCCCCCCCTCGTCGGCATTGTCGGCGATCGGCACCGCCTCGCCATAGCCTTTGGCGACAAAGCCGGAGACATCCACCTGCCGCCCCTGCAACGCCAGCAGCACCGCTTCGGCCCGGGCCTGGCTCAGGGCGCGGTTGCCCTCGTCGGACCCCTGCGCATCGGTATGGCCCGCAATTTCCATCCGCGCACCCGGGCAGCGCGTCAGAACATCGGCCAGCGCCTGCATCACGCCATTGGCGCCCGCGTCGATTTCGGCAGAACCGGGTGTGAAGGTGATCTTGCCGCGTTTCAGCACCTCGGCCACGTCTTCGGCGCATTCCTGCGGCGTGGGAACCGAGGCGATCGGGTCCAGCGCCTCGTCATAGCGGACATCGACGCGGAAGGTCTCGCCCTGCCCCAATTCGTCCGACAGCACCTGTGAGATGCGCGCCTTGGCCATCTGCGAGCCGGTCACGCCCGAGACCAGAACCGTTTCCGCGCGCACCACCAGATTGCCCTCTTTCAGCTCGGCCAGCGCCTCGAGCCCGGCCAGCACCCGCACCGGCCAGCCATCGGGCAGGCCGGGGTCAAGCCGGGTGGCAAGGTAAACCTTGCCCGTCCCGAAGAGCGAGGTGGCAAAGCTGTCCACCGCGGCGCGCTGCGCCTCATCCGTCAGACGGCCCCGCAGTTCGACGCGGCCGGTCTCGCCGTTCAGAACGGCGGTGAATTCGGCCGGGCCAGCCACGGCATCGGCCTTTTTCTCAAGCGTCGCCTCCAGCGAGAAGACATCGGGCAGGCCCGCCTCAAGATCGCCCGCCACACGGTCGAAATCGGCCTGCGCCACATCGCTGCCCGCCAGAAGCGTGACATCGGCATCCTTGAAGGTCACCGTCGCGGTGGGCAGCGCCGCCACCGCCGCAATCCCCGCTGCCGCCGCCTCGGCCCATGAGGGCGAAGGCACGCCCAGCCCGACCGTGCAGACGATGCGCCCGGTGGCCCCCGCCCGCGCCGCCGCGGCGATGATCCGGTCGCGCGCCCGGTCGCTGTCGGCCGAGCAGGCATCGAACCGCGCGCCACCCGCATCCTTGACAAAGCGCAGGGTGAAGGGGGTGATCACCGGCCGCGGCGCCGAAATCTCGATGCTGACCTCCAGCCCCTCGGGGCGGTCGGCGGCAAGGCTGGCCTCAAGGCTGCGCTTTTCGGCGTCGCTGGCGGCAATGGCGGTGATGGCCACCTTGTCGGCGGCCACCGAAATCTTGGAGCGCGGCAGCTTTTTCAGCGCCGCCACCCCATAGGCCAGCGCCGCCTCCCAGCCTTCAGGCGCGGGGTAGCTGGCGGTTTCCAGCATGTCCTGCAAGGCGATATCGGGTTGCAGCGTTTCGGCCATCGCCATCAACTCGTCCTTGGCACCGCCTTCGGGCAGAAGGCCGATCAACTGGATGCCATCATCATTGCGCAGCATTTCCAGCGAAAAGCGCGGCGCCTGCACCGCCTTGACCGGGATCACCTCCATCCCGTCGCGGATGCGGCCATTGTCCACCAGCCCCGCCGTCAGGTTCACCACGCGAAAGCGCGCCGCCTCGTTCGGGGCGGTGCCGCTCAGATGCACCTGCAACCCGTCCGCCGACACATCGACCCAGGTGATCCCCTCGGTCAAAAGGCGCGAGCGCACGGCCGAGGTGCTGACCCGCTCGATGATGAGAGAGGCGCCAAAGGCGATCAGCGCCGAAACCAGCGCAGCCGCGACGAAGGCGGCCCAGGCCAACAGCGTTGGCGTCAGGCGAAGGGGGGGCAACTGCAACACGGGGCGGGGATTCTTCATTTCGGACAAGGGCCCGGCCTGCTTAGAACGCGCCCGGGCCTTGATCAATCAAACGAGTGCGGCAACGGCAAGAAACAGCGCAGCAATCAGCCCGGCATCCCGGTTGGCCAGAAACCCCGCGCGGCACGAGGCGGGATCGTCAAGGTCCAGTCGCCGCATCTGCCAGACCATATGCCAGCCCATCGCCCAGACCCCGGCCAGCGCCACCAAGGGCGCCCAGACCCCGTGCAGCGGCGTCAGCACCACCGCCAGCGCCATCAGCAGCACCGTTGCCGCCATGAACCCCCAAAGCCATTGGCGCGAGCGGTCGGCAAAGAGCCGCGCCGTGGATTTCACCCCGATCAGCGCGTCATCCTCTTTGTCCTGATGGGCATAGATCGTGTCGTAATAAAGCGTCCAGACGATCCCCGCCGCATAAAGCGCAACCGCCCCCACGGTGACGGTTCCGGCATGGGCGGCAAAGGCCAGAAGTGCGCCCCAGTTGAACGCCAGCCCCAGAAACACCTGCGGCCACCATGTGAACCGCTTGGCAAAGGGATAGATCGCCACCAGCCCCAGCGAGGCGGCCCCCAGCGCGATGGCAAGGCTGTTGTAGCTGAGAAGGATCGCCGCCCCTGCCAATGCCTGCAAGACCATCCAGACCAGCGCCCCCCGGACGCTGACCTGACCCGAGGGGATGGGCCGCGACCGGGTGCGCGCCACCTGCGCGTCAATGTCGCGGTCGGCAATATCGTTCCAGGTGCAGCCCGCCCCCCGCATCACGAAAGCCCCCACCCCGCAGGACAGCGCCAGCCACAGATCCCATGCCCGGAACCCGTCCGACATCGCCGCCAGCGCAATGCCCCAAAGGCAGGGGATCAGCAACAGCCAGGTGCCGATCGGCCGGTCCGCCCGGCTGAGGCGCAGATAGGGCCGCGACCATGCAGGCGCGTAACGGTCCACCCAGTTTCCCGCCACCGCATCCGCGACGGTTCCCTGCGGGTCTGGCATTCCGGGCGTCTCGGACATAGGTTCGCTTTCATGGAACAGGCTAAGGTCAGGCTTTATGTAGATCAGCCGCTCGCCCCGGGGCAAGCGGTGGCGCTGAACGGCGATCAGGCGCATTATCTTTTTGCGGTGATGCGGCTGGCGGTCGGCGCCCGGGTGGCGCTGTTCAACGGGCGCGACGGCGAATGGCAGGCCCGCATCGCCGAGGCGGGCAAGCGCGGCGGGATTGCGCTGTGCGAGGAATGTTCGGCGCCGCTGCGATTGCCGCCCGACCTCTGGCTGATGTTCGCGCCGATCAAGAAGGCGCGCACCGATTTCATTGTGGAAAAGGCGGTGGAGCTGGGCGCTGCGCGCATCCTTCCGGTGCAGACCCGCCACACCAATTCCGAACGCATCCGGCAGGACCGCCTGCAGGCCCATGCGGTGGAGGCGGCCGAGCAATGTGCAGCCACCTATGTTCCCGAAGTGGCCGACCTCGTGGCCTTGGATCGCCTGTTGCGCGACTGGCCCGCCGACCGCCGCATCCTCTGGGCCGATGAGGGTGCGCGGGGGATGGGCAGCATTGCCCATCCTACGGAGACCGGCCCCTGGGCCATTCTGATCGGCCCCGAGGGCGGTTTTTCGGAAGATGAACGCAAACGGCTGCGGGCCATGCCGCAGGTGGTGCCCGTCACCCTTGGCCCGCGCATCCTGCGCGCCGATACGGCGGCGGTGGCGGCGCTCACGCTCTGGCAGGCAGCGCTGGGGGATTGGCGGTGATCCGCCCCGAGGCCCGCGCCGCCCTGATCCGCTGGCGCGAAGTGATGGCCAGCGCCCTGCTGGCGGGGCTTGGCCTCTGGCTGATCGCGCTTGGCGGCTGGGTGCTGATTCCGGCGGGGGCGGGGCTGGTGGCGCTGGCCGCGGGGCTGGCGCTGAATGCCTGGCGGCGGCTGCGCTTTGCCCAAGGGGGCGAGGCGCCGGGGCTGGTCGAGGTGGACGAAGGCCAGATCGGCTATCTCGGACCCGGCATCGGTGGCTTTGTCGCCCTGCCCGATCTGGTGGAAATCAAGCTGATCACGCTGCGCGGACGCCGCCTGTGGCGGCTGAAACAGGCCGATGGCCAGACGGTGCTGATCCCGGTCGAGGCGACAGGGGCCGAACGCCTGTTCGACGCCTTTGCCAGCCTGCCCGGCCTTGACGGTGCCGCCCTGATCGCCGCGCTGGAACCCACGGGCACGGGTGGCTCTGCCGCGCTGGTGCCCGAGGGCATGGCCGGGATGCGGCTGATCTGGCGCCGCCCCGGCGCCGGTCTGATGCGGGGCTGACGGCCGGGTCGCAAAGCCCCACCCGTTCCGCCAAGGCGGCGCGCGGGGGCATGAATGCCCCCGCGCGCCGCCTTTTCCAGAATGATCCTTCCAGCGCCACCCTTGACTTGCCCGCGCCAAGGCGACACCTCTGTCGCCCCAAGGTGCCAGCAGAAAGGGCCGCTCCCATGTCGATTCCCCAATCGGGCGGAGGTCTGATCGAACATTTCGCGCAACTGGCCGAGCTTCTCGAGTCAGGCTGCAAGCCGAAAACCGATTGGCGTCTGGGCACCGAGCATGAAAAATTCGGCTGGCTGGAGGGCAGCCACGCGCCCCTGCCCTATGCCGGCGACCGCTCGATCTCGGCCCTCTTCGCCGGGCTGATCGACCGCCATGGCTGGCAGGCGGTGCGCGAGGGCGAGCATATCATCGGCCTGACCCGCAACGGCGCCAATATCAGCCTTGAACCCGGCGGCCAGTTCGAGCTGTCCGGCGCACCGCTGGTCAGCGTGAACGACACCGCAGCCGAGTTGCAGAACCACCTTGACGAAGTGGCAGGCATCGCCGGGCCGCTGGGCATCCGTTTCATGGGGATCGGCGCCGCGCCGGAATGGCGGCATGACCAGATGCCGGTGATGCCCAAGGGCCGTTACCGGCTGATGACCGATTACATGGGCCGCGTCGGCACCCATGGCACGCAGATGATGTATCGCACCTGCACCGTGCAGGTGAACCTCGACTATGCGTCCGAGGCCGACATGGTGCAGAAACTGCGCGTGGCGCTGGCCTTGCAGCCGGTGGCGACGGCGCTTTTCGCCTCGTCGCCGTTCTTCGACGGCAAGCCGAACGGCCATAAAAGCTGGCGCTCGCGCATCTGGCGCGGGCTGGACAATGCCCGCACCGGAATGCTGCCCTTCGCCTTTGATCAGGGCTTCGGCTTTCAGCAATATGTCGATTGGGTGCTGGATGCGCCGATGTATTTCGTCTACCGCGACGGCAAGTATATCAACGCTTTGGGCCAATCGTTCCGTGATTTCCTCAAAGGCGAACTGCCCGCGCTGCCAGGTGAAAAGCCTACGCTGTCGGATTGGGCCGACCACATGACCACGGTCTTCCCCGAGGCGCGCGTGAAGAAATACATCGAGATGCGTGGCGCGGATTGCGGCGATCAGGCCCATATCGTGGCGCTGCCCGCCTTCTGGGTGGGGCTGATGTATGACCAGACCGCGCTGGATGCCGCATGGGATCTGGTCAAGGGGCTGGATACTGAGACGCGCGAGGGGCTGCGGGTTGCCGCCTCGGTCGCGGGGTTGCAGGGCGAGGCCGGCGGCGTGAAGATTGCCGATCTGGCGCAGGCGGCGGTTGGCCTGTCGCACGCGGGCCTTGCCGCGCGGGGCATGGGCGAAGAGCGCCATCTTGCGCCGCTGGTCACCAGCCTGAAGGCGGGCAAGGTGCAGGCCGACCGCTGGCTTGACCTTTACCACGGCGAATGGGGCGGAGATCTGACGGCGATCTATGCCGCCGCCAGTCTCTGACACCCGTTTCTGAACCTCAGTTCGGCAGCGGATCGGGGCCGAAACGGTTCGGCCCCACGGTGCCGCGGGTGGCGAACCAGTAGATCAGCAGGATCACCCCGACGACCGGCACCAGCACGATCAACAGCCACCAGCCCGACCGATCAAGGTCATGCAAGCGGCGCACACCCACGGCCAACCCCGGAACCAACAGCGCCAGCGCCCAGATCAGCGACAGGATCGGCACCCCCGTCGCCATGTCGATCCCGTTCAGAATGACGCTGCCGATCACATTCGCCAGCGTGAACCACCAATATTCCGACCGGATCGCGCGGCCGGAGAAATTCGCATAGTTCGACAGGACGGATTTCACCGCCTCGGTCATGTTCATTGCAATTCCCTTTCCCAAAACCCGACGCCACCAAATCAAATGGCCGTGAAAGAGTGCGGGCGGGCAGGCTTTCTGTCAACTTTGCTGATCAGGGGCGAAGCCGGGCCCGACTCAGGGGGTGGGCGCCGGTTCTTCCACCGGCTGGTCATCCTCTTCACCACCGCCGGAACGCACCGACAACAGGGTTTCCCCACCCCAGACCAGCGCCTCGGCGCAGGGCTGCGAGCCGGTGGCATTGCATTCCGAGCCATGCAGCGCCAAGAGCAGGACCGGGCCGTTCAACTGCACCAGCGTCCAGCCCAGCGCCATGTGATCCGACCTTTGACCATTGATCAGAACCGTCAGCAGACTGCCCCCGGTCCCGCCCCATGCGCTGGCCATGGTCGAACAGTCGAACCCGGCCCAATCCACCAAGGTCTCGGGCGTGCTGTCGCCGGTCAGCTCGATCTGATGCACAGCCGTCGGGGAAACGGTCAGCACCCCGTTGTCGAAACTGGCGCAATCGGCCTTGGCCTCGGCCAGAACATCCTCGACCGTCACGGCAAAACCGGGCGCGGGCAGCAGGGCAAGCAGCAGGGCAAGGCGCTTCATGCGGGGTCTTTCTTCTGGCCGATCTTCGGTTCGGTTCCGGCCTTGATCCGTTCGAGATTGGCCCAGTGCCGGACATAGACCAAGAGGGTCAGCACCACCGCCAGCGCCAGCATCTGGCCGTGATTGAAGAAGAACAGCCACAGCGCCGAACTCGCCGCCGCAACCAGCGCCGAAAGCGATGAAATCCGCGTCAGAATGGCCGTTACCAGCCATGTTGCGCAAACCGCCAGCCCCACCGGCCAGGCCAGCGCCAGCAGCGTGCCAAGGAAGGTCGCCACCCCCTTGCCGCCCTTGAAGCCCAGCCAGACCGGGTAAAGATGACCCAGAAACGCCGTCAGCCCAGCCAGTTGTGCGGCATCCTCGCCCACCATGGCCCGCGCAATCAGCACCGCGATGCCCCCCTTGGCCGCATCCAGAACCAGCGTGGCCAGCGCCGCGCCCTTGTTTCCGGTGCGCAGCACATTCGTCGCCCCGATATTGCCCGAACCGATCTTGCGCAGATCACCAAGGCCAAGCGCGCGGGTGATTACGATGCCGAAGGGCACCGAACCCAAGAGATAGGCCAGCACCGCCACAAGGATCAGCGCCAGCGGGGCCGAGGTGATATGGGGCATGGGGCTACTCCGCCGCGAAAACCCGGGTGCCTGCCACCCATGTTGCCAGAACCTTACCCTCCATCCGGGCGCCGTCAAAGGGGGTGTTCTTGGATTTGGACCGCAGCGCGAAACGGTCCAGCACGAAGGGCGCATCCGGGTCGAACAGCACCAGATCGGCCGGGGCGCCGGGGGTCAGCCGCCCCTGCAGCAGGCCCAGCCGCCGCGCCGGGTTCAGCGACAGCGCGCGCCACAGCACCGGCAGGTCGATGGCGTCCGCGTGGTAAAGGCGCAGCGCGGCGGGCAGCAGGGTTTGCAGGCCCACCGCGCCGGAAGCCGCCTCTTCAAACGGCAGGCGCTTGGATTCCTCATCCGCCGGGGTGTGGAAGCTGCCGATCACGTCGATCACGCCCTCGGCCACCGCCTGCACCATGGCCAGACGGTCCTCTTCCGAGCGCAGCGGCGGCGTCAGCTTGAAGAAGGTGCGGTAGTCGCCCACGTCGAATTCGTTCAGCGTCAGGTGGTGGATCGAGATGCCTGCCGTCACGTCCAATCCATCGGCCTTGGCCCGGGCCAGCGCCGGCAGGCTGCGGGCGGTGGTGATCTGATCGGCGTGCCATGTGACCCCGGTCATCTCGACCAGCGCAAGGTCACGCTCCAGCCCCATCCGTTCCGCGATGGGCGAGACGCCGGGCAGACCGCGCAGGCTGGCGAACTTGCCGCTGGTGGTGGCCGCACCCGCCGAGAGGCCCGGCTCCTGCGGGTGGCCGACCACCAGCGCGCCCAAGCTGCGCGCATAGGTCAGCGCCCGGCCCAGCGCCTTGGTATCGGTCGCGACGTGGAACACATCGGAAAAGGCAATGGCCCCGGCATCCAGAAGAAAGCCGATCTCGGTCATCTCGCGCCCGGCGCGGGATTTGGTCAGCGCCGCCATATGGCGGATGCGCACCACCGATTCCGCCGCGCGGCGGGTGACGAACTCCAGCGTTTCTGGCGTGTCGATGGCGGGGGCGGTGTCGGGCCGGGCGATGATCGTGGTCACCCCGCCCGCCGCCGCCGCCAGCCCGGCGGAACGGAAGGATTCCTTGTGCCGCTCGCCCGGCTCGCCGATCTTGACACCCCAATCCACGATCCCGGGCGCAAGGCAGGCGCCGTTGCAGTCGATCACCGTGGCGCCCTCCGGGGCATCGGCGTCGCGGGCAAGGATGCTGCCGGCGTCCACCGTCAGGCTGCCGGGCGCATCGGTCCCGGTTTCAGGACAGATCAGACGGGCATTGTGGAAGTGGATCGTCATGGCTGGCCCTTCTGAATCGTGCGGATGATTTCATAAACATTTTCGGCGCCGGGGATACCCAAAAACCTGCGGGCGTCACACGCCGCTGCCTGATCCCGCCCGCGCTGCGGCAGCGGCTCTTTTAGCGGATCCGGGCGGTCGGTCATGGGTCAGCGTCCCAGCAGCAGGAACAAGGCAATCGCCGCCAGAAACAACAATACCGCCGTGATCCGCGCCGCGCGGCGCATGTCTGTCGTCACCGGCCTGCCCTGCGGCAAGAGGCCCCGGGCGGCGGCATCGGGCAGCGGCTCAAACCGCACCGGCGACAAGTCTTCGCCATAGGTTCCGATCAAGCGCAGGCGCGGGTCGGGATGCAGGCGGGTGGCGCGGCCCCCGAAAGCGGCAGAATGCAGGATCATGACCGCGCCGGTCAGCGCATCCAGCCGGTCGTGGTCAGCGGCGATCTGCGCCTCGGCGGCGCCGTTGCCCTCAACCAGATAGGCGGCAAGGCCCAGCCCGGCGAGATCGGCCAGATCGAACACCTCAACCCCGGAAGGGTCCAGCGCCTCAACCCCCAGAAGCGCGGCGAGCAGATCGGCATTGCCGCGCAACCGCGTCAGGTCGGCGGCGGGCAGGTTGAGAGCAAAGACCCGCAGCACATGCCGCTCGCCCTCCGGCAGGACAAGCCTCTCGGTCGCGTCACTGTCGCCCTGCCTCATCGCATCCCCCGCCGGTTTGCCCGGTCTGCTTAGTGCGGAGCGGCTTGCTCGACAAGCGGCGAGCCGTCCCCCGCCGCGCGGCGCTGTTCCCGCAACTCGGCGATCAGGCGATAGGGTTCCTGTGGGTCGGCGATGCCCTCGAACCCGTCCTCCACCGTCGCGCCGCTTTCCCGATCCTCGACGCGGCGGGCGAAATAGACTGCACCCCAGCGGCCCTGCACCAGCCGCAGCGGGGTATCGGTGAAAAGCGGCACATCGCGCAGCGAATGGATGCCGAAATGCCAGGTCCCGATCAGGGCGCGCTGATCGGTCAGGGTGTAGAAACTGCGCCTGCGGTTAAAATGACCGATGGCCTGATAGCAGATCAAGACGACAGCCACCCAGAACAGCACAATCAGCCCGACATCAAGCCGCGAGAGTTCCGCCGACTTCTCTTTGAAAAAGAAGAAGCCCACAAGGACAATGACCAACGGCTTAGTCACAAGACCAACCAGGCGGTTGCGTTGCAGCACCGGGGTCCAGACAAAGCCACGCAGCGGCGCGCCCTGCCAGAGGATCCGCTCTCCATCGGCCAGCAGGCCCTCCCACTCTTTCGCAGCCTCGCCGTCGGGCCGAAGTTCGCGGGGCTCTGCCTCGATCACGACGCCCTCAGCCATGGGGCCTGTCCCGCGCGGCAAGGATGGTATCGGCCACCGCGCCCGGGTCTTTCTGGAACTTGATCAGGTGCTTGTCGCCGCCCTTGGTCACCACCTGCACGGCATCGAGGAACTTTGCTGCCGTCTTGATCTGGGAAAGCGGCAGGGCCCGCCCGCCGGGGCCGAGGAGGCGGCGCGAGGTCATCCGCCAGTCTTCGACAAAGACTTCCGAGCGCAGATAGGCCGCCCGCGCGCCGATGGCCAGCACCGCCGCCAGCGGCCCGGTCCAGGGGTAGGGATTGCCCAGCAGCACCAGCACAACCCCGGCCCCAACAGCCCCCGCCACCGCCATCACCGCATGACTGCGCCAATAGGTGGCCGGATCGGCGGCAAAACGGGCGACGACCTTTTCGTCACCCTCCAGCGCCGCAGGCGTGGGGTGAATGCTGTCGCGGGGCAGATCGGGCATGGCGGTCTCCTGTCCATGAACCCTTGGCGGGCGGCCTTCATGCTAGCCGCAGGGCCACCCCGCGTCACGCCCAAACGGGGCGACGCTTTGTCCGGATCAGGTCGCCATCACCACAAAGGCCACCGTGAACAGCACGAGGAACACCAGAACCGCAGCCGCCACCATGCCGCCGATGCGGGCGTCGGATTTGGGGGGCTTGGGGGCGGGGTCAGGCATCAGCTCTCTCATGGAGGGGAGACGGGTGTTTATCAGATAGACCAAGTAAGTTCCATCTTCCCGAGTGATACCATTTACTTTACCGACGAGTGCTTTTCCTGAGCCCGAGGTTGATGCGGCGGCATAGAGGGAAACGCCGGTAAGCGTCCGATGTCTTGCGCGCATACCGCTCAAGGCAATGGTCTGGACCACCTTCAATGTCGCAGAGTTCACAGTGAACAGGCGATCCTGCGTCAGCAGAAAGCAACACAACCTACGCTCATCCCCGAACGCCATTCTTACGAAAAGGTAAGTGACCATAACTGCGCCCAGCAAAAATATGAGCGCCGCGATTACAATAAGCACTGACAAACCCTCCACCAGCTTGCGCTTAAAAGGGTCTGTGTTCTCGATCCATACTTCAGGCCAAATCCAAACCAGTGAGACCAACAGCACATATATGGCCAATGACAGATAGATCAGGACAAGCGTTGGCACTGTCTGAATAACCGTCTTCCAGCGCTTCTGACATACGCTCCAAAGCACCGTCTCGCCCGGCATCAACATCGCCGTCACCGATGGCGGCACCGGGGCAGGGGCTGGCCCGTCAGACATAACTTTCCACCGCCCGCCGCCCCCGTTCCGCCCGCAGGTTGCGCGCGAGAAGGTCCATGCAGGCCATGCGGACGGCGACGCCCATTTCCACCTGCTCCTGAATGACACTCCGGTTGATGTCGTCGGCGATTTCGCCGTCGATCTCGACGCCGCGGTTCATCGGGCCGGGGTGCATCACGATGGCGTCCGGTTTGGCATGGGAGAGCTTCTCGGCATCCAGCCCGAAGCGGTGGTAGTATTCGCGCTCGGACGGGATGAAGCCGCCGTCCATCCGCTCTTTCTGCAAGCGCAGCATCATCACCACATCGGCGCCCTTCAGCCCCTCGCGCATATCGTCGTAAAGCTCGCAGCCGAATTCGCCCACCCCGGCGGGCATCAGCGTGGGCGGCGCGATCAGCCGGATGCGGTTTTCCATCTTGCCCAACAGGATCAGGTTCGACCGCGCCACGCGGCTGTGGGCGATGTCGCCGCAAATCGCCACGGTCAGCCGCTGAATCCGTCCCTTGGCGCGGCGGATGGTCAGCGCGTCCAAAAGGGCCTGCGTCGGGTGTTCGTGCCGCCCGTCGCCCGCGTTCAGCACCGCGCAATTCACCTTGGAGGCCAAAAGGTTGACCGCCCCCGACGACGGATGCCGCACCACCAGCAGGTCGGGGTGCATCGCGTTCAGCGTCAGGGCGGTGTCGATCAGCGTCTCCCCCTTCTTCACGCTGGACTGGGCGACGCTCATGTTCATCACATCCGCCCCCAGCCGCTTGCCCGCCAGCTCAAAGCTGGCCTGCGTGCGGGTGGAGTTTTCAAAGAACATGTTGATCTGCGTCATCCCCGCCAGCGCATCCGAAGATTTCACCGTGCGGCGGTTCAGATCGACATAGCGGTCGGCCAGATCAAGAACGCTGGTGATTTCCTGCGGGGCGAGGGGCTCGATCCCCAGAAGGTGACGGGCGCGGAAGGTCATCGGGCAGCACTCCCCTGGGGCTTTGCCGCCTTATAGAAAGCGGCGGTCGCGCGGACAAGTCGGGTTGTCCCGCCGCGTGCCCCGCCCTACCCTGCCACCCATGGGAATCGTGCAGGACATCGCGGGCGATTGGGAGGCGGCGCTGGCTGCGCTGGCCTGGCAGGTCGAGCTTGGGCTGACCGATCCCTGCGGCGAGGCGCCGGTGGACCGCTTCGCGCTTGAGGCGGCCCCGGTGCGGATGCCGCCACCCGCTGCGGCCTCACCGACAGCACCGCCCCCCGTCGCCGCCGTTGCGGATGATCCCGTTGCCGTGGCGCAAACCGTGGCGGGGCGCGCGACCTCGCTTGACGCGCTGCGCGAGGCGCTGGCGGGGTTCGACCTTTGCGAGTTGAAAAAGGGCGCGCGCAACACCGTCTTTGCCGATGGCAACCCCACCGCCCGCGTTCTGATTCTGGGCGAGGCGCCGGGCCGGGATGAGGATGTGGAAGGCCGCCCCTTCGTCGGCCGGGCCGGGCAGTTGCTGGACCGGATGTTCGCCGCCATCGGCCTGTCGCGGATCAGCCCCGACCCGGCCACGGCGCTGTACATCACCAATGTCATGCCCTGGCGCCCCCCCGGCAACCGCGACCCCGAGCCTGCCGAAATCGCCCTGATGCGCCCCTTTGTCGAGCGGCATATCGCCCTTGCCGACCCCGATCTGATCGTGGTCATGGGCAACACGCCGCTGCTGGCGCTGACTGGACAGAAGGGCATCCTGCGCGCCCGCGGCACCTGGACCGAGGCTCTGGGCAAGCCGCTGATGCCGATGACCCACCCGGCCTATCTTTTGCGAAATCCCATTGCCAAGCGTGAGGCATGGGCAGACCTGCTGGCGATACGGGACAGACTGGGATGATCGTCGAAGGAGCGATCCTTGCCGGGTTCATCCCCGCAGCCCTCGCCCTTAACCTCACGCCGGGGGCGGATATGATGTTCTGCCTTGGTCAGGGCCTGCGCGGCGGCCCGCGTGCGGCGCTGGCGGCGGATGCGGGCATCGCTCTGGGCGGCCTGGTACATGTCACGCTGGCGGGCCTGGGTCTTGGTGCGCTGGTGGCCGGGGCTCCTTGGGCGTTTGAGGTGATCCGCTGGGTCGGCGTGGCCTATCTGCTCTGGCTGGCCGCCATGGCGCTGCGCGGCGGCGGGCGCCCGGGCGATCTGCCACAGACCCGCGCGGCGACGGCCTTTCGGGACGGATTTCTGGTGAACCTGAGCAATCCCAAAGTGATCCTCTTCGTGCTGGCCTTCGTGCCGCAATTCGTCGATGCCAGCCGCCCGGTCCTGCCGCAGTTCCTGATCTTTGGCGCCGTGCTGTCGCTGGGCGGGCTGGTGGTGAACGGTGCAGTGGGCGTGCTGGCGGGCGGCGCGGGGCAGCGGCTTGCCCGCTCATCGGCGCTGGGGCGCTGGCTGGCCCGGGTTTCGGCCATGGTTTTTGCCGGGCTGGCCTTGCGACTGGCCCTGATCAGCCGCTAACGCCGCCCGGCGAAAAACGCCTTCAGCAGCGCCTCCGCCTCGGCCCCGGCGATTCCGTCATAGACCTCGGGCACATGATGGCATTGCGGATGGCTGAACACCCGCGCGCCCACCGCCACGCCGCCGCTTTTCGCATCCGCCGCCCCGTAGTAAAGCCGCGCCACCCGCGCCGCCGAAATCGCCGCCGCACACATCGGACAGGGCTCGAGCGTGACATAAAGCGCCGCCCCAGTCAGCCGTTCCTGCCCCAGCGCCGCACAGGCGGCACGGATCACCAGCATCTCGGCATGGGCGGTCGGATCGGACAATTCCCGGGTGCGGTTGCCCGCACGGGCGATCACATCGCCCTCCAGCACCAGACAGGCGCCCACCGGCACCTCGCCCCGCACGCCCGCGGCCCGCGCCTCGTCCAGCGCGACATCCATGAAGGACCGGAACCCGCGTTGCTCTTTCATCTTGGCTCAAATATCCTCGGGGGTTCCGGGGGCAGACAGCCCCCGGGGTTGGCCGCCCCGTGCCCAAGGATGCCGATCATGGCCGGAAAAGAAAAGCCCACCCCCGCCGCAAAGGCCGCCTCCACGCCCGAGGGCGAGCGGATTGCCAAGGTTCTGTCGCGCCGCGGCATCGCCTCGCGCCGCGAGGCCGAGCGGCTGATCGAGGCCGGGGAAGTCACGGTCAACGGCAAGACCATCACCTCGCCCGCGCTGAACGTGACCGATGCCGACCGGATCACCGTTTCGGGTGAACCGCTGCCCGCCAAGGAACCGGCGCGGCTCTGGCTTTATTACAAGCCCGAGGGGCTGGTGACTTCGGCCGCCGATGAAAAGGGCCGCGACACGGTGTTTGACCATCTGCCTGAAGAGATGCCGCGGGTGATGTCGGTCGGCCGGCTCGACCTCAATTCCGAAGGGCTTTTGCTGCTGACCAATGACGGCGAGCTGAAGCGGCGGCTGGAGTTGCCCTCGACCGGCTGGCTGCGCAAGTATCGCGTCCGCGTCAACGGCAACCCGACCGACCCCGATCTGGAGCCCTTGCGCAAGGGTATCACGATTGAGGGGGAGCGGTTTCAGCCGATGCAGGTGGTGCTGGACCGCATTCAGGGCGCCAACGCCTGGCTGACCGTCGGCTTGCGCGAGGGCAAGAACCGCGAGATCCGCCGCGCGATGTCGGCCATCGGGCTGGCGGTGAACCGGCTGATCCGGGTCAGCTATGGCCCCTTCCGCCTGAACGAATTGCAACCCGGGCAGGTCGAAGAGGTGCGTGCCAAGGTGCTGCGCGACCAGTTGGGCGAAATCGGCGGCGCCGGGGTGGAACCGCCCGCCCGCAGCGGCAGCACCGCACCCGGGGCAAGAACGGTGACCCGTGTGCGCCGGACCCCGGCCAAGCCCGGATCCGACCGCCTGCCCGAGGGTGAGGGTCTGCGCCAGTTGTCGCAAAGCTGGCAGGCCGCCACCCGCCCCCGCAGCGCCGCCAAACCTGCCACCGACACCCCGCGCGACGATGCCAAGCCCGCGACCCGGCGCGCCAAGCCCGCCACGGCCCCCCGCAGCGTCAAACCAGCCGAAACGGCGCGGGAAGCCGCAAAACCCGCCACCCGGCGCAGTCCCGGTGCCAAACCCGCGGAAGAGGCCGTCAAACCCACCACCCGCCGCAGCAGCAAACCTGCGGAAGCGGTGCGCGATGCCGCCAAACCCGCAACCCGGCGCACCAGCCCCGCCAAACCGACAGCCAAACCGACTGGCCGCCGCGGCGACCCTGGCCGCACGCCGCCGCGCCGGGGCGGCTGACACGCGCGCCCGCTTGACAAGCCCGCGGCCCCGCCGCTTAAAGCCGCCAAAGCCCGGAGGCCCGAATGCGCATCCTTGATCACGCCCGCATTGCCGAATTGCCCAACCCCTATTTCGGCAAGGTGCGCGACTGTTATGACCTGCCCGCCGATGCTGCCCATCCCGAAGGGCGGCGCATCCTGATCTCTTCCGACCGGATTTCGGCCTTTGACCGGATTCTGGCCGCCATTCCCTTCAAGGGGCAGGTGCTGACCCAGATCGCGCGCTGGTGGTTCGAGCGGACCGAAGACATCTGCGCCAATCATGTCCTTGCCTACCCCGACGCCAATGTGGTGATCGGCAAGCGGCTGACCATCCTGCCGGTTGAGGTGGTGGTGCGCGGCTATCTGGCCGGGACCACCTCAACCTCGGTGCTGACGCAATACCGCAAGGGCGTACGGCAGATGTATGGCCATACTCTGCCCGACGGGCTGCGCGACAATCAGGCGCTGCCACATGCCATCATCACCCCCACGTCAAAGGCTTTCGACGGCGGCCATGACGAACCGCTGACCGCCGCAGAGATCGTGGCGCAGGGGCTTCTCACGCAGGCGCAATGGGATGAAGTTTCGGCCAAGGCGCTGGCGCTGTTCGCGCGGGGGCAGAAACTGGCCGCCGAGCGCGGGCTGATCCTTGTCGATACCAAATATGAATTCGGCACCGATGCCGCGGGCAACATCCTGATCGCGGATGAGATTCATACCCCCGACAGCAGCCGTTACTGGATTGCCTTGGGCTATGAGGCGGCGTTCACGGCGGGCAGCCGCCCGCCGTCTTTCGACAAGGATGTGATCCGGGCCTGGGTCGCGGCGCGCTGCGACCCCTATACCGACCCGATCCCCGACATCCCCGCCGAAATGATCGAGGCCACCAGCCGCGTCTACATCGACGCCTATGAGGCGATCACCGGCGAAACTTTTGTGCCTGACCTTGGCGGCGAAACCCCGCTGGCCCGTGTCCGCGCCAACCTGACCCCCTATTTCACCGCGTAGGATGGGCAATCTGCCCATCCGCCTCAAAGCCGATGTTTGCGCTAACATCGCAGCTTCCGCTATAGTCGCCCAAACCGGGAGGACGGACCGATGATTCTAAGCTGTGGCGAAGCCCTGATCGACATGCTGCCGCGCACCTCGACTCAAGGCGAGGCGGCTTTTGCGCCCTATGCCGGCGGGGCGGTGTTCAACACCGCCATCGCTCTGGGGCGGCTTGGCGCGCCCTCGGCCTTCTTCTCTGGGATTTCCACCGACATGCTGGGCGAGATTCTGGCCGAGACGCTGACCGCCTCGCAGGTGGATACGCGCTATTGCGCCCGCTCCCCCCGGCCCACGACGGTCGCCTTTGTCAAACTGGTCAACGGTCAGGCGACCTATGCCTTTTATGACGAAGGCACGGCGGGGCTGATGCTGTCACAGGACGATCTGCCGATGTTGCCCGCCACGGTTTCGACCCTGTTTTTCGGCGGCATCTCTCTTGTCAACGACCCCGCCGCCAGCACCTATGAGGCGCTTCAGGCCCGCGAAAGTGCGACCCGGGTCACGATGATTGACCCGAACATCCGCCCCGGCTTCATCGCGGGTAAAGAGGCCCCCTATCGCGCCCGGATCGGGCGGATGGTGGCGCGGGCCGATATCGTCAAGCTCTCGGACGAAGACCTGCATTGGCTGATGGGGCCGGGTGATCTGACCACGCTGGCCCGCGCCATCGTGGCGCAGGGGCCGAAGGTGGTCTTCATCACCGAAGGCGCGGCAGGCGCCCGTGCCGTGACCGCCACGCAAGACCGCTTTGTCGCGGCGCAAAAGGTCACCGTGGCCGATACGGTCGGCGCGGGCGACACCTTCAACGCCGGGGCGCTTTGCGCGTTGCATCAGGCCGGGGCGTTGAGCAAGACGCGGATTGCAGCGCTTTCCGATGCGGAACTGGACGCTGCGCTGTCCCTTGGCACCCGCGCCGCCGCCATCACCGTCAGCCGCCCCGGCGCCAACCCGCCCTGGGCCAACGAGTTGTGAGGGCGGTTCTGCAACGGGTCAGCCGCGCCTCGGTCACGGTTGAAGGCGTGGTGACGGGGCAGATCGGCCCGGGCCTTCTGATCCTGGTCTGCGCCATGCAGGGCGATACCGTAGCCGAAGCCGACAGGCTGGCGGCCAAGATCGTCAAGCTGCGGATATTCAAGGATGAGGCGGGCAAGATGAACCGCTCGGTCAAGGATATCGGCGGGGCGGCCCTTGTCGTCAGCCAGTTTACCCTCGCCGCCGATCTGCGCGGCAACCGCCCCGGGTTCAGCACCGCCGCCGCCCCGGACGAGGGCAAGCGGCTTTATGAGCATTTCTCGGCCCGGATCGCCGCCGAGGGCGTTCCGGTGCAGAACGGCATCTTCGGTGCCGATATGGATGTGGCGCTGTCCAATGACGGGCCGGTGACCATCTGGATGGACACCGCCACGCCCTGAGCGTCAGTTGAACGGATTCTTGCTGTTGCCTTTCAGCGCATCGGCGCATTCGATCAGCGCGTTCATCGACGCCTGCGACCCTGCCAGCGAGTAATCCTTGACCCCCTCACCCTGCGCGGTGCGCAGATAAAGGCGGCTGCCCTGCGCCACTTCGACAAGGAAGTTTACGCCCTGATTGCTGTCGGGCAGATCGAACAGGATCGAATTCTTGTAAAGCTCGGCCCCGGTCAGGTTCCACGGCGAACGGCGGCCGATCTGCACCTGAAGATCGGCAGTGTCGCCTTCGCCGAACTCCCACGAGGTGGAGTAGAATTGCAGGCGCACCGACTGGTCCGCATAGACCCAGACGGTAAAGCTGTCGGTCGTGGCATCCACCTCGGCAAGGCAGGCAAAGCTGCCATCGTCGAAGCCGACGATCTCGACCTCCCAATGCTTGTGGGTGAACAGCGTCTGCGAACTGGGCTCGGCCACCGCCGGCAGCGCAAATGCCGCAAGGGCCAAGGCAATCAGGCCCGAGCCTATCCGTTTCATGTCAAAACTCCCCTCGGTTCAACTCCTTGTGAGGATGAAACGCTGCGCCCAAGGTTGCAAATGAAAAAGGCGGTCATGTTGCCATGACCGCCCCGCAAACGCACCGCCGGCGCGGTCAGTCGGCCCAGTCCCAGGCTTGGGCAAAGCTGCTGAGAAGTGCCGATGCGGCCGCCTCATCCACCGGGCCAAGCCGTTGAATGCGGGCGACAAGACCACGTTTCTTGTCTTCCACCACCTCGGCAACCCGGGCTGCAATCCCGGCCTCTGCCAATGCGGCATCATAGACCCGGGTGATGGCCCGGCGGCGCAGGTCAGGCTTGAACACCTTGCCGACGGCGGTCTTGGGCAGTTCCGACAGCACTTCGATGAACTTGGGCACTGCGGCGCGCTCGTGGATGTGGTTCTGCGCATAGGCCATCAGATCGTCGCCGGTGACCGTGGCGCCCTTGACCAGCTCGACATAGGCGCAGGGCAATTCGCCTGCATGAACGTCTGGCTGGCCGATGGCGCCGACAAAGGCCACCGCCTCATGGCCCATCAGCGCCTCTTCGATCAGGGCGGGGTCAATGTTGTGGCCGCCGCGGATGATCAGATCCTTGGCGCGTCCGGTGATATAAAGATAACCGTCCGCGTCGATCCGTCCAAGGTCGCCGGTCCGCAGGAAACGGCCCTCGGCGAAAAGATCCTTGTTCTTGTCCACCTCGGTATAGGTGGACCCTTCGAACACCCCCGGATTGGCGACGCAGATTTCCCCCACCTCATCCACGCCGCATTCGCGGAAGCCTTCGGCGGTCTTTTGCAGGATGCGTACATGGGTATGCGGGAAGGGCAGCCCGACCGAGCCGATCTTCTTGTTGCCTTCGGGCGGGTTGACCGCCACCAGACAGGTGCATTCCGTCAGGCCATAGCCCTCGACGATCTGCACGCCGGTCGCCTTTTCAAAACGGTTGAACAGCTCGATCGGCAGCGGGGCAGACCCCGAGAAGGCGCCGCGCAGCGTGCTGACATCGGCATTGATCGGGCGCTGCATCAGCGCCGAAAGGGCCGTGGGCACCGTCACCAGATAGGTGCATTTCCACTGGGCAATCAGCTTCCACAGATTGTCGAACACCCCCTCACCGCGATAGCCCGCAGGGGTCGGGAAGATCACATGCGCGCCCGACGCGATCATCGACATCAGGATCGGATAGGCGGCAAAGACGTGGAACAGCGGGAGGGGGCACATCACCGTGTCTTGCGCCGTGAACAACAGCCGCGCCCCCAGCCAGCCGTTATAGACCATGCCCGAAACCTTGTGCTGCGCCACCTTGGGCATTCCGGTGGTGCCGCCGGTGTGGAAATAGGCCGCCACGCGGTCGGTCTTGGTATCGGCAAAGCTCAGGGCATCGGCGGGCTGGCGGGCGCATTCGGCGTTGAAATCGCGCACATTGGCGGAATGCTGCACCGGGTTCTTCGGCCGCACCAAGGGCACGATCAGCGATTTCAGCCCGCCCAGATTGCGCACAAGATCAACTTCCAGCACGGTCTTCACCGTGGGGGCATGGCGCACCGCCTCGGCCACCTTCTGCGGCAGGTCGGTTTTGGGGAAGGCGCGCAGGGTGACCACGACCTTGGCCTTGGTCTCGCGCAGGATGGCGCTGATCTGTTCGGCCTCAAGCAGCGGGTTGATCGGGTTCACGATCCCCGCCACGGCCCCGCCCAGAAGGGTCACGGCGGTTTCCAGCGTGTTGGGCAGAATATAGGCGACCACATCCTTTTCACCCACGCCAAGGCTGCGGAACAGGTTGGCGGCCTGCGTCACCTTCGCGTGCAGGTCGTTCCACGTCAGCGTCAGCGACTTTGAGCCGGGGTCAGACAGAAGCTGATACGAAATCGCCGGACGGGGGCCATGGGCCTGCCGGGCGCGACCCAGAAATTCATACATCGAACGGGCGACATCGCGGTCTTCCCAGGCGCTTTCCGCCTCGATGGCCTTCAGATCCGCCAGATTAGCGAATGATCCCATGGTTTCCTCCCCTGAAAACCCCGCTGTCGCGGTTGTCATTTGCCCTAAGGATGGGCAGAAACCACCGCTTTGCCAAGGCTGGGCGGGCAGAGAATACGCAACGTCAGTCGAAAAGCGGGCGCGCGGGGGCATTCATGCCCCTGCGCGCCCGCCGGTTCAGGATCAGTCCTGCGGCGGAATCCGCAACGTCTGGCCGGGATAGATCTTGTCGGGGTGGCTCAACATCGGCTTGTTCGCCTCGAAGATCGCCGGGTAAAGGCTGGCCTTGCCCAGCGTCGCCTTGGCGATGGCCGACAGGGTATCGCCCTTCTTGACGGTGTAGAACACCGGCTCGGGGCCATCCGCCTCGGCCTCGACACCTGACACGCCCTGCACATTGCCCACGGCGAGGATGATCTTTTCCTTCACCTCGGGGCTGACGGCCTTGCCCTCGACCTTCACGGTATCGCCTTCCACCTTGATCTCGACGCCCGAGGTATCAAGGCCCAGATCGGCCACTTCCTGTTTGAGCGTCTCGGCGCTGGGGGTGGCATTGGCCTCGGCGGGCAGTTCCTTGCCCGAGCCGGTCAGAAAGCTCCAGAAACCCATCTCGCATCTCCATGTTGCAAGCCAGACCCGGCCGGAAACGGCGGGGTTGCGCGAGCTTAACCAGAGAGTGTGACAGCGGGGCGGGGGAAAAACCCCGGCCTTTTCCCGTCAGCCTGCGGTGCCTTCGGTGAATTGCAGCCGCGCCAGCCGGGCATAAAGCCCGCCCTCGGCCACCAGTTCGTCATGGCTACCCATGGCGACGATCTGCCCGGCCTCGAAGACCACAATGCGGTCGGCGCGCTTGACCGTGGCCAGCCGGTGCGCCACCACCAGAACCGTGCGCCCCTGCCCCAGCCGCTCCACCGCCTGTTGCACGGCGCGCTCGCTTTCGGCATCAAGTGCGCTTGTCGCCTCGTCCAGCAGAAGCACCGGCGCGTCGCGCAGGATCGCGCGGGCGATGGCGATGCGCTGTTTCTGACCGCCCGACAACATCACCCCGCGCTCGCCCAGATAGCTGTCATAGCCCTGCGGCAGTGCAGCGATGAAGTCATGCGCCGCCGCCGCCCGTGCCGCCGCCTCAACCTCGGCGTCACTTGCCTCGGGGCGGCCAAAGCGGATGTTCTCGCGCGCCGAAGTGGCAAAGATCACCGGGTCTTGCGGCACCAGCGCCATGGCGCGGCGGAAATCGGCGCGGGCCATGTCGCGCAGGTCGACCCCGTCCAGCCGCACCGCCCCCGCCTGCGGATCGTAAAACCGCATCAAGAGTTGCAGCACCGTGGACTTGCCCGCCCCCGAAGGACCGACCAGCGCCACCGTCTCACCCGGCGCCACCCGCAGCGACACGTCGCGGAGGGCCGAAACCTCGGGCCGGGCCGGATAGCGGAAGGTCACGCCATCCAGCACAACCTCACCCTGCACCGGGCGGGGCAGGCTACGCGGGCTGGCGGGATCGTCCACCGCATCCTCGGCCTGCAACATCTCGACCAGCCGCTCGGTGGCGCCCGCCGCGCGCTGCAACTCGCCCCAGATTTCCGACAGGGCGCCGACCGACCCGGCCACCATCACGGCATAGATGACGAACTGCACCAGTTGGCCTGCACTCATCACGCCGGCGCGCACATCGCGCGCGCCCATCCACAACACGCCCACCACCCCGGCGAAGACCAGGAAGATCACGATCACCGTCATCACCGCCCGGGTCTGGATGCGGGTCTGGGCCGAGATAAAGGATTTTTCCGTCACATCCGCGAAATCACTGCGGGTGCCGGCCTCATGGGTGAAGGATTGCACGGTCTGCACCGCCTGCAACGCCTCGGCCGCCTTGCCCGAGGACGAGGCGATCCAGTCCTGATTCTCGCGGCTGAGGGTGCGCAGCTTGCGGCCCAGCACCACGATCGGCACCACCACCGCAGGCACGATCAGCAAGACCAGCCCCGTCAGCTTGGCCGAGGTCAGGCCGAGCAGCACCAGCCCGCCCAAGAGCATCAGCACATTGCGCAGCGCCACCGACACCGACGAGCCGATCACCGACAGGATCAGCGTGGTGTCGGTGGTGATGCGGCTCAACACCTCACCCGTCAGGATTTTCTCGAAGAAGGCCGGGCTCATCCCCAGCACCCGGTCAAAAAGGGCGCGGCGGATATCGGCCACCACCCGCTCTCCCAGCCGGGTGACGAAGTAATAGCGCAGCCCGGTGCCGCCGGCCAAAAGCGCCGCAATCAGCAGCGCCGCGCCGAAATACTTGTCCAGGAGGGCGGCACTGTCGCCAAAGCCGTCCACCACCCGGCGCACCGCCAGAGGCAGCACCAGACTGACACTCGCCGTCAGGATCAGCGCCAGACCCGCCAGAACCACCATGCCGCGATAGGGCCGGATGAAAGGCCAGAGCGCCGCCAAAGCCCCGACGCGGCGCGACGAGGCCCGCTGTTCCGTGCTGTCCGCCATATCCTGTCCCTCGCGCCGTGGTCCGGGGGCTTATGCCGCCCCGCCCGTCCCCGTGCAAGCGGCGCGCATGTCGCAACCGGGGTCGCGTCTATTGCGAGCGGCAGCTTTGCCCGCGGCCCAGCACCGTGCAGACCGTGCTGATGCCCGGCGGCACCAGAGTCGAGGGCGGCTCGGCGGTGCGCTGATACGGGAAGCCGGGCAAGGCCCCGTCCGACACGCCACAGAGGAAGGTCATGGAATACCAGGTGACCGAGCCGGCAAAGACATCGGAGACGATCGTGCCCGGATGGCTCTCGCTGCCGATCACCTGATAGGAGCCCTTGCAATGCTTGGCCGCCGCATTCAGGCAGCGGTTCGAGTTGCGGCTGCATTTGACATATTCGACGGTGACACCCGAAGGCGTGTCCAACTGCTCGACATCCACCGCAAGGGCGGCGGTCGGGGCGGTCAGGGCAAGGGCAAACAGGATCGCGCGCATCGGAGCCTCCGGGGTCTTGTCCCGCGGGATGTAGGCGGTTTCCCGGCCAAGGGGAAGGTGGCCCGGCGGGCGTGCGCGGGAAGGTGATGAGGGGGCAATGTAGGTCGGGGTTCCACCCCGACTCGCCCCCCCGGTGGGGTGCGTGATCTCACGCACCCCCGGGATTGTCCCGTCAGAAATAGCCGAAAACGTAAAGCAGGATGACCACGAACAGCGGAACACCCATGAGCCAGGCAATCAGTCCCTTCATGCAAACCTCCTTTGGTTGTCAGAAGGAAATGGGGCCGATCACCGCAGGGTCAAACAGGCCGGCGGGATGTTGCCGATGGGGCGCTTGGTATGGTGCGTGATCTCACGCACCAATCCGCCCGGCACAGGTGCGTGCAAGCACGCGCCCTACGGACACTGGAGGATATTCGACGGCTTGGTTCAGGGCGAACCTAAACACCTATAGCTGTATGCGCGGTCAGACCCTGTGCAGGAAAGAAGTTCTTGTATAGATATCAGAACGGAACCCTTCAATACCTAGGGTCAGGACTCACAACCAATAGATGACAGTCGCGGCGAGGGCGCAGGCGGAGAGGAAGAGGATCGGGCAGCGGTCGTAGCGGGTTGCGATCCTTCGCCAGTCCTTGAGGCGAGCGAAGGTGTTCTCAATCCTGTGGCGCTTGCGGTAGAGGTCAGTGTCGTGGGGGATCTGTTCCTTGCGCCCTGAGCGGGACGGGATACAGGGAGAAATCGCCATGTCGATCAGAGCGTTGCGGAGCCAGTCGGCATCGTAACCCCGATCAGCGAGCAGCGCTCCGGCTTTCGGGATCAATGACAGGAGCGCCCGCGCGCCCAGGTAGTCGGAGGTCTGGCCTGCCGAGAGGAACATCTGGATCGGGCGGCCCTTCGCATCGGCCAGGACGTGCAGTTTCGAGTTCAGCCCGCCCTTGGTCCGGCCGATCAGCCGTCCGCGCCCCCTTTTTGCACGGCCATGCTGGAAGCCGTCCGGTGTGTTTTCAGGTGGGTCGCGTCGATCATGGCTCTGTTGCACAAATCGGTTGATCGTGGGACCTCCCCTTTCCGTGGACAGACCTACCCCGCGACCTCTGTGATAG
>NZ_JABUHN010000030.1 GCF_013328815.1 Tabrizicola fusiformis
ACCGAATACTGAACCGGGAAGCATCACGACAGGCACTGACATGACTATCGACACTGCCGATCAGATGCTTCCCGCCGTATCCAGGATCTTCAGCCTGTTGGGTGACCCCAGCAGGCTGAAGATCTTGTTTCATTGCTTTGAAAGCCCGAAAGCGGTTTCCGAGATTGCCAGTGCCATCAGCCTGTCGCCCTCGCTGGTCAGCCACCACCTGCGCCTGATGCGCCGCGCGCGTCTGATCCGGGGAGATCGGCAGTCAAAGCAGGTCTACTACCGGGTATCCAATCCGCGCGTCGCCGAGCTGCTGCACAGCACATTGCTGCATGTGCGCGAGGAGCATCTGCACTGACACCTGCGCAGAGCGCACAATGCAAAGGGGCCGGATCCACCACCGATCCGGCCCCCCCCCATCTGCGGTGCTGCAACCTTCAGGCGTGGATCGCGCCCGAGCCGCAGGCAAGCGCCGCCTCGCGCACCGCCTCGCTGAAGGTTGGGTGGGCGTGGCAGGTCATCGCGACATCCTGCGCGGCAGCGCCGAATTCCATCGCCACACAGATCTCGTGGATCAGTTCGCCCGCCGCCGGGCCGATGATGTGGCAGCCGAGGATGCGGTCGGTTTTCTTGTCGACGATCATCTTGACCATGCCGTCGCCCTGGAACACGGCCTTGGCGCGGGCATTGCCCATCAGCGAGAACTTGCCCACCTTGTAGGCGCGGCCCTCGGCCTTCAGCTGTTCCTCGGTCTTGCCGACCGAGGCGACCTCGGGGCTGGTATAGATCACGCCGGGGATCACGTCGTAATTCATATGGCCATATTGGCCGGCCATAGTCTCGACCGCCGCGATACCCTCTTCGGACGCCTTGTGGGCCAGCATCGGGCCGGGAACCGCGTCACCGATGGCATAGATGCCGGGCACGTTGGTCTGCATCTTCGCATCCACCTTGATCTGCCCGCGCGGCAGCATCTCGACGCCCAGAGCCTCCAGCCCCAGACCCTCGGTATACGGTTTGCGCCCGGTGGCGACCAGAACCACATCGGCCTCGACCTCGACCTCGACCTCGACCTCGACCTCGCCCGGCGCATCGTCGCTGCGCTGCGTCCAGCTGACCCGCGCGCCGGTCTTGGTGCGCTCGACCGATTGCACGGCGGCGCCCAGCACGAATTTCATGCCCTGCTTGATCAGGATCTTCTGGAAGCTGCGGGCGATCTCGGCGTCCAGCCCCGGTGTGATCGCATCAAGGTATTCAACCACCGTCACCTCGGTGCCCAGACGCGCATAGACCGAGCCCATTTCCAGCCCGATCACGCCCGCGCCGATCACCACCATGGATTTCGGGATCTGCCCAAGGCTGAGCGCGCCGGTCGAGGTGATGACCACCTCTTCATCCACAGTGATGCCCGGCAGCACTGTCGCCTCGGACCCGGTGGCGATCAGGATGTTATTTGCGGTATGGATCTCTTCGCCGACCTTCACCTGACCCGGCGCCGGGATCGAGGCCCAGCCCTGCAAGCGCGTGACCTTGTTCTTCTTGAACAGGAATTCGACGCCGCGGGTGTTGGTGGCCACCACGTCTTCCTTGTAGCGCAGCATCCGCTCCCAGTCGACCTTGAGCGCGGGCGCGCCGGTGATGCCCATCTTTTCAAAATTCATATGGGCTTCGTGCAGGTTGTGGGTGGCGTTAAGCAGCGCCTTTGACGGGATGCAGCCGATATTGAGGCAGGTGCCGCCAAGGGTATCGCGCCCTTCGACGCAGGCGGTTTTCAGGCCCAGCTGGGCGGCGCGGATCGCGGCGACATAGCCGCCAGGACCACTGCCGATTACAATCAGATCAAAGTCAGCCATCTATCTCTCCAGATACTTCAGGAAGGCGACGCAACAACCCCGCTTCGTGGTGCCATGCGTTGCGTTGGGAGGATTTCATGTGACGCGTACCGCAAACCGGCCGGATTGGCGTGCTTGTCTGTACCCAAGCGTCCTGGCGGCTCGAGAGGTCAGACAACATCTTGTCTTTTAAAGACAGGGCAATCGGGACGACTTTCGCTATCGCAAGCGCTGACGAGGTGATCGAGCGCGCCAGCCATTTCCTTCAACTCTGTAATTTTCTTCCCAAGTGTCTCGATATGTGCCGCGGCCCGGAGCCGCACTTCTGCATGCTTGCCATTCGGATCGCGCCAAAGACCCACCAGCTCTTCAATATCTGGCATCGAGAAGCCGAGAGCCCGGGCATATCGGACAAAGCGAAGGAACTGCACATCCGCATCAGTATACTCACGATATCCGGATGAGGTGCGGCTTGCCTGCGGGATCAATCCTGTCTGTTCGTAGTAGCGGATCATCTTTGCGGATACGCCGGATGCTCTGGCCGCTTCGCCGATGTTCATGCTGCACTCCATTTCCTTAAGGATGGGCGGCCCGGAACGGACCGCCCATTTTGCGTCAGCTCGCGACCTTGAAAGTCTTCAGCCGCAGCGCATTGCCCAGCACGAAGACGCTGGACAGCGCCATGGCACCGGCGGCGAAGACTGGCGACAGCAGGATGCCGTAGGATGGGTAGAGCAGACCCGCGGCAACCGGGATCAGGGCGGCGTTATAGACAAAGGCCCAGAACAGGTTCTGCCGGATATTGCCGATGGTCGCCTTGGACAGGGCGATGGCATTCGGCACACCTTGCAGGCTGCCCGACATCAGCACCACATCCGCCGCCTCGATGGCGATGTCGGTGCCGGTGCCGATGGCAAGGCCCACATCCGCTTCCGCCAGCGCGGGCGCGTCGTTGATGCCGTCGCCGACAAAGGCCACCTTGCCATGCTCGGCCTTCAGACGACGCACCGCCTCTACCTTGCCATCGGGCAGGACCTCGGCCACAACCTCATCGATGCCCAGACGGGCGGCGATGGCCTGCGCGGTGCGTTTGTTGTCGCCGGTGATCATGGCGACCTTCAGGCCCAGATCGTGCATCGCCTTGATCGCAGCCGGAGTCGTCGGCTTGATCGGGTCGGCGACCGCGATGATCGCTGCCAGCTTGCCACCGATGGCGGCATAAAGCGGCGATTTGCCCTCGTTGCCCAGACGTTCGGCGACCGAGGCAAAGTTCGACACATCAAGGCCCAGCTCCGTCATATAGCGGTCAGCACCGATTTCGACACGCTGGTCGTTGACCATGGCCTTGACGCCAAAGCCGGTGACGGATTCGAAGTCAGCGATGGTGGGCAGCGTCAGCCCCTCGGCCTCGGCAGCCTCCACGATGGCACGGGCGATCGGGTGTTCCGAACGCGCTTCGACAGCGGCAACCATGGCCAGCACCTGCGCGCGGTCAAAGCCTGCGGACAGTTCCAGATCGGTCAGCGCGGGCTTTCCTTCGGTCAGGGTGCCGGTCTTGTCGACGGCGACGACCCTGGCGTCCTTCAGCAGTTGCAGCGCCTCGCCCTTGCGGAACAGCACGCCCAGTTCGGCACCCCGGCCGGTGCCGACCATGATCGAGGTCGGTGTGGCCAGGCCCATGGCGCAGGGGCAGGCGATGATCAGCACAGCCACGGCATTGACCAGCGCAAAGGTCAGCGCGGGCGACGGGCCGAAATACAGCCATGCGGCAAAGGTCAGGGCGGCGACACCAAAGACGACCGGCACGAAATACATCGTCACCTTGTCGACCATTGCCTGGATCGGCAGTTTCGAGCCTTGCGCCTCTTCGACCATACGGATGATCTGCGAGAGCACGGTATTGCCGCCGACCGCTGTGGCGCGGATGGCAAAGGCACCCTTTTGGTTCACGGTGCCGGCGACGACCTCGCTACCAGACTTCTTGCCGACCGGGATCGGCTCGCCGGTGATCATCGACTCGTCGACATAGCTTTCACCTTCGACCACCTCACCATCGACCGGAATACGCTCGCCGGGGCGAACCTCGACCACATCGCCGGAGAGCACGGCGTCGATGGCAACCTCGACCACCTTGCCGTCACGGCGCACTCGGGCGGTCTTGGCCTGCATGCCGACCAGCCGCTTGATCGCCTCTGAGGTACGGCCCTTGGCGCGTGCTTCCAGCAGACGGCCCAGCAGGATCAGCGTCACAATGACGGCCGCAGCCTCATAATAGACGTTGATCGTCCCCGGTGGCAGGAAGCCAGGCGAGAAGGTCGCGACCAGCGAATAGCCATAAGCCGCCAGCGTCCCCACGGCGACGAGAGAGTTCATGTCGGGCGTCAACCGACGCAGTGCGGGCAGACCCTTCTCATAGAAGCGGATTCCCGGCACAAAGAGCACAATCGTCGTCAGTGCGAACTGGACATACCAACTGGCTTGCATGCCGATGGTGCGGGCGATCAGGTCGTGAACGCCCGGAATGACATGCGAGCCCATTTCCAGCAGGAAGACCGGCAGGGTAAGAACGGCGGCAATGGTCAGATCGCGCTTCAACTCGCGATATTCGGCGGCCTTCTTCTCGGCGCGCTCGTCATCTTCGGCGGTACCTGCGGCGCTGGCCGTGACCAAAAGCTTCGCATCATATCCCGCTGCAGCAATGGCCGCGATCAGTGCGGCAGTGTCGGCCTTGCCCTGAACCGTCGCCTTTTCGGTGGCAAGGTTGACGACGGCCTGAGTGACGCCAGGTACCTCCTTCAGCGCGCGCTCGACACGACCGACGCAAGAAGCGCAGGTCATGCCTTCAATAGCGATTTCGACCGCCGCCGCTGACGGGGTCAGCAGTTTGGCGTCATAGCCTGCCTCCGCGATGGCTGCGATCAGTGCGGAACTGTCGGCAGAGCCCTGAACGGAGGCCTTTTCGGTCGCGAGGTTGACGACAGCCTGGGTGACACCCGGCACTTCTTTCAGGGCCCGTTCGACCCTGCCCACGCAAGATGCGCAGGTCATGCCTTCAATCGCGATTTCAACTGGGCCGGTAGCAACAGGGACTGCGGCCATGAAGCTTGCGGAGACATCATAGCCAGCATCCTCGACTGCTTTCACCAATGCTGCGCGATCAACCTTGCCGTCAGCAGTAATGCTTGCCTTTTCGGTTGCCAGATTGACGACCGCATTGGCAACGCCCGGCACGGCTTTCAGCGCGCGTTCCACGCGTCCGACACAGGACGCGCAGGTCATGCCCTCGATGGGCAAAGAGATTGCTGCGTTTGTCTGGTCCGCAGCTCGAACGGGGGCTTTCATAGCCGCCTCCTTCCTACATGGATTCGAGTTCGGAACCTAAGATGGTGCTTCCAGTGGCAGGAAGGTCAAGTGCAAAAAAGAACAAAAACCGCCCTTGACCTTCCAGTTGGTGGAAACCCTATATCGCTTGGCATGAGACACGAACCCAAGGAGGCTCTCATGCAATTCCACGTGGAATCGATGACCTGCGGCGGCTGCGCACGGTCTGTCACTAAGGCCATTGAGTCGGTCGATGCTCAGGCAAAGATCGAAACCGATCCGCCGACCCGCACGGTCAAGGTGGAAACCTCTGCAACGCAGGACGACATCCTGAAGGTCCTTGACCTTGCCGGATACCCTGCCACCGCGAAGTAACCGGAGACAGAATATGAACAAGCTGACCCCGATGTTCATCGGCGGCGCTCTCGCCATTTCTGCGGGGCTCGCCTTTGCCCAAAGCCAGCTGCCCGAGGGTGGCAATGCGGGCGGAATGGCCGGCCATGACATGTCGACCATGGGCGGCACAGCCGCTACCGACAGCCCCTCTACTGCAGCCTATACTGCGGTGATGGATGTCATGATGCGTGACATGATGGTGCCCTATACCGGCGATGCCGATGTCGACTTCATGCGCGGGATGATCCCGCACCACCAAGGTGCCATCGACATGGCGAAAGTCGTGCTTGAATATGGGTCCGACCCCGAAGTGCGTGCGCTTGCCGAAGAGGTGATCAAGGCGCAGGAAGGCGAAATCGCCATGATGCAGGAATGGCTTGCAGCGCGTGGCAACTAAGCCCTTGCCGACCAGGCCTCTGAAGACGGGCGTCCCCGGCGCCCGTCTGCCGCACCGGATACCGGAAGCAGTTCATAGGGCACGGGGACAAGCCGCGGACAGGCCATCATCGGGCATGCCTGCCGCAATCCTTGACTGACCCATGGTGGAAAAGACACCGGATATATGGCTCGACCTCCTCAGGGAGGCCGATGTTTCGCCGGATGGCCATCTCGACCTGACCGACGACTCCCGGATTCAGGTGGCAGAGCGCATGACGGATCTTGGCTTTCTGCGTGTGATCCGGGCCCGCAGATACGCCATCACCGCGAAGGGACGCATGCTTCTGAGCGCGGAGGCTCCCGTCACCGGGTTGAGCCGCCTTCGGAAATTCCTGCGGCAACAATGACGAAGGATGTGGGCCGATCGTCGGTGAAAATACCACTTGCTCCTACAGTCGCTGCAGCGCGTACGGTTGCTGCGAATCACATCACGGAGACAGCGATGTCGACCATTTCGACTCTTGAATACCAGATTGGCGGTATGGATTGCGGCAGCTGTGCTGGCACCATCCGCACCGCCATCGAACGCATGCCGGGCGTGTCCGAATTCAACGTCTCGGTCGCGCGCGAACGCATGAAGCTCACGTTGGATGAAAGCAAGACCGACCGCGCAAAGATCGAAAAGGTCATCAAGAGCCTCGGCTTTTCCCCAAGCGCTTTGGCTGGAAAGTAGTTTTCGCGAAATACGGCAGTCAGATTGGTTCGCTCGCCACGCTTCCGTCAAGGGGGCGTGGGTCTGCTGCATGGATGATTTGTCACTAAGATATTGATATAAATAAATTTCTTGATTCTCTAGTGACTAGAGGGATTAGTGTCCGCCCGAATCAGACGTGACTGGAGTCAGTGCAATGGCACGATCGGGATCGGCACCCAAAAAGCTGGAATACGAAATTGGCGGCATGGATTGCGCAAGTTGTGCGACGACCATCCAAACCGCAATCGACCGGATGCCCGGGGTCAGTGAACTGCGGATCTCTGTCGCGCGTGAGCGGATGCAGCTGTTGCTGGATGAGAAGCAGACCGGGCAGGAGAAGATCGTCAAGGCGGTCAAAAGCCTCGGATTTTCCGCCACGCTGATTGGCGAGGGAGCCGCCAACCAGAACCACGATCATGCCGCGCATGAGGGCTGCAAAGCTCACGATCACTCTGGCCATGACCACGCTGCCCATGATCATTCCGGTCACGACCACGACCACGACCACGGCACCTGCGGCGGCGATCACGCCCATGGCAGCCATGAGGCGGAACCTGTCGCGAAAGCCGGCCAGACCGTGATGAAGGTCGGCGGCATGGATTGCGCAAGCTGTGCCGGCACCATCACCACCGCGCTGCAAGGAATGCCCGGCGTCAGCGATGTGCAGGTCTCGGTAGCGCGTGAGCAGATGACGCTGACCCTAGCCCCCGGCATGACCAGCATCGGCCAGATCCAGGATGCGGTGCGCAAGCTGGGCTTCACTGCCGAAATGCCGTCCGCCGCCGCGGCCGATGCCGGATTGCCGTCCGAGCCGGAAGAGGCGCAGCGCAAAAAGGCCTGGTGGCAGGCGCCCAAGGCCAAGCAGCTTGGCATTGCGGCCGCGGCCATCGGCGGCGCCTATCTCGCCACCTTCCTGCAGCCCGACATCGAATACTGGGCCTTCACGCTGGCCACGGTGATCGCCGTCTGGCCGATTGCGCGCAAAGCCTTTGTCGCCGCCCGCTATGGCGCGTTCTTCACCATCCAGATGCTGATGACCATCGCCGCCATCGGCGCCGTCATCATCGGTGAACAAGAAGAGGCGGCGGTCGTCATCCTGCTGTTTACGCTGGGTGAAATGCTCGAAGGCCTTGCAGCGGACCGCGCGCGCTCGGGTATCCGGGCGCTTGGCAAGCTCTTGCCGCGCGACGCGTTGGTCGAGGGGCAGGATGGCAGCACCACCAGGGTCGCCGCCGACAGCCTGCGCATCGGCCAGATCGTCATCGCCCGCCCCGGCGACCGGATTGCCGCCGATGGCGAGATCCTGACCGGCATTTCCTCGGTCGATGAATCGCCCGTCACCGGCGAAAGCGTGCCCGTCTCGAAACAGCCTGGCGAGCGTGTGCGGGCTGGCACCGTCAACCACGATGCCACCCTGCGCATCCAGGTCGACCGCGCCCCCGAGGACAACACCATCGCGCGCATCATCGCCATGGTCGAAGAGGCGCAGGACGCCAAGGCCCCGACCGAGCGCTATATCGACCGGCTGTCGCGCGTCTATATGCCCATTATCCTGACCATTGCCGCAATGGTTGCTGTGGTACCGCCGCTGATGGGCTGGGGCGACTGGCAGACCTGGATCTATCGCGCCCTCGCGCTGATCCTGATCGGATGCCCCTGTGCACTGGTGATTTCGGTGCCGGCAGCGGTCGCGTCCAGCCTTTCTGCCGGTGCTCGTGCAGGTATGCTCATCAAGGGCGGCGCGGTCCTGGAGATGCTGGCCAGCACCAAATATGTCGCATTTGACAAAACCGGAACACTGACGCTGGGCAAACCCAAGGTCACGGATGCAGTGGCCGTCAACGGCGAGTTGCCCCGCATGCTGGCGCTCTCCGCTGCGATCGAACGCGAAAGCTCGCACCCGCTTGCGACGGCCATCGTCGCTCATGCGAGCGAGACCGGCGCCGATAGTCTTGCAGCATCGGATGTCCGCATCGTGCCGGGCAAGGGCATGGAGGGGAAAGTCCAGGGCCAGAGCGTCTTCATCGGTGCGCCGAAGCATGCGGCGGAACGCGCGCCCCTGCCGGAGGATGCGGCAAAGCACATCGCAGCACTTGAGGAGCAGGGCAAGACCGTGGCCGTGGTCGTGGTTGCCGGGAACACGATGGGCCTGATCGCCATGCGCGACGAGCCGCGCTCGGAAAGCAAGGCGGCGATTGCCGCGCTGAAGGCGCAATCGGTCACCCCCCTGATGATGACCGGCGACAACCCCCGGACCGGCGGCGCCATCGGTCGCCAACTCGGCATCGACGTGAAGGCGGGGATGCTGCCAGAAGACAAGTCGCGGGCTGTGGCTGAAATCGCAGCAAAACAGACCATCGTGATGGTTGGTGACGGAGTGAATGATGCCCCGGCGCTTGCTGCGGCGCAGGTCGGGGTTGCCATCGGCTCTGGCACCGATGTCGCGATGGAGGCCGCTGATGCCGCCCTGATGCGCGACCGGGTGGATGACATCCCGCGCATGATCGCTCTGTCGCGAGCAACGATGCGGAACATTCGGCAGAATGTGGGGATTTCGCTGGGCCTGAAGGCCATCTTCCTTGTGACCACGGTGACCGGCGTGACGGGCCTCTGGCTTGCGGTCTTCGCCGATACCGGCGCGACCGTGCTGGTGACGGCCAATGCCATGCGCCTCCTCGGCTTCTTCCGAGGCAAATCCCGCGCGGCCTGAAGCGCGCCTCGTAACCAAAGCACCCCCGCCCCGGGGGGGGGGGGTGCCTTTTGATCAATGGCCCCGAAAATGCGCCCGGATGCCGAGGAGTGAATGACATGAATATGAGCATCGGAAGCCTGTCAAAACAAACCGGCGTCAAAGTGACGACAATTCGGTACTATGAGATGATTCATCTACTGCCGGAGGGCGTGCGCGACGGGGGCAACCGGCGTCGCTATGACCAGTCAGCAGTGGATCGCCTGCGCCTGATCCGCCATGCAAGGGCTATGGGCTTCGAGATAGATGCGATCCGAAGCCTCATCGATGTGATCGACAAGCCCGCTGGCAGTTGCCGCGAGGCCGATGACATCGCCCGATCCCATCTGGAAGACGTTCGCAGACGTATTCGGGACCTGCAGATGCTCGAGGCAGAACTTGCCCGGATGGCATCCGGGTGCGACGATCAGGGAGTCGCAAACTGTCGCGTCATGTCCTCGCTGACGGATCACACATTCTGCGGCACCGAACATCACAGCCATCCCGCCACACTTGTCAGCCGGCGCACCCAATAGGATGCTGCGGCAAACATGACGACAGCGCCGGCCATCCCGGCTGGAACAGAAAGGAAGCCCATGTCCCAGAATTATGACGTTGTCGTCGTGGGTTCAGGTCCGGGCGGCTATATCGCAGCGATCCGCGCGGCACAGCTGGGCCTGAAAACCGCAATCGTCGAGCGCGAGCATATCGGCGGCATCTGCGCCAACTGGGGATGCATCCCGGCCAAGGCGCTGTTGCGCTCGGCCGAGGTGATGACGCTGGCCAGCCACGGGCAGGAATTCGGCGTCGACATCACGGGCCTTGCGCCCAATCTGGGGAAGATCACCAGCCGGGCGCGCGTCGTCGCCGAACGCATGGCGGGTGGCGTGACCTTTCTTATGAAAAAGAACAAGGTCGACATCATCTGGGGCGAGGCAAAGCTGACCGCCCCCGGCGCGATCAACGTCACCGCCCCGACCAAATCCGCAATGCAGCCGCAGGGCCCGATCCCCAAAGGCGTCAAAGGCCCCGGCACCTATATCGCCAAGCACATCATTGTGGCGACCGGTGCCCGCCCGCGCGCCATCCCCGGACTGGAACCCGACGGCAAGCTGATCTGGACGTATTTCGAGGCGATGGTGCCGCAAGAGATGCCAAAATCCCTGTTAATCGTCGGCTCTGGCGCAATCGGCATCGAATTTGCCTCTTTCTACCGCGCACTTGGGGTCGAGGTGACGGTGGTCGAGATGCTGGCGCAAATCATGCCGGTCGAAGATGCCGAAATTTCGAATTTCGCGCAAAAGCGGTTCGAGAAGATGGGCATCAAATTCCTTATGGAGGCCAAGGTTGGCAAGGTCGACAAGGCCGCCAATTCCATCACCGCACATGTGGAAACCAAGGGCGGCAAGGTCCAGACCATCAACGCCGACCGGATGATGCTGGCTGCTGGTGTGCAGTGCAACGTGGAAAACATCGGGCTGGAAACGGTCGGCGTAAAGGTCGAGCGCGGCGTCATCGCCATCGACGGCTATTGCCGCACCAATGTGCCGGGCATCTATGCCATCGGCGATGTGGCCGGGCCGCCGATGCTGGCGCACAAGGCGGAACATGAGGGCGTGATCTGCGTCGAAAAGATCGCCGGGCTGGACCCGCATCCGATGGACAAGCTGCGCATTCCGGGCTGCACCTATGGCAATCCGCAGGTCGCCTCGGTAGGGCTGACCGAGGCCCGCGCGCGCGAGGCGGGCCACGTGGTCCGCGTCGGCCGGTTCCCCTTTATCGGCAATGGCAAGGCCATCGCCCTGGGCGAGGATCAGGGGCTGGTCAAGACCATCTTCGACGCGAAAACCGGTCAGCTTTTGGGCGCGCATATGGTAGGCGCCGAAGTGACCGAGTTGATCCAGGGTTTCCTCGTGGCGATGAACCTGGAGACCACCGAAGAGGATCTGATCCACACCATCTTCCCGCACCCCACGCTGTCGGAGACGATGAAGGAAAGCGTGCTGGACGCCTATGGCCGCGTGCTGAACATGTAAGAACGGGGGGCCATGCCGCAGGGCATGGCCCTTCCTTATCCCAGGAACGGGATCGGCAGACCAAAAGTGCTGGCCAGCAGCACGAAATTCAGCCCCAGCACCACCGCCGCTCCGGTATAGGCTAGCACACGCAGGGCCGGGCTCATGACGTATTCGCCCATGATGTCGCGGCGCGAGGTGAAGATGATCAGCGCGATCATCGGCACTGGCAGGCCGATGGATAGGACGACCTGGCTCATTACCAGAGCCTCGGTCGCGTTGACGCCCGCTGCCACCACGGCAAAGGCCGGGGCCATCGTCACCAGCCGGCGTATCCAGATCGGCACGTGAAAGCGCAGGAAACCCTGCATGATCATCTGCCCGGCCATCGTCCCCACCACCGAGGAAGACACACCCGAGGTGATCAGCGACACCAGAAAGACCGAGGCCGCAGCCGCGCCCAGCAAAGGCGTCAGCAACTGATAGGCAGTCTCGATTTCCGCGACGCCGCTGTTGCCGTCGTGGAATGCCCCGGCCGCCATCATCACCATGGCCATGTTGACCATGCCAGCGATGGCCAGCGCCACCACGACCTCGATGTTGGAATAGCGCAGGACTTTACGGCGCTCACTCTCGTTGCGGATGGTAACGCGCGATTGCGTCAGGCTGGAATGCAGATAGATCGCATGCGGCATGACGGTAGCACCGATGATGCCCACAGCGATGGTCAGCGCCGCAGTATCGGGCAGGTTCGGAGTAATCAGGCCAGCGGCCGCAGACTGCCAGTCGACAGGCGTGATCCAGATCTCGATCAGGTAGCAAAGGCTGATGATGGCGACCATGGTGCCGATAATCAGCTCCATCGTGCGGAAGCCACGTTTCTCAAAGATCAGGATACCGTAGGTCACAATAGCGGTGACGACCATGCCCCAGATCAGCGGCAGGCCAAACAGCAGCGACAACCCAATGGCACCACCCAGAAACTCAGCCAGATCGGTGGCCATGGCGGCGATTTCACTGACCACCCACATCGCCCACACGACGGGCCTGGGGAAAGTGTCGCGTGACATTTCCGCCAGATTCTTGCCGGTGACGATGCCCAATCGCGCCGACAGGCCCTGAAACATCATCGCAATCAGATTGGCCAGCAGAACCACCCACAGCAGCTGATAGCCATATCCCGCGCCCGCCTGAATATTGGTCGCATAGTTGCCCGGATCGACATAGGCGATCGAGGCGATGACGGCGGGCCCCGCGAACAGAAATTTGCTGAAGAACCCCTGCCGTTTTCCGGCGAGAATGGCGGCCATCTGGATGCGGGCGCGATCGGAACTGGTCATGAAGTGGCACGTGAATGAAGGTTGGCTATCTCGTAGAGTATAGCCATGGCTATATCATAGTCAATCGTATCTATTTTGTAGCTTCATGCAAGAAGATGAGCGTAGGTTTGCAAAGCTGCATCGCGGCATCTATGTTTACCCGGGAACTACACTGGAAACCGCCGATCCGTGTTCTCGCGGCGGGCACCTCTTGGAGAGCAGCATGTCAAATGCCCCGGCGCACCCCCCAGCGTCCTTGCAAGCCAGACGTTTTGCGCATGCGCGCGAATGCCAGGCGAGGGCGCTGCTCGAGGACTATGTCGAAATGATCAGCGATTTGATTTCGGTGAGTGGTGAAGCAAGGGTAGCTGATATTGCTGAGCGAATGGGCGTTGCTCAGCCGACGGCCACCAAGGCCATCGGAAGGCTGAAACGCGAAGGGCTGGCGACCTCACGCCCCTATCGCGGGATTTTCCTGACAGATGCGGGTGCCGAACTGGCGGAACGTGTCCGCGCGCGCCACCGGACCGTCGTTGCCCTGCTCGTGGCCGTCGGTGTGCCCGCCGAAATCGCAGAGATCGATGGCGAGGGGCTGGAGCACCATGTCTCGGCCAGAACGCTTGCGGCTTTCGAGAAATTCCTTGCCGCACAAAACCGGCCGAAGTGATCTGGGCGACAGCGGAGCTTGCCGCCCGGATCCTTTTCAATACGCCGTGATCATAGTTTGACGCGCCGCAACCGCAGCGCATTGGCGATCACGGAAACCGAGGACAGGCTCATGGCGGCCGCCGCGAACATCGGCGACAGCAGCCAGCCGGTCAGCGGATAGAAGATCCCAGCCGCAATCGGGATGCCCGCCGTGTTGTAGGCGAAGGCAAAGAACAGGTTCTCCTTGATGTTGCGCAGCGTCGCCTTCGCAAGGTTGCGTGCCCGCACCACGCCCAGCAGATCGCCGCCAAGCAGGGTCAGCCCGGCGCTTTCAACCGCGACATCCGCCCCGGTTCCCATCGCAATGCCGACATCGGCGGCTGCCAGCGCCGGCGCATCGTTCACGCCATCGCCCGCCATGGCGATGACTTCGCCGCGTTTGCGCAACTCTTCGATCAGCGCCTTCTTGTCCTCGGGCATCACTCCGGCGCGGACCTCGTCGATGCCAAGCCGTGCCGCCACCGCTTCGGCGGTGCGCTGGTTGTCCCCTGTCGCCATGATGATCTTCAGGCCTTGCTCGTGCAGCAGACGAATGGCCTCGACCGTGGTTGCCTTGATCGGGTCTGCCACCGCGACGATCCCTGCGACAGCGCCATCAATCGCGATGAACATGGCGGTCTTGCCCTCGGTGCGCATTTCATCGGCCCGCGCCTCATGCGCAGTGGGATCGAGGCCCACTTCGCGCATCATCGCGGCATTTCCGAGCGCGACCGGCTGGCCATCCACCCGGCCCTGCACCCCCTTGCCGGTGACGGCGGCGAAATCCGTAGCGGATTTGCGTTGGGTGCCGCGCGCTTCGGCCCCGCCGACGATCGCCTCGGCCAGCGGGTGCTCCGATCCGCGCTCCAGCGCCGCCGCCACCGCGAGGATGTCGGCCTCCGGCACCGATCCAAGGGTGATCACATCGGTCAGCGCGGGCTTACCCTCGGTCAGGGTGCCGGTCTTGTCGACGACCAGCGTGGTGACGGCGGCCATACGCTCCAGCGCTTCGGCGTTCTTGACCAGCACACCGGCCTGCGCGCCGCGCCCTGCGGCCGTAGTGATCGAAATCGGGGTCGCCAGACCAAGCGCACAGGGGCAGGCGATGATCAGCACCGACACCGCCGAGGCGACCGCAAAGATCAGTGCGGGCTCTGGACCCCAGATGAACCAACCGATGAAAGCGAGGATTGCGACTAGCACCACCGTTGGCACGAAGATCGACGCCACCCGGTCGGCAAGCCCCTGGATCGGCGCGCGCGACCGGCGGGCGCCGGCAACCATGTTGACGATCTGCGACAGCACGGTATCGGCACCCACACGGCGGGCCTCGATCACCAGACTGCCGTTCTTGTTGATGGTGCCGCCAGTGACGTGATCGCCCGCGGTCTTTTCCACCGGCACAGGCTCGCCGGTGATCATGCTTTCATCGACCGACGAGCCCCCCTCAACCACCGTGCCATCAACCGGTACGCTGTCGCCGGGGCGCACGCGAAGGCGGTCACCCTGCATGATGTTGTCCAAAGGCGCGTCATATTCGGTGCCATCCGCCAGCACCCGCCGCGCGGTCTTGGGAGCAAGATTCAGCAGCGCCTTGATCGCATCGCCAGTACGTTCACGGGCGCGCAATTCCAGTACCTGGCCGACAAACACCAGGGCCACGATGACCACTGCCGCCTCGAAATAGGTACCGACGCCATGGCCGGAGCGATAGGCCTCCGGGAATATGCCCGGCCACACCGTCGCCACGATGGAATAGAGGAAGGCGGCGCCGACACCCAGAGAGATCAGCGTCCACATATTCGGTGAACGGTTTATGATGCTGTCCCAGCCGCGCTTGAAAAACGGCGCAGCGGCCCAGAGCACGATGGGCGTCGCCAGTGCGAATTCTATCCATGGCGCGTTCATCGGACCGACCCATTGCCGGACCGGGATGCCGATCATATCGCCCATGGTCAGAAGCATCAGCGGGATAGCGGCAGCAAGGCTGATCCACATGCGACGGGTGAAGTCGACCAGTTCATGGCTGGGCTCATCATCGGTCGTGGGGATCATCGGCTCCAGCGCCATCCCGCAGAGTGGGCAGGATCCAGGGGCGTCGCGCACGATCTCGGGATGCATCGGACAGGTGTATTGCGTGCCCGCCGCCACCGCCTTGGGCTTGTTCGCAGCATTGCCCGACGCGTAGAACCAGGGGTCCGCTTCGAATTTCGTCTGGCATTTGGCCGAACAGAAGTAGTGGGTTTTGCCCTGGAACTCTTGCTTGCGGCTGTCGGGCTTGATCGTCACCTGCATGCCGCAGACGGGATCGGTCGTCACTTCCGCACCCGGATCCGGCGGTGTCATATCATGGCCACCATGGCCTGGCATCGTGCCATGCGCGCTGTGATCGTTGGAATTGTTCATGTCACACTCTCCTCTCCTTGATCCAGCGGCGGCTGTCACAGGATCAAAAGGGCCGTATTTCAGGTAAGCAACGCTGCATCCGGGATTGCGGGTCCGTCAAGAAAGCTCCGCACAGGAATTGCGTGCCAATGAATGGGTAAGCGGGCGGATTTACCGCCCGCCATACTTCAGGCGGAGACGCTGAATTCCGTCATCATGCCCGTTTGCAGGTGCGGCATATGATGGCAATGCAGCATCCAGCGCGCGGCTTCGCCTGCGTCCATCGCAATGGTCACGGCGGCCATGGGAGGCACATAGACAGTGTCACGACGGGCTCCATCAACCCGCCGACCATTGATGTCGACAACCTGAAAAACGTGGCCGTGCAGGTGCATCGGGTGGCCCATCATCGACATGTTGTGGAACATGATCTCGACGCGCTCGCCCGAAACAGCTCCCAGCGGTTTGTGACTGCCCCAGACATTGCCGTCGATGGTCCAGACATAGGGCTGCATCGAGCCGCCGAGCATCACCATATGGATCCGCTGTGCCGCGCGCTGTGGCAGGTTTTCCGCCGCTTTCAACCGCAATTCCTGCGCCATATCAATGTCGAAGGCGGGCGACGCCTCCTCTGCCATGCCAGACAGACGCTCTACCGTTGCACCTGATGTCGCGAGGAACAGGCCGGTCCGCTCACGCGCACCTTCGCGAAGCGCAAGGATCGGCCATGCGCCCTCGCCCGGCAAGGTAATCTCGATATCCATGCGTTGCCCCATGGCGATACCAAAGCGGCTGCCCTCAAACGGCTGAACGGCGTGCCCGTCCACCGCGACAAGACGTCCGGGCAAAACGCCGGTTTCGATCCAGAACACGGTGGAAGAGGCGCCGTTGATCACGCGCATCAGAACCTTACCACCCTTTTCGACCCGCACGACATCGGGATCCGACAGGGTGCGGTCATTGGTTAGATAGGCATCCCAATCATAGTCGTTCAGATCCATGGCCATGCCGTCCATGTTCATGCCGGAATGATCCATTCCGGGCATCGCGCCCATGTCATTGCCTTGCTCCGGTGCGGCACTCATGTTGGACATGTCATGGCCGCCACCATGGCCGCCGGTGATCTCCGCCATAATCTCTTCCGGCTCCTTGAACGACATGTCGTGCAGGAACATCACCACCTGTTGGCGATCTGCCCGCATGTCCTCGTCGCTTTGCACGATCAGCGGCGCGGCGAGCAGCTTCATTTCCTGCAACGGAATATGCGCGTGCATCCAGTATGTTCCGGGCATCGTCGCATAGTCGTAGGAACGACTTTCGCCCGGCATCAGCATCGGACGCGGCAGATCCGGTACGCCATCCTGATCGTTCGGCGGGATCTGGCCATGCCAATGGATCAGCGTCGGTATATCCAGTTCATTGGTCAGATCGACCCTGAATCGCTGCCCCGGATCAAGGACAAGACCCTGACCGCCTAGGCCTTCAAGCCCGAAAACAGTAGCTGCGCGCCCGTCGATATCCAGAACACGCGTCGCTGCCTTCAGCGAAAGCACCTGATCCTGTGCGCGTGCGACGCGGGGAAGTGCCGGAGCCAGCACCATGGCTGCGCCTGCCGCCAAAACTCCACGGCGTGAAATAGTCGTCATTTTCCATCTCCTGATGGGAAAAATTCCTGTGGGTGTCCGCCAGTCTTTCCGACCGGCATCGGAATTTAGATCAGGAGAGGTTTGGGAGGTCGGTCCTGCAAAGCGGGAACACGCCCCGTCAAACGTGAGGAGTCATTGTTTCGCCACCGCGATACGAAGGCCTCAGATGCCCGGAGGCCGTATTTCTCGGCGAAGGTAAAGGTGGTCAGTTTGGCACAGTATGCAGCGCAGAGACCGGCTTCATCGGTGCAGGCCGAGTTTTCTGTGCAATGGTTGTCTTTCATCGGTCGAGCATTCCCATGCCCTCCCCCATGTTCGTCATCGCTGACCATGACCGAGTGAGACGTCGCACGGGACGTATCTTCCATCGCCATGCGGGTGCCATGGCTCATCGTTGCCAAAGAAACAAAGGCAAAGGAAATCAAAGCGATGATGGCGACGAGTTGACGCATGACTTTTGTCCCAAGGCTTCACGACTATATCCTAGGCGACCAATGAAGTCGAGATCGTCCCGGAGCTGTGAAAGAGCTACGGCGCATGGAGTGCGAAACGAGCCAGTCAGTCCGCCTCGTGCTCGTGGCCATGCGCTGAATGATGGTCTTCGCGGACGTGGACCAGCATATCGAGGAGGACATCCGTCACATGCTCATCAGAAATCCGGTAGAAAATCTGCTTCGCGCGCCTTTCGCCACTGACCAGCCGTGCGCCCCGCAACAGCCGCAAATGGTGGCTGACCAATGACTGCGAGAGATCAAGAGCAGCGGCCATTTCGGAAACCGCTTTCGGTCCATCGACACAATGCAGCAAAATCTTCAGCCTGCTGGGATCACCCAGCAGGCGAAAGGTTTCGGCCAGAACACTTAGTTCCTGACTGGTGACATTTGAGTCCTGAGTCACGGATGCCGCCTTCCTTTTTCGGACCTAAGTCTCATTCACAGA
>NZ_JABUHN010000031.1 GCF_013328815.1 Tabrizicola fusiformis
TCAGTCTCAGAAATGCGACGCAGGCAAACCATTGAAAACAAATGGACCGAAGTCTCAATAACTCCGGCAGACCGACATTCACGCCCGTTGCCGTCCATCACGGTTCCTTTGCCCGCAGGATTTCGACGGGCTTTCGGCCTTCCTGTTGGCATGCCGGCCTGCAGATAGAGGCAGGGCCGCCGACGTTACCAGACCGGAGGTGTCCCGATGGCTGATGATGTGATCAATCAGGAGAATGTGGAACAGGCAGCCCCCACCCCTGCCCCTTCCGATCATCAGCCCCCTGCTTTGCGCGATCTGGCAGAGCGGGCGCGGACCTATGCCGACGCGGCGAGTTCGGCCAATACCCGCAAGGCCTATGCCGCCGACTGGAAGCATTTTGCCGGCTGGTGCCGGCGCGAGGGGTTGAAGGCCACGCACCCTGATCCACAGATCACTGGTCTCTACATCACCGCCTGCGCCAGCGGTACGAAATCGGTCGGCGGTCGGAAGAACGCGGTCTCGACCATCGAACGGCGACTGTCGGCACTGGTCTGGGCCTATACGCAGCGCGGGCTGAAGCTGGACCGGCGCGACCGCCATATAGCCACGGTTCTGGCTGGGATCCGCAACAGCCATGCCGCGCCGCCGCGCCAGAAAGAGGCGATCCTGCCCGAGGATCTGCTCGCGATGCTGGAAACCTGCGACCGGGGCACGCTGCGCGGGCTGCGGGATCGGGCCATGCTGCTGATCGGCTTTGCCGGGGGCTTGCGGCGGTCCGAAATCACCGGGCTTGATGTCAGTCGTGACCAAACGGCGGATGGGCGCGGCTGGGTCGAGGTTCTGTCCGGCGGGCTGCTGGTTACGCTGCGCGGCAAGACCGGCTGGCGTGAGGTCGAGATCGGCCGCGGCTCCTCACCCGCCACCTGCCCGGTCGAGGCGCTGGAGTTGTGGCTGAAACTCGCGCGGATCAGCCAAGGGCCGCTGTTCCGCCGTATCACTGGAAAGGGAAGGGAGCCCGGGCCGCTACGGCTGAACGACCGCGAGGTCGCGCGGCTGGTCAAGCGGGCCGCACAGGCGGCCGGGCTTCGCGGAGACCTGCCCGCGAAAGACCGCCCTGCCTTCTTCTCGGGCCATTCGCTGCGCGCAGGTCTTGCCTCTTCGGCCGAGGTGGACGAGCGCCACGTCCAGAAGCAGCTCGGCCATGCCAGCGCCGAGATGACCCGCAGGTATCAGCGCCGCCGCGACCTGTTCCGGATAAACTTAACGAAAGCGGCGGGTCTGTAACTGCTTCAAGATCGACTTTCAGCGAATCGACCCCTTGCAAGGAGGAACTTCGCCCCCCTCTCAACTGTTGCTGCTCGTGTGTGGATACACCCGCTCTCATCAGGTATCTCTACAAATTGACCCAGATTCGATATGATTATCAACATATTGAAGCTGCCCCAACATACAGACCTCGCTTGCGAGCTTTCATCGTCGGTGAAAAAAGGTTTGCTTGATCGCTAGTTGCATGGCATTTCTGATTCCGACGCTGGACAGGGCTCTTTTGCCCTTCACACCGTCAACAACTCACTAAGAGCCGTGAACGGCCGAACGAGCGGAGCAGAGATGAACGATCAAAGCAACACTTCGCCTGATGGCTTGAGTGTCAATGTGGACATGATCAGCCACTATTCTGACGTTCTGGCCGCGTCCCTCGACCAAGAGATGCGGCGCGCCTACATGCCGAGCGAGAGGAAGAGCCTTCGAAAGTTCACTGCCGGCGAAGTCTCTGAGTTCACTGGGATCACCGCTTCAAATCTGCGAACTCGACACAAGGATGGTTCCTTCCCCGAGGTCGAGACCGATGCGCGCGGGCATCGCCTCTATTCCGCGGAAGAGCTCGCCACCATCCGCGATATCATGTTCCGCACCGGAAAGAACGCTGAAACCTATAAGCCCGGCCGTCGCGGAGATGACGAGTTACAGGTCATTTCGGTCGTGAACTTTAAGGGCGGAAGCTCGAAGACCACGACCTGCATACACCTCGCACAGCGTTATGCGTTGCGTGGCTACCGAGTGCTTGCCATCGACATGGACGCCCAGGGCAGCCTCACTACGTTCTTCGGATACAGACCAGAACTGGACTTCGAAAAAGAGGGCGAGTTAACCATCTATGACGCCCTCGCGTATGAGGATCCTAGCGCTGGAATTCGGCGCGCAGATCTGAAGCAAGTCATCCGCAAGACCTATTTTCCGAATCTGGACATCGCACCTGCCAGCCTCATTCTTGCAGAATACGAAACCGAGACGGCAAATGCTCTTAGCCAAAATGCGATGGGCCGGGCTGCGCACTCTCTGTTCGCCGTAAGGCTCACCGAAGCGCTCATGAGTGTGCAGGACGACTACGATCTGGTCTTGATCGACTGCCCTCCCCAGCTTGGCTTTACTACATTGACAGCGCTTGCCGCATCGAATGGCCTCCTCGTAACTGTGGTTCCCGGCATGCTGGACATTGCGAGTATGAGTCAATTTCTCAAGTTGGCAGCTGAAACCATGCGCGCCATCAACGAGAGTACTGGACGTTCGCAGGAATGGGATTTCCTCAAATTCCTCATCACCCGCTACGAACCCTCTGACGGCCCGCAGACGCAAATGGCAAGCTACTTGCGTCACCTTCTCGGCGGCTTGGTCATGGTCAACCCTATGCTCAAGTCGACAGCAATCAGTGATGCTGGAATGACCCATCAAACGGTTTATGAGGTTGATCCCAAGCAACTTGTTCGAACTACACTGGAGCGAGCGCTTAACAGCGTAAACGCTGTCGCGGACGAACTGGAAGCAGTTATCCAGAAGGGTTGGGGGCGCTAATGGCACGTAAGCTTTTCGAAAACATCAAAGCTGGTGTCCCTTCGTCCACTGCTACGGACATTCAAGGGCATCCGGTTGAAGAAACCGGGCAACCCAGAATTCGTTCCGCACGCGCGCTGCGTGGGGGTTTGCTGGAGATGAGTGCAAACTCTATCCGGGATTTGGATCCTTCCGTCATCATCGAGGACGGTCCACGTGATCGCCTTGCACTTGAAGAAGATGCCATCCAGGCGCTCGCCGAGAGCATTCGACAGCATGGCCAGCAAGTTCCGATCCTTGTCCGACCATCGGCCGAACCTGATAGGTATCGAGTAGTTTACGGTCGGCGGCGCATTGCAGCGGCCCGCATGTTGGGAATCCCCGTAAAGGCTTTAGTTCGCAGCCTCGACGATGAAGCGTCAGTCGTCGCGCAAGGCCAAGAGAATAGCCTTCGAGTCAATCCTTCCTTCATTGAAAAAGCGGTGTTCGCGGGGGCTCTTCGCGATGCGGGTTACGAGAGCGGCACTATACAGGACGCGCTTGGGATCAGTCGCCAAGCACTCTCCATGTTGACTATTGTTCAACAGGCTATCCCGCTGTCTGTTATCGAAGCAATTGGCCCGGCCCACGACATCGGACGGCGTCGCTGGATGGAACTCGCCGACCTTGCTCGCGAGACCGGCATAGATCTGATCGAGAGCGCCGCGAAAGTCAGGGCACGCCTCGACAAAGAACCGTCAAGTGATCGGCGCTTCGAAATTATCCTCGCTTCGGCCAAGATCAAACCAACCGGGCAGATCACCGAAAAATCCACTCCTGTCAGCGTGAGTACCGAGGACGGTACGAAACTGGGACAGGTCAGACGCTCAGGTCACGAGGTGCTTTTGGCACTGTCCGGAAAGGACGCTCCCGAATTCTGTGCTTGGGTTGAGCAGAATGCTCCAGCCCTTATCCAGCAACTCCATTCCCAATGGCGCGCAACAAGCAAGCCAGAGGAATGATCCAAACCTTCAACAGCTTAGCAGAGGAGCAGAACGTCACCGTCAAACAATAAGAGCCCCCCAGAGTATCCCCCGGAGAGCTCTAAACTGCGTGTGGTAGCTCAGTTTTAGCAGCCCTTCCCCTTGATGGTCAAGAACTGCCGATTCGGCAGAGCGACTTTTTATGCCTTTCGACTGGGTGTCCCGTTGGAAGGCTTTGGGTACTCATGGCCAGCGGTGGCACTGAGCAACAACTATGAAACATTCTTCCCGTGACACATGCTCGGTTCAGAAGCTTTCTGACACCGACCGGCAGATAGCACCCTGGTGGTCAGTTTTCCGTAGCCTCCGAGATGCTCGGACTAGTTATGGGCTCAAGGCTGGGCACCTAACAACCCTTGCAGCTCTTCTCTCTTTTCTCCGGGAAGGCGACGGACAGATGATTGTCTTCGCCTCAAACGAGAGCATTCTAGAGCGGCTAAACGGTCTATGCGAGCGCACATTCCAAAGGCATGTCTCTCAACTCATTGAGGCAGGATTGCTTCGACGCAATGATAGTTCGAATAGGAAGCGGTTCAAGCTTCGCGGACCGACGAACAAGGCATTGGCCTTCGGCTTCGATCTGTCCCCACTCATTGAGAAAGCGCCTGAGATTTCGGCCTTTGCACTGGAAGAGAGCAAGCGAGCATCGCATGCAGCGATGTTGCGACAACAAATTCTGTCTCTTCTTGCTGCCTCTGATCATCTCAGCATTGATCCCGCGAAAGATGCTCAGCTTAGGCAAGTGCTTCGACGGAAACTCCCCATAGACATGTTGGAGCACATGCTTTCAACGCTGGAAGTTGCCGCTGATGCTCGTAGCAGATGTAATGGCACGATCACGGCAAACTCGGAAGAAGCAGACAAAATGTCGGCCAACGACCAGCAAAATGTCGGGCACATTCATAAGTCAAAAGAAGAAGATATTGAAATAGATAGGACAGAACTCAAGATCAGAGCCAAAAATCTAAGCTCAGCAGAAAATCTGCTAAGAAAGCTCAGGACCGCCTGCCCTACGGCCGGGACTTGGCTGCAGTCAGGTCTATCCACATGGAATGACGTACTAGCACAAGTACATCAGATCGCCTCATGGATCGGCATATCGAGTATTGTGTACAATCGAGCAGAAACTAGGCAAGGTCGTGAAAACACCGCTGCCACCCTACTAGCAATCCTCGAGCGAGCGGAAAAAATTCGCCAGCCAGCGGCATACTTTCACGCAATTACGCTTGGGAAGAGATCTGAGTCGTTCAATGTTGATCGAATGCTAAACCAACTGATGGTCGCAACTTGATGTCATCCGCGGATGACATGGCTGCAGTTCTTCTGTGCGGATGTCATCCGCGGATGACATCACATCCGGCTTTAATGAAAATCCCTGCTGGGGAACAACTTTCGCGCCTGCTCGCGGGGATGCCGCGCGACCGCCCTGCCCCCGGTTCGGATCGGCCGCACCGTCTCCCCTGCCCGCTCGGTCTCGGCCCCGATCTTCAACTGCTGCCCGATCGTCGCAAGGCGCGGCGAAAGATCTTCGATCTGCTCTGCAACGAGGTGAACAACGGCACCATCCCGCTCGATCCTGCCAGTCACCCGCAGCAAACGCCCCGCAATCACCGCCTTTCGGAAAGCCTCATAGACCTTCTTCCAGACCACGACATTGGCAACGCCGGTCTCATCCTCCAATGTGACGAAGACCACGCCGGATGCTGTTCCCGGTCTCTGGCGGGTGATGACGAGGCCGGTGACGGTCACCCTGCCCTTCGCCTCTGACAGCTGTTGATGCGGAAGGCTTTCCGGCAGATTTGGCCGCAACAGCTCCAGCGGATGAGCCCGCAGCGAAAGCCGAAGCGTCAGATAGTCCTCGATCACCTCTTGTCCAAGCGTCATCTGCGGAAGATGCACAGAAGGTTCCGCGCCCCCTTCCCCATCCATGCCGAACAGCGGCAGCGGCTTTGGCGCTCTCAGGGCTTTCGCTTGCCAGAGCATGTCCCTCCGGTTCTGTCCCAGACAGGCAAAGGCGTCCGCTTCCGCCAGGCGCTCCAGCGCATCGGGATGAACTCCTGCCCGCCGCCACAGGCTCTCGACATCGGGATAGCCGTTGCCGCGGGCAGCGACGATCCAGCCTGCATCCTCTTCCCGCATGCCCTTGATCTGGCGGAACCCTAGCCGCAAGGCGAGCGCATCGTCCGGGCGCCGCTCGAGGGTGCAATCCCATTCCGAATGGTTCACAGAGACCGGCCGCACCTCGACGCCGTGATCGCGGGCATCCCGGATCAGCTGCGCCGGTGCGTAGAAACCCATCGGTTGCGCGTTCAATAATGCGCAGGTGAAGATCGCCTGATGATGATGCTTCAGCCAGGCAGAAATATAGACCAGCCGTGCGAAGCTCGCGGCGTGGCTTTCCGGGAACCCATAGCTGCCAAAGCCCTCGATCTGGGCAAAGCAGCGCGCGGCAAACTCGGCGTCATAGCCGCGTGCCAGCATGCCGCTGATGAACCTGTCCCGGAATGAGCCAATGGTTCCCATGCGTTTGAAGGTCGCGAGGCTGCGGCGCAGCCGGTCCGCTTCCGCCGGCGAGAAGCCCGCCGCGACCACCGCGATCTGCATCGCCTGCTCCTGAAACAGCGGAACGCCGTAGGTCCGTCCAAGCACTTCCATCATCGCGGGGCCCAGATCCTCTACCTTCTCCTTCCCCTGTCGGCGATTGATGAACGGATGCACCATGCCACCCTGGATCGGGCCTGGCCTGACGATGGCGACCTCGCAGACCAGGTCGTAGAATTTGCGCGGCTGCATCCGAGGCAGGAAGTTGAGCTGCGCCCGGCTTTCCACCTGGAAGACCCCGATGGCGTCAGCGCGGCAGAGCATCTCATAGACCTGACCATCCTCGGCTGGGACATTCGCCAGCGTCAGCTTCCTGCCCCGCTGATCCTCGATCAGCCCGAAGGCCTTCTGGATTGCTGTCAACATCCCGAGCGCAAGGATATCGACCTTCAGAAGGCCGAGCGCGTCGATATCGTCCTTGTCCCATTCAATGACGGTGCGATCCTCCATGGCCGCATTCTCGATCGGGCACAGCTCGTCCAGACGGCCATGGGTGATGACGAAGCCGCCGACATGCTGCGACAGGTGCCGGGGAAAGCCGATGATGTCGCCAATCAGCTGCATCGCCAGGGCGACGCGGGAGTTGTCCGCGTTCAACCCGGCATCCCGCAGCCGGTCCTCTCCCGGCGCCGAAGAGGATGATCCCCAGATCTGACCCGAGAGCCGGGCGATCACATCCTGGCTCAGCCCAATGACCTTGCCGACCTCACGGATCGCAGCCCGCGACCGGAAATGGATCACGACAGCGGTCAGGCCAGCGCGCTCGCGGGTATAGCGTTCGTAGATCCACTGGATCACCTCTTCCCGCCGCTCGTGCTCGAAGTCGACGTCGATGTCGGGTGGCTCGCCGCGGTCCTTCGAGATGAAGCGCTCGAAGATCAGGGTGATGCTCTCCGGCGGAACCTCGGTGATGCCGAGAAGATAGCAGACCACCGAATTGGCGGCTGAGCCGCGCCCCTGGCAAAGGATCCCACGCGATCTGGCGAAGACCACGATGTCATGGACTGTCAGGAAGTAGGGCGCATATTCCACCTCGGCGATCAGCCGCAGTTCCTTCCCGACCCGCGTCACGATCTTTGGCGGCGCACCGTCGGGATACCGGCGCTGCAGCCCCTCTCGGACCAGACGCTCCAGCCTTGCCTGTGCCGGTTCGCCATCCTGTGCTTCATCCGGATATTGGTAGCGCAGCTGGTCGAGCCGGAAGGCGCAGCGGTCGGCGATCTCGACCGAGCGGCGGATTGCCGCCGGGTATCGATGGAACATCCGGGCCATCTCGGCACCGGCCTTCAGGCGGCGTTCGCCATTGGCCAGCCGTCGCTCGCCGATGGTATCGATGGTGCAACCCTCGCGCAGGCAGGTCAGCACATCCGCCAGCGGGCGGCGTGCCGAGCGGTGCATCATGACTTCTCCCACAGCGACCTTGGGCAGGCCGGTGGCCTGAGAGAGGATGGCGATCCGGTCTATCCGCTCCTGATCCTGTCCGTCATAGAAGGGCGCCGCACCGAGATAGCATTGCCCGGCGAACCTGCGGGAAACCCGTCGAAGGCTGATCTCGATCCGATGCAGCTCGGGGGAAACGGCATCCAGCACATCGGGTGGCAGTGCGATCAGGATCATGCCCAAGCCCCAGTCCTGCAGATCCGCCTCCTGCAGATGGCACTCGCCCTTGGGGGCACGGCGCTTGCCGAGGGACAGGAGCCGGGTCAGCCGCGACCAGGCCGCGATATCGGTGGGCAGGGCCAGCCATTCGACCGGGCTGTCGGTGAATACGAGACGGGCGCCAGGGATCAGGCGGGGCAGGCGGCTCTCCGGCTGGATCCCCGCAGCTGTCTGGTTCTGGCCGGTTAACAGCTGCTGCCGGCTGGAGGGATCGGTAACCCGCTGTGACCGGATCGCCGGACCTTCGTCACCGGCATGTTCGGCTTCCCGCAGCCGCGTCAGTTCCTTCAGGGCCGAGAAGGCCCGAACTACACCCGCCACCGAATTCCGGTCGGTGATCGCGATGGCCGTCAGCCCGAGTTCGGCCGCCCGCGTCACCAGTTCTTCGGGATGCGACGCGCCCGTGAGGAAGGTGAAGTTGGTGGTGACGCAGAGTTCGGCATAGGCGGTCACAGGAATGTCCCCTGCACGGCCCAGGCCGGGGCCATGGGGGTATGAAAGAGCCAGAGCCGCGGCCCTTCCTTCGTCTCGATCCGCCAATAGTCCCGAACGCCGCTGCGCCAGGCGGGATCATCGAACCACCATTCCGGGGTGATCCGTTCTGGCCCGGCAGCGCGCAGGGTGGTGAAGCTCATCCGTCGCCAGCGAAACCGCGCCGGGGGATGCCCCGAGGCTGCTGTGACCGGCTCTGGCGGAAAGATCATGGCCGGTCGGCGGGGACGCTTGCGGAAGGGCAGAGGGGTCGCCTCGCTATAGGCGGCGGGCACCGTCAGGAAGCTCCGTTCCGGGATGCGGCTCTCGGCGGGCAGAAACCGCAGGACGTGGTCGAAGCCCAGGCGATTGCCGAGGCGGGAGATCAGGTCGTTGAGCTCGTCCTCCTGCCTGACCTTTGCCTCTCCGATCTGTTGTGGAGCCAAAGGCTCCGTCACCACGGCTTCGATCCGAAGCGCGTCGATCCCATAGCCGGAATCGACCTCTTCGACACCCTTGCGGAACAGTGCAGAGATACGGACGGGATCCCTCATCGCCCGGGCGAGCCCGACTTCGACCGTGACAGTTGCCTTGTCGACCCGACGCAGTTCCAGCCGCACGCGCCGCGCACCCATATGGGCTGAGGCCAGCTTGCCGCAGAGGCGCTCGAGCAGACGGTCGAGCCCCGCCATCACATCACCCGTCAGCCCGATCGGTTCGGGCAATGTCATGCGTACCCCGAACTGCGGCGCCTCGGGCAGGGCACTGACAGGCTCAGGCATGGTGCCGAGCATCTGGTCCAGCGTCGTGACCAGCCCCGGCCCGAACCGGCGCGCGAGCGGAGCCCGCGGCAGGGGGATCAGATCGGCAATGCGAGAAAGTCCCATGCGCGACAGCCCCTCGGAAATCTCCGGCGAGATGCGCAGCGCCGAGACCGGCAGACGGCCGAGCCGCTCCGCCAGCAATCCATCCGGCACGATCCCGCCGCCATGGCGGGCCAGCGCGTGCGCACCGCCGCGGCTGCCGGCAATCGCGCTTTGCGCGTTCAGACCCGCCCGGATCAGCCGGGCCTGGAGATCGCCGCGCAGATCCTCCTCGCCGCCGAAGAGATGCGCGACCCCGGTGATGTCCGCGATCAACCCGTCGTCACCATCTGTTGCGACCTGAGGCGCATAGCGCACCGCCCAACGGCGCAGAGCCACCAGCGCTGCCGTCTCACGCACCGGATCCGCGAGGCGCGTCGCCAGATCGGGCACAAGGGCGCGGGCATCTGCCAGGGGCATGCCGCGATGCAGACCCTGAGCTCGCGCAGCAGCATTGAGACAGTGCAACTGATCGACATTGCCCGCGCGATGCGTCAGGGCAAAGGGCCCCTCGACGGGGCGTGTCCGCAGGCTGACGTCACTGGCCAGCCTCGGAAACCATATGGCAAGCAGTCGTCGCGCCATCCCACTGCACGGTCCAGAGTCCAAGAGTTCCTGATTTGTTCTTATTAAGACTCCACTGATGACGAGTCGAGTCCGCGGGTCCGCCTGCCGGATCACATTTCCAGCGGGTCTCGGCCGCGTTGCAGCCCTGACCCTCCCGGATCAGCAACAGGCCGGTGGTTTGCCCGGCTTCGGCGGCCAGTTGCAGCCGCCGTCCTGCGGTCAGACTGAGCGGCTTCGTGGGCTCGCCGATGACGAGGCCGGAGGGCCGTGCGCGCAAGGCCTCCTCGACCGCCCAGAGAAGGTCGGTTTCCGAGCGCGTCTCGATCAGATGCAGGCGTTCCCCGATGCCAGCAGGTAACCCCCGTGCCATGGGGCGCAGGGGCTCGTGCTGTGGCAGGATCCAGAAGAGCGGGCCGGGGTGCCGGGAGGCCTGGAAGAGAGCGAAACTGCTTCTGCCCGAGCCTCCCGCTTCATGGACGCGGGCAGGGACCAGGCTGAAGGAATCGGTCGTGGCCGTCGAGCATGGCCGGTCACGCAGGATCTTCACGTGCGCCCTCCAGAACGATGTCCAGGGCACCGTCGGGCAAGGGGCGCTGCAGCCGCAGAGCCTGCTCCGTCGGAGCCGTCAACCAGGTCCGCCACTCCTCCGGCCGCGTCAGGATCACCGGCATTGCTTTCTCATGAACCGGTCGCACCTCGCGATTGGGAGTACAGGTGAGGAAGCCGAACAATTCGGTCGTCAATTCGCCTTCTTTCAGCTTGCGCACCGAGGTCCATTCGGTGCGGATGCCGGCAAAGAAGGCCAGCGGTCGATCTGGCCCGAGGGCAAACCAGACCGGATGGTTGCGCGGCGCGCCGGCTCTTCCGTCGAGCTCGGAAAAGCTGGTGAAGGGGACGAGGCAGCGGTGTTCGACGCCGAGCCAGCGCCGCCAATGCGGCGAGGCGACATTGCGGATATTGGTCACCCCGGGGTCCGAGCGCTTGCCTTCGAGATACGCAGGCGGGGTTGGCATGCCCCATCTTGCTTTGGTCAGCTGCCATCCTCGCCCCGGGGCAGGGCGAAAGATCGGTGCCGGATAGTCGGGCCAGATGCCCGGCATCGTTGGGAGGTTCCCGGTGTCGTCGATCAGCTCTTCATCGACTTCCATGACTTCCTGGAACACCTGACGCATCGCGTCCTGGCTCTTGGTCTGGGAATATAAATTGCACATCTGGCTCTCCCGAGTCGGGGAAATCGGAACAAGAGGGAACATTGACAGAACAAACGCGGTTTGAGAAGATTCCTCCTGTGAGTTCGGAGGCCTTGGAATGTTCGATGTCCCTGTACAATGCGAGGCCTTCCCACGAGAGATCCAGCTGAAGAGGATCGACCTTTCCTGCAACATGAGACGGTTCTACCGGATGACCGTCGAGCGTGATCTGTTCGGCGGCTCCAGTCTGATCCGGGAATGGGGCAGGATCGGCTGCCGGGGCCAGTTGCTGATCGAACGGCACGGCGATGAGGGACAAGCGATCAATGCCCTGCTCAAACTCGCACGAACGAAACGCAACCGGGGCTATGGGGGCGAGTAGCGTCGCCCCGGTCTGCCGAAGGCGGCCATATATGGACCTCGAGTGATTTGTGGGCAAGACACTCCCTCAAATTCCGGTTAGGATTCAGCGAAGCAGTGAGACCTCTGATTGATTGAACCATGGCGCGAAGTGACCTCCTGATAGCCCTTGTGCGCGCCGGCGCTGCCGGTGATCGGGAAATGCTGCGCTCTACGACCGAGGCGCTCGTGGCAGAAGAGCGAGCGCAGAACCATCATATCGTCGCTGACCGTCTTGAAAAGGCGATGGCGAGTGTTCCCGTCGCTCCGCCGCCACTGACATCCGCCGCGATCCTGTCAGGAGCAGGCAAGGAAGCCATTCTGGAGGTCGATCCGCGTGCCCGGATGGAGCAGTTGCTGCTGCCGCTGCCCGTCCAGGAAAACGGCAGGCAATTGGTCCAGGAACACGTCCGGGCAGATGTGCTGCGAGCCCATGGCTATGAGCCGCGACATCGTGTGCTGCTCTCGGGACCTCCCGGCAACGGAAAGACCTCTTTTGCCGAATCCATCGCCGAGGCTCTTGGCCTGCCTTTTTTTGTAGTCCGGTATGACGCTCTGATCGGCAGCTATCTAGGCGAAACCAATACGCGACTTCGTAAACTCTTTGACTATGTTCGCACTCGTCCGAGCGTCCTCTTCTTCGATGAGTTCGATGCGATCGGTAAAGAGCGTGGTGACACACACGAAACGGGCGAGATCAAGCGGGTTGTGTCTTTCCTGTTGATGCAGCTCGACCAGCTACCGAGCTATGTCATCGTCGTGGCGGCGACAAACCACGGAGAGCTGTTGGATAAAGCTGTCTGGCGGCGCTTCCAGTTGCGCCTCGACTTTCCAGCCCCCGATACCGCCAGAGTTGAAGAATTTCTTGACCGGGTGATCTCTCATTGGCCAGATAGGCCACGCCTTGCGATCCGCACCATTGCGGGAAAACTCGGGGCAGTGAGCTATGCTGAGGCGCTGGATTTTTGCCAGAGCGTGCGCCGCAGGCAGATATTGGGACTGGGAGAGGTTTCCGTCGACGCGGCACTGAAGATCGAACTCGATCTCTGGGCCTCCCGAGTGAGGCCGGAGGCATTACTGAATGGTCAGCGACCCGGGAAAACCACTGCTGCGGCTCCAACCCGGAAAGCCAAGTCCGCGCCTGAAGAAGGATAGCCCCGGCTTTCCTCCGCCACCGCCCAAGTACCAGCGGGGCTCTCAGGGTCAGAAACTTGGTCCCACGTTTCAGCGCCTTGCAGATGTGCTCGCGCGAGACCCCGCCGGTCTTGAACTCAGGCAGGATCCGTCGGCGCTTGCACCCGAACGATTGCTTGTCTTTGAGGTTCGGGGAAGTATCCAGAATTTTGCAAATGCGATCAAGAAGGTGCCAGGCCTTGAACTGATTGACGAAGAGGAACTACTACCCTCCGAAGATGACAAGCAGCCAGTGGCCTATCTTCTCGTGCCAGATGCTACTGCCTTGTCCCAGATCCTCCGGCTTTGGACGAATTGGCTACGCTCCGGCACTCTTGGGACCGGCTTTGCTCCATGGCGGGATGTCTTCGATTGTTTGCGGGATCTTCGCCCGTGGGGTCCCTCGGACAGGGTGCAGGGGTCGGACCGTGATATTCTCGCCGAGCAGGTCGCAGGTCGCGGCGGCGACGACATGATTGCTTTGGAAATCGAGCTGGTGTTCCGCGCCGCGGAGAGGGCAGGGGCCTCAAATGAAGCAGAGCTGACCGAGGCAATTCGGGCGCATGACGGGCGTATCGTCAGCCGCGCAAGGCTGACGGACATAGCGTATCATGCGGTTCTGGCCCGCCTGCCGGTTCGTGCGATCCTGGCAATCATTGAGCGCGCCCAGTCCAGTATCGCTGGTCTGGATTCGGTGATGCATATCCGTCCGCAAAGTGTGGCGACCGCCGTCGAAGTCGAAGACATGCTGCCGCTCCAGGCAGCGGCGGCAGATGGTGACCTCTCTAGGGATGCCATCCTTGCGCTTCTGGATGGTGTTCCTGTGGCGGCACATCCTCTGCTGCGTCGCCATCTGATCGTCGAGGACCATTTCGGACTGGAGCCGGCCGCCTTGGTAAGCCAGCGTGTCCATGGCACCGCGATGGCTTCTCTTATCATACATGGGGACCGGAACCGGACCGAGGCGCCGTTGCCTCGACAGATTCATTGCATTCCTGTCCTTGGAAGCTCGGACGAGTTTCCGCAGGACAGGTTGATTGTGGATGTCATCTATCAGGCGATCGTGCAGATGCGTGATGGCTCTGATCCAACTGCGCGCCATGTCATCATCGTCAATTTGTCCCTCGGTAACCGGCACCGTCAGTTTCAGGGGCAAATGTCTCCATGGGCCCGACTCCTTGACCGCCTGGCTCACAGATACGGGATCCTCTTCCTGGTCAGCGCCGGGAATATCGTCGGAGATTTCGAGGTGCCGGCCTTCTCAACCAGCCTGGCTTTCGAGGGGGCGACACCAGACGCCAGATCTGCGGCGCTGATCCAGGCCATCGCCGGCATTCAGGCAGACAGAAGGCTTCTTGCGCCAGGCGAAACCGTGAACGGATTGACGGTGGGAGCCAAGAATTCAGACTGGGTCTCGTCAAACGACCGCGCAGCTGCGCGCGCCAATGTCGACCCTTTCCCGATCCTGGATACGTCAAATCCATCCAGCGCTCTTGGCCCGGGTTTTGCCGGGGCGGTAAAGCCCGACTTGCTTATGCCGGGCGCACGCGAGCACCTTCGCGTCGTCGTAAGCGGCGCTGGTGGTTCCATACGGGTCTCCCCTGGCCGCCCTGGCCGGGGTGCGGGCTTGAGAGTTGCTGCTCCACCATCCGGTCAAGGACTCGAAGGGTCCGAGAGCTATACCAATGGGACCAGTGCTGCGACATCCATTGCATCACGCACGGCGCACAGGATTCACGACGCGCTCGAGGCCGCCTACGGAGACCGTTTCCTTCAACTGCCCCCAAGAAACCGCGCTGCGCTTCTCAAGGCTCTCCTTGTGCATCCCGCGCGCTGGCCGGATGCAACGGCAGCCTTCGTACGCCGGCTTCTCGGCCCACAGGGAAGCGGCCAGGCCTCCAAGCAAAAGGACAATATTCGGCGCTTTGTCGGATACGGGTAAGCGGTCGCTGGCCACCACGGTCAGCTTATCTTGACGGCTTGAAGTTCCAGGGCAGCAGGTCGTCGATGCGGCT
>NZ_JABUHN010000032.1 GCF_013328815.1 Tabrizicola fusiformis
CAACCGTTGTCCGCCAATCCGCGCCCTGGTGACGGGGTTATGCTCGCTGCCCTCGCGGCGGTCATCTTCGGCACCAACAGATATTAGGAGGCCCCGATGGCCCGCACCCCTCAGCTTCTCGATCACCGTGGCGTCCCGGTCGAGCGGGCGACCCTGCAAAAAGAGATCGCCACGCCGACCGTCACAGGCCTGCGCAGCCCGATGCCCGGCTATCCCGGCGATGGGCTCAATCCGGTGCGTCTCTCCGGCATCCTGCGCGAAGCCGACCTGGGCCACCCGGCCCGCTATCTGGAACTGGCGGAGACCATCGAAGAACGGGACTTGCATTTCGCGGGCGTGCTGGGGACGCGGCGCCGGTCGGTCAGCCAGATCGACATCACCGTCGAGGCCGCCTCGGACAGCGCCGATGACGCAGCGCGGGCCGATCTGGTCCGGAGTTGGTTGAAGCGCGACGAATTGGCTGATGAAGTCTTCGACATCCTCGACTGCATCGGCAAGGGCGTAAGCTTCACCGAAATCATCTGGGATACCTCGACCGGCCAATGGCAGCCCGCCCGCCTCGAATGGCGCGACCCGCGCTGGTTCGGGGTTGATCGGATCGATCTGCGCACGCCCACCATCAAGACGGCGACCGGCGGTGAAGAGCCCTTGCCCGCCTTCAAGTTTATCGCCGCCTCGATCAAGGCCAAGTCTGGCCTGCCCCTGCGCTCCGGCCTGAGCCGGATCGCGATGTGGGGCTACATGTTCAAGAAGTTCACCGAGCGCGACTGGGCGATCTTCACCCAGACCTACGGTCAGCCGCTGCGGATCGGCAAATGGGGGGCCGGTGCCAGCGAGGCCGACAAGGAAACCCTGTTCCGGGCGGTGGCGAATATAGCGGGCGACTGCGCGGCGATCATCCCCGAGAGCATGAAGATCGAGTTCGTCGAGACCGGGTCAATCAGCGCGACCGGTGATCTTTACGAAAAGCGCGCCGATTGGCTCGACCGGCAGATATCAAAATGCGTGTTGGGCCAGACCGCGACCACAGATGCCGTGACGGGCGGCCTCGGGTCGGGCAAAGAGCATCGTCAGGTTCAGGAGGACATCGAGCGGGCCGATGCCAAGGCACTGGCTGCAATCCTGAACCGCGATCTGATCCGACCCTGGATGCAGTTGAACTTCGGTCCGCTGCCCGCCTATCCGCGGCTCGTGATCGGCCGCCCGGAGGTGGTCGATATCGCCCAGCTGTCGACGGCGCTCGGGGGCATGGTCGACCGGGGCCTGCGCGTGAGCCAGAAGGAGGTCCGCGAAAAGCTCGGCCTGTCCGAACCGGCCGCCGGGGAGGAGATTCTGGGGCCCTCGGCTCGGCCGACGCCGCCGGAGCCACTTCCCGACGCTCCAGCGCACGATTTGAAGGGGGAAAGAGCCAAATTTGAAGGGGGTAAGGGCGCACTGCGGAGAACGACCGCCCTGAACGCGGAAGGCGCGCCAGCGGCCATTTCCGGCGGCAATCCCGTGACCCAGGCTGTCGAGGCCCTGGCCGACCGTCTGGAGGCCGAAGCGGCTGCCTCGATCGAGGGAATGATCGACCAAGCCGAGACCATGCTGGCGACCGCCGGTTCGTTGGAGGAGTGCCGCGAAATGCTGCTCGCTGGCTTCCCGGATATGGACAGCGGCGCGCTGGCCACGGTGATGGCAGCGGCGATGATGGCCGCCTGGGGCGCCGGTCGGGTGGCGGTCGAGGAGGAAGCGGGTGGCTGATCTCGCGGTCATCCTGCGTAAGCCCTTCGCCGAGCAGGTCGCGGCCTGGCGCCTGCGCTTGGCCGAACTGCGCCCGACCCAGAAATGGGACGACGTCAGCCCTCAGTTCCACGACCGCGGCTTCATGGTGGCAGGAGCGACGAAGGCCGAGCTTCTGGCTGATCTGGCCAAGGCCGTGGACAAGGCCATTGCCGAAGGTCGCAGCCTGGAGGAGTTCCGTGGAGACTTCCGGTCGATCGTCGAGAAGAATGGCTGGCACGGCTGGACCGGCGAAGGCACCACGAAGGGCGAGGCCTGGCGCACGCGCGTGATCTACCGCACCAACATGGCCACGACCTATGCCGCCGGCCGCCGCGCGCAGCTCTTGGCCGGGAACTTCGCCTTCTGGGTCTATCGGCATGGCGGATCGCGCGAGCCGCGGATACTGCATCTGGGCTGGAACGGCCTGGCCCTGCCGCCGGATCACGCGTTCTGGGCCACGCACAGCCCGCCGAATGGCTGGGGGTGCAGTTGCTATGTCGTCGGCGCCAGAACCGCAGCCGGGATTCGGCGCGTCGGCGGCGATCCGGCCAAGACCCTTGCCGACGGCTGGCAGGCACTTGACCCCAGGACCCGCGCGCCGAAGGGGATCGACAGGGGCTGGGGCTATGCACCGGGCGCGACAGTCTCCGATCTGATCATCGCCCAGACGGAACGGCTGCCGCACTTGCCCGCCCAGATCGGGGCAAGTGCCTTCGCCGCCATGCCGCCATCGCGGTCCGACGAGCTTTCCCGGAGGTTCGCGGAATTCGTCGACCGGGCACTCAGCAGTTATGTGCAGCAGGACTACATGATCATCGGTGCGCTGAAGCCGGAATGGATCAAGGATGCGGCGGCACGGGGGATCGGCGTTTCGACGGCCGAGATTGCCGTGACGGACAGGAACGTGCAGCACTCGTTCCGAGGAACTCCGCACGTCACTGCGCCCACCACACGCCCGGCCGCGCGCGCGCCAAAGGTGGATGCGCTTGACCTTGACTGGTATAAGGCTCTGCCGCGCCATGTCGAAAACCCGCGCGCCGTCTTTCTTGACGCCAACGCGAAAGAGCCAGTGTTCTTTCTGGTTTTCGATCTGCCGGATGGGCACGGAAAGCTCGTGATCGAAGTCGACACACCCGTGAAGAAGGCTGGCCGCCCGCTGAATACGGTCCAGACTGGCCGAGTCGTCACGCTCGACGATCTTCTGGCCGACCTTGGCAGGGGAATTCTGCAAATCGCCGGGGCTGCATTCAGGTGAGGGGGTGAGGCGGGGTTGGACTCGAACCAACATCAGATCCCCTTGCGGAGAGCCCCCTTGCCCATCGGGGTACACCGCCTCACAAGGGAAACATAGTCTTGTATCGCATCGAAATCAACGACGCGCAGATCATGACAGGCCTGAACCTGTTGGCTTCGGGCATGGCGGACATGACCCCGGCCATGCAGGAGATCGTCGAGTTCATGCTCGTGACGACCAAGAACAGGTTTCCGTCCGGGGTGGCACCGGACGGCACGCCTTGGGCGCCGAAGTCGCCCGTCACGCTGGCCGCCTATGCCAGACGCGGCGACCGGCAGGATTCGCGACCACTGTTCGGGCCAACTGGCGTGCTGTCGAAGGACATCTTCGGCGTGGCCGCGCCTGACTCGGCAGAGATCGGCTCGCCGATGATCTATGCTGCGGTCATGCAGTTCGGCGCCGCGCAGGGCCAGTTCGGCGCGCGGATAGGCAAGGACAAGTTGGGGCGCGACCATTTCCACCACATCCCTTGGGGCGATATTCCCGCGCGCCCCTTCCTCGGCCTGTCCGACACCGACCGTGAGGGGGTTCTGGAGATCATCGCCGAATACCTGGACGCCCTTTCACAAGGCCGTTGACGAAGCCCCATGGCCCGGCGCACCGTGACGCCATGAGGTAAGGCGCGCGCGCCCGCAAGGTGTTGCGGATGTATCGGCCCGCGCGCATCTGCGACTGTGGCGGCATGCAAAAGCTCGCCACCCACACATTCACCTCCGGTTCAGTCGCCCTGATGGGAGTTGTCATTCCTGCCGCCAGCGCGCCGCCGGAATGGATTCACCTGCTGCCCTCCTCGGCGGGCCGGATCGAGACGGTCGACAGTCGCGGCCCCTACCAGGTGCAGGATGCCGCCGCGATCATCGCGGCTTCTTTCGCCGAAACCACAGAACTGCCGATCGACGAAAACCACGCGACCGATCTCGCCGCGCCAAATGGGCAGCCTGCCCCGGCCCGCGGTTGGATCACTGCCATGGAGGCCCGTGCCGATGGCATCTGGGGCAAGGTTCGCTGGGCCAACTCGGGCCGCGAGTTGCTGGCCGACCAGGCTTACCGGGGCATCAGCCCGGTGTTCCTGCACAGCTCCGACAACACCGTGCGGCGCATCTTGCGCGCCTCGCTGGTCAACAACCCGAACCTGCGCGGCCTTGCCACGCTTCACCAGGAGGAATCCGTGAATTTTCAGCAGAAGCTGGCCGAGAAGCTCGGCCTGAACGCTGCGGCGAGCGAGGATCAGATCCTTGCCGCCCTGCCCGCCAAGCCCGGCGAGACCGCTGCGCTGCAAGCGGCCTTGCCCTCGATCGCCGAGGCGCTTGGCCTCGACAAGGGCGCTGACACCGCCGCCGTGCTGAATGCAGCCAAAGCCGCCGGCGCGGATGCCAAGACGACGATCCCGGCGCTGCAATCGCAGGTCACCGATCTGTCGAACCAACTGAAGGCGCTGACCGATATCGGCAAGCTGACCAAGGCTGCGGCCTTTGTCGATGCCGCGATCAAGGAAGGCCGCATGGGCCTGAACGCCACCAACCGGGCCGAGTTCGTGGCAATGCACCAGGAAAACCCCGCGCGGACCGAAAAGCTGATCAACGGCTTTGCCCTGATGAAGACCACGCACACTGCCGGCGCCCCGCCCGCTGCTGCCGCGATGCAGTCGAGCGCCAACGACCTCGTCGTCAAGGCCAAGGCGTTGCAGGCGTCGGAGAAGGCCAAGGGCAACGATCTTGACTGGGCCGTTGCGGTCCAGATGGCTTCGGAGGGCAAGCAATGATCCCGGCATTCATCAAAGCCTATGAGGCTTCGGCCATCATCGCGCCGCGCCGCATCGTCGTGTTCTCGGACACCGCCGCGTCGGACAAGGTCGCCATGGCTGCAGCTGCCACGACGCCGGCCATCGGCGTCTCCGGTCCGATGGGCGCCGCTCTGGGCGAGCAGTGCGACACCGTTCTGATCGGGATCGCCTCGCTGGAGCTTGGCGGCACCGTGACCGCGGGCGCGCCGATCATGGCGGACGCGAACGGCAAGGGCATCGCCGCCGCCGCCGCGTCGGCCACCACCCGCCGGGTGATCGGCTTCGCCATGGCCCCCGGGGTGTCCGGCGACTTCATCGACGTGATGGTGCAGCCGCATCTGCTTGACCGCGCCTGATCCTGAGGAGAACCCAGCATGGCCCCCACCCGTCCCTTTATCGTCGATCCGGTCCTGACCGCGATCTCCATCGGCTTCCAGAACACTGCCTCGATGCGGATTTCCGATCAGGTTCTGCCGCGCTTCCCGGTTTCGGCCGAGAAGTTCAAGTGGACCGAGTATCCGATCTCGGAAGCCTTCAACATTCCCGACGCCCGCGTCGGCCGCCTTGGCCGCGTCCAGCAACTGACCTTCTCTGGCACTGAGAAGACCGACAGCGTCGATGACTACGGCTACGATTCGCCCATCCCCTATTCGGATGTGCGGGCGGCAGAGGCGGCGCGGGCCGAAGGCCGCTCGACGTTCAACCCCGAGGCACATGCAGTTCAGTTGCTGACCGACACGCTGGCCAACCAGCGTGAAGCGCGGGTCGCCGCCTCGGTCTTCGCACTGAACACCTATGCCTCGGACAAGCGGATCACGCTGTCGGGCACCTCGCAGTTCTCGGACTATACCAACTCCGACCCGATCGGCGTCATCAAGACCGGGATGGCTGCCACCCTGATCTACGCCCCGAACACCATGGTGATGGGGCGCGAAGCCTGGGCCAAGCTGTCGTCGCACCCCAAGATCGTCAATGCGGTCAAGGGCAACGTGACCAATGCCGGCATCGTGACCCGCGAGCAGTTCCTGGAGCTGTTCTCGGGTGAGGGTATCAATGAGCTGCTGATCGGTGATGCCTGGGTTAACACCGCGAAGCCCGGTCAGACCCCGACCTTCGCCCGCGCCTGGGGCAAACACGTCGCGCTGCTGCACAAGAACCCCATGGCCACGATCGAGGGCGGTGGCGTCACCTTCGGCATGACGGCCGAGTATGGCGCCCGCATTGCTGGGCGCATCGAGGACGAAGATGTCGGTCTCGAGGGCGGCTTCCGCATCCGCACCGGCGAACGCCTGAAGGAAGTCATCATCGCCAAGGATGTCGGCTACTTCATCCAGAACGCGGTGGCCTGAGATGACTTCTCGTAAAGTGTCCCCGGCACCCAGCAATACCCAGGGGGAAAACGGCGCCGCACAACCGGCTGACACCCCGATCCGCGCCGAACCCGAGACCGTCTCGGGGGAGGCAGCCACCGGAGACGGGGCGACAGCCCCGGCTGCCTCCTTGTCTCCGGGGCGCGGTATTGCTGGCGGCGATGGTGGCCGCGTTGAAAAGGGCTTGGCCACGGTCATCAGCCCGATCGATCACGATGGTCAGAGCTATCAGATCGGCGAACCGCTCCCGTTGACCCGCGACGAGTTTGCCGCCTTGGTCAAGGCGGGCGCCGTCCAGGACGAGGACTGGGAAGAGCTGCCCATTCCCTTCTGAGGTCTGCTCCGGGCTGGTTCCTTCCGGCCCATGAGCCTTCCTGACCTTCCCGCTCGAGGGTCGGACCTCCCGGTGGCGGCAGCGCCACCGGGGTTTTCACAGGAGAATGCCATGACGCCTCCGAAATCGTCCTCGCTGCAGGCTGGTGAAGACCTTGCCGCCTCGGTGCAGAAGACCACCAGCCGCGTGACGCTTGACAGCCTCAAGTCCAAGATCGTGGCCGAGGAGTACACCAACCCGCTCTGCGCGCCGCATCTCACCATTGCGGTGCTGCTGACGGCGAATGGTTTCACCCTTGTCGGCAAGTCTGCCCCCGCCGACCCAGCCAACTTCGACGTCGAAGCGGGCAAGTCATTCGCCTATGAAGATGCCCTGCGCCAGCTTTGGCCTCTCGAAGGCTATCTGCTCCGTGAACGGCTGGCCGTCTGATGTCCTATGCCACCCTTGCCCAACTGATCGACCGCCACGGCGAGAACGTGCTGATCCTGTTGACTGACCGGGGCGTCACCCCCCTGGGCATGATCGACGCGGCGGTGGTGGCGCGGGCGCTGGCTGATACCGACGCAGTGATCGATGCCCACTTGAAGGCGCGCTATATTCTGCCGCTGGCCGAGGTGCCGCCGCTGCTGGTCGATCTGGCCGCCGCCATCGCCCTGTGGAAGCTGCACCGGCATGAGCCGAACCAGAAGGTGAAGGACGATTACAGCGACGCCATGCGGCAGCTGCGCGCCCTGTCCGAGGGCGCGCTGCGCCTGCCGGTCGCCTCGGGTGCTGAATCCATCGGCTCGGGCGGCACCGGCGCGCGGGTGACGGATCGGGAGCGGCCCCTGACGGCCGACAGTCTGAAGGGGTATATCTGATGCAGTCCATCAGCCCCTTGCTCATTGCCCGGCTGAAGGCGCGCGATCTGTTCCATGGTCGGGTCTATCCGGCGGCCAATCTCGCCGCCCTGATGCGCGCCGGTCCTTCCGCCCAGCCTCTGCTTCAAGCCCATGTCCTGCCCTCCAGCCTGACCGGCGGCCGGTCCGAAGCCGCGTCCAGCGCCTTCATCCAGGCGGTCGATCGTGGCGTCAGCGTCGTGTTCTCCCTGCCGATCGGCGATGCCACCGGCGCCGCCCAGGCCGATGATCTGGAGCAGTTGATCCTTGCCACGACCGAGGCTGTGACCGGCTGGGGTCCGGAGGATTGCCCCGGTGTCTTCCGCCTGGCGCGGGGCCAGCTCGTGTCGATGCAGGGAGGTCTGATCGTCTACCAGCTCGATTTCACCATCCAGGATCAGTTGAGGCACACCCCATGACAGAGCCTTTCGCCCACCCGCTGCCCCAGGCGGGCGGCAGCTACATCCGGCAGCCTGATGGGCAGCTGCAGGCCGCCGCAGACCCGGCACCCGATACGGCCTCCGACGAGCCCGTGAAACCCACTGTGAAAGGGGCGGTCAAAGCCCCTGCAAAGGAGGCGTAAATGCCGAATTTCTGGCGCTTGCAGGCCCTGCTGGCCAAGATCGAAACCGTCTACGGCACCGATCCGACGCCCACCGGCGCGGCCAATGCCATTCTGGCGGAGGATGTGCGTGTCATGCCGATGGAGGGGCAGGACGTCACCCGCGG
>NZ_JABUHN010000033.1 GCF_013328815.1 Tabrizicola fusiformis
TTGCCTTGCGGCTCGACAAAGTGACCAGACCTGACCAGCACAGACGGCGTGAAGGTTGGGGCATCGCCAGAGCCATTGAAGCCCCAGGCCGATCCGAAGGCAGGATCGACGCGGATCTGATGTGCGCTGTCGCAGCCCGGACACCAGAAAAGGACAATGCCACTCTCGGCGCGACGCAGCTTGGAACCAAGGGCGCTCATTGGTTCCGAATCCCTTGCACGTCTTCTTCAGCCGTCCGCCGCCAGAACTCCGAGGGTTGGTCAGGGCGTTCGGGATCAGCGCACCGCCAGAGGCTGCGCATGAAGGAATCTGCCTGGGTGAAATAGGTCGAGCAATACCGGGTCGAACCTTCGCCGTAGCAGGAGCTGTGCGCCTGCGGGGGCGGCGTGTAGAGCGCCTCCATGATCTTGCGGCAGTGACCGCCCCGGATCAGCTCAAGCTGGTGGCGGTTTTGCATGACGGCGAACACCGCAACGCCGCCAGTCAGGGAGACGATGATGGTTCCTGCCATCATCTTGGCGAGCCGATCCTGCATCATTGCCGGGTAACCCCAAGGATTTCGGCCTTGATGGCTTCGGTGGTCTCTGCCGTCAGACCTTTTGCCTTCGCGGCGGCCGTGACAGCTGCGCCCAGCTTGGCTTGCAACTGCTCGTCTTCTTTGGTCTTGCGGGTCGAGGACAGGTTCTGCGCTGCCTGGGCCGACCGGAAGGCATCGGCCAGTTCCTTCAGCTCCTTCGGTGCAATGCCGTCGGCCGCATCGCCCAGCATGTGCAGGACGACCGACTTGATCATCTCGCCCGCGATGATGGTCAGATCGTCGCTGGCCTTGGCATCGTGCTTTTCGGCCAGCACCGCCACGATTTCGCGGGTCTGGTCCAGACGGCGGGAAAGCCGAGCCTGACGCAGTGAGTAACGATTGAACGAGCTGAAGGCCGGAATCGTGAATTCCAGCTCTCCTCGGTGTTCGGCCATCAGGGCTTCGCACTTCGTCACGAACTCAGCATAGATGTCAGTCTGGGTCTTTTCCCGATCGGCAAGCTCCGACGCAGCCCATGCCACAATGGCATCGGCCTCGCTGGGCAAGAGGTCAAAGCTGGAAAGGCGGCCACGACCCATGGCTTAGGCGCCCGGCAGGCTGGGGCGGTCGATGCCCTCGATGGTGATCGAGAGGCGCAGATGACGCTGCCCCTTTTCAGTGATCATTGCCACGACCACACTGCCGGCCTTGGTCAGCGTCACCGCCCCCATCTGCTCCAGCCAGTCAAGCTCACCGTGAATCCACTCGCGCGGGCGATCGATGCCGAAGCGCATCAGCTCTTTGCTGACGTAGCCCGAGTGCATGCGGAAATCCGGCTGACCCGCCAGCGCCTTCAGGATGATCAGCCGGGCATCCGGGCGGATGGTGTCGTTTTCATAGTTCATGGATCAGGTCTTTTTCAGCAGGTGGTCTTCGTGGCGGGCAACGATGGCCTCGACGCGCTCCATGATGGCGCCGTGGCCAGCCATCACCTGGGACATCGTCTTCATCTCGCCCTTGAGGCGCTCCATCGACATTTCCAGCTCGTGCATGTCATCCTTTGACGGCAGGCTTCGGTGCGATTGCTCCATCAAGGTCAGGCGCTGCCCCTGGGCCGACATCTCGGCCGTCAGCGCATCAAGTCGCGCGCCGTTCTTCTTCGACGGCCCGGAAAAGATATTCCAGACGACCGTGCCCAGGTTGATCACGGTCGACAGCGCGAGAGCCCAGAGGATCAGTACCTGGACGGTGGTTTCCTCCGGGCTCACTTCGTCACCCATTTGCTGATGACGTCCTTGACGGTGTGGCCGCCCATGTAGAGCCCCATGAACACCGAGGTCAGGCCAAGCAGTTGGTCAAAGGGCACCGGCGGCAGGGCGATCCGCCAGATGGCATTGGCGATGTGCAGCAGGGCGATGTTCCAGAGCCAGAAGATGCCGAGCAGATACATCCAGCCCGGACGCCAGGCGCGGGCCCAGAGCGGCTCGACCGCGTCGGCCTCCATCATCTGCATCCGGGCCTCGATCTCCTTGGCGTAGAGATCGATCTTCTCGGGAGCGACCGAGCGTTCCACTTCGCGCATGGCGTCGATCACCTTGCCGGGCTGATCGGCCTGCACCTGATCGAGCTGATCCGGTGCGATGCCGATGCGGCCAGCAATGGCGGCGACGATATCCGCTGCCAGCTGGCCGTTGGCATCGCCGAGCCGACCGGAGAGGATCTTCTGCAGGATCGGGAACCCGGCCTGAAGAGCAAGGGCTGCGAGGGCGCTCATGGATCAACCCTCCTCATCCGGCTCGGGCGGGCCGGGCGTGCTCGAAGACAGGCCAACCGCCGCCATGCAGGACTGGCCATTCGCGGCACTGATCAGCGCGGTCCAGGTGGCGCCATCGGGCGAGGCAGTCAGGGTCATCACCGATTGGCCGTCCGACATGATGCCAACCCAGAAGGGCCGCTCGTCATAGCGCGTGGCCAGCGCGGCCAGCGCATCTTCGGTCAGGGCACAGATCGCCGGGGGCGCGGCCTGTGCAATCGTCGACCACAGCGCGAGGGCGACAAGAACGACGAGGGCGCCCAGAAAGCGGCCCAAGCTCATTTCGGCTTTCATCAGAAGCTCCGGAGGAAGGTTGCAAGGCGGGGGAAGAGACGATCGGTCTTGGCCGCGATCACGTCGCGGTAGCGCCAGGCGAGCGACAGGGCGTAAAGCGCCAGCCCGGCCCAGATGAGTGGGCCGACCCATTGAAGATCCGAAACAGGATTCACCGTTGCGGGCACAGTTGCCGCGGGCAGGCCGGTGACGGTGGCGGTGGCGGTCTTGCTGCGGGCATCGAGGCGGCGCTGCAGCGTGGAAAGGGTCGCGCGGCCGATGACGGCATCGGCGTTGAGGGCGTGATCGGTCTGGAACCTGACAACGGATTTCGCCAGAACGGCGTTGACCTGATCGCCGGGATCATAGCCCAGCTTGCGGAACCCCTCGCGGACAGCCCCGATCTCAATTCCGGACATCTGCAGGGCAAAGCGGGCATGAGCAAGCGGCGGGGCGGCGGTCAGAGGCGCGGGATACATGCCGTTCAGCAGCATCAGCGCCTCCCGCTCGCGGCGCGCGGTCAGCCCGGGCAGCACCCGGCCTCCGCCCTTGTTCCACGCCACCAGCGCGGCACGGATCATCTCGCGCGGGGCCTTCTCGCGCCAGCGCTTGACCCAGGATGCGCGCCGGATCGCACCCGTGTTCCAATGGAAGGAAACCCCGGCATCAAAGGCGGGCTGCTTTGCGCCGGGCATCACCTCGGTGACCGCCGGTTCATAGCGGGCCAGCGCCAGATCAAAGAGACGGTCGGACTCGGCCTGCGTGATGATCATGCCCGCCCGGGGCTTCACGACACCCGATGCCGCGGTCAGGCCCCGGCTGATGGTCCAGACGCCCACCGGGTCACGATAGGCGCGCAGGACGTCGCCCTCTTCCTGGCTGAGGGCGGCCTTGCCAAGGGGGCTGGTCTGCATCTGTGGCTGCTCCGGGGATGGGCGGTTGCGCGCTGCGCGCGCCCGCGATTTCCGGATCAGGATGCAATGCAAGCGGGGGCCAGATTAATCCGCAAGACCTTGCGGGGTCAGCGGCAGCGGCAGTTGTCGCGGGTCGGGCGCCTTGGCCTTGCGCAAACCGCGCCACGGCGCCTTCTTGCGCCATGCTCGGACGGTGACATCCGTGACATGCAGTCTGCGGGCAATTTCGGCGTCGGACAAGCCCTGTGACGTCCAGACCGCCGCGATCCATTCTTTCGCTAAAGGCATCCGGCGGGGCAGATGAGCGGCGGCCTCCGCGATCTGGACGGCAATCACAAGACCGAACTCGGCTTCGAGCCGGGACCGCCCCTTCGGACTTGTGGTCAGGTGCAATTCAGCGCCGCCGAACATCAGCAAGAAGCCGATCGCCCCTTCAACGCCCAACACGCGCACGAAGGGCTCGACATGTGCTGGTGTCTTTGGCAAGGACGGCGTCATGCGCGCGGCCCAAATTTGTCCACCTCGTTGCCCCAGCTTGCCCATCCCGGGCGGCGCTGGCGGCTGAAGAGGTCGAGACGCTGGACGTTGGGCATCAGACGCTCGGCGTCAGCATAGGCCTCGTCGGGCTTGCGGCTATGCTCGCGGGCGGGGGCGATGATCACCGATCGGACGGCCTTGGTGGTACGGGGCGCTCCGCGGGTGGCGATCATCCAGGGCTCTCCGGCATTGCGCAGGATGTAGCCAGTGCCGAACGCCTGCTTTCCCGAGGCGCCGACCTTGGCCCAATGCCCGCCGGTCTTGAACCTGAAGCCCCAGGCGCCGATCACCTCCAGGGCGTCGGGCGTCATCGACGCCGGGTGCCAGAGCCAGAGCAGGCAGTCGGCGGCGGCAAGCGCTTCGACCGGAAGCGCCTTGATCCACGAAAGGGGCATGGTGCCGTAGTGCGCCTCGGGACTCTTGGCATAGCCCTTCTCCGACCGCATGTCGTAAGCCCAGGGCGGATCAGCCATGATCAGGCCAAACCCTCCGACCGGACGCAAAGCGTGGAATTCAGCGAGCAAGGTCACCCCCCCGCTGCTTTTCTGGCGCGATCCATGACAACTGCTCACCCATGGCGTCGCTCGGTCTCGATGCCCGCCCGGGCGCACATGGCCTTCAAGGCGCGCGTGACGTCATTGATCTGACCCGCATCGCGGAGCGCGTCGATATCGATTGGGACCGACTGCCATTTCCCCTCAAACCGGGCTCGCACAAAGGTGTTCAGACCATCACGGCCGGGCTTTTCCAGCTTACCCGCCTTGCCCAGCAGCCCCCAGAGGACGTGGACATAACGCAAATCCCCACGCGGCGCCGGAGCGCGACGGCCTTTTGCGCCCCCCTTGTAACCTGCTTTGAAGCCCCGTTCTTCGAGAGCTTCAACGACCTTGCGCAACTCGGCGTCGGTCATGTCGGCCATACTGGCCTTGCCCGTCACCAGAAGCTGAAGATCGTGCCGGGAATCGGCATCGATGCCGAGCTGCTTGCAGCCGACGTGGATCTGGCGCTGGAGATTGCGGACGGCGGTCACAGCAACACCTCCAGCTCGCGGGCGATGTCGTCGATTTCGTAGGCTACGCGGCTGTCATCGTAAGGGTTCTTGATGACCCAGACGCCGAGATCCGACCCGGAGGGGCCAGTCGCCTCGACCGACATTTCAGGTCCGCGGTCCAGAACCTTTGCCAGTGCGACGGCAATCAAAGCGCACCGCTGATGAATCGGCATGTCAGGGTGGAGTTGCGCCATCACGCACCCCCAATCCGGCGCGGCGCAGCCGAGCCACCGTTCACGCCCTGGGCGAGATTGACCCGGTTTCCGGCCGTCCAGCCGGACCAGACGGCATCATCAAACCGGACCTTTCCCTTCGCCAGGCCGGAGACCGGCTTTGCACCGGAAAAGCGGTCATCGCGCGCCGCTTTGGCGACGGCACTCGCCTGTTTGTCGATCGACGGCCCGAAAACCTCGATCAGCCGCCGGGACAGCCTGCCAACCATCCCCACGGTGAAATCTTTCACCGCCGCGCGCCGGGTGGCATCAGTTCTGCGGCGGCGATAGAAGGCCGCGGCCTTGAACTCGGCAATGCCGGTGTCCAGGGCGCGATTGAGAACCGTGAACAGATAGGCCGCGATCTGCGGACCGGGATCACGGCCGACGAAGACCAGCTCTGCGCCGCGCCGACCCGGCACATGCACGAAGGTCGGCGCCGTGTTGGTGCAATAGGCCACGATCTTCCACAAATCGTCGCGGGCACTGCGACCCTTTGTGGCCGCGCCGACAGAGGCCTGCCCGATGGTTATATCCGCCTCGGACAGCCCATGCTCTCGCATCAGGGCCGCAGCCTTTTCGGCAGCGGCCAGCGCTTCGGCCTCGGTGCAGCCCGCCGCTGTGGTCAGTTTCAGCAGAGCGGCGATCTTCTGCTTGATGCTCGCTTGCGCCCCCATCGCCTTATTCCCCGATGTTGGTGCTGGGATGGCGACTGGCCACAGCCTGGGCACCGTCCTGCAAGGTGAGGTGATCCACCGAGACGCCGCCGGTGACCCCTTCGACCTTGACGACGATATCCCCATGCCCGAGCGCCCAGGGCGTCGAGCGGACAACCGTCTCCAGCTTCGACGAGAAGCCCATCACCGCGTGATAGATCACCGGAGTTCCGACCGGGAATCGAGAACGGGCGTCTTCAAGCCGGACTTCAAGAGTGCTGCGCGCCAACATCACGCCCCCCCGCCGATGATTTCCAACTGGATGCTGCCAACGACGGCGCCGGAGAGATCATCCAGGACGGATGCCACGGCATTGTCGTCGTTCAGGTTTTCGACTCGGACCGCCGCAGCGCGCAGATAGGCAGCAAGGCAGCTCTTGGCCGCCTGTGCATCCGGGCCGAACTCTGTCTCGCCTCCCGCGAGCTTCAGGATCAGACGGACCTGCATCACGCCACCTCCAGTTCGAGGGCGGCGGTGACGGCGATCCGCCACTCGATCATGTAGCCTTCGATGTAGCGCGGGCCGTGGAGCCGCGCGAAATCGGTGGCCATGTCCTCGAGGTCGGCATAACCGAACCGCTTGGCGCAGCCCTCAAGGCGCAGGAGCGGCATGTTGCTTTCGCGGATTCCGGTGATGCGATTGCCGGTCCAGAGGATGTCCATCCGCTCGACCGCCGTGCAAATCGCACCCTCGACGATCTGACGGTGATTGACTGCATCCATGAGCCGGATTGGCTCACCGGGCCGGGCATGACGCAGGCGGGGCGGCTCGAAGGTCTGCTGCATCACCCCGGCGGAGATCAGCGGCACGAAACGCTGGGCGAAGGTGTAGGTGATCATCATTCCTCCGATTTCATGAGGCGCAGCGGCGGAGGAGGCAGCGCGAGCGGTTTCTGCTTCGGATTGGTTTTCGCGGGCGGGGCCAGCCTTGCGACCTGCGCTGCGCGCACCTCGGCCAGTTCCGCCAAGGCATAGCCAAGCTGCCGAAAATCGACGGTCTCAACGACAATGGTGATCCGCGCCTTTTCGCCCTTCGTGGTGGCGGAATAGCTGGCTAGGCGCAGCTTGCTGTCCGGTTCTCCCCAAATCATGAAACTGGCCATCAGAAAGACAGGCTCCCATCGTCAGCGGTTTCGAGCCCTGCGCTCGTGGCAGACTTGGATTCGGCATGCCGTCCGACGATGGTGAGCATCTCGCCCCAGCCACCGAGCGCTTCCAGAGCGTCCTCGGCGCTGCCGAGGTCAAAGACGAGGTTGCGGGCCAGCAAGACCTGCAACTGGCCGACCCGCTCATCGGTCGCGGTCAGGTCGCGGTCCATCCGCTCGATCAGGTCACCCAGATTGACGGGGGTATCGCCGATGTAAATGACATAGACGCGCGCCTTCTCGATCAGGGCGGGGAGGGAGAATTCGCCCATCATGCACTCGCAAGGTCGATCGTCAGCGATTGCCAGGGGGCATCGAAGGCGTCGCGGAACTGAAAGCGCAGATAGCTCTTGGACCCGATCACATGCATCGCGTCGCGGATCGCTTCCTGACCCCGGACCCAGCGCGCATCGTCGTCATTGGTGTTCAGCAGGACAAAGACATTGGTCCGGTTGATCTGGCCTTCACGGTCGGTATCGAAGGCGTTGGTGACGATGGAGCGGATCAGCGGGTCGGCCCCGGCGGCGCGCTCGTTGAGACATTCATCGAACAGCGCTTTGGCGATCTGCATTTCAGGGCCATAGGCGATGCGATCCGCGATGCGGACTTCGATCTTCATCAGGCCGTCGAAGGTGGAATAGGTGCGGTTCCCCTTCGGGCCGCCGATCTTCAGCCCATATTCCTGCGCCATGAGCGCGTCGAACGAGCCGAGGTCTTCGTAGACATGCCCCTTGAACCGGGCAATCTGCGCCGCAAGTGCATATGCAAAGCCGAAGACTTTACGGACCATTTCGTCCTGCAGCTTCTTCATGGCCGGGACATTCTCGACTGCACGCAAGCCGCCTTTGCCGTCGGCCATGTAGCGATTGCCATTCGCTTCCACGATGCC
>NZ_JABUHN010000034.1:2500-5874 GCF_013328815.1 Tabrizicola fusiformis
CACTAACCGCAACGCATATCTTCGGATATGCTTGCATGGGTAAGTATACAGCTTTTGACACCCAGGAAGAGCCTTGCTCTTCCTGGATCAAATCAAGCGCGAAAAGGGCGTTTGGTGGATGCCTAGGCAGCAAGAGGCGATGAAGGACGTGATACCCTGCGTTAAGCCATGGGGAGCCGGGAATAGGCTTTGATCCATGGATCTCCGAATGGGGGAACCCACCTGACACTCAGTTATGTTTGTCGCAAGACAGCGCATAACGGGGTGAAACAGGTACTTTACTCCTGAATACATAGGGGGTTTAGAGCGAACCCGGGGAACTGAAACATCTAAGTACCCGGAGGAAAGGAAATCAATAGAGACTCCGCTAGTAGTGGCGAGCGAACGCGGACCAGCCGATCTCTGAAGAGTGACCAGAATGCACTGGAAAGTGCAGCCATAGCGGGTGACAGCCCCGTATGGGAAGCTCCAGGAGACATATTAAGTAGGGCGGGACACGTGAAATCCTGTCTGAAGATCGGGGGACCACCCCCGAAGGCTAAGTACTCCTTGCTGACCGATAGCGAACCAGTACCGTGAGGGAAAGGTGAAAAGCACCCCGACGAGGGGAGTGAAACAGTACCTGAAACCGGACGCCTACAAGCAGTCGGAGCCGCCTTGAGCGGTGACGGCGTACCTTTTGTATAATGGGTCAACGACTTGGTCTAACGAGCGAGCTTAAGCCGATAGGTGTAGGCGCAGCGAAAGCGAGTCTTAAAAGGGCGCATGAGTTCGTTGGATCAGACCCGAAACCAGGTGATCTAGCCATGAGCAGGATGAAGGTTGGGTAACACCAACTGGAGGTCCGAACCAACACCCGTTGAAAAGGGTCTGGATGACTTGTGGCTAGGGGTGAAAGGCTAATCAAACCTGGAGATAGCTGGTTCTCCGCGAAAGCTATTTAGGTAGCGCCTCGGACGAATACCTCGGGGGGTAGAGCACTGCATGGATGATGGGGGCCCACAGCCTTACTGAGTCTAAGCAAACTCCGAATACCCGAGAGTACTATCCGGGAGACACACGGCGGGTGCTAACGTCCGTCGTGAAGAGGGAAACAACCCTGACCTGCAGCTAAGGCCCCTAATTCATGGCTAAGTGGGAAAGCATGTGGGACGGCCAAAACAACCAGGATGTTGGCTTAGAAGCAGCCATCATTTAAAGATAGCGTAACAGCTCACTGGTCTAGATAAGCTGTCCTGCGGCGAAGATGTAACGGGGCTCAAGCCATGAGCCGAAGCTCGGGATGCACAGCGATGTGCGTGGTAGCGGAGCGTTCTGTGATATAGTCTCATGTCTCCTTCATGCCTTCGGGCGGATTGGAGACGCGAGGCTTTCTGTGAAGCCGGGCCGTAAGGCATCCGGTGGAGAGATCAGAAGCGAGAATGTTGACATGAGTAGCGACAAAGAGGGTGAGAGACCCTCTCGCCGAAAGTCCAAGGGTTCCTGCTTAAAGCTAATCTGAGCAGGGTAAGCCGGCCCCTAAGGCGAGGCCGAAAGGCGTAGTCGATGGGAACCACGTTAATATTCGTGGGCCAGGAGGAAGTGACGGATCTTTACTGTAGTTCGGTCTTATCGGATTGACCGGGCTGCTGCGAGGTCCCTGGAAATAGCCCTCCATCAGACCGTACCCTAAACCGACACAGGTGGACTGGTAGAGTATACCAAGGCGCTTGAGAGAACCACGTTAAAGGAACTCGGCAAAATGCCTCCGTAAGTTCGCGAGAAGGAGGCCCCATATCTGCGCAAGCAGGTGTGGGGGGCACAGACTAGGGGGTGGCGACTGTTTACTTAAAACACAGGGCTGTGCGAAGCCGTAAGGCGACGTATACAGTCTGACGCCTGCCCGGTGCTGGAAGGTTAAAAGGAGGGGTGCAAGCTCTGAATTGAAGCCCCAGTAAACGGCGGCCGTAACTATAACGGTCCTAAGGTAGCGAAATTCCTTGTCGGGTAAGTTCCGACCTGCACGAATGGCGTAACGATCTCCCCGCTGTCTCTAACGTGGACTCAGCGAAATTGAACTGTGTGTCAAGATGCACACTACCCGCGGTTAGACGGAAAGACCCCATGCACCTTTACTCCAGCTTTGCACTGGCATCAGGATTGTGATGTGCAGGATAGGTGGTAGGCATCGAAGCGGGGACGCCAGTCCTCGTGGAGCCTCCCTTGAGATACCACCCTTCGCACTCTTGATGTCTAACCGCGGCCCGTTATCCGGGTCCGGGACCCTGCATGGTGGGGAGTTTGACTGGGGCGGTCGCCTCCCAAACAGTAACGGAGGCGCGCGAAGGTAGGCTCAGAGCGGTCGGAAATCGCTCGTTGAGTGCAATGGCAGAAGCCTGCCTGACTGCAAGACTGACAAGTCGAGCAGAGACGAAAGTCGGTCATAGTGATCCGGTGGTCCCAAGTGGGAGGGCCATCGCTCAACGGATAAAAGGTACGCTGGGGATAACAGGCTGATGATGCCCAAGAGTCCATATCGACGGCATCGTTTGGCACCTCGATGTCGGCTCATCTCATCCTGGGGCTGGAGCAGGTCCCAAGGGTACGGCTGTTCGCCGTTTAAAGAGGTACGTGAGCTGGGTTTAGAACGTCGTGAGACAGTTCGGTCCCTATCTGCCGTGGGTGTAGGAGACTTGAGAAGAGTTGCCCCTAGTACGAGAGGACCGGGGTGAACGGACCACTGGTGGACCAGTTATCGTGCCAACGGTAGTGCTGGGTAGCTATGTTCGGACAGGATAACCGCTGAAGGCATCTAAGCGGGAAGCCCCCTTCAAAACAAGGTCTCCCTTGAGAGCCGTGGAAGACCACCACGTCGATAGGCCGGAGGTGTAAGTGCAGCAATGCATTCAGCTGACCGGTACTAATTGCTCGATAGGCTTGATTTGATCCAGTAACAGCAAGGTTGAAACACTCAACCTGCCTGGACAGTCAGAAGCAACACGCTGACAATCGAAACACGATTGCAGCTTAGACTTGGAACAACACTGATGTAAGGGGATAAAACCCCCTGTCTCTGCTTCGGTTTGGTGGTCATAGCGACGGCTAAACACCCGATCCCATCCCGAACTCGGCCGTTAAGGGCCGTCACGCCAATGGTACTGCGTCTCAAGACGTGGGAGAGTAGGTCACCGCCAAACCTAACCAGAGACAGCCTCTCAATACGATGAAATAAAACCCCCGATCGCCAATCGCCCTCGGGATACGGACGCGGGGTGGAGCAGCCCGGTAGCTCGTCAGGCTCATAACCTGAAGGCCGCAGGTTCAAATCCTGCCCCCGCAACCAAATCTAACAAACATATCAAATAGATAGAACCCGACCTAAACAGTCGGGTTTT
>NZ_JABUHN010000035.1 GCF_013328815.1 Tabrizicola fusiformis
GTGGCAAATTCGTGCGGGCGGTTCTTCGCGCCGCCCGCGCGCTTGATGACCATTGGATCGGCGACCTGATCGGCGCCATCTGCCTGTTCGTCCTCGGCTGGATGGGCCTTGCCATCGGGTGGGTTCTGCAATGACAGCGCCCGCTCCGATCCGCCCGAAATTCACGATCCGCTATCAGGCGAACACCAAGTGCTATGTCGTGATCAGCCCCGCAGGGACGATCTGCTCGGCGCCAACGTCGAAGGACGGGGCTGAGCGGTTGCGCGATGCCAAGCAGGCCGAGGCAGACGGGAAGGCCAAGCGCGGTCCCCGGGCCTGCATGACCTGCGGCGCGACCTTTGCCAGCGACGGTTTTCACAACCGCATGTGCCAGCCCTGCCGCACCCGCGCCCGGGACTTTCACGGTGACCCCCATACCATTGGCCGGAAGACATGACCCCCACCCTGATGCAGATCGACAAGGTTCCGGTGGCAGAGGTGATCGTGCGCGATCGTCTGCGGCCTGTCAGCGACGCGGGCGTGGAAAGCCTGATCGCCTCGATCACCGAGATCGGGGTGATGAAGGACGCGATCCATGTCCGCAAGAAGAAGGACGGCCAGCTTTACCTGATGGCCGGTGGCCACCGGCTTGAGGCCGCCCGCCGCCTGAACTGGGTGCATGTCCCGGCCAAGGTCTGGACCGATGTCACCGACGACTGGGCACGGATGGTCGAGATCGACGACAATCTGGCGGGCGCCGAAATGAATGCGCTGGACAGCGCGGTGTTTCTGGCCACCCGCAAGGAGGTTTACGAGCGGCTGCACCCGGAGACGAAACGGGGCGTGGCCGGGGGCCTCGCGCGGCAGGGTTCAGCAAGCGAACTGAGTTCGTTTGCTGCCGCAACCGCCGCCAAGTTCGGGATGACCGCACGGCAGGTGCAGAAGATCGTCGCTGCTGGCACGGCTCTATCGCCCCGTGATGTGGCGCATCTTCGGCAGGCGCCGCGCCCGGTCAGCCTGAAAGACCTGACTGAGATCGCCAAGATCGGCGACCCGGTTGAGCGCGGGGATGTCGTCCTGCGGCTGTCGGTCGGCAATGCCAAATCCGCCGCCGATGCCCGCCGTTCGCTGCGCGTTGAAGGGGGGCTTCAAGCCCCCGCGAAATCCCCTGAGGACCAGGCGCTTTTGGCGCTCACATCGGCATGGGCCCGGGCGGGTAAAGCCGTGCTTCGCCGCTTCATCGATCAGGAATTCGGCGAGATCGCGCCGCTTGTCGCGGACGAGGCAGAGCGTCGTGGCGAGTTCGGATTGGCCACCGCCATCCGCGGGGGGCTCGACGCCAAATGATCCGAACCGCGCCCGATCAGGAATGGTGGACAGCCGAGGCGCTGGCATCCAGTGGCTTGCCGGACGTGCCCGGCACCCGGCAGGGCGTGGATGCACTGGCCGCCCGTGAGGGTTGGCGGTCTCGGCCCCATCTGGCACGCCGTCGCGCAGGCCGCGGTGGAGGCTGGGAATACAGCTGGCAACTGCTGCCCGCCCGGGCGCAGGGTGCCCTCCTGAAAGCGGTAGCGCCGGTCGAGGAACCCGCATCCCGCATGGATCGCGGCACGGCCTGGGCATGGTATGACGGCCTGCCGGAGACGGTGAAGGCCGAGGCCCGCGCCCGCCTGAAGGTGATCCAGCGCGTCGAGGCCTTTTCCGCCGCCATCGGCCGCAATCTCGCGGTGCGGCAGGTCTCCCAGTTGGAAAAAGCAGAAGGGCGCAAGGCCAGCGAGCGCACCATCTGGGGTTGGATGGGCATGTTGGAGGGCGTGGATGTGGCCGACCGGCTGCCCTATCTGGCGCCGCGACACCGCGCTGCCGCCCCGCAGCGCAAACGCGCCGAATGCAGCCCCGAATTCCTGATCCGATTGAAGGCGGCGTTCCTGCGCCCCGCCGTGAGCTTCCGGGCCAGCTATGACGTGGTGAAAGACGTGTGCATTGCGCGGGGCTGGCAATATCTGACTCTGAAAACCGCCGAGCGCTGGTTCGAAGCGAATGTGCCGCGCGTAACAGTGGTCTATGCCAAGGAGGGCGAGGCCGGGCTTGCCAAATGCTTCCCGCCACAGATCCGCGACAGATCGACCCTGACGGCGCTTGAAGGCGTCAATGCCGATTGCCACAAGATCGACGTCTTCGTGGCCTGGCCGGGCATCAAGGAGCCCGTGCGGCCGCAGATCGTCGCGTTTCAAGATCTCTATTCCGGGAAAATCCTGTCGTGGCGCGTCGATCTCGCTCCAAACAAGGTCGCTGTCATGAGCGCCTTCGGTGAGTTGATCGAGACCTGGGGCATCCCACGCCACTGCCTGTTCGACAATGGCCGCGAGTTTGCGAACAAATGGCTGACCGGAGGTGTAAAAACCCGGTTTCGGTTCAAGATCAGGCCGGATGATCCGCTGGGCGTCCTGCCGCAGATGGGCATTCAGATCCATTGGGCCAAGCCGGGGCATGGGCAGGCCAAACCGATCGAGCGTGGTTTCCGAGACGTGGCCAGCCGGATCGCGCTCGATCCGCGGTTTGCCGGAGCCTATGTGGGGCCGAATCCGCTGGCCAAGCCCGAGGATTATGGTTCGCGGGCGATCCCTCTGAAAGATTTCCTCGACGTGTTGGACGAGGGCATCCGCAAGCACAATGCCCGGCCGGGCCGCCTGTCCGACACCGCCCGCGGCCGCAGCTTCGACGAAACCTTTGCCGAAAGTTACGCTGCAGTCCCGATCCGCAAGGCGACCGAAGAGCAGCACCGCCTTTGGCTGATGGGTCAGGAGGTGCGCAAGCTTCACCAGAACCACGGCGGGCTTGAACTCTACGACAACAAATATTGGGCGCCGTGGATGAACGAGTTCGCCGGAAAGCGCGTGATCGCGCGGTTTGATCCGGAGAATCTCCATGCCGGAGCCTATGTCTATTCTTTGCGCGGGGAATTTCTGGGGCCTGTCGAGTGCCGTGAAAAGGTCGGCTTCTTTGACCTTGTCGGCGCCCAGTTGCATGCCCGTACCCAGCGTCAGCGCCGGGCGGCCGAGAAGAAGTTGCTGCAGACCCTGCGGCCCATGTCGGTCGGGGAATTCGCCGCCGAACTGGCCGATTTGCCCCAGCCGGAAACGCCGCTGGTCGAGGCGAAGGTCGTCGAGCTGGCCCCGGCGCGCATTCGCAAGCCGGTGATCGAGCGCCCGGTGCCTGCGCCGGATGCCAGCACCGAGGCCGATTTCCAGCTGTTCGCTGCGGATTTCAGCAGGCCGAAGCCGGAGCCAGTCATCGCCGTCAACAGCGCCGCAGACCGTTTCTGGCGGGCGCTGGAGATCGAGCGCCGCTCGGAAGCGGGCGAGGCGATCTCGCAGGAGGATGCCGCGTTCTACGCCCGGATCGTGCGTCTTCCCGAATACCAGGCACAGCGCACGATGTTCGACCGTTTCGGTGAACAGGGCGTGGGTTGAAACGAGATGCCGCCGGGGGCGGACAGGCCCCACGGCGGCTGGACGAAGTGAGGAGAGAATGATGGACGGAGCAGTGAATATCAACACCAGCGGCAGCGTTGCGCCCTTGCGCAATGTCATGCTGTTGAACGCCCTGATCAACAGGGTGCAAAACCGCGACTTCGATCTGCCGGGGCTGGCCTGTTTCTTCGGGCCGAGTGGCTACGGCAAGACCAAGGCTGCGACCTGGAATGCACAGGAGACCCGGGCCTATTGGGTGGAGGTCAAATCCACCTGGAGCCGCAAGAAGTTCGCCGAGATGATCCTGCGGTCCATGGGCATCACGCCGGGCCGCACCATCGGCGACATGGTCGAACAGATCGGTGATCAACTGAGCAAGTCGGGGCGCCCGCTCCTGATCGACGAGGCCGACCTGGTCGCCAAGGATGGCATGATCGGCATCATCCGCGACATCTACGAAAGCTCGCAGGGCACGGTCATCCTGATCGGGGAAGAAAACCTGCCGCAGACGCTGCGCCGCTGGGAACGGGTTCACAACCGCATGCTGGATTGGGTTGCCGCGCAGCCTGCAGATCTGCGCGAGGTTGGCCTGCTTGCTGACCGGAAATGCCCCGGTATCGCGCTGGATCCCGAGGTCAAGCAACTGGTGCTGGAGCAATCGCAGGCGCGCGCGCGCCGCATTGTCGTGAACCTGCGCCAGATTGCGGAATATGCCCTCACGACCGGCAAGACCGCCATCACGATGGCCGATGCAAGGGATATCGCCTTCTTCAGCGGAGAGGCCCCGGCTCCGCGGAGGGGCGTGTGATGGCCCGCCCCCCTGTCGATGAGTCGAATCCTGGCCGTGAGGCAATCTGGGCGGCTGTGCGTGGCCGGAATGGCAACGCCTTCTGTGTTTCCGAAATCACCGGCCTGACCGGCGCCAACGACAAGACCGCCCGCGATTATTTCAAGGGCCTGACCGCCGCCGGATATCTCCAGCAGCAACCCATACAGCCAGGCGCAGTCGCGCGGTGGCTTCTGGTCCGCGACATCGGTGTCGAGGCGCCGCGTGTACGCTCGGATGGAACCGCTGTGGAACAGGGCAGCATCACGGAACGGTTGTGGCGCGGCATGTATATGCAGAAGGAATTCACCTATCTGGATCTGCTTGACACCACCTCGACCAGTATCTCGGTCGAGACTGCCAAATCGTATTGCCAGATGCTTCTGGCCACCGGCTATCTGAGGGTGCTGGAAAAAGCAGACCCGGTCCGTGGACGGATCGCGCGGTATCGCCTTATCCGCAACAACGGCCCCAAACCGCCGCAAATCCAGCGCGTGAAGCGGGTTTACGACCCGAATACGCGCGAGGTGTTCATGCCGGAGGCGCGGCTTTGAGCGATCCTCTCACCATCGCGCGCGCTGCCTGGGGTGATGCCCTTCCAGACTGGGTCAAATTGCTGGCCGAGGAATGCGCCCGCAGCAGCCAGAACAAGGTTGCTGTGCGCCTCGGTCGTTCGGCCGCGCTCGTCTCGGCCGTGCTGCGCCACAAGTACAAGGGCGACATGGGCGCGGTCGAGGATGTGGTGCGCGGCCGTTTCATGGACGCCACAGTCCTTTGCCCCGCCACCGGGGTCATTTCCACGGCGGCCTGCCGGGACTGGATGGCCAAGGCCAAGACCTATTCGAACGAAACCAGCGAGCGGGTTCGCATGCATCGCGCCTGCCGGGCCTGCCCTCGCTATCGCAAGGAGGCCACCGATGCCGCTTGACCTTGATCGCTCCGGCGTCCGCGCCCGCATCCAGCATCTGGCGTTTCTGCAAGGTGGCACCAAGCCCTGTGCCGAGAAGTGCGCGGTGCCGGTCCCGTCGCTGGAAACCTGGCTGGCGGGCCGCGCGCTTCCCGGTTCCGTCGCCCTGGCGAAGCTTGCGCGCGGCTGTGATGTCAGCGCGCATTGGATCCTTTTCGGCCAGGAGGCAACCCGCCATGGCTGACGCTCTTCGCAGTGACCGCGACATCCTCATTTCCGCCGCCCGCGCCCTTGGCCGCGTCGATCTCTACGGCAACCGGGCCCTGACCGGCCTCAGTCTGCACCAGATCGAGGACATGGCGCTGGCGCTGGTGATCCTCGGCCTCGCCCCGATCCCGCCCCTGCAATTGCAGGCGCCGGACCGGATCGTTTTCCCCCGTCTCAAGGAGTTCTGAAATGACCGTTCAACAGACCAAATTCGAGCCTCACCCGGTGCCGGACGGCATCGTGGAAGCGAATGGCAATCGCTACATGGCCGACGGCAAAGGCGGCTTGCGTGCAGTCGAGAATGTCCCGGC
>NZ_JABUHN010000036.1 GCF_013328815.1 Tabrizicola fusiformis
AGGAGAAGGTCGCGCAGATCATCCACGGCCTCTGGTGGCAGTTCTGAGGCGGTCTGAAGGGCACGGACAACGTCTGGCGTCCGCACCTGGTCACGCAGCACCTCTTCCCGGGCCTTGTCCTTCACCAAGCCATAGGTTTCGGGCGTCAGATGCTGTCGATCGGTAATGACGCGGCGGGTGCCCCGTTCAATCTGCGCATCGAGGTGCTGGCGCGACCAATTTGCCCAAGACGTCTGCAGGGCTGAATATTCGTTCCGCTCGCCTGTGGTGGCCTTCAGCTCGACCAGGGCCTTCTGGGTGGAGATCATCGGCTTGCCGCGGCTCTCGCGCACCGGTGCAATCATCAGATCCACCACCGCGCCGCCGGCTTCGTCCAGATCGAGGCGCGCGCCGAAGACCGATCCCTTCCCGGCCCAGCTTTCCGCCCATGCCTTCGCCTGGTCGAATAGAGCGCGGTTGCGGGGATTGTCGGGGTCATGCAGATCGCCCGTCGCCTTCACCCATTCCGGGGAGATCACGCACAGCGCCTGCATGCAGAGGGGCGCGCCCTTGCGTTCACCGGCCCCCAGCTCTGCCTTGTGGGCCTTGTGGGCGGCGAGATAGTCACGGTCGCTCTGGGGTGCCTTGGACCATGCCAGAGCAGCACCTGGTTCAGCGCCTTCCCGAAGCCGTGCCTGGCTGGTCTCGTCAGCGCGTTCGGCGTGGAGGGTGGCACCGCGCAGCTGGGCGATGCTGGTGATCTTGTTGACGCGGATGGCGGCCTTGAACATCAGAGATAAGACTTACGACTTGTGACATGTGAGGCCGGATAAAAGATAAAGGATTTACGCGGCAGGTGATGGGGTCAGGGTAGCCGGGAAGGGAAGAATTGTCATTTGAAATGACAACCCACTAGGCAATTCCCTTCGGGCCGCTCCGCTAATTGCCATGGGCCAGAGGCGCTACGCCCTCTTGGATCACCAGCATCCGCTAAGTTGCGGCACTCTTCTTGGTTGTGAAGATGGAGGAAAAGTATGGCGCTTAGGCAGACGCATGCCTATCAGATACTGAGGATTTTCAGGGATTTGTCGTGCCAGGACAGCGAATATCGAAGGCCAAAAACAAAAGGATCATCTGCTTTGTAGATGAAACTGGTTCTGCCGGTGACGATCAGTTCTCTCTCGGCCTAGTTATGGCGTTTGCAGCGGACGTCGCGAGGGTCGACAAGATGTTCTCTGACCTTCTTCCAGTAGGCTTTAACGAGTTTCACGCAAACCGCCATGACAACGACTTTGTGCGTACGACGATCGCCGCGTTCCAGGACCGATCGGCGGACACCTCGGTCATGCTCTTCAGCCACTACAAGCCAGATCTTCGTGAGGCCTGCAAAGAAACCACGTACGCCAAGAGCTTGATTGAGGCTGTTAAGGCTTCAACGAAGAAGTTTCGTAGCAGCCATAAGGTTGGGCCGCAGATCAACAACATCGACGTCATCGTTGACGCCTGCGAGCATAACGTCGGCCCGATTTTCCAGCAGAGAATTGCTTCAGCGATTGCAGAGGACGGCATCTTTAGAGGGGTAAACAGAGTAGTTCCCCTAGATTCATCAATATCTCGCTTGATCCAGCTTGCGGATGCCGTGGCCTACATGCGCCATCTGTCCCAAACTGGTGCCGTCCCTGCGAGAGAGTTGAGCAACAACCTGAACATCACTTTGTTCTGAGAAGTACGCAGGGGCGATGGTTATCAACCTGAACCATTGGGTTCAGGGTTACCATCCATGCTTGCTGAACACGAAGCTTAGACAAGTCATGGCGGTTTGCACCGCAAGGTCGCCCCTGCTTGACGAATATAGCAGTCAAGGCGTAAATTTTCAATTATACCCATAGAGGCACCCAAACTGTAAGCCTTCTGGGCTTCGCCCAGAAGGCTTACAGTTTGGGTGCCTTACTCGGAGAGATAATCGATTTGAAAATTCAAATCGATTATCTCTCCGAGTGGGTATTATTTTTTTTGATTCTTGTCAAGTCACAAGTTGTTGCACGCGAATCGCTTCACCCCTTCCTGAGTCTCTGCTGTAGGCGCTTACCGCCCTAGCAGCCTAGCTATGAGCCCTCTGGGTGGGCGCTGATCCGAGAGCAAAGCAGATGCTTGTTGCCGCCATCTGTCGCGATCTTCTCTGAGGTCTGCGATCACGGCCTCCTTGTCAGATAAGCGCTCGTGCGCAGCTTCAAGACGCGCCTGTAACTCCCTGATAGTTCCGTCAATATCAGTTCTTTCGGGGGTGTTTACGTGAGTTTCTTGTTGTTCACTGGAAGCGGCTGGTGGGTAAACTCTATGCAGCTCGGAAGGATCAATGTGAAATGTGCCAGTTTCATCCTTTAGTGCAGAAAGTCTCCCACTTTTTATGGCTTTGGATATTGTTGCCTTAGATTTTCCGGTCGCTTTTGCAGCCTCACCTAGGGTGTACACCATGGGGTTTCCTATCGTTCGCCTTACTGTAAGGGTGAACTGTTTACCCGTTTCAGTCTAGTGTTTGCAGCGATGTTCAGCCTCGCAGGTTCTCTTGTTTCTTGCAGTAGGCCACGAATGCGGCACCCGCGTTCTTCGGTGGGTTTCCTTTAGCGGCGGCATCGTGCGCGAAGGCCAGCCAGTTCGACCGCATGACGTAGTAGTCCCAGCCGAGCGAGCGGGCGTGGGCGCGCGCCTGTTCTTCTGCCCATTCCGGGATTGTGATGGTCGGGGAAAGCGCCACCTGGACGGATCGGGGGCGCACTGTCACCAGGTCGGCCTCGTCGATCTCGAAGCGATAGAAGGGGGTCACGTCGGCCTTGATGATCTCGCGCAGGTTATGGCGGAAGCGCTTGATCGGGGCGTTGCTGCCCGTCTTGTTCTGAAGGTTGGTCAGGCTGATTTGCCACTTGGGGGAGCTGCCGCAGTGTTTGCGGGCGATCTCATACAGCCGCCGTTCCAGCGGGCGGCGAAGGCGGAAGTAGTCATGCGAGATCGTGACCACCTGGTCCGTCTCGATGGCACGCATCAGCCAACGCGACAGCTTCACCTCGCAGTAGTCCAGGCGGAACCGTTCGTCGTCGGTCCGAACGAATCCACCTTCGTCGATCAATGAGAAGATGCGGGTTTCGATCTTGCCGCCGGACTTGATGTTGGTGACGAACTGCGCCCCTTGAAGACGGGCAAAGGCGTCTTCAAGGCGCTTGTAGTGGTTGCCGCCGATCGGGCGGTTGGTCGCAACAGACAGCTCCCGTGCCGAGAAGCGCACGGTGTCCCCAATGGGTTCGCCCCGGTTCTTGCGTGCCATCAGCTGGCTGATGGTGAAGATCAGAATGTCCTTGTCGAAGATGGTGGGTAGGCCCAGTCCCGATGGCCTGATTTTCAGGACGTTGTCGCCACTGCGATATTCGAGGTGGCGCATATCCGGCTTCGTCGCCAGCGAGAACAGCGGGTGTTCCATCGACGCCATGTCGTCTTTCGGCACCGCATCGGCGATGTCGAGGACAAAGAAATCAAGGTTCGGGTGGCGATCTGGCAACAGACTCATGCGGGAAACTTTGACCTTTCAGGAACTCACTTGTTTGACCTATCAGGAACTGTCTTGGGTGGGAAGCCTGTTTGACCCTTTCGGAACCAAAGTTTGACCCTTTCGGAACCAAAGTTTGACCCTTTCGGAACCAAAAACACGGTTTTCGTGATTAGTTTTAATGTGTTGCAGGGCGCGTAACTTACTCCGTAGGTAACACTAATAACACTAGGGCTTTCCGCCCGTATCGCACCTAAAATCCCATCCCCTGCGCAAGCTGTGATGGTGGATTTGCTGAGAAGATCAGAAGTCCAGATCCCGCGACCTGTGCTTGGACTGAACCGGCGCTTCCTGCTCAACCTCGATCTCCGGTTTGGGTTCGCGCTGAACGGCTTTTGTTACCTCTGGCGCCCGTAGGCCAAGGTTCTGCTCATTGCGGGTCACGGCAGCTTCGGCGTTCTGGGGCCAGAGCTGGGCGTGGCTGGGGTAGGGTATCCGTTCATCGCCGCGCAGCTGGGCAAGGGCGTTCTTCACGAAGGCCTCTGCCTTGGCGCAGAAGTCTGCGCATTTGGCGATGACGGCCGTCAGGTGCATCCTGTCAGTCAGGGCCGGGAAGAAGGCCCGTCCAGCCTCATACCCCTTGCGGTCGTCGTCCATGCCCATGCCGAAGCGTTGCGCAGTCGTGACGACTTTTTCTGCGTCCTTGCGCACATCGTTGATGATGGGCCAAGGGTCGGTTTTCGTGCCATCCACCAGCGACGGGTGCAGCTCCCATGCCCGAGGGGCCTCATAGGCTGCAGGAGCGCGCCTGTGGGCCTGCATCTCCCTCTGGAGTAGGAGAAGGTCGCGCAGATCATCCACGGCCTCTGGTGGCAGTTCTGAGGCGGTCTGAAGGGCACGGACAACGTCTGG
>NZ_JABUHN010000037.1 GCF_013328815.1 Tabrizicola fusiformis
ACGCCAGATGCTGGATGCGGGCGCGGACGCCGGAGCGATCAAGGTCAAGCGGCATCGGTGGCCTCCTTGCGATAGCGGGGGCAGGCCCGGCAGGCGCGGTACATCCGAACCCGCTCGCTATTGATGTTGGAAAAGCGCGCTGCCTTCAGCATCCAGTCGCGGCAGGTATTGGCGCCGATCTCACCTTGAGCGGGACAGCGGACGGTCGCGCGCATGTAGACGCCGCGCACCACTTCCTCTACGGCCTCATAGCTGCCCGCATAGGTCTTTCCCAGCACGGTCGAGACCAGCGAGGCCGAGCGGTTCAGCCGGGCCGCCACCTTGTTCTGGCTGGTGGCCATGCATTCCTCGGCCAGGCGTTCGACCCAATCAGGGACTTGCGGACCCCAGGCAGCGCGGGCCTTGTCGACGGCGGAGATCATTGGGTATCCCCCGCAGACGGATAGGCGGTGCCAGTGTTCGGATCGAACACCTGGCGCACGCGCTGCACCTGCGGGGCCTTCGGGCCAGAGGCCCGGATCAGGCGATAGCGCGCGATACGCGCGGCAGAGGGGTCCGCCTTGACCAGCACACGCAGGTAGCCCGCAGCCAGAAGCCGCTTGCAATAGTCTTTGGACGTGGCCTCTGGGATCTCGATCGAGGCGTGCTGGACCAGATCGACATAGCTGAACTCCTTCAGCATCGTCATCGCCCGCCAGAGCTGCATGGTGATCGCGCCTTGGGTGACGGCGCTACCATCAGCCCGAACGCGTGGGGCGTGATGCCCGACATCCTTGATCAGCACCCAGGCATTCGCCTTTCCGGCGGGGCCAGGCTGGAACTTCAGATAGCCCGCCGCGGTCAGCGCCTTCAGATAGCGCAGCACCGTGGTGCGGTTGACGCCGGTAAGGTCAACGATGGCGCTAATGGTTACGTGGTCAGCCACCTTCTTGATAGCCAGCCACAGCTCCTGTCGGCCTGCAGACCCTTGATCGACGGGACGCCTGCCGGTTTTAGCGGGCGCGCTCATGCCACCGTCCTCCGGGGCGTCGGTGCCTCACCAATGAAAAACTCGATCTTCGCGGCATCGGACGGCGTGATCGTGGTCCGCCCGGATTCCAGCGAATAGAGCCGCACCTGATTGAGGTTGGTGACGATACGCCGATAGTTCGCGGCTGATTTCTCCAGGATGATCTGCAGCACATCCTCGCCGATGGTCAGGGTAGGCTGCTTCAGCCGCGCAAGGATGGCGGTTTCCCGCAGGTCGGCGGGTTGCGCCGCGGGCCAGCCGAACATCCGGTTGTGAATGCGCTCCCAGCGCTTCAGCTTCTGGGGCAGCATTTCCTCGCCAATCAGCACGATCGCGCTGCCCTGCGAACTGTTGTAGATGTCATGGACGACACCCATCATTTCGTCCCGGCAGAGCTGATGCGCCTCGTCGAGGAGAAGCGGTCGCCCACTCTTGGCCAGTTCCTCTCCGATCTGGTCGACCATGTCGCTGATCAACCCAGCAGCGGTCAGGCCCAGGGCTTCGGCAACCTTTCGCACGAAGACCTTGCGCGACCAGACCGATTTCACCTCGACCCAGCAGGCGTCGTAAAGCTGCGCGTTATAGGTTGCGGCCGAGGATTTTCCGTACCCGGAAAACCCGTGGAAACACCCCATGCCCGGCATATCCGGCTCGCGGTCCTTCAGCTGCTGGATGAGGGCACCCAGAATCTTCACGTTCCGCAGCGGGGCGACGTTTGCGATGTTCCCGCTATTGATTTTGTCCATTCCGTCCAACATGCTCTCTCCTCACCGTCCAAGCCGCCGCGGGGCCTTGCCTGCCCCCGGCGGCATCTTTCATCCGATCGCCACTTCCCCGTCCCGGTCGTACATCGCGCGTTGCGCGCGGTAAGCCGGATGGGCTTGCATGCGCCTCCAGAAATCGTGTTCTTCCATCGTTACGGTCTCGCCAGCTTCCGACCGGCGCTCGATGTCCAGCACCCGCCAGAACCGGCTTGCATCGGTATCGCCAGGCTCGGCGCGGCTGGGCCTGAAAGGCACCTGCAGGACCTTGTTAAGGTCTTCGTCACGCGACGTGTCGGGCACCGGCAACTGTCGGGTGACCAGCGGCCCACGGGCCTGCATCGGCACCATCTGGACAACCTTGGCCTCCAGTTCCTCGGGCAGAGGTGCAGGCTTGCGGGCCAGCTCGGCGGCCAGTTCACTGACCGAAACCGGGCGATGGGCATCCAGCAGCCGCTTTTCGATGCGGCGGCGCTGCGCCTTTTGCCTGGCATGGAGCTTCGCGCCGACCAGGTCGAAGAAGCCGACCTTCTCGCGGCAGGGAGCTTCGCCAAGGAACTCGCCCTGCAGGCTGTAGATATAAAGCCCCGCGTGCAGATCCTCGGGGTCGAAGCGGGCGACGACTTCCTGTCCGGCGAATTCGGACATCCAGTCGGCGTGATATCCGTTGTCATGCAACTTCAGCGAGCCATGGCCAGAGTGCAGCTTGCGCACTTCCTGACCCATCAACCAGAGGCGTCGCTGCTCGGCCGTGGCCTTGCGGACCTTGTCGCGCTGATAACTTTCGGCAAAGGTCTGGTCGAACGACCGGCCCTTGGCATTGGCCGACATCCGGCCCGGCCGGGCATTGTGGTCGCGGATTCCCTCGGCCAGCACCCGCAAGAAATCCTCCAAAGGCACCGCCCGGCTGCCATAGTCCTCGGGCTTGGCCAGGGTGTTGTTACCGACATAGGCCCCTGCAAATGCCGGATGCAGCGCAATATGGTCGGCAAAGTCCCGAAAGCCGCGTTCGATCGGCTTGGCCTGGCCATGGGCCGGGGTGGCCCAGTGGACCTTGATGCCCATCATGGGCAGGACGCCCAGCGGATCATCCTTGCGCACCTTGAAGCGGAACCGTGTGGGGGTGCCGCCGGTCAGCCACTTGTTCGCAAATTCGTGGCCGTTGTCGAACAGGCAGTCGCGCGGGATGCCCCAGGTCTCGATCAACTCGCCGAAGGCGGACATGACGGCAACCTTGTTGGGGTCGAGGTCCACCCGCCAGGAAAGGATCTTGCCCGAATACAGATCCTGAAACCCGATGATCTGCGGTCGAACCGGTTTTTCGATTCCGGGCCATTGCACGAAGACGTCGATCTTGTGGCAGTCGGCGTTGACACCTTCCATTGCGGTCATCATTGATCGGTCCCTGACCTGCGGAGGGAAGCACTTGGCAAGGCCGCGCTCGCCCTGGCGCGCAAAGACCTGCGTTACGCGCGGCACGTTCTCGTCCATCCAGCGCTGCGCTGTTTTCAGTGTCAGAAAGGCCAGCCCCTTGCGCTCGCAATGCTTTGATATGCGGTGCCAGCAACTCGCAAAGCTCGGCTCGCCCAAGCGCAGGAAATCGCTCTTCAGCCAGTCGAGGAACTCGGCACTGCACTCGGCGCGCTTGCGCTGCGGCTTGGCAGCCCGATGGCGAGGGGCGAGATAGGGAAGCAGGTCGGCCGGATCGACACCTTCGATCATCGACAGCCAGTTCCAGATGGTTCGCTCGGACAGTTTGTCCAGCCTGGACACCTCGACAACGGCCAGATGCCGCCCGAGCGGACCTTCAAAGCTCGCCACACGTTGCAGGATGGTCAGACGCCGGACCGCTTCGATCTTGGTCTTCTCCGGCTGGGCATCGTACCACGACCAGGCATCGGCACGCTCCATGCGCTCGGGCTTGGCAGGCGCCTCGGCCGCGACGGCTCTCAGCAACGCAGCCTGCGCACGGGTCGGCAGCAGCCGCCAACTGTACTCCCAGCCGCCACCACGGCCGGACCGCCTGCGGGCCAGGCCGGGCTGGGCATGCCAATCCAGACGCGCGACCATCATGTTGACGGCGCGTTTGGTCGTCGGAACATCCGGCAACCCGCTGGCCGCCAACTGGTCGGCAGTCCACCATTCCTGATGCGCGGCTTGGCTCATTCAGCAGCCACCTCCGGGCGGGGCATCAGGGCCATAAGGTCGGCGCCAACATCTTGCAGCCAGCGGCGGCGGGCGGAGGCACTGGCGCGCGACCATGCCGCTTTCAGGGCAAGAAGCTGCTGGTCCTCAGGGGCTTTCGCGGGGGCTTGAAGCCCCCCTTCAACGCGCAGCGAGCGGCGGGCATCGGCGGCGGATTTGGCATTGCCGACCGACAGCCGCAGGACCACATCCCCGCGCTCAACCGGGTCGCC
>NZ_JABUHN010000038.1 GCF_013328815.1 Tabrizicola fusiformis
AGCCGCATCCGTTCCGCGATCAGGTCGGCCACCGATTGCTTTTCTGCATCGGTCGCGCCCTTCAGCGCTTCGTGGTTTTTCAGGATCTCCGTCTGAACCGGGTCCAGAATGCGCAGCGCCTCGATCTGCTCCCGCTCGCGCCGGATCAACTCGGCAAGCGCATTCGCCTCTGCCTTCGCACCGCCGCCGCCGCCCTTACCTGCCCCCGAGGCGCCTGCGGTCGGGAGGCTGACCGAAGAACTAGAGCCGGGATTGTCACCGAACGTGAAGCCGCCGCCGACACCAAGGTTGCCGACCGAACCGGTGCCACCAAAACTCAACCCGCCCGGTTTGGCGGGCGATCCTCCCGGCTTGACCACCGATCCGTCCGAGACATTCAGCCCCAGATTGGCGATGGCGCCTGCGGTCCGCAGCGAGATGCCAAGATTTTGCGCCAGCAGCATCGCCTGACCGGCCGCCGCCGCGATTCCCGCCGCCATGTTGATCGCAGCCACACCGCGCGCCGCATCCCAGGCATCCATGAGATCATCCGCAAGCTTGCCGCTGATCCCCTGGGCAGCGAGTTGCGCTTCGTAGACCTGCCGCTCAGCCGCCGCCCGTGCATAGGCCACTTCCAGGCTGTCAGCCCCCCATCTGGCCGTCAGCTCGACAATGCGGGCCTCCTGCTGGTGCTGCGCCAGCATCTGGTCGGCGGCGGTCCGCGCGGCAGCGATGCGCGCAGCCTCGGCCAGCGCCTGACGTACCGCCTCCTGCCCACGCATCTGCTGGGCCTGCAAACTGTCGCGGCCGATACCCAGTTCGCGGATCTTCGCCTCGACTGCCGCGTTCGCCTGACGCGCCTCTTCGGCACGCACCTCCGCACTCTGCTCGCCGTAAGCGAGCTTCAGGCGCGCAAGCTCGACTTCCTCGCGCCCCGCTGCCAGCAGATCGCGGGCGGCCTGAAACCCCTTGCCGGTGTCCTTCGCCTCCGGGACGTCAACAAGGGTCGGGCCACCCATGCGGGTGTTTTCCGTGCCAAAGGAACGGGCGTCTTCGATGGCGAGCTTTGCCGCGTCCCGAGCCATGGCAGCCCGTTCCTCGCGCTGGCGCATCAGTGCCAGAACTTGCTCATTGAGCAGCGAAAGAATGCGATCTTCGTCGTTTGAACGGTTGCCATCCATCGCCGACGCGGCTGCCCATTGGTCCCGCAGCGCCTTCACGGAGGCGAATTGCTGCGCGAGCCTCTTGTCAGTGTCGCCGAGAAGGTCGGCCGCCTCCAAAGACCGAAACGCCGCCTGAATACCCCGAACAGTCTGCCAGGCGCTTTCGTCCAGACTGTTCAGTCCCAGCCGCTCGAGCATGTCCTGCTGATTGGCGAAGTCGTCAACGAACAGGTTGAGACCCAAGTCCAACTTGAGGGCCTTCGCCGCTTCGGCCGTCTTCTGGCTGGCCTTCCATCCCTCTATCTGGGCGATCTCAGCCAAGAGCTTTCTGGCTTCTGCGGCAGTTTCTCCAAAGATGGCTTTCAGATCTTCGGTAGATCGCAGGGCGGCATCATTTGCCGTCGCGTATTTGTCGGTTGCGGCGGCAAGATCTGCGACGGCATCTTCTGCCGTTTTGGCGGCGGCGCTGATTGGCATCAGCGACTGAACGGCATAGGCCCCCAGCGCGATCACCCCCATGGTCACCAGCGACATCGGGCTGACCATGCCCATCAGCGCCGAGCGGATCGCCGGGCCAAGGGCCTGCCCTTCACGACGCAGTCCTTGGAAGACCTGTGTCACCTGCGTGCCCTGCTGGATCGCCAGCATCATCGGGTTCTGGCCGGCGGCCATCATCATGAAGATGTCATTGGCCTGGAAGCCGAGGTTGGCGAGGTGAGCATTCGACGCAGCCGCCGTTTGCCCGATCTGACGAACGACCGGCGTCATGGCCTGCGCTGCCCGCTCCCGAGCCTGCGCCGCCCCAAGGGCCGAAAGCGCGCCCATCCGCTCGGCTTCGGCAATCTCCTCCAGTTGCATCTCATACTGGCGCGAGGCGGCAAAGAGCGGATCGAATTTTGCGCGGGTCGCATCCAGCGCGTAGCCCCGTTGCAGTTCGGCTGCGATGCTGCCCTCTGTCGCGACTGTCAGACTGGTGGTTTGGGCGATCAGACGCTGAAGGGCTGTTTCATGTTGGACCACAGCCCGGGTGTTTGCCTCGATTGCCCCGCCACCGGCCGAGATCGCCGCCTGAAGCTGGATCTGCGATCGCGCAAGCTGGTCAGTCGCAAGCGCCGCTTCACGGGCCGTCAGCGCCCCCAGATCCTCGGCCACCGAAATCGCCCGCAGGGCAGCCTCATTCTCCTGGAACATGGCGACAAGCGGATTTGCCGCTGCCCGCATGATGTTCGTCATGGCCGTGAATTCGTCGGCGCTGCGGGTGGCAGCCACGAAGGCTGCCGCAGTGACGTGACTGGCATCGCCCGCAGCCGAGATGCCCGCACCGCCGGTCCTGGCGCCCTGACCGGCCTTGGCCACGGCGGCGCCAAGCTGATCCGTCTCGCCCCGCAGCCCGGCAATGGCAGAGCGCGCCCGGCCGGTTTCGGCCTCAAACAGCATGCTGACGCGCAGATTACCGGCCACGGGCGTTAAGCTCCTCTATTGCCCCGGATTCGATGTCGCGGACCTCCGCCCACAGGCCGGGGGTCATTTCGATGCCCGCCAGATCAAGCCCGGCGCGGGCGGCGGTGTAGTCGAGGCCGAGCCACAAGAGCCGGGTCGCCTCGAGGCTGGAGAGCGCTTGTGTCCGCCACTGGCCCGATACCGCGCACCAGGCCGTCCATGCGGGCAGATGCTCGGGCCAGAGGCCTTCGTCCTCCGCGGGCTCGTCCAGCTGCAGGACCAGCCCCATCCGGGCGGCGTCCTCCTTGGCGCGGTCGAGGTCGCGGCTTCCAGCACGGTCGCCGCCCGCCCAGACCCGCCCGGCGGCCGTCAGTTTCCCCGCTTGGCGCCCATGAGTTGGGCCTGATAGGTGTCGATCACCGCCCGGCGGACGAAGAGATCGCTCAGCACCATGGTCATCGCCTCGGGGCTGAAGACCAATGGCACCTCTTCACCGTCGCGGTCATCGGTCAGCCCGTCCCAGCCGATCAGCACAGCTTTCAGAAAGGCATCCTGCCCGGCTGTGTCCAACAACTTGTGTTCGGCAATTTCCGGCACCGACAGAGCCCGAAACCGCGCCGTGAAGCTCTGGGTTTCGACGGCACCGTCATCAGCCGGGAAATCGACGGTGACCTTGGCTTTGAACTGGCGGTTCTTGACGATCTTCATGGTGCGGACTCCGGTCAGGTAAAGGCGAGGGTGAACTGGTCGTTGCCCGAGGTGGGCAGCGGGACAAACTTCAGCGGCCATTCGGTGATGCCATCCTGTTCGGCCAATCCGGTCGGACGCTGCACCTGCGCGGCCGGCACCGACAGCGTGCAGATCTTGCCCGCCCCGGTGCCGTGGATCAGGCTGAGGGCCTGCGCGGTGCCCGCGGCCGCCAGCGAGAACGGGTTGTAGGTCGCCAGCGCCACCGCCTCGATCTGCAGGTCGATCATCTCGCTGCGGTCGGTGATCAGGATGCTTTCCGACCGCACCAGCATGCGCGGCGTCACCTTGTTGCCGGCATCCAGGGAGAAGGACCGCAGGACAGCGGCCACGGCACCGATGGTGAAGGTTGGCGTATTGGCGCTGGTCGCCACCTGGGGCATCTGCGTCAACTGGGTGCCATAGGTCGCCGTCGGCATGGCCAGCGCAGCAGGCTGGGTGAAGAGGCCGGTGAACTCGAACTCCAGATAGACCACGCCCTGGGCGGACATGACGTATTTGAAGGTGCCGCGGGCGCCTTTGAACAGATAGTTCGTGCCGTCATTCACGAAGTAGATCGTGCAGCTTTCATGGGCCGACGAGACCGGGTTGTAGGTGACCGACGTCGCTGCGACGATGGTTTCGGCCATGGCGCAGGACCGCAGCAGCACCCCGATGGCCGGGACGGTGCCCGCTGTGCCGGAGCCTTTGACCTCGACCTTGAAGCTGATCTTGGCATGCAACCCCGCCGCGATGGTGGGACGGGCGCCCATATAGGGCCGCTCGAACCCGCGGGTGACGTCCTGCCCCTCCATCGGCATGACACGCACATCCTCCGCCAGAATGGCATTGGCCGCGCCGGTGGG
>NZ_JABUHN010000039.1 GCF_013328815.1 Tabrizicola fusiformis
AGCCGCATCCGTTCCGCGATCAGGTCGGCCACCGATTGCTTTTCTGCATCGGTCGCGCCCTTCAGCGCTTCGTGGTTCTTCAGGATTTCGGCCTGGACGGGGTCCAGCACCCGCAGCGCCTCGATCTGTTCGCGCTCGCGCTGGATCAGTTCGGCCAGTGCATTGGCTTCGGCTTTCGCGCCGCCACCACCTCCGCCTTTGCCGACCCCGGAGGCACCTGCGGTCGGGGTGCTGACCGAAGAGCCGGAGCCGGGGTTGTCACCGAAGGTCAGACCGCCGCTGAAACCAAGGTTGCCGACCGAGCCGACGCCACCAAAACTCAACCCGCCCGGTTTGGCGGGAGTTCCGCCCGGCTTGACCACCGATCCGTCCGAGACCGTCAGCCCGACATTGGCGATCGCGGCCGCGTTCCGCAGGGAGATGCCAAGGTTTTGCGCCAAGAGCATCGCCTGTCCGGCCGCCGCCGCGATGCCCGCCGCCATGTTGATCGCAGCCACACCGCGCGCCGCGTCCCAGGCATCCATGAGATCATCCGCAAGCTTGCCGCTGATCCCCTGCGCCGCGAGCTGCGCCTCATAGACCTGCCGCTCGGCCGAGACCCGGGCATAGGCCACTTCCAGACTGTCAGCGCCCCAGCGGGCCGTCAGTTCGACGATGCCCGCCTCCTGCTGATGCTGCGCCAGCATCTGGTCGGCGGCGGTCCGCGCGGCAGCGATGCGCGCAGCCTCGGCCAGCGCCTGACGTACCGCCTCTTGCCCACGCATCTGCTGGGCCTGCAGACTGTCGCGGCCGATGCCCAGCTCGCGGATCTTCGCCTCGACTGCCGCATTCGCCTGACGCGCCTCTTCGGCACGGACTTCGGCTGACTGCTCGCCATAGGCCAGCTTCAGGCGGGCGAGTTCCACTTCCTCGCGTCCCGCCGCCAGCAGATCGCGGGCGTCCTGAAACCCCTTGCCCGGGTCGCGCGGCTTGACAATGTCCGCGATGGTCGGGCCGCCCATCCGGGTGTTTTCGGTGCCTGTGGCGCGGGCGAGGTCAATGGCCTGACGCTGCATCTTTGCCTGTTCAGCCACGATCCGCTCGATCGCGCTTTCAGTCGCCAGCAGCGAGTCGTAGTAAACCAGTTGGGCGGCGTTCATGCTGCCGATGCCGCCAGCAGCCTCTTCCAGTTGCTTTTTCAGATCGCGCACGATTGCGACCTGCGCGGCTGGGCCTTCCGCTGTTTGCAGGCTTTCAAGCGACTGGCGAAACCCGGCGACTGGCGCCGTCAGTATCTTACCAGCGAAGCCACGGCGGTAGATATCAGTGCCGAGGAGCCTTGCCACATCACCCGGTCCGGTACTCAACAGACCTCCGCCGACATCATCCTTCAGCGCCTTCAGACCCGCGCGAAGATCCTGCAAGGCCCGAACCTGCGCCAGTGCCGACAGGCTCCGCTGCATATCCGCCAGAGCCGGATTGATCTGTCCGAAGTCGGCGACGATGTCGGCGGCCGTCCGGCTGGTCGCCTCGCCCAGCTTGCGCACCGAGCCAGTCATGTCGGAAATAGTATCTTCCGTCGATTTGGCCTCGGAACCCATCGACATCAGCGACTGAACCGCGACGGCCCCCAGCGCGATCACACCCATGGTGACCAGGGACATCGGGCTGACCATGCCCATCAGCGCAGACCGGATCGCGGGGCCAAGGGCCTGCCCTTCCTTGCGCATCATCCCGAAGACCTGGCTGACCTGCGTGCCCTGCTGGATGGCCAGCATCATCGGGTTCTGGCCCGCAGCCATCATCATGAAGATGTCGTTCGCCTGGAAACCGAGGTTCGCCAGATGAGCGTTCGACGCAGCCGCAGTTTGCCCTACCTGCCGAATGACAGGCGTCATGGACTGTGCCGCCCGCTCCCGGGCCTGCGCCGCGCCAAGGGCCGAAAGCGCGCCCAGCCGCTCGGCTTCAGCGATCTCGCGCAGCTCTAGCTCATAGCGCTGCGAGGCCGCGAAGAGCGGATCATATTTGGCCCGCACCTGATCGAGGACGGACTGATAGAGCCGGGCTTCGTCGGTCGCCTGCCGGAAATCCGCCGCGATTTCGTCGATCCCGAGCGAGGCATCGCCAAGAGCGGCAAGCGTGCCCAGAAAGGTCGAAGGGCCGATCCGCGACATGGAGGCGCCCAGCTTGCCAACCACCGCATCAAGGGATTGGGCGGCGGTGACGGCGCGCAAGAAATCGCCCGCCGTTGCCTCACTGGCCTCACCCGCAGCCGAGATGCCCGCACCGCCGGTCCTGGCGCCCTGACCGGCCTTGGCCACGGCAGCCCCAAGCTGATCCGTCTCGCCGCGCAGCCCGGCAATGGCAGAGCGCGCCCGACCGGTATCGGCCTCAAACAGCATGCTGACGCGCAGGTTACCGGCCACGGGCGTTAAGCTCCTCTATTGCCCCGGATTCGATGTCGCGAACCTCGGCCCACAGGCCGGGGGTCATCTCGATGCCCGCCAGATCAAGCCCGGCGCGGGCGGCGGTGTAGTCGAGGCCGAGCCACAAGAGCCGGGTCGCCTCGAGGCTGGAGAGCGCCTGCGTCCGCCACTGGCCCGACACCGCGCACCAGGCGGTCCATGCGGGCAGATGGTCGGCCCAGAGACCCTCGTCTTCCGCCGCCTCTTCCAGTTGCAGCACGAGCCCCATCCGGGCGGCGTCCTCCTTGGCGCGGGAAAGGTCGCGGCTTCCGCCACGGTCGCCGCGCGCCCAGACCCGCCCGGCGGCGGTCAGTTTCCCCGCTTGGCGCCCATGAGTTGGGCCTGATAGGTGTCGATCACCGCGCGGCGGACGAAGACATCCGTCAGGATCAGGGTCCGCGCGGCGGGGCTGAAGATCAGCGGCACATCTTCGCCGTCCCGGTCATCGGTCAGCCCCTCCCAGCCGATCAGCACATCAGCCAGAAACGCGTCCTGACCGGCGGCATCCAGAAGATGGTGTTCGGCCAGTTCCGGCACCGACAGCGCCCGAAACGTCGCCGTGAAGCTCTGGGTTTCGACGGCGCCTTCATCGGTCGGGAAATCGACGCTGACCTTGGCTTTGAACTGGCGGTTCTTGACGATCTTCATGGTGCGGACTCCGGTCAGGTAAAGGCGAGGGTGAACTGGTCGTTGCCAGAGGTGGGCACGGGCACGAACTTCAGTGGCCATTCGGTGATGCCATCCTGCTCGGCCAGCCCGGTCGGGCGCTGCACCTGGGCGGCAGGAACCGACAACGTGCAGATCTTGCCCGCCCCGGTGCCGTGGATCAGGCTGATGGCCTGCGCGGTACCGGCAGCGGCAAGGCTGAACGGGTTGTAGGTCGCCAGCGGCACCGCCTCGATCTGCAAGTCGATCATCTCGCTGCGATCGGTGATCAGGATGCTTTCCGACCGGACCAGCATGCGCGGCGTCACCTTGTTGCCAGCATCCAGGGAGAAGGACCGCAGGACAGCGGCCACGGCGCCGATGGTGAAGGTCGGCGTATTGGCGCTGCTCGCCACCTGCGGCATCTGCGTCAACTGGGTGCCGTAGGTTGCCGTCGGCAGCGCCAGCGCCGCGGGCTGCGTGAAAAGCCCGGTGAACTCGAACTCCAGATAGACCACGCCCTGCGCGGACATGACGTATTTGAAGGTGCCGCGGGCGCCCTTGAACAGATAGTTCGTGCCGTCGTTCACGAAGTAGATCGTGCAGCTTTCATGGGCCGACGAGACCGGGTTATAGGTGACCGACGTCGCCGCAACGATGGTTTCGGCCATCGCGCAGGACCGCAGCAGCACCCCGATCGCCGGGGCGGTGCCCGCCGTGCCCGAACCCTTGACCTCGACCTTGAAGCTGATCTTGGCATGCAGCCCCGCCGCGATGGTGGGACGGGCGCCCATATAGGGCCGCTCGAAGCCGCGGGTGACGTCCTGCCCCTCCATCGGCATGACACGCACATCCTCCGCCAGAATGGCATTGGCCGCGCCGGTGGG
>NZ_JABUHN010000004.1 GCF_013328815.1 Tabrizicola fusiformis
ATGGGTCTGCTCATGCACGCCGGCTACCACGCTGGATTCACGAGATGAATCCCTCACGGGATTTGTGCAACAGAGCCCTGCACGTCAGACGGGCAATTCGGCAAGAACTACTTTTGGTCGATTTCGGCGTTCCCTGCCACGCCCGATGCACCTCCCCCATCCACCCTTGACCCGACTCAGCGAACTGGTTCTGATTGCAGGATATTCTCTGCAAGGTTCGCATCATGTATTTCGATATCTATGTGGGCGTGGACGGCACCGGGCCGGACTCGAATGCCGAATATGCCACGGCTTTCCGCAACAGCTATGTCAACCAGCTTCGCAACAAGAGCTTTGGCGTCAGCGAGTATGAGCGGGGGCCGACCCTGACCGGGTCGGAGACCGGCAGGCTGGCAAGCTGGGCCGCCGGGCGGGCCGAGCATCATTACCGCACCAACAAGATCCGCGGCCCGAACACGCCGCGCATCTTCATGGCGGGCTACAGCCGGGGTGGGGCCGCGGTGATCGAAGCCTGTCAACAGTTGAACGACAGGGGCATTCCGGTGCAGGGGCTGCTATTGTTCGATGCCGTGGACCGCTCCTATACGGTCGAGCGGACCGAGACGGTTCCGTCAAATGTGCGCTATTGCCGCCATGCGATACGGCAGGCGAATTCCGGCTCGCGGCAGAGCTTTGGCAATTGTGGCCTGCTGGCGGCGCGCGGGGTGGATTGGGTGACGCCGAAAGAGTTTCTGACCACCCATGGCGGCATGGGCGGCACGCCCTGGGGCGCAAGTGCCGCGACCGCTGGCGGCGGCCGGATCAGCGAAGGCGACAATTCGATCCGCGGCGTGCTGCGGGCCGTTGGCAATGTGCCGACGCCGCAGGCATGGATCGCCAGCCGGGCGGCCTCGGCGGTCTATGAATATGCCATGGCAACCGAGGTCACGCCCGAGCAGGAACGGCGCGGCAGCGAGGGGGTCTGGAACTGGATGATGACCGAACTGCCCCGGATGCGGCTTTGATGCAGGGTGCCGGTCAGACGCCCCTGCAACCCGGAGGCTTCATGCGCCTTTTTGCCCTTCTCGCCCTCCTCCCCCTGCCCGCCCTGGCCGATCCGCTGGCGGGCAAGTCCTATATCATCGAAATGTCCTCGTCGCAGATGGCCTCGGGCTATGGCGAGTATCTGATCCCGCCGCTGGCCCGCGCGTTGGCGGGGTCGCCGATGCGGCCGCAGAACGGGCCGGGCGCCGATCTGGTGGTGAACATCGTGACCGACAGCGACGTGGGCCGCTGGGTGGAGAGTGCCGGGGGGCGGATCTGGCTTTACACCATTTCGGTGACGGTGGGCATTTCGCCGGGCGAAACCGTGCTGCCCTATGACGGCACGCCGGTCTTCGGCGCCCGCGCGGTGCTGCAAACCCCCAATCCCGACCGCGAGGATGAATTGCGCTGCCTCATCACCCTCGCGGCCAAAACGGCGCTGGCCGAGTATCGGCCCAAGGGCCAGGTCAAAGTCGATGGCGCCGCCTGCGGGCGCGGCTAAAGCGTTCCGCAGCGGATTGCCTGTCTTGGGTTGCGTCCACTCTGGAGCAGATTGGAAGCAAACCGCTTCACCCCATCCGCAGCACGATCTCGCCCGACCAGGGCTCGGTCACGCCGCGGCCGCCGCCGAGGTCTTCGAGGATCGGGCGCAGCTTGTCGAGGTTAGCAATCATCGCCGGGCGGGCGGCGGCCATGGTCGCCATCGAGTCCCATTCGGCCACGACGATGAAACTGCGCTCGCCCGATTTCACCAGCGAAAAGCTGCGCGCCCCGGCAATCGGCGGCATCTCTTCATGGATGCGGATATACTCGGCTTCCATCCCCGGCTTGACCCGCATATGCACGACATTCATGGCAGTCATGGCATCCCCCCTTGGTCCGACATCGGACCGCGCCATGATAGCCGAAAATCCCGCCGCCGTCGCCAAATGAAAACCCCCGGCATCCGTGAGGACACCGGGGGCAGAGGCATGTCAGCCGCAGATCAGTCCTTGGCGCGTTCGACGTAGGAATAATCCTCGGTGTTAATCACGATGCGGGTGCCCGCGCCGATATGCGGCGGCACCAGAACCCGGATGCCGTTCGAGCAGATCGCGGGTTTGTAGGACGACGAGGCGGTCTGCCCCTTGGTCACCGGCTCGGTCTCGGTGATTTCCACCACCACCTTTTGCGGCAGTTCCATCGCAATCGCCACGCCTTCGAAGGTGCGCAGGTAAACCTTGATCCCGTCTTCCAGGAACACCTTGTCATCGCCGACCACATCGGGCGACACGGCAATCTGTTCATAGGTTTCGGGGTTCATAAAGTGATAGCCTTCGCCGTCTTCATAGAGAAAGCCGTATTCCCGCTCGTCCACCGTGGCCTTTTCCACCATTTCGGTGGTGCGCCAGCGTTCCGAGACCTTCACCCCGTCCGAGATGCGGCGCATATCGACCGAGGTGGTCGGCGTGCCCTTGCCGGGGTGGAAGTTCGAGGCCGAGAGGACGACGTAAAGGCGGCCCTCCATCTCGACGACATTGCCCTTGCGGAGCGAGGAGGCGATGACTTTCACGGCGGATATCCTTGTGGTTTGGCAGAGGGCGCCCTAAGGGACGCGACTTGGATGCGCGCCTAGCGCATCTTGCGCCCGATTTCCAGCCGAAAGGCATGAACATGACACAGACCCCGCTGCCGACCCCTTGGTGGGACACCGCCCACCACGCCGACCGCCGCCCCGTGCTGCTGGCCCGCAACCGGATTCAGGCCGAGATTCGCGGCTGGCTGGCGGAAGAGGGCTTTACCGAGGTGGACCCGGCGGCGATGCAGGTCTCGCCCGGGAACGAGACGCATCTGCACGCCTTCGCCACCGATGCCATCGGCAATGACGGGCAGGCGCGGCGGCTGTACCTGCACACCTCGCCCGAATTTGCGATGAAGAAACTGCTGGCGGCGGGCGAAACCCGGATTGCCGCCTTTGCCCATGTTTGGCGCAACCGCGAGCGGGGCGCGCTGCATTCGCCCGAATTCACCATGCTGGAATGGTATCGGACGGGGGCCGATTACACCGCGCTGATGTCCGATACGATGGACTTCCTGCGGCTGGCGGCGCAGGTGACCGGCGCGGCGCAGTTGCGCTTCCGCGACCGGCTCTGCGATCCCTTCGCCGAAGCCGAACGGCTTTCGGTGGCCGAAGCCTTTGCCACCCATGCCGGGATCGACCTTCTGGCCAGCATCGGGCCCGATGGCAGCACCGACCGCGAGGCGCTGGCGGTGCACGTGACCGCCGCCGGCATCACCGTGCGCCCGGGCGATACATGGTCGGACCTGCTGGCACGGGTGCTGGTGGAACGGGTAGAGCCGCATCTGGGCCACGGCCGGGTGACGATCCTTGACCGCTATCCGGCGGCCGAGGCGGCGCTTGCCCGCCGCACCCCCGACGACCCGCGCTTGGCCGAGCGGTTTGAGGTCTATGCCTGCGGGGTCGAGCTTGCCAACGGCTTTGGCGAGCTGACCAACCCCGAAGAACAGCGCCGCCGCTTTCAGGCCGAGATGGATGAAAAGGCACGCCTTTACGGCGAGCGTTACCCGGTGGACGAAGATTTCCTTGCCGCGCTGGCGCAGATGCCCGCAGCCTCGGGCATCGCGCTGGGGTTTGACCGGCTGGTGATGCTGGCCACCGGCGCCCCGCGGATTGATGATGTGATCTGGGCCCCCGTCCCGTAGGATGGGCAATCTGCCCATCCTCGCGCCCCAGGGATGGGCAGATTGCCCATCCTACGCACCCCCCGAAGGTTTTCACCATGCTGTCTTACCAACATGCCTATCACGCCGGAAACCTTGCCGATGTGCAGAAGCACGCCCTGCTGGCCTTCATGCTCGACTATCTGACGCAAAAGGACAAACCCCTCAGCTATATCGAAACCCATGCCGGGCGCGGCCTCTATGACCTTGCCGATGAGGCGGCACTGAAGACCGGCGAGGCGGCGGCGGGTGTCACCCTTGCCCTGCCGCATTTCCCCCCCGCCCATCCCTATCGTCAGGCGGTCGAGGCGGTGCGGGCGCGTTTTGGCGCCACCGCCTATCCCGGCTCCCCCCTTGTCGCGGCCATCGGCCTGCGCGAAGGCGACGCGCTGCATCTGGCCGAATTGCACCCGCAGGAACATGCCGCTCTGACCGCCACGATGGCGGGCTGGGGCGCCCATGTCCAGAAACGCGACGGGCTTGAGATGGCGCTGGCCATCACACCGCCCACACCGCGCCGCGGCCTCATGCTGATCGACCCGGCCTATGAGGTGAAATCCGATTATGACCAGATCCCCCGCGTCATGGGCCAGATCGCCCGCAAATGGAACGTGGGCATCCTTGCGCTCTGGTATCCGATCCTGACCTCGGGCGCGCACAAACCGATGCTGGCCGCGCTGCAAGCGGCCTTCCCCGAAGGCTTCCGGCAGGAATTGAGCTTCCCCCCTGCCCGCGACGGCCACCGGATGGTGGGCAGCGGCATGTTCGTGGTCAACCCGCCCTGGGGTCTGGCCGACGAAGCCGCCCGGCTGAAAGCCCTTTTCGCAAAGCTCTGACCACACCCTGCTTTCATCTTGGCCCAAATATCCTGCAGGGGGCACGGGGGACGCAAAGTCCCCCGCCGCGGCCCAAGGCGACCGGCCCTTTCGACCATCGGATCGTGGCTTGGCGCCGCCGCGGCGCTCGCCTATCCTGCCCCCATGTTCGCCGATCTCCTCCGCGGCCTTCTGGCCCCCGCCCCCGCCCGCCTGCCCGAGCCGGATGCCCGTCTCGCGCTGGCCGCCCTTCTGGTGCGCATCGCGCGATCCGACGGGCTTTATGCCGCCGAAGAGGTGGAGCGGATCGAAACCACCGTCGCCCGCCGCCATGGCCTGTCGCCCTTCGAGGCGGCCCGGCTGCGCAGCGATGCCGAGACACTGGAATCCGAGGCGCCCGACACGGTGCGCTTTACCCGCGCGCTCAAGGCGGCGGTGCCGCTCGAGGACCGCGCGGCACTGGTGCAGGCGATGTGGGCGGTGGCGCTGGCCGATGGCAGCCGCGATGCCGAGGAGGATCAGCAGATCCGGCTTCTGGTCAATCTTCTGGGGCTGACGGATGTCGAATCGGCGCAGGCCCGGGCGCGGGCCATGCAGGAATGATCGCCTCCTTGGGCATGTATGACCGGGCCGAGACGGCTGCGGCCAATGACAGGCTCTGGGCTGGCATCCGCGACGGGCTGCGCGCCCGCGGCATCGCCGCGCCCGAGGCGCTGACCCGCGGCGAAGGCGCCTATTGGCCCGCCTGGCAGGCGCCTGACCTCGTGCTGTCGCAGACCTGCGGCTTTCCCTATCGCGCGCGGCTGCATGGCCGGGTCACGCTGATCGGCACGCCCGATTACGGGGTCGAGGGGTGTCCGCCCGGCCATTACCGTTCGGTCTTCGTGACGCGCACCGACGATCCCCGCGCGCTGGCCGATTTCGATGGGCTGCCGCTGGCCTATAATGAGGGCTTGTCGCAATCGGGCTGGGCCGCGCCGCAGAATCACGCGGCGGCGCTTGGCCTGCGCCTGCGCCCCGGGCTTTGCACCGGCGGGCACCGGCTTTCAGCGCTGGCGGTGGCCGAGGGGCGGGCCGATCTGGCGGCGCTCGATGCCGTGACATGGGAAATGCTGCGCCGGTGGGAGCCCGCCGCAGCGGCGTTGCGGGTGGTCGCGGTGACGGACCCCACCCCCGGCCTGCCCTATATTGCAGCAGCGGGGGCCGATGCCGCTGCGACCTTTGACGCGGCGGCCGAAGCCATCGCCGCGCTGTCGCCCGCGGACCGCGAGACACTGCAACTGCGCGGCCTGATCCGAATCGCGCCCGAAGCCTATCTGGCGGTGCCGACCCCGCCTGCGCCCGAGGGGCTTCACTGACCAGTTTGCAGGCGGCCATTGACCAAATGCGCGCCACCTGCCGCAACGCCCATCACAATGCCCGTTGCAAAGCCACCATTTCTGCGTCCTATTTGATCGAATAGTCCAAACCCAAGGCCGCCCGTGACCGAACCTGCTGAGACCCCCGTCATCGCCATCCGCGACCTGCACAAAAGCTATGGCCAGCTTGAGGTGCTGAAGGGCGTCGATCTGACCGCGCCGCGCGGCCATGTCGTGTCGCTGATCGGATCTTCCGGCTCGGGCAAATCCACGCTGCTGCGCTGTTGCAACCTTCTGGAAGACAGCCAGCAAGGCGAAATCCGGTTTGAGGGCGAGGCTGTGCATTGGAAGGGACAGGGCCTGCACCGTCACCCTTCGGACCGCGCGCAGGTCACCCGCATCCGCACCAATCTGTCGATGGTGTTCCAGCAATTCAACCTCTGGTCGCATCTGACGATTCTGCAGAATGTGATGGAGGCGCCGGTGACGGTGCTGAAGCGTGACCCGAAAGAGGTCGAGGAAAAGGCGCGGATGTATCTGGCCAAGGTCGGCATCGGCGACAAAGCCGATGCCTGGCCGGCGCAGCTTTCGGGCGGTCAGCAACAGCGCGCCGCCATCGCCCGCGCGCTCTGCATGGAACCTCGCGCCCTTCTGTTCGATGAACCGACCTCGGCGCTTGACCCCGAGCTGGAACAAGAGGTGGTCCGCGTCATCAAGGCGCTGGCCGACGAGGGGCGCACGATGCTTCTGGTCACCCATGACATGAAGCTGGCCGCCGATTGCTCGGACCATGTCGTCTTTCTGCATCAGGGCCGGATCGAAGAAGAAGGCCCGCCTGCCGAATTGTTCGGCAATCCCAAGACCGACCGCCTGCGCGGCTTTCTGTCCGCCACGGCGTGAACCACAAGAAACCAACCACCTGACAGGGGACTACCAATGAAAAAACTGCTTCTTGCCACCGCATTGACCGGGCTGGCCGGGCTTTCGGGCGCCGCTTTCGCCCAGGATGTCGTGCGTCTGGGCACCGAGGGCGCCTATCCTCCCTACAACTTCATCAATGACGCCGGCGAAGTCGCGGGCTTTGAGCGGGAGTTCGGCGACGAGATCTGCAAGCGCGCCGGCCTGACCTGCTCCTGGGTCACCAATGAATGGGACAGCATCATCCCGAACCTGCAATCGGGCAACTACGATGTGATCATCGCCGGCATGTCGATCACCGAAGAGCGTGAGCAGGTCATCGACTTCTCGCAAGGCTATCTGCCGCCCGCCACCTCGGCCTATCTGGCGATGTCGGCCGATACCGACCTGATGTCGGGGCCGGTCGCGGCGCAGACCGGCACCATTCAGGCGTCGTTCGTGGCCGAAAACGGCATGACGCTGGTGGAATATGCCACGCCCGAAGAAACCGTCGCCGCCGTGAAGAACGGCGAAGCGGTGGCTGTTCTGGCCGACAAGGACTATCTGGTGCCGATGGCGGCGGAATCGGCGGGCGCCATGGTGCTGCTGGCCCGCGAAGAGTCGATCGGCGGCGGCGTGGGCCTTGGCTTCCGCGACAGCGACGACGATCTGCGCGGCAAGTTCGATGCTGCGATCAAGTCGATGAAATGCGACGGCACGCTGGATGCGATGATCACCAAGCCGGAATATTTCGGCCCCGACGCCAAGACCTGGGGCGATGCGGGCAAGGAAGGCTGCTGAGGCCCTTGCCTGACTGAACCGGGGTGGCGCCCTCCGCGCCGCCCCTTTTTCCATCATCCTGAACCTCCGGGGGGCCGATGCTGTCTGCCTGCGCCGATCCCAAGTCGATCGAGGGCCTGACCTGGGCCTTTTGCTATCTGACCTCCGGCAAGCACCTTGCCTTTTACTGGTCCTTCGGGACGGTGCTGCTGCTGTTGGCCATCACGGCGCCGGCGGCGCTGCTCTTTGGCTTTGGCGGCGCCACGGCGGCGCGTTCGCCCTTCGCGCCCGCCCGGATCTTCGGCAAGACCTATATCGCCATGGTGCGCGGCGTGCCCGACATCGTGTTCTTCCTGTTCTTCGTGATCGCGCTGGATCAGGGCATCGAATATATCAAATACCTTGCCGTCTGCCCGCCCGGCACGCCTTCGCCCTGGCAGGGGCTGGAATTCCGCGTCTGTCAGGAGGCCAAGGTGCCGCTCGGCACCTCCAGCGAGTTCTGGCACAATGCCTATGGCTTCATGCTGGCCGTGGTGACCTTTGCCATCGTCTTCGGCGCCTTCACGGCCAATGTGCTGTTCGGTGCAATGCAGGCGGTGCCCCGGGCGCAGCTTGAAACCGCCGAAGCCTATGGCATGAGCCACGGACAGGTGTTCCGCCGGATTCTGGTGCCGCAGATGTGGGTCTATGCCCTGCCCGGCCTGTCGAACCTGTGGATGATCCTGATCAAGGCCACGCCGCTTCTGTTCCTGCTGGGGGTCGAGGATATCGTCTATTACGCCCGCGAACTGGGCGGATCGAAAACCCAAGCCTATGAATACCCGCATGGCGACTGGCGGTTGATCTATTTCCTTGGCCTGATGGTGTTCTATCTGGTGATGACGCGCCTGTCCGAGGTAGTTCTGACCCGCCTTTCGGCGCGGCTGTCCAAGGGGCAGGCCACGGCGGCCGGTGAAGCAATGCGAAAGGCCGCAGCATGAGCATGACCTGCTGGGAAACCGTTCAGGCTTATGGCCTGCGCTCGCTGGGGATCGGCGAAAAGCTGTTGCCGCGCACCGATTTCACCGTTTGCCAACAGTTCACGCTGATCGGCTCGGGCCTTTTGTGGAACATCTATTTCGGGGTTCTGGCGCTGGCCTTCGGCTTCTTTCTGGCCAATGCGTTGGCACTGGCCAAGGCCAGCCGCAGCCCATGGACGCGCAAACCTGCGGAATGGTTCATCTTCGTCTTCCGCGGCTCGCCGCTTTTCATCCAGTTCTTCCTGGCCTATGAGGCGCTGGTGATGCTGCCGCGCGCCGGGATCGAGATTTTCGGGCTGACGGTGCAGACCGCATGGACCACCCGGGCCTGGGCCGGTGCGCTGTTCGTGCTGTTCCTGAACACCTCGGCCTATTCGGCGGAAATCTTCTATGGCGCGCTGCGCTCGATCCCCAAGGGCGATCTGGAGGCGGCCGAAGCCTATGGCATCACCGGCTGGCAGAAGTTCCGCCGCATCCAGTGGCCGACCATGCTGCGGCTGGGCTGGCCCGCCTATACCAATGAGGCGATCTTCCTGTTCCACGCCACGACGCTGGTGTTCTTTTCGGGCTTTCCGGCCTTCTCGCAACAGGGCGATGCGCTTTATTATGCCAATTACTTCGCCGACAAGACCTTCAACCCGTTCATCCCCTATCCGATCGTCGGGTTTTACTTCATCCTGCTGACGCTGCTGGTGACATTGCTCTTTGGCCGGATCAACCGCCACCTGAACCGCTATCTGCCGCAAAACCAGAAGAGCAGAATTCGCTTGCGTCCTCAGGTGATCCGGTAGTAGGCTTAATTTGATCAAATTAGGTGGGCCTGACCGGCCCGCCGGATCGACAAACAGGGAAAGGATCAAGGGCATGATCCGTAACCTGCCTGCCGGATCATCGGGATCTGGCGCGGGCGGTATCGTGCCCGGTCTCAAGTGAACATGATGAAAGACTGGCTTAGAAAGCATCCCGACGTCCGCACCATCCGGGTTGCGGCGGCGGATCTCAACGGACAGGCGCGGGGCAAACGGGTGCCGGCCCGCTTTGCCGACAAGGTGGTGAAGGACGGAACCCGCTTCCCCTTCTCGGTTCTGAACCTCGACATCTGGGGCGAGGATATCGACGACAGCCCGCTGGTGTTTGAACAGGGCGATCAGGATGGCGTTCTGAAACCCACCGAACGCGGCTTCATGCCGATGCCCTGGCTTGAGGCGCCGACGGCGCTGTTGCCGATCTGGATGTTCCGCGAGAACGGCACGCCCTATGAAGGCGACCCGCGGCAGGCGCTGCGCACGGTGGTCGAGCGGTTCAAGGCCCGCGGCCTGACCCCGGTCTGCGCGATGGAGCTGGAGTTCTTCCTGATCGACGACTCGGGCAAGACCATGCAGGTGCCCGCAAGCCCCCGTTCGGGCAAGCGGCGCAAGGCGGCGGAAACCCTGTCGATCCGGGCACTGGACGCCTTCGACACCTTCTTCACCGACCTCTACGACGCCTGCGAGGCAATGGACATTCCCGCCGACACCACCACCTCGGAAACCGGCTTGGGTCAGTTCGAAGTGAACCTGATGCATTGCGACGACCCGCTGCGCGCCGCCGATGATGCCTGGCTCTTCAAGATGCTGGTCAAGGGTCTGGCCCGGCGCCACGGCTTTGCCGCCAGCTTTATGGCCAAGCCTTACCCGGAATATTCCGGCTCGGGGCTGCACACCCATTTCAGCCTGATCGACGAAAAGGGCAACAACGTCTTTGACTCGGGCGGACCGAAGGGCACCGCCATGCTGCGGCAGGCGGTAGCGGGGTGCCTGAATGCGATGCATGATTCCGCGCTGATCTTTGCGCCGCATCAGAACAGCTATGAACGGCTGGTCCCGGGCAAGCACGCCCCGACCTCGATCGCCTGGGGCTATGAGAACCGCACGACGGCAATCCGCATTCCCGCAGGCTCGCCCTCGGCCCGGCGGATCGAGCATCGGGTGGCGGGGGGCGACGTGAACCCTTATCTGATGCTGGCGGCCATTCTGGGCGCGGCGCTGGACGGGATCGAGAACGAGATGGACCCGCCGCCGCCCATCGTCGGCAATGCCTATGCGCTGGATGATCTGCCGCAGATCCCCGACAATTGGGAACATGCCATCGACGCGCTGGAAGGCAGCGCCATTGTGCCGCGCTTTCTGCATCCCGAGCTGATCAAGAACCTGATCTCGACCAAGCGGCAAGAGCTGCATTACATCGGCGAGCTGACGGAACAGGAACGGGTCGAGCTTTACCTCGACACCGTATAAGGAACCGGCGGCGGGGCCATAAGGCCCCCCGCTCTCCACGCAAACCGTTCAATGCACCGATTTGCGGATGCGGCGCAGGCCCAGCCAGACCGCCAGCATCACGACGGGCGTCAGCACCGCCAGCGCAACCCCCTTGGAAACATGCGCCGCCTCGGTCAGTGGATAGGCGACATAACCGGCAAGACTGACCGCGTAATAGCTGATCGCCACCACCGACAGCCCTTCGACCGTGTGTTGCAGCCGCAGGGCAAGGTCGGCGCGGCGGTCCATGCTTTCCAAGAGCTTCTGGTTCTGCGCCGAACGGTCCACATCGACGCGGGTGCGCAAGAGTTCGGCGGCGCGTTCGGCACGTTCCGCCATCTGGGTCAGCCGCGCCTCGGCCGATTTCACCGTGCGCATGGCCGGATCATAGCGCCGGGCCATGAATTCGGCAAAGGTCTGACGGCCGCTGACCCGTTCTTCGCGCAGGGCGGCGATGCGGCCGGTCACGATCGCCTCATAGGCGCCGGTCGCGCCGAAGCGGAAACTGTGCTGCACCGCAAGGCTTTCCAGTTCCGCCGAAATCGTCAGGAGTTCGTGCAGCGCCGCCTCTGCCGGGCGGTCCTGATCCAGCCCCGAGACCAGCGCCGACAGCCGCGGGTCCAGCGCGTTCAGCCGCTCGGTCAGCCCGCGCGCCCGGGCAAGGCCCAGCATCGACATGGCGCGATAGGTTTCAATCTCGCACAGGCGCTGCACGATGCGGCCGATCCGCCGCTTGCCGGTGCCGGGCCGCACGAAGACCGCAAAACGCATGTGCCCCGCCGCATCAATGCGGAAATCCCCCGCGACGATGGCCGAACCATCGACCACCCGCGCCAGCGCGAGGCTTTCGGCGACGAACCAATCCTCGACCCGCGCCTGCACCAGCGTTTCATCCTCGGGCAGCATCTCGACCCGGATCAGCAGCGAAACCAGCCGCCGCCCCGGCGCCGTGGCCAGCCAGTCTTCGGGAAAGACATCGGCCTCCATCGGGTCAAAGGCGCGGGCCGACAGACCGGGGGTAAAGGCCGAATAGGTCACGAATTCGGTATGGCTTTCCCATTTCAGTTCCGCCCGCCCAAGGGGGCCGGAGAAATGCGTCGCCCCCGGCTGTGGATGGGCCGAGCCGTGACGGTCAAGGATGGCCAGCAGATGCGCCCGGTCCGCGCCCCGGTCGCGGTTCTGCGCCTCTTGCGGTTCCTTTATGGCGACATAGGCCGCCATGCAGGGTGCCGTCAGCGCCGGAAAGGGGCGCGCGTGCAGCTCGTTCACCAAGGCATAGCGCAGGGGATGGTCAGCGATCGGGGGCATTGTCAGTTCCGCAAGCGTCGGGGCATTTTCGCGCCTTAGACGGGATTTTCCTGCAAATCCATGGCTTTGTCGGCATGCCAACGCATACTGGCCGGATGGCAACACCCCAAGGTGCAAAAGGCCCCGAAGTTTCCTCCGGGGCCAAAATCATGAACGACAACAAGCATCTCGTTCAATCAAAGAACAACCACCACAACGCCTGCACTGGTGCGCTTACATGTTTCGCCGCGCTTCTCGAGTTCCTTGTAAGCGGCCTCTCTCTCCTCAAACGTAGAAACATACATGCTCTGGTCAGTGAGATCGCATAGGCCCTGACTTGACATCGTTTTCGCTGTCTCTGCGTTTAATGTAATGCAACCAGACAGCGCGAAGGTGGACAAGACACTGATAAGTCTTAACATCTTGCTATCCTACTCGATCATCGGCAGCAACTGGTCGATGCTCTTCTTGGCGTCGCCATAGAACATGCGGGTGTTGTCCTTGAAGAACAGCGGGTTTTCGATGCCGGAATAGCCGGTGCCCTGACCGCGCTTCGACACAAACACCTGCTTGGCCTTCCAGCATTCCAGAACCGGCATCCCGGCGATGGGGCTGTTGGGGTCTTCCTGCGCCGCCGGGTTCACGATGTCGTTCGAGCCGATGACGATGGCCACATCGGTTTCAGGGAAGTCCTCGTTGATCTCGTCCATTTCCAGAACGATGTCGTAAGGCACTTTCGCCTCGGCCAAGAGAACGTTCATATGGCCCGGCAGACGGCCCGCGACCGGATGGATGGCAAAGCGGACGTTCTTGCCCTTGGCGCGCAGCTTGCGCGTCAGTTCGGACACCGATTGCTGCGCCTGCGCCACCGCCATGCCATAGCCCGGGATGATCACGATGCTGTCGGCATCGTTCAGCGCCGCCGCTACCCCTTCGGCGTCAATCGCCACCTGCTCGCCCGTCACTTCCATCGCCGGGCCCGTGGTGCCGCCAAAGCCGCCCAGGATCACCGAGACGAAGCTGCGGTTCATCGCCTTGCACATGATGTAGCTCAGGATCGCCCCCGAAGAGCCCACCAGCGCGCCGACCACGATCAGGAGGTCATTCGACAGCGAGAAACCGATCGCCGCCGCCGCCCAGCCGGAATAGCTGTTCAGCATCGAGACAACCACCGGCATGTCGGCGCCGCCGATGCCCATGATCAGGTGATAGCCGATGAACAGCGCCGCCAGCGTCATCACCGCCAGCGCAAGGGTCGAGCCGGTCTGCAGATAGACCACCAGCAGCACGACCGAGATGATCGCAGCCGCCGCGTTCAGCACATGGCCGCCCGGCAGCTTTTTCGCCTTGCCGTCCACCTTGCCCGCCAGCTTGCCAAACGCAATGACCGAGCCGGTGAAGGTGACCGCGCCGATGAAGACGCCAAGGAAGGTTTCAACCCGCAGGATCGAGACTTCCACCCCGCTCTTGTGCGCGACGACGGCGGCAAAGCCGTTCAGCGCGGCGCGGGCGGTTTCGTCCAGCGCCGCGATGCGGACAAGTTCGATATGGGTGTTATAGCCGATGAACACCGCCGCAAGACCTACAAGGCTGTGCATCGCCGCCACAAGCTGCGGCATCTCGGTCATCTGCACGCGCTGCGCGACGACCCAGCCGATGGCGCCACCGGCGGCGATCATCACCAGCGAAATCAGCCAGTTGCCTGCGCCGGGGCCGTAAAGCGTGGCCGCCACCGCAAGCGCCATGCCCGCGATGCCATACCAGACCGCGCGCTTGGCGCTTTCCTGCCCGGACAGACCGCCCAGCGATTGAATGAAGAGAACTGCCGCAACAACATAGGCGGCCGTGGTGAATCCGTAGTCCATTGTGCCCGGCCTCCCTTACGACTTCTGGAACATGGCGAGCATCCGCCGGGTGACCATGAAGCCACCGAAAATGTTGATCCCGGCCATGAAGACCGAGGCGGCGGCAAGGATCACCACAAGGAAGTTGCCCGAGCCGATCTGCATCAGCGCCCCCAGAATGATGATCGAGGAAATCGCATTGGTCACCGCCATCAGCGGCGTGTGCAGCGAATGCGAGACGTTCCAGATCACCTGCACGCCGACATAGACCGACAGCACGAAGACGATAAAGTGCGACATGAAGCTGGCCGGGGCGAACAGGCCCGCCAAAAGGATCAGCGCGCCACCGACGACCAGCATTCCCACCTGATTGCGGGTCTGGGTCTTGAACGCCGCGGCTTCCGCCGCGCGCTTTTCCTCGACGGTCAGTTCCTTGACCTTTTCCTTCGGCTTCTGCGCCGCGATGGCCGCGATCTTGGGCGGCGGCGGCGGGAAGGTGATGGCGTGATCCTTGGTCACGGTGGCGCCGCGGATCACGTCGTCTTCCATGTTGTGAACGATCACACCATCTTTCTTCGGTGTAAGATCGGTCAGCATGTGCCGGATATTGGTGGCATAAAGCGTGCTGGCCTGCGCCGCCATCCGGCTGGGGAAATCGGTATAGCCGACCACGGTCACGCCGTTGTCGGTCACGATCTTCTGGTCGGGCACCGTCAGGTCGCAGTTGCCGCCGCGTTCCGCCGCAAGGTCAACGATGACCGAGCCGGGCTTCATCAGCGCCACCATATCGGCGGTCCAGAGCTTGGGCGCCGGACGCCCCGGGATCAACGCGGTGGTGATCACGATGTCGATGCCGGGCGCCAGCTCGCGGAACTTCTTCAACTGCGCTTCGCGGAACTCGGGGGACGAGGGCGCGGCATAGCCGCCCGTCGCCGCCCCGTCCTGCGCCGCTTCGGCGAAGTCGAGATAGACGAATTCGGCGCCCATGGATTCGATCTGCTCGGCCACTTCGGGCCGCACGTCAAAGGCCAGCGTGATCGCGCCAAGGCTGGTCGAGGTGCCGATGGCGGCAAGCCCCGCCACCCCGGCCCCGACGATCAGCACCCGCGCCGGCGGCACCTTGCCCGCCGCCGTCACCTGCCCCGTGAAGAAGCGGCCAAAATTCGCCCCCGCCTCGATCACCGCGCGATACCCCGCGATATTGGCCATCGACGACAGCGCGTCCATCTTCTGCGCGCGGGAAATCCGCGGCACCATGTCCATCGCCACCACGGTCGCGCCGCGGTCCTTGACGATCTCCAGCAGCTCGGCATTCTGCGCCGGCCAGAAGAACGAGATCAGCGTCTGGCCTTCGCGCAGCGCCTGCGCCTCGGCAGCTTCCGGGCCGCGCACCTTGACCAGCACATCCGCCGCGGCAATCACCGCCGCCGCATCGGCCAGCACCTCGACCCCCGCCGCGGCATAGGCCGCATCCGAGAAGCCGGCCTTCGCCCCGGCACCCGACTGGATCACGCTGGCATGACCCAGCTTGGCAAGCGCCAAAGCCGAATCCGGCGTCAAGGCAACCCGCGCCTCCCCGGCAAACACCTCACTCAGACATCCGATCTTCATGCGCCCTCTTCCCCCTTGCGGTCCTGCCGCCTTCCTTTGTCGGCTTGATCCCTGCGGTCAAGCCCCTTCCGCGCGCCCGCCGCTCTCAGAGCCAGCGCCGTGTCCGATTGAACCAATGCGCCGCCTCGTCGCCAAAGATTTCGCCCAGGCGCTCCTCTTCGCCGGTGATGAAACGCTCATTCGCCAGCCAGACGAAACCCGCCGCCAAGAGAAGCCCCAAAGGCGCATCCCACCAGAAGCTGGCCGCCAGCAAGAGAAAGACATCGCCCAGATAGATCGGGTTGCGCGAGATGGCAAAGACGCCTTCGGTGACAAGGGCGGTCGGCGTGCCGCGCGGATTGACGGTGGTTTTCGCGCGGGCCATCGTCCAGACGGCCATGCCCATCAGCCAGAGCGCCAGCACCAGACAGGCCAGACCCAGCCCCGGGCCATAGGCGCCAAACCCGACCGGGAAGCCGATCCAGCCCAGAATCGCAATCACCAGAACCCCGGCAAAGGCCCATGCCTGCGGCCAGTCCAGCCAGCGGATCAACATCTGTCCCATAAGATCCCCCTTGCTGCGGGCGCATAATGCCGATGCCTCCCGGTGATGCAATCGCTTTTGGTGCATCTTCTGTCGTTTTCCGGCGCGACGAGCCTGCATCAGCCTCCCTTATATTTCAAGCTTAAAATTTATTCCACCCCCCCCTTGATCCGCAGACGCGGGCAGCGCAACCTGACCGCAACGAGGAGAGCCTGATGACCACCGATTTCACCCAGACCCGCGCCCTGTTCGATCTGCCGCAAGGCATGATCTATCTGGACGGCAATTCGCTTGGTCCGCTGCCATCTGCGGCGGCGGCGCGGGTGGCGGCCACCGTCACGCAGGAATGGGGGCAACTGCTGATCACCGCCTGGAACAAGGCGGGCTGGATGGACAAGCCGATGGCGGTCGGCAACCGCATCGCCCGGCTGATCGGGGCCGAACCGGATTCGGTGGCGATGGGCGACACGCTGTCGATCAAGGTCTATCAGGCGCTGGCCTCGGCGCTGGAAATGAACCCGGGGCGGAAAGTGATCCTGTCCGACAGTGGAAACTTCCCTTCCGATCTCTATATGGCGCAGGGCCTCTGCCGCACTCTGGGCGCAGGTTACGAACTGCGGGTGGTGGAACCCGAAGCGGTGCTGGAGGCGATCGACGAAAGCATCGCCGTGACCATGATCACCGAGGTCGATTACCGCACCGGCCGCAAACACGACATGGCCGCGATCACCGCCCGGGCGCATGAGAAAGGCGCACTGACCATCTGGGATCTGGCGCATTCCGCCGGGGCCTTCCCGGTGGAACTGGCCAAATGCGGCGCCGATTTCGCCTGCGGCTGCACCTACAAATACCTGAACTCCGGTCCCGGCGGCCCGGCCTTCATCTATGTCGCCCCCCGCCATCAGGACCGCGCCCGCCCGGCGCTGTCGGGCTGGCAGGGCCATGATGCGCCCTTTGCCTTCGACCTCGACTATCGCCCGGCCCGCGGGGCCGAGCGGATGCGCGTCGGCACCCCGCCGATCCTGCAACTGGCCGCGCTTGAGGCGTCGCTGGACATCTGGGATCGGGTGGACATGGTGGCGCTGCGCGCGGCCTCGCTCGCGCTGACCGACCGCTTCATCGCCGGGGTCGAGGCCACCTGCCCGACCCTGACCCTTGCCACCCCGCGCGATCCTGCCAGCCGGGGCAGCCAGGTGTCGTTCCGCCACCCCGAAGGTTATGCCATCATGCAGGCGCTTATCGCACGCGGTGTGATCGGCGATTTCCGCGCGCCCGACATCCTGCGCTTCGGCTTCACGCCACTGTTCATCGGCGCCGAAGAGGTGGACCGCGCCGTCGCCATTCTGGCCGAGGTGATGGCCAAATCGCTCTGGGACACGCCCGCCTACAGGACCCGCGCCAAGGTGACCTGATGGCAAGCGCTTTCATCTTGGCAAAAATATCCCCCGCGGAGCGTCCGGCATCTGCCGCAGGAGCCTCCGGCGGGGATATTTGGACCAAGATGAAATTGCCGCCGCTTTGCCGTCCGGCGGGCTGGGTCTGTCTCTGGCGGCGGATGGGCAATCTTTCGGTGCTGAACCGGCGGTGCGGGGCCTGATGCCCTGCCCTGCCCTTTCATCAGCACCCGGAGAGACCCATGACCACCTATGACCCCGCCAAGGATGGCGCGCAGATGTCGTTCGACGGCCGCATGTCCTATGGCGATTACCTGCAGATCGACCGCATTCTGGACAGCCAGCGCCTCTTGACCGGCGCGCATGACGAGATGCTGTTCATCATCCAGCACCAGACATCCGAGCTTTGGATGCGGCTGGCGCTGCATGAGCTGGAGGCGGCGCGCGCCATGATTGCCGCCGACCGGGCGCGCGAGGCGTTCAAGATGCTGGCCCGGATCGCCCGCATCTTCGAACAGCTCAACAATGCCTGGGAAGTGCTGCGCACCATGACGCCCAGCGATTACACCACCTTCCGCGAGGGGTTGGGCCAATCCTCGGGCTTTCAGTCCTGGCAATACCGGCTGATCGAATATGCTGTCGGCAACCGCAATCTGGCCATGCTGCGTCCCCATGCCCACCGGGCCGACCTGACGGCAAAGCTTGAGGCCGAACTCGCCCGCCCCTCGCTTTATGACGAGGCGCTGCGCCATCTGGCCCGCGCCGGGCTGCCGGTGCCTGCCGATGTGTTGGCGCGTGACCTGCGGCAGGCATGGGTGGCCCATCCCGGGGTGCAGGCGGTCTGGGAAACCGTCTACCGCGATCCTCAGCAGTATTGGGAAGCCTATGAGCTGGCCGAGAAGCTGATGGATTTCGAGGATTACTTCCGCCGCTGGCGCTTCAACCATGTCACCACGGTCGAGCGGGTGATCGGGCTGAAGCGCGGCACCGGCGGCACCTCGGGGGCGAATTACCTGCGCAAGATGCTGGAGGTCGAGCTTTTCCCCGAACTCTGGCACCTGCGCACCACACTTTGACGCCCTCACGCCGGCGTGATGCCAAGGGGCTTTGACGTGGCGGAACCAGTCGATTAGCGTGCAAACGGAAACAGCGGGCCCCTCTATGGGGCCTGCGCGGCGATGGACCCCAAGAATGCACGCACTTCTGACCAAACTTCTGGCCGCCACGGCTCTGAGCCTGACGCTGGCCGCCTGTGTTCCCAATCAGGCGATGATCGACGCCGGGCTTGCTGAGCCGCCGGCGCCGCAGCTTGTCGAGGGCGCCTATGCCGCCAAGGCCGATCCGCAGTTCAACGTCGCCGCCGTGCCGGTCGAAAAGGTGCCGGCCGAGTTTCAGCGCCAGACGGTCTATTATGAAACCGACCAGCCGGTCGGCACCATCATCATCAACCCCTCGACCAAGCATCTTTACCATGTGACCGGCAAGAACCGCGCCACGCGCTATGGCATCGCCGTGGGCAAGGCCGGGTTCCAGTGGTCGGGTGAGGCTGTGGTCTCTGAACGCAAGACCTGGCCGACCTGGACCCCGCCGGAAGAGATGATCGTGCGCAAGCCGGAACTGGCCAAATGGGAAAAGGGCCAGCCGGGCGGCCCGACCAACCCGCTGGGCGCCCGCGCGCTATATCTGACGACCAACGGGCGCGATTATGGCTATCGCATCCATGGCACGCCGGAATGGTTCTCGATCGGCAAGAATGCCTCGTCGGGCTGTATCCGCATGATCAATCAGGACGTGATGGACCTGTTTGATCAGGTGCCGCTGGGCACCAAGGTCATCGTGCTGACCGCTTCGGGTGAGATGCCCAAGGGGCTGACCCTGCCGCCGCCCACGCCGAAAAAGCCCAAGCCCGCCGTCGTGGCCGCGCCTGCGCCCGAAGTGGTGGTGGTGCCGAAGATCACCGTGCTGCCGCCGCCGGTGCTGACGCCGGCCGCGGTGGCGTCTGCGGCCGCGGCTGCGGCAGCGCCTGCCGCTCCGGCACCCGCCGCTGCGGCTCCGGCTCCGGCCGCCCCTGCCGCCACCGCCCCGGCCTGTGCCGTGGCGCTGGTCAACGGCGTCTGCCCGGCACCCTGAGCCGATGAGCAAAAGCCTCGCCCGGGTCACCGCCGCCCTCAGGGCGGCGGGGCTTGACAGCCAGCCGCTTGAAATGCAGGGCGAGACCCGGACGGCGGCGCAGGCCGCCGAAGCGGCGGGCTGCGCGCTGAACCAGATCGTCAAGTCGATCCTGTTTCAGGGGGAAAGCGGGCAGTTATACCTGTTCCTGACCGCGGGCGGCAATCAGGTGGACGGGGCGCGCGCCTCGGCCCTCGCGGGTGAGGTGCTGGGCCGGGCAGATGCCGCGGCCGTGCGCGCCGTTACCGGCTTTGCCATTGGCGGCGTGGCCCCTTTGGGCCATCTCACGCCGCTGCCGATCCGCATGGACCCCGCCTTGATGGGGTATGAGACGGTCTGGGCGGCGGCAGGCACGCCGCGGCATATCTTTCCGGTGGCGCCCGCCGCGCTGCGGGCGGCGACCGGCGCCGACCTCGCCGATTTTACGCTGTAACCCTTGGCCTGCCCCGCCCTGCCGGCGAATTTTGGCCTAATGTGAATTTCTTTAACATACCCACTTGAAAGCGGCGCGATCCGGGGGCATCTTGCGCATGTGAAAGACATTCACATCAACCGCGAACCGAAAGAGCAACGCCGATGAACAGCTACACGCCGACCGCCGCCGCAGTCACCGGCGGACCCACCTCCCGCAATTGGCTGCGCCGCGCCGAGGCTTGGCTTGACAGCTATGGCAAGGGCGCCTGGATTGCCGCCATGGTGCTGGGCTTCATCTTCGTCTGGCCCGTCGGCCTTGCCCTTCTCGCCTATATGATCTGGAGCAAACGCATGTTCAGCCGTTCCGCCTGCGCCGCCCGCCGCGAAGCCCGCCATATGGGGTTCCACCGTGCCTATCACAGCTCGGGCAACGCCGCCTTTGACGCCTACAAATCCGAGATGCTGAAGCGCCTTGAGGATGAGCAGGCCGCCTTCGAAGGCTTCCTGCAGCGCCTGCGCGAGGCCAAGGACAAGTCCGAGTTCGACGCCTTCATGGATGACCGCGCCCGCAGCGCCGCTCAGGCCCCGGTGCCTTCCGCCCCCGAAGCCCCCCGGGCAGGCGAATACTGAGCCGCCCTTCCCCGGCCGCATCTGCAAGCCCCGCGCCCCCGGCGCGGGGCTTTTTCATTCGCCCGGCAATTGTCCTTGGCGGCACGCCTCGCCCTTGATAACCTGCGCGTCTGACCCCTCTTTCGGATGCCGTCCGCGACATGCGCCACACCCTGCCCATCGCGCCCCAGTTCTATGTGACGGCCCCGCAAGCCTGCCCCTATCTTGAAGGGCGGCAAGAGCGGAAACTTTTCACCGCATTGCAGGGCGAGCAGGCGCAGAAGCTGAACGACGCCCTGTCAAAACAGGGGTTCCGGCGCAGCCAGAACGTGCTGTATCGCCCGTCTTGCGCCGAATGTTCGGCCTGCCTTTCGGCCCGCATCCGGGTTGCCGATTTCAAGCCCAGCCGGACCCATCGCAAGATCCTCAAGGCGGCAAGCCACCTGCGTCGCAATGCCACCAGCCCCTGGGCGACTGAGGATCAGTTCACTCTGTTCCGCCGCTATCTGGACGTGCGCCACGCCGATGGCGGCATGGCCGACATGGATGTGTTCGAATTCGCCGCAATGATCGAGGAAACCCCGATCCGCAGCCGGGTCATCGAATACACCCGCCCCGCCGGTCCGGGCGAAAAGGGGCGGCCACTGGCCTGCGTCTCGCTGACGGATGTGTTCGATGACGGGCTGTCGATGGTCTACAGCTTTTATGACCCCGACTTGCAGCACCTGTCGCTGGGCACTTTCGCCATTCTCGACCATATCGAGATCGCACGCGAGGCCGGGCTGCCTTATGTCTATCTGGGCTATTGGGTGCCGGGCAGCCGGAAGATGGGTTACAAGGCCAATTTCCCGGCGCTGGAAATCTACAAATCCGGGGTCTGGACCGATATCGGCGATCCGGCCAGCCACCGGGCCGAACTGCATCCCTTGTCGGTCGATCCGATTGCCGAACAGGTGGCCCGCATCGCCCTGCCCGAAGCGCGCACGGTCCGCGAATGAGCGGCGCACGACTGGCGGCCCTGTCGCTGATCGTGCCTGACTATGACCCTGCCATTGCCTTCTTCCGCGCGGCCCTTGGTTTTGAGGTGACCGAAGACATCCCGCAGGGCGCCAAACGCTGGGTCACGCTCGAAGGCCCCGGCGGCGGCGCCCGGCTGGTGCTGGCGCGGGCCGAGGGGGCGGCGCAGCAGGCCGCCATCGGCGCGCAGGGCGGCGGGCGGGTCTGGCTGTTTGTCCAGACCGATGATTTCGCCCGCGACGCCGCCCGGCTGACCGCCGCAGGCGCCATCTTTGAAGAGGCGCCGCGCCATGAAACCTATGGTATCGTGGCGGTGTGGCGCGACCCTTGGGGCAACCGCTGGGATCTGATCCAGCCTGTCAGCGGAGGGGCCGAAGGGAACGGTTGACGGCACGCCCAAGGCCGGGATAATTGGACAAGTTTTCTTACCACTTTTAGCCAGAGCGCAAAACGCGCCGAAATTCGGGGAGGAGCCCATGCAGGGATTGCTGGTGCTATCGCGTGCGATAGACCGCTTCAACGAGGCAATCGGAAAGGCCGTGACATGGCTGATCTTCATTGCCATCCTGGTCAGTGCAACAAATGCGGTCGTGCGCAAGGTGTTCAACACCTCGTCCAACGCCTGGCTTGAGCTGCAATGGTATCTGTTCGGGGCGGCCTTCATGCTGGCCGCGGCCTATACGCTGAAACAGAACGAACATATTCGCATCGACATCTTCTACGGCACCCGCTCGCGGCGGACGCAACACTGGATCGACCTGTTCGGCCATGTGTTCTTCCTGATGCCCTTCGTGGTGCTGATGTCCTTCATGCTGGTGCCCTATGCCTGGCGCGCCTATGAGATCGGGCAGGTTTCGACCAATTCGGGCGGGCTGATCATCTGGCCGGCGCGGGCCATTCTGGCGGCGGGCTTCATCTTGCTGGTGTTGCAGGGGATTTCCGAAATCGTCAAGAAAATCGCGGTGATGCGCGGCGAAATGGAAGATCCCACCCCCTTCGTTTCGGCCCATGAGGCGGCCGAGCTGGAAGGCGCGGCCCTTGCCGACACGGTGGCGAAACTGGCCGGGGAGGATCGCAAATGATCGAGTTCATCGCGCTGAACATGGCGCCGATCATGTTCGCCTCGCTCGTCATCTTCCTGCTCTTGGGCTATCCGGTGGCGTTTTCGCTGGCGGCCAACGGGCTGTTGTTCTTTGCCATCGGGGTCTGGCTGGCGCCGTGGTCGGAAAACAGCATCACGCTGGATTGGCCGCTTCTGTTCACCATGCCGCAAAGACTATGGGGGACGATGTCGAATGACACGATGCTCGCCATCCCCTTCTTTACCTTCATGGGCATCGTTCTGGAACGGTCGGGCATGGCCGAAGACCTGCTCGACACCATCGGCCAGTTGTTCGGGCCGATCCGCGGCGGTCTGGCCTATGCGGTGATCATCGTCGGCGCCTTGCTGGCGGCGACCACGGGCGTCGTGGCGGCATCGGTGATTGCCATGGGGCTGATCTCGCTGCCGATCATGCTGCGCTATGGCTATGACCGGCGGGTTGCCTCTGGGGTGATTGCGGCCAGCGGCACGCTGGCGCAGATTATCCCGCCGTCGTTGGTGCTGATCGTTCTGGCCGACCAGTTGGGCAAATCCGTGGGTGACATGTATGCCGGCGCGATGATCCCGGGTCTGGTGCTGACCGGGTTCTACATGGCCTATATTTTCCTCGTCTCGATCTTCCGGCCGCAATGGGTGCCCGCACTGCCGATTGAGGCGCGCACGCTGGGCCATGGCGTGACCTCGCTGCTGGTGGCCATCGCGGCGACCATCGCCATCGGCTATGGCGCCCATGTCTGGCTGTCGCCGACCATGGGGGCCGATGCCGACATTCTGGGCGGCACGGTGGGCGTCATCGTGATCTATGTCTATGCCCTGCTGGACAAGGGGCTGAAGATCAACCTGATGAGCCGTCTGGCGCAACAGGTGGTCATGGTGCTGATCCCGCCGCTGGCGCTGATCTTCCTTGTGCTGGGCACGATCTTCCTTGGCATCGCCACGCCCACCGAAGGCGGCGCGATGGGCGCCGTCGGCGCGATGATCCTTGCTGCGATGAAGGGGCGGCTGAACCTTACGGTGGTGCAACAGGCCCTGACCTCGACCACGCGGCTTTCGGCCTTTGTCATGTTCATTCTGGTGGGGGCGCGGGTCTTTTCGCTGACCTTCTACGGGGTGAACGGGCATATCTGGGTCGAACATCTCTTGACCGCGCTGCCGGGCGGCGAGACCGGGTTCCTGATCTTCGTCTCGATCCTGGTGTTCCTGCTGGCCTTCTTCCTCGACTTCTTCGAGCTGGCCTTCATCATCGTTCCCCTTCTGGTGGCGCCCGCACAGGCGCTGGGGATCGACCTGATCTGGTTCGGGGTGATCCTGGGGGTGAACATGCAGACCTCGTTCATGCACCCGCCCTTCGGCTTTGCGCTGTTCTACCTGCGTTCGGTCGCCCCAAGGTCGAGCTATGTGGACAAGGTGACGGGCACCAAGACCGCCGGGGTTTCGACCGGGCAGATCTACTGGGGGGCGGTGCCCTTCGTGGTGATCCAGGTGATCATGATCGGGGTGGTGATCGCCTTCCCCTCGATGGTCATGCATTACAAGGGTGCGCCGGTCGATGTCTCGAAGGTCGAGATCAAGATGCCGAGCCTGCCGACGCTGACCGTTCCCGGCGCCCCGGCACCGGGCGGCACCGGCGCCCCGGCCAACGGCCTGCCCGCCCTGCCGCAACTGGGCGCGCCGCCGGTGATCCAGCCGTAACCCCAGGCAGGATGGGCAGATTGCCCATCCTCCCCCTGCAACGCAAAAAGGCCCCGGTCTCGCCGGGGCCTTTCTGTTTCCGCGCGCCTGAGCATCAGACATCACCCGCCGCCCCGTAGGATGGGCAATCTGCCCATCCCCCCGCCATGCAAAAGGCCCCGGATTTCTCCGGGGCCTTCCGCCGTCTGTCGTCAGATCAGAGCTTGCCGGCCTGTTGCTGGCCCATCATGAACACGTCGTAATTGTATTCCGCGATCTGCGCCCAAAGATAGGCGTCGCGTTTGAACGCGTCCTGGCTTTCCTTGATCTTCTTGAACATTTCGTTGCCGGCCGAAATCTCGGCATAGGTCGCGTTGGCGGCATCGAACGAAGCCTGCATCACGTCCTGCGGGAACGGGCGCAGTTGCGCGCCATTGGCCACCAGCGATTTCAGCGCGGTGGGGTTCTTCCAGTCATAGTTCGACAGCATGTCGGCATTGGCGACCTGGCAGCCCATCTTGAGCAGCGCCTGATAGGCGGGCGGCAGTTCGTTCCACTTGTCGAGGTTGATCATCGTGGCGATGGCCGGGCCACCTTCCCACCAGCCGGGATAGTAGTAGTAGGGCGCGACCTTGTAGAAGCCGAGCTTTTCGTCGTCATAGGGGCCAACCCATTCGGTGGCGTCGATCGTGCCCTTTTCCAGCGCCGGATAGATGTCGCCGCCGGCGATCTGCTGCGGCACCACGCCCAGCTTTTCCATGACCTTGCCGGCAAAGCCGCCGACCCGCATCTTCAGCCCGCTCATATCGGCGACCGAGGTGATTTCCTTGCGGAACCAGCCGCCCATCTGCACGCCGGTATTGCCCGCCGGGAAGGCGATCAGGTTCTGCGTGGCATAGAACTCGTTCATCAGGTCGATGCCGCCGCCATGGTAGAACCAGGCGTTGATCTGACGCGCGTTCAGCCCGAAGGGCACGGCAGCGCCCAGAGCATAGGTCGGGTCTTTGCCCCAGAAGTAATAGGGAACGGTGTGGCAGGCTTCGACGGTGCCGGTGGACACGGCATCGGCCGCTTCCAGACCGGGGACGAGTTCACCGGCCGGGAAGACCTGCAGGGTGAAATTGCCGTCCGACGCTTCGGAGATGTATTTCGACATCACGTCGGCGGCGCCGAAGATGGTGTCCAGCGCCTTGGGGAAGGACGAGGTCACGCGCCAGGTGACCTTGGGATTGGCCTGCGCAATGGCCGGAGCGGCCAGAACCGAGGCCCCGGCAGCGGCAACGCCGCCGATGCTGGCCTTGGTCAGAAAGGAACGACGATCCATCAGTTTCTCCTCCTCTGGACGGCGGAAGATTCCCCCTCCCGCCTTGTTGACTGCACCAACCCTAAACAGCGAAACTGCGGCTGAGAACCGCTTTTTTCGCAGATCGGCGAAATTTGGTCATTTTTTCTTACCACCCGCAACCTGAGACCCTGCCCCGTGCCGAGTCGGCCAGAATCAGGCGACGCGATTTGCGAAAGTTGCGCCGAGCCCGGATCAGAACGCAATATTCCTGCGATTTTTTACCCTCGCGCGACATTTTAGGCGTCGATTTGCGGTTGACGCCCCGGCATCCCCGCCATAGTGTCCCGCCAAAGCCAATTTGGGGTCGGGCATGTCCGAACTTCTCGTAATCGTAGGATCAAGGCGCATGGGCGGGTAACCGTTTTCCATCCTGGATCCCATGCGCCCCCGAATGACCCTCGGGGGCTTTTTGTTGACTGAAGGGCCGCAGGGCGCGGCCGAAATGAGGAAAGACCGATGGCGAAGGCGATGTCAGGCGCAATGACCGGCGCAAGGATGGTGGTTCAGGCTCTCAAGGATCAGGGGGTCGATGTCGTCTTCGGCTATCCGGGCGGGGCCGTTCTTCCGATCTATGACGAGATCTTCCTGCAGAATGACATCCGTCACATTCTGGTGCGCCACGAACAGGGCGCCATCCATATGGCCGAGGGCTATGCCCGCTCCACCGGCAAGGTGGGCGTGGCACTGGTGACCTCGGGCCCCGGCGCGACGAATGCGGTGACGGGTCTGACCGATGCCCTTCTGGACAGCATTCCGATCGTGGTGTTGTCGGGTCAGGTGCCGACCTTCATGATCGGCACCGATGGCTTTCAAGAGGCCGATACCGTGGGCATCACCCGACCCTGCACCAAGATGAACTGGCTGGTGAAGGACACGGCGAAGCTGGCCGACACCATCCATCAGGCTTTCCACGTTGCCAAATCGGGCCGCCCCGGCCCGGTTCTGGTGGATATTCCCAAGGATGTGCAATTCGCCACCGCCGAATATACCCCGGTCCAGCGCGCCCGCACCTCGCATTACCAGCCGCGGCTGAAAGGCGATATCGACGCCATCACCGCCATGGTGGAGATGCTGGAAACCGCCGAACGCCCGGTGTTCTACACCGGCGGCGGCGTGATCAACTCCGGCTCCGGTGCCAGCCAGTTGCTGCGCGAGTTTGTGGAGGCGACCGGATTTCCCATCACCTCCACCCTGATGGGTCTGGGCGCCTATCCGGCTTCGGGCAAGAACTGGCTCGGGATGCTGGGGATGCATGGCCTTTATGAGGCCAATCTGGCGATGCATGGCTGCGATCTGATGATCAACGTCGGCGCGCGGTTCGATGACCGCATCACCGGCCGGATCAAGGATTTCAGCCCGCACAGCCGCAAGGTGCATATCGACATCGACGCCTCCTCGATCAACAAGGTGATCCGGGTGGATGTGCCGATCCTGGGCGATGTCGGCCATGTGCTGGAAGACGCCCTGCGCATCTGGAAGGCCCGCGGCCGCAAGGTGAACAAGGAGGGTCTGGCCAAATGGTGGAAGCAGATCGCCGAATGGCGTGCGGTCAACTGCCTTGACTACAAGGGCTCGACCAAGGTCATCAAACCGCAATACGCCCTGCAACGGCTTGAGGCGCTGACCAAGGGGATGGACCGTTACATCACCACCGAGGTCGGCCAGCATCAGATGTGGGCGGCGCAGTTCCTTGGCTTTGAGGCGCCGAACCGCTGGATGACCTCGGGTGGTCTGGGGACGATGGGCTATGGCCTGCCCGCCTCGATCGGCGTGCAGATCGCCCATCCCGAGGCGCTGGTGATCAACGTCGCCGGTGAGGCGTCCTGGCTGATGAACATGCAGGAAATGGGCACGGCGATGCAGTTCCGCGCCCCGGTCAAGCAGTTCATACTGAACAACGAACGGCTTGGCATGGTGCGCCAGTGGCAGGAACTGCTGCACGGTGAGCGGTATTCGCAAAGCTGGTCGGAAAGCCTGCCCGATTTCGTGAAACTGGCCGAAGCCTTTGGCTGCAAGGGTATCAAGGTCTCGGACCCCGCCGATCTGGACGACGCCATTCTGGAGATGATCCGCTATGACGGGCCGGTGATCTTTGACTGCCTTGTCGAGAAGCACGAAAACTGCTTCCCGATGATCCCGAGCGGCAAGCCGCATAACGAGATGCTCTTGGGCGAGGCGGACACGCAGGGCGTGATCAAGGCGGCTGGCGCGGTGCTGGTGTAATCGGGCGGACCGGGGGCTTGCCCCCGGACCCCCAGGATATTTTTACCAAGATGAAAGGGGCAGCCCATGTCGGCGCTCAACATCAAACGCGGCTCGACGAGCCATTCGGCCTATGACCTGCGCGACCCCAATGCGGAAGTGATCGAAAGCCATACGCTGGCGATTCTGGTCGAGAACGAGCCGGGCGTGCTGGCCCGGGTGATCGGGCTTTTCTCGGGCCGCGGTTACAACATCGAAAGCCTGACCGTGGCCGAGACCGACCATGCGCGGCATCTGAGCCGGATCACCATTGTCACCTCTGGCACGCCGCAGGTGATCGACCAGATCGAGGCGCAGTTGCGCCGCATGGTGCCGGTGCATGACGTGCATGACCTGACCGCCGAAGGGCCGTCGGTGCAGCGCGAACTGGCGCTGTTCAAGGTGGCCGGCAAGGGCGAAGCGCGGATCGAGGCGCTGCGGCTAGCCGAGATTTTCCGGGCGCATGTGGTGGACAGCACGCTGGAAAGCTTTGTCTTCGAGATGACCGGCACGCCGGAGAAAATCGACAGCTTTGCCGATCTGATGCGCCCGCTGGGCCTGAAAGAGATCGCGCGGACCGGCGTGGCGGCGCTGTCGCGCGGCGTGTGACGCGACCTGCTGACGCGGGCCATTTCCCCGGCCCGCGCCCTGCCCTATGCTGGGGCCGAACGCAGGAGACCGCCGATGATCACCGAGCTTGGACATTTCGCACTCGCGCTGGCGCTGGCCGTGGCGCTGGTGCAGGGCAGCCTGCCGCTGATCGGGGCGGCGCGGGGCGACCGGCGCCTGATGGCGCTGGCGGCGCCTGCGGCCACGGCGCAATTCGTGCTGATCGCGGCGGCCTTTGCGGCGCTGACCTGGGCCTTTGTGACCTCGGATTTCTCGCTGGCGCTGGTGGCGGGCAATTCGCACACGCTGAAGCCGATGCTCTACAAGGTGTCGGGCGTCTGGGGCAACCACGAGGGGTCGCTCCTGTTGTGGCTGCTGGCCCTGTCGGGCTTTGGCGCCTGTGCCGCCTGGTTCGGCGGCAACCTGCCCGAAAGCCTGCGGGCGCGGGTGCTGGCGGTGCAGGGGCTGATCGGGATGGCCTTTCTGGCCTTCCTCTTGTTCACCTCGAACCCGTTCCTGCGGATGGCGGTGCCGCCCTTGAATGGGGCCGACCTGAACCCCCTGCTGCAAGACCCCGGGCTGGCCTTCCATCCGCCCTTCCTCTACCTCGGCTATGTTGGCCTTTCGATGAGCTTTTCCTTCGCTGTCGCCGCCCTGATCGAGGGGCGGATCGACGCGGCGTGGGCGCGCTGGGTGCGGCCGTGGACGCTGGCGGCTTGGGTGTTTCTGACCATCGGCATCGCGCTTGGCTCGTGGTGGGCCTATTACGAATTGGGTTGGGGCGGGTTCTGGTTCTGGGATCCGGTGGAAAACGCCAGCTTCATGCCATGGCTGATTGCCGCCGCCCTGCTGCATTCGGCCATCGTGGTGGAAAAGCGCGAGAGCCTGAAGGCATGGACCATCCTTCTGGCCATCCTCGCCTTTGGCTTCAGCCTGATCGGCACTTTCATTGTGCGGTCGGGGGTGATCACCTCGGTCCACGCCTTTGCCAATGATCCCGAGCGGGGGGTGTTCATCCTGCTGATCCTTGGTGTGTTCATGGGCGGCGCGCTGACCCTGTTCGCGGCGCGGGCGGGCGCGCTGGAGGCCAAGGGCGTCTTTGCCATGGTCAGCCGGGAATCCGCGCTGGTGTTGAACAACCTGCTCTTGGCGGTGGCGGCCTTTGTCGTGTTCATCGGCACGATCTGGCCCTTGGTGGCCGAGATGCTGTGGGGCCGGGTGCTGTCGGTGGGCGAGCCGTTCTTCAACGCGGCCTTTACTCCCTTCATGGTGGCGCTGGCCGTGCTGCTGCCCGTGGGGGCGCTGATGCCGTGGAAGCGGGGCGATCTGGGCGGCGTGCTGCGGCGGCTGATGCCGGTGGCGGTGCTGGCGCTGGCATTGGGTGCGCTGGTCTGGGCGGTGCAGACCGGGCGGTCGGCGCTGGGTCCGATTGGGGCGGCGCTGGGGCTTTGGGTGGTTTTCGGCGCGGGCGTGGACCTGCTGACGCGGGCCGGGCGCGGGCCGCTTGCCGCGCGGCTGGGCCGGATCGGCCGCCTGCCCCGCGCCGATTGGGGCCGGGTGACAGCCCATGCCGGGCTGGGCGTCACGATCTTTGCCGTGGCCGCGATCAATGCCTGGATGATCGAGGATATCCGCGTCGCCCGTCTGGGCGAGACCTTTCCGCTTGGCCCCTATCAGGTCACCCTGAAGGCGGTGCATGAGGAGGAGGGGCCGAACTATACCACCACCATGGCGGAAATGGTGGTGAGCCGCGGCGGCCGCACGGTGGCCACGCTTTTCCCCGAAAAGCGGGTCTATCCGGTGCAGGCGATGCCGACGACCGAAGCGGCGATCTCGAACGGGTTCTTCAACGACATCTATCTGGTGATCGGCGATGCGCAGGAGGGCGGCGGCTATGCCGTGCGCGGCTATGTCAAACCCTTTGCCAACTGGATCTGGGGCGGCGCGTTGTTGATGGCTTTGGGCGGGTTCCTCAGCCTGACTGACCGGCGCTATCGCCTTGCCGCGGGCGCGCGGCGGGCGGTGCCTGCGGCCCATCCGGCGGAGTAGGCGATGCGTGCGTTCCTTCTGGCCCTGATGCTGCTGACCGCCCTGCCCGCCTTTGCGGTGCAACCCGATGAGGTGCTTGCCGATCCCGCGCTGGAAGCCCGGGCGCGCGAGATTTCGCGGCAATTGCGCTGCCCGGTCTGTCAGGGCGAAAGCATTGACGATTCCAACGCCCCGATCAGCCGCGACCTGCGCCTTGCAGTGCGTGAGCGGCTGGTGGCGGGCGACAGCGACGATCAGGTGATCGACTATGTCGTCACCCGCTTTGGCGAATTCGTGCTGTTCAACCCGCGCGCCAGCGGATCGGGTCTGATCCTGTGGCTGGCGGGGCCGGCGATGCTGCTGGCGGGGGGGGCGATTGCCTTTGCCGCCACCCGGCGCCGGGCGCGTGAGACCGAAGCCGAGGGGTTGAGCGCCGCCGATCAGGCGCGGCTGGCCGAATTGCTGCGGGAAGACAGCCCGAAGTGACGCGGGGTTCCGCTTTTCCCCGGTGAAGCCGCCGCTAACATGGCGGCAACAGGGAGAAGCACCATGAGCCAGCCGAACGTCACCTATGCGCTTGAAGACGGCGTTGCCGTCATCGCCCTCAACCGGCCCGAGGTGATGAATGCCCTCTCCACCGCGCTGCGGGGCGAATTGCGCGCGGCCATCGCCCGGGCGGTGGGTGAGGCGCGGGTGCTGGTGCTGACCGGCACGGGGCGGGCGTTCTGCTCGGGTCAGGATCTGGCCGATGCACAGGCGGCGGGGGCGGTGGATTTCGAGCGGATCCTGAACGAAGAATATGTCCCGATGCTGAAAGACATCACCGACTGCCCGCTGCCGACCATCGCGGCGGTGAACGGGGCGGCGGCGGGGGCCGGGGCCAATCTGGCCCTGGGCTGCGATGTGGTGATCGCCACCGAAAGCGCCAGCTTCATTCAGGCTTTCACCCGGATCGGGCTGGTGCCGGATGCCGGCGGCACCCATTGGTTGCCGCGCCAGATCGGCCTCGCCCGCGCTATGGGGGCGATGCTTTTTGCCGACAAGATCAGTGCCCGTCAGGCCGCCGACTGGGGCATGATCTATGAGGCGGTGCCGGATGATGTCTTTGCCGCGCATTGGCGGGCACGGGCGGCGGCGCTGGCCGCCGGGCCGGGGCTGGCCTACCGCGGCATCAAACAGGCGCTGCGGGTCAGCTTTGCGCAAGACCTTGATGCGCAACTGGCGCTTGAGGCGCGGTTGCAGGGCGAATGCGGCGGTTCCGCCGATTTCCGCGAAGGCGTGGCGGCGTTCCTGCAAAAACGCGCGCCGAAGTTTTCCGGGCGGTGAGTGCCGGGATGGGCAGAATTGCCCATCCTACGGAAACCTTCCGCCCATCCTAACGGCGACCCGCGCGGCGGGTGGACAACAGAAGGTTGGTCTCGCTGGTCATCACGCCGTCGATGCTGCGGATGCGGTGGATCACCTCGTCCAGCTCCAGCAGGGTCTGCGTCGCCAATTCGGCGATCAGATCCCATTTGCCATTGGTCGAATGCACCGCCATCACCGCCGGGATGCCCTGCAACCGCGCCATCACCTTTTCGCCGCCGCGCCCCTCGATCCCGATCATCATCAGCCCGCGCACCGGCGCCGCCGTGACATCGCCCCGCGTCAGAACGGTAAACCCGGCGATTTCGCCCCGCGCCACCAGCCGCTCCATCCGGGTCCGCACCGTGCCCCGCGCCAGACCCAGCCGGTCGGCCAGATCGGACAGCGCCGCACGCCCGTCGCGGCGCAATTCGGCGATCAGCCTTTGGTCCACTTCGTCCAGATCGGCCAATCCATCCTCCGCTTTGGTCAAATCTCTTATCGAAACGTCATAAATTCCGCTATGATCTGGCGCAAGATGAAAACACCCTGTTCCAAAGCCCAGGAGAGAGCCATGCCCAGAACCATCCTCATCGGTGCGCCCATCGACGAAGGCCAGCGCCGCCCCGGTTGTCTGATGGGGCCTGCCGCCTATCGCGTGGCAGGTCTGGCGCGGGCGATTTCGGAACTGGGCCACGGGGTGGAGGATTGGGGCGACATGACCCTGCCCGACCTTCGCCCGGCCACCTGCGCCAATCCGGCGGTGCATTCGCTGGCCGAATGCATCGGCTGGACCGAGGTGCTGGCCGACAAGGTGGATGATGCCCTGTCGCAGGGCGCGCTGCCCATCGTTCTGGGCGGCGATCACAGCCTTGCGCTCGGCTCGGTCGCCGGGGCTGCGGCCTATGCCCAGCGACAGGCGCGGCCCCTCTTCCTGCTCTGGCTGGATGCGCATTCCGATTTCCACACGCCCCTGACCACCGAAAGCGGCAATCTGCACGGCACGCCGGTTGCCTATATCGCCGGGCGCGAGGGGTTTGACGCCTTCCCGCCCTTCCCCGCGCCGATCCCGGCAGAGCGGATTTGCCTTTACGGCATCCGCTCGGTCGATGCCGCCGAACATACCGCCCTGTTGCGCCATGACATTGCCATCAACGACATGCGCGTGCTGGACGAACGGGGCATCGTTGCCCCCCTGCGCGAATTCCTGACCATGGTGCGCGAGGCGGGGGGGATGCTGCATGTCAGCCTCGATGTCGATTTCCTCGACCCTTCCATCGCGCCGGCCGTCGGCACCACGGTTCCCGGTGGCACCACCTTCCGCGAGGCGCATCTGGTGATGGAATTGCTGCATGAAAGCAGCCTTGTCACCTCGCTCGATCTGGTCGAGCTGAACCCCTTTCTGGACGAACGCGGCAAGACGGCCAAGCTGATGGTCGATCTGGTCGGCTCTCTCATGGGCCGCAAGGTGTTCGACCGCCCCACCCGCAGTTTCTGAGGTCTGTTATGAACGCCCCCTCGCCGCAGGCTTTTGTGCCTTTCGTTTCGGTCGCCAATATGATGCGGCTGGTCCATGCCATTGGTATTGAACGGTTCATGACCGATCTGGTGGAGGAGATCGAGGCCGACTTCCGCCGCTGGCCCCTCTTCGACAAGACGCCCCGCGTGGCGAGCCATTCCGATGTCGGGGTGATCGAACTGATGCCGACCTCGGACGGTGAGACCTATGGCTTCAAATACGTCAACGGCCATCCGTCGAACATGCGGCGGGGGTTGCAGACGGTGACGGCCTTTGGCCTTCTGGCGGATGTCGGCACCGGCTATCCGCTGCTCCTGTCGGAAATGACCATCCTGACCGCGCTGCGCACGGCGGCGACCAGTGCGATGGCAGCGAAATGGCTGGCGCCTAAGGGGGCGGACTGCATGGCCCTGATCGGCAACGGCGCGCAGGCCGAGTTTCAGGCGCTGGCCTTCGGTGCCGTCTGCGGCGTGACGGAAGTGCGGCTTTACGACATCGACCCGGCAGCCACCGCGAAATGCGCGCGCAATCTGGCCGGGCGCGGGCTGCGGGTGGTGTCCTGCGCCAGCGCGGAAGAGGCGATTTTGGGGGCGCAGATCGTCACCACGGTCACCGCCGACAAGCAATATGCCACCATCCTGACCGACAACATGCTGGGCGCCGGGGTGCATCTGAATGCGGTCGGCGGCGATTGCCCGGGCAAGACCGAGCTGCACCGCGACATCCTGCTGCGGTCCGAAATTTTCGTGGAATATCCGCCCCAGACCCGGATCGAGGGCGAGATTCAGCAACTGCCGCCCGAGCATCCGGTGCGCGAGCTGTGGCAGGTGATCGCGGGCCAGGCGCCGGGGCGGCAGTCGGCGGCAGAGGTGACGCTGTTTGACTCGGTGGGTTTCGCCATCGAGGATTTTTCGGCCCTGCGCTATGTCCGGCGCAAGCTGGCCGAAACCGGACTGGCCGAGCAACTGGACATGATCGCGGACCCCGATGATCCGCGCGACCTGTTCGGCATGGTGATGCGCGCGGCCTGATACCGCGCGATTGTGCCCAGCCCGAATTGCCGGTCCTCGGATCGTAGGATGGGCAATATTGCCCATCCTACGGATGCGCCCAATCCCTCAGCCTGCCGCTAATGCAGGCGGAACTCTTTGACCACATGGCGCCATTCGCCGGGCGCAATCAGTTTGCGATGCGTGAAGCGGACCGAATGCAGCGGGCCGTCGATCTGCTCCTGCCAGAATTCGATGAAACGGAAAAGCTCGGGGTAATCGGGGGCCAGATCATAGGCTTGCCAGAGGAAGCTGTTGAGAACATTGCGATAATCCGGCATCCGGTAGTAAAGTTCCGCCGTGGTCAGACCATATCCCCGCAGCATCAGTTCCGTCTCGTTCTGCATCCGCATGTCTCCTGTTCCGGCTCCCCCTTGGGCCAGCTTGGCAGAATCGGATTAAGTTTCAATGAAAACAATCTGTTGGCACTATGGGCCGCTGGCTGCCAATGCAATGCGCCCGCGGCATTGCACCCCATGGCTTGCATGGTGTAAGGTCTGGCCAACAATATCTGGACCCCTGCCGGAAAGGCAAAGCCAACGTGACCGATAGCCCCGAAGACCTTGAAAAGACCGGAGAAACCCCGGAGCGGCCGACCTATCACGGCCCGCAGGTGGATATCTCGCAAGAGATGCGGACGGCCTATCTCGACTATGCGATGAGCGTGATCGTCTCCCGCGCCATTCCCGACCTGCGCGACGGGCTGAAACCCGTGCATCGGCGCATTCTGTTTGCGATGGCCGAAAGCGGCAACAGCCATGACAAGGCCTATCGCAAATCGGCGCGCCCGGTGGGCGACACGATGGGGAAATACCACCCCCACGGCGATAGCGCGATCTATGACGCGCTGGTGCGGATGGCGCAGCCCTTTTCGATGAGCCTCAAGCTCTTGGACGGTCAGGGCAATTTCGGCTCGATGGATGGCGATGCGGCGGCGGCCATGCGCTATACCGAAGTGCGGATGGACAAGCCGGCGGCCTATCTCTTGGCCGATATCGACAAGGATACCGTCGATTTTCAGGACAATTACGACGGCAAGGACCGCGAGCCGACCGTTCTGCCTGCTCGTTTCCCGAATATGCTGGTCAACGGTGCCGAGGGCATTGCGGTCGGCATGGCCACCCGCATTCCGCCGCACAATCTGGGCGAGGTGATCGACGGCACGCTGGCGATGATCGAAAACCCCGACATCAGCATGGAAGCACTGATGGAGCATATCCCGGCGCCGGATTTTCCCACCGGGGCGCAGATTCTGGGCCGTTCGGGCGCGCGCAAAGCCTATCTTGAGGGGCGCGGTTCGGTCATCATCCGGGCGAAAACCCATATCGAGGAAATCCGCAAGGACCGCTGGGCCATCGTGATCGACGAGGTGCCCTATCAGGTCAACAAGGCCCGGATGATCGAGATCATCGCCGAGCAGGTGCGCGAGAAGAAGTTGGAAGGCATTTCCGGCGTCGCCGATGAAAGCGACCGGATCGGTGTGCGCGTGGTGATTGAACTGAAGCGCGATGCGACGCCGGATGTGGTGCTGAACCAGCTTTACCGCTTTACCCCGATGCAGACCTCGTTCGGCTGCAACATGCTGGCCTTGAACGGCGGGCGGCCCGAGCAACTGACCCTGCGCGACTTTCTGAGCAATTTCATCACCTTCCGCGAGGAAGTTGTCGCCCGCCGCACCGCCTTTGAACTGAAGAAGGCGCGTGAGCGCAGCCATGTGCTGTGCGGTCTGGCTGTGGCGGTCTCAAACGTGGATGAGGTGGTCCGCACCATTCGCGCCTCTGCCGATGCTGCCGAAGCGCGCGAAAAACTGATGACGCGGCGCTGGCCCGCGCATGACATCGCCGCCTATATCCGGCTGATCGACGATCCAACCCACACGATGAACGAGGATGGCACCTATAACCTGTCGGAAGTGCAGGCGCGGGCCATTCTGGAACTGCGGCTGCAACGGCTGACGGCACTTGGCGTCAAGGAAGTCACCGACGAGCTTGAGGAACTGGCGGGCAAGATCAAGGATTACCTTGAAATCCTGGGAAGCCGTGAGCGGATCATGGCAATCATTTCCGCCGAACTGCTTGAGGTCAAACAGCTTTTCGCCGTGCCACGCCGGACCGAGATTGTCGATTGGTCGGGCGATATGGAAGACGAAGACCTGATCGAGCGCGAGGATATGGTCGTCACCATCACCTCGGGCGGCTATATCAAGCGCACGCCCTTGGCCGAATTCCGCAGCCAGAACCGCGGCGGCAAGGGCCTCGCCTCGATGGCGACCAAGGAAGATGATGTGGTGACCACGCTCTTCGTGGCCAATACCCATACGGCACTGTTGTTCTTCACCACCGATGGCATGGTCTACAAGATGAAGACCTGGCGCCTGCCGCTGGCGGGGCGCACCGCCAAGGGCAAGGCGATGGTCAACATCCTGCCGATTGCGCCGGGCGTGTCGATTGCCGCGCTAATGCCGGTGGATGTGCCCGAGGAGGATTGGGCCAATCTGCAAATCGTCTTCGCCACCAGCGACGGCGATGTGCGGCAGAACGATCTGTCGGATTTCACCAATGTCCTGCGCAACGGCAAGATTGCCATGAAGCTGCCGGAGGGCGTTTCGCTGGTGAATGCCGCCATTGCCGACGATACCGACGATGTGATGCTGGTCACCCGTCTGGGCCGGGCGATCCGGTTTTCGACCACGGAAATCCGGGTATTCAAATCGCGCGGCTCGACCGGCGTGCGCGGCATCCGTCTGGCCGAGGGGGATGCGGTGGTCTCGATGGCGATCATCCGCCATTTTGAGGCTGAACCGGATGAACGGGCCGCCTATCTCAAGCAGCGCCGCCTGATGGCCGGGGTCACCGACGAAACGGAGGCGGATGACGAGGAAGAGGTGCCCGCAGGCAACCTCTCGCCCGAACGCTATGCCGAAATGTCGGCGGCCGAAGACCTGATCCTGACGATCACCACCTCGGGTTCCGGCAAGCTGTCGTCCAGCCATGATTACCCGGTGCGCGGACGCGGCGGCATGGGCGTGAAGGCGATGGATGGGGCGATGCGCGGCGGGCCGCTGGTCGCCAGCTTCCCGGTGGAGATGACCGACCAGATCATGCTGGCCACCTCGACCGGCCAGTCGATCCGGGTGCCGGTGGCGCAGATCAGCTTCCGCTCGCGCTCGGCGGGCGGGGTGAAGGTGTTCAACACCGGCGGCGACGAACAGGTGGTTTCGGTCGCCCGCGTGGCCGAACAGGGGAATGAGTGATGGAACTCTTGAAGCTTTGGCTGCCGTTCATCATTTTGGTCGGCGTCTGGATTTTCTTCCTGCGCGGCTTTCGGCAAAGGCAGGAATGGTCAAGAAAGATGATCCATGAAAACAATGCGTTGCTGCTGCGGATCGCAGAGAGCAACGAAAGGATTGTCGCGTCACTGGAGGCCAGGCCCAAGTGAGTCTGATCATCGCCGCGCGGCTGGCCGAACTGGCCGCGCGGCACGAGACCACCAGCTACGGCGCCCTCGCCCGTGACCTTGGCCTGCGGATGGGCGAACTGACCGCCGCGCTTGAGGCCCTGATGGAAGAGGATGCCGCCCTTGGCCGCCCCTTCTGCGCCGTGGTGGTGTCTGCGCGGGGCAGCGCCCTGCCCGCCCGGGGTTTCTTTGACAAGGCCGCGGAACTGGGCCGTCCGGCCGTGGATCAGGCCGCCTTTGTCGCCGACGAACGGCAGGCACTGACGCAAGGCTGATCGGTGCATCTCTGCACGTCTCGCCTGCGGCCATCGGTATATATGCGAATCTTCGCACCATGTATCTGAGCGTCATGCCCGAACCGGGTGAGACAAGGATCAGATCATGGACAAATTCACCACCTACACCCCCTTCATCGCCCGGCTGCTGCTGTCGGCGCTGTTTATCGTCGGCGGCCTTGGCAAGCTGGGCGATGTGCAAGGCTTTGCCGGCTACCTCGGCATGGGCGGCCTGCCCGGCTTCCTCGCATGGCCGGCGATCCTGTTTGAAATCGCTGTCGGCGTTTCGATGATCATCGGCTTCCAGACCCGGATCATGGCGCTGCTGGCCGCCGCGTTCTGTGTGGTGACGGCACTGCTTTACCACTTCAACTTTGCCGATCAGGTGCAAAGCATCATGTTCCTGAAAAACCTCGGGCTGGCCGGTGGCTTCCTGATGGTCTTTGCCCATGGCGCGGGCAAACCGGCGCTCGACAAGGCGTAAGTTTCAGGCGCGGCTTTCAGAAGACCCGGGGGATCGCATCCTCCGGGTCTTTGCGTTCCGGTCCCTGCTTTCCCGGTGGTCAGGCTTTCCTTCCGGGCTGAAACCCCCTAAATCCGGGGCATGACAGAGACACTTCACATCGTCGGCGGCGGCATGGCCGGCTCCGAAGCGGCTTGGGCCGCGGCCAACATGGGCCTGCCCGTGGTGATCCACGAAATGCGACCCAAGGTCGGCACCTTCGCCCACCGGACCGGGCTTTTCGCCGAGATGGTCTGTTCGAACTCCTTCCGCTCGGATGATCATGAGCGGAATGCCGTGGGCCTTCTGCATTGGGAAATGCGGGCGGCGGGCGGGCTGGTCATGGAAATGGCCGAGGCGCACCGGCTGCCTGCGGGCGGTGCTTTGGCCGTGGACCGCGATCCCTTTGCCGAGGCGGTTACGGCGCGGTTGCGGGCACATCCGCTGATCTCGGTGGCCGAGGGCGAAATCACCGAACTGCCGCAGGAGGGCCATTGGATCATCGCCACCGGCCCGCTGACTTCGGGCGCGCTGGCGGAAAGCATCCGCGCGGCGACCGGGGCCGAGGCGCTGGCGTTTTTCGACGCCATCGCCCCCATCGTCTATGCCGAAAGCGTCGATATGTCGGTGGCCTGGATGCAGAGCCGCTATGACAAGGGCGAAACGGCCGAAGAACAGACCGCCTATATGAACTGCCCGATGGACAAGGCGCAGTATGAAGCCTTCATCGACGCCGTGCTTGCCGCCGAAAAGACCGAGTTTCATGAGGGCGAAACCGCCGGATATTTCGACGGCTGTCTGCCGATCGAAGTGATGGCCGAACGCGGGCGCGAGACGCTGCGCTTTGGCCCGATGAAGCCGGTCGGCCTGACCAACCCGCATTCCGAAAAGAAGCCCTATGCCGTGGTTCAACTGCGCCGCGACAACAAGCTGGGTACGCTCTATAACATCGTCGGCTTTCAGACCAAGATGAAGTATGGCGCGCAAACCGATGTTTTCAGGATGATTCCGGGGTTGCACGATGCCAGCTTTGCCCGGCTGGGCGGCATTCACCGCAACACCTTCATCAACTCTCCCACGCTGCTGGACGACCGGATGCGGCTGAAATCGCGGCCCAACATCCGCTTTGCCGGGCAGATCACTGGGGTCGAAGGCTATGTCGAAAGCGCGGCCATGGGCCTTCTGGCCGGGCGGATGGCGGCGGCCGAGCTGCTCGGGCGCGATCTGCCGCCGCCGCCGCCCGAAACCGCCACGGGCGCGCTGATCACCCACATCACTGGCGGGGCCGAAGCGAAGACCTTCCAGCCGATGAACGTGAACTTTGGCCTCTTCCCGCCGATTGATGCCAAGGGCGGGCGCCGGGGCCGCAAGGACCGTTACAAAGCCTATACCGACCGCGCCAAGGAGGCGTTTGCCGGGTGGCTCGGGTAACGCGCTTTGCCCCCTCGCCCAGCGGGCCCTTGCATCTGGGCCATGCCTATGCGGCGCTGGTCGCGGCGGAACGGGGCGAGCGTTTCCTGCTGCGGATCGAGGATATCGACCGCGCCCGCTGCAAACCCGAATGGGAGGCGGCGATTTATGACGATCTGCGCTGGCTCGGGCTGAGGTGGGAAACCCCGGTGATGCGGCAGTCCGAACGGCCGACAGTCTATGAGGCGGCCCTTGCACACCTGTCCCAGTCGGGGCTGACCTATCATTGCACCTGCACCCGCGGCGATATCCGGGCGGCTCTGTCGGCACCTCAGGAGGGCGCGCAGATCGGGCCCGATGGGCCGGTCTATCCGGGCACCTGCCGGGGTAAGAGGCATGGCGCGGGCGCCCTGCGGCTGGACATGGGCGCGGCGATGGCGCGGCTGGGGGATGTCTTTTTCACCGATACCGGCACCCGGCCCGGGCTGCACCGCTTTGACGCGGGCCGGATGGTCCGCGAGGTGGGCGATATCGTGCTGGCGCGCAAGGATATCGGTGTGGCCTATCATCTGGCGGTGGTGGTGGATGATGCCGCGCAGGGCATCACCGAGGTCACCCGCGGCGAAGACCTGTTCGAGGCGACGGCAATTCATGTGGTGCTGCAACGGCTTCTGGGCCTGCCCACCCCCGCCTATCACCACCATCGCCTGATCCGCGACGCTCAGGGCAAGCGGCTGGCAAAGCGCGACGATGCGCGCGCCTTGGCAAAATACCGGGCCGAGGGGGCGACGCCGGGGGATATCCGGCGGCTGGTGGGGCTGTAGCCAGGTTTCTTGCAAGAAACCTGCAAATTCCTTGGAAGGAATTTGGAAGATCCTTCCAAGGATTTTCCGTCACGCCATCGGCGCCATGATCTCCACTTCCTCACCGCCCCGGATCGCCGTGTAGAAACAACTGCGCCGGTTGGTGTGGCAGGCCGGCCCCTCTTGCGCCACCAGCGCCAAAAGGCAATCACGGTCGCAGTCGAGGCGCAGTTCGATCAGCCGCTGCACATGGCCCGAGCTTTCGCCCTTGATCCAGAAGCTCTGGCGCGAGCGGCTCCAATAGGTCACCCGCCCGGTTTTCAGCGTCTCCGCCACGCTTTGCGCATTCATCCAGGCGAACATCAGGATTTCCCCCGTCGCCGCCTCTTGGGCGATGCAGGGGATCAGGCCGTTGGCGTCATACTTTAGGCTTGCCGGGTCGAAGGACATCGGGCAGCTCCTTGGCGTTTCCTGGGCGAGGGCTTATCTTGGCGCAGAGCAAAGGGGAAGCCATGAGCGACAGCGACCTGATCAAGCTTTACTCCGGCCAGATCCTGCAACTGGCGGCCTCGATCCCGCATCTGGGGCGGTTGGCCGAACCCAGCGGCAGCGCGAAAAAGCGCAGCCCGCTGTGCGGGTCAACCGTGACGGTCGATCTGGTGATGCAGGATGGCCGGGTGGCCGCATTCGCGCAGGATGTGAAAGCCTGCGCGCTGGGTCAGGCTTCGGCAGCCATTCTGGGAGGCGTGGTGCTGGGCCGCAGCCTTGCCGAACTGGAAACGGCGCGCGATGCGCTCGCCGCCATGTTGAAGGACGGTGGCCCGGTGCCCGCGGCGCCCTTTGACGGCTATCAGGTGCTGCTGCCCGCACGCGACTACAAGAACCGCCACGCCTCGATCCTTCTGGCGCTGGAGGCGACCTGCGCCGCGGCAGCCGGATAGAAAAAGCCGCCGCACAGCGGGGCTGGCGGCGGCAAGTGGCGTCTTGAGCCAGGCAGCGGCGGGGACAGCCGCGCATCCGGGGCAGGATGCAGGCCCGGCGGGGCAAGATCGCAGGCAGACTTCAGACAGCGCCGGTCAGCGACAGACCGACATAAAGCAAAGCAAAGAGCGAGAGGACGCCAAGCGCATCCTCAATCAGCGTGGCGCGCGAGCGGTTCAGGATATCGGCGATCTCTTCCAGCATGGCTTCCTCCTATGTTGCCCGATTGTTCTCATGTGATTCACGAATCGTCAAGAACTTTTGCGGAACATATGCGAACAAAGAGGTCACATGGGGGGCAAAGCTGCCGGTCAGCCGACAGAGATCAGCCGGATCGCCCGGTCCTGATCCAAAAGCCAGAGCAGGAACCGCACCGCCTTGCCGCGCGGACCGGTCAGACCGGGGTCATCGGCCAGAAGGCGGCGGGCATCGGTCTGCGCCACCGCCATCAGCCCGGCCTGCCGCTCCAGATCGGCCACGCGAAAGCGCGGCAGGCCGGATTGCGCCGTGCCGATCAGATCGCCCGCGCCGCGGATCGCCAGATCTTCCTCGGCAATGCGAAAGCCGTCTTCGCTGTCGCGGATCACCTTCAGCCGCCGCTCGGCGGTTTCCGAAAGCGGCGCCTGATAGAGCAACAGGCAGGTGGAGTCTGCCGTGCCCCGCCCGACCCGGCCGCGCAACTGGTGCAACTGGGCAAGACCGAAAATCTCGGCCCGCTCGATCACCATGATCGAGGCATTGGGCACGTTCACGCCCACCTCAATCACCGTGGTCGCCACCAGAACCTTGGTGTCGCCGGCCACGAACCGCGCCATGGCGGCATCCTTTTCGGCAGGCGGCATCTGGCCATGGACCAGCCCGACCACCTCGCCCAGCACCGCGCGCAGGCTGGCAAAACGTTCCTCGGCGCTGGCATAATCGACGAGTTCGGATTCCTCGACCAGTGGGCAGACCCAATAGACCTGCCGCCCCTCGGCCACCGCGCGGATGAGGTGGCCGACCACCTCCTCCATCCGCGCATCGGAAATCAGCGCGGTGCGGATCGGTTTACGGCCCGCAGGCTTTTCATCCAGCACCGAAACGTCCATGTCGCCATAGCTGGCCAGCGCAAGGCTGCGCGGAATGGGGGTGGCCGTCATCACCAGGACATCCGCCGCCGCCCCCTTGGCGCCCAGTTCCATCCGCTGTGCCACGCCGAAACGGTGCTGCTCATCCACCACGGCCAGCCGCAGGTCGTGGAAGGCCACATCCTTTTGAAACACCGCATGGGTGCCGACCAGAATCTGCAACCGGCCATCGGCCAGCGCAGCGAGCTTGGCCGCCCGCTCCGCCCCCTTGTCGCGCCCGGTCAAGAGGTCAAGCCGAACCCCGGCGGCGGCGGCCAGCGGGGCCAGCCCCTCATGGTGTTGCCGCGCCAGAATTTCGGTCGGCGCCATCATCACGCCCTGCCCGCCCGCCTCGACCGCGATCAGCAGCGCGAGGAAGGCGACCAAGGTCTTGCCCGCCCCCACATCGCCCTGCAACAGCCGGTTCATCCGCAACGGGTTTTCCATATCCTGCGCGATTTCGGCCAGCGCACGGGTCTGGGCGCCGGTGGGCGCGTAAGGCAAGCTTTTCAACACCTTGGCCTGCAAGACGCCGTTGCCGCGTGTCACCTGCCCCTTGGCGCGGCGCAGGGTGGCGCGGGCCAGCGCAAGGGTCACCTGATGGGCAAACATCTCATCATAGGCCAGCCGCTGCCGGGCGGGCGCGGTCAGGGCAAGGTCGGCCGCACCCGCAGGCGCGTGGATCTCGCAGAGCGCGCGGTTCCACCCCGGCCAGCCTTCGCGCGCCAGAAGCGGGCCGTCGATCCATTCCGGCAACTCCGGCACCCGCCGCAGCGCCCCCGCCACCGCCTTGGCCACCAGCTTTTGCGTGATGCCGGCGGTCAGGGGATAGACCGGCTCAAACTCCGGCAGTTCGGCAGCCTCTTCGGGGCGCAGCACATGGTCGGGGTGGACCATCTGCGCGATGCCGTCGAAAAGTTCGACCTTGCCGGACACCAGACGGCGCTGTCCGGTCGGCAACAGCTTCTGCAGATAGTCGGCGCGGGCATGGAAGAAGACCAGTTGAAACTCAAGCATCTGATCCCGAACGAAAATCCGGTATGGCCGCCCCTTGGTGCGCGGCGGCTGGTGCAGGCCGACCTCCACCTCAACCGTCACCGTGCAGGGTGGTACCACCTCGCGGACACTGGCCTTGCGGCTGCGGTCAACTGCGGAATGCGGCAGCAGGAAGAGCAAGTCCTTGGGCCGCGCCACCCCCAGCGCGGCAAAGGCGCGGGCGGTCTTGGCGCCGACACCCTCCAGCGTTTCAAGCTCCGCAAACAGCGGGAAAAGCGGGACCGGACGGCTCATCCCTGCGCGGCCAGCGCAAGCCAGGCGTCCTCGTCGATCACCTCGATGCCCAGCCGGGCGGCATCCCTGGCCTTGGAGCCGGCGCCAGGACCGGCGATCAGCAGATCGGTTTTGGCGCTGACCGAACCGGCCACCTTGGCCCCCAAAGCCTCGGCCCGCGCCTTGGCCTCGGCCCGCGACATTTTCTCCAGCGTGCCGGTGAAGACGAGGGTTTTTCCGGCGATCGGGCTGCCTTCGGTCTGGCGGCGCGGCGGCGGCAGGATGGTCAATTGTGCCGCCAGCCGGTCAATTTCGGCCCGCTCCACCGGATTGGCGAAGGCATCCGACAACGACAGCGCCAGAACCGGCCCGATGCCATCGGTGCCGACCAGATCGGTCCAGGCGGCACGGGCCGCCTCCGGCGCGGCATCGAGCAGGGGTTTGCGCAGCTCGGTCAGCCGCGCCCGGCGATTTTCGGTGCGGGCCGCGGCGCGTTCGGCCTCCACGGCGGCATCGGCGGCGCGGTGGGCCAGCGCGGCCGGGCGGGCAAGGTCCAGCGCCTGGGTCAGCGCCGCCCAGCTTCCGTAATGGCGGGCAAGGTCGGCCGCCGCCGCCTCGCCCGCATGGCGGATGCCAAGGGCAAAGATCAGCCGGTCGAGCGGAATGCTGCGCCGGGCCTCGATGGCGGCAAACAGCTTGGCCACCGAGGTTTCGCCGAACCCATCCCGGTTCTTCAGTTTTTTCAGCGGATTGGCCGCGTCTCTTGCGGCAAGGGTAAAGATGTCAGCGGGGGTTTTCACCGGCAGATCGGTATCTTTGAAAAACATTTCCACCTGTTTGATGCCCAGCCCCTCGATGTCGAAGGCGCCGCGCGACACGAAATGCCGCAGCCGCTCCACCGCCTGCGCCGGGCAGATCAGGCCGCCGGTGCAGCGGCGGACCGAATCCCCCTCCTCACGCACGGCGGGGCTTTGGCATTCGGGGCAAATATCAGGAAAGACAAAGGCTTGCGCATCGTTGTTGCGGCGCGTCAGATCAACATCGGCGATCTTCGGAATGACATCCCCGGCGCGGTACACCTGCACCCAATCCCCCACGCGGATATCCTTGCCGCCGCGGATCGGCGCGCCCGAGGAATCGCGGCCCGCGATGTAATCTTCGTTGTGCAGCGTGGCGTTGGAGACCACCACGCCCCCCACCGTTACCGGCGCCAGCCGCGCCACCGGCGACAGCGCGCCGGTGCGGCCCACCTGAATGTCGATGCCCAGAAGCGTGGTCCAGGCCAGTTCGGCGGGAAATTTATGCGCAATCGCCCAGCGGGGCGTGGTTGACCGGAACCCCAGCCGCGCCTGCAGCGCCAGATCGTCCACCTTGTAGACCACGCCGTCGATGTCATAGCCAAGCGTGGCGCGCTGCGCCTCGATCCTGCGGTAATGTGCCAGCATTTCGGCCGGGGAGCTGCACAGGACCGTCAGGGGATTTGTCTGAAACCCCAAGGCGTTGAGCCGCGCAATGGCGCCACTTTGCGTGGTTGCCAGAGGGTCCGACAGCGCCCCCCAGGCATAGGCGAAAAACCGCAGCGGCCGGGCGGCGGTGATCGTGGCATCCAGTTGGCGCAGACTGCCCGCGGCGGCGTTGCGCGGATTGGCAAAGGTCTTGTCGCCCTTGGCCGCCTGCCGGTCGTTCAGGGCGGCGAAATCGGCGTGGGACATATAGACCTCGCCCCGCACCTCAAGCACCTCGGGCGCGCCGGTCAGGTGCTGCGGAATATCGGCGATGGTGCGGGCGTTTTCGGTGACATTCTCGCCCACCTCGCCATCGCCACGGGTTGCGGCCTGCACCAGAGCCCCGCCCTCATAGCGCAGCGACAGAGAAAGCCCGTCGATCTTCGGTTCGGCCGTATAGGAAAGCGGGCCGTCATGGTTGAGATAACGGCGCACCCGGTCGTCGAAATCGGCCACGTCACCGTCTTCAAAGGCATTTTCCAGCGAGAGCATCGGCACGGCATGGGTGATCTTGCCAAAGCCCTCAGCCGGACCGGCGCCGACCTGATCGCTGGGCGAATCGCTGCGCTTCAGTGCGGGAAAGGCCGCCTCGACCGCGGCATTGCGCCGTTTCAGGGCGTCATACTCCGCATCCGATATCTCGGGCGCGTCGAGCGCATGGTAGGCCGTGTTCGCCTGCGCCAGAGCCGCAGCCAGCCGGGCCAGTTCGGCCCGCGCTTCGGCCTCGTTCATCTGATCCACTGGCTTGGCGTCCATCGCGCATCCCCTCTGTTCCCCCCGAACCTAGGGGGCCGGGCGCGCAAGGTAAAGTCAGGCGCTGGCGGCAATGCGGGCGGGCGTGCCCGGCCCCGGATCGCGCAGCACATAGCCGCGGCCCCAGACGGTTTCGATGTAATTCTGCCCGCCCGTCGCCTCGGCCAGCTTCTTGCGCAACTTGCAGATGAAAACGTCGATGATTTTCAGTTCCGGCTCATCCATACCGCCGTAGAGGTGGTTAAGGAACATCTCCTTGGTCAGCGTGGTGCCCTTGCGCAGCGAAAGCAGTTCCAGCATCTGATATTCCTTGCCCGTCAGATGCACCGTGCGCCCGTCTACCTCGACCGTCTTGGCGTCGAGGTTCACATTCACCCGGCCGGTCTTGATCATCGACTGGCTGTGGCCCTTTGACCGGCGGATGATGGCATGGATGCGGGCCACCAATTCCTCACGGTGGAACGGTTTGGTCAGATAATCATCGGCGCCAAAGCCGAAACCCTTGATCTTGTTCTCGGTATCGTCTGAGCCCGACAGGATGAGGATGGGCGTTTCCACCCGCGCCAGACGCAGCTGGCGCAGCACCTCATGCCCGGACATGTCGGGCAGGTTCAGATCCAGCAGGATCAGGTCGTAATCGTAAAGCTTGGCCAGATCGATGCCGTCTTCACCCACGTCGGTGCAATAGACGTTGAGGTTGGCATGGGTCAGCATCAGTTCGATGCTGCGGGAGGTGGTCGGATCGTCCTCAACCAACAGGATTCGCATCTGTCAAAGCTCCGTCAGAAACCGTCTTCGTTAACGACTGTGGGGGCCAATGGTTAACCTTAGGTTACTCTGCCAGAACGAAAGTGGAAAACAATCTAAAGTTGTCTATACTTCTGCAAAGTGGTCACGCGCAGCGCCTTGTCGCCATGGCGTTCCACCGCCTGCCGCCAGAGGGCAAACTCCTCCTCCGAGAGGTCATAGCGTTCCAGCGCCTCCCCCTCGGCGATCAGACCATAGATCACCGCCTTGACCACCACGGCCTTGCGGCTGGCCACCCAGCGGCGGGTATCGGGCGGCGGCAGGTCGGCACGGGTCAGGATGCTGCCGTCGGGCAGCGTCACCTGGCGCGGGCCATCGACACGTTTGAGATACATGGCACTCCCCTTCATCCTGCGCGATCCTGAGGCATCGTCCTTAAGCAAGCGTGAAGCGCGGGGGTTGAGAGTAGACAGCATTTTCCTATATTGCGCAGGAACCCACGGACCATTCCCCGGAACACCCCCTTGCGCGACCATCCAATGAACTCGCTTGGCTTTGCCAAGCCCCCTGCCGATACGCGCGTTGTCGTGGCGATGTCGGGCGGCGTCGATTCCTCGGTCGTGGCGGCGATGCTGGCCGAAGAGGGCTATGACGTGGTGGGCGTCACGCTGCAACTTTATGATCACGGGGCGGCGCTGGCGAAAAAGGGCGCCTGCTGTGCCGGGCGCGACATTCACGACGCGCGGCGCGTGGCCGAAACCATGGGCTTTCCCCACTATGTCCTTGATTATGAAAACACCTTCCGCGAAGCGGTGATCGAGGAATTTGCCGATGCCTATCTGGCGGGGGCAACGCCGGTGCCCTGCATCCGCTGCAACGAACGGGTGAAGTTCAAGGATCTGCTGGCCACCGCCCGCGATCTGAACGCCGATTGCATGGCCACCGGCCATTACATTCAGCGCAAGATGGGTGCCGCCCCGGAACTGCATCAGGCGACCGACGCGAACCGCGACCAAAGCTATTTCCTGTTCTCGACCACGGCGGAACAGCTTGATTTTCTGCGCTTTCCGCTGGGCCATCTGGCGTCAAAGGCGGAAACCCGGGCTTTGGCGGCAAAATACGGCCTGCCGGTGGCCGACAAGCCCGACAGTCAGGACATCTGCTTTGTGCCGAACGGCAATTACGCGGCCGTGATCGAAAAGCTGCGCCCGGGTGCTGCGGACCCGGGCGAGATTGTGGATATGGCGGGCAATGTGCTGGGCGCCCATCGCGGCGTGATCCATTACACGATCGGCCAGCGCAAGGGGCTGGGCATCGGCGGGCTGGGCGAGCCGCTCTATGTCGTCCGGCTGGACCCGGAAACGCGCCGGGTGATCGTCGGGCCGAAAGAGGCGCTTTCCACACGCAAGGTGGCGCTGCGCGAGATCAACTGGCTGGGCGACGAAGCCTTTGACAGCCGCGCGGAATGGCATCTGAACGTCAAGGTCCGCTCCACCCGCCCGCCGCGCCCGGCGGTGATCCGCCCGCTTTCGGCGACCGAGGCAGAGGTGGAACTGCTCGACCCGGAGGATGGGGTTTCGGCCGGGCAAGCCTGCGTCTTTTATGCGCCCGAAGGCAGCCGCATCTTTGGCGGGGGCTGGATATGGCGGGGCCGGAACTGACCGCATCGCCCGCGGTCACGCCCGAGATTTTGCTGCGGGCCTATGCCATGGGCCTGTTTCCCATGGCCGAAAGCCGGGACGCGACCGATCTGCACTGGATCGACCCGCGCCGGCGCGGCATCTTCCCGCTGGAAGGCTTTCACATCTCGCACAGCCTGCGCCGGGCGATCCTGCGGGCGGATTATCAGGTGACGGTGAACCGCGATTTCGCGGGTGTGGTCGCTGGTTGCGCCGAGCGGGCGGAAACCTGGATTAACCCGGAAATCACGGCCCTTTATCTGGCGCTGCACCGGCAGGGCCATGCGCATTCGCTGGAGGTCTGGCGGAACAGCGCCCTGATCGGCGGGGTTTACGGCGTCAGCCTTGGCGGCGCTTTCATGGGGGAATCGATGTTCTCCCGTGCCACCAATGCGTCAAAGCTTGCGCTGGCCTGGCTGATGCACCGGCTGCGGGCGGGTGGCTTCGCCCTGTTCGACACGCAATTCCTGACGCCGCATCTGGCCAGCCTTGGGGCGGTGGAAATTCCCCGCGCGGCCTATCACCGGCTGTTGCAGCGTGCGCTGCCGTTGCAGGCCGACTTTGCCCCGCCGGGGTATCAGCCGTTGCCGTCTTCGGTCGCGGCGCCCTCGCCCGTGCCGTCCTCTTCCGGGGCCGGGGCGACATCGGGCAGCACCAGATCGGGCACGTCACAGCGCAGCACCCAGACGTCATAGCGCGGATGGTCCAGCGCCGAGAGGCCCGGAGACGAGGCGACCATCCAGCCCTTGAAGACAGGATCGGGGGCCGCCACGTCGTGAATCGTCAGATGGGCATAGGCTTCGGCAGTGGGATTGTCGGCTGGATAGCGGCAGGCATCGACCTGCACCGTCAGCCGGGCCACAGTCTGGCTCTGGCCATTGGCCAGCGTCATGTCGCTGATTTCGCCGGTCAGCTTGTCCAGCAACCGCAGCCGCGCGCCCGTAGCATCGGTGATCTGCGCCAGCGCCGGGCCGGCCGCCAGAACAAATGCCGCCGCCCAAAACCCCGCCCGGACGTTCACGGTGCTGCCCCCGGCACGGGATCGCCCGATTTCGCACCGACGAATTTCATCAGAAGCGTGATCAGGCTGACCGCGCCCTGGGTATCCTCGATCTCGGCCCCGGGCATCAGGTTATCGGGGGAACCACCCGGAACCAGTTCGACGAAATTGCCGCCCAAAAGCCCCTCGGAGGAAATAAGGATCGCCGAATCGTCGGGCAGTTGCACCGAACGGTCCAGCGCGATTTCGGCATCGGCGAAATAGGTCTGCGGGTTCAGCGTCAGGCTGGTGATGGTGCCGACCTTGACCCCTGCCAGCCGCACATCCGAGCCGACCGAAATCCCCTCGACCGAGCGGAAAGAGGCGGTCAGCGGATAGGTGCCCCCCCCCGCCTTCAGCCGGTCACCGCCTGCGGCGTAAAGGACAAAGGCAACTGCCGCGGCCAGAACCGCGGCACCCGCCAGAACTTCTGCACGGTTCTCGGCCATTATTCCGGCTGCCACGCCTCGTAATCGCCGCGCGTCACCGGCGCGGCGCGGCGGATCGAGCCGGGCGGGGCATAGGCGGCAACCGTGCCGGTCAGATTCTCCTGATGCGGCTTTTCCCAAGACTTGTGCGTGAGCGGCGCCTTGGTCGGCGGTTCGTCCCAGGTGAAATGCAGCCAGCCATGCCAATCGGGCGACACGCGCGACGCCTCGGTTTCACCATTGTAGATCACCCAGCGGCGCTTGCCGTCGCGGGTCTGGTAAAAGACGTTGCCCTGCTCATCCTCGCCCACCCGGACGCCCTTGCGGGCGGTGAAAATCTGGGTGCCGATGGTCTGGCTGTTCCACCAGGTCAGAAGGCGAAGAAGGAAATACATCAGGCACCTCGTCAGGCTGTTTCGCCCCTTATAGCAGCCGCGCCCCCAAGGTCCAGCCTTCGCAAGGCCCCGGCGGCGGCCCCGGCAAAAGGCCGCAATTTTCCGCGCCCGACTTTCAGCGCCCGACTTTCAGCGACGGAGTTGTATTTTCTGAGCGTTTCACTAAGTCATAACAGATCAGAACAGGACGACGCCCATGCAATCCACCGGCACATTCGCCACCGCCCATGCCTCGAAATACCTGCAACAACTGTGCAAACACTTCGCCCACAAAGTCGATGTCAGCCATGACACCACACAGGGCCGCGTGGCTTTGCCTTTGGGTCCGGTCGATCTGACCGCCGATGACGCGACCCTGACGGTCACCGTCACCGCCCCGGATGCCGAAGGGATCACGCGCGCCCAATCGGTGATCGACCGCCATCTGGCGCCTTTCGCCTTCCGTGAGGCGTTTCAGACGCTGGGCTGGCAACCGGCGCGCACATAGGCCAGCGCGGGCAACAGGTCTGCCGCGGCACGGCAGACCACGGCGCCTTCGGCCGCCAGCATGTCACCGACATCCATCGGCAGGCTGGAGTTGGAGCCTTCGGGGATCTGGTTCAACCGCCCGCCGATCAGCACCGGCAGCGCCAGTCCCCGCGCTGCCAACGCCGCCTTCAGCGCCTGATAATAGGCCAGCGCCACGCCGTTATAGGTGGAAATCGCAATCGCATCGGGCCGCAGCGCCTCGGCCAGCGCTGCCAGCGGGCCGGGGTCCGTGGAGGTGCCGCCGTCCAGCGCCTCGGCCCCCAACTGCCGCAACATCTCGTCGATCAGCATCTTGCCATGCTCATGCACGTCGGATGTGGCGACCAGCACCCGCAGGCCGCGCACGTTCGGGTGCAGCGCCGGATCGGTCCCGGCCAGCGCGGCGTGTGACATTTCCGCGATCTCGGTCAGGATCGTGGCGGGCACCACCGGCACGCGCCCGCCCATGGCCCGCGCATCAGGCAGGCCCGCACCATAAGCCGCCTCTATCCGCCGCCCGCCCATGCGGCGCAGCGCCAGAAGAACCGCGAAAGCATCGGTGCAATCCACCCCCGCCTCGGCCAGCCCGGCCCAGAGCGCCGCACGGAACCGCCCTGCCCCCGCACGCAGCCGCGCCGTCAGCCGCCCCACAGCCTCCGGGTCGATCAGCCCCGGCCAGCCCGCCGATTGCTCGATCAGCCGCCCGGCGAAAAGCTGCGCCTCGATCACCTCCTGCACCTCGGGGATCCGCTCGTTCTCGGTCACCGGCACCGGGTTGATGGCATGGCCCGACGGCCAGAGCCGCTGCCCCAGCGCATCGACCATCAGATAAGAGGCAAGGCTGGCCCCGTTCTGCGCCGGCTGGCCACGGTAGCTTGTGGTGTTGCCGTAAACCATGGTGCCGGGGGATGCCCCCTCTTCGGCCAAAGCGCGCTGAAAGGCCATGCGCGCCAAAGGATCGCTGAAATGGTGTCCAAAGGCATGGCCGATTTCGGCGCCGATCAGCCGGGTGACGATGTCCCGCTCGACCAGAATCATCCCCAGCGCATTGGCAAGATCGGTGAATTGCGCGGCAAAACCATCGTCGATGTTGGAATGCACCATCACCGGCACCTCTTGCGCCGCAATCAGGCCAAGCGCGGTCACCGTGGCGGCGGTCGCCTGCACATCGTCGTCGTGGCCCGGCACGCGAAAGGTGAAATACTGCCCAAGGTTGCCGATTGCCGTGGCCCCCGCCGCCAGTGCGGCTTGGGTGTTTTCTACCGCTGCCGGAAAACCCAGCACGAAATCGCCGAAATGCGCCGCCACAGGCGCGGCATTGGCCAGCGCCACGAAATCCTCGACCCCCGGCAAAATCATGCCGGTGCCACGCTGCGCCCTGGCGCGGACCGCCCGGGGCAGCGCCATCGACCAGTCAAGGCAAAGCCCATAGCGGTCCACCCGATGCCCCGCCTTGTCACAGGCCAGCCAGATGTCGTGATAGGCGCGGATCGACTTGGCCGGCGCGCGCCAGCCGATCTGGGCATGACACATCACCCGGCCTTCGGCCATCGCCGCGCGCTTGTAATCGGCTTCGCAACCCACGCCATATTGCGCCAGAAAGGCCGATGGCCCCAGCCGCCAATCCCGCGCCAGCGCCCGGCCCGCCGCCAGAAGATCAGCACCCTTGGGAAGATCGTTCACCGCCACCTCCTGCAAGCCGAAGATTTTTCGCAGAAAAATCTTCTTCTGCGCCGGCTGCAATGAAAAAGGCGGGCCGATGGCCCGCCTTTTCTGCCCGCTGTCTGCGGTTCAACCGGCGCTGGCCGGTTCTTTCTTCTTGGTCTCCGCGTGAACGATCAGCGGCTTGGCACCGTTGTTCACCGCCTCTTCGTTGACCACCACCTCTTCGACCCCATCCAGCCCCGGCAGTTCGAACATGGTGTCCAGAAGGATGTCTTCCATGATCGAGCGCAGGCCCCGCGCGCCGGTCTTGCGCTTGATGGCGCGCTTGGCAATGGCGGTCAGCGCATCGGCGGTGAAGGTCAGCTTGACGCCTTCGATGTCGAACAGCTTCTGATACTGTTTGACCAGCGCATTCTTCGGCTCGGTCAGGATGGTGACCAGCGCCGCTTCGTCAAGGTCGGTCAGGGTGGCCAGCACCGGCAGGCGGCCGACGAATTCCGGGATCAGCCCGAATTTCAGCAGGTCTTCCGGCTCAAGCTCCTTGAAGAGTTCGCCCACGCCGCGCGCGTCGGGGTCTTTCACCTCGGCGCCAAAGCCGATGCCCGAACCCTTGTTGCGCTGCGCGATGATCTTCTCGAGGCCCGCAAAGGCGCCGCCGCAGATGAAGAGGATGTTGGTGGTGTCCACCTGCAGGAATTCCTGCTGCGGATGCTTGCGCCCGCCCTGCGGCGGAACGGAGGCCACGGTGCCTTCCATGATCTTCAACAGCGCCTGCTGCACCCCCTCGCCCGACACGTCGCGGGTGATCGAGGGGTTGTCCGACTTGCGGGTGATCTTGTCCACCTCGTCGATATAGACGATGCCGCGCTGCGCCCGTTCGACGTTGTATTCCGATGCCTGCAACAGTTTCAGGATGATGTTTTCGACATCTTCCCCGACATAGCCGGCTTCGGTCAGGGTCGTGGCATCGGCCATGGTGAAGGGCACATCCAGAATCCGCGCCAGCGTCTGCGCCAGAAGCGTCTTGCCACAGCCGGTGGGGCCGATCAGCAGGATGTTCGACTTGGACAGTTCCACCTCACCCGACTTGCCCGAGTGGTTCAGCCGTTTGTAGTGGTTATGCACCGCCACCGACAGCACGCGCTTGGCATGGATCTGGCCGATCACATAATCGTCCAGCACCTTGCAGATATCGCGCGGCGTCGGAACACCGTCGGTCGATTTCAGGCCGGTTGTCTTGGTTTCTTCACGAATGATGTCCATGCAGAGTTCGACACATTCGTCGCAGATGAAGACGGTCGGCCCTGCGATCAGCTTGCGCACCTCGTGCTGGCTCTTGCCGCAGAACGAGCAGTAGAGGGTATTCTTGCTGTCGCTGCCCGAGTTCGTTGCCATTGGTATCCTCTGCATATTCCCGGTGACCCGGATGCCTGTTGAAAGTCTAGGCCAAGGCCCGCGCCGCCACAACCTGAAATCCCCCCGGCGGATGACCGCCCGGGGGGAGGGTCTTGCTGTCAGGCCGAAACGCTGGCCTTGTCGCGCGGCGCCACGATTTCGTCGATCAGGCCCCAGTCCTTTGCCTCTTCGGCCGACATGAAGTTGTCGCGCTCCAGCGCCTTGACCACGCTGTCATAGTCATTGCCGGTGTGCTTGACATAGACCTCGTTCAGGCGCTGCTTCAGCCGCTCGGTCTCGCGGGCGTGGATCAGGATGTCGGTCGCCTGCCCCTGATAGCCGCCCGAAGGCTGGTGAACCATGATGCGGCTGTTGGGCAGGCTGAAACGCATCCCCTTTTCGCCCGCCGTCAGCAGAAGCGAGCCCATCGAAGCCGCCTGCCCGATGCAGACCGTCGAAACCTTGGGCTTGATGTATTGCATCGTGTCATAGATCGACATGCCGGATGTCACCACGCCGCCGGGCGAGTTGATATACATCGAGATTTCCTTCGAGGGATTTTCCGCCTCAAGGAACAGAAGCTGTGCCACGATGATCGTGGCCATCTCGTCATGCACGGGGCCCGCGACGAAAATGATCCGCTCCTTCAACAGGCGCGAGAAGATGTCATAGCGGATCGAACCACGTGCCGAGGTTTCTTCGACCGTCGGGATGATGAAGTTGTAGAACGTGGAAACCGGGTCTCTCATGTCAAACCTGCCTGCTGATGTTCGAAGCTTTATCGCCGGATGCTTGCCAGAGTCTTAGTGTCGCGCGCCGGGGGCTGCAAGGGCACCCGGCCTCGAGCGGAGTCGGGGTAAACCCCGACTCTGCCTCACGCCCCGCCGAACACCCGCCGCGCCATCAGTGCCCGCGCCGTTGCGGTCACAAGGCACAACAGGCCAAACCCCAGTGCCAGCGGCCGGAACGCCTCGGGCCAGAGACAGAGGGCGACAAAAAACAGCACGGTTTCCGTGCCCTCCAGCAGCCCCGCCGAATAATAGAGCGACTTCACCCCCTGCGCCGTCGTTTCTATGCCGCGCTTGGCGGCCAGCGCGGCATAGCCCAGAAAGCTCGCCCCGTTGACATAGAAGGCGGCCAGAAGAAAGGCCGCCGCCGGGGCATTGCCCCCCTCTCGCAACGCAAAGGCCAGCGGCACCGCGCCGTAAAAGGCAAAGTCACACAGAAGGTCGAGATAGCCGCCGAACTCGCTTTTCCCGCCGCTGGCGCGCGCAACTGCCCCGTCCAGCCCGTCCAGCACCCGCCCGATCAGCAAGGGCACCAGCGCCAGCACGCCGGGCAGCCCCAGCGCCAGCATCAGCGCCGCCGCAAGGCCAAAGCCAAGCCCGGCCAGCGTCACCTCATTGGCGCTGATGCCGTGATGGGCGACGCGCGCGCCCAGCCGGTTCAGAACCGGGTCGATCAGCGGGCGGATATGGCGGTCAAGCATGGCACATCACCTCTGCGTGGGCCGGGTGGTTTCGGGGTGGATTCGGTTGCGCCGGGCCCTTTGGGTTTCGTATCCCTTTGCCCGGAAGAGCGAAAGGAACCGCAATGCTGACACGCCGCCACTTTGGACAGATCACCCTTGCCGGGGCGGGTCTGCTCTTGGCCGGGCGCCCGGCGCTGGCCGCCGACTGGCAGGCCACGCTTGCGGCGGCCCAAGGCAAAACCGTCTGGTGGCACGCCTGGGGCGGCGATCCCAAGATCAACGATTTCATTGCCTGGGTCGGCACTCTGGCGCAGGAGCGGCATGGCGTGACGCTGGAGCATGTCAAGCTGGCCGCAACCGCCGATGCCGTGGCCCGCGTTCTGGCCGAGCGGGATGCCGGCCAGACCACCGGCGGCGCAGTGGACCTCATCTGGATCAACGGTGAAAATTTCGCCGCGATGCAGGCGCAGGGCCTGCTGCACGGCCCCTTTGCCGAAGACCTGCCGAACTGGCCCTTGGTCGATGTCGCGGGCAAGCCTGCGGTGGTCACCGATTTCACCCTGCCGACCGAAGGGCGCGAATCGCCCTGGGCCATGGCGCAGCTTGTCTTTGAACATGACAGCGCCCGCCTGCCCGTGCCGCCCGCCACGCTGGCCGCGCTGAAGACATGGATTCTGGCCAACCCGGGCCGCTTCACCTATCCGCAGCCACCGGATTATCTGGGGCTGACCTTCCTCAAGCAGGTGCTTTACGGCGTGATGGCCGATCCGGCCCTGCTGCAGGCGCCCGCCGGGGCGGATTATGCCGCGCAGGTGGCGCCCCTTTGGGACTTCCTCGACGCGGTGCATCCGGCCCTTTGGCGCAGCGCCCGGGCCTTTCCGGCGAGCGAGCCGGCGCTGGGGCAGCTTCTGGCCGATGGGGAGGTGGATATTGCCTTTGCGTTCAACCCCGGCCGGGCCAGCGCGGAAATCGCGGCGGGCAACCTTGCCGATACCGTGCGGACCTTCGTGCTTGCGGGCGGGACGATCGGCAATGCCTCCTTCGTGGCGATCCCGTTCAACGCCGCAGAGCCCGAGGCGGCGCAGGTGGTGGCCAATCTGCTGCTGGACCCCGAGGTGCAGGCCCGGGCGCAAGACCCGGCCATTCTGGGCTTTCAGACCGTGCTGAACCTGAACGCGCTGAATGCAGCCGACCGGGCGCGGTTCGACGGGCTGGCACTGGGCGTGGCCACCTTGCCGCCTGCGGCCCTTGGCCCGGCCCTGCTGGAACCCCATGCAAGCTGGATGACCCGCATCGCCGAGGATTGGCAGGCCCGCTACGGTGTTGCCCCGTGACAAGGGCCGCCGTCCCGCCCGGCATCGGCTGGCATCTGGTGCCTGGGCTGACGCTGGCCGTGCTGGTGCTGCCCGTGCTGGGCGGCCTCGCGGCCAGCTTTGCGCCCGGCTTTGGCCCGCAGGGTTTTGCCCGGATCATGGACTGGCCGGGGCTGGCGGGGGCGGTGCGGCTGTCGCTGGTAACGGGGATCGGATCGACGCTGATCGCGCTGGGGCTGGCGGCGCTGATCCTTGCCATGCTGGTAGACCGGCCCGTCTTTGGCCTGCTGCGGCGGCTTTTGTCGCCGCTCTTGGCGGTGCCCCATGCGGCGGCGGCGCTGGGGCTGGCCTTTCTGATCGCGCCTTCGGGATGGATCGCGCGGGCACTGTCGCCTTGGGCCACCGGCTGGCAGGTGCCGCCTGATCTGTTGATTCTGAACGATCCTTTCGGCCTTGCCCTGATGCTGGGGCTGGTGGCCAAGGAACTGCCCTTCCTCTTGCTGATGGGTCTGGCCGCCCTGCCCGCCTGCGATGCGCCGCGCCGCCTGACGGTGGCGGCTGCGCTGGGCCATGGCCGGCTGGCCGGCTTTGCCCATGCCGTCTGGCCGCCGCTTTACGCCCGGTTGCGGCTGCCGGTGCTGGCGGTGCTGGCCTATGCGATGACCACGGTCGAGATGGCGGCGATCCTTGGCCCCTCGCTGCCGCCCACGCTGTCGCTGCAGGTGGCCCTGTGGATGAGCGATCCGGGCCTGCGCGCCCTGCCCGCCGCCGCAGCCGGGGCAGCGCTGCAATTCGCGCTGGTGCTGGGGGCGATGGCACTGTGGCTTCTGGCCGAGCGGGCGGCGCGCGGGCTGCGGCACGGGTGGCTTTGGCGCGGCAGCCGCGGGCGTGGGCTGGACGGCGCGGCAAGGTGGCTTGCGACCGTCGCAGGCTTTGGCCTTGCGGCGCTGCTCATATGGTCGCTGGCGGGGCTGGCGCTCTGGTCGCTGGCGGGGCTCTGGCCTTTTCCCGCCGCCCTGCCCGATCAGATCAGCCTGCACCTTTGGCACAGCACCGCGCCCGCCCTTGGCCAAAGCCTTGGCCTGACGCTGCTGATCGCGCTTGTGGCCACCGGGGCGGCGCTGGTTCTGGTTCTGGGCTGTCTTGAGGCGGAGACCCGGCACGGCCAGCGCCCCTTCATCCCCATCGAGACGCTGGTTTACCTGCCGCTTCTGGTGCCGCAGATCGCCATGCTGCCGGGGTTGCAGATGCTGGCCCTTGGCGCCGGGTTTCAGGGCCATTGGCCTGCGGTGGCCGCGGCGCATCTGGTTTTCGTGCTGCCTTACGTCTTTCTGTCGCTGGCGCCCGCATGGCGCGGGATGGATAGGCGCCTGCCGCTGATCGCGGCCAGCCTTGGCGCCTCACCTGCACGCATCCTGTGGCGGCTGCGGCTGCCGTTGCTCGTGGCGCCGATCCTGACCGCGGTGGCGCTGGGGCTGGCGGTGTCGGTCGGGCAATATCTGCCGACGCTGCTGATCGGCGGCGGGCGGGTGGGCACGCTGACGACCGAGGCGGTGGCGCTGGCATCGGGCGGCAACCGCCGCCTGATCGGGGCATGGGGGCTGGCGCAACTGGCGCTGCCCGCCTTTGGTTTCGCGCTGGCGCTGGGCCTGCCCCGGCTGATCTTCCGCAACCGCCGTGCGCTGCGGACCGGGGGGCAAGGATGAACGGCCTGCACCTCGACGGTATCGAATTGCGGCTGCGGGGCAGCCTTTTGGCCCGCCTGTCGCTGCGGGTCGCGCCGGGCGAGGTGGTCAGCGTGATGGCCGCCTCGGGCAGCGGCAAGTCCAGCCTGCTTTCTGCGCTGATCGGCGCGCTGCCGCCCGGCTTTGCCCTGAGCGGGCAGCTCTGGCTGAACGGGCGCAACCTGACCGCGCTGCCCACGGCCGCGCGGCGCATCGGCCTGATGTTTCAGGAGGATGTGCTGTTCGACCACCTTTCGGTCGGCGGCAATCTTGCCTTTGGCCTGCCGCCCGGGGGCAATCGTGCGGCACGCCGGGCCGAGGTTGACGCGGCTCTGGCCGAAGCCGGGCTTGCGGGCTTTGCCGACCGCGACCCGGCAACGCTTTCGGGCGGTCAGCGGGCGCGCGTCGCCCTGCTGCGCACCCTTCTGGCCCGCCCCGAGGCGCTGTTGCTGGACGAACCTTTCGCAGGGCTGGATACCGGGCTGCGGGCACAGATCCGCGACTTTACCTTTGGCCACAGCCGGGCCCGCGGCCTGCCGGTGATCCTTGTCACCCATGACCCGGAAGATGCCCGCGCCACCGGCGGCCCGGTTCTGGACCTTTTCGGCAACCCTGTCGTCCTGCCCTAACGCACCACCGACAGCTCTGCCCGCAAGCCGCCCAACCGCTCGCTTTCGCCCAGACGCAGCGCGCCGCCGTGGCTGCTGGCGATATCGGCGGCAATCGCCAGCCCCAGCCCCACGCCACCGCCGCTGTTGGGATTGCGCGCGCTGTCCAGCCGCCGGAAGGGCTGCATCGCCTCGTCGCGCTGCTCGCGCGGGATGCCGGGGCCGTCATCCTCGACCACAAAGCGCAGCATCCGCTCGCGCGTGATCAGCGAAACCTCGGCCCGCGTGCCATGACGCACCGCATTGCCGATCAGATTCTCCAGCGCCCGCGCCAGCGCATCGGGGCGCAGCCGCAACAGCGATGGCCCGCCGACCACCGGCCAATCCACCGCGCCCAAGGTCACCGGCTGCCCGGCACGCGCCGCCGCCTCGACCACGCCGGTCACCAGCGCCGCCGGATCGACCGGCACCGCCTCTTCCATCGCATCGCCGCGTGCGAAGGCGAGAAACTCGTTCACCATCCGCTCCATCTGCGCGACATCCTGCGCCAGAGCCTCGGTCTCGTCATCCTCGGGCATCAGCGACAGCGCCAGCTTCATCCGCGTCAGCGGCGTGCGCAGATCGTGGCTGACCCCGGACAACATCATGGTGCGCGCCTCGATCTGCCGCTCGATCCGCGCCCGCATGTCCAGAAAGGCATGGCCCGCCGCCCGCACCTCCAGCGCGCCGCGCGGCCGGTAGGGCACCACCTGCCCCTTGCCAAAGGCTTCGGCCGCCTTGGCCAGCCGCGCGATCGGCGTCATCTGATTGCGCAGGAAGACGAAGGCCACCGCCGTCATCACGACCGAGGCCAGCACCATCAGCACCAGCAACTGATGCGGGTTCGAGGCCGAAACCCGCCGCCGGTCCACCTCGATCCGCATCTCGCCCCAGGGGGTGCGGAACCACGCCCGCACCTGCCTTGTGTTGGTCAGCAGGTCCGCCACCTCCATCTCGGGCAGGCGGGCGCGCAGGGTCTGGATCACCACCCGGCCCGACCAGTCCCAGAAGGCGCGGGCATCCGCCGCCGCCGGCGGGCCGCCCGGCAGGCTGACCACCAGATCCAGCGCCCCGCCCAGATCCGCCGCCCGCCCCTGCGCCGCCGCCAGATCGGGCGCCGCCGCCACCTCGGCCAGCAGATGCCGGATTTCGATGGCGATGCCCTCGCTCATCTGCCGGGTCACGCCCTCGAAATGCCGCTGGATGAAGGTGGCCGCGACGACAAGCTGCAACACCACGATCGGCAGCACGAGAATCAGCGCGGCCCGGCCAAAAAGCCCACGCGGCAGAAAGGGTTTGAGACGCAGCACCATGACCCGACTCTAGGCCATCGCACCGCCCCGGGTCCATCACCCAATGCGCAAATGGGCCTTGAGCCTGCCGCCGTGCGGCGCAAGACTGGGCCAAAGCCCGGAGTGCGCCCCGTGACCGACCCCGTGACTGACCCCCGCCTGACCCTGCTCCGCGCGCCCAACCCCTCGCCGATGACGGGCGAAGGCACCAACACCTGGCTTCTGGTCGAGGGGGAGGCGGTGGTGCTGATCGACCCCGGCCCGGCGCTGGACGCGCATCTGCGGGCGATTCTCACCGCCCTCGCAGGGCGTCCGCTTGCGGCGATTCTGGTCACCCATGCCCATCTCGACCATTCCGCGCTGGCGCCCGGCCTTGCTGCCGCCACCGGCGCGCCGGTGCTGGCCTTCGGCCCGGCTGGTGCCGGACAAAGCGCGCTGATGGCCCGGCTTGAGGCCGAGGGGCTGACCGGCGGCGGCGAAGGGATCGACCGCGCCTTCCGCCCCGACCGCTGCCTGACCGATGGCGAGGTTCTGCAGCTTGGCCCCTTGCAGATCGAGGCGCTGCACACCCCGGGCCATATGTCGAACCACCTCTGTTTCGCCTGCGACGGGCTGTTGTTTTCGGGCGATCTGGCAATGGGCTGGGCCAGTTCGCTGGTCTCGCCGCCCGATGGCGACATGGGGGCCTATATGGCATCGCTGCGGCGGCTGGCGGCGCGGCGCTGGCGGGCCATGCTGCCGGGCCATGGCGCCCCGGTCGCCGATGCCGCCGCAAGACTGGCCGAGCTGATCACCCACCGCGCAGCACGCGAAGCGGCCGTTCTGGCGGCGCTGACGGCCGGCGCAGCCGATGCCGCAACCCTTGCCGCCGCGATCTATCATGACACGCCCGCCGCCCTCTTGCCCGCGGCGCGGCGCAATGTTCTGGCCCATCTGCTTGATCTGGCAGACAGAAACCTGATCTCCGCCCCCCTGCCGCTGACCGCCGACAGCATCTTTCACCACCCCTGATTTTCTTGCCGCCCCCCCCTTGCCCCCCCCGAACCAGCTTGCTATACGGCCCCCGTGTTCCGGCGTAGCTCAGCGGTAGAGCAGTTGACTGTTAATCAATTGGTCGTAGGTTCGATCCCTACCGCCGGAGCCAAAAATCCACACAAAAACAGCTACTTACCGAAGACCCAACGGTCTCGGTGAGTGCTGCTTTTGGGGTGATAAGCATATCGTTAGCAGCCGCGCGGGGTGGCTTGCCCCTGTGGCGGCGCGCCAGCTTCTGGACAACGGCGCGCCAGCTTCTGGACTGGACAAGCGAACTCTGGACAAGCTGTCAGTCGCTTTGGACACGCTTCATCGCTGCGGTCAGGCGGCGCATGTTATAGCGCACGACTAAGTCAAGGATCGGGTCCGGTGCCTGCTCCAGGAACCGCAGAGTGGTGGCTAAGTCGTGGGAAGTTGCGCTTTCGACCTTCGCGCGCGGCAGAACTGGATTGGTGGAACTGCGTTCACTTGCCGTAGCTGCGGAAATCCATTCATAGATAGTTGCGCGGGACAATTTCCATTTGCCGCCCCGCGCGTTCCACCCCTTTGCATCGCGGACGATTGCATAGGGCAGGTCGAAGCCTTCAATCTGCACAATGTGGTGGGATAGCCGCGACTGCGAAGCGGCCTGAACAGCCTGTACAAGTGCTGAGACGGCCGCATTCCGTGAAAGACCATGCCTTGCCTGAAAGTCGTCAAGGCGCGACAGGATCGCCTGTCGCGCCTTCGCTTGTGCTAATGCCCTAGCTTTATTCAGAGCCGCCTTGTCTGGCTTCGGTGGCGGTGCTGGAACGCGCTTCTTCATGGCAATCAGAATAGTTGGAACCGGACCAACACCTTGGCCGCTTCCTCTATCGGGGGCAATGCGGCACCTTCGGGCAGGTGCGCCGGAAGCGCCTGCCATGCCTTCCCGAGGTTGCCTTGCGCCTCACCCTTCATCAGGCGCAAGAGTGGCAACACCCAAGGCGGCGCAGCGTTCTCCGGCAGCGCTTCCGGCACCGTAGGAAACGGCAGATCGAACAGCCCATCGGTGTCAGCATCCAGCGGCGGCAGGTCGATGATGCGAGCTAGCAGCGCATCAAACGCACGGCCCGGCAGGGCGGTGGCGTGATAGTAGAAGCGCCCGCCCTGCCTCACCCGCGCCCATCCTTCGGCGCTGGCCTTGCGCGCGATGGCCTGCCTTGTCGGCGGCAGACCGGGCAGGCGCAGGGCCTCCAACTCTGCCGCCTCATACCATTCACGGAAGGCTGATTCCTGACGGACCACGCGCAGGAGAAGCGCTTCCAGATAGGCCACCCGCCGATTGACCAACGCCCAATCATCGGCAGGGACCGTTACCACCAACGGCAGGTCGCCTGTCATGGCCTGCCCTCACCCTGCCTTGGCGGATGGCGTGGCGTCCTGCGCCTCGACCGTCAGCTTTGCCGCAACCTTGGCCACCGCCGATTTCCGCAGGTTCAGCGCCTGCGCGATGATGCCCGGCTCCACCCCGTCGCGCAGCTGCGCTACAATCATGGCCTCGCGCAGCTCGGTGGCGGTCGGTTCCTGACGGTCCAGTCGCTCTGCCTCGTTCACATTCTGCATGATTTCGCGGATTCTCGCCGCTGCGGCGTCCTCGACCTTTGCGCGCGCTTCATGCTCCATGCCGGGGTGGAAGGCGGGAAGCACCATCATATCGGACGGCAGGCCATGCCGCGCGCCATCGGCAGTAATTTCCTCTGCGGCACGGACCCGATCAATCAGGCGAGACACGCCGCCCTTGATGTCCTCAAGATCATCTATCTGGCGGCGCAGAAGCTGACCGATGCCATAGCCGATGAGAGCCGAAACCCCGCCAGCAGAGCTTTCGTGCATGGCGTCAATCAAGAAATTTAAGGCGCGCAAGGCATGATAGGTATCATCGACCTGCGTGTAGAAGTCGGACAGGCTGGGGCCTTGGTCCGCAGATGATATGCCGCTATAACTGGCCTCAGCCATTGTGCGATCTCCCTAATAGACCGTGCTTCGGTTAGGCCCGAGTGGGAACTTCCACCTTCCCCTCGGGCTGCTTTGGTGTTAACACGACCGCATGAAGCCGTCAATTCGTGATAACGCGAAACGCAAGAAGCGCCCCGCTGAGACAGGGACGCTTATTGGCGTCAGGCTTCAGGCTGACCTGTTATCTGCTCTGGAGGCGGCGGCTGTGGCCGCTGGCGATGAACCGAGTCGGCCTGAAATGATGCGGCGGATCGCAGTCGCCTACCTTCGGGAGCGCGGCTATCTTCCCAAGCAATCCTGACATTTCACCGGCACATGTCAGGCGCGCGCCACGGGTGTTCGTGAACTCGCCGCCGGGAAGGTCTTGAGGGCACGCACCGCCTACCTTCCAAGCTCGTCAGGTTGATCGCAACGGATCAAACCCCGGTAAATGGGGGCGGTCGGGCCGAAGCCGCCGCCCCCTAGAGTCGATCAGAAGATCCGAGATTCTGCCTGAGGAGAACCCGGCGCGAGTCGGATGGCCGATGCCCCCAAGGACCGGCCATCCTTCCCGTGGTGTCTTCGACCTCTGGCAACAGGCGCAACCCGAGGTGATCAACCAACACGCAACGCGCATTTCCAGCCCCAGCATGTAGGCCGTGCGCCTATTCAGCACCGGCAACCCCTTGGAAAGGCCGGACAAGTGTCCAACCGCGCAGGCCTGTAGACAGGACTAACGTCCTCTTTAAGTGGCAAATTCGCGGGGGCTTGCGACATGGGGCGGCAGACGATTCACGAGTATTTCGAGCCTGACAGCTTCTGCCGCACGGTGCGCGACATGTTCGGCGCGGAGCTTCTGCGCCAGCTGCGCTTGAAGCTGGGCGGATTGGACATTCGGTTTCCCAAGCCGCCCAGCGTCATGGCGGATGACCACTTTCTTGTGGTCGCATTGGGGAGTGAGAGCGCGCACAAGCTGGCGCAGGTCTTTTCCGATGAGCCGGTCTACATTCCCAAGCTGTCTCTGGAAGAACGCTATCTGACGCTTGTCGATGAAGGTCTGACGACCCGAGAAATCGCGCAGCGCCTGGACAAGTCCGAACGTCAGGTGCGGCGATACCTGTCAGGACTTGGCATCAAGATCAGCCCGCTACAGCGGCCCCGCAAAGCAGGACGACCGCGCGCATCCGGGCAGTTCGGGGAGGCCCACGCCCTGATCGCCGCCGAATAGGCCCGCCGAGCAATCCTAACGGGGGTCTAACAGGGCGAGCGCCCCTTCCGGCACCCAAGACCGCCCAAAACACGAACCCCCGTCAGAAACGGCGGAAAACAGCCCCAAAGGAAACAGGCAACAATGACCACCCTCAACACCCGCAGCGCCCGCGTGATCGACCCGGTTCTTTCCGGCATCGCACAAGGCTATACCCATGCCCAGCGTGTCGGCCACGTCCTTTTCCCTGCCATCGAAGTGATGCAACGCGGTGGCAAGGTGATCGAGTTCGGGCGCGAAAGCTTCTTCGACTACAAGGCCCGTCGCGCGCCGGGCGCGGATGCGGTGAACATCCAGTTCGGCTATGAGGGCAAGCCCTACAGCCTTGACCAGTTCTCGCTGGATGTGCCGGTGCCGCGCGAACATGCCGAAGATGCGCAAGCGGTGCCGGGCATCGACCTCGGCAAGCGCGCGGTGGTCACCGCCATGGACAGCCTCACCCTGTCACTGGAAATCGAACAGGCCGAGCTTGCATCAAACCCCACCAACTATGCAGCAAGCAACAAGCTGGCGCTGGCGGGAACGGCACGGTGGAACCAGACGGCAAGCACCCCGATTTCCGACATCGAAGCCGCAAAGGATCAGGTGCGCAAGGCCTGCGGTGTCGAGCCGAACCGGATGGTGATAAGTTCGGCGGGCTTCAAGGCTCTGAAGTATCATGCAAGCATCGCCGAGAAGTTCAAATACACCACGGCGGACAGCATCACGGCCAAGATGCTGGCAAATCTTCTGGAACTGGATGAGCTTGCGGTGGGCAAGGCGACCTACGTTGACAGCAACCTCCCCGGCGCTCAGTTCAAGGAAGCTTGGGGCAACGCCGCCATTCTGGCCTACGTCCCGACACAGGACGCCGCGCTTGAGCAACCTTCCTTCGGCTACACCTATACCCTCAAGGGCCATCCCTTCGTGGAGCCGCCGCGCTGGGAAGGTGGCAAGCGGTCTTGGATTTACGGTGTGACCTATGAGCGCAAGCCCGTGCTGACGGGCATCGCCTCGGGCTTCCTGTTCACCAATATCGTCGGAGCCTAATCATGGCCGGACAAGCAGGCAAATATGGTCCCATTGAGGTTTTCCGGGCTGGCACCTTCAAGCCCATGGGCGGCGCGGCGCAGACCATCAGGGAAGCGGACCTTCGGCAGATCGCGGCGTCCTATGATCAGGAGCTTGCCCCGGCGCCGGTGGTGATCGGCCATCCCGAGGTGGACGCTCCGGCCTTCGGCTGGGTGGAACACCTCTATGTGGAAGGTGGCATCCTGAAGGCCACCCTTCAGGACACGGTGTCAGAATTTGCCGATGTGGTGAAGGAAGGCCGCTACAAGCGCGTGTCGATCGCGCTGTTCCTTCCGGGCAGCAGCGCCAATCCCAAGCCCGGCAACTTCTATCTGAAGCATGTCGGTTTCCTTGGCGCGACCGCGCCTGCCGTCCCCGGCCTCAAGCCTGTGAAGTTCATGGGCGGTTCGGCAGACAGCCTGACCTTTAGCCAGGACAAACCGGGCGCGGCCTCCTTCGCCCAGGATGACGAGCTGGTGCGCCTGCGCCGCAAAGTGCGGGAGCAGGAATTGGAGGCGCTGATCAATGATGGCCGGGTGCTTCCGGTCTTCAAGGGCGAGGTGCTATCCTTCGCGGCCAGTCTGGATGACAACGAGACTGTCAGCTTTTCTGACGGTGGTGATGCTGTCACGCGGAAGGACTGGTTCATGTCCTATCTGGCCCGTCAGCCGAAGGTGGTCAGCTTTGGCGAGATGGACCTTGGGTCCGACCCGTTTGGCGGTCCGGCGCAGCGCCCGGCCCACAAGGTTCCTGACGGCTTCACCGTCGACCGCAGGAACGAGGCGCTGTTCGCAGCGGCGAACCAGATGGCCAAGGAGAAGCGCATCAGCTTTGCCGATGCTGTAGACTTGGTGATTGATGGGCAGAGATGAGTGGAATGAACTGCTGTCGACGGCGAGGAAATCCCGTGACCGAATTGTTTGCGGCATCCACGGGGAACTGCATTGGCGGGCGGTCGCTGCGATAGGACTAAGTTTCTGCGAGAACTTTCCCTGCCTGTCCCCGAATCTGGCACTTGCGTTTGGTATGCTGCACGACTGCCGCCGCCAGAACGATCACTTTGATCCTGGCCACGGCCCGCGCGCCGCAGAACTCGCTCGGCATTCCGATGTGATCAGGTCGGCCCTGACGTCAGACGAGGTTGAGGCGCTCGCGGTCGCCTGTGAGCAGCACGACAAAGGGACTGTCAGTAGCATTCAACAAATCGGAGCCTGTTTCGACGCTGACCGCTTCAATCTGGTGCGGGTTGGAATCATGCCTGATCGCCGTTTCTTCTCTCTGCCGTGGTCGCAAGAACAGTTCCATTATCTGGTGAATCGCGCAGCTGCCCTGAGCCGTGATCCGCCCGAGTGGGAGGAACTGTTCAGCAAGGTGCTGATGCAAGAAGATACCAGCGCTAGCGAGGCGGCACTGCCAACTTACTCCGGCAGTATGGATTTCAGCGGTGCGCTGGCCGGACAAACCTCCCTCTTTGAACGCCGACCGGAGGAAAGCCTTTCAGTAGCAGAGTCAGAGGTAGCTCGGAAGATTTTGGCATGTGCCAATGGTTCCTCGCTATATCACGGTGGCAAAGGCGGTCTACGGCTAGGAGACAAGCTTTTGCCATCGCGCTTAACCGGCAACGACCCGCGCGGATGGGCAAAGCTGGCATACTGCTCGACCTCTGTGCATGTCACGGCAGACCTTGATATAGCCCGAGAATATAGCAAGATTAGAATTTCCGGTGGTGCAGTGTATCGCGTCATTCCGGTCGGTGATTTGCGTGTAAATCCTGCATGGATGCGAGCCGCCGTATCTGTGAGCGCGCGCCCAGACGTTCCCTTCCCAGATGTCCTCAAGGTGCAAGGATTGGCGGCATGGGTATGGCGTATCTATCCGGCCCTAATGTGCGACTCCGCGATTGTCGCGTGCGTTGAGGAATAGTTACCCCGTCAGGAAGTTTTCCGAACCTGACAGTTTCGCAGCGCCGGAAACCTGCCCTTGGAGATCGGCACAAAATCCGTGACTTAACCCACTAATACACCACACTTTTTTTGCCGATAGGCCACATCAGGAAAGGTTTCCGGCGTCAGGTCGGAAACCGCACCAGTAGTTCCGAAACTACATAGCGGGTCTCCGCTTGCGCATAGCGGCTAACCAGTTGATTTATTGTAAATTATTTCATCTTCTTTATCCATGCTCCAGTTTCGGCACCGATTTCCGAAACCTACCGGCCCCAAGCTATCGGCCAGCCTGCGCGAAGCGCATTATTGCATCCCCTCTACGCTGATGAAGCCTTTCCGCTTCAATACGTTAGCCGATGCGGGCCGATGTCGATCACATGCAGGTCAGGTGTCGATTACCTGCGCGCCCGGTGACGTCTTTTCACGCATTTTCAGCCGCGAACTTGCATCGCCACCACGCGCCATAATTTCAGGATTTCCACGCGATCCCAACATCTTAACCCGCTCTAAGTGGGTTTCCGGCTCTGTCCAGAAGCTACCACCCCCCTACAGCCCCAAAAGCAAATGCCCCCTGCCTTTCGGCAGAGGGCGCTACAGCGTCAGCCCGTTGGATAAGCAGGCCTGCTGCTGGTCCCGATGTTGTTCACGGAGGCTCGGTTTCCTATCTCCGCCGGGCGCTAAGGCACTAGCCCGGACCCTCTGTGTGCATGGGACACTAGCGAGGGGTCTCTATTCAGGCGCACCCTTGCACCTGTTGCACATTCGGACACTGACCACATGCTCGGACCAGAACGGTCGGGAACAGGTGACGCAGATTCGCCAACCGACACGACGGATAAAGCGCGGCGGGTTGTGGTCAATGTCGTGAACTGCCTCCCTTCGCTTGCCGCCGTCCCATTTCCACGGGGTCGGCTCGCTGAAACCCGCACTGAACCGCTGCGCTGCCGCCGCTGTGGTGCTGGCTGCGCTGCTGGTGCCGCTACCCCGGCCACCTGTTGCAGTGCGCGGCTGGTGCAGTGGCTGCGCTGGCTGTGCTGGTGCATCCGCGCCCCTCCATGCCGCAAGCCACGCAGGTTCATCGGTTGCCATACTGCGGCTGACCGTTGTTGTGGTAACGGAAGCCGCTCCACAGGCGGTCACGATGCCATTTCAGCACGGCTTGCAGGAGCATCGGCCCGTCAACCTTGTCCAGCTTGTCCGCGCCAATGTCAGCCGTCACCTTGTCGGCAAAAGCGTCCAAGCTGCCGAACGCCACCTCGAAGGGTGACTTGGGCGTGACCCGCGCGGCTTCCAGCTTGGCAACGCGGGTCAGGAGGGAGCGGACGTTCGCCACTGTGGTCAACCCCTCGCAGCTTCCAGCGCAGCAACCTTCGCTTCCAGCGTTTCCACCAGCTCGGTCAGCTCCAGGACGCGCTTGCCCGTGGCAATCCAAAGCTCAGTCAGTTCTGCGAGCGTCTTGGCTTGGTGGTCCAGTGCGCGGTTTGCGCCCATGGCGGTCATGCCCTTGGGCTTGGGTTGTGGTCGCATCATTTCAGTTCTCCCATATTGATCAGTAAATTCATCGCGTCGTTGCGGATTGCCGCGTCGGGGCTGTTCAGTATCGCGCGGCGACAGGCGTCCACGACAAGCTGGCGCAGCTCGGCTTCCTCTGCCGGGGCCAAGTTGGCGAACAGGTCGTCTGGCACAAAGCCCATCGCCTGCGCCTCTTGCAGCGACAGGCACAGCACCTTGATCGTGATCGGTCGTGCGGGTCTGATATGCCGGGTGAAGGATTTGGCGAGGGACACCGCGTGGTCAAAGTCGCCAATCGGCTGCACCGTTACCGCCCGACCGAACAGCGTCGTGATAACGAACACATCGCCGGGGCTGGGCGGAAGGGCGACCACGCTATTGCCGCCCGAACCCCAAAGGTCGTGTTGCGAAAGCAGGGTCATGCGCCCACCGTCTTCATTTCGAGGGTCTTCACCCGCAACTCCAACTCCTCGTTCATCCGAACCGTGGACAGGGCTGCAATTGCGTCGATGATCTGTTTGCCAATGTCAGGGGCCACCGCGCCCGCCGCAATCGCCGCCAGCACCTGCTCAACCTGCTGACTGATGGGTAATGCGGGGTCGAAGTGGAACCGCACCCGCTCGCTGTCAGCTTTCAGCGGTGCCATGACGCGCGACAACACGAGGGTTGCAGCGCCCGAGTCGCCCTCAAGCGCCTTGGCGATTTGCTTCTCAAGAATGCCGCCCACGTTGTCCATCAACATGCTGGTGATCTTGGTGCGGGCGACCCCAAACTCAGGCTTCCGACCGCTCGGGTTGGGACTTTTCATGCCCTTGTGCCAGCCGGGGTTGCCCCGCCCATCACCGGGCGGAGGGTTGTGGTTCTTCAACCACTCAGGTTCATCGGGAAGGTTTTGCTGGTCCATTGATCAGACCCCACCGAACGCCTTCTTGGATGCGTTGGCACCCTTCCGGATCATCTGAACCTTCCGGTAATCGCCGCCGATGGCAGTCTCCACCTGCTTGAACAGGAGGGGCGAGTTGCGGTCCAAATGTTCCTGCGCCGCTTTCAGAGCAGCCAGACGCCGCGCTGTCTGTGGATCGCGTGCCTCATGGAACATGCGGAGGAGGACCGCTTGGGATTCGGGCGTCAATCCGCTCAGATAGGCTGGCGCGCCCAAGATTGCGGCTGCGCTGGAAAAATCCCGCCGCCGGATGCAATCTGTGACAAAGCCCATTGCCGCACCGACACCTTTCAGCCCGCGAACATGATCACGGATTTCCCGCGAGATCGCACTGTTCGCGGCGGATGACTCAACAGGTTCGGTCAGCGCCTTTTCCAGAGCGGCAATATTGTTGCCAACGACCGTGTTCGCGCGGTCGAAGGCACGGGTGGCCGTCTCCAGCAGCGTGTCGGCAAAGTCAGCGACCTTCACGATTCGTGCGTTTTCGTTCATCGTCGTGTCCTGCGCCGCTGCCTCCCTTGCGTCGTGGATTCGTCCGACAACCGCGAGCGCCGTATCGAAGGCATCAACGACAGGTCCGAACAGCGGTGCAGTGTCGTCGTCGTAATGCGGGAGCGCCCGCACGTTTGCACTGTCGAACGAGGGAGTCACCCTCGTATCCGGTGTCCTCTTTTCGTCTGCCATTTTTACCCTCGTTTGTGACGTTGAAGCTTACGAATTGCTGCAAGGGTAGCGCTGAAAGCAAAAACATCACAAGCGAAAGTTTATTGCGATCAATTACTTAGGTCTAAAACAAAGCCCTTGAACGCTTGACTAGGCATTAGCGGGTCGGTCCTTGACCTGCATTCCAGCCGGACCCATGTGCACTTCGGGGGCGTCTTGGACAAAAGGTGAACGTGATGGTTCGGGAAATGATGAACGACATTGGACAAGGGTATGCGCTGATCGCGACCCACGCAGGGGCGAACCTCTACACGGTGACGACCGACCCCGAGGGGGCAACATACACGGGCGTGACGCTTGACGAACTGGCGCAGGTTTACCGCCTGCACTGGGACAAGGTCACGATGGACATGATGCCGATGGACTGGCCCAATGGCCCACCGGACCTGTCAAGCGACCTGCTGTAGCGTCGCTGGGCCGCTGTCAAGGCGGACGGTGAACGTTAGCTTACTGGCGCGGCGATCACTTCGCGCAAAATGTCAAATATAACGGAAAACTTGGCAAAATCATTTGCATCACCATTTGCACATAGCCAATCGCACAGATTTCGCTTCTCGTTGCGATTAACCTTCCACTTCTCTGGAACCTCTATCTTTTTCCCGCGATCCGTGGCTGTATGGGCGCTCGTTATGTCTATGAAGGCGGGCTTAAAATTAGCCGCCTTCCTAATAGTATCATCCGAAAACAGGTTCTCAATGCCACAGTCAATTGAGTTAGGCTGCTGGGGTATCATCCGTCGAAACATTCGCCCCTTGCTTGAATCTTGCTTCTTGGTGTCGCAGTCATATAACAGAATCCACTTCTGGGAGAGAGTCAGATGGAAGTGAGATTTGAACGCATTCCACAAATTATCCATGTGAGGAAAACCCACTCCATCGACAAGTTCAAACTCTCCAACTAATTCCTCTTCCCCTAACATTTTTGAGGCAGCTTTGATATAGTCAATATCAGTGGCGCCCTCCAAATAAACCGTAGGCCGCTTACTCTGTGACACCTTGGCAGCCACTTCGTCTCGAAACTTTGCACTATCCTGCATGTGCCGAAAGGCGGACTCAAACTCCGAAAACTGCTCCCCAGATATTGCTGTGGCTTTGGGAAATTCAATCAGCTGCATCCCGTCCGCAGAAAAGACCTTTTCCATTCCCATCACAAAGAGCGGTGAGTGAGTTGTGACAATGAACTGCAGTTTTGGGAACATTCTTATAAGATTTGGCAAAAGATCATGTTGTAAATCGGCATGAAGGTGGAGGTCAATTTCATCAACCACAACTATACCACTGATTTCTCCTAAAGCTGGCGAGACTGCGCCACCCAAATCAATGTCTCTTATGATGCTGAGAAACATGTCGAGTAGAATTGTTTGACCAGTAGAAAGTCCGAAAAGATTGGAAACAACTAATTCACCGTTTACCCTGACTCCTATTTCTCGCGCATTTCTTTGCCCGACGAACCAACCTATGGGGCCAACTCCGCCTATTATCAAACGGACTATGTTTTCTACCGAAGTTAAGATATTTGAGGCGGGGCCGTTTCGAAGAACATGTTCTCGAAGTTGCTGGGAACCGTCTGCCACTGGTGCCAGAATCACCTTTCGCTCAATCGCAAAAGAATCATATATCAAATCAAGAAGCCAATTTCGGATTTGCATCATGGGTGCGTAAATAATTGTCGGCCTATTGGATAGGTTTTCATAACGCCGCATCGAAGGATATTGGGCGCGACTCTTGAGGTTGATTTCGTTCAGCCAAGCAGGCTCCTCAAATCTGTTCGGCGGAAAAAAGAGATGGGTGTCTTTCGAGAGCGTCGTTCTTAAGTCTTCAATTCTTGATAGAAAGTTACTGTTGTAATGCGAGAGCATACTTGTGCCGATCTGGTCCCACTGAGAGTAGGTCGCAATCGCTTCAGTAAACTCTGATTTTGGCTTTAGAAGCTGTGCTTCCGACACAAAGAATCCGCCGGTGAACGTGACCTCTCCGGTTGAATACTCCGCGCCGTGGCGAACGTATCCAGGACTACGCAGTTTGTATACTTTGCCCTTTTCTACATCTGGGTCGTCAAATATGGCTCCATTGGCAGCAATTATGGCGCTCACAACGTGAGAGATTGCGATGCTCTTTCCCGATCCATTCTTGCCGACGATGATTAGGGGCTTCGGACTGCCGTCTGGGTTAAACTGGCATGTTACCAACGCTTCAGAGATGGGTCCGGAGTTGGTTAGATGCAGTTTTTCCAGATACATTATTTTGGACTCCAGAGGGCGCTGTTGGTTCGGGTAGAGCTAAGCATAAGATTGCGTCACTCTTAGTTGATTTCTCTTCGCTGTAGAAGCTTCTTTGGGAGGAGTTTCGCAATAGATTGCCGTGGTTCGGCTTACACTAGGCTTGCACGTCGTGGCGACAGCAAGGCAGAATTGAACGATTCTAGCCAGTTCAGGGCTTCGGCTCTTTGAACAACGGTCAGCGGCTCGACCCACAGCGGCGCAGGCTGGCACTGCCACCAGCGCGAGCACTTGCGCGGGCAAGCGTGCGGGCCACCGCCCGCGTGCGCGTGTAGGGCGATTTTGGGTGGCGCGGCGCAGCGTGCGCTGCGTAGCCTACCCCCTTATACCCCCACGCAGGGTGCGCCCTTGTAGGGCGCCCTGCGCTGCCTGCGCATAGTAGCCAGCGTGCGCAGGGTGCGCAGGGTGCGCCACTCACCCCTCATCTGGCTCAACCTGACCCTCCTGCTCGTCTTGCGGCACCTCACTTTGCGGCGGCACGACCCGCCAGCGTTGCGCGTTTTTGCGCTGATGGTTCTTGTAGGTCTCCACCTCAAGGACGCCTTCCCTTTGCAGGCGCTGGACAACGCCCACGGTCTCCGACGCTGCCCGCTTCGCCCGCTTCAAAGCGACGGGGAACTTCGGGTCATGCTGCAACACCGCGTAGGGTCCGTTCGGCGCGTTCGGTGCGTTCGAGGCGGTGATGTATTGGCCTCGCTCGTAATGCTCCTGAATGAGCTGGGCAATCACAGGACCATGGTTCGGTGGCGGGGTGCTGACGCGGGGTCCGGGCGCAAACTGCCCGCCGAAGGAGGCCAGCGGTTGCCACACGCCGTAGTTGGCGTTCGTTAGGGCAAAGTCATCCAAGGGCTTGCCGTCTTGGTTCTTCATCACCCGAAGGACGTAGGTGCCGGTCGGCTCCATCTTTTTCGTCTCGTCGTTCTTCTCGTATTCAGCCTGCAACCATAGACGGCGGCGGCTGGAGTTGTGCCACTGCCCGCTGCCAGCATAGCCATCGTCGTTTGACACATGCCCTCGCGCACTGGCGCGGTCGATATGCACCATCAGCAGGACGCCAACCTTGCGCTTCGGATGCGCCGTCCGCAGGAGTTTGATGAACGCCCGCACCTCGCGGCGGACGATCTCATTGCCGTCGAACGTGTCGGAGGCACCATCGACAATCACAAGCTGCGGGTCGAACGCCTCAACCATCTTGGACAGGTTGAGAAAGTCTTTTGTTCCGACAGTCTGCTTCACCATGTAAGGCTTCTCGCCGCTGCCAACGTCAACAAAGGTCTCACCGAACAACGGATCGACCTCGCTGGCGTCAAGGACGAGCAGGTTCTTTTTCACCGACGCGTCGTCATAACCCGCCTTGTCAACGATGGTTCGCAACCGGCGCGTCAGGCGTTTCCGACTGTCTTCCGCCGAGTAGTAAAGCACGCGGTTCTGCCGGGTCTTGCACCCAAGGATCGGTTCACCAAGCGCCACGGCGCAAGCCATTTGCAAGGCGAGGAACGACTTGCCGATGCCACCATGCCCGCCCAAAAGCGTCACGTCTTCATCCGCGACCAGCCCCTCCACAATGTCGGGCACTTCGGGATCGTCCTCGCCATCCCAGTTTACCGTCATGCGCCCAAGCATCTGCGCCGGGGTCTCCTGGGGCAGCGCCGGAAGCTGTGCAGCACCGCTGGCAGGATTGACCCATCCGGCATCCTGCGCCTTCTTGATGACCGACTGCCAACCCGTGCGGTCGCAAGACAAGTCGTCCCACTTCTTCGGGTCGATGCCCGGTCGATATTCGGCTGAGGTCTGCGACCAGTCCAGCCACAGACCCCTGCCAACCTCGCCCAACTCTTTCAGGGCGTGCCCGACTGACACCCAAAGCTGGCGGTCATCTGCCCGCAGGTGCGTCAGCGCCGACCGCAAGGTTGAGACGGTCTTGGCGTCAACCTGCACAACCTCGACGGGCGCACCACTGCTGGCAGTCGGTGCGCGACCGAGGGCATGGCGAGGCGCAAGCTGCTTTTCGACATGGGGCGCGAGGTCCATGAGGCTGCCGTCATCCCGAAGTGCGTTTTCGGTGACGGTGAAGAACCGACCTGATGAATAGGCTTCGATCCCAGTCGGGTTGGAACCAAGCGGGGCAAACTGCCTGCCATACCCGATGATATGAATGCCAGCGCCGCTGGGGCTGTATTCGGCATAGGCGTAGGCTTGACCCTCGCCTCGTGCCCAAACGTCGGCAAGGTCGTGCAGGCGATTGTCCACAATGTCGTCAAAGTCGATCCCCTGCCAGTGCCAGCCCGTCCCGTCAGGACCAAGCGCGAACGCCAGACCCCATCCGTCGCCACGCTGCGCAAGTGCAGCTTTGGCAGCGTCATAGGTGGCGAGGTTCGCCCAGTCTTCGGGCGTGTCGGTTGTGCCGCGATACCCGCCGTTGACGTAACGCGGCACCTTGCGAGGCTTCTTCTCCGAGTCAGGGTTGGGCACCGCCTCCCAAAGCAGCCAGCGGGGAACCCCCTTCATGACGGCGTAGGTGGCGAATTGTGTCGCTTGCGGACCTTCGGCGGTCTGCCCCATGCTGTGAGTGTTCATCAACGATACTCCCAAGCACATCCGAGAGGGTCCGGGGTGGCAACCGGCCCTTTTTCGTGCGTGGGCTTTTGACGGGCTAGCGAAATGCAGCCCGCCCCGAAATTCAGAAGCAACTTCATTCCGATGCGCCCCCTGCCCGTTTGACATCGGGTCTAAGGGTCGCCAGCGCCGCCGTGTAATGACTGGTGCTGGCATAGAGGCGTTGTTCAATAAACGCGGCCACGTCGCTGCGGCGATAGCGAATGTGGGCTTGAGACGCGGTGCCCAGCTTGACGAACTTGGGGCCCTGCCCCTTTTGCCGCCACAGTTCCAGCGTGCCCCGCTTGATGCCCAGAAGCGCGGCAGTATCCGCGCTCGTAAGGAGGTCGTTAGGATGTGTCATGATGTGCAGACCTGCATGGGGATGATCGCTGGACGCTTCCGCATTCAACGAGGCCGCATCCCCCATGGGCTGCTACTTATCGCACATCTGACCGACTGGTGTTATGCCGTCGGCGCTGCATCACGCTCAGATGGGCAGGCAGGTGCAGCATTGCACAGCCATGCTGCGTCGGGCAACCGAGAACTGCACTCGGATACGAAACACACTGTCCCAGAGTGAAACCCGAAAGGGGCGATAGCCGCCGCGCTACAGCCACTATCCCGTTTCGCGCCACCCACACGGCGGCGGGTAGCGAACCCCGGCTGCTGCCGGCAATTTTCGGGGGGATACGCGGCAGTCAAGCGCGCTGAACCAGCGGCACCACGTTTGCCCCGGCGTTAACCGCGCCCTTCTGCTCGATCCAAGCCCCGATTGCCTCAACCTCGGGTTGAAGCCAACGAAGGTCCGTCAGGTCAAGATACGCCCTGCTCGTCACATCGGATTGATCGGGTTTATGCCCAATGAGCAAGTCCGTCCGAAATTTCTCGATACGGCATTCCCGCTGCGAGATATTGGAGAACGTCTTGCGAAGCCCATGCGCCCCGACGATGCGCCCCGCCACCTTGTCCACCAGTTCCAGCGCCCCGCGCGGATCAACGATGTGCCCGCCCTTCCCACGGCTCGGAAAGATATGGTCGTTTCCGTCAACCCGCTTGCAGGCGTCAAGGATTGCGACCGCTGCGGTTGACAAGGGGAACCGCGTCGGCTTGCCCTGCTTGCGGTCATCCGCGAACCAATAGCTCTTTGCGGGGTCGTCGCGGTCGATGCACACATCAGACCAGCGAAGGCTGGCAACCTCGGATCGGCGGGCACCCGTGACCATCAAAAACAGCACGAAGTTGATCCCGGCGAAAATATCGCCGTTTCGGGCTGTGATCCGTGCGTCGTGTAGCGCATTCCAGACCGCCCCCACCCTGTCGAAGCTGACATAGCGGTCGGTGCGATCACCAGCCGGTGCCCAGTGACGCTTCATAGCGGCAACGGGGTTGGTGGAAATCAGCGGCGACCCGTCGGCAAGCTGGTGCTCGTCGGCGGCGTAGTTGAGCAGGATGCGCAAGACGACCATGGCAGAGTTGGCGCTGGCAGGTGCCCCGCCCTTCACCTTCTTCCCGGGCAGCCCGTCGCGGGCAAGCTGGGCGTGCTTCTCCTTCACCATGTCGCGGGTGACGGCGACCACGGGCTTGTCCTGCCAGTCGGCAAATACCTTCGTGACGTAAAACTCATACCACTTGCGGGTGGATGGCTTGAGCGCGCCGGGTCGGCTGACATAGCTGTCATAGACCTGCTTCAACGTGACCCCCTCGGTCACCTTCTGCTGGCGCTCCGCCTCCTGCTGTTTCTTCACCTCGCGCGGGTCAACCCCCATGCGCATGGATCGGAGGTGTTCACGGGCAACGTCGCGTGCCTGATCTACGGTGAACACACCATAGGGGCCGATGGTGATGCGGGCGGCGGGCTTCTTCGGGTCGGTGCGCCCCTGAACGATGAAGGTCAGCTTGCCTGTGGGGGTGCAGCGAGCGCCGAAGCCTTTCACCTCCGTATCCCAGTGCAGTTCGTCAGCGGGTCCGGGCGTCACCTTGTCGATGTAGCTCTTCGTGAGTTTCAGGGGCGGGTGTTTGCGGGTCGGGTCGGGCATGGCGGCAGCTCCTCATAAGCAGATCAACAGCACCAGCGGTCGTGCTGCGAAATGCTGCATAGGGCTTATCACATCGGCCAAGCAACTGAAATCGCTATGTTTTCCGTATGCTATAGGGCTGCTTCGGGCTGCATAGGGCTGCGTCAGGTCGAGCTGCTGGATACTGTTAATCAATTGGTCGTAGGTTCGATCCCTACCGCCGGAGCCAAGAAAACCAAGGGCTTAGCTTAATCGCTGGGCCCTTTGTTTTTTGGCGCGATCCACTATTTGGCGCATTTCTTGATGGTCCGTTACTGGCGCATGAGTGGCCGATTATCCCGTGCGAACCAGAACCCTTTCTCACCCCACCTCATCCGTCCACACCCGGAATCCGGTCAGCACATGTGGGCCGAAGGAGTTGACCAACGGCACGTCCGCGGCGTCGCGGCCGCGGGCGACCACGATGCGGCCGATCCGGCGAACGTTGTTGCGCGGGTCGAAGGTCCACCAGCGGCCGCCCAGAAACACCTCCATCCAGGCGGCGAAATCGCCCGGGCCGGTGGGGGCCACACCGATATCGCCGAGATAGCCGTTCACATAACGCGCCGGGATGTTCATCGCCCGGGTCAGGGCGATGGCCAGATGGGCAAAATCGCGGCAGACGCCCTTGCCCTCGTGATAGCCGTCCCAGGCTGTGCGGGTGGAGCTGGCCTCCATATAGTTGAACTTGATCCGGCGGTTGACAAAATCGCAAATCGCCTGCACCCGGGCCCAACCGGGCGGGGTTGCGCCAAAGGTGTCCCAGGCGATCTGGCTCAGCCGGTCGGTTTCGCAATAGCGGCTGCCCATCAGGTAGACCAGCGTATCGTCAGGCAGGTCGCTGATCGGCACTTCGGCGGCGTCGGGTGCATAGGGGTCGAGCTGGCCACTGTCGCGCAGCGTGCAATCTGACGAGAAGGTAATGCTGCCCGCCGGGGCGACAAAACGGCGGCAAAGATTGCCGAACAGGTCGAAATAGCTATGGATCGGCACGGGCGGATTGGTGGTGATCATCTCTGGCAGCGCCAGATCGGCCAGCCGCTCATGATGTGGGGCGACGAGGCAGACCAGCGGCGTCGGCCTTTCACAGGTGACGGTGATTTCGTGGCCAAAACGGATCAGCATGGGGGGTCCCTCGATTGCGAATGCCGGACGCCTGCAGGTCAGGCTGCGCGGGGCAGGAAGAAAGCCTGCGGGATGCAGGGCAAGGTGACCATCCGGCCTCCCCATCCCCATCGGCTTTTGCCGGGGTATTGGCCCCGCATCCCACGGGCATGCAAGCAAACATGTCATCATGCAAGGAAAATGGGCGAAACGCAGATGACGCCATGGGCTGGTCAATATGAACCGATCAGCTCATATTGACGCAATCGTCAGATTCTGGCAGCGTGAGGCAAAGCGGGCCCCCTGCCCGGCTGTCATCGGGTTCTGCCATGCGCGCCTGTCTTCTGACCACTGCTCTCATCGCCCTGCTGCCGTTGCATGGCAGCGCGGAAACACCCCTTGCCGTCGAAATCCTCACGGCGCATGTCACCACCGACCGCCATGAGTTCACCCTGACCGGCACGCTGGCCGCGACCGACAGCTATCCGGCGGCGTTTCGCAGCGGCGGGCGGGTGATTGCGGTGGCAGTCGAGGTGGGTGACCTTGTGGCCAAGGGGGCGGTGCTGGCGCGGCTGGACCCGACGCAGGCCGAAGCGGCGCGCCGCGCGGCCGAGGCGGTGCTGGACGGGGCAGACGCGGCGCTCTGGCAGGCGGGTCTGGCGCGTGAACGGGCGGCGGGGCTGCTCGCACGCGGCACCGGCACCCAGGCCGATCTCGATGCCGCGACCGAAGCCTGGACCTCGGCCCGGGCGGGGCGCGATCAGGCGGCGGCGGCGCTGGAAAAGGCCCGCCGCGCGGTTGAGGATTGCACGCTTCTGGCCGTCGAAGAGGCGATCGTCACCACGCGCCGGATCGAGCCGGGTCAGGTGGTGAGCGCCGGGCAATCTGCACTGGAACTGGCGGGCCAGACCGGGCGCGAGGCGGTGTTTCTGGCCCCTGACGGGCTGGAGCTTGAGGAAAATCTGGGCCTCAGGGTCATCCTGTCGCCACTGGATGGCCCGTCCGACCTGCAGCTTGATGCCGAACTGACCGAGGTGTCGCCGATCGTGGCCGCCAATGGCACGGTGCGGCTGAAAGCGCGGCTGGACGATCCGGCGGGCGGCGGGCTGGCCATCGGGGCGCCGCTGACGGGCCGGGTGAGCTTTGACGGCCCGGCGCGGATCACCCTGCCGTGGACGGCGCTGACCTCATCCGCCGCAGGCCCGGCGGTCTGGACGGTGGACCCTGCCACGATGACCGTCACCCTGACGCCGGTGGAACTGTCGTCCTACGGCAATGACAGCGTGGCGCTGCAATCGGGGCTGGCAGAGGGGGCGCAGGTCGTCGCCGCCGGCAGTCATCTGCTTTATCCCGGGCGGGCCGTCGTGGCCACGACCGCGCCGTGACCCCCCTCTTCGCCGGAGCCCTGCCGATGCGCCTGATGCTTGCCGCCCTTCTGGCCTTTCCCGCGGTGGTGCAGGCCGAAACCGCCCCGCCTACCGCCCCTGCCCCCGCGCGCCCCGTGATCAGCGAGATCGTGACCGCCGACCCGACCCGCCAGCGCAGCTTTCCCGGCGTGATCGAGGCGGAGGTCACGACCGTTCTGGCCTTTCAGACGCTGGGGCGGCTGGCCACGCTTTCGGTGGCGCCGGGCGATGTGGTGCAGGCGGGTGCGGTGGTGGCGGTGCTGGATCAGGTGACGCTGGAAGAAGACCTGAGTGCGGCCCGCGCCGCGGTGGCGGCGGCGCAGGCGCAGGCCGAGCTTGCGACGCAAAGCCTTGCCCGGGCGCAGGAATTGCAGCGGCGCGGCGTGGCCGCCACGGCGCAGCTTGAACGCGCGCAGGCTGGCCGCGACACCGCCGAGGCCCGGCTTACCGCCGCCCGCGCCGATCTGACCCGGGCCGAGGATGCCGCCCGCTTTGGCACGCTTCTGGCGCCGATCGACGGCATCGTTCTGGCCACCCCGGCCGAGGCCGGCAGCGTTGTTTCCCCCGGAACGCCGGTGGTGCAACTGGCGGGCCAGACCGGGCGCGAAGCGGTGATCGACGTGCCGGCGGCCTATGTCGCCCTGCTGCCGCCCGACGCCGCCTTTACCGTGCAAAGCCCGGTCAGCGGGCTGGAGCCGCTGACGGCCCGGCTGCGCCTGATCGAGCCGCAGGCAGGTGCCAGCCTGCAAACCCGCCGCCTGCGCCTGTCCTTGGGCGCCGTGCCGCCGGGCTGGCGGCTGGGTGGGCTGGTGACGGCAACGCTGGCCGATGCCGGGGCCAGTGTGATCACCCTGCCCGCGGCGGCGCTGTTTGGCCCACCCGAGGCGCCGCAGGTCTGGCAGGTCACCGAAAACCGCGCGGTTCACGCACTGGCGGTGGAAACCGGCGCCCGGCTGGGCGAGCGGGTGGTGATCGTCCGTGGCCTTGCGCCGGGGCAGGAAATCGTGGTCCGGGGCGCCGCCTCGCTGACCGAAGGGCAGATCGTCGGGGCGAACCTTGGGGAGCAGGTGGAATGAGCGGCTTCAACCTGTCGGACTGGGCGCTGCGGCATCGGTCCTTCCTGTGGTATCTGATGATCGTCTCGCTTCTGGCGGGGGTGTTTTCCTATATGTCGATGGGGCGCGAGGAAGATCCCGCCTTTACCATCAAGACCATGATCGTTTCCGCCGCCCTGCCCGGCGCCACGGCGGAAGAGACGGTGACGCAGGTCACCGACCGGATTGAGAAAAAGCTGCAGGAACTCGACAGTCTGAATTTCACCCGCTCTGTCACCTATCCCGGGCAGGCGATTGTCTATGTCGAATTGCGCGACGACACCAAGGCGGCGCAAGTGCCCGCCACATGGGCGCGCGTGCGCAATATGATGGCCGATATCCGCGGCGAATTTCCCAAGGAATTCGCGGGCTTCGCCTTTACCGACGATTTCGGTGACGTCTATGGCAACATCTATGCCTTCACCTATGACGGCTTTACCCCGCGTGAGGTGCAGGACCGGGTGGAGGATATCCGCGCCGAAATCCTGCAACTGGACGAGGCGGGCAAGGTCGCGCTGATCGGCACCCGCGATCAGGTCGTGCATGTCGAGTTTTCCTCGCGCCGCCTTGCCGCGCTGGGGCTGGACCGGGCGACGGTGCTGAACACCCTTGCGGGCGAAAATGCCATCGTGCCTTCGGGCATCATCCAGACTGCGGGCGAGCAGGTTCTGGTGCGCGTCGCAGGCCAGATCACCTCGGCCGAGGCGCTGGCGGCGACCACGCTGCGGGTGGGCGACACTTTCTTTGCGCTGTCGGACGTGGCCGAGGTGACCTCGGGTTACCAAGACCCGCCAAGCGCCCTTTTCCGCCATGACGGCAAGCCTGCAATCGGCCTGACGGTGGGGATGCGGCAGGGCGGCAACATCGTCGGCTTTGGCGAAGAGCTGGATGCGCTGATGACCCGCGTTGCGGCCAGCCTTCCGGTCGGGATCGAGGTTCACAAGGTCGCCGATCAACCGCATGTGGTGGACGAATCCGTCGGCCATTTCCTGCAAGCACTGGCCGAAGCGGTGATCATCGTTCTGGCCGTCAGCTTTCTGTCCTTGGGGATGCGCGCCGGTTTCGTGGTGACGCTGACCATTCCGCTGGTGCTGGCGCTGACCTTTGTCTGCCTGCATCTCATGGGCATCACCTTTCAGCGGATTTCGCTGGGCGCGCTGATCATCGCGCTGGGGCTTCTGGTGGATGATGCGATGATCGCCATTGAAACCATGATCTTGCGGCTGGAACTGGGCGAAAGTCTGGGCAAGGCGGCCTCCTATGCCTGGACCTCGATTGCCTTTCCGATGCTGACGGGCACGCTGGTCACCGTGGCGGGGTTCATTCCCATCGGGCTGAACAGCTCCAAGGCCGGGGAATACACGCTGTCGCTCTTCTATGTGATCGCCATTTCGCTGGTGATCAGTTGGGTCGTGGCGGTCCTCTTCGCGCCGATCCTCGGCTCTACCTTCCTGCCGCAGCAGATGGCGCACCATGCCCATGGGCCGGGCCGGTTGCGACGCGCCTTTCACCGCGCGCTTCTGGCGGCGATGCGGGCGAAATGGCTGACCATCGCGCTGACCGTGGCGGCCTTCGGCCTGTCGATCTTCGGGATGCGCTTTGTCGAGCAGCAATTCTTCCCCACCTCGGACCGCCCCGAGTTGATCGTCGATGTCACCCTGCGCCAGAACGCCTCATTCGCGGCCACCGATGCCGCGCTGGCCGATCTGGACCGCTGGCTGGCCACCCGCGAGGAGGCGAGCTTCTGGTCCACCTATGTCGGACGCGGTGCGCCGCGCTTCATCCTGGCGCTGGACGTGCCGACGCCGGGGCCGAACATGGGGCAAATCGTGATCATGACCCCCGACCTTGCAGCGCGCGACAGTCTGAAAGCCGCGATCACCGCCTATGGCGCGGGCCTCAGCGGGGTCGAGGTCTATGCGAAATATCTGGAACTCGGGCCCCCGGTGGGCAAGCCGGTGCAATACCGCATCTCCGGCCCCGATCCGCAGGTCTTGCGTGACCATGCCCGCGATCTGGCCGCCGTGCTGTCGCAGGAGGACCGGCTGACCAGCATCACGCTGGACTGGAACGAGCCGGCCCGCGTGGTGCGGGTGGCGCTGGACCAGAACCGGCTGCGGCAGTTGGGGCTGACGCGCAGCGATGTGGCGCAGGTGCTTTACAGCCTTTATCAAGGGGTTACCGTCACCGAACTGCGCGACGGGCGCCTGTTGATCGACGTGCTGGCGCGTGGCGTGGCCGAGGATCGCGCCTCGCTTGATGCCCTCAGCAACCTGCAAATCGGCAATGCCGCCGGCATGCCCATTCCGCTGTCGTCCTTTGCCCATCTGGAATGGACCACCGAACAGCCGGTGATCCATATGCGCGACCGGGTGCCGACCATCACCGTCAAGGCCGCCATCGCGGGCAAGGAGCAGCCTGCCACCATCGTCAAGGCGCTGGCGCCAAAGGTCGATGAACTGGCGGCCACCCTGCCCCCGGCTTACAAGATTGTTACCGCAGGCACCGTGGCCAGCAGCGCCGAAAGCCAGGCCCCCATCGTCGCCGTGGTGCCGGTGATGCTTCTGGTCATGCTGACGCTGGTGATGATCCAGATGCAAAGCTTCCGCCTGATGTTCGTGGTGCTGACCGTGGCGCCCCTGGGCCTGATCGGGGTGGTGGCGGCCCTTCTGCCTTCGGGCGCGCCCTTGGGCTTTGTCGCCATCCTTGGCGTGCTGGCGCTGGTGGGGATCCTGATCCGCAATTCCATCATCCTCGTGCAGGAGATCGAGGATCTGGTGATGGCGGGCGTCACCCGCTGGCAGGCGGTGTTTCAGGCCAGTGACAGCCGGGCGCGGCCGATCCTTCTGACGGCGGCGGCGGCGAGCCTTGCCCTCATCCCGATCTCGCGGCAGGTGTTCTGGGGGCCGATGGCCTATGCGATGATGGGCGGCATCATCGCGGGCACGCTGATCACCCTGCTTTTCGCGCCCGCCCTGTACTGCGCGGTCTTCCGGGTGAAGCCGCCCGTTCCCGAGCCCACCCCATGAGACCCGACCACCGCAGCGCCGTGGCCAATCTCAAGCGCGAAAGGATGCGCGCCCGGCTGATCGAGGCAGCCCTTCTGGTGGTGGCCGCCAAGGGTCTGGAAGCCACGATGATCGACGACGTGGCTGCGACGGCCGGCGCCTCACGTGGGAGTTTCTACAATTATTTCTTCACCTTGCAGGAGCTTCTTCTGGCGGCCAACCGCGAGTTGGCAGATGAGATGGTGGGCTTCGTGCTGGCCGAAGTCGACCATGTCACCGACCCCGCCGAGAAAGTGGCGCGGGGGCTGACGCTGTTCCTGCACCTTTCGGCGGCGCATCCCTTGCTGGCACGCTTTGCCGCCGGCATGGGGCTGAAGGGGCTGACGCAGGGCTCGGTGGCCGAGGCGGTGCTGACGCCACTTCTCGCGCGGGGGATGAGCGAGGGGCGCTTTGCCCGCATGCCGCTGCCCGAGGCGCGCGACCTGCTGGCGGCCACACTTCTGGCCAGCCTTGCCCGCACCGCAAGGGGCGAGGCGGTGGATGTCGCGGCCATCGTGGCGGCCCTGCTGCGCGGGCTTGGCCTGCCGCCGGAGGCGGCGGCGCGTCTGGCGGACCTGCCCGTCACCCTGCCCGAGATCCCGCCCGAAAGCCTTGTCGCGCGCACCGAAGCCGCACGCCGCGCCGGCTAGCGGCGCAGCGGAGTTTTCAAAAACTCCGCCCCGGAGCCTTCAAAGGCTCCGGCCCGATTTCTTTGCAGAAATCGGCGGTTCAAACCCGCAGTCAGACGGGCAAAACCGTCGTCGCCTTGATTTCCTCCATGCTCAGCAGGGCGGTCACATTGTAGATCCGCACTTCGGAAATCAGCGCCTGATAGAAGAGGTCATAGGCCCGCGCATTCCTGACCCGCACTTTCAGGATATAGTCGATGTCGCCGGCCAGCCGATGCGCCTCAAGCACTTCGGGCCGGGCGCGCAGCACGTGCAGGAACTTGCGCTGCCAGTCGGCCTCATGTTCGGACGTGCGGATCAGCACGAAGAAACAGGCCTCAAGCCCCAGCGATTCCGCATCCAGAAGGGCCGTCTGCCGCAGGATCACCCCCTGCTCGCGCATCCGCCGGATCCGGTTCCAGACCGGCGTCTTGGAGGACCCCACCTTGCGCGCGATCTCATCCAGCGATTGCTCGGCATCGGCCTGCAACTCGGCAAGGATTTTCCGGTCAAGCTCATCCAACTGGGCCGCCATTCGCCTGTTCCCCGTTTTTGCGGAACCCCGTTCCATCCTGGCCAGTTATCGGAACAAACGTCCTTATCCGCAAGGGCATCTGGCGCAAAACCGGGAAAATGTCCTATATTGACGGCAGAAACCGCGAGTTGCCAGCATGACCGATCTGCCCGCCTTCGCCGCCCCTCCGGTGGCCGTCACCTTTGTCGGTGCCGGGCCGGGGGCTGCGGCCCATCTGACCCTTGGCGCCTTTCGCGCGCTTCAGGACTGCGACGTGGTGATCCATGACCGCCTTGTGGGCGACGAGGTGCTGGCGCTGGTTCCCGCCGGGGTGGCCCGCATCGACGTGGGCAAAGAGGGGTTCGGACCCTCGACCACGCAAACCACCATCAACGCCACCCTTGTGGCGCAGGCGATGACCGGCGCCCGGGTGGTGCGGCTCAAGGGTGGCGACTGCGGCATCTTCGGGCGGCTGGACGAAGAGATGGACGCGCTGGAGGCGGCGGGCCTGTCGTTCCGCATCCTGCCCGGGCTGACCGCGGCCAGCGTCGCCGCCGCCAGCATCGGCCAAAGCCTGACCAAACGCGGCCGCAACGCCAGCCTGCGCATCGTGACCGGCCATGACATGGCGGGCTTTGCCGAACAGGACTGGCGCGGGCTGGCCCGCCGGGGCGAGGTCGCGGCGATCTATATGGGCAAGAAATCGGCCCGCTTCATTCAGGGCCGCATGATGATGCACGGCGCCGATGCCGCCACCCCGGTTTCGCTGGTGGAAAACGTCTCGCGCCCCGATCAGCGGGTGCTGGCCGCCACGCTCGCCACCCTGCCCGAGGCGGCGCAGTCGCTGGCCGGGCCTGCCGTCATCCTTCTGGGTCTGGCACCGCGCCAGGCCCTGCGTGCTGCAACCGAATTGAAAGAGGCCCAGGCATGAGCCGCAGCTTTACCCCCAAGGTCATCACCGCCAACCGCCTGCGCGAAGGCGATGTGGTTTACCTGACCGCCGATGACCGCTGGAGCCCGTTCCACCACGAGGCCGAGCTGATCGAGGACGAGGCCCATGGCCAGTTGCGCCTGCTGCACGCCGCGGCGCAAAAACTGCTGGTGGTCGGCGCCTATCTGGCCGATGCCAAGGCAGGCCCGAACGGCCCCGAGCCGACGCATTTCCGCGAAGCCTTCCGCACCCGCGGCCCGTCGAACTATCACCACGGCAAGCAAGCCGACTACGCGAGCTGATCCATGTATTCCTATTCCGACTTTGACGAGGGCTTTGTCCGCGCCCGCGTGGCCCAGTTCACCCAGCAGGTGGAGCGCCGTCTGGACGGCTCGCTTTCCGAGGATGAGTTCCGCCCGCTGCGCCTGATGAACGGGCTCTATCTGCAACTGCATGCCTATATGCTGCGGGTGGCGATTCCCTATGGCACGCTGTCGCCGCATCAGATGCGGCAACTGGCCTATATCGCCGACACCTGGGACAAGGGCTATGGCCACTTCACCACCCGGCAGAACATCCAGTTCAACTGGCCGAAGCTGCCGGATGTGCCCGCGATCCTTTCGGCGCTGGCCGATGTGGAGATGCACGCGATCCAGACTTCGGGCAACACCGTGCGCAACGTGACGGCCGATCATTTCGCCGGCGCCGCCGCGGATGAGATCGAAGACCCCCGCCCCTATGCCGAGCTTCTGCGGCAATGGTCCACCGACCACCCGGAATTTCAGTTCCTGCCGCGCAAGTTCAAGATCGCCATAACCGGCGCCCCGCATGACCGCGCCGTGACGCGCGCCCATGACATCGGGTTGCGCATGGTGCGCAACGCCGCTGGCGAGCCGGGGTTCGAGGTGCTGGTGGGCGGCGGTCTGGGCCGCACCCCGATGATCGGCCATGTCGTGCGCGATTTCCTGCCCGTGCCCGACCTGCTGCCTTATGTCGAGGCGGTTCTGAGCGTCTACAACACGCTGGGCCGGCGCGATAACAAGTATAAGGCGCGCATCAAGATCACCCTGCACGAGACCGGGAAAGAAGAAGTCACCCGGATGGTTGAGGAACGCTTTGCCGAGCTGCGCCCCCTCTTCGGCGGCGCCGATCAGGCCCTGCTCGCCGATATCCGCGCAGCCTTTGCCCCGCCCGCCTTCCGCAATGCGCCCACCGATGGCTTTGACGCCTTCTACAAGGCCGATCCGGTGTTCCGCGCCTGGGCCGATACCAGCCTGGCCGCCCATCGCAACGATCAATATGCCATCGTCACCATCTCGGTGAAGGCGCATGGCGACACGCCCGGCGATGCCACCAGCGACCAGATGCGCGTCATGGCCGATCTGGCCGAGCGTTATGGCCATTCCGACCTGCGCATCAGCCATGAACAGAACGTCATCCTGCCGCATGTCCACAAATCCGACCTGCCCGCGGTTCATGCAGCACTGGTGCAGGCCGGGCTTGGCACTGCCAATGTCGGCCTGATCAGCGATATCATCGCCTGCCCCGGCATGGATTATTGCGCGCTGGCCACTGCCCGCTCGATCCCGGTGGCGCAAGAGATTGCCCTGCGTTTCAAGGAGCTTGACCTTGAGCATGAGGTCGGCCCGATGAAGATCAAGATTTCCGGCTGCATCAACGCCTGCGGGCACCACCATGTCGGCCATATCGGCATTCTGGGGCTGGACCGCGCCGGGGTGGAAAACTACCAGATCACGCTGGGCGGCGACGGCAGCGAAACGGCGGCCATCGGCGAAAAGATGGGGCCGGGCTTTGCCTATGATCAGGTGGTTCCTGCCATCGAGCGTCTGGTGCGCGCCTATCTGGCCCACCGGCTGGAACCGGGCGAGACCTTCCTTCTGGCGGTGCGGCGGCTGGGGCTCGACCCGTTCAAGGCCGCGCTCTATGGCACGGAAGGCACGCAGGATGCCGCGTGATCTGCACACCGGCAGCGTGGCCGAGCGGGTGGCGGCGCTGAATGCCCGCTACAAGCACCATTCGGCCACCGCCGTTCTGGAACATGCGCTGAAGGATGACGATCTGGGCCGGGTGGCGCTGGTGTCGTCCTTTGGTGCGGAATCGGTGGTGCTGCTACATCTGGTTTCGGTGATCGCGCCGGAAACCCCGGTGCTGTTCGTCGATACGCGGATGCTGTTTCAGGAGACGCTGGATTATCAGCGCGAGCTGGCCGAAAAGTTGGCGCTCTGCGACCTGCGCACCATCCGCGCCCATCCGAAAAAGGTCGAATTCGACGACCCGGACGGCACGCTGCACCAGTTCAGCACCGATGCCTGCTGCGCCCTGCGCAAGGTCGAGCCGCTGGAACGTGCCCTTGCGCAGTTCGATGGCTGGATCACCGGGCGCAAACGGTTCCAGAGCAACACCCGCGGCACGGTCGAGTTCTTTGAGGCCGAGGGCGACACCCGGATCAAGGTCAACCCGCTGGCCCATTGGGGGCGGGAGGATCTTGAGGAATATATGGTGGAAAACCGCCTGCCCCGGCATCCCTTGGTGGCCAAGGGCTATCCCTCCATCGGCTGCGCCCCCTGCACCAGCCCGGTAAAGCCGGGCGAAGACCCGCGTGCAGGTCGCTGGCGCGGCAGCGAGAAATCCGAATGCGGCATCCATTTCATCAATGGCAAGCCGGTCCGAACCGGAGAAGCCGCATGACCACGCAAATTTCTTCGAAGAAATTTGCAAGTTCCTTCGAAGGAACTTGCCTGGGAGATCAACCATGACCGTTCTCGTCACCGATACCGGCTTTGCCACCCCCGCGCCCGTCACCGCCGTCACTTTGGCCGAAATCGCCACGCATCAGGGCGTGCTGGACCTTGCCCATACCGACGACCCTACGCTGGTCGAGCCGCATCTGGCGGGGCTGACCCTGATCCGCATTTCCTTCCCGGCTTTCAGCGATGGCCGCGCCTTCACCATCGCGCGGCGGCTGCGGATGGCCGGTTACACCGGCGAGTTGCGCGCCATGGGGCCGGTGATCGCCGACCAATATGCCATGGCCCGCCGCGTCGGCTTTGACACGGTGGAAATCCCCGATGATCTGGCCGCCCGCCAGCCGCAGGAACAATGGATCTTCCGCGCCGACTGGCAGGCCCATGACTATCAGTCGCGGCTTCGGGCCTGAACACGGGCTTTCCACGCGCCCGGAATAAACGTATCTCGAAAGACGAATGAAATGACCGAAGCGAAGGCCATGCAAGACGCATCCCCAAAGCCTGCCAAACCGCATCTGCCCGACGCCCAGATCGTGCAATCGGTGAAACACTGGACCGACCGGCTGTTCTCCTTCCGGGTGGCGCGGCCGCAGTCGCTGCGCTTCCGCTCGGGTGAATTCGTGATGATCGGGCTGATGGGCGACAACGGCAAACCGCTCTTGCGCGCCTATTCCATCGCCTCGCCCTCGTGGGACGAAGAGCTGGAATTCTATTCGATCAAGGTGCCGGATGGCCCGCTCACATCGAAACTGCAACACATCCAGCCGGGGGATGAGATCATCCTGCGGCCGAAGCCGGTGGGAACGCTGGTGCATGACGCCCTTCTGCCGGGCAAGCGGGTGTGGTTTCTGGCAACCGGCACCGGGCTTGCCCCCTTTGCCAGCCTGATGCGCGACCCCGAGACCTATGAGAAATACGATCAGGTCATCATGATGCACACCTGCCGCGAGGTGGCCGAGCTGGAATATGGCCGCCAACTGGTGGAAAGCCTCGAGAATGATCCGCTGATCGGCGAGATGGTGGCGGGCAAGCTGCGTTATTACCCCACCACCACCCGCGAAGAATTCCACCACAAGGGCCGCGTCACCGACAATCTGTCGTCCGGCAAGGTGTTTGCCGATCTGGGACTGCCGCAGATGAACCCTGCCGAGGATCGCGCCATGGTCTGCGGCTCGCTTGCCTTCAACATCGACGTGAAGGCCATTCTGGAGGGGTTCGGCCTGCGCGAAGGCGCCAATTCCGACCCGAAGGAATTCGTGGTCGAAAAGGCTTTCGTCGGCGACGGCATCTGAAACCGCCGACATGCAACGGGCCGCAGGATTCACTCCGGCGGCCCGTTGCATTTTGGTCAGGCCGCCTTGGCCGCCTCTTCCTCTTCGGCCGACTGGCGCGCCCAAAGTGCGGCATAGCGGCCTTCCAGCGCCAGCAATTCTTCATGCGTGCCGCGCTCGACCACCCGGCCATCGTCCAGCACCAGAATGCAATCGCTGTCGGCAATGGTCGAAAGCCGGTGCGCGATGGTGATGACGCTGCGACCCTGCCCCATTTCCGCGAGGCTCTCCTGAATGCTGCGCTCGGTCTGGCTGTCCAGCGCGCTCGTCGCCTCGTCCAGCACAAGGATCGGCGGGTTCTTCAAGAGGGTGCGCGCAATGCCCACCCGCTGCTTTTCGCCGCCCGAGAGTTTCAGCCCCCGCTCGCCCACCGTCGTTTCATAGCCTTCGGGCAGCGAGGTGATGAAGTCATGGATCTTCGCCGCCCGCGCCGCCGCCTCGACCTCTTCGCGCCCGGCATCGGGGCGGCCATAGGCGATGTTGTAATAGACCGTATCATTGAACAGCACGGTGTCCTGCGGCACCACGCCGATCTGGCCATGCAGCGAGGTTTGCGTCACGCCGCGAATATCCTGCCCGTCAATGCGGATCGCGCCGCCCGTCACGTCATAGAACCGGAAGAGCAGCCGCCCGATGGTGGATTTCCCCGAACCCGAAGCCCCGACCAGTGCGAATTTCTGCCCCGGCGCCACGCGAAAGCTGATGCCTTTCAGGATCGGCCGGGCCGGGTCATAGGCAAAGCTCACATCGTCGAACACCAACTCGCCGCCCTGCACCGCCAGCGGTTTGGCCCCGGGCGCGTCCACCACCTCGGCCGGCTGGCCCAGAAGGCCGAACATCTGCCCCATATCGACCAGCGCCTGCCGGATTTCGCGGTAAACCGTGCCAAGGAAGTTCAGGGGCATGGTGATCTGGATCATATAGGCGTTGACCATCACGAAATCGCCCACCGTCAGCGTGCCCGCCTGCACCCCGCGCGCCGCCATCACCATCACCAGCACAAGGCCGGTGGTGATCAGAAAACTTTGCCCGGCATTGAGCAGCGACAGCGACAGCCCGGTCTTGACCGCCGCCTTTTCATAACGCGCCATGGCGCGGTCATAACGGGCGGCTTCCCAAGCTTCGGCATTGAAATACTTGACGGTTTCAAAGTTCAGCAGGCTGTCGATGGCCTTCTGGTTGGCATCGGTGTCCTGATCGTTCATCTCGCGCCGGATGCGGACCCGCAGTTCCGTCACCTTGAACGTATAGGCGACATAAATCGCAATCGTCGCCACCACCACGGCCATATATTCCCAGCCGAAAACCACCGCGAAGATCACCGAAACCATGGTCAGTTCCAGGATCAGCGGCCCGATGGAAAACAGCATGAAGCGCAGCAGGAAATCGACGCCCTTCACCCCGCGCTCGATGATCCGGCTCAGACCGCCGGTCTTGCGGGTGATGTGATAGCGCAGCGACAGTTTGTGGATATGGGTAAAGGTTTCCAGCGCCAGTTGCCGCAGCGCCCGCTGGCCGACCTTGACAAAGACCGCATCGCGCAATTCGCCAAAGGCCACCGCGCCGAAGCGTGCCAGACCATAGGCCACCACCAGCCCCGACGCGCCAAGCGCCATCAGGTAGGCCGCATCATTGCCGCCCTCGGCCGCCAGCCCATCGACCGCCGCCTTGTAAAGCCAGGGCGTATAGACCGAAATCACCTTGGCCGCGAGCAACAGCAAAAGCGCGCCCACCACCCGCAGCTTGACCCAGCTCTGCCCCTCGGGCCAGAGATAGGGCAGCACCCGGCGGATGGTTTGCCAGCCCGAGGCGGTTTCTTCTGGCAGGTCAGAGCTGTTGGCGGTGTTTCGGCGCATTTCGTCGGTCCTGTGACGCCCCGCGGTTGATCCGGGCGCGGGCTTCGGCTACATCTGAATTGTTCAACTGTTCATGAGTAATTGAACCATGGAGCGGAGTAAAGCCCTCGGGGCCCTGTCGGCGCTGGCCCATGCGGCCCGGCTCGACCTTGTGCGGCTGTTGATGCCGCTGGGCGAGGACGGGCGGACGGCGGGCGAGATCGGGCGCGAGCTGGGCCTGTCGGCGTCGCGGCTGTCGTTCCATCTGGCAGCGCTGGAACAGGCCGGGCTGATCCGCTCGCGCAAGGTGGCGCGCAATGTGTTCTATTCGGTGGATGCCGCAGGGATGGGCGAAACGATCGCTTTTCTGCTGAACGATTGCTGCATGGACCATCCCGAAGTTCTGGCCTGCTGCCGTCACAGCCGCAGGCCCGGGGCAGCCGATCACGCCCCTGTCGCCGATCAATCCCCCGGCATCGTGAAGATCTGACCGGGATAGATCAGGTCCGGGTCGCGGATCTTGTCGCGGTTCGCCTCGAACACCTGCACATAAAGGACGCCATCGCCGAATTTCTCCTCGGCAATACCCCAGAGCGTGAAGCCGGGCTGCACCGTGACCGTCACGGGCGGCGGCGGCGCGGGCGGAGCCTCGGGCGCGGCGGCTTCGGCAACGGCGGCGGGTTCCGGTGCCACAGGCGGCGCTTCGGGCGCAGCGGCGACCGCCTCCGGCTGCGGGGCGGGCTGCGGAACAGGCGCGGCTTGCGCCTCCGGCGCGGCGGTGGATTGCGGGCTGGCGGCTTCCGGCGCGGCGGCAGGTGCCGGAATGGGCGCTGGTTCCAGCTCGGGCTCGGGCGCCGGTTCCGCCTGCGGCTCTGGCGCGGCGGGCGGTGTCAGCACGGCTGCCAGCGCCTCGGGTGTTTCGCGCTTGAACGGGGTTTCAAAGCGCGAGGTGACCTTGCCCTCCGCATCCAGTTGGTCGGCCCGCAGGGTATAGATGCCGGGTGCCATATCGGGCAGGGTCAGCCCCCATTGGCCATCGGCGCCAACCGGCACCTCGGCCAGCGGCGCCCCGTCCAGATAAAGCCGCACCAGGGCCGCGCCCTGCCCGCGCCCGCCGACCTGCACCAGACCTTCGGGCGTATAGGCCACCGAGTCGATGCTGACATTGGCCTTCAGCTCTGCCGGAACCTCAGCCCCGGGTTGCAGCACCTTGACGCCCTCTTCCGTCACCAAAAGCGCGGCGGGTGGTTCCGGCGCAGCGGCAGGTTCTGCCGCAGGCGCAGCGGGGGCTTCCACGGCGGCAACAGCTTCGGGACCGGCCACCGGGGCAACCGCCACCGTTTCTGCCCCGGCAATCTCGCCGCCCTGCCATTCCATGGCCAGCGACAAAAGCCGCGGCACCGGCGAGGGTGCCAGCGTCAGCAGCGCCGCGAACTGGCCCGTGCCATCGGCCTGCACCGCGGCGACCTCGGCCCCGTCCAGCCGCACCGATACCCGCACCCCCGGCGCGGCCATGCCCGCCACGGTGGCCGAACCATCGGTTTCCACCCGGACCAGCTCAAACCGCGGCGGTTCGGGCGGCAGGGTGGCCGGTTCGGGCGCTGCGGCGGGGGCAGGCGCCGCCGCCGGTTCCGCCGCCGGCTCCACCGCTGCGACGGCGGCGGGCGGGGCCGGTTCCGGTGCGCTCTGGCGCAGGAACAGCACCCCCGCCACCCCGATCACGACCACCGCCGCGGCCCCCCCGGCAACGCGCGCCTGCTTGCTTGACCACGACAAGGCCATGACGTTCCGTCCCCCGCTATCCCCTTGGGCGGGGCCTGTTTCCGGCCCCTGCTTTCCTTTGCCAAGGAACCCCGATACACCCGGCAAAGCAACAGATTTCCGATTGAGGCCCCCGATGCAGCCAACCCTTCGTTCGATCTGTGTCTTCTGCGGCGCGCGCCCGGGCCGCGACCCGGCCCATGCGCAGGCGGCCCGCGCCTTTGGCGCCGCCATCGCCGCCGAGGGCTGGCGTCTGGTCTATGGCGCGGGCGATGTCGGCCTGATGGGCGAAGTGGCCCGCGCCGCCATGGCCGCAGGCGCACCCGCGATGGGCGTGATCCCGACGCATCTGATGGGCGCCGAGCGCGGCAAGCGCGACGTGACGCAATTCGTGATCACCGAGGACATGCACGAGCGCAAGAAGGTGATGTTCATGAACTCGGACGCTGTGGCGGTGCTGCCGGGCGGCGCGGGCAGCCTGGACGAGTTCTTCGAGGTGCTGACCTGGGCCCAGATCGGGCTGCACCGCAAACCGATCCTGCTGCTGGATGTCGCAGGCTACTGGCAGCCGCTGGTGGCCCTGCTGCGCCATATCGTCGATCAGGGCTTTGCCGACCCCTCGATGCTGACCCTGTTTCAGGTGGTGCCGGATGTGCCCGCCGCGGTGACGGCGCTGCGCGGGGCGCTGGGGTGACGGAGGAGGGTAGCACCGTTCAGGGTTTGCCCTGTGCCCCGCTGTCCTGCCGCATCCCCAAGGAGAAGCCAGCTTTCTCGGTAATCCTGCGCAGCCGATCGAGGGCTGTCGGCTGATCCAGCCGCAGGGCCATGCTGCCACCCATAAGGGCAGCCCGCAGATCGAACGGATAGGAAAGACCTTTCGGAAACTCGAAGGTCCGGGCAGCGCCCATGAGCGGCTGGCCAATGCCGATTGCCGACAGTGCGATCCTGAGTTCCTTTTCCGAGCCATACCGCTGCCCGTCCTTCCAGAAGACTGGAACAACCGGGTTCGGAAAGATGTCGGAGGCGAGTTTCATATCCCTCCAGTCGCCATGCTGAACCCGACCGTAGTTCACCGAAAAAAGCTGAAGCCAATGCGGCGTTGGGCCGGTTTCAGTCTCAAGTATCGCCTGCACCGCTTCATTCACCAGGCGGCGGAGGACGCTGAAGCGGACCTCAATGCCGACCTTGGTGTCCTGCCCGCCCGGACCACCGTAGGCGCTCCACATTTCGGGGCTGTTCTCCATCGTGAAGCAACAAGCTTAGCTTCGAGACCGGCATTGGTCGTAGTAGTCGGCCAGTGTCTGTTTTGCGGCCTTCTCGAACGCCACCTGTTTGGCCAGCTTGCGGTCCTCCGGGGCGATCTCTCCGTCGTGCGGGTCAACGTCATAGCAGTCGACCCGGTTGAAGTGGAGATAGCCGTCCTGCAACGATCTTTCGAAGTTATCGAGACTCATAATCTTCAGAAGAAGATGATCGCCCGGCGGTATGTCCATCAAAGGAGCGTGCGGCTCGATATGCCCACGAATAAAATCCACCGACGGTCCCCCCAAATCATACGGGACACTCTGGATCAATCATCGCTCCGGCGAAAGACCCGCCACCTGTTGTGTGGCTGACCTTAGCCCCGCTCCTGCCGCCAGCTTTCGGCGGAATAGAGGACCAGCCCCGCCCAGACCAAGACCAGCGCGGCCCCGTGCCAGCGGGTAAAGGCATCACCCATGATCAGCGTGGCGCAGCCGATCTGCAATGTGGGGTTCAGATATTGCACCAGCCCCAGCGTCGAAAGCCGCACCCGCTGCGCCCCCCATGAAAACAGGATCAGCGGCCCGGCGGTGATCAGCCCGGCGACGGGCAAAAGCAGGCTTGCCCCGGCGTCATGGCCAAAGGCGCCCTGCCCCGTCACCTCCAGCCAGATCAGCCAGCCAAGGGCAAAGGGCGCGATCAGCGCCACTTCCGCCGTTACGGTCACCGCCGCAGCCGTCTTCAGCCCGCGCTTGATCCGGCTGTAGGCGGCGAAACTGGCTGCCAATGCCAGCGCCAGCCAGGGCGCAACCCCCAGCCCCCAGGTCAGCAGGCCCACCGCCAGCGTGGCCAGCGCCACCGCCAGCCCCTGCAACCGCGTCAACCGTTCGCCCAGCGTTGCCACGCCCAGCAAAACAGCCATCAGCGGAAAGATGTAATAGGCCAGCCCCGCCTCAACCGCATGGCCGCGCTGCACTGCCCAGATGAAGACGAACCAGTTGAAACTGATCAGCGCCGAAGCCGCCGCGATCCGGCCAAACTCGGGGTTGCGCCACAGGCCCAGAAGTGCTGCCAACCGCCCCTGCATCGCCAGCATGGCGCCGAAGAACACCAGCGACCAGATGGTGCGATGCGCCATCATCTCGGGCGCGGGAATGCGGCCGAGATAGCGGTAATACATCGGCGCCACGCCCCAGACGACGCAGGCGGCCAAAACCATCCAGACACCGGAACGCGCGGCGGTCATTCTCTATCCCATTGAAAAGGCCCGCCCGGATTGCGTCCGGGCGGGCCGAAATCCTGCCTTGCCGCCGATTACAGCTTGGCCGCGACCGCTTCCCAGTTGACCAGCTTGTCAAGGAAGTTGGTCAGGTAGGCCGGGCGCTTGTTGCGGAAGTCGATGTAATAGGAATGCTCCCACACATCGCAGCCCAGAAGCGCGGTCTGGCCAAAGCACAAGGGGTTCACGCCATTTTCGGTCTTGGTGATCTTCAGCGCGCCCGACGCGTCCTTGACCAGCCAGGCCCAGCCCGAACCGAACTGACCGGCACCGGCGGCGGCGAAATCTTCCTTGAACTTGGCAACCGAACCGAAAGCCTCGACCAGCGCCTTTTCCAGCGCGCCGGGGATCTTCTTGTCTTCGCCCGGGCCCATCACCTCCCAGAAGAGGTTGTGGTTCCAGTGCTGCGAGGCGTTGTTGAAGATGCCGTTCTGGGCCACGCTGCCTGCGGCATAGGTGCCCTTGACGATATCTTCCAGCGACTTGCCGTCCCATTCGGTCCCGGCAATCAGCTTGTTGCCGTTATCGACATAGGCTTTGTGGTGCAGGTCGTGGTGGTATTCCAGCGTCTCTTTCGACATGCCAAGGGATGCCAGCGCATCATGGGCATAGGGCAGATCGGGAAGGGTGAAAGCCATGGGGATCTCCTGTTCGCGGCAAAACCGATGCTGCGAATAAGGGCCGCGGGACGGGGAAGGTCAAGGGCTGACATCGCCCGATCCCGCGGGCGGCGCGGCCACGGGGCTGTGAAATCGCTTGATCGGCGGCCCGTCGCGCCACAATCATGCAGGGAATTTCCGCATTGCTGTCCCTTCCGATACCTCTGCTGTTTCGGTTGCCTTTTCCTTCATTCCTTGCCCGGGAGACCTGCCATGCCGCTTTCCGATGCCCTCAAGCGCTATTTGCGCAAAGGCGCCTTCCCCCTGAAGTCCGAAGGCGATCTTGCGCTCTGGCGGGAGCTGATCACAGCGATGGAGACCAATCTTCCCGGCACAACGGCCGAGGCGAATGCCCTGATGATGGGGCTGGACTATAGTGACCACTGGGGCCGCATCATCGTGAACGGAACCGATTTCTCGGCCAGTCTGGATGAGGGTTCTGCCTTTGTTGGCGCGGCGCACAGCGCGCTGATGTCGAATTTCGACACCTACAACCGTAAGGGCGATACCCGGGTGCAGGGTCTGGTGCAGCGGCTGCGCAATGTGGCGCAGGCCAATGGGCTGGTCGATCAGTCGCATGTGACGCTGGGTGCCGCCTCGCCCAGCCATGGCATGGGGACAGCGCTGTCCACGCCGGGCGCCCTGACTTATCTGCCCGACCCCAAGCTTTACGGGGCAAGCGCCTTTGGCTCACAACCCGATCAAAGCGAGATCGAGCGGCTGGCACCGCTCTGGGGCGTCCTCAAGAAGCGCTGCCATGAGAACATGCATACCGGCGCCCTGGGCAAGAAGACCCATTATGTGCTGGCCCATCTCTTGAACCATCAGGTCAACGGCAGCGGCGCCGATCCGCGCAACGTGGTGCCGTTCTCTGCCGATGCCAATACCCGCATGGCGCGCGAGGTGGAGGGGTTCCTCAAGGAACTGGTGCAGAACGGCATCCGGGTGCGTTATACGATCACCATGGATGCGCCGGTGGGCATGACGCCGGGCCGCAAGGCGGCGCTGCAAAACTGCACCACCGACGAAGAGCGTGAGATTGTCGAGGCCGAGGCCCTGCTGCCATCGGCGCTGATCCTGTCGCTTGAGGGGCACGACGGCACCGATTGGGTTTCGGTGGTCAACTGTCACCGGGTGGAAAATCAGGTGCCCGAGACGGTGCCGACGATCCGTTAGCCTATTCCAGCCGCGCCGGAAAGCCGGGCGCGCGCAGATCGGTGCCGAGCAGGTCTTCCAGCAGCTTGGCGATCATCGGCGATTGCGCCGCCCCGCCATAGGCCGCCTTGGCCGCCACATAGGTCTGGTTGGTGGCACTGGCGAGGTCCAGCGGCACGCCGAATTCGCGCCCGAATTCCAGCGCGAAACCAAGGTCTTTCAGCGCAAGGTCGATGGAAAAGGCGATGTCGTAAGACCCGTTCAGGATCAGCGCCCCTTCGGTTTCATGCACAAAGGAATTGCCGGAACTTGCCGCAATGGCGTGCCACGCCTGACCAAGGTCCAGCCCGCCGCGCTTGGCCAGCATCAGCGCCTCGCCGCAGGCTTTCAGATGGATGAAGGCCAGCATGTTGGTGATGACTTTGATGATGCTCGACGCACCCAAAGGCCCCATGTGAAAGATGCGGTCGCCCATCGCCTGCATTGCCGGGCGGTGCAATTCGACCAGATCGGCATCGCCGCCGGGCAGCATGGTGATCTTGCCCTGCGCCGCCAGATGCACCCCGCCGGTGACCGGCAGTTCCAACATCCGCACCCCGGCCACCGCCGCGACTGCGGCCAGTTTCAGCACCTCATCCCGGCCAAGGGTGGACATTTCCAGCCAAGATGAACCCTTGTTCATATGCGGCAGGATATTCCGCAACACCCGTTCGGAAACCGCCGGCGACGGCAGGCAGGTGATCACATGATCCACCTGCGCCGCAAGCTCTTCGGCGCTGGCGGCAAGGGTCGCCCCCTCGGCCACCAGCGGCGAGGCCAGAGCGGGGTTCAGGTCATAGACCACCACCCCGAAGCCGGCCTTCACCAGACAAGCCGCACAATTGGCCCCGAGGTTGCCCAGGCCGATATATCCGTAACGCATGATGTTCCTGTGATTTTGGGGCGGCACCATGGCCGCCCCGGTTGCCCTCAGGCGCCCCAGCCGACGATGCCCTTGACCTCACAGAAGTCATGGATGCCCCAATCGGCATATTCACGCCCGTTGCCCGATTGTTTGTAGCCGCCGAAGGGCGCAAAGGTATCCCATGCCGGATAGTTCAGATTCACCGTGCCCGCCCGCAGGCGCCGCGCCAGAACCTTGCCCTCTTCCACCGGCCCGGCGATATAGGCCGCCAGCCCGTAAGGCGTGTCATTGGCCATCACCACCGCATGGTCCAGATCGTCATAGGGCAGGATCGACAGCACCGGGCCAAAGATCTCTTCCTTCGAAATGGTCATCTCATTGGTGACGTTGCCGAAAATCGTCGGGCGCACGAACCAACCGCGGTTGACGCCCACCGGGCGGCCGACACCGCCACAGACCAGCGTGGCGCCTTCGTCAATCCCGGCCTGAATCAGCCGCTGCACCTTGTCGAATTGCAGCTTTGACACCAGCGGCCCCATCGTGGTCGCCGTATCGGTCGGATCGCCCACCACCACGGCCGCCGCCGCCTCGGCCGCATAGACCAGCGCCTGATCGTGCTGGCTGCGGTGGACGAACATCCGCGTCGGCGCGTCGCAGCTTTGGCCGGTGTTGCCGAAACAACCCTCGACCCCGCCCTTAACCGCCGCCTCAAGATCGGCGCTCGGCAGGATGATGTTGGGCGATTTGCCGCCCAGCTCCTGCGCCACCCGCTTGACCGTCGGCGCCGCCGCCGCCGCAACCGCGGTGCCCGCACGGGTCGAGCCGGTAAAGCTGACCATGTCCACCTCGGGATGCGACGACATCCGCGCGCCCACCTCCAACCCGGTGCCGTTCACCATGTTGAAGACGCCCGCCGGCACCCCCGCCTCATGGCAGACCTGCGCAAACAGCGTGCCCGACATCGGCGCGATTTCCGAGGGTTTCAGAACCATGGTGCAACCGGCAATCAGCGCCGGCGCCACCTTGCAGGCGATCTGGTTCATCGGCCAGTTCCACGGCGTGATCAGCGCGCAAACCCCGATCCCCTCCAGCACAATCCGCGTGTCGCCGCGCATGTATTCCCAGGCCATCTCCTCGGCGGCCTTGATGGTGCTTTCGATATGCACCTGCCCCGCCCATGCCTGTGCGCCGCGCGCCCATTCAATGGGGGCGCCCATCTCGGTGGACATCACCTGTGCGAACTCTTCGTATTTCGAATTGTAGACCTCAAGAATACGCTTCACGAAGGCAATCCGCTCGGCCACCGGGGTAACGGTCCAGCCATCGAACGCCGCCCGCGCCGCTGCAATGGCCGCGTCGATATCGGCCTGATCACCCAGGGCGACCTCGGCCACGATTTCCTCGGTCGCGGGGTTTTCCACTCCCATGCGGTTGGTCGAATGCGGCGCCACCCAGGCTCCGTTGATATAGAACTTGTCCAGATGTGCCGGGATCATGGCGACCTCACTTGAAGTAGATGTTGAAGCGCTGGCGGATGGCGCGGTCGATCTCGGGATCAATCACATTGCCCGCCTTGGCGAGAATCTCATTCTTCCGCGCAATCGCGCGATCAAGCAACAGCGGCTTGCCCGCCTCGTTCCATTCCTTGGGGCTCATCCGGTTGCCGACCTTGGGATAGATATATTCGGTCTGCATCAGCTTCAGCGTCTGGTCGCTGCCCAGATAATGCCCCGGCCCGCCCAGACAGACCTCTTTCATCGCCTCGATCGAGGTGCTGTCCGGCGTCACGTCGATGCCGCGGACCAGCCGCATCGCCTGCCCCAGCAGGTCATCGCCCAAGACAAGGCTTTCCAGACAGAAGCCCAGCAGGCTGGCGTGCATCCCCACCGCCTCATAGCACATGTTCAGGCCCGACAGGCCCGCCAGCGCATTGGTGATGCCCTGCTCCCAGCCCGCCTGCATGTCGGGCAGCTTGCTGTCGGAAATGCCGCTGGCCGCCCCGCCGGGAAGGTCATAGAAACGGTGCATCTGCGCACAACCGGCCGTCAGCAGCGCCTGTTCCGCCGAACCGCCCGACATTGCCCCCGTCCGCAGATCGCTAACGAAAGGCCAGGTGCCAAAGATCGCCGGGGCGCCCCTCTTGATGGCATTGACATAGACGACCCCCGCCAGACATTCCGCCATGGCCTGCACGATGGTCAGCGCGATGGGTGCCGGAGCCGTCGCCCCCGCCTGCCCCGCCGACAGCAAGAGCATCGGCATCCCACGGCGGATGCAATCCTCCATCGTGATGCAGGATTCCTCGGCGAACTTCATCGGTGGCACAACGAAGCAATTGGAATTGCTTACAAAAGGCCGCTCACGCCATTTGTCCTCGCCCCCCGCCACGGTATAAAGCATCTCGAAACAATCGGCGACATGGGCCGGGTCGCTGAAACTGGTTCCGACATGTTTCCGGGTGCCCGCAAGGCAGCCATACAGCGTGTTGAGGTCCATCTCCTTGTTGTCCACCACATCACGGCAGACCATGGTGCGCTGGTAGAAGTGGATGTTGTCCAGATTGTCCACCAGCCGCGCCGCGTCATACAGGTCTTGCGCCGTGGACTCGCGATAGTCCAGCGTGATCGGGTCCACGATATGCACCGCCGCCCCCGCTGTGCCGAAATGCACATTCGAGCCGCTCAGATGCAGGTCATGTTTCGGGTCGCGGGCGTGCAGGGTGATGCCCCGCGCCGCCACCGCCAGCATATCCTCGACCAGCGCCCGCGGGAAACGGATGCGCCCGTCATCGCCCAGCACCGCCCCCGCCCCGGTCAGAATCTCCACCCCCGAAGGCGGGGCCTGCGACAGCCCGATCTCTTCCAGCGCCTGCAAGGCAGATTCGTGGATCTGCGCAATTCCGGCCTCGGTCAGGGGCTTGTATTGCCCGCCGGGCATCCCCGCCCGCACCGGGCGCACGTCATCGGCCAAGGGCGCCGCACGCATCGCCACCCGGGCCGAGCGCCCACCCGACCGTCCCGCCCGCGCCCGCGCCGGTTCGCAAACTTCGCCGATATCGCTCATCCCTTGCCCCTTCATCTTGGCAAAAATATCCCGGGGGTCCGGGGGCTGGCCCCCGGTCCGCCGCCTCAGCCGCGCACCCGCTCCGATTTCGGATCATACATCGGTGCCAGCGCGGCCACGGCCTCATGCCGCACCCCCGCCACTTCGATTTCATAGCGCGAGGCCAGAACCTCGGCCTCGCTCTCTCCCCGGCAGGGCACATAGCCCATGCCGATGGCACCCCCCAGATGATGCCCGTAATTGCCCGAGGTGACCGGCCCGATGATCTTGCCATCGCGCACCAGCGCCTCGTTGTGGAACAACAAAGGCTCGGGGTCGGTCAGACGGAACTGCACCATCCGGCGGTCAAGCCCGGCTTCAGCCTTGCGCAGCACCGCCTCGCGCCCGATGTAGGCGGCTTTCTTGCGGCTGGCAGCAAAGCCAAGCCCCGCCTCCAGCACATGATCCTCGTCGGTGATGTCATGGCCCCAGTGGCGATAGGCTTTCTCGATCCGACAGCTATCCAGCGCGTGCAGCCCACACAGCTTCAGCCCCAGCCCCGCGCCCGCTTCTTCCAGCGCCTCAAACACATGCGCCGTCTGGTCGGCGCTGACATACAGCTCCCACCCCAGCTCGCCCACATAGGTCACCCGATGCGCCCGGGCCAGACCCATGCCCACCTCAACCTCGCGCGCCGTGCCGAAGGGGTGGCCCGTGTTCGAGAAATCATCGGGCGACACCGCCTGCATCAGATCGCGCGCCTTCGGCCCCATCACGCACAGCACCGATTCCGCCGCCGTCATATCGGTGATCACCGCAAAATCATCGCCCAGATGCGCCCGCAGCCATGCCAGATTGCGCTGCAGCGTCGCCCCCGGCACCACCAGAAGATAAGCGGTTTCCGACAGCCGCGTCACCGTCAGGTCAGCCTCGATGCCGCCCTTGTCGTTCAGCATCATCGTATAGACGATCCGTCCCGCCGCCACGTCCATTTCCGCCGAACAGACGCGGTTGAGGAAGGCGCAGGCCCCCGGCCCCTCGACCCGGATCTTGCCGAAACTGGTCATGTCGAACAGACCAACGCCGTTGCGCACCGCCAGATGCTCGGCCTTCTGGTTCTCGAACCAGTTCTGCCGCTTCCAGCTATAGCGGTATTCCCGCTCCTGCCCCGGGCCTGCGAACCAGTTCGCCCGCTCCCAGCCCGCCACCTCGCCAAAGACCGCACCCCGCGCCTTCAGATGGTCATGCAGCGGCGTGCGCCGCACGCCCCGCGCGGTTTCCACCTGCCGATAGGGGAAATGGTCGGCATAAAGCAGGCCCAGCGTTTCGGTCACCCGCTCTTTCAGGTAACGGCGGTTCTTCTGGAACGGCTGGGCGCGGCGGATATCCACTTCCCAGAGATCAAACGGCGCCTCACCTTCGGTGATCCAATGCGCCAGCGCCATCCCCGCCCCGCCAGACGAAGCGATGCCCACCGAGTTATACCCCGCCGCCACCCAGAACCCACCCAGTTCCGGCGCCTCGCCCAGATAATAGCGGTCATCCGGGGTAAAGCTTTCCGGCCCGTTGAAGAAGGTGTGGATGCCAGAGGTCTGGAACAGCGGCATCCGGTTCATCGCGTCCTCAAGGATCGGCTGGAAATGATCCCAATCCTCGGGCAGCGTGTCGAACTCGAAATCCTCGCGGATACCGGCCATGCCCCAGGGTTTGGCCTTCGGTTCAAAGGCGCCGACCATCATCTTGCCGGCATCGGTCTTGTAATAGGCGCATTCGTCGGGCACCCGCAGCACCGGCATATGGCCAAGGTCCGCCACCGGCTCGGTGATCAGATAGAAATGCTCGCAGGCGTGCAGCGGCACCGTCACCCCGGCGGCGGCGGCCAGATCGCGCCCCCACATGCCGCCGCAATTCACCACCACATCGGCGGCGATATGCCCCGGCTCGCCATCGGCGCTGATATAATCCACCCCGGTCACCCGGCCCTCGGCCCGGGTCACGCCCGTCACCTTGGTATGCTCGAAAATCTGCGCCCCGCGCATCCGGGCGCCCTTGGCCAGCGCCATGGCGATATTGGCCGGGTCGCATTGCCCGTCCAAGGGCAGATGCACTGCCCCGACCACGCCTTCGGTGTTCAGATGCGGATACATCCGCTTTACGTCCGAAGGGCTGATCTCCTGCACATCGACATCAAAGATCCGCGCCACCGTCGCCTGCCGCAGCAACTCTTCGCGCCGGTGTTCCGTCAGCGCGACCGAGATGCTGCCGACCTGCCGCATTCCGGTTTCCACCCCGGTTTCGGCCGCCAGCTTCACATACAAATCCGCCGAATATTTCGCCAGCCGCGTCATATTCGCCGAGCCGCGCAACTGCCCGATCAGCCCCGCCGCGTGCCACGTGGTGCCCGAGGTCAGTTGCTTGCGCTCCAAGAGAACGATGTCGCTCCAGCCCGCCTTGGCGAGGTGATAGGCGACCGAGGCGCCAGAGATGCCGCCGCCGATAATGACGGCACGGGCATGGGACGGAATCGGGGCAGCGCACATGTCAAAGACCTTTCAGCTTGGGGACAGCCAGCTTTTGCGCCCGCCAAAATGAAATTTCAATGTTCTTTTTCATTTCTGAATGCTCATGGGTGAAATTCTTCACCGAACCCCTTGCCAGCCGGCCCGGTTTCACGCCACCCTGCCCGGATAGGAGCGTGCCATGACCAATCCCCTCGGCCCCGACATCCGCGCCCTGCGCAAGGCGCGCAGCCTGACGCTGCAAGAGCTTGCGGCGCGGCTCGACCGTTCCACCGGCTGGCTCAGTCAGGTGGAGCGGGGTCAGACCGTGCCCGCCATCCCCGACCTTGCCCGCATCGCCGAAGTGTTCGGCGTCACCATCAGCTTCTTCTTCCGCTCTGCCGCCCGCCGCCCCGAAGAGCGCGGGTTGATCCAGCGTGCCGCAGACCGCGTGGCGCTGGGCAGCACCGCCTCCGGCCTGACCGAGGAACTGCTTTCCCCCAGCCTTGGCGGCGCCTTCGAGATGATCAAATCCACCTTCGCCCCCGGCGCCCATGGCGGCCCGCAAACACCCCAGCCCCCGCGCGAGGATGGCGGCACGGTGATCGCGGGGCAATTGACGCTGACCATCGACGGGCTGACGACCACGCTGCACCCCGGCGACAGCTTTCACTTCGCCGCCCGCCCCTATAGCTGGCGCAACGACGGCCCGACCCCCTGCGAGGTGATCTGGGTCATCGCCCCCCCGGTCTACTGATCCCGCCCGAACCGTCACGCCTTTGCCTTTCATCTGTCTCTAAATATCCCGCGGGGGTCCGGGGGCGCGAAGCCCCCGGGGTCCGCCACCCGTCACGCGCGCAGCCGCTCGTTCTTCGCATCCCAGAGCGGCGCATCCGCCTGCACCACCGCCGGATAGCGGGTGCCGAAGATTTCCACCTCCACCGCCTGCCCGGGCACATTCAGCCCCGATTGCAGCATCCCCAGCCCGATGCAGGCGCCAACGCGATGCCCGTAATAGCCCGAGGTGACCTCACCCACGACGCGGCCCTCGTGCCAGATCGTCGCCATATAGGGCGGGTCCATCTCGCCCGCCTGAATGACCAGCGTGCAGAAGCGTTTGGTCACCCCCGCCTGCTTTTCGGCCGCCAGCGCCGCCTTGCCGCGGAAGGTGGGCTTGGTCCAATCGACGAACCGCTCCAGCCCGCCCTGCAACACGGTGTAATCGGTGGACAGATCGCCCTTCCAGGCGCGATAGCCTTTCTCCACCCGCAAGGAATTCAGCGCGAACATGCCAAAGGGTTTCAGCCCCAAAGGCGCCCCGGCGGCCAGCACGGCATCCCACACCTTCGCGGTATCGGCCACCGGCGTGTGGATTTCCCAGCCCAGTTCACCCGCGAAAGAGACGCGGAACAGATAAACCTCTGCCCCGGCGATTTTCGCCTTCTGGAAGGTCAGCCAGCCTTTGGACAGGTCGGCATCCGACACCGCCGCGAGGATCTCCCGGCTCTTCGGCCCGGTCAGGATCTGACAGGACCAAAGCTCGGTCGCATCGGTAAGGGACAGACCGGGATCAAGGTGCTTCAGAAGCCATTCCTTGTCATGCCCCTGCGCCGTGGCGGCGGTGATCAGCAGAACCTGATCCTCGCCCAGCCGCGCCACCGACATTTCGGTCACGATCCGGCCCTTGTCATCGGCGAAATAGGCCAGCCCCAGCCGCCCGACCGGCGGCAGCTTGCCGGTGATCTGGCGCGACAGCCATTCCGCCGTGCCCGCGCCGGTGACCAGGAAGCGGCTGAAGCCCGGCAGGTCCAAAATACCTGCCGCATCGCGCACTGCTTCGCATTCCGCCTTCACCGCGCCGAACCATGGCCCCTCGCGGTCCCATGTGCGCTGCGCCTCTTCCGAAGTGTCATCGCCGGGCCGCGCATACCATGCCGCCCGCTCCCAGCCGTTATAGGGCGCATAGACGGCGCCCAGGGCCTTGGTCCGGTCATGCACCGCTGACAGCTTCTTGTCGCGCCCCTCGGGCCAGGAATGGTGCGGGAAGTGGATAGCGTATTCGTGGCCATAAACCTCCATCCCCTTTTTCACGCAGTAATCGGGGTCTTCAAAGCCGGTGAAGCGGCGCGGGTCGCAGGACCACATGTCCCATTCCGTGGCCCCCTCGGTCACCCATTCGGCCAGCACCTTGCCCGCGCCGCCCGCCTGACAGATGCCGAAGGTAAAGACACAAGCCTCAAACGCATTCGGCACCCCCGGCATCGGCCCGATCAGCGGATTGCCGTCGGGCGTATAGGGGATCGGCCCGTTGATCACCTTCGACAGCCCGGCCTGCGCCAGCAAGGGCACCCGCGCCATGGCATCGTTGATATGCCATTCCAGCCGCTCCAGATCGTCGGGGAAAAGCTGAAAGCTGAAATCCTCGGGGAAAGGATCGTCCTTGGTGACCCAATGCGCCTTGCAGTTGCCCTCATAGGGGCCAAGGTTGAAGCCATTCTTCTCTTGCCGCAGGTAGTAGCTGGAATCCACATCGCGCAGAAGCGGCAGCTTGTGGCCGACCTCTGCCGTCCAGTTTTCCAGCTCGGGGATGGTATCGAACAGCATATACTGATGGCTCATCACCATCATCGGCAGATCGCGGCCAAACCACTTGCCGACCTCACGGGCATAATAGCCCGCCGCATTCACCACGATCTCGCAGCGGATGTCGCCCTTGGGGGTGGAGACCACCCATTCGTCCCCCTCACGCCGCACGCCGGTTGCCGGGCAGAAGCGTTCGATCCGCGCGCCCATCTGCCGCGCCCCCTTGGCCAGCGCCTGCGTCAGTTGCGCCGGGTCGATATCGCCGTCATAGGGGTCATGCAGGGCGCCGCTCAGGTCATGGGTTTCCACGAAAGGATAAAGCCGCCGCAATTCGTCCGGGCCAAGGATGTTCAGGTCCATCCCCTGATAGCGCCCCATGCCGACAACCTTCTGGAACTCGCGCAGCCGTTCCTTGCTGTGGCCCAGCCGGACCGAGCCGGTGACGTTGTAATTCATCGGATAATCGACTTCATCGCCCAGACGGCGATAAAGCTCGGCCGAATAACGCTGCATGTTCATGATCGACCAGCTTGACGAGAAGGTCGGCACATTGCCCGCCGCGTGCCAGGTGGAGCCTGCCGTGAGTTCGTTCTTTTCCAGCAACACGCAATCGGTCCAGCCGGCCTTGCACAGATGATAAAGGCTCGACGCGCCGACCGCCCCGCCGCCGATGATCACGACGCGGGCAGTTGCCGGAAAATCACTCATGGTCTGCTCCCTTGTTTGGCGGCAGTATCGGCCAGCACAAAGGGGCTTTCAATCGCAGCGCCTCTTGCCTAATGATCGGAAAAAACGATCAGGGGCAGGCAGGCACATGCAGATCGAACTTCTCGACACCTTCCTCGATCTGGTCGAGACGCGCAGCTTTCACCGCACCGCCGACCGGATGCAGATCACGCAATCCACCGTGTCGGCCCGGGTTCTGGCGCTGGAACAGGCGGTGGGCGGGCGGCTTTTCTCCCGCTCGCGTGCGGGCACGCAACTGACCACCGAAGGGCTGAAGTTTCAGGCCCATGCCCGCGGGCTGCGCCACGCCTGGACCGAGGCGCAACGCTCGGTCGCGCCTGCCGGAAGTGCCGCCATGACCCTGCGCATCGGCATCCAGCACGATCTGGCGATGGGGCAATTCGGCCAATGGCTTGGTAGTTTCCGCAGGGCGGTGCCCGATTGCGCCTTTTACATCGAGCCGGATTACTCGATCCAGATGTGTCAGGACGTGGTGAAAGGGGCGCTTGATTTCGCCATCCTTTATTCGCCGCAACCGCTGCCCGACCTGCATTTCGTCTCGCTGGGCGAGGTGAGCTATCGGCTGGTCTCGTCGGCGGGCGCGGCGCGGGCGGCGCTGAACCCGGCGGATTACATCCGGGCCAGTTTCTCGCCCGCCTTCGATGCCGCCCATGCACAGGCCCTGCCCGAGATGACGGCAACCCCCGTTGCCACCGGACAGAACGCGGCGGTGGCGGGGCTGCTCTCGACCTTCGGCGGTGCGGGTTTCGTGCTTGAAACCACGGCCGAGGCGATGGTCGCCACGGGCGGGTTCCAGATCGTCACCGATGTCGAGCCGATCACCCAACCCGTCTATGCCGCGATGCATCAGCGCCACCGCCCGCAACGGTCTTATCGGCGGCTGGTCAAGGGCGTGCAAAAGCACTTCCCGGCGCGCTGATCAGACCATGGTCTGCAGCCGGTAGCCCGGGGCATGGGCCAGCCGGACATAGGTGATCGGCGCCTCTGCCGTCCATGTCATCCGCTCGGTGATGAAGAGCGCGGTTCCTTCGGCCACGCCCAGCACGGCCGCCTCACGCGGACCGGCGCCTTCGGCGGCAAAGGCGATGTCGCCCGTCGCATAAGCGACATGTGCCACCAGCCATTCATTGGCACTGACCGCCGCGAAATCCGGCAGGGGCACCGGCAGAACCGCAGGGTTCAGCCAACGCCCCTCATGCACGAAGGGCCGCCCGTCGGCCAGATGCAGCGTCTCCAGCCAGAGGATGCGCGTGCCCGGCGCCAGCCCCATGCGCGAGGTGACGGGCACCGGCGGCACCCCCTCCACCCGTTCCAGCAGGCGGAAGCCATGGACCTGCCCCCGTGCCTCCACCTCTTGCCGGATCACCGGAATGTCCAGCGTGGCCTTGCGCACCGGCAGGGCCGCCACGCGGGTTCCGGCCTTGCGCCGCCGTTCCAGCACGCCCGCCCCCGCCAATTCGCGCAGCGCGCGGTTGACGGTGGCCCGGGCCACGCCGAATTCCGCCGCAAGATCCTCTTCCGTCGGGATCAGCGCCCCCGGCGGCCAATCGCGCACCCGGATGCGGCGCAGCACCTCGGCCCTGATATCCTCCCAGCCGCTGATCACAACGCCCCCCGCAGCCGCGCCATTGCCCCGCGGTAGCGCGCCCGGATGGCTTCGCGCCCGGCATGGCGCCCGCCCGTCACGATATGCCGCCCTGCCGACCAGACCTCGGCCACCATCCGGTCATCCCCGGCGAACAGGAACGTGTCGAGCAGCGTATCCCCCGCCGCAAAGGCCATATCCGGCCCGGAGCAATCCAGCGCCAGCAGATCGGCCCAAAGCCCCGGCGCAATCGCCCCGCTGGCGCGGCCCCCGGCCACGGCGCCACCCTTGGCCGCCTCTTCATACAGCACCCGGCCCGTCGAGCGCCCGGCATCGGCCAGCATCGCCCGCCCCTTGCCCGCAAGCCGCTGCGAATATTCCAGCGTGCGCAACTCTTCACTCAGCGAAATCCGCACATTGCTGTCGGACCCCACACCGAACACGCCCCCCGCCGCGCGGAACCGCATACTGTCAAAGATACCGTCGCCCAGATTGCTTTCGGTGATCGGGCACAGCCCCGCCACCGCCCCGGCGCGTGCCATCCCCTCGGTCTCGAACGGCTCCATCTGCGTCGCATGGATCAGGCACCAGCGCGGCCCCAGCTCGACATTCTTCAGCAGCCATTCCACCGGGCGCAGCCCCGTGGCCGCCTGCACCTCGGCCACCTCGGCCACCTGTTCGGCCACATGGATATGCACCGGCGTCCTCGGGCACAGCCCCGAAGCCAGCCGCAGCCCAAGGGGCGAGGCCGCCCGCAGCGAATGCGGCGCCACGCCCAGAACGGTATCCTCGGGCAAACCGCGCAGCGCCGCCGCCGCGCCCTGCCAGAGCCGCGCAAAACGGTCGGGGTCATTGCCAAACCGCAACTGCCCCGCGGTCAGCGCGCGCCCGTCGCAGCCGCCCCGCTCATACAGCACCGGCAGATGCGTCAGCCCCAGCCCGGTTTCCGCCGCCGCCGCCGCGATCCGCCCCGACATCTCGGCAAGGTCATCATAGGTCTGCCCCCCGGGCGCGTGGTGCAGATAGTGGAACTCGGCCACCGCCGCATAGCCCGCCTCGGCCATCTCCAGCATGACCATCGCCGCAATCGCCTGCACATCCTCCGGCGTCAGCCGGTCAAGGAAGCGATACATCAGCGTCCGCCATGTCCAGAAACTGTCCTGCCCGGCACTGCGGTATTCGGTCAGCCCAGCCATGGCGCGCTGAAAGGCGTGGCTGTGCAGGTTGACCATCGCCGGAAGCAGGCAATCCACCCGCTGCCCTTCCGCCGCGGCCCCCGGCTGAACCGAGGTGATCCGCCCCGCCTCAAGCCGTACCGTCACATCTTGCGCCCAGCCTTCCGGCAGAAGGGCGGTCTTGGCATGGATCACGGTCATGGTGGCCTCATCTTGACAGCGGCTAATATGTGCAGACATAATAGCCTAAGACGCAGACATAAGGCAAGCCCCATGGCGATTCTCCTGCATAACGCGACGCTGGCCCCCATGGTGAATGGCTATGGGCTGACCGAAGACGGCGCGGTTGCCATCTTGGATGGGCGGATTGCCTGGGTTGGACGGATGTGCAATCTGCCCGAAACCCTTGTCAGCCTGCCCCGCCATGACTGCGGCGGGCGCTTGCTCACCCCCGGCCTGATCGACTGCCACAGCCACATCGTCTTCGGTGGCGACCGCGCGGTGGAATTCGAAATGCGGCTGAACGGCGCCTCTTACGAAGAGGTCGCCCGTGCGGGGGGTGGCATCCTCTCGACCGTCCGCGCCACCCGTGCGGCCAGTGAGGCCGATCTTCTGGCTTCCGCACTGGCCCGGGCCGACCTGATGATCGCCGGAGGCGCCACCACAATCGAGGTGAAATCCGGCTATGGCCTGACCGTCGCGGATGAGCTGAAAATGCTGCGCGTGGCCCGGCAGATCGCCGCGCACCGACCCCTGCGGGTGGTCACCACCCATCTTGCCGCCCATGCCATTCCCCCGGAATATGCAGACCGGGCAGATGCTTACATCGACGAGGTTGCAATTCCCTCGCTGCATCAGGCCCATGCCGCGGGCCTGATCGACGCCGTGGACGCCTTCTGCGAAGGCATCGCCTTTTCCCCGGCACAGGTAGAGCGGCTGTTCCGCGCCGCCCGCGCCCTCGGCCTGCCGATCAAGCTGCACGCCGAACAACTCAGCGACCTGAAAGGCGCCGCGATGGCCGCCGGCATGGGCGCGCTTTCGGCCGATCATGTCGAATATATCGCCGCCGACGGCGTCGCCGCCATGGCGGCGGCGGGCAGCGTGGCGGTGATCCTGCCCGGCGCCTTCTATACCCTGCGCGAAACGCAGGCCCCGCCCATCACCGCCTTCCGTGCCGCAGGGGTGCCCATGGCGGTGGCGACCGATTTCAATCCCGGCACCGCCCCCATCGCGTCGCTGCCGCTCGCCATGAACATGGCCTGCACCCTCTTCCGCATGACCCCGCTTGAGGCGCTGGCAGGAACCACCACCCATGCCGCCCGCGCCCTTGGCCTGACTGATCGCGGCACGCTGGCGCCCGGCCAACTGGCCGACCTCTGCCTGTGGGACGCCCGCCACCCCGCCGAACTTTCCTATCGCATCGGGGCCACGCCCCTTCACGCCCGCATTTTCGGAGGCCGTCTTGACGCCTGAAACCCTCACCCCCGGCGCCACCACCCTTGCCCAGCTTGAACGCCTCTGGCGGCACGAGGCGCCGGCACGCCTGCATCCCTCGGCCCGCCCGGGCGTTGAGGCCGCCGCCGCCCGCATCGCCGCAGCCGCCGCAGGCGGCACGGCGGTTTACGGTGTGAACACCGGCTTCGGTAAGCTCGCCAGCCTCAAGATCGCGCCGCAAGATACCGCCACACTGCAAAAAAACCTGATCCTGTCGCATTGCTGCGGCGTGGGTGAGCCGATGCCCCGCGCCACCGCCCGGCTGATGATGGCGCTGAAACTGCTGTCGCTGGGCCGCGGCGCCTCGGGCGTGCGCTGGGAGATCGTGGCGCTGCTGGAAGCCATGCTGGAAAAAGGCGTGACCCCGGTGATCCCGGCCCAAGGTTCGGTCGGCGCCTCGGGTGACCTCGCGCCCTTGGCCCATATGACCGCCGTGATGATCGGCCATGGCGAGGCCGAATTCGCAGGCCAGATCAAACCCGGCGCCGAAGCCCTTGCAATGGCGGGGCTTTCCCCCGTCACCCTTGGTCCGAAAGAGGGGCTGGCCCTGATCAACGGCACGCAGTTTTCCACCGCCTATGCACTGGCCGGTCTCTTCGGCGGCTGGAATGCGGCGACCTCGGCCCTTGTCACCTCGGCGCTTTCGACCGATGCCATCATGGGCTCCACCGCGCCGCTCCACCCCGAAATCCACAGCCTTCGCGGCCAGCCCGGCCAGATCGAGGCGGCCACCACCATGCGCGCCCTGCTCGACGGTTCGGTGATCCGCGAAAGCCACCGCGAGGGGGACAGCCGCGTGCAAGACCCCTACTGCATCCGCTGCCAGCCGCAGGTGACGGGTGCCGCGATGGATGTGCTGCGCATGGCCGCCCGCACGCTGGAAATCGAGGCGAACGCCGCCACCGACAATCCGCTTGTTCTCTCCGATGGCCAGATCGTCTCGGGCGGCAATTTCCATGCCGAGCCGGTGGGTTTTGCCGCCGACATGATCGCCATGGCGCTCTCGGAAATCGGTGCCATCGCACAGCGCCGCATCGCGCTGATGGTGGACCCGACGCTGAGTTTTGACCTCCCCGCCTTCCTCACGCCGAAGCCCGGCCTGAACTCGGGCCTGATGATCGCCGAAGTCACCACGGCAGCTTTGATGAGCGAAAACAAGCACCTCGCCCATCCCACCGTGATCGACAGCACCCCCACCTCGGCCAACCAAGAGGATCACGTCTCGATGGCCGCCCACGGCGCCCGCCGCTTGGGTCGCATGGTCGAGAACCTGAATGTCATCCTCGGCGTCGAGGCGATTTGCGCCGCCCAAGGCATCGAATTCCGCGCGCCCTTGCCAACCTCGGCGCCCTTGCAGGCCGTCGTGGCCCGTCTGCGCCGCGACGTCGCCACGCTGGGCGACGACCGCTACCTTGCCCCCGACCTTACCGCCGCATCCCGCCTTGTCGGCAGCGGCGCCCTCGCCGCCGCCAGCGCCTGCGCCCTGCCCGCCCTTTCCGCCTGATCCCACGAGGTTCCCATGACCAACCCGCGCCACAACACCCGCGACATCTTCCCCCCGACCGGCCCCGAGAAAACCGCCAAGACCTGGGGCGGCGAGGCGGCCATGCGGATGCTGATGAACAACCTGCACCCCGATGTCGCCGAAAACCCGCATGAACTGGTGGTTTACGGCGGCATCGGCCGCGCCGCCCGGACATGGGAGGATTTTGACCGCATCGTCGCGGGTCTCAAGGATCTTGAGGCGGATGAAACGCTGCTGGTGCAATCGGGCAAGCCCATCGCCATCGTGCGCACCCATGCCGATGCCCCCCGCGTGCTGATCGCCAATTCCAACCTCGTGCCGCATTGGGCGACCTGGGACCATTTCAACGAATTGGACCGCAAGGGTCTGATGATGTATGGCCAGATGACCGCGGGTTCCTGGATTTACATTGGAACCCAAGGCATTGTGCAGGGAACCTATGAAACCTTCGCCGAAGCGGGCCGTCAGCATTATGGCGGCAACCTCACCGGCAAATGGATTCTGACCGGCGGGCTTGGCGGTATGGGCGGGGCGCAGCCGCTGGCCGCCGTGATGGCCGGCGCCTGCTGCCTTGCGGTGGAATGCGACGAGACGCGAATTGATTTCCGCATCCGTACCAGATATTTGGACGCCAAAGCAAAGACTCTGGATGAAGCACTGGCGCTGATCGCCGACTGGACCGCGAAGGGCGAGGCGAAGTCGGTGGGCCTGCTCGGCAATGCCGCCGATGTCTTTGCCGAACTGGTCACCCGGATGAAGGCCGGCGGTCCCCGCCCGGATATCGTGACCGACCAGACCTCGGCCCATGACCCGCTGCACGGCTATCTGCCGCAGGGCTGGACCGTTGGCGAATGGCGCGCGAAACAGGAAACCGACCCCAAGGCGGTCGAGAAAGCCGCCCGCGCCAGCATGAAGGTGCATGTCGCGGCCATGGTCGATTTCTGGAATGCCGGGGTGCCGACGCTGGATTACGGCAACAACATCCGGCAGGTCGCGCAGGATGAGGGGCTGGAAAACGCCTTCGCCTTCCCCGGCTTCGTGCCCGCCTATATCCGCCCGCTCTTCTGCAAGGGCATCGGCCCCTTCCGCTGGTGTGCGCTGTCAGGCGACCCCGAGGATATCCGCAAGACCGATGCCGCGATGAAGAAGCTGTTCCCCGAAAACGCCCATCTGCACCGTTGGCTGGACATGGCGCAAGAGCGGATCGCCTTTCAGGGCCTGCCCGCCCGCATCTGCTGGATCGGGCTGGGCGACCGGCACCGTGCCGGCCTCATGTTCAACGAAATGGTGGCGAGCGGAGAGCTGAAGGCGCCCATCGTGATCGGCCGCGACCACCTCGATTCCGGCTCGGTCGCCTCGCCCAACCGCGAGACCGAGGCGATGAAGGACGGCTCGGACGCGGTTTCCGACTGGCCGCTGCTGAATGCGCTGACCAATACCGCCTCGGGCGCGACCTGGGTCAGCCTGCATCACGGCGGCGGCGTCGGCATGGGGTTCAGCCAGCACGCCGGGGTTGTGATCCTGGCCGATGGCACGCCCGAAGCCGCCAAACGGCTGGAGCGGGTGCTGTGGAACGACCCGGCCTCGGGCGTCTGGCGTCATGCCGATGCAGGCTATGAAACCGCCATCCAATGCGCCAAGGACCACGGGCTGCGCCTGCCAGGCATCCTCGGGAACTAAGGGCAGGTGCGTGACATCGCGCACCCTGCCGCCCCCATCCTCTCTCCACAAATATCCCGGGAGTCCGGGGGCTGGCCCCCGGTCCCGCAACCCACCACAAGGACGACGCCATGCATTACGCCCCCGGCAAAGAGCCCTGCCCGCTGCCCTACAGCCCGTTCAAAGCCTGCACCGTGCCGCGCCCGATCGGCTGGCTTTCCACCATCTCGAAAGACGGCAAGACCAATCTTGCCCCCTACAGCCAGTGGCAGAACCTGACCTTCGATCCGCCGATGGTGATGTTTGCGGCCAACCAATATTCCGATGGCCGCCGCAAGCATACGGTCATCAATGCCGAGGAGACCGGCTGGTTCGTCTGGAACATGTGCAATTACGCGCTGAAGGATGCCATGAACATCACCGCCGTCGAATGGCCAGACGGGGTGGATGAATTCGACAAGGCCGGGGTCACCAAGGCCGCCTGCATTGACGCGCCGGGGCCGCGGGTGGCCGAAAGCCCGGCGCATTTCGAATGCCGCTATCTGTCCACCACGCGACTGAAGGGCAATTCAGCCCATGGCTGGGTGGATGTGGTCTTTGGCGAAGTGGTGCGCATCCATGTCAAGGACGAGGTGCTGACACCCGAAGGCAAGCTGGACTATGGCGCGATCCGGCCGCTGGCCCGGGTCGGCTATCACGATTACACCAGCTTCTCCGAAACCTTCACCATGCCGATCCCCGGCGCCACGGGGGCCGCGGCGGCGGGGCTGGAGGGCAAAGCCTGATCCATGCAGGATGGGCAGATTGCCCATCCTACGGGGTAAGGCGCGGGTTCGGGCCGCCGTCGCGCCAGATCGGGTTCGACCAGGCCCGGCGCCCCGCCGCGTCGATCACCGCAACGCGGACCCAAGGGCTGTTGTTCAGCCGTTCCAGCGGCACTTCTGTCCGCGTCATCGAGGCGCCATGCACCCCCTTGGCCCCGGTGCCCCAGCCGATCGCCACGACCGAGACCACGGCCGAGCTTTCGACGACCACCCGGCCGCCCTCGATCCGCACATCGTGCAGTTCCGGGCCTTGGGTGGAATAGAAATGCCCCGCCTTCAGCGCCGCGAGCAGCGCCGCGGGTTCGTTCGCTTGCGCTTTCACCATCACCCAGCCGCCAAAGAAATCCGGCTCGCTGAAATGCGCGTCATCGGTGGCGACAAGGGTCAGCCGCCGCCCCTCGGTCAAGAGCTGGTCCAGCACGGCAAAGCCGTCGGGCCGGTCGCAGCCCATGGCGCAGCCGTGGTTATAGACCTCAACCGCATGGGCCGCCGAAACGCTGCGGGCATCCTCCATCGTCAGGCCGGACCATTGCGGATGGGCGATGGCGACGAAAGCCCCCGCCGCCACGGCCCGCGCCGCAATCTCGCCCGCCGTTTCCTGCCCCGGCACCGGCACGAAATGCGGGCTGTTCGACGGCGCGAAATCGGGCGGCAGGCCGACCGCCAGAATATGCCACAGCTCGCCATTGGCCATGGCGCCGGAATGCAGTTCGGCCCCCAGAATGGTGGTGAAGCCTTCGGTCCGGTAGCCGGTGGTGTCGCTGATCGGATAGTTCCAGATGCCAACGAAATGGTCGGTCAGCGCCAGAAAATCATAGCCCTCGGCCCGGTAGCGGCGGCAGACCTCTTGCGGCGGCAGGATGCCGTCGGAATTGGTGGAATGGGTGTGCAGGTTGCCGCGCCAGAAACGGCCCGGAGCGGTAAAGGCGGGGTCGCGCAGGGCCATGGGATTCTCCTTCCGGGCCGGATTTGGCGCCAGACTAGCGGCAATCTGCGCCGCGTCCAGTGCGCCCCTCGCCTGCGACGACCGGCTGTGCTAGGACAATCGGGCGATGGCGGAGGCGGCGATGGACAGCGGCAATCACGACCCAAACCTGCAAGGCTGCGCGGCGCTGCCTGCCGATGAAATGGCGGCGCGGGCGGCCGAGGCGGCGCTGTTCCTCAAGGCGCTGGGGCATGAGGGGCGACTGATGATCCTGTGCCACCTGTCGGGTGGCGAACGTTCGGTCACCGAGCTTGAGGCACTCCTCGGCGCGCGGCAGGCGGCGGTCAGCCAGCAACTCGCCCGGCTGCGGGCCGAAGGTCTGGTCTCGGCCCGGCGCGACGGCAAGGTGATCCATTATTCCATCCGCGACCCCAAGGCGGCGGCGATCATGGCGCTGGTCTATGACCTGTTCTGCGGCCCGGAAAGCGCGCGGCCCTAACCCCGCCCGACAAAGGGCATGTCGCGCGCCATGATGGTCAGGAACGGGATGTTCACCGACAGGGGCAGCGCCGCCATATGCAGCACCGCCTCGGCGACATGGGCCACCTCCATCACCGGTTCGGCCCTGATGCTGCCATCGGCCTGCGGCACGCCAAGCGGGAAGCGGGCGGCCATCTCGGTCAGGGCATTGCCAATGTCGATCTGACCGCAGGCGATGTCGAAGGGCCGACCATCCAGCGCCAGCGTCTTCGTCAGCCCCGTCACCGCATGTTTCGACAGGGTATAGGGCGCTGAGCCGGGCCGCGGCGCATGGGCGGAAATCGAGCCGTTGTTGATGATCCGCCCGCCCTGCGGCGCCTGCCGCCGCATCAGACCAAAGGCGGCACGGGCACAGAGGAACATGCCGTTGACATTGGCATTCATCACCGAAAGCCAGGTTTCCACCGGAATCTCGTCAATCGGCGCGGCCGGGGCGCTTTGCCCGGCATTGTTGAAAAGAACGTCCAGCCGGCCCCATTCTGCGGCAAGCCGGGCAAAAGCCGCCTCGACTTGCGCCGGATCGCCGACATCGGCGGGCAGGATCAGCATGTCATGCCCCGCCGCCGTTTCCTGCAACGCGCCCACCCGCCGCCCCATCAGTGCCACCCGCCAGCCCGCGGCGTGAAACGCCTGTGCCGTGGCCCGGCCGATGCCCGACCCTGCGCCGGTGATGAGAATGCCCTGCTGCGCCATGCTGCCCCCCGCTTTGCCTTGCGCGCCATCCTAGCCGCGCCGGACCGGGTCTGCCAGCAGCCGCAGCCCGTTCAGCACCACCAGAACCGTGCCGCCTTCATGCCCGATGACCGCGAGCGGCAACGGCAGGTGAAAGAACAGCGCCCCCAGCACCAGAACCGCCATGGCCGCCATGGCAAAAGCCAGATTCTGCCGGATCACCGAAGCCGTGCGCCGGGCCAGCCGGTGTGCCGCGGCAAGCTGTGTCATATCCTCGGACAACAGCGCCACATCGGCGGCCTGCAAGGCAACATCGCTGCCCGCGGCCCCCATGGCGATGCCGACATCGGCCCGCGCCAGTGCGGCCGCATCATTCACCCCGTCGCCGACGAAAGCCACCTTGCCATGGTGCGACAGCCCGGCCACCAGCGCCACCTTGTCGCCCGGTAGAAGGTCGGCATGAATTTCTTCCGGCCGCAGACCCAGTTCGGCGCCCACCCTTTCGGCCACGGCGCGGCGGTCGCCCGTCATCATCACGATGCCCCTCACCCCCGAGGCGCGCAGCCCCGCCAGCCCTTCGGCCGAGGATACCCGAGGCTGATCCGCCACCGAAACGGCCCCGATCAGCCGCGCCCCCTCGCCGTAATAGACCGTGGTGTTGCCTTCCTCGGCAAGGTCGCGGATGGCCGGATCGCTGACCACCGCCCCCATCCGCGCCACCAGTCGCAGATTGCCGGCCCAGATCGCCGCCGCGCCTTCGCCCGCCACGATCCCTTCGGACGGCAGGGAACGCACCCCGTCGCAGAGGCGCGGCGCAACGCCCCGCTCTGCCGCAAGCCGCCGCAGCGCCGTGGCGACGGGATGTTCCGACTGCGCCTCGATCCCGGCGATGCGGGCCAGAAAATCATCCTCGGCCAGTCCCGGCGCGACAAGGCGCAGCACTTCGGGGCGGCCCGTGGTCAGCGTGCCGGTCTTGTCAAAGGCAAAGGCCCGCACCGCGCCCAGCGTTTCCAAGGCGCTGCCGCCCTTGAACAAGACGCCGCCCCGTGCCGCAGCCGACAGCGCCGACAGGATCGCCGCCGGCACCGAAATCACGATGGCACAGGGGCTTGCCGCCACCAGAAGCGTCGCCGCCCGGTAAAGCGCATCGCCATGCAGCAGCCCCAGCCCCCGCATCACGCCATAGGCCAGAACGGCGCCCAGCAGCACCGCCACGGTATAGCGCTGCCCGAACCATTCGCTGAACCGCTCCGACGGGGCGCGGGCGGCCTGCGCCTCGGTCACCAGCGCGATCATCCGCGCCACGGTGCTGTCCGAGGTGAGGCGCGTCACCTCCATCTCCAGCACGCCGTCAAGGTTCACCGTCGCCTCATAGAGCGGCGCCCCGGCGCCCTTGGTCTGCGGCAGCGATTCGCCGGTGATGGTGCTTTCGTCCAGCGCCCCCTCGCCCGCGACGATCCGGCCATCCACCGGCACCCGCGCCCCGGGCCGCAGGATCACGATATCGCCCAGGACCAGCGCGCCCGCCGCCACCTCTTCCACGCCGGTGCCGCTGCGGCGCAGGGCGGTATCGGGCCGCAGCGCCATCAGCGCCTGCACCGCACGGCGGGCGCGGCCCATCGCCCGCGCCTCTAGCGTCGAGGACAGGCTGAACAGCGCCAGCAGGATGGCCCCTTCGGTCGGCGCGCCGACGCTGGCCGCCGCCAGCGCCGCAATCACCATCAAAAGGTCGATGTCCAGCACATGATCCTGCCACAATTCGGCCAGCGCCGACCGCGCCGCCGGCAGCCCGCCCGCCAGATAGGCAAGGCCATAGCCGATCCACGCCGCCCCCGGCGCCCCGCCATATTCCGCGGCAAGCCCGGCCATCAGGCCAAAGACCGTCAGTTGCGTCAGGCCAAGGGCGGCCGCGCTGTCGGCATCGTCATGGGAATGGGCCAAGGCTGCCTCCTCGTCGCCGGGCCTGCCGTGCAGGATTGCGGGTGGGGGGCGACAGGAGGGCAGCATAGGCACCGCCGCGGCGCGGGCAATGGCCCCAAGCGGAGGCGAAAGGTCACAGCGTGATTTATCCCGCCTGCCGCAGCGGCTCTGCCACCGGCGGCGCCACGGCAGGCGCCACCACCTTTGCCGCCGGAGCGGGGGCTGCGGGCGGCGTCAGCCGCAAGGCCCGCAGGCCGCGGTTCTGGCCTAGCCGCCCTTCGGCCACCCGGCGACCGTCGATGCCCTCGAACCCGATCCGGTCCAGCGCGGCAGAGGGCAGCGCCAGCACCTCCCCGGGCTGCAACGCCATCACCGAGGCCAGAGGCAGCATCATCCGCGCCAGCACCGCCTGCAACACCGCGCCCGAGCCTTCCACCTGCTCGGCCAGGGCGCGGGTAAAGGCGAAACCTGCCATCGCCTCATCCTCGGGCTGCGGCGCCAGAAGCGCCGGCTTGGCCCCCCGCCCTTCGGCCGGCAGGGCCAGGATCACGCCGCCCCCGCGCGCCCCATCGGCCAGCGCCACCTCGGCCCGCAGGATGCGGTAACTGCAATCTTCCAGCAACAGACCCAGCGGACGCGGATCGTCAAGGAAGCTGGCATAGCGGAACCCCCCGGCCCAGACCAGATCGGCCTCTTGTGCAAGACTGGTTTCCAGCCCGGCAAGGGCGGTGTCGATCAGCCCGGCCACCATGGCGGCATCGGTGCGCGTCGGACGGCGGGCGGGTGGCGGGCTGGCCGAAACCCGGCCCACCGTCTGCACCTCGATCATCGCCTGCAAGACCGCGGGCGACAGCACCAGAAGGCCAATCCCCTCTGCCGGCCCTTCCAGCACCGCCAGCAGCGACATTTCCAGCGGCAGTTCCAGGAGTTCGGCCAGAGAACCGCGGGTCAGCCGCAGGCTGGCCACCTCAAGCGGCAGTTTCAGAACATCGCGCGCCGCCCGCGCCAGCGAGAGCCGCCAGCCGCGATCGGCCCCCGGCACCCCTTCGGCCCCTGCCGCCCGCGCAGCCGCCAGTTTGCGCCGGATCACGCCCGACCCTTCGTCTGCCATGGCAAACCCCTTCGCTGTTGCCCGATCAGACTAGACCACAAGCCCTTTCCGAAAGATGAACGCCGGCGGCAAACCGCTTAGGTCGGGGTTAACCCCGACCTGCCTCATGCCACCTGTTTTTCCAACCGCAAGGGCAGCGTCACCCGGAAAGCCGCGCCGCGCTGGCCGGGCAGATAGGCCACCGTGCCACCCAGATTGGCCATGATCTCGCGGCAGATCGCCAGCCCCAGACCCGCCCCCCCGGCGCGGCTGAGGTCGGTCAGCCGCGAGAATTTCTCGAAGATCAGGCCCTGCTTGTCCTTGGGAATGCCCTTGCCATTGTCAATGAAATCAATGCTGACCCGCCCGGCCTTGAGCCGCACTACCACCCGCAGCACCGCCGGATCGGCGTCGCAATATTTGCGCGCATTGGAAATCAGGTTGATGAAGACCTGCACCAGACGGTCGCTGTCGGTGCGCAGGTAAACCTCTTCGCCGGTCACGTCCCGCTCCACCCGGAAGGCGCGGCCGGGGCGGGTCTGGCTGGCCGCCGCCTCGGCCCGGTCCAGCATCTGGCCCAGATGCGCCAGATCAAGGTTCAGTTGCACCGTGCCGTTTTCCAGAACCGACAGGTCAAGGAGGTCATCCAGCAGCCGGGTCAGCCGCTTGGCCTCGTCATGGATGATACGGCCATAATCGGCGACCATGGCGGGCGGCAGATCGCCTTCGGTCAGGATTTCCGAAAAGGCGCGGATCGAAGTCATCGGGGTGCGCAGCTCATGGCTGATCTGGCTGAGGAAGGCATCCTTCTGCACCGAAAGCTGGGTCAGCTTTTCATTCACCTCGCGCAACTGGCGGGCGGTGATGGTCAGTTCCTGCTGCTTGGCCTCCAGCCGGGCCGAGCTTTCCATGATCTGCGCCGCCTCATTGGCCACCGCCATCAGGTCTTCGACGGTCACGGTGGCGCGGCCGAACAACTGGCTGATCATCGCATGGGCGGTGGCCGCGCCGACCGAACCGGCCAGCCGCCGCTCAAGCTCGGCCAGAAAGGCCGGGGTCAGGTCGGGCAGATAGCCCTCTTTGCCCTGCGCCCGCGCCTCGGCCTCAAAAAAGGTCAGCGCCTCTTCGCCCAGGATGCGCTGCGCGAGGTTCAAGAGCGCCTCAGGCTCCGCCTGCCCATGGGTCCAGCCCAGACGCTCGGCCTGCGCCTCGCGGTCAAAGGCGTTGACAAAGGCCGCGCCCTGTATCCGCTCCACCGGGTCGGGAAAGGTCAGGATCGACCCGGCGCAGAAGGCCGCGCTGTTCAGCGCACAGGACCAGAAGATCGAATGCAAGAGCGGGTCCATCGTGCCGGTGCCGAACAGCGCCTGCGGGCGCAGCCAGCCGATGCCGAACGGCCCCTCGGCAAAGACCGAAGCCGGGATCAGCACATCCTGCCCGAAGGAGGGCAGGAACAGCGTCCAGCCCCAGGCGGCAAAGCCGGTGGCCAGCCCCGCCACCGCCCCGGCCTTGGTCGCCCCGCGCCAGAAGATGCCGCCCAGCATCGCGGGCAGCACCTGCGCCATGCCGGCAAAGGCGATCAGCCCGATCGAGGCCAGCGCCACCGTGCCACCCGACAGCCGGTAATAGGCCAGCCCCAGCCCCAGAACCCCCACGATCGACAGCCGCCGCGCCAAGAGGATACCGCCCCGAAGGTCGCCCGACATCGCCGCCAACGGCCGCAGCCGCAGCCAGAGCGGCATCACCACATGGTTCGACAGCATGGTCGCCAGCGCCACCGTCTCGACAATCACCATCGAGGTGGCGCTGGAAAAGCCGCCCAGAAAGGCCAGCATCGCCAGCGTCCCCTGCCCCTCGGACAAGGGCAGCGTCAAGACCATCATGTCGGGGTTGCTGTCGGCGGGCATCCGCTCCAGCCCGATCAGGGCGATGGGCAGGATGAACAGGCTCATCCCGAAAAGATACAGCGGAAAGGCCCAACTGGCGCGGGCCAGATGCCGCTCGTTCACATTCTCGACCACCAGAACCTGAAACATCCGTGGCAGGGTGATCACCGCCGCCGCCGCCAGCGCGGTCAGCCCGAACCAGCGCCCGGGCTGCAAGGCCCAGTCGGGATTGTCCATCGCGGAAATCCGCGCCACCACCGCCGCCGGGCCGCCCGCCAGCCCCCAGACCACCCAGACCCCCACCGCAACCAGCGCCACCAGCTTGACCACTGCCTCAACCGCGATGGCCATGACGATGCCGTGGTGCTGTTCCTTGGCGTCCAACTTGCGGGTGCCGAAGAGGATGGTGAAAAGCGCCAGCCCCCCGGCCACCCAGACCGCCGTGGCATCGCGGTTCGGCAGTGCCCATCCCGCCGGCGCGTCCGAGGCGAAAACCGCGAAGGACAGGGTAACAGACTGCAATTGCAGCGCGATATAGGGCGTCGCCGCCACCACCGCGATCACCGTCACCATCACACCGAGCAGGTTCGACTTGCCGAACCGCGACGAGATCAGGTCGGCGATCGAGGTGACCCGCTGTTGCCGCCCGATCCGCACCAGCTTGCGCAGCACCCACCACCAGCCGACAAAGACCAGCGTCGGCCCGATATAGATCGTCAGATATTCGATGCCCGAACGGGCGGCATAGCCGACCGCGCCGTAAAAGGTCCAGGCGGTGCAATAGATCGACAGCGACAGCGTATAGACCACGGGCGAGCGCAGGAAGCCCATCGCGCCCTGCCCTGCCCGCCGCTCGACCGCGAAGGCGACGAGGAAGAGGAAGATCACATAGGCCAGACAGGTGAGAACCAGAATGTCGAAGGGCATGTCAGTCTTCGGTCCCCTCGGCCTCGCCGCCGTCGGCCTCGGGGCGGGCAAGGCCCGGCGCCAGCGCCGCCGCCCCGGCAATCAGCAGCGCCCAGACCGAAAAGACGAAAACCGCCGCCCCGCCGCCCCCCCGTCCCGGCGACCAGAGCGCGGGCAGCAGCATGAGGAACAGCCCCAGAAACGGCAGAATCCGCGCCGCATCGCGCAACCGGCGGCGGCGGTAAACCTTGCGGGCAAGGAAAAGCGGCGCCCGCATCAGACCAACCGCCGGGACGAGGCGAACCAAAATTCTTCAAAGTAATTTGCAAAATCCTTGCAAGGATTTTGGCGCCCGCCCTTCGCCCGGCCTCTCGTCATGCGTCCAGCCCCATCAGGGCGCGCACCCGGGCGCGCATCTCGGCATTGGCGAAGGGTTTCGACATGAAGGCGGAAACCCCGGCCCGCTCGGCCGCCTCGCGGTCGCGGCCCTGGCCCTTGGCGGTCAGCATCAGCACCGGCAGATCGGCGCTGCGCGGATCGGCGCGCAGCGCGGTCAGGATTTCCAGCCCGCTCATCCCCGGCAGCATCAGGTCAAGGATCAGCACATCCGGCAGCCCTTCGGCCAGCCGGGCAAAGCCGGCGCGACCGTCATGTTCCACCTCCACCTCGCAGCCGTCGCGCGACAGGATGAAGCGGATCGCCTCGGCGATATTGCTTTCGTCTTCGATGAGCAGAACCCGGCCCGCCATCGCCCCTCCCGTCCTCTCCGGCTTTTCTCCGCCGGTTCCCTTTCCGAGTATCAGGGCAAATCCCGCCCCTGTCAAAAGGCGAGATCACCTCAGACTGTCAGGATCGACGGCTCGCGCCGGGCGGCACAATCGGCCCGCGGGCAGATGCGGCAAGTCGAGCCGACCGGCAGCGCCGTCTCGGCGCCCGGCGGCTCGGGCAGGATCAGCATGGCCGCCTCGCGCAGTTCCGGGCCGCGAAAGCCGCCCGGATGGCGCGGCAGGCAAAAGGCGCGGGCGCGAAAGCGGCGGCCCTGCGGCCCCGGGGTTTCGATCACCGCCTCGATCGGCGTCACCGGGCGGGCCAGCGCGGTGAAGAGCGGCCAGAGCGGACAGGCGGCGCCAAAGCGCGGCAAGGCAAAACCCGCCAGCGGCTTGCGCAGGGTCAGCGTGCCCGAACCGTCGCAGATCACCAGCCCCGCCGCGGCGCCGGGCCGCAAGGTCAGCCGCCGGAAGACCGCCAGAACCTCCACCCCGAACCGCGCGGCCAATGCGGCGGGATCAGGGCCAAGCTCTTGCACCGCTTGCGAAAACGCCGGGTCCGGCAAGGCCATACGGTCGGCCCGCGCCCGCGCCAGCATTGCCGCCGCCAGCGCCCGCGCAGCCCCCGAAGCCAGCCCCTCCGGCGCGGTTTCCAGCGCCCAATCCTCGGCTGCCGCCCAAGCCTCGACCTCTTCCTGTGGCGAGGCGATGACCTGTTCTTCCGCCTGCCCGCCTGCATCGAGATAGGCCACCAGCGCCTCGGCCCCGGCGGCCAGACGTTCGCTGTCTTCATGCAGGTTGCGGTGAAAGCGCTCGCGCCATTCCGGCTCGATATCCTCGGTATCGGCCAGAATCGCGGCGGTCGAACGGACCGAGGAGACCGCCGACAGCACCTCATGCAACGAGGCTGACAGGTGCGGGTCATGGCTCATCCGGTCGTTCAGCGCCTCGACCGCGCGGCCCAGCCCCTCGGCCCGGCTGTGCAGCGCGGCCAGCGTGGCGGCCCAGCCCGGAAAGCGCCCGGCGAAATCCTCCACCCGGTCCAGTTCGGCGCCGCCCCCCGGCACCCCCGCCGCCGCCGCCCGCAGTTCTTCGACCAGTGCCCCCGCCGCGCTGCCCTCGAAGGCCGCCATGTCAAGGCCCAGAACCCCGGCCAGACGCGCCAGCAGATCGGGCGCGATGCGGCGGCGGTTATGCTCGATCAGGTTGAGGTAGGAACCGGAAATCCCCGCCCTTTCGGCCAGATCGGACTGCCGCAGGCCAAGCGCCTGCCGCCGTTCGCGCAGCCTTGTGCCGGTCAGGGTCTGCATCGGCATGGGGCGCACCTCCTTGTAAAGGAATTTACAAGGGTGGCCAAAGCTTTGCAAGGGCGCTGCCCCGAAAGCCAAGGCGGCGGCGCGGGGGTTCACCCCCGCGCCGCCGCCGTTGTCCGGTCAAGCCCGCTTACTCGGCGGCCAGACGGCTGATCACCACCCGCACCTCGGGTTTCTTGCCGATCTCTTCCATGGCGACTTGACGCACGATGCGCTTCAGCGCCTCGTCCAGCTTGTCGTCGTCCGACAGAATCTTACCGCCGACACCTTCCATGAACTCGGTCAGCTCATCCTCGATGGTTTCCGACAGTGCCCGGCCATTCAGGCCGGTGGCGGGCAGGCCCATCAACTCGACCCAGGCTTCGCCCAAGGGCTCGTCCTGTTCGTCAAGGATCACCGTCACCATGGCCAGCCCGTTCAGCGCCAGCCGGATGCGGTCGCGCACCACCCCATCCATTGCCCCCACCAGAACCGTGCCGTCCAGATAGGTCCGCCCGGTCTGCACCCGTTCGGCCACCACCGGCACATCGCCGGTGATGTCGAGCATGGTGCCATTGGTGGCGATAGCCGAAGCGATGCCCGCCTCATGCGCCAGCCGCACATGCTCACGCAGGTGGCGGTGTTCGCCGTGCATCGGAATAACCATATCGGGCAGGAAAAGCCGGTGGACATGCTCAAGGTCGGGGCGGTTGGCATGGCCCGAAACGTGATACAGCCCGCCGTTGTCATCGACGATATCGACACCCTTTTCCGACAGCGCATTGACCACGCGCAGCACGTCCCGCTCGTTCCCCGGGATGGTTTTCGAGGAGAAGAGGAAGGTATCGCCCTCTTTCAGCTCGATCCCCAGATATTTGCCGCGCGACAGTGCCGCCGAAGCCGCCCGCCGTTCCCCCTGCGATCCGGTCACGATCAGCATGAGGTTGCGGCGCGGCAGTTCCAGCGCCTCTTCCGGGCTGACGATCTGCGGAAAGCCGGTGAGGATGCCGGTGGCCTGCGCCGTGGCCACCATCCGCTTCATCGCGCGGCCCAGAAGGCAGACCGAGCGGTCGGCAGCGCGGCCGGCTTCGGCCAGCGTCTGCAACCGCGCCACGTTCGAGGCGAAGGTGGTCGCCACCACCATGCCGGGCTGGGTGCGGATCAGATCGGCAATCGGGGCGGCAAGCGTGGCCTCGCTGCGGCCCTCATGCTGCGAAAAGACGTTGGTGCTGTCGCACATCACCGCCTTGACCGGCTGTTCGGCGGCCAGCGCCTGCATCGCGGCCTCGTCCCAGCCTTCGCCGACCACCGGGGTTGCGTCGCGCTTGAAATCGGCGGTGTGGATCACCCGGCCTGCCGGGCTGTCGATCACCAGCATCGCACTTTCAGGGATCGAATGGCTGACCGGCATGAACTGCACCCGGAACGGCCCGATCTCGACCACTTCGGGGCGGGCGCCGACGGTCTTGATGGCATCCTGCGGGTGACCGCCTTCTTCGAATTTCAGCCGTCCGAGGGCGGCGGTGAACTTGCGGGCATAGACCGGCTTGCGCAGTTGCGGCCACAGATGCGCCAGCGCGCCGATATGGTCTTCGTGTGCATGGGTGATCACGATGCCTTCAAGCCGGTCCAGCTTGTCCATCAGCCACGAGATATCCGGCACGATCAGATCGACACCCGGCGAGGTATCCATATCGGGGAAGGCCACCCCCAGATCGACCAGCATCAGCCGCTCCTTTCCGGGGCGGCCATAGCCATAGACATAGGCATTCATGCCGATTTCACCGGCGCCTCCAAGGGGGAGGTAGATAAGGCGTTCGCCGCTCATGGAGTGTCCTTGTTGAACTGGTTGATCAGGACCAGACCATGCATGGTCAGATCGTCCTCGATCGCATGAAATAGGTCGGTTCCCTGGGCGAACAACGGGGCCAGGCCCCCGGTAGCGATGACTTTCGTGGTCCGGTCCCGCTCGCGCCGGACTTCACGGACGATGCCTTCGATCAGGCCGATATAGCCCCAATACACGCCCGACTGCATACAGGCCACCGTATTCGTGCCGATGGCGCGGGCCGGGCGGGCGATGTCGATATGTGGCAGGGCGGCAGCGGCCATGTGCAAGGCTTCCAGCGACAGGTTCACCCCCGGCGCAATCACCCCGCCGACATAGGCGCCATCGGTATCCACCACGTCAAAGGTGGTTGCCGTGCCGAAATCCACCACCACCAGATCGCCGCCGTGCCGGTCAAATCCCGCCACGGTGTTGACCAGCCGATCGGGGCCGACCGTGGTGCCCTGATCCACCCGCGGCGCCACCGGCAGGCGGCACTCCGGCTTGCCCACCACCAGCGGGCGGCAGTCGAAATAGCGGTTGCACAGCACCCGCAGGTTGAACACCACCCGCGGCACGGTGGAGGAAATGATCGCCTCGGTCACCTTGGCTTCGGTTTTCGTCAGCATCATCAGGCTGGAGAGCCAGACGAAATATTCATCCGCCGTGCGCTTGTGATCGGTGGCGATGCGCCATGTGGCGATAAAGCGGGCGCCGTCCCAGATCGAGAACACCGTATTGGTATTGCCGCAGTCGATGGCCAGAAGCATTGCCGCCCCCCTAGAAGAAAATCTCGGCCGCCGGGATCGCCTCGCGCCCCTTTGCGGTCATCAGGATCAGGTTGCCCTGATCGTCGATGGTCTCGAACACGCCCTCGCGGGTGGTCTGGCCAGTGCGGGCACGGATCGGCTCGCCCAGACGGGCGGCATGGGCCAGCCAATCGGCGCGCAGGGGCGCGAAGCCACCGCTTTGAAACTGCGCCTCACGCCGGGCATAGGCGGGGGCCAGCGCATCCAGAAACGCCTCGGGCGTGATGCGCAGCCCGGTTTCCGACAGCAGGGACACCGCAGGCACCGCCCCGGCCTCGATCAGCGACGGATCGGGATGGGCGATCAGGTTGACGCCGATGCCGATGGCCAGATGATCCACCCTGCCCCCGGCCCCGCTGCTTTCCAGAAGAATCCCCGCCACCTTGGCGCCGTTCAGCAGCACGTCATTGGGCCATTTCAGCGCAAAACTGTCCGGCAGGCCGGTGATGTCCACAAAGGCGTCGCGCAGAGCAAGTGCTGCGGCAAAGCTGCGCGAGGCCACCGTTTCGGGCGCCTCCTGCGGATGCAAGAGCAGCGTGCCATAGAAATTGCCACGCGGGCTGACCCACGGCCGCGCCCGCCGCCCGCGCCCCGCCGTCTGCGTCAGGCCCAGAAACCACATAGGCCCCCGAAGCTCGGGGGCCATGCGCAGCGCGTGGGCATTGGTCGAATCGACCGTGTCCAGCACCTGACGGCCGAGGCCCGCAGGCCAGACCGCCTTAGCCAAGAAGCGCCTCGGCAGCGTTCAGGGCGATAGGCTCGATCCCGAAGAGATTGACCACCCCCAGCACCATCACAGCAGCCACCGCCACCAGCATCAGCCATTGCACCGGCGACATCCGGCTTTCGGCGCCCTCGGTCTCGGCCCCGAAATAGATGAAATAGACGATGCGCAGGTAATAGAAGGCACCGATCACCGAAGCCACGGCGCCCGCGATGGCCAGCCAGGTCATCCCGGCATCGACGGCAGCCTTCAGCACATAGAACTTCCCGAAGAAGCCCAGCATCGGCGGCACGCCGGCAAGGCTGAACATCAAGACCAGCACCGCCAGCGCCTTCAGCGGCTCGCGCCGGGCGAAGAGGTTCAGGCTGGCAATGTCGGTCACCGGGCGGCCATCCTTCTCCAGCGAGAGGATGAAGGCAAAGGTGCCAAGGTTCATCGTGGCATAGATCGCCATGTAGATCAGCATGGCCTGAATGCCCTCGGCCGTGCCCGAGGCAATGCCGATCAGGGCATAGCCCATATGCGCGATCGAGGAATAGGCCATCAGACGCTTGATGTCCTTCTGCCCGATGGCCGCCACGGCACCCAGGAACATCGAGATCACCGCCAGCGCCGCCAGCACCTGCCCCCAATCGCCCGGGATGCCACCAAAAGCGTCATGCACCACGCGGGCAATCAGCGCCATCGCCGCCACCTTGGGCGCGGTGGCGAAGAAAGCGGTCACCGGCGTCGGCGCACCTTCGTAAACGTCGGGCGTCCACATGTGGAACGGCGCCGCCGAGACCTTGAAGGCCAGACCGGACAGCACAAAGACCAGACCGAACAAAAGCCCCAGCGGAACGCCATGCTCCACCGTCGAGAAGATTCCCGAGAAGAGTGTGGTCCCGGCAAAGCCATAGGTCAGCGACGACCCGTAAAGCAGCAGACCCGAAGACAGCGCGCCAAGGACGAAGTATTTCAGACCCGCCTCGGTCGATTTGGCACTGTCGCGGCGCAGCGAGGCGACGACATAAAGCGCCAGCGATTGCAGCTCCAGCCCCATGTAGAGGGCCATCAGGTCGCCCGCCGAAACCATCATCATCATGCCGACCACCGCCAGCGCGACAAGGATGGGATATTCGAACCGCGCCAGATCGCGCCGGGCCATATAGTCCTTGGCCATTACCAGCACGCCCGCCGCCGACAGCAGCACGACAACCTTGGCAAACCGCGCAAAGGCGTCGTCGATGAACATACCGCCGAAGGCGATGGCACCCTCGCCATTGCGCAGGGCGACAAAGCCCGCAAGCAGAACGAACAGCCCCGCCGTGGCCCAGGTCAGCACCCCGGTCAGCGCGTCCTTGCCGCTGTAGACCGCGAAAAGCAGCGCCGCCATGGCATAGACCGACAGGACGATCTCGGGCAGGAGAATGGGAAGATCAACGCCTTGCATCGGGTTCGTCCTTCAGTGCGTGGCCGCTTCCGCCACAACGGGCAGAGCAGCATGATAGTCGGTGATCAGCGCCGTCACCGACGGGCCGATGATGTCGGTCACCACCGCCGGATAGACGCCCAGAAGCAGCGTCATCACGACGAGGGGGGCGAAGATCGCCCGCTCGCGGCGGCTCATGTCCTGAATGGTGGCCAGCGCCTCTTTCACCAGCGCGCCGAGGGCGACGCGGCGATAAAGCCACAAAGCATAGGCCGCCGAGAAGATCACGCCAGAGGTGGCCACGGCGGCAACCCAGGTGTTCACCTGGAAAATCCCCATCAGAACAAGGAATTCGCCGATGAACCCGCTGGTGCCCGGCAGGCCGACGTTCGCCATGGTGAAGAACAGGAAGACCAGCGCATAGGCGGGCATCCGGTTCACCAGACCGCCATAGGCATCAATCTCGCGGGTGTGCATCCGGTCATAGATCACGCCGACGCAGAGAAAGAGCGCGCCCGAGATGAAGCCGTGGCTGATCATCTGGAAGATCGCGCCGTCCACGCCCTGCTGGTTCGCGGCAAAGATGCCCATGGTCACATAGCCCATGTGCGCGACCGAGGAATAGGCCACCAGCTTTTTCATGTCCGACTGCACCAGCGCCACCAGCGAGGTGTAGACGATGGCAATGGCCGACATCGCAAAGACCAGGCCGGCCATGGTATCGGACCCCACCGGGAACATCGGCAGCGAGAAGCGCAGGAAGCCGTAGCCCCCCATCTTCAACAGGATCGCCGCCAGCACGACCGAACCTGCGGTAGGCGCCTGAACGTGGGCATCGGGCAACCAGGTGTGGACCGGCCACATCGGCATCTTCACCGCAAAGCTGGCAAAGAAGGCGAGGAACAGCAGAGTCTGCACCCCGCCGGTGATGGTCAGACCCAAGAGCGCCATATCCTCATGCGGGAAGTCGAAGGTCAGCAGCGTCGGAATGTCGGTGGTGCCCGCCATCATATACATGGCGATCATCGCCACCAGCATCAGCACCGAGCCGAGGAAGGTGTAGAGGAAGAACTTGAAGGCGGCATAGATGCGGTTCACCCCGCCCCAGATGCCGATGATCAGGAACATCGGGATCAGACCGGCTTCGAAGAACAGGTAGAACAGCACCAGATCCAGCGCACAGAACACGCCCAGCATCAGCGTTTCCAAGAGCAGGAACGCGATCATGTATTCCTTGACCCGGGTTTCCACGCCCCAGCAGGACAGGATGGTAATGGGCATCAGGAAGGTGGTCAGCAGCACGAACAGGATCGAGATGCCGTCCACGCCCATCTTGTATTTCAGCCCGGCGATCCAGGCATAATCCTCGACGAACTGCATCTGCGTGTTGGCCGGATCAAACCCGGCCAGCAGGAAGAGCGAGACAAGGAAGGTCGCCGTGGTCGCAAACAGCGCCAGGCTCTTGGCATTCTTCTGCGCGGCGGCATCGTCGCCCCGCAGGAACAGCGCCATCACAAGCGCCGCCACCGCAGGCAGAAAGGTGATGATCGACAGGAGGTTATCCATGGTTCTCAGTGCCCCCCGAGGGTCATCCAGGTCAACAGGGCGGCAATCCCCAGGACCATGGCAAAGGCGTAGGTGAAGACGTAGCCGGACTGAAGACGGCCAGCCAGCCGGGTGAAGAAGGGAATGATCCCCAGGGCAAGGCCGTTGATCGTGCCGTCGATCACGGCGCCATCGCCCTTCTGCCACAGGAAGCGGCCAAGCCATTTGGCCGGGCGCACGAAGACCCAGTCATAAAGCTCGTCGAAATACCACTTGTTGAGCAGGAAGAGGTAGAGCGGACGCTGCGCCGCCGCCAACCGCACCGGCAGGTCGGGCCGCTGGATGTAGAAGCGGAAGGCCAGCAGAAGGCCCAGCAGCATGGCGATGAAGGGCGCGACCTTCACCCATTTCGGCACCGCATGGGCCGCAAGGATGATATTGGTCGGCGCATGGTGGCCTTCCTCGGCATGGGCCGGATCATAGCCGACACGGGCATCGACCACGGCCTGCTCCTCGGCGCCGTAAGGCAGGATCAGCACGGCGCCCTTGGGGGCAACCGCCGGGCCATGTTCCGCCGGGGCAGCTTCGGTTGCGGCATGGTCGGTGGCCGCCGCCTCGGCAGGGGCCGCTTCGGTCGCGGGCGCGGCTTCGGTTGCGGCGGCTTCAGTGGCGTGTTCGCCTTCGGCCGCAACCTCGTGATGGGCGGCAGGCTCCATGGCGAACCAGCTCCGCAGCTTGACCTCGTCACCGAAGAAGACGCCATACCACAGCATCCCGGCAAAAACCGCGCCGGTTGCCAGAACCCCCAGCGGGATCAGCATGACGGTCGGGCTTTCATGGGCATGGTCATGCGCATGATGGTCGCCCCGCGGCTTGCCCCAGAAGGTCAGGAACATCAGCCGCCACGAGTAGAAGCTGGTCATCCCCGCCGCCACAACCAGCAGCCAGAACGCATAGTCCGAGCCGACATAGGCGGATTCGATGACCGCATCCTTCGACAGGAAGCCGGCAAAGCCGTAATGGGTCAGCGGAATACCGACGCCGGTAATCGCCAGCGTGCCGATCAGCATGGCCCAGAAGGTCAGCGGGATCTTTTTCCGCAAGCCCCCGTAGTTCCGCATGTCCTGTTCATGGTGCATCGCATGGATCACCGAACCGGCGCCAAGGAACAGCATGGCCTTGAAGAAGGCGTGCGTGAAGAGGTGGAACATCGCCACCGGATAGGCGCCCACGCCCGCGGCCACGAACATGTAGCCAAGCTGCGAACAGGTGGAATAGGCGATCACCCGCTTGATGTCGTTCTGCACAAGGCCGACCGTCGCCGCAAAGAAGGCGGTGGTGGCGCCCAGAACAGTGATGAAGGCAGTAGCCTGCGGCGCATATTCATACAGCGGCGACATCCGGCAGACCAGGAAGACACCCGCCGTCACCATGGTTGCCGCATGGATCAGCGCCGAAACCGGGGTCGGACCTTCCATCGCGTCAGGCAGCCAGGTGTGCAGGATAAGCTGCGCCGATTTGCCCATGGCCCCGATGAACAGCAGCACCCCCAGAAGGTTGGCGGCATTCCACTCGGTCCACAGGAAATGCAACTGCGTCTCGGCCAGCTTGGGCGCTGCGGCAAAGACATCATCCAGACGGATGCTGTCGGTAAGGTAGAACAGCCCGAAGATCCCCAGCGCGAAACCGAAGTCGCCCACCCGGTTGACCACGAACGCCTTGATGGCGGCGGCATTCGCGCTCGGCTTGCGGTAGTAGAACCCGATCAGCAGATAGGACGCGACACCCACGCCTTCCCAGCCGAAGAACATCTGCACCAGATTGTCCGAGGTGATCAGCGCCAGCATCGAGAAGGTGAAGAACGACAGATAGGCAAAGAAGCGCGCCCGGTAATGCTCTTCATGGGTCCAGTTGTCGTCATGGGCCATGTAACCGAACGAGTAGAGGTGGACGAGGGCCGAGACCGAGTTCACCACCACCAGCATGATCGCCGTAAGCCGGTCCAGCCGGATGCCCCAGTCGGTCGAAAGCGCGCCGCTCTCGATCCAGCGCAGAAGGACGATGTGCTGCGTGGTGCCGTCGAAGGTCAGGAAGATGTTCCACGACAGGGCAGCGCCCAGAAACACCAGCGCGGTGGCGATGATCTGACCGGCCTTCTCGCCGATCAGACGCCAGCCGAAACCGCAGATGATGGCCCCGATCAGAGGCGCAAGGAGGATGATCGTTGCCATGGGTCTCAGCCTTTCATCACATTCGCGTCTTCGACGTCGATGGTGCCGCGGGTGCGGAAGAACACCACCAGGATCGCCAGACCGATCGCCGCCTCGGCCGCGGCCACCGTGAGGACGAACATGGTGAAGACCTGCCCCACCAGATCGCCAAGGTAGGAGGAGAAGGCGACGAAGTTGATATTCACCGCCAGCAGGATCAACTCGATCGACATGAGGATCACGATGACATTCTTCCGGTTCAGGAAGATGCCGAAGATGCCGATGACGAACAACGCCGCCGCCACCACAAGGTAATGTTCAAGTCCCACCATCGCTCACGTCCCTCAGGGCTTTGGCCCGTTGTCTTTTTCATCGTCGGGATGGGCAGATTGCCCATCCTACGGGTGATTTCGTAGGATGGGCAATCTGCCCATCCTTGTCAGAGCCCCTGCCCCGGCTTCACGTCCTTCAGTTCCATCGCCTTGGCCGGGTCGCGCCACATCTGGGCCAGCACGTTCTGGCGCTTGACGTCCTTGCGGTGGCGGAGCGTCAGCACGATGGCGCCGATCATCGCAACCAGCAGGATCAGCGCGGCGGCCTGGAAGAGGTAGAGGTATTTGTCATAGATCAGCAGACCCAGCGCGCGGGTGTTTTCCACCTGATCCGCCGCCGGCGTCACCGCTTGGCGCAGCCCCAGCGCACCATCGGCCTGCACCCAGGCGCCGACACCCAGCGCCAGTTGCATCAGGATGATCACGCCCACCAGAAGGCCCAGCGGCATATAGCGCGCCATCTCGCCCTTCAACTCGGCAAAGTCGATGTCGAGCATCATCACGACGAAGAGGAACAGCACCGCCACCGCGCCGACATAGACGATGATCAAGAGCATCGCCACGAACTCGGCCCCCAGCAGAACGAACAGCCCCGCCGCAGACAGGAAGGCCAGGATCAGCCACAGCACAGAATGCACCGGGTTGCGGCTGATGGTGACCAGAAGCCCCGCCGCCACCATCACCGTGGCAAAAGCATAAAAGGCATAGTCAGCGACGGTCATGCGTCATTCTCCTTGGTCTCGTCGAAGACAGCCTGAGCGGTTTCAAGCGCCTTCTGCATGGCGGGCACGCCGCCGAACATGCTCATCTGCCAGATCACTTCGGCAATCTCGCGTTTCGTGGCCCCGGCCTCAAGCGCGTGGCGGATCGTCAGTTTCATCTGCGCCTCGGCCTGCGCGCCCAGCACGGTCAGCGCCGCGATGGTCACCAGAAGCCGGGTCTTGGCATCCAGCCCCTCGCGGTTGAAGGTCTTGCCGAACCACATCTCCATCATGTCTTTCGACATGGTGGGCCAGAGCTTTTCAAAGCCCTTCATGCTGCCCGTTTCAAACGAGGGTGCAAAGACGCGCGCCATTTCCTGGCTGCTTTCCAGCATCTGTTTGAACATCTGGGTCAGGGCATCGGTCATGCGGTGTTTGCCTCAGCGATAAGGGGCGTCGATTTCGAGATTGCGGGCGATCTCGGCTTCCCAGCGGGCGCCGTTTTCCAGAAGCTTGTCCTTGGTGTAGAACAGCTCTTCCCGCGTCTCGGTCGAGAATTCGAAGTTCGGGCCTTCGACGATGGCATCCACCGGGCAGGCTTCCTGACAGAAGCCGCAGTAGATGCATTTCGTCATGTCGATGTCATAGCGGGTGGTGCGGCGGCTGCCATCCTCGCGCGGTTCGGCGTCGATGGTGATGGCCTGCGCCGGGCAGACCGCTTCACACAGCTTGCAGGCGATGCAACGCTCTTCCCCGTTGGGATAGCGGCGCAGCGCATGTTCGCCGCGGAAGCGGGGCGAGAGCGGCCCCTTTTCATGCGGATAGTTCAGCGTGGCCTTCGGGGCGAAGAAATACTTCATGCCAAGGCCGAAACCCTTGATGAAATCCATCATCAGGAAATATTTCGTGGCGCGGGCGATATCGACCGTCATGCGTCCCTCTCATCTTCCTTGGCTTTCAGCCATTTCGTCTCGTAGTCGGCCTGCAGCACATCGCCGTCCAGCCGTGCGTCTGCGGGCTTGAAGATCTCGTAATAGATCGAGACCCGGCCCGCAGGCACCATCTTGTCATATTCGCGCCGCTCGGCGCTGCCCTTGTTGTCGGGCAGATCGAAGGGCGCATCATCGGGGTTCGCCGGAAGGGCGATGCAGCGGCGCACTTCGCAATGCGCCATGTATTTCCAGTAAGACCAGACCAGATCGGGCTGGAACTGGTAAAAGCCATGGCCGGGCCAGCCGGTAAAGCCGTTGACCGACACGAAAGTGCCGCCCGGCCGCAGCATGGCAAAGATGTTGCGGAAGGCCTGCGGGATGTCGAAGACATGCTCCAGCGTGCCGCCGTCCAGCACAAAGTCAAAGCGGTTGTGGAACTTCGGGTCCAGCGGACGCGACAGGTCGGCCAGATGCCGGGCGCCTTCGTAATCCGAGAAATCCATCGTCTCGACCGTGCCGAAGCCCAGCTTTTCCAGCGCGGTTTCGGCATAACCGCTGTCATCGAAGAAGGATTTCAGATCGGCTCCGGCATGGCCGTTGCGGTCCAGCGCCTTGCGGTAATGGCGGCGGTGCGGATGCTTCAGGCGACACCGCTGCCGGCCAAGCATGACCGACGCCCCGGGCAGCGCGATACGCGCGCCCAGTTCGGCCAGCTCCCGGAAAGTGGCGGCGCCGATGCCCATGGATCAGCCCCCGATCGCGAACCGGGCCCAGAAGGTGCCCAGAACTTCATATTTCGCAAGGAAAGCCACCAGCACGACCCAGCCCAGCGACAGCGGCAGGAAGACCTTCCAGCCAATCCGCATCAGCTGGTCATAGCGGTAGCGCGGCACGATGGCCTTCACCATGGCGAACATGAAGAAGAACACCCACATCTTGGCAACCATCCACCACCAGCCATCGGCGATGCCCGGGATGGGCGACAGCCAGCCGCCGAAGAACAAGAGCGAAATCAGCGCGCACATCAGGAAGATGGCGATGTATTCGCCCGCCATGAAGAGGAGGTAGGGAGTCGAGGAATATTCCACCATGAAGCCGGCGACGAGTTCCGATTCCGCTTCGGGCAGGTCAAACGGCGGGCGGTTGGTTTCGGCCAGCGCCGAGATGAAGAACAGCACCACCATCGGCAGGTGCGGCAGCCAATACCAGCTGAGCAGCCCGTATCCGGTATCCTGCGCGGCGACGATGGCCGAGAAGTTCATGCTGCCGGTCGAGATGATGATGCCGATGATGATCAGGCCCAGCGAGACCTCATAGGAAATCATCTGCGCCGCCGAGCGCAGCGAGCCGAGGAAGGCGTATTTCGAGTTCGAGGCCCAGCCGCCCATGATCACGCCATAGACCTCAAGCGAGGAGGCGGCGAAAACGAAGAGCAGCGCCACGTTGATATCGGCCAGCACCCAGCCAGAGTCGAACGGGATCACCGCCCAGGCGAGGATGGCCAGCACGAAGGACAGCATCGGCGCAAGGAAATAGACCGGGCGGTCAACCCCCGCCGGGACCACGATTTCCTTGACCACGAATTTCAGCGCATCGGCCACCGATTGCAGCAGGCCCCAGGGGCCCACCACGTTCGGCCCCCGGCGCATCTGGACCGCGGCCCAGATCTTGCGGTCGCCGTAAACAAGGAACAACAGGCTGAGCATCACGAAAGCGACGATCAGCAGGCTTTGGGCGATGATCAGCAGCGCCGTGCCCAGTCCCGTTTGCAAGAATTCAGCCATGGTCCCTCACGTCCCTCAAACCGTCGGTATCCCCAGCGCGCCGCAGTCGCGCACGGTTACCTCGGCATCTATCGTTTTCAGTCCTTCGGGCAGCGCCGCCGAGATGGTGTAAACCGCATCCCCGCGCCAAATGCCACCCGCATTCCTCACATTCGTCCGCACATGACGGGCGAAACCATAGCCGCGGATCAGCGCATATTGCGCCGCCGCACAGCGGCCATAAGCCTCGACATCGCCATTGTTCCGCGCGCCGTCCATTGACACCCGGAAGTTGACCAGATCGCCGTCCAGAAGGATCGTCTCGATCCCGCGATAGGTCGGTGAAAAGTCGCCCTGGCTGACCTCTCCACCCTGCGCGCAAGCCATCAGCGCCGCCGAAGCGACCCCGAGACTTGCCAGCAGGCGGAGCGGTTTCAGCATCGCTTACTCCGCCGCAAGCGGGGCCTGCGCCCGCGCCTTGGCCAGCGCCGAAAGCTCTGCCATCACGGCAGAGGCGCGGGCAATCGGGTTGGACAGGTAGAAATCACCGCCGATGTTGCGGAAGGTGGCCTTGCCCGGTGCGCGCAGTTCAAGCGCCGGACCTTCGTTCACCGCAACTTCGTCGATCCGGCCCAGATGGGGGTGCTTGGCCACGATGGCAGCCCGCAGGGCGGCAAGGCTGTCCCAAGGCAGGGTCTGGCCCAGTTCCGCCGACAGCGCCCGCAGGATCGCCCAGTTTTCCTTGGCCTGCCCCGGCGCGAAACCGGCGCGCATCGCCAGTTGCGGCCGGCCCTCGGTGTTCACGAACAGGCCGTTCTCTTCGGTATAGGCGGCGGCGGGCAGGATCACATCGGCGCGCGACGCGCCCCGGTCGCCATGGCTGCCCTGATAGATCACGAAGGGGCCAGCAGCGATTTCCACCTCATCGGCGCCCAGATTGAAGATCACCTCGGCGCCCTCGGTCGCGGCTTTCAGCCCGCCCTCGGTGACGGCGCCCACATCCAGCGCACCCACGCGGCCCGCCGCGGTGTGCAGCACCAGAAGCTTGCCACCCGCGCCCGTCGCATAGGCCATGGCCTGCGCCAGAACCGCTTCGCCATCCGCCTCGTTCAGGGCGCCCTGCCCCACGATCACCAGCGTATCGGGCTTTTCCGTCACCCGGCCCACCAGATCGACCAGCGCGGCGCGGTCGGTGCCCATATGCTTGTAATCATAGGTCAGATCGGCCGCCTCGCCGATCAGCCCGACCTTGGCGCCATTGATCCATGCCTTGCGGATCCGGGCGTTCAGCACCGGCGCCTCATTGCGGGGATTGGTGCCGATCAGCAGAATCGTCTTGGCCGTGTCGATATCCTCGATCGTCGCGGTGCCGACATAGGCGGCGCGGTTGCCCGCCGGCAGCCGGGCATTGTCAGTGCGGCATTCGACCGAACCGCCCAAGGATTCCACCAGCGTTTTCAGCGAATAGGCCGCCTCGACCGGGGCCAGATCGCCGACCAGACCGGCCAGCTTGCGGCCCTTCATCGCCGTGGCCGCCGCCGACAGCGCCTCGGCCCAGGTGGCTTTGCGCAGTTTGCCGTTTTCACGGATATAGGGCACGTCCAGCCGCTGCCGCCGCAACCCGTCCCAGATGAAGCGGGTCTTGTCGCTGATCCATTCCTCATTCACGCCGTCATGGTTGCGCGGGATGATCCGCATGACTTCACGGCCCTTGGTATCGAGGCGGATGTTGCTGCCAACGGCATCCATTACGTCGATGCTTTCGGTCTTGGTCAGTTCCCACGGACGGGCGGTGAAGGCATAGGGTTTCGAGGTCAGCGCGCCGACCGGGCAAAGGTCGATGATATTGCCCTGAAGGTTCGAATCCAGCGTCAGGTTCAGATAAGAGGTGATCTCGCTGTCCTCACCGCGCCCGGTCTGGCCCATCTGGGTGATGCCGGCAACTTCGGTGGTGAAGCGCACGCAGCGGGTGCAGGAGATGCAGCGCGTCATCTCGGTCTTGACCAAGGGGCCAAGGTTCAGGTTCTCGCTGGCTCGCTTCGGCTCGCGGTAGCGGGAGAAGTCCACGCCATAGGCCATGGCCTGATCCTGCAAGTCGCATTCGCCGCCCTGATCGCAGATCGGGCAATCGAGCGGATGGTTGATCAGCAGAAATTCCATCACGCCCTCGCGGGCCTTCTTGACCATGGGCGACTTGGTTTTCACCACCGGCGCCTCGCCGTTCGGACCGGGGCGCAGGTCGCGCACCTGCATGGCGCAGCTTGCGGCGGGTTTCGGCGGGCCACCCTGAACCTCGACCAGACACATCCGGCAGTTGCCCGCGATGGTCAGCCGCTCGTGATAGCAGAAGCGCGGGATTTCCACCCCGGCAACCTCGGCGGCCTGGATGATGGTCATCGCGCCATCCACCTCGACCTCGATGCCGTCGATGCTGATCTTTTTCAGGTTCGTCATCTGCCTGTCCACTTCGTCACCGCACCGCAGGGTGCCTGGTCTTCTTGTCAGTCCCGGTCCGCCCGGGTCATTTTCTCAGCGTGAGATATTTTCCAAGCGGGGTCTTGGCCGCGATCTCCTTCGCCCCTGCCACGCACCAAGTCTGGCTTTCGGAGATGACAATATCTCGTTTCTGGATGTAGCCAAAGACCTGGTCCTGAACCTCTTTTTCGCTGAGGCTTTTCTTGAGAATCGCGTCAATCGTGCGCTTGGACGGGATTTCCCCGCCTTCGCCCAGAACCTCGGCCTCAAGACGCGGCTTAAGCTTCTCCAACTGTGCGGTGTTCAGCCCCAGACCACCGCGGCAATTCCTGACCGTCTCGACGGCAAGGCCCACGTTCATCAGTTCTTGCTTCAGCGCGGGCGACAACGGCTTGACCGGCACCGGCGGTTCCGGCTCGACACAACCAGCCAGTGCGAAAACCATCGCAAAAGCCGCCGCCGCCGCCAACCGAGACTTGTTTGACCACATTTGCATCACTCCGCTGCCACCCCTGAACAACCACGCGTTTTCCACGCCTGCGCTTCTTTGAGATAAGACCAGCCGAAGGCCCGGTCGCTGTCGCCATTGGCCTGCAACGCGGCAAGCCGGTCCAAAGCTTCGTCCAGCGTGGGCCGGTGCCCCGCAGGCACCCACCACATGACGAAATGCATCTTGCCCAGCACTTCAAACCATTCCGCCCGCCGTTCATAAAACGCGCGGTGGACGGTGTTCCAGACGAAATGCTCAAGGCTTTGCACGTCCGTCCAAACGGTCAGGTTCGACACGAACTGCGGGTCGCCGCCGATCTTGGCTTCGGTGTTGCCGGTCCCCGGTTCGCCCGAACCTTCCATCATCCAGACAAAGCCCGGCATCCGCTTGCCCAGACCATTCACCCGGTCGAGCGCGGCCATGAAATCGGCCACGCGCGGGTCGTCGGTGGGGGCCAGAAGGCGCCCCACGTTCAACTCGGCCAGATGGAAGCCCGGGCGTGCGTTCATTTCCACGACCTCAACAGGCTGCCCGCAAGGGTGCCCTTGGCGATTTCATCGCGGCCGACCTTGCAATAGCTTTCGGCATCGCCCGGCTTGGCGCCAGCCTTGGCCAGATAGTCGGTGGCCATCGCCTTGATGCGGTCTTTCTCGGTCTTGTCCTTGAGGAAAGCTTTCACCTCGGCCTCGGTATAGCCCTTGCCACGGGCATAGGTCTCAAGGTCGTTCAGCTTGCCCATCACCACGAACATCTTGGCCGAGATCGACGAACATTCATTGCGGATCACATCCGCGACGCGGCCCGACATCAGGCTGTTGACGATATGCGGATCATCGCCCAAAGGCTCCCGCGCCAGTGCGGGCGCGGCGAGGGTCAGCAGGGCGGAAGTCAGCAGGGTGGCGGGCAGGATTGCGAATTTCATAAGGGCCTCCTTGGCGGTTGATGCCCCGGAGATGGGGGTGAAACCCCCTGATATGCCATGACAAACCTTTGTCATCGGCGCATTCCCGCGAAAGGCGACGACATTTGTCATGCGCAGCCCCCGTCAAACACCCAAGCCCCGCCGTCAAACTTGCCAAGCGCCCAAGGCGCCAGCCGCTTGCCGCGCCCCGAGCAGAACTGCACGCCGACCTGCTTGGCCAAAGCACCTTCGTCATAGGTCATCGCCGGTTCGCCCCGCGTCACGCGCAGCGTGCTGCCGGTCGCGGTGGGTTGCAGGTCGGCCAGATACGAGACGCCCTCCACCTTCACCTCGGACGGGCCAGAGGCGGCCAGCGGCACCGGCGCCTGTTCCCCCCGGTCGCCACAGGCCGCGAGCGCGCAAAGCGCGGTCAACAGCAGGGCGGAACGCAGGGTGAGGGCGGGCATCATCGCTTACTCCGCTGCCAGTGCGGCCGAAATCCGGCCGGTCTTCTTGGCCTTGATCCGGTCTTCGATTTCATTGCGGAAGGCGCGCACCAGACCCTGGATCGGCCAGGCGGCGGCATCGCCAAGGGCACAGATGGTGTGGCCTTCGACCTGCTTGGTCACCGACAACAGCATGTCGATTTCCTCAACCTCGGCGTCGCCCTTCACCAGACGGTCCATGACCCGCATCATCCAGCCGGTGCCTTCGCGGCAGGGCGTGCATTGGCCGCAGCTTTCGTGCTTGTAGAACTTCGACAGCCGCCAGATCGCCTTGATCACATCGGTCGAGTTGTCCATCACGATCACGGCGGCGGTGCCAAGGCCCGAACGCTGCTCGCGCAGCCAGTCGAAATCCATGATCGCATCGTCACATTGCGCCTGCGTCAGCAAGGGCACCGACGAGCCGCCCGGGATCACCGCCTTGAGGTTCTTCCACCCGCCGCGCACGCCGCCGCAATGCCGCTCCAGCAGCTCTTTCAGCGGGATCGACATGGCTTCTTCGACGACGCAGGGATTCATCACATGGCCCGAGATGCCGAAGAGCTTGGTGCCCGCATTGTTCGGGCGGCCAAAGCCCGCGAACCATTCCGCACCCCGGCGCAGGATGGTCGGCACGACGGCAATCGATTCCACATTGTTCACCGTGGTCGGGCAACCATAAAGGCCCGAGCCCGCCGGGAACGGCGGCTTCATCCGCGGCATCCCCTTCTTGCCCTCAAGGCTTTCCAGAAGCGCGGTTTCCTCGCCGCAGATATAGGCCCCTGCCCCGTGGTGCAGGTAAAGGTCAAAGTCCCAGCCCGACCCGGCGGCATTCTTGCCCAGCTTGCCGGCGTCATAGCATTCGTCGATGGCGGCCTGAAGCGCCTCACGCTCGCGGATATATTCGCCGCGGATGTAGATGTAGCAGGCATTCGCGCCCATGGCGAAGGACGCGATCAGCGCCCCTTCAATCAGGGTATGCGGATCGTGCCGCATGATCTCGCGGTCCTTGCAGGTGCCCGGCTCGGATTCGTCGGCGTTGATCACCAGATAGGACGGACGACCATCCGACGCCTTGGGCATGAAGGACCATTTCAGGCCGGTCGGAAAGCCCGCACCACCCCGGCCCCGCAGGCCCGATGCCTTGATGATCTCGACGATCTTGTCACGCCCCAGCGCGATCAGGGCGGCGGTGCCGTCCCAGTGGCCGCGCTTCATCGCCCCCGCGAGCGTGCGCTCGTGCATCCCGTAGAGGTTGGTAAAGATGCGGTCCTGATCCTTGAGCATTGCTTGCCCCTTTCCCTCACGCCCGGCGCTTGCGCCAGATCCGATATGTCACGACAAGGGCCCAGACGAACCCCGCCAGCGCGGCCAGATCGGCCAGAAGCGCAAAGCGGGGCGCCCAGCCCATCTCGCCGCCGACGAATTGCGCCCCCACCCACAGCACGATGGTCGCGGCCAGCACGATGCCCACCGTCCGGGCCTCGCGCGCCAGCGCCATGTCCTGAGGGCTGGGGGCGGTCATCGCCCTGCCTCAGTGGTGGCCGTGACCATGGTCATCGCCATGGCCCGCGTCCAAAGTCAGTTCAACGCCGCCCGAGCCCAGAAGAACCCCGAAGACAAGGAAGGTCACGCTGCCCATCAGCACCGCCGGGCTGATGCCCGTCTCGCCGATGACGCGGGCGACCAGCGCCGCGAAAAGCCCGGCGACCGCGGCCACCAGCCAGCCCCCGGGCCAAAGGCCCTCAACCGTCTCGTGATGGTGATGGTCGTCCATGGCGGCCCCCTCAGTAATTGTTCGACTTGGCGCGGATCAGGAATTCCTCGATCCCGACCTCAAGGATCAGCTTGGCCTGCGTCACCCAGCGGTCGCGCGTCACCCGGCCCTTGAAGCCCTTGAGGTTGCTGTCCATCCACGCCACTTCCGCCGCACCCCAGCCCGCGATCTGGTCGAAATGGAAGATGCCCAGTTCGTGGCAGAGTTTCTCCAGCGCCGGGCCGATGCCTTCGATGGTTTGCAGCTTGTCGGCCACGCCGCCCCGCGCGCCGTCCAGCGCGGCGGGCTTGGTGCCTTCGCCCGGCAGGGCGGCAACCGCGACGGGTTCGGGGGCGGGTTCGGCGACCTTGGCTTCCCGCGCCGCCTTGGCCGCCTTGCGGGCGGCATTGGCGGCCTTGCGCGCAGCCTTTTCCTCGGCGGTCTCGCCAGTGCTGCCGCCTTCGTCCTCAAACTCCTGCACGGCCGCGGCGAGCGAACCCGGCACCGCCTTGCCCAGCCAAGGGGTAACCAGCGGAACCTCGGTGCCGTCGATGCGGCGCACGGTGTCGGCGATGTCCACCGCCAGTTGCGCCGAAGCGTTATACTCGGCGCGGTCCGCCGCATAATCCTTGAGCGAAGTCAGCCCCGACAGCGGCTCGGCCGCGTAACGGCCGTTCTGCGGGCCGGGCACCGGCACCTCGCCCTTGGAGAAGCGGCCGATCAGGGCGCGCAACTTGTCGGCGGTCAGGTCTTCGTAATAATCCTTGCCGATCTGGGCCATGGGCGCATTGGCGCAGGCGCCCATGCATTCCACCTCTTCCCAGGAAAACTTCCCATCCGCCGACAGGGTATGCGGCGCCTTGGCAACCAGTTCCTGACAGACGGCAATCAGCTCTTCCGCGCCGCAGATCATGCAGGAGGTGGTGCCGCAGATCTGGATATGTGCAACCGAACCAACGGGTTGCAACTGGAACATGAAGTAGAAGGTCGCCACTTCCAGCGCGCGGATATAGGCCATGCCCAGCATGTCGGCGACATATTCGATCGCCGGGCGGGTCAGCCAGCCGTGCTGCTCCTGCGCCCGCCACAGAAGCGGGATCACCGCAGACGCCTGCCGCCCCTCGGGATATTTGGAAATCTGCCCCTTCGCCCAGGCAAGGTTCGCCGGGGTGAACTCGAAGGAGGCGGGTTGTTCTTTGTGAAGACGGCGAAGCATCTGGTTTATTCCGTTTTGGAAACGAAGAAGCGATGCCCGGTTTGGGCATCCTGCGCCATGTGAATGGCGCCCCGATCATTGCATTCTGCGCTCAAGCAGGCATCAAGCTGCCAGAGTTCGGTCCCCACAGAGTTCTTCAGCGCAACCGCATCCCCGTATTCTACGGGATCTGCCAAGAAGACAAATAGCAGAGCTAGAGAGGCCAGCACGACACCAAGCGCACCTGCAACTGAACCGAGTGACGCCCAAACGCTCCGATTCCCATGCAGGGCCTCCCGCAGGGAATCGACTTGCTTTGCAAGGACATCAACCTTGGATTTCATCCGATCAATCTCAGAATGCTGATCTTCGATCACGACTGATTGTTGCTCTATGATAGCCCGCTGACGATCATATGCGGCGAGCATATCTTCCGGGGCGCCACCTGATACCATTAGCGATCCACCTCCCCGAACACGATATCCATCGTGCCGATGATGGCAGAGACGTCGGCAAGCTGATGGCCCTTGCAGATGTAGTCCATGGATTGCAGGTGCATGTAGCCCGGGGCGCGGATTTTGGCGCGGTAGGGTTTGTTGGTGCCGTCGGCCTTGAGGTAGACGCCGAATTCGCCCTTGGGCGCCTCGACGGCGGCGTAAACCTCACCGGCGGGAACGTGGAAGCCTTCGGTATAGAGCTTGAAGTGGTGGATGAGCGCCTCCATCGAGGTTTTCATCTCGGCCCGCTTCGGCGGCGTGATCTTGCCGCGCGACAGCACGTCGCCCTTTTCCACCCGCAGCTTGGCCAGCGCCTGCTTGATGATCTTCAGGCTTTCTTCCATCTCGGCCATGCGAACCAGATAGCGGTCATAGCAGTCGCCATTCTTGCCGACCGGAATCTTGAAGTCGAACTCGTCATAGCATTCATAGGGCTGGCTGCGCCGCAGATCCCAGGCAAAGCCCGAACCGCGCACCATGACGCCGGAATAGCCCCAGTCCTGAATGTCCTTCTCGGTCACGATGCCGATATCGGCATTGCGCTGTTTGAAGATGCGGTTCTCGGTCAGAAGGCCATGCAGGTCGGCCAGCGTTTTGGGGAACTGGTCGGCCCAAGCATCGATATCGTCGATCAGCGCGGGCGGCAGATCCTGGTGAACGCCCCCGGGGCGGAAATAGGCGGCGTGCAGACGGGCGCCGCAGGCCCGCTCATAGAACACCATCAGCTTTTCACGCTCTTCAAAGCCCCAGAGCGGCGGAGTCAGCGCGCCCACGTCCATCGCCTGCGTGGTGACGTTGAGGAGGTGGTTCAGGATGCGGCCGATTTCCGAATACAGCACCCGGATCAGGCTGGCGCGGCGCGGCACCGGGGTGCCGGTGAGCCGTTCGATCGCCAGACACCAGGCATGTTCCTGATTCATCGGCGCCACATAGTCCAGCCGGTCGAAATAGGGCAGGTTTTGCAGGTAAGTCCGCGATTCCATCAGCTTTTCGGTGCCGCGGTGCAGAAGGCCGATATGCGGGTCGCAGCGTTCGACGATCTCGCCGTCCAGCTCCAGCACAAGGCGCAACACGCCGTGGGCCGCCGGGTGTTGCGGGCCGAAGTTGATGTTGAAATTGCGGATGCGCTGCTCGCCCGTCAGGGCATCGCGCGAGCCGTCGTCATAAGCATTCTGACGAATATCGCCATCCATCATGCCAAACCCTCTTCCATGTTCGCGCGCCACGCCTTGGGCAGCGACGGGAACTTTGCGGATACATAGTCATATTGCGGACGCAGCCAGACGCGGGCAGCGCGGCTTTCGTCTTCGGTCATGCGCAGGGCGATGCCCTCATGCACGCGGCGGTCCAGATCGGCGGGCAGCGGGCGGATGCCCAGAAACTCCGACAGACGGGCCAGCCCCGGCAGGGTCAGCATCTCTTCGTAGAACAGCACCAAGAGCCGGGCCGGGTCAAAGGCCCGCGCCAGACGCGGCAGGATGGCGGCATAATCGCCGCGCGCCGCGATCCCGGCACCCTCGCCCGCAAGGTCACCGGCCACGATCCGCGCCAGAAGGGCGCGCGCCTCGGCGGCAAAGCCCGCAGGCGCCACGCGCTGCGCGATCATCCGCACATGGCTCCACAGCCGCGCCACCGGGTCACGCATGAGATAGACCACGCGGGTATCGGCAGCGACCTGCGGCAGCAGCGCAAGACGGTCGGCATCCAGCAGCGCATAGGCCGGGGTGATGTCGCCCACCAGCCGCCGCTCGCCCTGCCCTTCGGTCAGGAAGGCGCGGTAGGCGTCCAGATCGGTTTCCCGCCGCTGCAAAACCCGGCGCCAGTCGCGCAGATCGGCCAGACGCCGCTCGATCCGGGCGCGCTGTGCGGCAGCGGCGCCGGTCAGGCGGGCCTTCAGACCGTCGATCTCGCCCTGAAGGCGGCGCAGGGCCGCGCCGAACTGACCGGGCGCGGTCAACTGGAAGTAATGCAGTTCCTTGATCGTGCGGAAGTGACAGTCCGGGTGCGCGGACAAATGCTCGTAAAGCCAGGAAGTCCCGGCTTTGGTCGCACCCACGCAGAAAAGGACGGTCGGCTCCCGCATACCGGATCAGACCTTCTTCTCGTCGCCGGGAAGGATGTATTGCGCGCCTTCCCAAGGCGACATGAAGTCGAACTGGCGGTAGTCCTGCACCAGCTTCACCGGCTCATAGACCACCCGCTTTTCGGCCTCGTCATAGCGGACTTCGGTGTAGCCGGTGGTCGGGAAATCCTTGCGCAGCGGATGGCCGCGGAAACCATAGTCGGTCAGGATGCGGCGCAGGTCGGGATGGCCCGAGAACAGGATGCCGAACATGTCGAACACCTCCCGCTCAACCCAGTTGGCCGAGGGGTGGACCGTCACCAGCGAGGGGACCATCTCATCCTCGCCCACACCGACGATGACGCGGATGCGGTGGTTCTGATACATCGACAGGAAGTGATAGACCACATCGAAGCGCGGGCTGCGCTCGGGGTGGTCAACCGCGGTGATATCGACCAGCGAGGAGAAACGGCAGGCGCCGTCATCGCGCAGGAATTCGACAAAGCTGATCAGATGCGCGGATTGCACCGTCACCGTCAGTTCGCCAAAGGCGATCTTGGTGGCCAGCACGGCATCGGCGCGCTTGATTTCCAGATAGGCGGCCAGTTCGGTCAGGGCTTCGGACATGATCAACCTCAACGAACCAGCGTGCCGGTGCGGCGGATTTTCCGCTGCAATTGCAGGATACCGTAGAGCAGCGCCTCGGCCGTGGGCGGGCAGCCGGGAACGTAGATGTCAACCGGAACGATCCGGTCACAGCCGCGCACCACCGAATAGCTGTAGTGGTAATAGCCGCCGCCATTGGCGCAGCTTCCCATCGAGATCACATAGCGCGGTTCCGGCATCTGGTCATAGACCTTGCGCAGCGCCGGGGCCATCTTGTTGGTCAGCGTGCCCGCCACGATCATCAGGTCAGACTGGCGCGGTGAGGCGCGGGGGGCGGTGCCGAAGCGTTCAAGGTCATAGCGCGGCATCGAGGTGTGCATCATCTCGACCGCGCAGCAGGCCAGACCGAAGGTCATCCAGTGCAGGCTGCCGTTGCGCGCCCAGTTGATGATGTCTTCCGTCGTGGTCAGCAGGAAACCCTTGTCCTGCAACTCGCGGTTCAGGGCTTGGGTGGCGACTTCGCGGTCGGCGCCCGCCGTATTGGCCGAGGTCATCACGCCCATTCCAGCGCCCCCTTCTTCCATTCATAGGCAAAGCCCACGGTCAGCACGCCCAGGAACACCATCATCGACCAGAACCCGGTCAGCGAGATGTCCGCAAAGGCCACAGCCCAGGGGAACAGGAACGCCACTTCAAGGTCGAAGATGATGAAGAGGATCGAGACGAGGTAGAAGCGCACGTCAAACTTCATCCGCGCATCGTCAAAGGCGTTGAAGCCGCATTCATAGGCCGAAACCTTCTCGGGGTCCGGGTTGCGCACCGCAATCACGGCGGCGGCAAGAAGCAGGACGATGCCAAGACCGACCGCAACCGCAAGCAGGATGAGAATCGGCAGGTATTCACGCAGGAGGGGATTGTCCACTAAGGGGCTCCTTCGGCTGGCTGCAAGGCGGGCCGCAGCGCCCGGCAGGGCGTTGCTGATCTTTAGCCCGTTTACTCTGGCCCCGGGGCCGGGTCAACCGAAGGCGGTGCGATTTCAGGGGCCTGCGACATGAGAATGCGGCCTTTGTATGCGACAGTATGCCGAAATTGCCGCGCCGCCGCATAAAGTGTTTTTGTCGGATTTGAACGCCAACAATCCGGCCCGAATCTGGCCCGCATCCGGCGGCGACGGCGGGGTCAGTCGGGCAGCCTGACCGCCCGCGCCTCGGCGGCCAGTGCCGCCTCTTCCGCCTGCCCCACCGCCAGCGCCTCGGCCCGGATGATGCGGGCGATCTGGGCTGCGTCGGCCTCGGTGAAGGTCAGAGGCAGCCGCATGTCGATCAGCCCCTTCAGCACGCGGTCGGTCTGCGGCAGCGGCGTGGGTTCGGCATAGTGCCAATGGTCATAGCGGCTGGTGAAGGCCACCGGCTGATCGGCGCCGAACCATTTCAGTTCCACCCCCCGGGCACCGCAACGCGCCAGAAAGGCGCCGATCCGCGTATCGGACCAACCCGGCAGGCTGAACTGGAACGAGGAACCGACCCAGCTTTCCGCCGCAGGCCGCGGAATCAGCCGCAGGCCCGGGGTCTGCTCCAGACCCGCCTCCAGCACGCGGTAAAGCGCCGCCCAGCGGGCCACCCGCCCGGCCAGAAGCGGCAGTTGCGGCCGCAGGATGGCCGCGCGCAGATTGTCCATCCGGCCCGAAACATTGGGCGTTTCCAGCCGGATCGCCTCGAACACCTCGGGCGGCGGCGCGGCGCGATGGCGGGCGTAAAGCATATAGCTGCCCGAAAGCAGGATCGCCCGTGCCATGACTTCGGCATCGTCGGAAATCAGAAACCCGCCCTCGCCCGCGTTGATATGCTTGTAGGTCTGCATCGAATAGCAGCCGATCAGCCCATGGCGCCCGGACGGAACGCCGTTCCACGCCGCCCCCATCGTATGCGCGCAATCTTCGATGATCGTGACACCCAGCCGGGCGCAGAGGGCCACCAGCGCCTCCATGTCGCACAGATGGCCCCGCATATGCGACAGCATCAGCAGCCGCGCGCCGGTGGCCCGCGCCTGCTCCTCAAGATGGGCGAAATCCAGTACGAGGTCGTCGGTCACCTCGACGAACACCGGCCTGCCCCCCGCCGCCGCAATCGCACCCGGCACCGGGGCCAGGGTGAAGGCATTTGTCAGCACCCGCTCTCCGGCCCGCATCCCCACCGCCCGCAGGGCACAGCCCAGGGCATAGCCACCCGAAGCCACCGCAAGGCAGTATTTCGCCCCGGTCAGGGCCGCAAATTCTTCCTCAAGCAGCGCCGCCTCGGCCAGCTCGCCCGGGGCGGTGTTGTAGCGGTGCAACCGGCCATGGCGCAGCACGGCCAGCGCCGCCTCAATCCCGGATTCGGGGATCGGTTCCTGCTGGGTGAAACTGCCGGTAAAACGTTCCTGCGTCATGCCTTGGCCCAATTGCCGCGTCGCACCAGAATGTAAAGCCCCAAGGCCACCGCCAGAAGCCCGCCCGCGATGTAATAGGCCACATCGGGCGACGGGTTGGCCCGCTCTTCCGACATGAAATGCCCAAAGACCTGCGCAAAGAACACCGTGCCCGCCAGCATCGAGATGTTGGTGATGGCCGAAATGCCGCCCTGCAATTCACCCTGCGCATCGTCGGGCACCACCTTGGACATCATCGCGGTCAGCATCGGATGGACGAACCCTTCGGGCCCGTGAACCACCATCAGCAGCACCACCGCCACCACCCCACCCGAAAACCCATAGCCGGTGGCCGCGATGGTCGCGCAGAGAAGGCCGACCACGACCACCCGCGCCTCGCCGAAGTATTTCACCGCAGGCCCGGTGCCAAAGCCCTGAAACGCCGCCATCACCAGCCCGAACACCGCCAGCGAGGCGCCCACCATCGCCTCGGACCAGCCGAATTTCGCCATGCCCCAGAAGGGCCAGATCGCAGGATAAACCGACGAGGCAAAGAAGAACACCGCCATCACCGCGCAGAGCGGCAGCACGCCGGGATAGCTGCGGAACACCCGGAAGGCGCCGAACGGGTTGGAGCGGGCAAGCTCAAACTTGCGCCGCCGCTCGGGCGGCAGGGTTTCGGGCAGCACGAACCAGCCATAGATCAGGTTTAGCCCCGAGACGATGGCTGCCACCACAAAGGGCACCCGCGGGCCAAGCTCGCCCAGAAGCCCGCCAATCGCCGGGCCGATCACGAAGCCCACACCAAAGGCCGCGCCCATCATGCCAAAGGCTTTCGCCCGGTCCTCGGGCGCTGTCACATCGGCGATATAGGCATTGGCAATCACCCAGGACGAGCCGCAGAACCCCGCCAGCGCCCGCCCGATGAACAGCCAGACCAGCGTCGGCGCCCAGGCGTGCAGCAGGTAATCCGCCCCAAGCCCGGCAATCGCCAGCAAGAGCAGCGGCCGGCGTCCGAAACGGTCCGAGAGGTTGCCCATCAGCGGCGCGAACAGGAATTGCGTGATCGAAAAGGCAAAGGCCATCCAGCCGCCGATCACCGCCGCCTGCGACAGCGAAACATGGCCGACCCCCTCGATCAGCTTGGGCAGAACCGGAATGATCAGCCCGAACCCCACCATATCCAGCAGCACGGTCAGCATGACAAAGGTCACGGCATGGCCCGAAGCGGCGGGTCGCGGCGCTGTGGGGTCGGCGTCGGGGGGAAGGGCATGGGTCTGCATGGCGCGGACGCTAGGCGGACGGGCCGGAACTGTCAAATCCATGGGCGACACAAGGATGACGGGCTTTGTCACTGGATTCAGGGCAGTCCCGGCGACAGTCTGGCGGCAACAGATGCAAAGGAGACCCCGAATGACCCTCTCGCTCAAGACCCTCGCCAAGATCGCCCTGCCCGCTCTGGCCCTGACCGCCGCCCTGTCCCAGCCCGTCCGCGCCGATCTGGTGATCAAGGGCCGCGCGGCGCAGGCGCTGCATTGCGCGGCCATGCTCTATATGGTGTCGGACACGCTGTATGAGGCCGGTTTGCTGGACTATTCCACCGCCAATTCGGCGCAGGAAAACGCGGTTCGGATGCTGGATTATGTGCCCGGCACCGATGACCAGAAGGTGCAGGCGATGGGCCAGCGCTTTGACAAGCTGATGCGGACCCGTTCGCTCAACCAGTTGCTGGACGAATATAACGAGACCTCGGCCTGGTGCAATTCGGCCTTTCTATGAATAGTCTTTAGCGTAGATTTTTCGGCGAGAAATCTACGGCTGCAACAGACGTTCCGCCAGCTCCGGCAGATCCCCGAAACGGTCCAGCAGGGCTTCGGGGGCCAGCCGGGCGACGGCCCGGCCTTCGGGGCCGAAGGTGACCAGCGCCACCGGCACCCCGGCGGCAAGGCCGGTCTTGCGGTCGGTCTCGGTGTCGCCGATCAGCATCGAGCGCGCCACCGTGCCACCCGCCTGCTCCACCGCCGCCCGATAGGGTGCCGGGTCGGGCTTGCGGGTGGGCAGCGTATCGGCGCCGATCAGCGCGCCGAACAGGTCGCGCACCCCAAGCTTGCGGACAAGGGTCTCGGCCAGCGCCTCGGGCTTGTTGGTGCAGATGGCGGTGGCAAAACCGGCCTGCCGCAGGGCGACAACCGCCTCGACGGCACCGGGATAAAGCCGGGTATGGGTGTCGATCCCTTCGGCATAAAAGCCCAGAAGGCGCGGATATTCCCGGTCCACATCCGCCTCGGTCCACGCCTTTCCCAGCCGCGTGAACCCCAGCCGCAGCATCGCCCGCCCGCCGTGAAAGGCCGTCAGCGCATCGCCCGCGTCCAGCAGCGGCACCGCGAAGCAGGCATTGGCCGCCGCCAGCAGATCGGCAGAGGTATCGGCCAGCGTGCCGTCCAGATCGAAGACAACCGTGCGCATCCTGTAACCTTCCGTGAGCAAGCCGCCCCTTGCGAGCCCGCCATTCCCCGGTAAAACGGGCGCAACAGAAAAGAAAGAGGCAGGCATGGCGGTTTCGCTGATCGTTCTGGCGGCAGGCATGGGCACACGGATGAATTCCGACCTGCCCAAGGCGCTGCACAAGGTGGCGGCGGCGCCGCTGTTGCACCATGCTCTGGCGGCGGGCCGGGCGCTGGAGCCGTCGCGCATCGTCGTGGTGACCGGCCACGGCGCCGAAGAGGTGGCCCGGGCGGCAGCGACCTATGACGAGGCGGCGGAATGCGTCATGCAAGAGCCGCAACTGGGCACCGCCCATGCCGTGGCACAGGCGGCACCCCTTTTGGCAGGCGCCACAGGCGAAGCCATCGTGCTTTATGGCGATACACCCTTCATCCGCCCCGAGACGCTGGCGGCGATGCTGGCGGCGCGCAGCGAACATGCCGTGGTCATTCTGGGGTTTGAGGCGCGCGACCCCGGCCGTTATGGCCGTCTGATTGTGAACGGTAATTCACTTGAGCGGATTGTCGAGTATAAAGAGGCCAGCGAAGCCGAACGTTCGGTCACATTGTGCAATTCCGGTGTGGTCTGTGCCGATGTGCAAACCTTGCTGTCGCTGGTGGCAGAGGTGGGCAATGCCAATACGGCGGGGGAATATTACCTGACCGATATCGTGGAACTGGCCCGCCGTCGCGGATTGTCCGCAGGCGTGGTGATCTGCGATGAGGCGGAAACCCTTGGCGTCAACACCCGTCAGCAACTGGCCGAGGCCGAGGCGGCTTTTCAGGCCCGCGCCCGGGCCGAGGCGCTGGACAATGGCGTCACCCTGACGGCGCCGGAAACCGTGTTCTTCGCGCTGGATACCCATGTGGGGCGCGATGCCATCATCGGGCCGCATGTGCTGTTCGGGCCGGGGGTGACCATCGAATCCGGGGCCGAGATCAAGGGTTTCTGCCATCTTGAGGGCTGCCATGTATCACGCGGCGCCGATGTCGGCCCCTTTGCCCGGCTGCGTCCGGGGGCGGAACTGGCCGAAGACGTGCATGTCGGCAATTTCGTGGAAATCAAGAACGCCATTCTGGACGAGGGCGTGAAGGTCGGCCACCTCTCTTATATCGGCGATGCGGATGTGGGCGAATTCACCAATATCGGCGCGGGAACCGTCACCTGCAATTATGATGGCGTGATGAAGCACCGCACCCGCATCGGAAAACGTGTGTTCATCGGCTCGGATACCATGCTGGTGGCGCCGGTGACGGTGGGCGATGGCGCGCTGACCGGCTCGGGTTCGGTCATCACCGAGGATGTGCCGGCCGAGGCGGTGGCGCTGGGGCGGGCGAAACAGGTGACCAAGCCGGGGCTGGCCACGAAATTGTTTGAACGGTTGAAGGCCATCAAGGCCGCGAAGGGGAAAGTCTGATGTGCGGGATTGTGGGCGTTCTGGGCAACCATGAAGTGGCGCCGCTGATCGTCGAGGCGCTGAAGCGGCTGGAATATCGCGGTTACGATTCGGCCGGCATCGCCACGGTCAACCGCGGGCGGCTGGACCGCCGCCGCGCGGTGGGCAAGCTGGTGAACCTGTCGGACCTGCTGGTGCATGAACCGCTGGCGGGCAAATCCGGCATCGGCCACACCCGCTGGGCAACCCACGGCGCTGCAACCACGGTGAATGCGCACCCCCACCGCTCTGGTCCCGTCGCCGTGGTGCATAACGGCATCATCGAGAACTTCCGCGAGCTGCGCGAAGAGGTGACGGCGGCGGGCCTGACCCCGGAATCGCAGACCGATACCGAAACCGTCGCCCTTGTGCTGCGGATGTTCATGGACCGCGGCCTGTCGCCGGTGGACGCAGCACGCGAGACGCTGACCCGCCTGCACGGCGCCTTTGCCCTGTGCTTCCTGTTTGACGGCGAGGAAGATCTGATGATCGCCGCCCGTAAGGGCAGCCCCTTGGCCATCGGCCATGGCGAGGGCGAGATGTTCGTGGGCTCGGACGCCATCGCGCTGGCGCCGATGACCGACCGCATCACCTATCTGGAAGAGGGCGACTGGGCGGTGATCACCCGCGCGGGCGCGCAGATTTACGATGCCGCGGGCCGTCTGGCCAACCGGGCCGAAACCCGCATCCAGATCGACGCCACCCGGATCGAAAAGGGCGGTTACAAGCATTTCATGGCCAAGGAAATCGCCGAGCAGCCGGTGGTGATCGCCGATGCCCTGAAACATTACGTTCAGGACGGCGCCCCGAACCTGCCCGCCGAGGTGGATTTCACCGGGGTTGACCGGCTGACGCTGGTGGCCTGCGGCACCGCCTCTTACGCCTGCCTTGTGGCGAAATACTGGTTCGAGCAGATTGCGGGCCTGCCCTGCGAGGTCGATATCGCCTCGGAATTCCGCTACCGCGAACCGCCGCTGTCGGACCGCAGTTGGGCGCTGTTCGTCAGCCAGTCGGGCGAGACGGCCGATACGCTGGCCGCCCTGCGCTATGCCAGCGGCAAGGTGGCCAAGGTGGTTTCGGTGGTGAACGTGCCCACCTCGTCCATCGCGCGGGAAAGCGACCTTGCGCTGCCCATTCTGGCGGGGGTTGAGGTGGGCGTCGCCTCGACCAAAGCCTTTACCTGCCAGTTGACGGTGCTGGCGCTTCTGGCGCTCAAGGCGGCGCTGGACCGGGGGCGGCTGGCGCCTGCCGATCTTGCCGCGCATCTGGGGGCGCTGGCGGCGCTGCCGGGGCTGATGAACCACACGTTGGGCCTGTCGGGCGATATCGCGGCGCTGGCGAGCGATCTGGCCAAGGCGCAGGACATCCTCTTCCTTGGCCGCGGGTCGATGTATCCGCTGGCGCTGGAAGGGGCGCTGAAGCTGAAGGAAATCAGCTATATCCACGCCGAAGGCTATGCCTCGGGCGAGTTGAAGCATGGCCCCATCGCCCTGATCGACGCGCAGGTGCCGGTGATCGTGCTGGCGCCGCGCGATGCGCTGTTTGAAAAAACCGTGTCGAACATGCAGGAAGTCATGGCCCGCCATGGCAAGGTTCTGCTGATTTCCGACGCGCAGGGCGTGGCCGAGGCCGGCAAGGGCTGCTGGAAAACCCTCACCCTGCCCGCCTGCGACAGCGCCTTTGCGCCGATTCTCTATTCGGTGCCCGCCCAGCTTCTGGCCTATCACACCGCAATTGCGAAGGGCACCGACGTGGACCAGCCGCGCAATCTGGCGAAATCGGTGACGGTGGAATGAGCGTGGAATTGCAAGCGCTTGAGGCGCTGGCCGATCCGGCCAAGGCGGCCGAGATGGCGGCCTATCACAAGGCGCCGCGGCGCTATCTGGGCGTCGCGGTGCCGCAGATCACCGAGCTGGCCAATGGCTGGCGGGCCGAACGGACGGTGGAAGAGCGGGTGGCACTGGCCGATGCGCTGTGGCAGACCGACATTCACGAAGCGCGGATCGCCTCTGCCAAACTGCTCACGCAGGCGCGGTTGCGGCCTGATGACGGGGCCTGGGCGCTGATCTGCTCATGGGTGCCGCAATTCGATGCCTGGGCGATTGCCGACCACGCCTGCGACGCGGGTGGACGGCGGTTGCTGGCCGATCCGTCGCGGGTGGAAGAGGTGGCGGGCTGGACCACGGCGGAAAACATGTGGACCCGCCGCGCCGCGCTGGTCATCACCCTGCCCTGGGCCAAGATGAACTTTCTTAAGCCGCAGGATCTGGCGATCCGCGAACAGGTGCTTGGTTGGGCCGCCGCCTATGTTGCCGACCGCGACTGGTTCATCCAGAAGGCCATCGGTTGGTGGCTGCGCGACCTGTCCAAGCATGACGCCGACCGGGTGCGGCAGTTTCTGGCCGAACACGGCGCCGCGATGAAGGGCTTTGCCCGCAAGGAAGCCACGAAATACCTCTGAAACGCGGCCCCGCGCCGGGGGTTGCAGCCTGCATTTGTTCATTTTATGTTATGTTATAACATAAAATGGAGTCCCCCATGCCCGATCCCCGCCTTCCCGTCACTGTGCTGTCTGGTTTCCTCGGCGCCGGAAAGACCACGCTGATGAACCATATCCTGAACAACCGCGAAGGCCGGCGGGTGGCGGTGATCGTCAACGACATGTCCGAGGTGAACATCGACGCCGATCTGATCCGCGAGGGCAGCACCCTGTCGCGGGCCGAAGAAAAACTGGTCGAGATGACCAATGGCTGCATCTGCTGCACCCTGCGCGATGATCTTCTGTCAGAGGTGCGCCGCCTTGCCGCCGAAGGCCGGTTCGACTGGCTGCTGATCGAATCCACCGGCATTGCCGAGCCGATGCCGGTCGCCGCGACCTTTGATTTCCGGGATGCGGAAGGCGAAAGCCTGTCAGATGTGGCGCGGCTGGATTGCATGGTGACGGTGGTCGATGCGATCAACCTGACGCGCGATTTTTCCAGCCATGATTTCCTTGCCGACCGGGGCGAAAGTCTGGGCGAGGAAGATGGCCGCACGCTGGTCAACCTGCTGACGGATCAGATCGAATTTGCCGATGTGGTGATCCTGAACAAGGTCGGCGATGCCGGACCGGACCGCGCGGCGGCGGCGCGGCGGATCATCAAGGCGCTGAACCCCGGCGCCCGCCTGATCGAGGCGGATCAGGCAAGGGTGCCGGTGGATGCGATCTTTGACACCGGACTCTTTGACTTTGACCGCGCACAGGAACATCCGCTCTGGGCGCAAGAGCTTTACGGTTTTGCCAGCCATCAGCCCGAGACCGAGGAATACGGCATTTCCTCTTTCGTCTACCGGGCGCGGCGGCCGTTTGATCCGGCCAAACTTCATGCCCTGCTGAATGGCGACCTGCCGGGGGTGATCCGGGCCAAGGGGCATTTCTGGCTGGCCAGCCGCCCGGATTGGGCGGGCGAGTTTTCGCTGGCCGGGGTCATGTCTTCGGTGGCGCCGCTGGGCCGCTGGTGGGCGGCGGTTCCGCCTGCGCGCCTGCCGACCCACCCCGAAGCGCGAGCCGAGATCGAACGGCAATGGGTGGAGCCATGGGGCGACCGTCGGCAGGAACTGGTCTTCATCGGGCAGGGTCTGGACCAGGCCGCGCTGACGGCCCGGCTGGATGCGGCGCTGGTTCAGGCGACGGATTTCACCCCCGCCGATTGGGCCGATCTGCCCGACCCTTTCCCAGTCTGGCGGGCGCAGGCCGCGGCATGAGCGCCCTTCTCAGTCGATGAAGACCGTCACTTCCGGCAGATCGGTCAGCGCAAGGCCAAGGGCGCGGTAAGCCGCCAGCGACAACAGCGCCCCGCCCTGCCCCGGGCGCAGCTCCACGGCCACCTGCGCCCCGCTTGCAGTGACAACACGCCCCTTGCTCGCCACTGTGACCAAGGGCGAGGTGAGCCAGAACCCCTGCTCGGCCGGGCTGCCAAGCGCGACTGAAACCCGGCCCAATTCACGCCCGCCCGCCTTAGGCGCGGTGGCGGCGGACTTGTCGGCAGCGCTCGTCTGATCCAGCGCTGCCACAGGCTGACCGGCGCCCAAGGCGGGCAGCGTCGTGGCGGTCACCGGGGCCGGGTCGATGATGGCGACCGGCGGGGCAGCAGGCTTGGGCGCCAGCCCGCAGGCGCCAAGCGACAAGACAAGCGGGGCCATCACGGCGATCGAATTTCTCATCCTGCGACGTTAGTCTGCCGCCCCTTGCCGATCAACCGGCGTATTCCGCCTTGTCGCGGCGCCGCGTGACGCCTAACTTTGCAGCATGGATATGCCGCCGCCCCTTGTCGATCCCTTCGCCCGCGCGATCAGCTATCTGCGGGTCTCGGTCACCGACCGCTGTGATTTCCGCTGCACCTATTGCATGACCGAACACATGACCTTTCTGCCCAAGGCGGAACTTCTCAGCCTTGAAGAGTTGGACCGGCTCTGTTCCGCCTTCGTGCGGATGGGGGTGCAGAAGCTGCGGATCACCGGGGGCGAGCCCTTGGTGCGCAAGGGCATCCTGACGTTTTTCGAGGCGATGGGCCGCCATCTGCAATCGGGCGCGCTGAAGGAATTGACACTGACCACCAACGGCAGCCAGTTGCGCCGCTATGCCGCCGATCTGGCGGCGGTGGGGGTGCGGCGAGTCAATGTCTCGCTCGACACGCTGGATGCGGCGAAATTCGCTGAGGTGACGCGCTGGGGCCGTCTGGGTCAGGTGCTGGACGGCATCGCGGCAGCCAAAGAGGCGGGGCTGGCGGTCAAGATCAATGCCGTGGCCCTGAAAGGCGTGAATGATGACGAACTGTTCACGCTGGCCGAATGGTGCGCCCGCGACGGCCATGACCTGACCTTCATCGAGGTCATGCCGATGGGCGACATGGGCGAGGTGCAGCGGCTGGACCAATACTGGAGCCTGAAGGATCTGCGCACCCGGCTGGAAAGCCGCTATACCCTGCGCGATCTGGCCGACCGCACCGGCGGCCCGGCCCGCTATGTGCGGCTTCTGGAAACCGGGCAGCGCATCGGCTTCATCACGCCGCTGACCCATAATTTCTGCGAAAGCTGCAACCGCGTGCGGCTGACCTGCACTGGCGAGCTGTATATGTGCCTCGGGCAGGAAGACATGGCCGACCTGCGCGCGCCCCTGCGTGCCAGCCCCGAGGATGTGCTGGTGGAACAGGCGATCCGCAATGCCATCGCCCGCAAACCCAAGGGCCATGACTTCGACTATTCCCGCCAGAAGATCGCGGGGCAAATGACCCGCCATATGAGCCATACCGGCGGCTGACGCGCCCTGCCCATGCGGCGGACCGGGGCCAGCCCCGGACCCCGGGATATTTTGAGCCAAGATGAAAACCGGCAATTTCATCTTGGCCCAAATATCCCCGCCGGAGGCAGCCGACGCCTGAACCGGGCTGCGCCGTTCAGAACCTCTCGTTCATCGGCGAGGATTGCAGCATCAACTCCGCCTTGCCCTTGGGCGCTGCGACGCCGGTGGAGAGGCAGGTCGCCTTGGCCTTGCGGGGGTCGTCGGTGCTTTTCAGTTTGGTGAAATGGCCGATGCCCTTGTGAATCACCTTGCCGTTCAGCTTCAGCCGCATGCCGTTCTGCCACTTGGCATTGACCGTTGCCGCGCCCGCATCCATGACCGCACCCGCGCCACAGAGGGCAATCTTCTTGTCCGGCCCCAGAATCACGGTCCAGACCCCGCGCCAGGTGGCCCTGCCGTTGCTCCATGTCAGGTCGAGGTCGGTGAAGTCCTTGTCCACCGGGATGGTGAAGCTCTTTTCGGCCCGGGCGGCGGGGGCCGAAACCGCAAGGGCCACCGTGATGCAGAATGCGGTCAGTCCTGTTCTCATGTCACTCGCTCCCTTTCCCCTTGCCGGGGTTACCTTGCCGGCATCCGCGCTTCGGCCATGCCGGCATACCAGCTTGACCCGAAGGGAATAGCGTTGTCATCGAAATTATAGGCGGGGTGGTGGACCATCGCCGTATCGCCGTTGCCCATGAAGATATAGGCGCCGGGGCGTTCCAGCAGCATGAAGCTGAAATCCTCGGCCCCCATCAGGGGCGGGGTGTCGGTATCGACATGGCCCGAGACGGCCTTGGCCACTTCGGCGGCGTAATCGGTGTTTTCGGGGGCATTGACCGTCACCGGATAGCCGCGCGCATAATGCACCTCGGCCCGGGCACCCAAGGCAAGGGCGGTGCCCTGCACGATCTCGCCGATGCGCTGTTCCACGAAATCCTGCACCGCGAAATCCATGGTGCGCACGGTGCCCTTCATCTTGACCACCTGCGGGATGACGTTATGCGCGGTGCTGTCGGTGGCCACGGTGCAGACCGAGACGACGACCTGCTTCAGGGGATCGACGTTGCGGCTGGCGATGGTTTGCAGCGCCACCACGATATGGGCGGCGACCACGGTGGTATCGACGCAGTCATGGGGCTTGGCCGCATGGCCGCCCTTGCCGGTCACCACGATTTCGAACTGATCCGCCGCCGCCATCATGGCGCCGGGGCGGATGGCGAAATGGCCCACCGGGATGCCGGGCATGTTGTGCATCCCGTAGACTTCCTGAATATTCCAACGCTCCATCATGCCATCGGCGCACATCTCGCGCCCGCCGCCGCCGCCCTCTTCGGCGGGCTGGAAGATGCAGACCACGGTGCCGTCGAAATTCCGCGTCTCGGCCAGATATTTGGCAGCCCCCAGCAGCATGGCCGTATGGCCGTCATGGCCGCAGGCATGCATCGCACCGGGGGTTTTCGAGGCATAGGCGACGCCGGTCTGTTCGATGATCGGCAGCGCATCCATATCGGCGCGCAGGCCCACGACCTTGCCCGCTGTATCGGTCTTGCCCTTGATCACGGCGACAACGCCGGTGCGGCCGATGCCCTCGGTGACTTCATCACAGCCGAAGCTGCGGCAGAGTTCGGCCACTTTGGCGGCGGTGCGGTGGACCTCGAACAGCAATTCGGGGTGTTCGTGGAAATCGCGGCGCCAGCCGGCGATTTCGGGCAAGAGTTCGGCGAAGCGGTTCTTGACGGGCATGGGGGGTCTCCTTTGCGACAAGCCTGTGACAAAGCCCGCCCGCCCGCAACCCCCCGTCTGGCCCCTCTCAGCCGAAACGCCGCCGCGCCTCCAGCGCCAGCCCGGTCCCGACCGAGCCGAGCATGTCGCCCGTCGCCACCGGCACGCCGGGCAGCACCTCTGCCACCACACGGTGCAAGACCGGCAGGCCGCTGGAACCGCCGGTCATGAAGACGGTGCCGATGGCATCGGTGGCGATGCCAGCCTGTGCCAGCACATCCGACAAAAGCCCACGCACCCGGGCCACCAGCGCCTCGGCTGCCGCCTCAAACCCGTCGCGGCGCACCATCGGATTGGGGCCGCCGGTCAGATCCGACAGCGCCAGCCGCACCGCTTCGGCGCCCGACAGCGCGATCTTGGCCTCTTCCACCCGCATGGCCAGCGCATGGCCCTGCCGCGCCTCGACCAACCGGGCCAGCCGGTCGATCAGTTCAGGGCGCAACACCTCGGCCCGCAGCGCCTTGAGGTCGCTGGCGGTGCGGGCGGTGTAAAGCGCGTTGATCCGGTGCCAGGTGGCAAGGTCAAGGTAGTAATGGCGCGGCATCACCCCGCCGCTGCGGGTGGGGGCAAGGAAGCCCAGATGCGGCATCACCTCGGCCAGGCTCAGTTGCCGGTCAAAATCGGTGCCGCCCACCCGGATACCGTCATTGCCAAGGATATCCCCCGCCCGGTCGGCCTGCGCCGCCCGCCCCGGACCGACCCGCACCACCGACACGTCCGAGGTGCCGCCGCCGATATCGACGATCAGCACCAGTTCCTCGCGCGGCACGGTGGTTTCATAATGCAGCGCCGCCGCGATCGGCTCGAACTGGAAGGCCACCTCGCGCCAGCCACAGTCGCGGGCAATTTCCGCCAGAACGGATTCGGCGGCGGTATCTGCCGCCGCATCGCCATCGACGAAATGCACCGGGCGGCCCAGCACGACCTGATCCAGCCCCGGCGCCGCTGCCTGTTGTGCCTTCCGCAGATGGCCGATGAAGCGCGCCAGCACGTCGCGGAACGACACCGCCCGCCCGCCGACCGAGGTCTTGTCATTGACCAGACCCGAGCCGAGCGTGGATTTCAGCCCGCGCATCAGCCGCCCGTCCTGCCCCTCAAGATAGGCCGCAATCGCGGCGCGCCCGTAAAGCTGCGGCGCCCCCGGCTCCCAGAACACCGCCGAGGGCAGGGTAACCGCCGTCCCCTCCAGCGCGATCAGCCGCGCCCCCGAAGCGTCGGCCAGCGCCACCGTCGAGTTCGAGGTGCCAAAGTCGATGCCGCAGAATTGCGCGCCTATGATGCTCTCCAAAGCGAAAGCCGCCCGGTTAGCGCTGTGCCATCGCCTTGTAAAGGTTTTGCGATTTCATCTTGGCCCAAATATCCATGACGCAGCAGCTACAGCGTCGGCCCCGGCGCCAGCCGCGTGCCATCCGAAAAGCGGGCAAAGCGGAAGCGGTGCAGGTCATGGCCCACCGGCTGATCCGCCACCAGATCGGCCACCACCCGGCCGATGCCGGGGCCGATGCCGAAACCATGGCCGCTCATCCCCGTGGCCACCACAAGGCCGGGAATCGCGGGGATACGGTCGATCACCGGCACCACGTCGGGCATGGTGTCGATCATCCCGGCCCATGTCTTGCGCAGTTTCGGGCGGCCAAGGGCGGGAAGGGCCGCAGCGAAATCATCCTGAACCTTGCGCAGCGCGGCCATATTCGGCGCCGGGTTCAGCACCCGCAGACGTTCAAAGGGCGAAACCTCATCCGCCGCCCATTTGCGCGGCGTGGACCATGCGTCAGGATAGCCGCGCGGGGCGGCGGGGCGGAAGTTGGTTGACCTGAAATCCTTTTTCAGGACGGGCAGGAAGGCGCCGAAATGCCGGAAGGCATCGGGGCCGATGAAGAAATCATGGCTCGCCCCCGGCGCCAGCGTATAGCCGCCATCGGCCCGGCGGCGGAAGGCAAAGCGGTCATCGGCGGCATTGCCGGCAAAGACCTGCGCCATCGGCTCGCTTTGCGCGACCGAAGCGAGGACGGCCAGTTGCGGGATCACTACGCCGTGCGCCCGCAGGAACAGTGACGACCACGCGCCACCGGCCACCACCACCTGCGCGCAGCCGATGCGTCCCTCCTCGGTGACCACGCCCGCCACCCGGCCTGCGGCAAGGTCCAACCTGCGGACGGCGCAGTTCTCGACGATCACCGCCCCGCGCGCCACCGCCCCTGCCGCCATCAGCGGCACCGCCGCCCAAGGTTCGGCCCGGGCATCAGAGGGCGTGATCAGCCCGCCCAGCCAAGGGTCACCGCCGCCCGGAATGGCCTGCGCCACATCGGCGCGGCGCATCATCCGGCTGTCCAGCCCATGTCCCGCCGCTTCGGCCCGCCACGCCTCGAACCCGGCCATCTCGGCTTCGCTGCGGGCAAGGTAAACCACGCCCTCCTGCCGGAAGCCCAGTCCGGGGCCAAGTTCCTGCGTCAGCCCCTGCCAGAGGCGCATGGATTCCATCATGATCGGCAGTTCGGCAAAATCGCGGCCCTGCTGGCGCACCCAGCCCCAGTTGCGGCTGGATTGTTCGCCCGCGATCCGGCCTTTTTCGCACAAGACCACCCGCAGCCCGCGTTCGGCGAGATACCACGCGGTCATTACCCCCACGACACCGCCGCCAACCACCACCACATCGGTTTCACGCGGCGGCGGGCCGGGGTGGCGGATGGGCGTCGCCTCGGAGATCGGAAAGCTCATCCCAGATCCTCCAGCAACGCCTCCATAAAGCGGATGCCCGCCTGAAACTCGGAGACCTCAAGGAACTCATCCGGTTGGTGGGCCTGCGCGATATCGCCCGGCCCGCAGACCACGGCGGAATAGCCTGCCTCCTGAAACTGCCCCGCCTCGGTGCCATAGCTGACGACGCCCGCCGCATTGGCCCCGGTCAGCCGCCGCACCAGCGCCTCGGCCGCGCCGCCTGCTTCGGGTTTCAGGGCGGGCACCCCGAAGAACCGCGTCAGGGTAATCCCGGCCTCGGGCCGGATGGCCTGCATCGCCCCTTCAATCCGCGCCGCTGCGTCAACCACCGCTTCCGCGTGATGTTCGAGGATTTCATCCGGCACCACCCGCATTTCGATGGAGAAACGGCAATCGGCGGCGGTGATGTTGTTCGCCGTGCCGCCCGCAATCTGGCCGACATGCAGCGTGGTAAAGGGCGGATGAAAGGCCGCCGCTGCCGGGCTGGGGGGCTTGGCCTGAATCTCGGCATTCCGCTCGTTCAGCCAATGAATCAGCCGCGCGCCCTCCATCACCGCCGAGACGCCGTAGGGCAGAAGCGAGCTGTGCACCTCAAACCCCTTCACATGCACATGATAGCCGGTGCCGCCCTTGTGCCCGTTGATCAGCGCCATGCGGCTGGGTTCGCCAATCAGCGCGACAGAACCCAGCGGCAACACCTGCTTCATCGTCTGAATCATCGGCGGGGCGCCGGTGCAGCCCAGTTCCTCATCATAACTCAACGCCAGTTGCAGCGGGCGTGTCACCCCCCTGCCCTGCGCCTCGACCAGCGCCCAGACGGCCAGCGCGACATAGCCCTTCATGTCGCAGGTGCCGCGCCCGTAAAGCCGCCCGTCGCGTTCCACCACCGTCCAAGGGTCGCTGGTCCAGTCTTGCCCGTCCACCGGCACCACATCGGAATGGCCCGACAGCACCACCGCCCCCGGCACCATCGGCCCGGCATGGGCCATCAGCGCGGCCTTCTGGCGGTCCTCGTTCCAGTGGCGGTGACAGGTGATGCCATGGCCGGTCAGATAGCCCTCCAGCCAATCGACCAGTTCAAGGTTCGATCCGCGACTCACGGTCGGGAAGGAAACCAGCTTGTCGAGAAGTTGACGCTGCGTAAGCTTGTCCATCAGGCACCCCATATCTTGGGGCCGAAGGTGATGCGGCCCACGATCCCTGTCAATCCTTGGCAAAATGTTGCTCTGCATCGGCAGAATGACGAAAGAACGCTCTGGTTTGCAGCCCAAAATCGGGATTGATAGGGGCTTCAAAATCGGGAAGACTTCCCGCAAGCGATGGGTGCGGCAACGACCGAACCTGATAAAAATAAAGAATAACAAAGACCTGGGGAGTATCATATGCCCGATGGGGCCGTGCCCGTTCTTGATGTCCGGGGTCTTAAGACCGTTTTCCGAACCCGCGCGGGTGAGATTCACGCCGTCAACTCGGTCAGCTTTCATCTGAAACCCGGTGAATTGCTGGGCGTTGTGGGTGAAAGCGGTTCGGGCAAGTCGGTGACGATGATGTCGCTGATCGGCCTTCTGCCCTCGCCCCCTGCGGAGGTGCGGGCCGGTCAGGTGCTGCTGGCCGGGCGTGACCTGTTGAAAGTCGATGCCGCAGAGCTGCGGCAGGTGCGCGGCGCCAAGATCGGTTTCGTGTTTCAAGACCCGATGACCAGCCTGAATCCGGTCTTTACCGTGGGCAACCAGATCATGGAGCCTTTGCTGACGCACAAGGGCATGACCAAGGCGCAGGCCCGCGACCGGGCGGTGGAACTGCTGGAGCTTGTGGGCATTCCCGATGCGGCAAAACGGCTGAAATCCTATCCGCACCAGTTCTCCGGCGGGATGCGGCAGCGGGTGATGATCGCCATTGCGCTGGCCTGCGACCCGGATGTGCTGATCGCGGACGAACCCACCACCGCGCTGGACGTGACCATTCAGGCGCAGATTCTGGAACTGGTGAAAGAGCTTCGGCAAAAGCTGGGCATGGCGATCATCTGGATCACCCATGACCTTGGCGTCATCGCCGCCATCGCCGACCGGGTGATGGTGATGTATGGCGGGCAGGTGGTGGAACATGCCCCGGTCAAGGAATTGTTCGCCCATCCGCAGCACCCCTATACGCGGGCGCTTCTGAAAACCATTCCGTCGATCCACGGCGCCCGCGCCAGCCGCCTGCAGGTGATCGAAGGTCAGCCGCCGATCCTGATGGCGGAACCCACCTCTTGCCCGTTCCGCGCCCGCTGCGCCCATGCGCTTGAGGTTTGCGCCCATCAGAACCCGCTGCGCCATCCGGTGGACAGCGCGGCGCTGGGGCTGGGCCATGACGTTGCCTGCCACTGGAGCGCGCAAAGCGCGGAGGTCGCCCATGCTTGACGCCGCACCGCCGCCGCTGGTTCAGGTCGAAAACCTGAAGATGTATTTCCCGATCCATACCGGCGTGCTGCGCCGCCATACCGGCGATGTGAAGGCGGTGGATGGCGTCAGCTTTGCCATTCCGCAGGGCGAGACGCTGGGTCTTGTGGGCGAGTCGGGCTGCGGCAAGTCCACCGTCGGCCGCGCGCTTCTGCGGCTATACGAACCCACGGCGGGCCGCGTGGTGATCGACGGCGAGGATGTGGCGAGCCTCTCGCCCGAAAAGCTGCGGCAGAAACGGCCGACCATGCAGATGGTGTTTCAGGATCCGCAAGCCAGCCTGAACCCGCGCATGACGCTGGCCCAGATCATTGGCGAACCTCTCAGCGAACACACCGGCCAGTCGCCGCAGCAGCAGATGCAGCGCATCTTTGAACTGATGGATCAGGTCGGGCTGAACCGCCGCTTTGCCAACCGCTATCCGCATGAATTTTCCGGCGGCCAGCGGCAGCGCATCGGCATCGCCCGGGCGCTGGCGCTGAACCCCAAGTTCATCGTCTGCGACGAACCCATTGCCGCGCTGGACGTGTCTATTCAGGCGCAGGTGGTCAACCTTCTGGAAGACCTGCAGGACCGGCTTGGCCTGACCTATCTTTTTATCAGCCATGACCTTTCCATGGTGCGTCACCTCGCCAGCCGGGTTGCGGTGATGTATCTGGGCCGGATCGCCGAACTCAGCCCCCGCGACGCGCTTTATGCCCGCCCGCTGCACCCCTATGCCGAGGCGCTCTTGTCGGCGGTGAACGAGCCGGACCCCTCTCTGGCCCGGCGCCAGCGCATCATCCTGAAAGGCGATGTGCCCTCGCCCGCCAACCCGCCCAAGGGCTGCAACTTCTGCACCCGCTGCCCGAAGGTCTTTGACCTGTGCCGGGCGGTGAAACCCGAATTGTCCGAGGTCGAGCCGGGCCGCTTTGTGGCCTGCCACCTTTACAGCGAAACCAAACCTGCCGCCGGATCAACCGGCGGAACCGAGGCCACAGAGCATAATCAACAAGGAGTGACCCAATGAAATTGAAAACAGCCCTTCTGGGGGCCGCCGCGGCGCTTGCCTTTGCGCCCGCCGCCCATGCCGAGCGCGGCAGCGACGGCGAAGTCAAGATTCTGTATTATCAGGCCGTCTCGACGCTGAACGCCTATCTGTCCTCGGGCACCAAAGACGTGGAAGCCGGCTCCCTCGTGCTGGAGCCGCTGGCCGGCTTTGACCAGGACGGCGTGCTGTTCCCGCGTCTGGCCGAAAGCATCCCGACGGTCGAAAACGGCGGCGTTGCAGCCGACCTGACCTCGATCACCTGGAAGCTGAAGCCGGGTCTGGTCTGGTCCGATGGCACCCCGGTCACCTCGGCCGACGTGAAATTCACCTGGGAATATTGCACCGCCGAAGGCGGCGGCTGCGCCCAGGGCGCCAAATATGAAGGCGTTAAATCGGTCGATACCCCCGATGACCTGACCGTGGTCGTCAACTTCGAAGGGCCGAAGCCCTATCCCTATCAGCCCTTCACCGGCGGCACCGCGCCGATCCTGCAAAAGGCGCAATTCGCCAATTGCCTTGGCGCTGCCGCCTCGACCTGCACCGAGCAGAACTCGAAGCCAATCGGCACCGGCCCGTTCATGGTCACCGATTTCAAGGTGAACGACGTGGTGACGCTGGCCGCCAACCCCAACTACCGTGACCCGGCCAAGCCCGCCTTTGCCACCGTCACGCTGAAGGGCGGCGGCGATGCGCTGGCCGCGGCCTCGGCCGTGATGGAAACGGGCGAGTTCGACTATGCCTGGAACACCCAGATCAACCCCGAGCAGCAGGCCCAGATGGAAGCCGGCGGCAAGGGCAAGTTCGTCAATGCCTTCGGCACGCTGGTTGAGCGGGTCGAGATCAACATGACCGACCCGTCGGCGGAACTCGCCGAAGGCGAGCGTTCGACGACCAAGCACCCGCACCCGATCTTCTCGGATGCCAAGGTGCGCGCGGCCCTGTCCAAGGCGATTGACCGTCAGGCGCTGGTGGACATCGGCTATGGCGGCGCCGGCCGTCCGACCTGCAACCTGGTGCCCGCCCCGGCCTATCAGGCTTCGGAGAACACCGACTGTCTGACCCAGGATCTGGAAGGCGCCAAGGCTCTTCTGGCCGAAGCCGGCTGGACCGACAGCGACGGCGACGGCATCGTGGACAAGGACGGCAAGAAGCTGTCGATCGTCTACCAGACCACCGTCAACCCCGTGCGTCAGGACTTCCAGGCGCTGATCAAGGGCTGGTGGAACGAAATCGGCATCGAAGTCGAGCTGAAGGCGATCGACCCGGGCGTGTTCTTTGGCGGTGACGCGGCTTCGCCCGACACCTTCCAGAAGTTCTATGCCGATGTCGAGATGTATGCCAACAACTTCGACGGCACCGATGCCGAGCCCTATATGGCCCAGTATCTGTGCAACAAGATCCCCGGCCCGGAAAATCAGTGGCAGGGTGAAAACGTCAACCGTTTCTGCGACCCGGCCTATGACGCCCTGGTCAAGGAACTGTCCGTCACCAACGGCATCGAAGCGCGCGGCGCTCTGGTGAAGAAGCTGAACGACATGCTGACCAAGGACAGCAACGTCGTGATCCCGCTGGTGGACCGTGGCCGCTTCTCGGCGCAATCCAACGCTCTGGGCGGGTTCGTGATGAACTCGTGGGACGCCGAACTGTGGAACGCGCAGGACTGGACCCGCGTGAAGTGATCTGACCCGGGGCGCGGCGAGCGGGACATCCGCCCGCCGCGCCCCTCCTCTTTGCATCCTTGTTCCAATCCTTGACCCAAGCCGCCGCAGGGCGACGACTTCCTGCCGCCAGGGGGCCCCATGCTGACATATACGCTCCGCCGATTGCTTGCGGCGATCCCGACGCTCTTGCTGATCTCGCTGGTGATCTTCCTTCTGGTGGACATGGCACCCGGATCGCCGCTGTCGGAGATCCCGCTGACCGTGCCGCCCGAGGTGCGCCAGAAGATGATCGCCGCCATGGGCGCGGATCAGCCGGTCATGGTGCGCTATGTGCTTTGGCTTAAACAGTTTTTCTGGATCGAGCCGCTTTATGGCATCGACGCCCTTCTGGGCACCGATTTCGCGCAGGGCGCGCAGCGGATCATCTCTTGGCAGTCCAAGATGCCGGTGTTCCGCATCATCGGCGAGCGTCTGCCGCAGACGCTGACCGTGGTGGGCACGGCCTATCTGATCGGCATTCTGATCGCGCTGCCCATCGGCATCTATTCGGCCTATCGCCAGTACAGCTGGTTCGATCAGGCAGGCACCTTCTTTGCCATGGCGGGTTTTTCGGTGCCGACCTTCTTTACCGGCAACGTGCTGATCCTTGTCTTCGCGGTCAAGCTGGGCTGGTTCCCGACGATCTATGACACGAACCTGAAGGTCACCGACTTTGCCAGTTTTTACAAAATGGTCATGCAGATGGCCCTGCCGGTGACCGTGCTGGCGCTGTTCAACGCCGCCGAGATCAGCCGCTATACAAGGTCATCGGTGCTGGAAAACCTAGGGCAGGATTACGTCCGCACCGCCCGCGCCAAGGGCATGGGCGAAAAGGTCGTGGTGCTGAAACACGTTCTGCGCAACAGCCTGATCCCGGTGGTCACGGTCATTGCACTGGGGCTGCCCACGGTGTTCGGCGGCGCGATCGTGACCGAGAATATCTTCAAGATCAACGGGATCGGCGCCGCTCTGATCGGCGCCATTCATGTGAGCGACCTGCCGACGGTGCAGACGGTCACCTTCATTTTTGCGGTGCTGATCGTGCTGTTCAACCTGATCGCCGATATCCTTTACGGCATCCTCGACCCCCGGATTCGCTATGACTGAAATCACGCTGGAAAAACCGCGCAGCCAGTGGCGCGATGTCTGGGCGCAGTTCCGCCGCCACCGGGGCGCGATGGCGGCCTTGGTGATGCTGGTGCTGCTGGCGCTGTTCGTGCTGGTCGGGCCGCTGATCTGGCGGATCGACCCCAACTTCATCGAAACGAACACGGTGAAGATGATGAAATCGCGCAACCTCGGCCCCAGTCTGGCGCATCCCTTGGGCACCGATCAGTTGGGCCGCGACATGCTGGCACGGATGATGTTCGGCGGGCGGATTTCGCTGGCGGTCGGATCGGTCGCCATGATGGTTGCCATCTTCATCGGCACCACCATCGGCGTGCTGGCGGGCTTCTTCAAACGGCTGGACTCGTGGCTGATGCGGTTGACGGACCTGTTCCTTGCGCTGCCGCTGCTGCCCCTGCTGCTGGTGATGATGATGCTTTTCTCCGAGGCGACGGCGGCGGTGCTGGGGCCGCGGCTGGGCACCTTCCTGCTGATCGTGCTGGCCATCGGGGTGACAAGCTGGATGCAGGCGGCCCGCGTGGTGCGCGGCGAGGTTCTGGTGCTGAAAGAGCGGGAATTCGTGCTGGCGGCCCGGTCGGTGGGCACGCCGGGACGGCGGATCATCCTGCGCCACATCCTGCCCAATGTGCTGTCGCCGGTGCTGGTGGCGGCGACGCTGGGGATTGCGGCGGCGATCATCACGGAATCGGTGCTGTCCTTCCTTGGCCTTGGCTTTCCGCCCGATTTCCCGACCTGGGGGCGGCTTCTGTATGATGGCATCGACTCGATCCGCACCTATCCCGAACGGGTGGTCTGGCCGGGCCTTGCCATCTCGATCACCGTGCTGTCGGTGAACTACATCGGCGACGGGTTGCGCGATGCGCTGGACCCGCGCATCCGTGGCCGCTGATATTTGATCAAATCCGCCACCTGCCCCCTTGACGGACCCCCGGGGGGGCAGGCTACCCTAGCCGGCAGGAAACACGCGGACATCCCATGCTGATCGGCATTCTGCAAACCGGGCTTGCGCCCGAGGCCCTCGCCCCGGAAATGGGCGATTACCCCGACATGTTCGCCCGGCTGCTGGAGGGGCATGGCTTCACCTTCCGCACCTACAAGGTGGTGGATGGCGAGTTTCCCAAGGGCGTCGCCGATTGTCAGGGCTGGCTGATCACCGGCTCGCGCCATGGGGTCTATGAAGATCACCCGTGGATCCCGCCGCTGGAGCAGTTCATCCGCGATTGCTTTACCGCCCATGTTCCGGTTGTCGGCATCTGCTTTGGCCACCAGATCGTGGCGCAGGCGATGGGCGGCAAGGTCGAACGCTTTGCCAGCGGCTGGGCCGTGGGGGCGACCGATTATGACTTCGCGGGTGAAAAGCTCACGCTGAACGCCTGGCACCGCGATCAGGTGGTGCAGGCGCCGCCGGGCGCAAAGGTCATCGCCAGCAACGATTTCTGCGCCAATGCCGCGCTTCTCTATGACGACCGCGCGCTGACCGTGCAGGCCCATCCCGAATTCCGCCCCGCTTTCGTGGATGGATTGATGAAGACCCGGGGCAAAGGTCTGGTCCCCGACGAGGTGATGGCGGCCGCCGCAACCCGGCTGGCCGATCCGATCCAGGACAAGACCATGGCAGGCCGCATCGCCGCCTTCTTCAAGGAACCCCGCGCCTGATTCCGGGCCGGGGCCAACCCAAAACACAGTGTGACATATGTCCAAATGGACCGACCAACTGCCCGAGGCAGCGCGTGAATACATCGGCAACCGCCGGGTGGATGAGGTGGAATGCGTGATCGGCGATATCGCCGGGGTGGCACGCGGCAAGGCGATGCCCGCCGCGAAATTCGCCAAGCAGACCAATTACTTCCTGCCGAACTCGATCTTTCTGCAAACCATCACCGGCGAATGGGCCGACAACCCGTTTGATGCCTTTACCGAACCGGACATGATCCTGGAACCGGACTGGTCCACCGCCACCGCCGCGCCATGGACGGCGGATGTCACCTTGCAGGTCATCCATGACGCCAAGGATCAAGAAGGCAATCCGGTGCCCTTCAGCCCGCGCAACGTGCTGCGCCGGGTGGTTGACCTCTACCGCGCGCAGGGTTGGACCCCGGTAGTGGCGCCCGAGATGGAGTTTTTCCTGACCGCCCGCAACATCGACCCCAATCAGCCGGTGATCCCGCCGATGGGCCGTTCGGGGCGGCGCGCGGCGGGCAAGCAAGCCTATTCGCTGTCAGCGGTGGACGAATACGGCAAGGTCATCGACGACATCTATGACTTTGCCGAGGCGCAGGGTCTGGAAATCGACGGCATCCTGCAAGAGGGCGGCGCAGGCCAGATCGAGCTGAACCTTGCCCATGGCGATCCGGTGCGGCTGGCGGATGATGTGTTCTTCTTCAAGCGGCTGATCCGCGAGGCGGCGCTGCGCCACGATTGCTTTGCCACCTTCATGGCCAAGCCGATTGCCGGCGAACCCGGCAGCGCCATGCATATCCATACTTCGGTGGTGGATACAAAAACCGGCAAGAACATCTTCGCCGGGCCGAAGGGGGTTGAGACCGAGCATTTCTTGAACTTCATCGGCGGGCTGCAAAGCCACCTTGGCGCCGCCATCGCGGTGATCGCGCCCTATGTGAACAGCTATCGCCGTTATGTCCCCGACTTTGCCGCGCCGATCAATCTGGAATGGGGCCGCGACAACCGCACCACGGGCTTGCGCATTCCGATTTCCTCCTCCGCGGCGCGGCGGGTGGAAAACCGGCTGCCGGGGATGGATTGCAACCCCTATCTGGGCATCGCCGCGACGCTGGCCTGCGGTTATCTCGGCCTGATGGAGAAAAAGGGCGCGCGGCCGGAATTCAAGGGCAACGCCTATATCGACAGCGACGAGATTCCGGTGAACCTGGGCGATGCGCTGGACCTGCTGGATGAGGATGCCGCGCTGAAAGAGGTGCTTGGTGTCGATTTCTGCAAAGTCTACGATTCGGTAAAGCGCAACGAATACAAAGAGTTCCTGCAAGTCATCAGCCCATGGGAACGCGAACACCTGCTGTTGAACGTCTGAGGCGGCAATGAACCTGCTGCATGTGAACGACAAGGCGGGGCACTACCCCGCCAGCTACTACGCGGCCACGCGCACCGAACTGGCCCCCTTCCCCGCGTTGAAGGGTGAGGTGCGGGCCGATGTCTGCATCGTCGGCGGCGGCTATACCGGCCTGTCGGCGGCGCTGCATCTGGCGCAAAAGGGGCTGGATGTGGTGCTGCTCGAAGCGCATCGCGTGGGCTTCGGCGCTTCGGGGCGCAATGGCGGGCAGGTCGGCTCGGGGCAGCGGCAGGATCAGGTCTGGCTGGAAAAGACCATGGGCCGCGACGCCGCGTATCAGATGTGGACACTGGCCGAGGATGCCAAGGCACTGGTCCGCGACCTGATCCGCGATCATGCGATGCCCGTCACCTTTCATCCCGGCGTGGCCCATGCCTGCTGGTCCGAGGCCGAGGTGCGCGACACCCATGCCTATGCCGACAAGCTGCGCCGCGATTACGGCTATGACCAGCTTGAGCCGTTGGACAGCGCCGGTATCCGCCGCCTGATCGGCTCGCCCGTCTACAAGGGGGGCGAGGTGGACCGGGGCGCCGGTCATGTCCACCCGCTGAACTATGTCATCGGACTTGCGACGGCGGCCGCAGCGGCGGGGGCCCGGCTGCATGAAGGCAGCGAAGTGCATCACATCCAGCACGGCGCAAAGCCGGTGGTGCAGACAGGCCAGGGCCGGGTGATCTGTGATCAGGTGATCCTTGCCGGCAACGGCTATCTGGGCGGGCTGAACCGCGAGGTGGCGGCCAAGGTCATGCCGATCAACAATTTCATTTTGGCGACCGAACCTTTGGGCGACCGCGCCGCCGGGGTGCTGGCCGAGCCGGTGGCGGTGGCCGACACCAAATTCGTGGTGAATTACTGGCGGCTGTCCGAGGATAACCGGCTCTTGTTCGGGGGCGGCGAAAGCTATGGCTACCGCTTCCCCGACATCGTGAAAACCGTGTCGAAACCGATGCTTGAGGTTTATCCGCAGCTCAAGGGCACCCGGATCGACTATGCCTGGGGCGGCACTTTGGCCATCACGCTGAACCGGATGCCCTGCTTTGCGCGGCCCGCGCCGAATGTGCTGTCGGCCTCGGGCTATTCCGGGCACGGGGTGGCGATGGCGACACTGGCGGGCAAGCTGATGGCCGAGGCGGTGGCGGGAAATGCGGGCGGGTTTGACCTGATGGCCAGCCTGCCGCAGCCGCGCTTTCCGGGCGGCGTGGCGCTGCGCTGGCCGCTTCTGGTGCTGGCCATGACATGGTATGCGATGCGCGACCGGCTGGGCCTCTGAGGCGGGGTTTTGCCCGGTTCCTCGGCGGTTTTCGCCCCTCGGCCGCATTTGTCACTGGCCTGTGATCTGGCTGGGGTTTAAAGCTTTCCTGAAGAAGAGTTTCAGGAAAGCTTCACATATGGCTGCCGATGGTCAGACCCTTGCCCCCAATGTCCATGATGCCGAACCCATCCCCGAGGCGGCGCGGGCCGAGATCGACCGGCTGCTGAGTTCGGGCGATCTGTTCCGCTATACTGCCGACACCGGGGCGCCGGTTTCGCTTCTGGAAGAGGAATTTGCCGCTCTGATGGGGTCGCGCTATGCGCTGGCCGTCGCCTCTTGCTCGGCGGCGCTGTTCCTGTCGCTCAAGGCGCTGGACCTGCCGCGCGGGGCGAAGGTGCTGATCCCGGCCTTCACCTTTGCCGCCGTGCCCTCGGCAGTCGTTCATGCCGATTGCGAGCCGGTTCTGGTCGAGGTGGGCGAGGATTACCGCGTGGACATGGCCGATTTCGCGGCCAAGCTGGACGGCGCCGATGCGGTGCTGATCAGCCATATGCGCGGCCATACCAGCGACATGGATGCGATCATGGCGCTGTGCGATGCCCGCGACATTCCGGTGGTCGAGGATGCGGCGCATTCGCTGGGCACCACATGGCATGGCCGCAAGATCGGCACCATCGGCAAGGTCGGCTGTTTCAGCTTTCAATCCTACAAGCTGGTGAACGCCGGTGAAGGCGGCATCCTGATCACCGATGACCCGGAAATCGCGGCGCGCTGCGTGATCATGTCGGGCGCCTACGAATCGAACTGGAAGAAACATCCGGGGATGCAGAACAGCTATATGCTGTGGCAGAACAAATTGCCGCTCTACAACATGCGGATGCAGAACCTTTCGGCGGCGGTGATCCGGCCGCAACTGCCCGAAGTGGCGGGGCGTGTGGCCAAGGGCCGCGCGGGCCATGACAGGGTGGCAGCGCAGTTGAACCAAAGCCCCTGGCTGGCCGTGCCCCCTGCCCTGCCGCCGGAAGAGCGGGCGCCCGATTCGATCCAGTTCAACCTGTCCGGCGACTGGACCGATGCCGAAGCGCTGCGCTTTCAGGCCGAAGCGAAGAAGCGCGGCGTTTCCGTGCAGGTGTTCGGCCTGTCCGAGGGCAATGCCCGCGCCTTCTGGAACTGGGAGTTTCTGGGCCCCGCGCCCGAGCTGCCGCGCACGCGGGCCATGCTGATGCGGGCCTGCGACGTGCGCCTGCCAACCCGACTGACCGAGGCGGAACTGGATTTCATCGCGGGCGCGGTCTCTGCCGCGGCACGGGCGGTCAAGGCCGCCTGAGGCGGCACAGAAATCCGCGGCGGCTTTGCGTTTTTCCTCTTGCAAGCCCCGCGGCAAGGCCGTATTCCCCCGGCATCCAGACGGTGCGGGCGTAGCTCAGGGGTAGAGCATAACCTTGCCAAGGTTAGGGTCGTGAGTTCGAATCTCATCGCCCGCTCCAGTTTCACCAAAGATGTGATCAAAGACGCTCCCCTCGCGGGGAGCTTTTTTGTTTCTGCGCCATCGTGACGGCCCCATGAAAAAGGCGGCCCGAAGGCCGCCCGTTTCCGTCTTACTGATCCAGAAAACTGCGCAGCTTGCGGCTGCGGCTGGGATGTTTCAGCTTGCGCAGCGCCTTGGCCTCGATCTGGCGGATACGCTCGCGGGTCACGCTGAACTGCTGGCCCACCTCTTCCAGCGTGTGGTCGGTGTTCATGCCGATGCCGAACCGCATCCGCAGAACCCGTTCCTCGCGCGGGGTCAGGCTGGCCAGAACCCGGGTGGTGGTTTCCTTCAGGTTTTCCTGAATGGCGGAATCCAGCGGCAGGATGGCGTTGGTATCCTGAATGAAATCGCCAAGCTGGCTGTCTTCCTCATCGCCGATCGGGGTTTCCAGCGAAATCGGTTCCTTGGCGATTTTCATCACCTTGCGGACCTTTTCCAGCGGCATTTGCAGCTTTTCAGCCAGCTCTTCCGGCGTCGGCTCACGGCCGATTTCGTGCAGCATCTGACGGCCGGTGCGCACCAGCTTGTTGATCGTCTCGATCATATGCACCGGGATACGGATGGTGCGGGCCTGATCGGCGATGGACCGGGTGATGGCCTGACGAATCCACCACGTCGCATAGGTCGAGAATTTATAGCCGCGGCGGTATTCGAATTTATCGACCGCCTTCATCAGGCCGATGTTGCCTTCCTGAATGAGATCAAGGAATTGCAACCCGCGGTTGGTGTATTTCTTGGCAATCGAGATCACCAGGCGCAGGTTGGCCTCGACCATTTCCTTCTTGGCCTGACGGGCCTCTTTCTCGCCCTTCTGCACCTGATTGACGATGCGGCGGAATTCCGAGATGTCCACGCCCACATAATGGCCGACCTGCGCCATTTCCTCGCGCAGTTCCTCGACCTTCTCGCGGCTCTTCTCGATCAGGGTCTGCCAGCCGCGCCCGGCCTTGGCCGCCATGCGGTCCAGCCAGGTCGGGTCCAGTTCATAGCCCTGATATTCGTCGATGAATTCGCGGCGGTTGATACGGGCGGCGTCGGCCAGCTTCACCATACCCGAGTTGATCGCCATGATCCGCTTGTTGATGCCGTAAAGCTGGTCAATCAGCGCTTCGATCCGGTTGTTGTGCAGGTGAAGCTCGTTCACCAGCACCACGATTTCCGAGCGCAGCTTCTGATAGGCGGTCTCTTCCGAAGCCGAGAAGCGGGTTTTCTCCGACATGGTGGCGGCCATCCGGGCGCGCTGCATTTCGGCCAGCTTGCCATAATCGCGTGCGATCAGGTCCAGCGTTTCCAGAACCTTGGGCTTCAGTGCCGCTTCCATCGCGGCCAGCGACATCGACGCGCCGTCCTCGTCGTCTTCCTCGTCGTCAGCGCGCGACAGGGGATTGCCGTCGGCATCGAGTTCAGGCTCCGAAGCGCCCGACCGGCGCGGCGCCGCATTGGCCAGATCAACGCCTTCAAGGTCCGGTCCGACGATTTCGTCGTCACCGTCCAAGCTGCGGCCAAAGGTGGCCTCAAGGTCGATCACATCGCGCAAGAGGATGTCTTCGGACAGAAGTTCGTCGCGCCAGATGATGATGGCCTGAAAGGTCAGCGGGCTTTCACACAGGCCCGCAATCATCGTGTTGCGGCCGGCCTCGATCCGCTTGGCGATGGCGATTTCGCCCTCGCGGCTGAGGAGTTCGACCGAGCCCATCTCGCGCAGATACATCCGCACCGGGTCATCGGTGCGGTCCAGCGTTTCGGTCGCGGGGCCGACCAGCGCCACCTCGCGCGAGGCGCTGGAGGTTTCGACCAATTCGCCCACCGGCGCCTCGGCCTCGTCGCCCTCATCGTCTTCGACCACGTTGATGCCCATCTCGGACAGCATCGACATGATGTCCTCGATCTGCTCGGACGAGACCTGATCGGGCGGCATGACCGTGTTAAGCTGCTCCATCGTGATGTAGCCGCGCTCGCGCGCGTCGGCGATCATCTTGCGGACGGCGGCCTGGCTCATGTCGAGCGAAACATCGGCCTCATCGGCTTCGGGTTTGCCTTCGTCACTGTCTTTAACGGCCATGAGGGTTCCTTGCGGCGAATCAGAAGGGTCGTGCCGAATCTGTAGCGCGAATCACGGGGAGCGAAAGCCGAATCAGCGTTTTTTCTCCCAGATGCGCCCGTCGATCAGGCGTTGCAGGTGGTTTGACAGGGCGGCGCGGTCTTCGCCCAGGTCATTGGTGTCGTCGGTGGCGATCTTCTCAGCGGCGTTGCGGGCCTCGGCGGCCTTGTGCAGCCGCCATGTCAGCCCCTCATCGCTGAGGCCGGTGATGTCGTCTTGTGCCTCCGCAATCTCGCGCCGCGCCGAACGGCTGGTCTCTAGCTTGGCCAGATCACCGGCCAGACAAAGGGCCGCAAACTCGGCATCCTCGCGGTTGCGAACGGCGGGGGCATTGCGGACGTGGGGTTGCGACATCAGGACGTCAAGGGCAGCGGGCGCCTGCGCAAGGATCTGGTCATGAATGTCGGGCGCATCGGCATGGCGCAGCAAGAGGTTGCGCATGAGGTCATGGCCCTGCCCGTGAAAGTCGATCCGCTCCAGCGGCGTTTCAAAACGGTGGATCAGCACAGGATGGGTGACCAGAGTGGCCAGAACTGCCGCCTCAAGCAAAAGCTCCACCGCTTCTGGCCCCTGCGCCAGCATCGACTGGCGGGTGCCGGGGGTGGCGGGCAGGATGGCATCGCGCGGCTGAAACCGGCCACCGGGGCTGCGCGGCGTGGCGGCAGGGCGGCGGGACGCGCCGAAAAGTTCCCAGCGCAGCGCCTTGATCTCTTCGCCGTAATGGCTGCGGATCGACGGGTCGGCGATGCGGGTCAGCGCGGCGCGCAGGCGCTTGTCCAGTGCCGCCCGGCGCTCGGGGCTGTCGAAGACCTGACCTTCCGTCTCGCGCTGCCACAGAAGGCGCACCATCGGCTGCGCCTGATCCAACACCGCCTGCATCGCCGCAGCCCCCCGCGCCTTGATCAGGTCATCCGGGTCCATGCCGCCGGGCAAGAGGGCAAAGCGCAGGCCCTTGCCCGCCTCAAGCAGCGGCAGCGCAAGGTCGATCACCCGCAGCGCGGCGCGGGTGCCCGCCGCATCGCCATCCAGCGCGATGATCGGCTCATCCGAAATCCGCCACATCAGGCGCAACTGATCCTCGGTGACCGCCGTGCCAAGCGGCGCCACGGCGGCCTTGAACCCGGCTTCGCTGAGGGCGATCACATCCATATAGCCTTCTGCCACGATCAAGGGCTTGCCCTTGCCCGCCGCCTCCCGCGCGGGGCCGTGGTTGAACAGGTTGCGGCCCTTGTCGAAGAGTTCGGTCTCGGGGCCATTCAGGTATTTGGCCCGCGCATTCGGGTCCATCGCCCGGCCGCCAAGGCTGATGGCGCGGCCCCGCCCGTCGCGGATGGGGAAGATGATGCGGTTGCTGAAACGGTCATAGGGCTTGCGGCCGTCGTCGGACTGCGCGCAGACGCCGGAGGCCACGATCAGATCTGGCGCCATGCCCTTTTGCGTCAAGGCGGTGAACAGCGCCTGCCGCGGCTCGGGGCAAAAGCCGATTTCCCAGCGGTCCTGCGCCTCGGGCGAGAGGCCGCGCTTGGCCAGATAGGCCCGGGCATCGGCGGCCGCAGAGGTTTTCAGTTGCAGGCGGAACCATTTGACTGCCTCTTCCATCACCTGCGCAAGTTGGGTGCGCCGGTCGGCCACCTGTGCGGCACGCGGATCGCGGGCGGGCATCGGCATTCCGGCCTCGCGCGCCAGAACCTCGACCGCCTCCATGAAGCCGAGGTTTTCGGTTTCCTTGACGAAGGTCACGGCGTCGCCCTTGGCGTGGCAGCCAAAGCAATAGTAATAGCCCTTGCGGTCATCCACATGGAAAGACGCGGATTTTTCCTGATGGAACGGGCAAGGCGCCCACATGTCGCCCTTGCCCATGTTCGACTTGCGCATGTCCCATGTCACCTTCCGCCCGACGACGGAAGAGAGCGAGACGCGGGTGCGCAATTCGTCAAGGAAGCCGGTTGGCAGGCTCATACGGCAGATATTTCCCTGAAGGTGGAACCGGGGGTTTCACACCCCCGGACCCCCGTGGGATATTTAGGCCAAGATGAAGGGGAGAGTCTATCGCAGGATGTCGCGGGCGATCCGGGCAAAGATCCGCGCGCCAATCGGGGTCAGATCATCTGGGAAGTCGTAATCGGGGTTGTGCAGCGCCGCCATCTCGCCCGCCCCCAGAAACAGCATCGCGCTGCGGGTGGGGGCGGCGCCGAAGCGTCCGAAATCCTCGGAGGCGCGCATCGGCAGGTCTTCGGTGCTGTGGGGGATATGCAGCGCGTCCAGCGCGGCGGCAACGCAGGCGGCGGCCTCGGGGTGATTGACCGAAGCCGCGAAATCGTCGTGGGTCGTGAGGGTCAGCGACAGGCCGTCAGCGGCAGCGGCGGTTTCGGCAAGCATGACCGCCTCGGCCCGCAGGGCGGCCATGGCGCCATCCTCCAGCGTGCGCAGGGTGACCCAAAGCTCGGCCTCGCCCGGCGCAATGCCGAAGGCCGGGGCGCCAAGGCGGGCATGGGTCACCGTGACCAGACGGTAGCCGGGGATCAGCGCCCCGCCCTGCCCCAGCGCCGTCAGCGCCGGGATCAACCGCGACAGCGCCGCGGCCGGCGAGGTGCCGGTTTCCGGCTGGCTGGCATGGGCGGTCTTGCCCGTGAGCGTGATCTTCAGGCCCTGACTGGCGCAGTTGACCACGCCCGGGGCCAGCCGCACCTGCCCAAAGGGCACGCCGGGCAGGTTGTGGATGGCAAAGGCCCAGTCGGGCCGGATCGCGGCAAAGGCGGGGTCGGCGGTGACCGCCGCAGCACCCGAGCCGTCTTCCTCGGCGGGCTGGAACATCAGCACCACCCGCCCCCGCGCCGGGCGCTGCCGCGACAAAAGCCGCCCCAGCGCCATCAGCATGGTCATATGCCCGTCATGGCCGCAAAGATGCCCCTTGCCCGGCAGGGTGGAGCGGTGGGGCGCCACGCTCAGTTCCTCGATCGGCAGACCGTCCAGTTCGGCGCGGAAGAGGACGGTCGGCCCGGGGGCCGCGCCCTGAAACGCCGCCGCCACGCCATGACCACCAAGACCGGTCATCACCTGATCCGGCGCCAGCACTGCCAATGCCGCCACGATACGCGCCGCGGTCGGGCCTTCTTCGCGCGAGACATCGGGAAAGCGGTGCAGGTCACGGCGCAGCGCCGTCAGTTCGGCAATGTCGGCATTGGTCAGCATCAGGTCAGCGCCGCGCGGGCGGCAAGGGCGCGCAGCGCCACCTCAACCTCATGCCAGGCGGTGCGGGCCATCGAGCGGAAGACCATGACCTCGATCACCTCTGCCGCAGGCCGCATCAGCACCGCCTGCATATGGCCAAGCGGCGCGCGGGCGGCATGGCCCACCGGGAAGGTCGCCTCTGACAGGTCCAGCGGCACCAGCCGGGCCAGCGCCTCGGCCCCCGCCGGGCCGGTCAGGCGCAGGGTGGCCCAACCGCCAGACTGATCTGTCACGGCGGCAATGCCCGCCAGATCGGGGGCCGGGCCGCCGATCAGGAACGCCTGCTCGCGGCCCGTCCAGACCAGCCGCAGCCCGTCCTTCTCCACCAGCCGGTTCGGCGCCGGGAAGGTCAGCCCCAGCGGTTTCAGCGCCTTGGCCGCCGCCTTACCCTGCCCCGGGAACAGCGCGACCGATGTGACCGGGCCGGGATCTGCCTCGGCCAGCGTGGTGGTGGCAAGGGTCAGGGCCGCGCGGCCTTCAAGTGCGGTTTTGGCGATGAGTTCAGGCACGCAGCTTCTCCCCTGCCGGATCGTGGAACACCGGGTCGCAGACCTCGGCCAGAACGTCGATGCCGCGCAGGTGATCGACGATCCTGATCAGATCACCATGCCGCGCCCGGCCATTTTTCAGGAAGCCCATGGCCAGCGTCGCCTTCAACGTCACCGACCAGCAGACCGAGGTGACATAGCCTTCGCTCCCCTCACGGTCCACCGTGGCGCCGGGTGTGAAAAGATGCGCCCCGCCAAATGCCGCCACGGCATCGGACAGCTTCAGGCCCACCAACTGCTGCCGCTCGTCCCCTGTCAGGCCGGGACGGGCCGCCATCGCCTTGCCGATGCAGTCCTTCTTCGGGCTGACCATCTTTTCCATGCCGATGTCGAAGGCGGTGGTGCGGCCATGGATCTCGGCATGGGTGATGAAGCCCTTCTCGATCCGCAGCACGTTCAGCGCCTCCATCCCGTAGGGGCCGCCGCCCATCACCTCGGCCTTGGCCAGAAGGTCACGGAACAGCGCCTCGCCATAGCGGGTGGGAACGGCGATTTCATAGCCCTCCTCGCCCGAGAACGAGATACGGAAGAGCCGCGCCTGCACCCCGCCCACCGAAACCGTGCCGCAGGACATGAAGGGAAACCCCTCGACAGGCTGATCGAGAACGGCGTTCAGAAGGGCGCGCGCCTTCGGCCCGGCCACGGCGAATTGCGCCCAGGATTCCGTGACGGAAATCATCCGGAGATCCCAGTCGGCGCAATGCGTCTGGTGGATGAAATCCAGATGCCGCATCACCAGACCCGCCGCTGCCGTGGTGGTGGTGGTCAGGAAGTGATGCTCGCCCAGCCGCGCCGTTGTGCCGTCATCCAGCACAAAGCCATCCTCGCGCAGCATCAGCCCATAGCGGACCTTGCCCACGGGCAACGTGCTGAACGTATTGGTATAAACCAGATCGAGGAAGCGGGCGGCGTCGCGGCCCTGAATGTCGATCTTGCCAAGGGTGGAGACATCCGAGATGCCCACCGCCGCACGCACCATGGCCACCTCGCGGTCGCAAGCCTCGCGCCATGTCTTCTCGCCCGGCTTGGGGAAATAGCTCGGCCGATACCAGAGCCCCGCCTCGATCATCGGCGCGTGGCGGTCGCGGCTGGCCTGATCCGAGGTGGTAAAGCGTTGCGGGGCAAAGCCCATCGCGCGGCCCCCCGCCCCCATTGCGGCGATGGACACCGGCAGATAGGGCGGGCGGAAGGTCGTGGTGCCGGTCTCGGGAATACCGCGCCCGGTGGCATCGGCCAGCACCGCCAGCGCCGCCACGTTCGAGTTCTTGCCCTGATCCGGCGCCATGCCTTGGGTGGTATAGCGCTTCATATGCTCGACCGAGGTGAACCCCTCTTGCGCCGCCAGCTTCACATCCTTCGAGGTGACATCATTGGCAAAGTCGAGCCAGGCCCGCCCCTTGCCCGACACCAGCCACAACGGCTCGTGCCGGTAGGGCGTGCCCTCGGCCCGCGGCAGGGTCACGGCGGGCGCGCTCCGCCCCAGCGCCTCAAGTGCTGCCACCGCCGCCGCATGGCCCGCGGCAAGGCAGGCATGGGTGGTGTAATCGCCATTCACCGCGCCTGCGGTGGTCAGCCCCGGCACCGCCCCGTCCGAAGGCACGAAAGCCGCGATATCCTCGCGCCAGCGCGGGCGCCCGTTCATGTGGCAGGTCAGATGCACCGTCGGGTTCCAGCCGCCCGACATCGCAAGGCAATCGGTCAGAATCTGGAACTGGCCGCCGACATGGGTGCCGCTGATCCGGCTGAGGCCGAGACGGCCCGAAGTATCAGTGATCCGCGCGCCCAGATAGACCGGGCAATCCTCGACCGCGCTGGCATCGGTGCGGCTGTCCAGAATGGCCGCCACCTCGATCCCCGCCGCCATGAGCTGCCGCGCCGTGGCGCGGGCGCCGTCATTGTTGGCAAAGAGGGTCACCCGCTTGCCCGGCACCACGCCCCAGCGGTTGAGATAGGCCCGCACCGCGCCCGCCAGCATGATCCCGGGCCGGTCGTTCATCGGAAAGGCCAGCGGCCGCTCCAGTGCCCCGGCGCAGAGGATCGCGCGGGCGGCAGAGATGCGCCAGAAACATTCGCGCGGCAGATCGGCCCGCGCGGGCAGATGCAGCCCCACCCGCTCCAGCGCGCCGAAGGTGCCATTGTCATAGGCGCCGGTGACGGCGCTGCGCGTCAGGATGCGGACATTGGGCAGGCTGCGCAGCTCCGCCTCGACCGAGGCCACCCAATCCGCCGCCGGGGCACCGTCCAGTTCGGCCTCATCGGCCAGAAGCCGACCGCCCAACTGCCGGTCCTCTTCGGCAAGGATCACCTGCGCCCCGGCCCGCGCCGCCGTCAGCGCCGCCGCGAGGCCCGCAGGCCCGGCGCCGATCACCAGAAGGTCGCAGAAGGCATAGGCTTTTTCATAAGCCCCTTCGTCATGCTTGCCCGAAAGCCGCCCCAAGCCTGCCGCCCGGCGGATCGCCGGTTCATAGATCTTCTCCCAGAAGGCGCGCGGCCACATGAAGGTCTTGTAATAAAATCCCGCCGACAGGAAGGGCGACAGGAAGTCGTTGACCCCCAGCACATCAAAGGCCAGCGACGGGAAGCGGTTCTGGCTCTGTGCGTTCAGCCCCTCGAAAATCTCCTGCACGGTGGCGCGGACGTTCGGCGTCTGATTGGTGGCACCCACCACCTCGACCAGCGCGTTCGGCTCTTCGCTGCCCGCCGTCAACACCCCGCGCGGGCGGTGATATTTGAAACTGCGGCCCATCAGCCGCACGCCATTGGCCATCAGCGCCGAAGCCAGCGTATCGCCCTGATAGCCCTGAAACGACCTGCCATCGAAGCGAAAGCTGACGGGGCGTGAGCGGTCAACCTGACCCTTGCCAAGAATCCTCATGCGGCGGGCCCCTTCTTGCGCTCGGCCACCAGTTCGGTTGCCAGAATCTCATGGCTGACGGTGTTGCGGGTGACCCGCAGCCACTGGGCGCAGCCGGTCTCGTGATACCAAAGGTCGCGCGTCACACCGGCGGGGTTGTCACGCAGATGCAGATGGTCGTCCCAGGCGTCGATCCCGGCATCGGGGCCGGGGCGGTTCAGGTAATCCTCAGATCCGTAATAATAAAACTCACGCCGGTCGCGGGGGCCGCAGAGGGGGCAGGTCAGGCGCATGTCGGAAACCTCACGGCAGAACGGAACGGAAGAAAGGGGCGCTGCCCCTCGGCCCTTGCGGGCTTCACCCCGGGATATTTGGACCAAGATGAAAGCGCTGCCGGTTTCATCTTGGCAAAAATATCCCCGCCGGAGGCTTCGACGGCGATGCAATGCGGACAGGTTGCGCGTGTCATCCTGGCCTCAATGCAGGTTGTGCTGGCTGCCGGTGCCTTCCTCGTCGAGGATCTGGCCGGTGCGGAAACGGTCAAGGCGGAAGCGTTTGGCGACCTCATGCGGGGTATCGGTGGCCATCAGATGCGCCATGCACCAGCCGCTTGCCGGCACAGCCTTGAAGCCGCCGTAGTTCCAGCCGCAATCCAGATAGAGCCCCTCGATATTGGTCTTGTCGATGATCGGGCTGCCGTCCGGCGTCATGTCCATGATGCCGCCCCAGGACCGCAGCACCTTGGCGCGGCCGATCATCGGCATCAGCGTCATGCCTGCTTCCATCACATGCTCGACCATCGGCAGGTTGCCCCGCGCGGCATAGCTGGCGTAGAAATCAAGGTCGCCGCCGAAGACCAGCCCGCCCTTGTCGGACTGGCTGATATAGAAATGCCCCATGCCGAAGCTGATCACATGGTCGATCACCGGCTTCAGCCCCTCGGTCACGAAGGCTTGCAGGATGTGGCTTTCCACCGGCAGGCGCATACCCGCCATCGCCGCAACCAGCCCCGAGCGGCCCGCCGCCACCATGCCGACCTTCTTGGCGCGGATCGCGCCGCGCGTGGTCTGCACGCCTTTGACCACCCCGTTCTCGATGTCGATGCCGGTCACTTCGCAATTCTGGATCAGATCGACGCCCAGCCGGTCGGCGCCGCGGGCATAGCCCCAGGCCACCGCATCATGCCGGGCCGAGCCGCCGCGGGGGTGCAGAAGGCCGCCATAGATCGGGAAGCGGGTGTTGTCGAAATCGAGATAGGGCAGCAACTCGCGCACGCCCTCGCGGTCCAAGAGAACCGCATCATCGCCCTGATTGATCATCATGTTGCCGCGCCGAGCAAAGGCATCGCGCTGACCGTCGGAATGGAACAGGTTGATCAGCCCGCGCTGCGAATGCATCACGTTGTAGTTCAGTTCGGCCTCGAGCCCTTCCCAGAGCTTCAGGCTGTGCGAATAGAACTCGGAATTGCCGGGCAGGAAGTAATTGGCGCGCACGATCGTCGTGTTGCGCCCGATGTTGCCGCTGCCCAGATAGCCCTTCTCCAGCACCGCGATGTTGCGCAGCCCGTGGTTCTTGGCAAGGTAATAGGCGGTGGACAGGCCATGCCCGCCGCCGCCGATGATCACCGCATCATATTCGGCCTTGGGGGCGGGATCGCGCCAGGCGGGCTTCCACCCCTTGTTGCCAAAGAGACCTTCGGTGATGACCTTCAAGCCGGAGTAGCGCATCCGAAACGACCTTTCCCTGACCCGGCCATCAAACCGGGACATGCGCGGTTATTCAAGAGCGGACGGCAAAATCCTTGGTCGCCTGCGACGAAAGATGTCGCATCCGGCGCAGGCCAGCGAATTTCCGCAACATCCGGGCGCTGGCGCTTCCCTCTCCCCGGCGGGGAGAGGGTCAGGGTAAGGGGGGTTACAGCCCCTTGGAGCGATAGGTCTTTGCCACCCGGTCGATCGAGACGATATAGGCGGCGGTCCGCAGATCCTCGACCTCGGAGCGCCCGTGCCAGACCTCGCGCATCGACTGATAGGCGGTGCGCATCGTGTCATCCAGACCCGACCGCACCAGCGCCAGCTCGTCCGAGCCTTGCAGGAACTTCTGCTTGAAATCGGCAGAGAGCGTCCAGCCAAGGTTCTTGTCGGCACTCAGCCGTTCCAGCTCTTCGACCAGCAGGCGCGACCGCCCTTCCTCGGCCCGCCGCTGCATCCGGCCAAAGCGGATGTGCGACAGGTTCTTGACCCATTCGAAATAGCTGACCGTGACGCCCCCGGCATTGGCATACATGTCGGGAATGATCACCGCGCCCTTCTCGCGCAGGATTTCATCGGCGCCAAAGGTGATCGGGCCGTTCGCCGCCTCGACGATCAGCGGCGCCTGGATGTTGGCCGCATTGCCCTTGTGGATCACCCCCTCGAGCGCGGCGGGGATCAGGATGTCACAGGCCAGTTCCAGCGCCGCCGCGCCATCGGCCATGTAGCTGCCATAGGGGAAGCCCTTGACCGATCCCTGATTGCGCCCCATCCACTGGCGCAGTTCCTCGATATTGATGCCCTCGGGGTCCACCACCGCGCCGTCGCGCTCGGCCACGGCGATGATCTTGGCGCCATCCTCTTCCGACAGGAATTTGGCGGCGTGGTAGCCTACATTGCCAAGGCCCTGCACCACCACCTTCTTGCCCTCAAGCCCGCCGGACAGGCCGGCGCGGGCCACATCCTCGGCATGGCGGAAGAATTCCCGCAGGGCGAATTGCACCCCCCTGCCCGTCGCCTCGACCCGGCCCTGAATACCGCCCGCATGGGGCGGCTTGCCGGTGACGCAGGCTTTGGCGTTGATGTCGGTGGTGTTCATCCGGGCGTATTGATCGGCGATCCAGGCCATTTCCCGTTCGCCCGTGCCCATGTCGGGGGCGGGCACGTTCTGCGCCGGGTTGATCAGGTCGCGTTTGATCAGCTCATAGGCAAAGCGGCGGGTGATCTGTTCCAGCTCATGCTCGTCCCATTCGCGCGGGTCGATGCAGAGCCCGCCTTTCGAGCCGCCGAACGGCGCCTCGACCAAGGCGCACTTATAGGTCATCAGCGCCGCCAGCGCCTCTACCTCGTCCTGATGCACCGACAGCGCATAGCGGATGCCGCCCTTGACCGGCTCCATATGTTCCGAATGCACCGAGCGATAGCCGGTGAAGGTCTTCATCGCGCCACGCAACCGCACCCCGAACCGCACGGTGTAGGTGGAGTTGCAGACCCGGATCTTCTCCTCAAGCCCCGGACTCAGATCCATCAGGGCGGTTGCCCGCCGGAACATCAGATCGACCGATTCCCGAAAGCTCGGTTCACCTGTCACGTTCATGCCTTTTCTCCCTGTCCGGCATTCGGATGCACAGAGATTAGGCGGTTTGATTAACCAAATCACCAACGAACTCCGGGCAATCTGGCCGGTTTTTCGCCATGAAGTGATTCGGATTAGGGCAATTCGGGCAGGGATGCGGCGCCGGATGCCGGGTTTTGCCGTGATTACCGTTGCCCCGGCGCAGACAATGAATGCTGCCGCTGGCGAGTGTTTCCGGCCCCCCGGGTTATGCCCCGCCTCTGCCGCCTCTGCCACAATTTTGCCTTAACTTCTGGGCAGTCCGATGGCGGGGGTATGACGATTTTGCGGACGGTTAACAGCCGGACGCCTTCCGAGGTAGGCTGCCATGACTGCATTTCCCCCCCGTCGCCCTCTCGCGGCACTGGCGCGTTTCACAAGGGACGAAGGCGGTTCGCTGATCGTCTTTGCGCTGGTGCTGTTCCTGCTGATGGCCATGATGGGCGGTGTCGCGCTGGATGTGATGAAGCGCGAGGCGCGGCAGACCGCGCTGATGAACACGCTTGACCGCGCCACGCTGGCCGCCGCCGCGCTGACCCAGGATCTCGACCCGGAAAGCGTGGTGCGGGACTATGTGAACAAGTCGGGCCTTGGCGTTGACCTTCAGGAAATCACCGTGGTGCAAAGCGTCAACGGCCGTTCGGTTGCGGCCAAGGGCGTAGTGGACAGCAATCCGCTGTTCCTGCATCTCATCGGCATCGACAAGTTCGATGCCATCGGCGGCTCGGCCGCCGAACAGCGCATCACCAATGTCGAAATCGTGCTGGTGCTGGACGTCTCCGGTTCGATGTCGGGGGCCAAGATCGCCAATCTGCGCACCGCTGCCTCGGAATTCGTGCAGACGGTTCTGGCCGGCGACACCGACAACCGGGTGTCGATCACCATCGTTCCCTATAATGCGCAGGTGAACCTCGGCCCGGTCTTGCGGGCGAAATACAATGCGGCCAACCAGCATGGCGTGGCCAATGTGAACTGCCTTGAGCTGCAATCCACGCTTTACGGCGCACCGGGCATCAGCCGCACCACCTCGATCCCGATGGCGGCCTTTGCCGATGTGACCAACGGCACCAACCAGACCACCTCTTATGTCGCGTGGAACAACAGCTCTTATGCGACGATGCTGACCTCGGCGCCTTTCTGCCGGAACGAGACGCGCAACATCGTCCGGCTGCCCTCGAACAACGTGGCCACCCTGCAAAGCCAGATCAACGCGCTGCAGGCGGGGGGCAACACCTCGATCACGCTGGGGATGAAATGGGGGGTGGCGCTGCTCGACCCGACAGCGCGCGGCATGTATTCCGAACTGATCGCCGCCAACCAGATCCCAGCCTATTACGAAGGCCGCCCCTATGACTATACCGATACCGAGGCGATGAAGGTCGTCGTGCTGATGACGGATGGTGAGCATGTGGCGCACAACCGGATCAATGACGATTACAAGACCGGCACCTCGCCGATCTACCGCTCGACCGGCGACGGCAATTATTCGATCCGCTTCACCACCGGGCGGCCGGCGGCGGCGGGCACCAACCAGTATTGGGTGCCGCATCTGTGCGTCTCGAACGCCTGCATGACCGGCAGCAATGTGGCCGAAGGATGGCGCGCGACGCCGTGGAACTCGGGCGCGGGCGTGACGCAACAAACCTGGCAGCAAGTCTGGGCCGGACAGCGGTTGTCCTGGGTGGCATGGCAGCTTTACGCCCGCGCGCTCGGCACCAGTTCCAGCGCCCGCAGCACGCAATACAACAACGCCATCAACCTGCTGTCCTCGACCTATGCCGCTGTCAACACCATGAACAGCTCGTTGCAGACCTCGTGCAATCAGGCCAAGGCAAATGGCGTGATTGTATACGGGATTGCCTTCGAGGCGCCGACGAATGGCCAGCAGCAAATCTCTGGTTGCGCTTCCTCGCCAGCGCACTACTTTGACGCGCAGGGGCTGGAAATTCAGACCGCCTTCCGCACCATCGCCAATTCGATCAGCCAGTTGCGGCTGACGCAATAGGTGCCGCGATGCAGGTGTGGAATCCGCCCGCGCCGCCCGCCAGACTGCCCCGCTCCGGCGGGGCGGGAACGGCGGTATATGGCGAAAAATCCGCCGAAACGCCGCGTCAAACGCCCAGCGACAGGGCAAAGGACGCAATGCGCACCAGTTTTCGCCACAATAACGCCAGACCCCTGAACCAGTTTCGCATCCTGAATAGGTCTCTCGTCCCGATCGGCGGGAGCAGGAGTGTGAGCAATGGTAGTGTTTGGTTTGATCGGCCGTGCCCTGGCACGCGCCCCGCAACGTCAAAGAGCCTCCAGCCTCTGGCGGGACGAATCGGGCAACCTTGTGGTTTTTGCCCTCTGCCTTTTCATTGCCATGACTATGTTCGGCGGACTTGCGGTGGACGTCATGCGCTATGAAACCGTCCGCACCAAGCTGCAGAACACGCTTGACCGCTCAACCCTTGCCGCCGCCTCGCTGACGCAGGACATGGACGCCGAAACGGTGGTCAATGAATATTTCGAGAAGGCGCAGCTTTCGCAATATCTGACCGGGGTGAACGTCGATGAAGGCATCAACTACCGTCAGGTGACGGCCGATGCTTCGGCGGCCACCAATCCCATCTTCACCCATCTGATCGGCCTGACCGAAATGGATGCCCCGGGCCATTCGATGGCCGAGCAGCGCATCACCAATGTTGAAATCGTTCTTGTGCTGGACGTCTCCGGCTCGATGGCCAGCAACAGCCGTCTGGTGAACCTCAAGGCGGCGGCCAAGGAATTCATCGACACCGTGCTGTCCAGCGACGGCGAAGACCGCATCTCGATCGCCATAGTGCCGTTCAACGGCCAGGTGAACCTTGGTCCCGTGCTGCGCGCGAAATTTGCCGTGACCGACGGGCCGAACGTGACCAACGTCGATTGCGTCGATCTGCCCTCTTCGACCTATAACACGCTGGCGATGCCGACGACCACGTCGATGCCGATGACGGCCTATGCCGACAGCTACAGCACGACGAACCAGTCCACCTCGCACACGGCGCCCAGCAACACCAGCTATGCCACGATCAACACTGCCAACGTCTGGTGCCCGGCCTCCAGCGCCAATATCGTGCGGCTGCCGTCGAACGATGCCACCACACTGAAATCGCAGATCGACGGTCTGACCGCGGTGGGCGCCACCTCGATCAACGCCGGAATGCGCTGGGGCACCGCCCTGATCGACCCCACCCTGCGCACGATGTATTCGCAGCTCATCACCGCCGGCAAGATCGACTCCACCTGGAGCGGACGCCCCTACGACTATACCGATGACGAGGCGATGAAGATCATCATCCTGATGACCGACGGCGAGCATTTTGCCGAAGAGCGCATCAACTCGGGTTATCGCAGCGGCCTGTCGCCGATCTACAAATCCACCGGCGACGGCAATTATTCGATCCGCTTCACCTCGGGCCGCCCGGCCAAGGCGGGCACCAACGAATATTGGGTGCCCCATCTCTGCACCTCGAGCAACTGCACCAGCGGCTCGGATGTTTCGAGCGGGTGGAAGTCCACGGCGTGGAACTCGGGCTCGGGCGTGGTGCAGCAGACCTGGCCGCAGGTCTGGTCGGCCCTGCGCGTGACCTATGTCGCCTGGAACCTTTATGGCCGTGCCCTTGGCACCACCTCTTCGACCCGGACCACCGCCTATAACAACGCCATGACGGCCATGCGCACCCAGACCGAGACATCGGCCATGGACACGCAGTTGCAAAAGATCTGCACGCTGACCAAGAACCAGAAGACCACCGTCTACGGCATTGCCTTCGAGGCCCCCTCCAACGGCCAGACCCAGATTGCCGCCTGCGCTTCGTCGCCCGCGCATTACTTCAACGCCAGCGGGTTGCAGATCAAGACCGCCTTCCGTGCCATTGCCAGCAATATCAGTCAGTTGAGGTTGATCCAATGATCCGCGCCCTGCTTGCCCCGTTCCGGCGCTTCCTTGCGGGCGAAAAGGGCACCGCCTCGCTGGAATTCGTGATTTCCGTGCCGATCCTGATGGTGATCTTCTGCGCCTCGTTCGAAAGCGGGCTGTTGATGATGCGCTCTATCCTGCTGGAGCAGGCCGTGGACCGCACCATGCGCGAATTGCGTCTGGGCCATTACCCGCTGCCGACCTCGGCCCTTCTGAAAGAGGAAATCTGCGCGCGCGGGGTGATCTTGCAGAATTGCGAAGACAACATCACCATCGAGCTGGTCCGCATCAGCACCTCGACCTGGGCCGTGCCGACCAGCAATATCCAATGCGTGGACCGCGACGAAGATATCGACCCGGTTCTGGCGTTGCAGATCGGCCAACAGAACGACGTGATGCTGGTCCGCATCTGCGTGATCCAGGATGCCCTGTTCCCGAACATGGCGATCGGGGCGCAGATGCCGCTGGATGGCCGCGACGGCTATGCGTTGATCACCACCTCGGCCTTCGTCACCGAGCCGACCTGAGGAGAGGGCGCCATGACATTCCTTCGCCGCCTGCTGCGCCGTTTCGGACAGGACGAAAGTGCCACGATCATGGCCGAGGCCGTGCTGGTGCTGCCGTTCATGCTGTGGTCCTATCTGGGCCTCTTCGTCTACTGGGACTCGTTCCGGGTGATGAACAAGGTCCAGAAGGCCAGCTATACCATCTCGGACATGATCTCGCGCGAGATGGTGACGATCAACGACGCCTATATCACCGGCATGGACACGCTGATGGAATCGCTGATCGACCGCGATCAGAACGTCAGCCTGCGGGTCAGTTCGGTCACCTGGTCGCAACTGCGCAACCGTTTTGAAATCCACTGGTCGCGCAGCACCGATGCCACCGGACTGCCGCCGCTGACGACGACGACGCTGCAACTGCTCAAGGACAGCATCCCCGACATGTCGGACGGCGACTATGTGGTGATCGTCGAAACCCGGGTGGGCTATGAGCCGGCCTTCGACGTGGGCATGGATGCCCAAACGCTGGCGCAGTTCATCGTGACCCGCCCGCGCTTTGTGCCCAAGGTGTGCCTCTCGGGCGTGACCTGCTCCTGACCCGGCTTCTGTGCGACAACGCACAGAGACTGCGGGCGGCGGCGGCGTTGCCGCCTGCGCCACGACGCCCTACCTTGGCGTCATCGCAGAACAGGAGAGCGCCATGTCGATCCGTCCCGTTGCCAGCCAGTCCCACGCTCGTCCCGCCGTCGAAGGCGCGGGCGTCAACCTCCACCGTGCTTTCGGCTTTTCCGAGCCCGAGCGGATGGACCCCTTCCTGATGTTCGACGACTTTCGCGGCGATCACCCGCGCGACTATACCGCCGGGTTCCCGTGGCACCCGCATCGCGGGATCGAGACGATCACCTATGTTCTGGCCGGATCGGTCGAACATGGCGACAGTCTGGGCAATCGTGGCACGCTCAAGGGCGGCGATGTGCAATGGATGACCGCCGGGTCCGGCATCCTGCATCAGGAAATGCCCAAGGGCAACGCGCAGGGCCAGATGCACGGCTTTCAGCTTTGGGCCAACCTGCCGCGCGACCTCAAGATGACCAAACCGCGCTATCAGGACGTGAAGGCCCATGACATCCCCGAAATCCTTGAGGATGACGGCACCGTGGTCAAGGTCGTCACCGGCGAGTTCTGGGGCCGCAAGGGGCCGGTCGATGGCATCGCCGCCGATCCGCTCTACCTCGACATCTTCGTGCCCGAGGGGCGGCGCAAGACCTTTGCCATCGACACAAGGCGCAAGGCTTTCGCCTATGTCTTTCAGGGTGCGGGCCGTTTTGCCGATGCCGCCCATCCGCGCGGCGTGCTGCTTGAGAAAGAGGTCGGCGGCGAAGAGGTGAACATCCGCGACCTGTCGGGCAACCGCACGCTGGTTGAATTCGGCGCGGGCGATGAGGTGCAGGTGACGGCGGGCCCGGACGGCGTGCGCTTCCTGCTGGTGGCCGGGGCGCCCATTCAGGAGCCGGTGGCCTGGCACGGGCCGATCGTGATGAACACGCGGGCCGAACTGGAAACCGCGATGCGCGAATTGCGCAACGGCACCTTCATCAAGCCCGCGCATTGACGAAACGGCGGGCCGCGCCCCTGCAAGCAGGGGCGCGGCCCGCCTTCTTTCAGGATATGCCCCTCAGGCCACAGACCTCAGGCCAGCGTGATGTTGACGCGGCGGTTCTGGCGGCCCTTGTTCTCGATCTTGCCGATCTCAACCCGGCCGATTTCGGCGGTGCGGGATACATGGGTGCCGCCGCAGGGTTGCAGATCGACCTGATCGGCGCCCGCGCCGATCCTGACCAGCCGCACCCGCCCCTGCCCCATCGGCGGCATCACCGACAGGGTTTTCACCAGCCCCGGATTGGCCTGCAACTCGGCATCGGTGATCCAGTCATCCGTCACCGCCAGATCGCGCCCGATCAGCGCGTTCAGCGCGGTTTCCAGCGCCGCCACATCGACGGGCGGCTCGGGCATGGCGAAATCCAGCCTGCCCCGCTCGGCGCCGATCTGGCCGCCGGTCACCGGCAAGGGGATGACCACCGATAACAGATGCAGCGCGGTATGCACCCGCATGTGGCGATGGCGGCGGTCCCAGTCGATGCGCTGCATGAGCGGCGCGCCAACCGGCGGCAGGGCCAGCGGCTCTGCCGGGACCAGCGCGATGCCGCCGCCCTCGACCTTGACCGCCGTGGCAATGGTCAGCCGCCCGCCGTCCCATTCCACAAGGCCGCAATCGCCGGGCTGACCGCCGCCCGTGGCGTAGAACACCGTGCGGTCCACCACGATGCCGCCCTCGGGCGTATGGCCGGTCACCCGGCCCGTGGTCTCGCGCAGATAGGCGTCGCTGCGGAACAGGGGTTCGGTCATCATCTCTGTGACTCCGGCTCGGATTTGGGGTCGGATTTGGCCTTGCGATGCAGCAGGGTCGCGGGTGGCGGCGCCAGCAGGGCCGCCACGGCATCTTCATGCTGGCGGGCCTCTTCGGCCTTTTCGGCCTCGGCTGCGGCAGTGTCGGCCTGACGTTGCAGGAAATCGCGGTGGGCATTGCTGAACACAATGCCCTCGGCGCCAAAGCGGGCGGCGATCTGGTGGTTGATCTCGCTGCGCACCGCCACCTGAAAGTTCACGTCGCGCAGGATCACCCGGATTTCAAAGTTCATCGTCTCGCCGGTGAAGCCCATCAGCGCCACCACCGGCGGCGGGTTGAGGATGGCCAGAGGCTGCGCCTCGGCAATCTCTTGCAGGATCTTCTCCACCCGGCGGCTGTCGGCGGTGAAGGGCACCGTCACCGGCACCACCAGACGGCCCGAGCGGTTGAACCGCGTCCAGTTCGTGACGCGACCCGAAATCAGGTCGCTGTTGGGCACGATCACATCGGCACGATCAAAGGTCTGGATGCGGGTGGACCGCACCGAGATCGACTTGACGATGCCCGAGGTGGTGCCGACCTCGATCCAGTCGCCCTCGCTGACCGGGCGTTCGACCAAGAGGATGATGCCGGACACAAAGTTCGACACCACGGTCTGAAGGCCGAAACCGATGCCGACCGACAGTGCCCCGGCAACGATGGCCAGACCGGAAAGGTCGATCCCGGCAGCATTGATCGCCACCAGCCCCGACAGGAATATCCCGCCATAGCCGACACCCGAAACCACCGCATTCTGCCCGCCCTGATCCAGCGAGGTGCGCGGCAGGATCGAGGATTTCAGCCCCCCCTGAAACATCCGCGTCAGCGTATAGCCGATGGCGAAGATCACCGCGAAAATCAGGAAGTTGGAGGGCGAGATATGGGTGCCGCCAAGGCTGAACCCTTCGCGGAAGCGGGTCCAGATTTCGGTGATGTCGGCGGCACGCGCGCCCCAGATCAGCGCGAAAAGCGGAACCGACAGGAAGATCAGCAGGAAATTCGCCAGCACCGGCACCAGCGCATCGCCGGGATTGCCGGTGGTCTTCATCACCATGGCATAGAGGTCTTCGATCAACCCCTGCAAAATCAGGATCAGCCCGATCAGCGCAAGGCTCAACATCGCCGGATAGGTCAGCGCCGCCGCGGCCTGCACATAGCCGATCGCGGCCAGCACCGGCCCCAGCACGCCCACCACCATCACGCCGCGGCCCAGCACGCCCAGCAGACGGGTGCCATAGGCTTGCGCCTCGTTCTCGCGCAGAGTGGCATCGGCATGGCGGCGCAAAAGCTGCCCCATCCGCACCAGAAGCAGCCCCGAAAGCGCAAGACCCGGGAAAGAGGTCACGGCGGTCGTGCCCTCGGAATAGCTCTGGCTGTCCATCGCGGCGAACCGCAGATCGTCCAGCCCCAGCAAAAGCCCCATCAGCACCGCGTTATAGCGCGCCTCGGCCCGCCGCTCGGGCGGCAGGTTCAGCGGCCCGGCGATGGTGCCGCGCGGAAAGACCCGGCCTGCCAGCCACGACGCCAGAATGACCGGCGTGGTGATGTCGGGCAGCGCCTCGATGATCTGGGTGCCCACGACGCCCAGCATCTCGGTCGAGATCAGCGCGGCGGCCAAGAGGATGACCCCCACCACCGGCACCACGATTTCGCCCAAGGACAGGATCAGTGCCCAGACCCGCTGCCCGCGCACCGAACCGCGTTCCTGCATCCGCTGCGCCATGCGGCCCACCCAGCGGCGGCCATAGCCGATCAGCCCCGCCGCCACGAGTAAAAGCGCGACGATCACCGGCAGATTGCCGGTAAAGGCTTTGCGTGCCAGCTTGTTGGCCCATTTCTCGGCAAGCTCGTCCCAAAGCCGCACCCCGGTATCGGTCAGACCGATCACCGCTTCGGGCCAGTTGGCCGGGTTGATCGGCGAAGGCCAGAGCGTCAGCAGCGCTGCCGCCTGCCGGTCGCGCAGCACGCGGTCGATCTCGCGGATCAGCCCATCGGCGCGGCTATAGGCTTCTTCGGCGGCGATGCCGGGGGCTTGCAGGGTGACGAGTTGTTCGGTCAGGTCATGGCGGCGGTTGGCCAGTTCGACCACTTCGGTCTGACCCTCGGCCGGGGCCGGGCCAAGGGCGGCGATTTGGGTGCGCAGCGTGGCGATGCGGGCGGAATTGGCGCTTTGCGCGCCCTGCAACGCCTCGCGCCAATCCACCAGTTGCGCCCGCAGATGCTCCAGCGACACTTCCGAAGCATTGGGGTCGCTGATGGCGGCCTCGGCCCGTTTGGCCATCAGATCCCAGGCGGCATAATCCAGCGTGGTGGCGCCGCCGCGGTCTTCATCGCTGGCGGGGCGGCCATTGACCGGGCCGGGCGGCGCGTCCGCCTCGACCAGCGGTTTGGTGCCGGGCCGGGGCATCAGCGCCCCGGTCTCGTCCACCTGACGACCGGGCTCCTGTGCCTGCAACACCGGCGCCATGAAAAGAAGGGCGCCAAGGATCAGCGCCCAAAGCAGCCCCGCCCGGGCGCAGCGCGCCGTCATGCGTCTTCGTAGACCGTGGGCAGGCTGCGCGGGCCACGGTCAAGCCAAGCCGGAACCGGCAGGCCCTTTTCCTTGAGGAAGGCCGGGTTGAACAGCTTGGACTGATAGCGGTTGCCGTAATCGCACAGGATGGTGACGATGGTATGGCCCGGCCCCATCTCGCGCGCCATACGGATCGCACCGGCGATGTTGATGCCGGACGAGCCGCCCAGACAGATGCCCTCATCCTCCAGCATCTCGAAGACCAAGGGCAGCGCCTCGGCATCGGGAATGCGATAGCTGAAATCGGGGGTGAACCCTTCCAGATTGGCGGTGATCCGACCCTGCCCGATGCCCTCGGTGATCGAGGTGCCGGGGCTTTCAAACGTGCCATTGGTATAGAAGGAATGCAGCGCCGCGCCCTCGGGGTCGGCCAGACCGATCTTCACGCCCTTGGGCTGCAAGGCCATGCCGACCCCGGCCAGCGTGCCGCCCGAGCCCACGGCGCAGATGAAGCCGTCCACCTTGCCGCCGGTCTGTTCCCAGATTTCCGGGCCGGTGGTTTCGATATGGCTTTGCCGGTTGGCCACATTGTCGAACTGATTGGCCCAGATCGCGCCATTCGGCTCGGTCCGGGCCAGCGCCTCGGCCAGGCGGCCGGAATAGCGCACATAATTGTTCGGGTTCTTGTAGGGCGCCGCCGGAACCTGGACCAGCTCGGCCCCCGCCAGCCGCAGCATGTCCTTCTTTTCCTGAGACTGGGTTTCAGGAATGACGATCACCGTGCGGAACCCCATGCTGGCGCCGACCAGTGCCAGACCAATGCCGGTATTGCCCGCCGTGCCCTCGACAATCGTGCCGCCGGGTTTCAGCGCGCCGCGCGCAATGGCATCGCGGATGATATAAAGCGCCGCGCGGTCCTTGACCGACTGACCGGGGTTCAGAAACTCGCATTTGCCCAGGATGGTGCAGCCGGTCAGCTCGGAGGCCCGCTTCAGTTTCAGAAGCGGCGTGTTGCCGATCGTGTCCGCCAGATCGCTGTGAATCCGCATGTTGGCCCCCTTGGTGTCTCTTCCTCGTTGTGTAGGGGCAAGACAAAGCAAACTCAAGCCGGGGCGCGATTTAGTCGGGTTTCAGCGCCGTCAGACCGTTGCCCGTGCCGTCGCGCTTGGTTTCCAGCCCAAAGCCCAGATCGGCAAAATACAGCCAGCGCCGGGTAAAGCCGCCGTCTTCGCCCAGAAAGGTCGCCTCGACCGGGATCGCGCGATAGGTGCAGCCAGAGAGTTTGGCCTCCATCTCGGGCAGAAAGGTATAGACCGCATCGAACTTGCCCGACCACTCCTGATAGCCCTGTTCCGAACTGTTATCGGTCACGGCGTCAGCGGAAATCCTCGTCTTCCAGCTTTCGCCCGCTTTCGGCACCGGCGGCTTGCCGCGGAATTTCCAGGTCTGCCTTGTGTCGCCGGAACCGATCAGCTCTTCGTCGCTGAAAAAAGAGGTGGTGTTCGTCTCATAGATGCCCAGAAGGGTCTGCCGCTCGTCCGTCCACAGGCCCTTGCCCGCCGCGTAATCGACGTAGATACCGCCGTCCCTTGCCACCACCCGCCCCGCCCGGCCATCGGCCCGCTTGAAGCTGACACCCTTGGCAAGGCTGTTGGCGGTCACACATTCGGCAAGGGCGCCCAGCGGCAGCAGGGTCAGGCAGGCGGCTAGGATGGCATGGCGCATGGGATACTCCGGCAGGGGTTTGGCCCCGACCCTAGCCCGGGCACAACGAAAAAAGGCGTGACAAACGCTGTCACGCCCCGGTTTTCTGTCGGCAGACAGCCTCAGCCCGCCACGAACAGCCCTTCGGCCTTGATCGCGGCATAGCCTTCGTCCAGCGACTTCTTCGCCCGTTCGATCAGCACGTCGATTTCCGAGGGCGTGATCACCAGCGGCGGGGCGATGATCATGCGGTCCCCGACATGGCGCATGATCAGGTTGTTGGCAAAGCAGCGCTCGCGCACCTTATAGCCCACGGTCCCCGCCTCGGAGGCGAATTTCGCCCGGGTGGCCTTGTTCGGCGTCAGCGCGATAGAGCCCATCAGGCCCACCAGCTTGGCCTCGCCCACCATGGGATGGTCGGTCAGCGCCGCCCAGCGTTCGGCCAGATAGGGATGCGCGACATTGCGGACATGCTCGACCACGCCCTCTTCCTGAATGATCCGCAGGTTTTCCAGCGCCACGGCGGCGGCGACCGGATGGCCGGAATAGGTATAGCCGTGGTAAAGTTCACCCCCCTCGGCCACCACATTGAACACCTCATCCGAGATGATCGAGCCGCCGATCGGCTGATAGCCCGAGGACAGGCCCTTGGCGATGGTCATGATATGCGGCTTGATGCCGAAGGTCTGGCTGCCGAACCAGTTGCCGGTGCGGCCAAAGCCGGTAATGACCTCATCCGCAATCAGCAGGATGCCGTATTTGTCGCAGATGCGCTGGATTTCCGGCCAATAGGTGCTGGGCGGCACGATCACGCCGCCGGCGCCCTGAATAGGCTCACCGATGAAGGCTGCAACCTTGTCCACGCCGATTTCGTTGATCGCGGTTTCCAGCGCCTGCGCCCGGGCAAGGCCGAAATCCTCGGGCGTCATGTCGCCGCCCTCGCTCCACCAATCGGGCTGGTCGATGTGAACGATGCCGTCGATCTTGCCGCCATGGGCATGGATCGGGCTCATCCCGCCAAGGCTGCCGCCGCCCATGGTCGAGCCGTGATAGCCGTTCTTGCGCGCGATGATCACCCGCTTTTCCGGCTGGCCCTTGACCTGCCAATAGCGGCGGACAAGGCGGATGTTGGTGTCATTGGCTTCCGAACCGGACCCGGCGAAGAACACATGGTTCAGATCACCCGGCGCCAGTTCGGCGATCTTGGCGGCAAGGGCGATGGCCGGAACATGGGTGGTCTGGAAGAAGGTGTTGTAATAGCTCAACTCATCCATCTGCCGCTTGGCCACATCGCCCAGTTCGGTGCGGCCATAGCCGATGTTGACACACCACAGGCCCGCCATGCCGTCGATGATCTTGTTGCCCTCGCTGTCGCGCAGCCAGACGCCTTTGGCCGAAGTGATGACCCGCGCGCCTTTCTGCGCCAACCCGTTGGCATCAGTGAAAGGATGCATGTGATGCGCCGCGTCCAGCCGCTGCAATTCGGCCGTGGGCAGGTGGTTGGTGATCTTGTTCATGGCATCCCTCATCCCGTAACCCCGAATCCCGGGGGCTTGGGCCAAGGATATGATCAAACCCGGGGGTGATCAAGGAATTTGATCAAATTGCGCTCTTCAACTCCGCCGTTGCGGCACTCCGGGCAGAACACAGAGCATTTCATAAAGCAGGTTCGCCCCGATCAGCGCGGTATTGCCCGAAGGATCATAGGGCGGCGAAACCTCGACCAGATCGCCGCCGATCAGGTTCAGCCCGGCACAACCGCGCACGATCTCAAGCCCCTGCCAGATGGTCAGCCCGCCGGGTTCCACCGTGCCCGTCCCGGGCGCAAAAGCCGGGTCCAGACTGTCGATGTCATAGCTAAGGTAAACCGGCGCATCGCCGATCTTTTCCCGAACCTCTGCCATCAGCGGTTTCAGCGACTTGTGCCAGCAGTCTTCGGCCTGCACCACGGTCCAGCCCCGCTCACGGCCCCAATCGAAATCGTCCGGGCCATAGCCGGTGCCGCGCAGCCCGATCTGAAACACCTTGTCATTGATCAGGCAGCCGTCTTCCCACGCCCGGCGGAAGGGGCAGCCATGGGCGACCTTCTCGCCGAACATCGTGTCATTGATATCGGCATGGGCATCGACATGGATCAGCGCCACCGGCCCGTGTTTCTTCTTCATCGCCCGCAGGATCGGCCAGGTCAGCGTATGGTCGCCGCCAAGGGTCAGCGGGATGGCGCCCTTGTCCAGCACCCCGTCATAAAAGGCGGTGATGATGTCCACCGTCTTCTTCAGATCAAAGGTGTTGATCGGCACATCACCGATATCGGCCACCTGCAAATGCTCAAAAGGCGCCGCGCCGGTGGCCATGTTATAGGGCCGCAGCATCCGGCTTTCATCGCGGATCTGGCGCGGACCCAGCCGTGTGCCGGATCGGTTCGAGGTGCCATGATCCATCGGAATGCCGACGAACGCCACGTCCAGCCCGGTCGCATCCGCCTGTGCGGGCAGCCGCATCATCGTGGCGGGGCCGCCGAAACGCGGCATGTCATTGCCGCCCAAAGGTTGGTTGAAACGGCTCATCCCTGTCCCCCTTGTTCCGCGATCAGCCCGATCACCCCGGCCAGCAATTGCGCCGCCACCAGCGCGCCCTGCCCGTCAATGTCGCGCTCGGGCATGAATTCCACCATGTCAAAGGCGGCGATCCGCGCCTTGGCCGCCACGCCCGCAATCAGTTCGAACACCTGCCAATAGGTCAGCCCGCCCGCCGTGCGCCCGATCACCGCCGGCATCACCGCCGGGTCCAGCGCATCCACGTCCAGACAGATCACCACCCGCGCCCCTTCGGGGATCAGCGCCAGCGCCGGCGCCACACCCAGCGCCGCCACCTTGCGGGCATGAACGAACTGCACCCCCGCCTCAACCGCATCGACATAATCGCCCGGTCGGGCAGAGCCGATACCCCGGCTGCCGACCTGAATGATCTGGCCCACATGCGCCATCTCCGAGGCCCGCCGCATGGTCGAGGACAGGCCCCACCGCTCGCCCCCCACCTCGTCGCGCCAGTCGATATGGGCGTCGATCTGCAGGATGGTCAGCGGCCCCTGCCCCTCCAGCGCCTGCAACATCGGGATCGGCAGCGAATCGTCGCCCCCCAGAAGGACCGGCACCGCCCCCGCCGCCACGATCTCGGCCACGGCGGCGCGCAGGGTGGCGCGGTTGCCTTCGGGGTCGGCCACGTCCACCGGCACATCGCCGCCATCCAGCACCCGCGCGCCCTCGGGCAGCACGGTCAAGCCGGTGTCAAAGTTCATGTTGCCCTGCGCGGCGGCAAAGGCCGCGCCCCCGGCCCGGATCGCCGCCGCGCCGCCCGCGCAATAGAACCCGACCGACGGATAGGGTGTGCAGCCATCGGCCCCGATGATCACCGCCGCAGCGCCCTGCAAATCCGCAGGCCCCAGCGCCTCTGGCAGGCCCATGAAGGTCTTGCCGCCTTCGGCCCCGAACATCGCCCCAAGTGTCGCCATTTGCCGCCTCGCCGATTGTCGCGGCATCCTGCGACGGGCCAGCCGCCCCTGCAAGGGGCGCCAAAGCAAAAGGGCACCCCGAAGGATGCCCTTGATCCGCCCGAAGGCCGATGCAGTCCGACCTCAGACAGCGCCCGAGATGAACTTCACCGCGTCGCCGAAGGTCTGGATGGTTTCGGCGGCATCATCGGGGATCTCGATGCCGAATTCTTCTTCGAAGGCCATGACCAGCTCGACCGTGTCGAGGCTGTCGGCGCCCAGATCGTCGATGAACGAGGCGTTCTCGGTCACTTTGTCCGCTTCGACGCCGAGATGCTCGACGACGATCTTCTTCACGCGATCGGCGATGTCGCTCATGTCACTTCCTCTTTCACTGGGGCCGTGCCCCGTCGTTGCCTTGCCCCTGAGGGCGGTTATGCGCCAAGGCCCGCAGGCAAAACCCCGGCTCCCGTCGCGCGGCTGATAGCAAAGCCGTGAAGGCAAGGCAACCGAAACAATCGCCCGCCCCTAGCTGCGCCGTGCCGCCCGCCCCTCCAACGCATCGGCCAGACGGTGGGCATAGTCCAGACTGCCCCCGCGCGCCTTGTGACGCAAGCCCAGCATCGCGGCGGGCGTCAGCCGGTCCTCGGCCACCAGCCGCTGCAAATGGCCCCAAAGCCCCGCACGGCGGATCAGCCCGGTCGCCGGATGGCCGCCAAAGGGCAGCGCCACCGCCCGCACCCCCGGCGCAAGGGCGGCAATGGCGCGGGCATGGTCGCGGTCCTTGCTGCGGTTGAGCGGATCGAACAGGGCCAACCCCTGCAGCTCTGGTGCGATATCCTGCGCCATCAGGTCCAGCGCCGGCAGCATCCCCCCGGCAAAGCGGCGATAGCGCCCGTCAAAGGGCGCCCGCTCGGCAAAGGGCGTCACCTGCGCCGATACCAGCAGCACTTGGCGCAGCCGCAGCACCGCCGACAGCTTCAGCGCGGCAAAACCGCCCATGGAAAAGCCGATGCCGGTGGTGCCGTCATACCCGGCACAGACCGGCGCCAGCGCCCGCATCAGCGGTGCAAGATCGGCATTCAGATACCAGTCATTCGCGGCGGATTGCACGACAAGCTGCGCAAAACCCCGCCGCGCGAAAGCGCGCGAGGGCGCCGCCCCGGAAAAGCCGCGCCGCCCGCGCTCCAGATGGTCGAAAGACACGGCCAGCCGCGCCCGACCCGGATCGAACAGTGTGGCCCGCAAATGCGCGCCGGCAAATACCGTCAGACCGGGCTCCGGCGCCGCCTGCACGCGTCAGGCCATGTTGCCGCCGCCGTTGACATGCAGCGTCGCCCCGGTGACATAGCCCGCCTCGCCCGAGGCCAGATACAGCACCGCCGCCGCAATCTCTTCGGGCTGGCCCATTCGCCCGGCGGGCACATCGGCCAGAATGCGGGCGCGCTGTTCGTCGTTCAGCTTTTCGGTCATGGCGGTTTCCACCAGACCGGGCGCCACACAGTTCACCGTGATGCCACGGCTGGCCACTTCCTGCGCCAGCGATTTCGACAGCCCCGTCAGCCCGGCCTTGGCGGCGGCATAATTCGCCTGCCCCGGATTGCCCGAGGTGCCGACGACCGAGGTGATGTTGATGATCCGGCCCCAGCGCGCCTTCATCATGCCGCGCAGCGCCGCCCGGCAAAGCCGGAAGGAAGATGTCAGGTTGACGTCGATCACCTGCGCCCAGTCATCGTCCGACATCCGCATCATCAGACCGTCGCGGGTGATCCCGGCGTTGTTGACCAGAATGTCCACCGAACCCATCGCCTCGGCGGCGCGCTTCGTCAGCCCCTCGACTTCGGTCGGCTCCGACAGGTTGCAGGGCAGCACATGCGCCCGCCCGCCCAGCTCCGCCGCAAGCGCCTCAAGCGGCGCAACGCGGGTGCCCGACAGGCCCACCGTGGCCCCGGCACCATGCAGCGCCCGCGCCACCGCCCCGCCGATACCCCCCGAAGCGCCCGTCACCAGCGCGCATTTTCCTGTCAGATCGAACATGGCACATCCCCTCCAGTCACCGAGGCTTCCTTAACAACCCCCGCCCCGAATTTCCACCCGCCGATTTGGCCGGCAGGCCGCAGCGTCCGGGGCCAGAACGTAGCCTCAGCCTTTGGCGGCCAGCACATCCTCGGGCGTGCCCACGGCGCGCAGCGCCACCTCGCCGCCGACGATCCGCTTGATCATGCCCGACAGCGCCTTGCCCGCGCCGATTTCCCAGAACTCGGTGACACCCGCGCCCGCCATCCATTGCACGCTTTCGCGCCAGCGGACCGAGCCGGTCACCTGCGCCACCAGAAGCGCGCGGATGCGGTCGGGTTCGGTCACCGCCTCGGCCCGCACATTCACCACCACCGGCACTTTCGGCGCCGAAACGGTGACGGCGGCCAGCGCCTCGGCCATGACGGCGGCGGCGGGCTGCATCAATGCGCAATGGAACGGGGCAGAGACCGGCAGCAAGAGCGCGCGCTTGGCGCCGCGGGCCTTGGCGATGTCCAGTGCCCGCTCGACCGCGCCCTTGTGGCCCGAAACCACCACCTGCGCGGGATCGTTGTCATTGGCGGCCTGACAGACCTCGCCCTGCGCAGCCTCGGCGGCAACCTCGGCCGCCTGCTCGAAATTCAGCCCCAGAAGGGCGGCCATGGCGCCCACACCCACCGGCACCGCCTCTTGCATGGCGCGGCCGCGGATGCGCAAGAGGCGCGCGGTGTCCGACAGGCTCAGGGCCCCTGCGGCACAAAGCGCGGAATATTCGCCCAGCGAATGACCCGCGACAAAGGCCGCATGATCAATGCCGATCCCCTCCACCTCAAGCGCGCGCATGGCGGCGAGCGAGGTTGCCATCAGCGCCGGCTGCGCATTCTGCGTCAGCGTCAGGGTGGCGATGTCGCCCTCCCAGATCAGCGCCGACAGCTTTTCGCCCAAGGCCGCATCCACCTCGTCGAACACGGCTTTTGCCGCCGGATAGGCTTCGGCCAAAGCGCGGCCCATGCCGATGGTCTGGGCACCCTGCCCCGGAAAAACGAATGCGCGGCTCATGGCGATCCTCCCCTGTTTGTACCGGCTTACCCAATGGCTGCGCCCCGCGCAACCGCACCGCACAATCGCAAGGCGGTCACGGCCCGATCACGCCAAAGTCACCGCACAGTGGCTGTGCGCAAGGTCAGAGGCGGCGGCGGCGCGCGCCTGCTATCTTGCTGCAAAGCAGAAAACGGAGTTGCCGATGCCCCGCCCGAATACCTCCCAAAGCTATGGCAGCGTCGCGCGCACGCTGCACTGGCTGACCGCCCTTCTGATCCTGACGGCGATTCCGCTGGGGCTGATCGCCAATGACATGGCGCTGACCGGCGCCGCATCTGCGGCGCGCAAGGCGCAGCTTTTCAGCCTGCACAAGACGCTGGGCATCGCGGCTTTTGCCGTGGCGCTGTTGCGCATCCTCTGGGCACTGGTGCAGCCGCGTCCGGCGCCGCTGCACCCGGGGCGGCGGCTTGAAACCCTTGCCGCAGAGGCGGTGCATTGGACGCTCTATCTGTCGCTGGTCGCCGTGCCGTTGTCGGGCTGGGTGCATCATGCGGCCACCACCGGCTTTGCGCCGATCCTCTGGCCGCTGGGTCAGGGCCTGCCCTTCGTGCCGGTCTCGGAAGCCGTCGCGGCCAGCGCGGGCGCCCTGCACTGGATCTTCACCAAACTGCTGATCGCCAGCCTGATCCTGCATGTCGCGGGCGCCCTGAAACATGCGCTGATCGACCGCGATGGCACGCTGGCACGGATGATCAGCGGCCGCGCGGCAGGGCATCCGGCCCCGCATCCCAAGGCGCCTGCCCTTGCCGCGCTGGCGGTCTATGCCGCCGCCGCCGCGCTGGCCATCGGCCTGACCGCCCCGCCCGAAGCCGCCGCCTCGGCGCCGCAGGCCGCCACAGCGGGCAACTGGCAGGTCAGCGAAGGCAGCATCGCCTTCCGCGTCCGGCAGATGGGCGCCGAGGTCGAGGGGCGTTTTGGCATCTGGAGCGCCGAAATCATCTTTGACGAAACTCCGGTTGATGGCAGGAACGGTCAGGTGACCGCCAGCATCGACCTGGCCTCGCTCGCCCTCGGATCGGTCGGCGATCAGGCCAAGGGGCCGGAATTCCTTGATGTGGTCAAACACCCGACCGCCACCTTCACCGCCGATATCCGCCCCGAAGGCGCAGGCTATGTCGCCGAAGGAACCCTGGACCTGCATGGACAGAGCCGGCCGCTCTCCCTGCCGTTTGCCCTGCAGATCGACGGCGACAGCGCCCGCGTGACCGGCACCGTCGCGCTCGACCGCCGCGATTTCGGCATCGGCGCCGGGTATGAGGATGAGGAAACCGTGGGCTTTGCCGTGACGCTGGACATCGCCCTGACGGCAAGGCGGAACTGAGGGGCGAGGCGGGACCAAATTCCTTCGAAGGAATTTGCAAATTTCTTGGAAGAAATTTGGCCCTTCGCCTGACCGCATGGAAAAGGGCCGCCGGATTACTCCGGCGGCCCTTCTGCCTTGCGCAACGGCTTATTCGGCTTTCGAGGCTTCGACCGAAATCGCCACCTGCACCTCATCCGAGACGAAGGGGGCGAAAGCGCCCAGATTGTAGTCCGAGCGGATCAGCGTGGTGGTGGCGCTGAAGCCGGCCCAAGGCTTTTTCTCCATCGGGTGTTCGCCCGCCTGTGTCAGCACGGCATCCAGAACCACCGATTTCGTGACGCTGTTCAGCGTCAGGTCGCCGGTGATCTTGGCCGTCTTCTCGCCGGTCACTTCGATGCCGGTCGAGGTGAAGGACACCATTTCATCCTCGGTCGCGTCAAAGAAATCGGGCGACATGAAATGATCGAACCGCGCCTGCCAGCCGGTCAGCATGGTCTTGACCGGGAAAGCCACCGTCACCGACGAGGCCGCAGGATTGGCCTGATCGAATTGAATCTCGCCGTCAAAGCCCGAGAACATGCCGGTCGAGGTCGAATAGCCCAGATGGTTGTAGGTGAACACGATCTGGCTGTGGCTGGGGTCCAGCACATATTTCTCGGCCTCGGCAAAGGCGGGGGCGGCGGTCAGCGCGGCGATCAGCGCCAGCGGAGCGAAACGGGTCATAAGACATCCTTGCAACAGATTGAAAAGCCGCTCTAATCTGCCTGCGTCACCTTGCATTCTCAAGTCAGGCGAACCGCGCATTTCCTGTGCGGCAACGCACATCACACCTGCGTCAGGCCGGAAATCTGCCCGATTTTGCAGCACTCGACAGGGCCACCCGGCGCGCTATGGTGCCGCCATGATCCGCCATTCGCTTTCCCCCATCGCCCGCCGCATCGTCTATGCCCTGTTGTTCGAGGGGCTGGGACTGGCCATCACCACGCTGGGCCTTCTGGCCTTTTCCCATGCCGATGCTGCCACGGCGGGCGGAGCGGCCTTTGGATCAACCCTGATTGCGCTGCTGTGGAACTACGTGTTCAACGCGATCTTCGAAGCCTGGGAGCGGCGGCAGACCGTCAAAGGCCGCAGCCTGCGCCGCCGCCTTGCGCATGGCGTCCTCTATGAGGGCGGGCTGATCCTGCTGATGGTGCCTTTCCTGGCATGGTGGCTGCAAACCGGGCTGATCGAGGCGCTGGTCTATGATCTGGCGCTGGTGGCGTTCTTTGGTGTTTATGCCTTTGTCTTCACCTGGGGCTTTGACAAGGTGTTCGGCCTGCCCACATCGGCCCGCTAAAACCCCGCGAAGGGTTGCATCCCGGCCCGCCTTCTGTATAAGGCCGCATCCTTCCCGCAATTTCCACGCAACGGCGCAGCCTCTCGTGGTCGGGCCGCGGGAAGGTTGCCCGACCTATGAAATGCGCCTGATCAGAAACGGAGCATACATGCCGCTTTATGAGCATGTCTTCATCGCGCGTCAGGACTTGTCCAACACGCAAGCCGAAGGCCTTGTGGAACACTTCTCGACCGTCCTCGCGGACAACGGCGGCAAAGTCGTCGAAAGCGAGTATTGGGGCGTGAAGACCATGGCCTACAAGATCAACAAGAACCGCAAGGGCCATTACGCCTTCCTGAAATCGGACGCCCCCTCGGCTGCCGTGCAGGAAATGGAGCGTCTGATGCGCCTGCATGACGACGTGATGCGCGTGCTGACCATCAAGGTTGACAAGCACGGCGACGGCCCGTCGGTGCAGATGCAAAAGCGTGACGAGCGTGAGCGCGGCGACCGTGGCGACCGTCCCGAGGGCGGCTTCGGCGGCGGCGAACGTCGTGAACGTCCCTCCTTCGGTGGTGACCGCGGCGATCGCGGTGGCGACCGTGGCGGCTTCCGTCGCTGATCTGAGAAAAGGACAATAAGCCATGGCGAACAAACCGTTTTTCCGCCGCCGCAAGGTTTGCCCCTTCTCGGGCGACAACGCTCCGGCGATCGACTACAAGGACACCCGTCTGCTGCAGCGCTACATCTCCGAGCGCGGCAAGATCGTCCCGTCCCGCATCACCGCGGTCTCGGCCAAGAAGCAGCGTGAACTGGCCACGGCCATCAAGCGCGCCCGCTTCCTTGCCCTGCTGCCCTATGCCGTGAAGTAAGGAGCATCTGACATGCAAGTGATCCTGCTTCAGCGCGTGGCCAAGCTTGGCCAGATGGGTGAAGTCGTCAACGTCAAGGACGGCTACGCCCGCAACTACCTCCTGCCGCAAGGCAAGGCGCTGCGCGCCAACGAGAGCAACATCAAATCCTTCGAGGCCCGCAAGGTCCAGCTTGAGGCGCAAAACCTCGAGACCAAGAAGGAAGCCGAAGCGGCTGGTGTCCAACTGGACGGCCAGACCTTCATCGTGATTCGCTCGGCCTCGGATGCCGGCGCGCTCTATGGTTCCGTTTCGGGCCGTGACGTGTCGGAAGCCGCGACCGCCGGCGGCTTCACCATCAAGCGCGATCAGGTCGTGCTGGACCGTCCGATCAAGGAACTGGGCCTGCACACCGTTTCGGTCGTGCTGCACCCGGAAGTCACCGTCAAGGTGCGCCTGAACGTCGCCCGCTCGGTGGAAGAAGCCGAACTGCAGGCGTCGGGCAAGTCGATCCAGGAGTTGGCCGCCGAGGCTGACGCTGCTGCCGACTTCGAAATCGCCGAACTGTTCGACGAAATCGGCGCGGCGACTGCCGAAGACTGATCGCAGCGCGAAAGCGATGCAGGACGCCCGGGGGAAACCCCGGGCGTTTTTCGTTGAAATCGGGCTTTGGGCACCTCGAAAGCCTGTGCTAGCCTGCCGCAGCGGGGCGCCGGATTGGGCGGTCAGACCCCGGGACATTTCGCATCAGGCAGGAGATTCTCATCATGGCAAAGCGCGTCGGCAACCCGGACGACAACCTGTTGTTCGGAACCTCTGGCCCGGACGTGATCAACGGTCTGGCTGGCCATGACCTGATCTACGGCGAGGGCGGCAATGACACGATCTATGGCGGCCCGGGCAGCGATACGGTTTTTGCCGTCGATGGCAGCAGCGTGATCTACGGCCATGAGGGGGACGACTATCTTGTCGGTCAGGGCGGCCCGAACACGTTTTATGGCGGCGGCGGCAATGACCTCATCGTGCTGTCGATCACGCCGGACAGTGCCAACGGCTATGCCAATGGCGGCGCTGGCGACGACATTTTCGGCCTGACCAGTGCGCAGGATGCCACGCTCGCCGGCGGGTCGGGGATCGACACGGCGGTTATTGGCTGGTTCGCGGGCAGCCTCGGGGCCGTGGACATCGACATGACCAATCCCGGCCTTGGCCAGGCGACCTCGACCACGGGCGGGACCGTCACGATGATCAATGTCGAGCGGCTCGTGCTGGCCGCCGGAGAGGGCAATGACAGCATCCTTGCCGGGGAACAGGGCGATCTGATCGACGTGGCGGAAGGCGACAATCTCGTCAACGCCGGTGGCGGCAACGACGTGGTGCGCTATGTGCTGGGCGGCAGCAGCACGCTGGATGGCGGCTTCGGCAATGACACGCTGATCGGGACCACCTATGGCGACTTGCTGAACTTCACCGTCAACACCGTGACCGGCAGCGCGGATGACAGCTATGGCTCGGTCATCACCGGCTTTGAGGCTTATGTTCTCGACGGCGGCTTTGGTGACGACATCGTGCAGACCGGCGGCGGGCGGGACGAGATCTATCTTTATGGCGGCGCCAATCAGGCCGATGCGGGGGCGGGCAGCGATCTGGTCAGCTATCAGATCGGCATGGCCAACACGCTTGAGGGCGGCGCCGGTAATGACGTTCTGGTGGTGACCAACGGCGGCTCGGCGCTGTATTTCATCGCCGATTACACGACGGGGGCGGTGGATGACGGCTATCTGTCGTCGATCACCGGCTTTGAAACCTTCGAGGTCTACAGCGGCAACACCAATGACATCGCGGCACTGTGGGACGGGCGCGACAGCTTCTATGGCGGCGGAGGCAATGACACCGTTTCAGGTCGTGGCGGGGCCGACTGGCTTGAGGGCGGGCTGGGCAATGACCAACTGATGGGCGACGCCGGGGGTGACAGCCTCTATGGTGGTGCCAATCAGGACTATCTCGATGGCGGCACCGGCGGCGATTTCCTCTGGGGCGGGGCCGGGAACGACACGCTGATCGGCGGCGAGGGCAATGACCGGCTGGAAGGACAATGGGGCAATGACAGCCTTGATGGCGGCGCCGGCAACGATCAACTGGTGTTCGGACTGGGCAATGACACCGCCACCGGCGGCGCAGGGGCCGACCGTTTCGTCTTCCGCGCCAACGAGATCGGCAACCATCTGATCACCGATTTTGAAACCGGCGTGGACCGGCTGGAATTCTCGACCGTGCTGCTGCAATTCGGGCCGGGTGCCGGGGCGCTGAACCCTGCCCTGCTGAACGAAGGTGCTGCGGTCGGGGCGGCGGCGCAATTCGTCTACAGCTATGATGCCGGGACCAACACCACCACCCTTGTCTGGGATCCGAACGGCGACGATCCGGCAGGCGGCGTCTATGCAATGGCGCGCTTTACCGGCGACATCGACCTTGCCGCCTCGGATTTCCTGATCGTCTGACAGGCGGGAAGCGACCGCCACTGTCGCAACGAAGCCAGACGAAAGCGATGGCCGGGCTAGGGTCCGGCCATGCGCCTGTCCAGCACCTCGGCCGGAATATTGTGTCTCGTCAGCGGGATCGCCATCTTTTCGGTGCAGGATCTCATCCTCAAGCTGATTTCGGGCGACTATCCGCTGCATCAGGCGATGATGCTGCGCAGCCTTGCGGCGGTGCCCTGCCTTTTGCTGATCGTGCGCTGGTTCGATGGCGGCTTTGGCGGGCTTCTCAGCCGGACATGGCCGGCCATGCTGGGCCGGGGCCTGCTGAACTTCACCGCCTACACCGCCTATTACCTCGCACTTGCGGCGCTGCCGATGGCGACGACCGTTGCGCTTTACTTCACCGCGCCGCTCTTGATCACCGTGCTGTCGGTGGTCGTGCTGCACGAACGGGTGTCGGCGCGGCGCTGGCTTGCCGTGCTGGCGGGGTTCGGCGGGGTGCTGATCATGGTGCGCCCCGGTGGCGCGCTGTTCGACTGGGCGGCGCTGTTGCCGGTCTTCTGCGGCTTTGCCTATGCCGGTTCGATGATTCTGGCCCGCACCATGGGCACGCGCGACAGTGCGGCCGCCATGGCCTTCTGGGGGAATATCGCCTTTCTGCTCTGCGCCGCCGCGCTGTCCTTGTGGTTCGGCTGGGGTGGTGCGGCGGATGATCTGCACCCCTCGCTTGCCTTCCTGACCCGGGGCTGGGTCATGCCGACCACGCGCGACCTTTTGATGATGGCAAGCTGTGGCGTGATCGCGGCCATCGGGCTGACCCTGCTGACGCAAGCCTACCGGATTGCGCAATCCTCGGTCGTGGCGCCGTTCGAGTTCACCTTCGCCTTCTGGGGCATCCTGTGGGGCTGGCTGTTCTGGGGCGACCTGCCCGACGCCTTCGGCTGGCTGGGCATCGCGGTGATCGTGGCGGCAGGCATCTATGTGCTGCGCGCGGAACCCGCGCCAAAACCCGCCCCAGTGCCGCAGACGGGTTAGGCCCGCGCGCCCCGCGTCCGCGCGGTCGGCTGCCCATGCAAAAAGCCGCCCCGAAGGGCGGCTTTCAGATTTTTCGCAGAAAAATCTGCGCGGATCAGAGTTCGTCCAGCGCCTCGACGGCCTTCTGAAGGTCTTCCTTGCCGACTTCCTTTTCGGTGACGCTGGCCTGACCCATGATATGGTCCACAACCTTGTCCTCGTAGAGCGGCGCGCGCAGTTGCTGTTGCATCTGCTGGTTCTTCTGCACGAACTCGAAGAACTGGCGCTCTTGGCCCGGATACTGGCGGGCAGCGGCCAGAACGGCTTGCGTCATTTCGGCATCGGTCACGGTGACCTCGGCCTTGCGGCCCACTTCGGCCAGAACAAGGCCCAGACGCACGCGACGCTCGGCCAGCGCCTTGTGTTCGTCGGTCGGCTCGACCGCGCCATGGTCATGGCCGTGGTGATCCGGGTTTTCCTCGTGCCAGAGCTGATGCGCGATCTGCGCCGCTTCGGCCTCGACCAGCTTCGAGGGCAGGTCGAACTTCACCTGCGCGTCAAGCTGATCCAGCAGGCTGCGCTTCAGCACGGCGCGCGAGGCACCCTTGTATTCGGCTTCCAGACGCTCGGCGATCTGGCCGCGCAGCGCGGCGAGGTCTTCGGCGCCGAACTTCTTGGCCAGCTCGTCGTCGATCTCGGCGGCCTTCGGCTCGCGCACTTCCTTGACGGTGGTCTCGAACACCGCAGCCTTGCCGGCCAGATGGGCGGCACCATAGGCTTCGGGGAAGGTCACCTCGACCTTCACTTCGTCGCCGGTCTTGGCGCCGATCAGCTGATCCTCAAAACCGGGGATGAAGCTGTTCGAGCCGAGGACGAGCGGATAATCCTCGCCCGAGCCGCCGTCGAAGTAATCGCCGTCAACCGACCCCTTGAAGTCGATCACGACCTGATCGCCCTTCTTGGCCTTCTGGGCCTTCTTCTTGGCCTCAAAGGTTTGCGCGGTGCCGGCGAGGTTGGTCAGCGCCTCTTCGACATCGGCCTCACCGGCCTTCACCACCAGACGCTCCAGCGCGATCTTGCCGGCATCGACGTCCGGGATCGGCGGCAGCGCCTCATAGGACATCTCGACGACGACGTCCTGACCTTCGGCCCAGGTTTCGCCGCCGACCATCTTCACTTCGGGCTGCAGCGCCGGGCGGTCGCCGGTGGCGTCGAAGTGATCCTTCATCGCGCCGTCGATCGCATCCTGCATGGCATCGCCCATCAGGCGCTGGCCGAATTGCTTTTTCAGGATCGCCAGCGGCACCTTGCCCTTGCGGAAGCCCTTGATTTCGACCTCGGGCTGCGCCTCGAGGAGCTTTTCCTGCACCTTGGCTTCCAGCTCGGCAGCCGTCACCGTGATGGTGTAGGCGCGCTTGAGGCCGTCTTTCAGGGTCTCGGTGACCTGCATATGTTCGTCCTTCTCATCCCAAATCTGGTGCGGGTGAAGGGATTTGAACCCCCACGCCCTGCGGCGCCGGAACCTAAATCCGGTGCGTCTGCCAATTCCGCCACACCCGCAAATCCCTGCAGAGCCCCGCCACGGCACGGCCCTGCAAATCCGCGCCCTTCTAACAAAGCCCCGCGCGGGAAGCGAGAGGAAAAGAGCAGGCAAACGCGGGGAAGAATGGCTCGCGCCTGACGATATCTTCCCCTAGGCTTGCGGCACACAAAAAGGCCGGAACGGCCAGAGCAGAGACAGGCAGGAGGCCGGATGTCGCAGGCGGCAAGGGCAGGGACGCGACCGGATCGGAGCGATGCGGTCGGTCTTCTGGCCGGAACCCGGATAATGACCGCCGAAGGTGCCCTGCCGGTCGAATGGCTGACGCCCGGCGACCGGGTAATCGCGCGCAACGGGATGCGGCGGCTTGAAGCGGTAGACTGGCGGGCAGAGGCCGATGCGCCGGTGGTGCGGATTGCGCCGCGCGCCTTGGGTTCGGGGCGCCCGGGGGCCGCACTGGTGGTCGCGCCGGCCCAGCCGCTCTGGATCCGTGACTGGCGGGCGCAGGCGATCTGGGGCCGGGCCGAAGTGGCCGTTCCCGCAAGGCGGCTGGTGGATGGCCGCCTGATCTGCGCCGATGTCCTGCCGCAGGCGCATTTCCTGATGCTGCATTTCGCGCAGGACGAGGTGATCTATGCCGAAGGCGTGGACATCGCCTGTCTGCCGCTGCGGGTCACCGCCTGACGCCCCCGGCTGTCACGACCTCGCCGTCACATCATGGCCGTAAAGCCAGTCGAACCGCGACAACGGCAGGCCGGGCGCCAGTGCCCCGCCCAGCCGCAGCCCCAGATGTGCCACCGCCCGCAGCGGCCCCGACAGGTGATAGGCCCGCGCATTGCCATTGGCCGCCGCCACGATCCGGCTGCACCGCGGCTGCCGCAGCGCCTGCCAGCCGGGCAAGGCCCCTGCCCCGCCTGCCGCCAGCGCCTCGGCCAGGGTCCAGGCATCCTCCAGCCCCATCGAGGCGCCCTGCGCAAGAAAGGGCAGCGTCGGATGGGCGGCATCGCCCAGAATCGCCGCGGCGCCCTCGGGCAGCGCCTTTTGCCAGGTCGTCGCCACCGGATGGCGGAACAGGCCCCAGAGCCAGACATCCTGCACCTGATCCAGCCAGCCGCGCACCCGCGGGCCGAACCCCTCGAAGGCCAGCCGCATGTCCATCGGATCATCGCGCAGCGACCAGCTTTCCTCGACCCAACGGTCGCGCTCTTCCACCGCCACGATGTTGCGCAGGGTGCCGCCGCGCAGGGGATAGCTGACCAGATGGCGGCCCGGCCCCATATGCACCTCGGCCACATCGGGCGCGCCCGGCACCTCGGGGATCAGCGCGCGCCAGGCCACCTGCCGGGTAAAGAACGGCGCCACCCGCCCGTTGAGCGCGCTGCGGACCTGCGAATGTAGCCCGTCCGCGCCGATCAGCAACGCGGGCGTCATCGCGGCGCCCTGCGCCGTGACGATCCGCGGCCGCGCGCCCGTCAGGTCCACCGTTTCCACCTTCTGCAACAGGCGCAACTGCACCCCGGCGGCGCGTGCGCCTTCGGCCAGCAGCGCGATCAGATCGGCGCGGTGTAGGAAGTGATAGCCCTGCCCGGGCCGCAGCCGCGCAATGTCCATCCGCAGCACGACATCGCCCGTCAGCCCGTCGCGCAGTTCCACCGCCCGCGCCCGCAGCGAAGCCGCCTCAAGCGCGGCACCCAATCCCAGCGCCCGCAGCACGGCGGCACCGTTGGGGCTGATCTGCAGCCCGGCCCCCACCTCGCGGATGGCATCGGCCTGCTCCAGCACGGTCACCGCCGCCCCCTTCAGCGCCAGCGCTCGGGCCAGAGCCAGCCCCGCCACCCCGGCGCCGAGGATCGTCACCTCCTGCCCCTGCATCACCCCTCCGCCAAGCAAAACGCCGAGCCTCGCGGCCCGGCGTCATCTTTTCACAACCGGCTGCGGGCACAAGGCCCGCGCCCCGCGATCAGTCGTCGCGGTGAACCTTCTCGCGGCGCTCGTGGCGCTCCTGCGCCTCCAGCGTCATGGTGGCGATCGGGCGGGCGTCCAGCCGCTTCAGGCTGATCGGCTCGCCCGTCATTTCGCAGTAGCCGTATTCGCCATTGTCGATCCGGCGCAGGGCGGCATCAATCTTGGCGACCAGCTTACGCTGACGGTCGCGGGTGCGCAGTTCCAGCGCCCGGTCGGTCTCTTCGCTGGCGCGGTCGGCGATGTCGGGCACGTTGCGGCCCGAATCCTGCAGGTTGTCGATGGTCTCTGCGGATTGGCTGAGAAGTTCCTGCTTCCAGACGATCAGCTTGCGGCGGAAATATTCCAGTTGCCGGTCGTTCATGAAGGGCTCGTCTTCGGCCGGACGGTAGTCGTCGGTAAGGAAGACTTCTGGCTTCATCGCAGCACTCTCCTTTGCGTCGGTTCGCACCGACAGGTGGGCTTCTGTCATGGCGCGCTCCTGTTGGCCGGGCGTTTAACGCAATGGACAGGGGATGTCACTACACAAAGCACAGGATGTCGCAGAGCGGCCCGGGCGACCCGACCATGCAGCAAGGGCTTGACAGGCCGCCCGCCAGCCCGCCTCAGTTGCAGCCGCGCCGGTGCTGACAGTCGGGCCCGCAAGCGGCCCCGCCGTTCACCGCGCCTGCCGCCGCCGCAGCCCGGCGGTGTCCTTGTCACCCTGCCCCGGAGGGCATCCGATATGACTGCGCGTTCCGTTCTGCTCCTCGTTGCGCTGGCCCTTCCGGCGGCCCCCGCAATTGCCCAGGACGCCGATTATTCCGTCTCGGGCGGCACGCTTTATGCCACGGTCCGCGACTGGACCGTGGTCAAGAGCGAGCAATTCGGCTGTTCAGCCTATCCCGAGGCCATGCCCATCGTGTTCAACACGCCGCCCGCGGGCGGCTGGCAGCTTGTCCTGCCCTACACTTCGGCTGCGGCAGAGGGCGAATATCCGGGTTCGATCGACGTGGACAAATACAGTTTCACCGACACCTATTACGGCGACGGAGTGTGGGTTTATGCGTCCTTCCCGCTGGAGATGCGGCAGGCCGTGGCCGAGGGCCAGAACATCTATGTCCATGTCGGCCCGGCCGAGACCGAGCTGAACCTGTCCGGGTCGAAGGCCGCCCTCCTGAAGGTCGAGGAATGCTGGCGCGATCTGACGGGGTGGAGTGCCGCGACCTCCAGCCGTGCCGGAACCTTCGCTTTCTCGGGCGACTGACAGCCTGCCCGGCCAAACCGTCTGCGGCTTGCCCTGCCGCCGCGCCCGGCCTATCCCTTGCGCGGCAGCAGCAGAGCGAAGGGATAGGTCCATGCGATTTGACGGCACCGCGGCCTATGTGGCCGCCCCCGACCTGAGCGTGGCGGTCAACGCCGCCGTGACATTGCAGCGCCCGCTTCTGGTCAAGGGCGAGCCGGGAACCGGCAAGACCGAGCTTGCCCGGCAGGTGGCCGAAGCGCTGGGAATGCCGCTGATCGAGTGGCATGTTAAATCCACCACCAAGGCGCAGCAGGGCCTTTATGAATATGATGCTGTTTCCCGCCTGCGCGACAGCCAGTTGGGCGAGGCGCGGGTGCATGACGTGGCCAATTACATCCGCAAGGGCAAGCTCTGGCAGGCGTTCGAGGCGCCGGAGCGCGTGGTCCTCCTGATCGACGAGATCGACAAGGCCGATATCGAGTTTCCCAACGACCTGCTTCAGGAACTCGACCGGATGGAGTTCCATGTCTACGAAACCGGCGAGACGGTCCGCGCCCGGCACCGCCCGGTGGTGATCATCACCTCGAACAATGAAAAGGAATTGCCCGACGCCTTTCTGCGCCGCTGTTTCTTTCACTACATCCGCTTTCCCGATCCGCAGACGCTGGCGGCCATCGTCCGCGTCCATCATCCGGGCATCAAGGAGGCGCTTCTGACCACCGCCCTCACCCAGTTCTTTGAGCTGCGCGAAACGCCCGGGCTGAAGAAGAAACCCTCCACCTCCGAAGTGCTGGACTGGCTGAAACTGCTCTTGGCCGAGGATCTGGGGCCGGAAGACCTGCGGCGCGACGGCAAGCACAGCCTGCCCCGCCTGCATGGCGCGCTGCTCAAGAACGAGCAGGACGTGCAGTTGTTCGAGCGTCTCGCCTTCATGGCGCGGGGCCAGCGATAGGCTTCAAGACTGTGGATAAGTCCGAATCGGGCGATTCTGCCGGGATTTAGCCACAGTCTTGCCACAATCAGATCACGCATTTGCATTTTATGACATATTTTGAAATATTGCGTGATAATTCATTGCCAAATCTGGCGTCGCACACGCCGCCCGACGCGATGGGTAGAGAGCGGCCCGGTCGGTAAAATTCTCGACATTGACACAAACACGCCCCGATGCCGACACTTGGGCTCTGTTGTCTCGTCTACAGGAAAGATCCTGTCTCGGATCGGCCCATTGGTTCCAAATCCCGGTGAATTCCGCTGCGGAAAACACCAGATCGCGGCTTCGGCTTCTGCGGCCGGAGGAGCGCGGGGGAGGTCAGGACCAACACCCTTTCGGGGGTGGGGACGTGAAGAGAGGGGGCAATCCGGGGCGGGAAGCGGTGGGGGCCGCGTCCGGTCCCCGTCGTCGGATCGGGGGGGAATACCCGGTCCGGGGGCGTGCGGAGACCGTGCGGGCCAAAGCCCGGCCAGACTGACGCCGAGGGGGATGCGGGGGCATCCTCCTCGGGGTCGCTGGCCGGCGGCACGCGGGGCAGCCGGACGCCCAGCCTGTCAATCCGGGGGTGCGCCCCCGCCATATATGGTTGTGAGCTGCCAAGCCATGCACCGTTCCTTGTCTGTTCTGGCCTTGTGCCTGCTTTCCGCCTGTGCCGTCTCACCCGCTGCGGAAGTGACCAAAAGCACCGCCACCGAAGCGGGCTTTGGCGTCAGCCTGCCACCGGCAGAGACGCTTGCAGCGCCGGTCACCCGCTCGCCCGGGCGGGGCAATGCCGAGCTGGCCCGCGACTTCCTTGACCTTGAATTCCGCATGGAAAGCGGGCGCAGCCTGCCGGTCCTGACGCGCTTTGAAGGGCCGATCACCGTGGCGTTGCGCGGCGACGTACCCGCCAGCGCGCAGGCCGAATTGCAGCGCCTGATCACGCGGTTCCGCAGCGAGGCCGGGCTTGACCTGCAACCCGCCGCACCGGGCAGCGCCGCCTCGATCACCATTGAATTCCAGCCGCGCAGCGCCATGCAGCGCGTGGTGCCCACCGCCGCCTGTTTCGTGGTGCCGAACGTCAGTTCCTTTGCCGAATACCGCGCCGCCCGCAACACCGCGACGGTGGATTGGGCGCAACTGACCCGGCGCGAGCATGTGGCGATCTTCGTGCCCTCGGACACCAGCCCGCAAGAGGTGCGCGACTGCCTGCACGAGGAAATGGCGCAGGCGCTCGGGCCGCTGAACGACCTCTATCACCTGACCGATTCCGTCTATAACGACGACAACTTCCACACCGTCCTGACCGGCTTCGACATGCTGATGCTGCGGCTGCACTATGCGCCGGAACTCCGCTCGGCGATGAACGAAGCCGAGGTGGCGGCGCGGCTGCCCGCCATCCTTGCCCGGTTGAACCCGGCCGGGCAGAGCCTGCCCAGCGATCCGAAATCCATCGCGCCGCGCACATGGGTTGCCGCGGTCGAGAATGCCTTTGGCGTGCGCGGCGGCCCGGATGGCCGACTTTCGGCGGCAGAGCGGATGCTGTCGATGGCCATGGCGCAGGGCTGGACCGACGGGCGGCTGGCCTTTTCGTGGTATGCGGTGGGCCGGGCGCAGGTGGTGTCGGACCCCGAACGCGCCGTGCGCGCCTTTACCGAAGCGCGCCGCATCTGGCGCGCCCTGCCGGGGGGCGAGGTTCACGTTGCCCATGTCGATATGCAGCTTGCGGCCGTCGCCCTGTCCTCGGGTCAGAACGAAGCCGCAATCTCTTTTGCCGACCGCGCCATTCCGGCCGTTCGGGCGGCGCAGAATGCCGGGCTCTTGGCCACGCTCATGCTGATCAAGGCCGAAGCGCTTGAGAACCTTGGCCGCGTGGCCGAGGCCAAGGCGCTGCGTCTCGACAGTCAGCCTTGGGCGCGCTATGGCTTCGGCGCAGAGCGGCAGGTGCGGGCCCGGACGGCGGAGATCGCCCAACTGGGGGCGCGCGGGGCGCGCGGATAGGCCGGGGCAATGGCCCCTGCCGCAACAGGCGGGGGCAGGCTTGATCGTCATTGGCGGGTTCATTCTGGGGGCGGCAATCGGCGGATTGACCGCCAAACGGCGCGGCGGCAGGCGGCTGGACATCCTGCAATATGCGGCGGGCTATGCCATTGCCTTCACGCTTCTGGGCCTCTTCGCCACCATCTTCATCGACCGCATGGCGCGGTAGCCGATGTTCCTGCCCTTCTTCCAGGCGTTGCGGGGTGAAGGGGTTCCCGTCTCGCTGCGGGAATATCTGGGCTTTCTCGAAGGCATGGCGGCGGGTCTGGTGACCTATGACGCCGAAGGGTTCTACTACCTCGCCCGCACCGTGATGGTGAAGGACGAGCGCCACCTTGACCGTTTCGACCGCGCCTTTGCCGCCGCCTTCAAGGGGCTTGAGGCGATCACCCCCGAAGAAGTGGTCGCGGCGCTGGACCTGCCCGCAGACTGGCTGGCCAGACTGGCCGAAAAGCATCTGACGCCCGAGGAAAAGGCCGCGATTGAGGCGCTTGGCGGCTTTGACAAGCTGATGGAAACGCTGAAAGCCCGGCTGGCCGAGCAGAAGGAACGCCATCAGGGCGGCAACAAATGGATCGGCACCGCCGGCACCAGCCCCTTCGGCGCCTATGGCTATAACCCCGAAGGCGTGCGCATCGGTCAGGACGAAAGCCGCCACCAGCGCGCGGTCAAGGTCTGGGACAAGCGCGAATTCCGCAATCTGGATGATCAGGTTGAACTGGGCACCCGCAACATCAAGGTGGCGCTGCGCCGGTTGCGCCGCTGGGCCCGCGACGGTGCGACCGAGGAGCTGGATCTGGATGGCACGATCCGCGCCACCGCGCATAACGGCTGGCTCGACGTGCAGACCCGGCCCGAGCGGCGAAATGCGGTGAAGGTGCTGCTGTTTCTCGACATCGGCGGCAGCATGGACCCGCATGTCAAGGTGATGGAGGAACTCTTCAGCGCCGCAAGGGCCGAGTTCAAGCATCTGGTGCCCTTCTACTTCCACAACTGCCTCTATGAAGGCGTCTGGCGCGACAATGCCCGGCGCTGGAACGCCCAGACCCCGACATGGGAGGTGCTGCGCAGCTATGGCTGCGATTACAAGGCGATCTTCGTCGGCGATGCCGCGATGTCGCCTTACGAAATCCTGCATCCCGGCGGCGCCAACGAACATTGGAACCCCGAGGCTGGCAAAGTCTGGCTGCAACGCGCCTGTGACCAATGGCCGAACCATCTCTGGATCAACCCCGTGGCCGAGGCGCATTGGCAATATACCCAGTCCACCCGCCTGATTTCCGAGATTTTCGGCGGGCGGATGGTGCCGATGACGCTGGAAGGAATTTCCCGCGGGATCAGGGAGTTGCGTTGATGCTTTCCTCTGCTTTCACCCTCTGGCGGCGCCACCGGCTCTTGGTCAGTGCCTTTGTTCTGGCCTGCGCGCTGGCGCTGTTCTTTGCGGCGCGTTTCACGGTGCAGGCCATCTACTGGGCCAATCACCGCGATGAGGGGATTACACCCTGGATGACGCTGGGCTATATCGCCCATAGCTGGCAGGTGCCCCCGCAAGAGATCGAGGCGCGGGTCGGCCTGCCCCCGCCGCAGGGCCATCCCAAGCCGCTGGTGGAACTGGCCGGTGAACAGCATGTCACCGTCGCCGAACTGATCACCCGGATCGAGGCCGCCATCGCGGCGATCCGCGCCGAAGAGGCGGCGCGCCGGGCCGCGCCATGACCGATGGACTGCTGGCGCTGATCCCGGTCTGGGGTCTGTGGCTTCTGGCGGGAACCACGCTCGCCTCGTGTCTTGCGCTGCCGATCCCGGCTTCGCTCATGATGCTGACGGCGGGGGGATTTGCGGCGGCGGGCGATCTGGTGCTGTGGCAGACCATGGCGGCGGCGCTGACCGGCGCGGTGGCGGGCGACCAGATCGGCTATGCCGCGGGGCGCCATGGCGGCCGCCGCCTTTTGGCGCTGGTGGGGCGCGACGGCACGCGGGCGGTGGCGCTGGACAAGGCCGCCGCGCTGATGGCCGCGCGCGGCGGGCTGGCGGTGTTTCTGACGCGCTGGCTCTTTTCGCCGCTCGGCCCTTGGGTGAACCTGACGGCGGGCAGCCTGCGTTACCCTTGGGCGCGCTTCACCCTTTGGGGCATCGCGGGCGAGGCGGTCTGGTGCGGGCTTTATACCGGGCTTGGCCATGTGTTCGGCGGCAATATTCAGGCCGCTTCGGCGCTGGCCGGGTCGGTTTTGGGATTTCTGGCGGCGGCGGCGGTGGCCTTGGGGCTGGGCCTATGGTTGCTGGCGGTGATCCGCAAGGAACGCAGCCGTTGAACCCCGACCGGCGCCTGCCCATATTCCCGGCATGAGCGCGCTTCTGATCCCCGCCCTGCTGGCCATCGCCTATGCGCTGGCAATGATGAAATTCTCGGTCTGGCAGACCCAGAAATCGCTGGCGGCAGGCTCAAAGCCGCTGCGCGACCCCGAGGTGACGGCGCTGGCCGCGCGGCTGGCGCGGGCGCTGGACCTGCCCGCGATCAAGGTCAATGTGTTTGACGCCGATGTGGTCAACGGTCTCGCGGCGCCGGACGGCCAGATTTACCTGACGCGGGCCTTTCTGGCGCGCAAGGCACAGGGGCTGGTCACGGCCGAAGAGCTGGCCTCGGTCATCGCGCATGAATTGGGCCATGTGGCGCTGGGCCATCTGCGGCGGCGGATGATCGACTTTACCGGGCAGAATGCGGTTTTCGTCGTGCTGTCGGCAGTGCTGAACCGTTTTCTGCCCTTCATCGGTATCTGGATCGCCAATCTGATTTCCACCGCGATGATGGCCCGCCTGAGCAGGCGGGATGAATTTGAGGCCGATGCCTATGCCGCCGCCCTGCTGACCAAGGCCGGCATCGGCACCGCGCCGCAGAAATCGCTGTTCCGCAAACTGGGTGCGCTGACCGGCGGCGCGGCTGGCAAGCCGCCCGCGTGGATGATGAGCCACCCCGCCACAGAAGACCGCATCGCCGCGATCGAAGCGATGGAGCGCCGCTGGCAGACCGCGTAACGAAATTCGTTGCAACGAATTTCCAAATCTCTTGGAAGAGATTTGCAAGTTTCTTCCAAGAAACTTGGCTAAACCCCCAGCGCCTTGGCCAGCTTCGGCAGTTGCGCCCGTTTCAGCAGCTTTTTCAGCGGGATGTCGCCGCCCGACAGCCGCTCTGCCGTGGCATGGACTTGCGCCACCACCGCCGAAACATCGGCTGGATGGCCTGACCAGAGTTCCCACAGGAACCCGTCCGGGTCGCGCCGTTCGATCTCTTCGTCGGCCAGCACGGGCCGGGGAAAATCCTGTGCGTTGAAGGTCACGATGGCATCGGCATGGCCCGCGATGGCCACCGCCAGCACATGGATGTCATTGGGGTCGGGCAAGGTCAGCCGCGCCTCGATATTGGGCTGTTCGCGCACGACAGCACGCGGAAAGGCCGCGCGCGCCAGCAGCGCCTCCCCCTCGGCAACCGCCATCGCCTCGGGGCCAAGCTTGACCGTGGCGCGCGTCCATTCGCGCAGGATGCGGTCGGACCAGAGCGGTTCGTAAAGCCCGCGCGCCGCCACCCCCAGAAGGACTTCGCGCAGCACGGTGGGATACAGAACGCAGGCGTCCAGAACCGCCCGCATCCTCAGCCGTCCAGCCGGAAGGCCAGCGCCTTGAGATAGCCGCTCTCGGCCAGTTGCGGCAGGATCGGGTGATCCGGCCCGGCAAAGCCGGTGTGGATCAACTGCCCGCGCCGCCCGCCCCGCCCGATGCCACGGGCGCTGGCATTTCGGAAGGCGGCAAGGTCGGCGGCATGGCTGCACGAACACAGCACCAGATAGCCGCCCGGCGCCACCAGCGGCGCCGCCAGCCGGGCGATCCGCTCATAGGCCCGCAGGCCCGCCTCAAGCGCCGGTTTGGCGGGCGCAAAGGCCGGCGGGTCGCAGATCACAAGATCGAACAGCGCGCCCTCGGTCCCCAAAGCCTCAAGCACGTCAAAGGCATCACCCTGCCGCGTGGTGAAACGGTCGGCAAAGCCCGAAGCCGCCGCCCCCTGCGTGGCCAGCGCCAGCGCCGCAGCACTGGCATCCACCGCCAGCGCCGCCTCTGCCCCACCGGCCAGCGCCGCCAGAGCAAAGCCGCCGACGTGCGAAAACACGTCCAGAACCCGCCCGCCCCGCGCCAGCGCGGCGGCAAAGGCGTGGTTCGGGCGCTGATCGAAGAAAAGCCCGGTCTTCTGCCCGCCCAGCACATCGGCCAGATAGGTGGCGCCGTTCATCGGCACCGGAACCGGCCCGTCCACCGCGCCTTGCAGCAGCAGGGTTTCCTCGGCCAACCCTTCCAGCCCGCGCGCGCGGCCGGTGCCGTTCTTGACCACCGCCGAAACGCCCGTCACCTGCACAAGGGCGGCCACCAGCGCCGCAAGATGCGCCTCGGCCCAAGCGGCATTGGGCTGCACCACGGCGGTATCGCCGAAACGGTCGATCACCACGCCCGGCAGGCCATCGGCCTCGGCATGGACCAGCCGGTAAAAGGGGGCCGCAAACAGCCGCGCCCGCAGCGCCAGCGCCCGCGCGATGCGGGCCACGAACCAGTCCTGATCAATCACCGCCGCAGGATCGCGGTCCAGCATCCGCGCCACGATCCGCGATTTGAGGTTGACGGTCACCAGCCCCAAGGGCCGCCGCTCGCCATCCTCCAGCACGGCCAGCGCGCCGGGGGCCAGCGCCTGCGTGCGCCGGTCGGTCACCAGTTCGTCGGAATAGACCCAAGGGAAGCCGTGGCGGATCGCCCGCGCCTCGGCCTTGGGTTTCAGGCGCACCACGGGCAGGCCGCGGGAGGCTGCGGTTTCGGGATCGGCGGGGGCGGAATGCGAAGGGGAGGTCATCATGACCTCCCCTTAGCCTGTTCTGCGCGGTTGCGAAAGCCTAGCGCTGTGCCGTCACCAGCACCGGCGCCGGGGTCAGCGCCTGACTGACCAGCCCCGGGTCGGTCACCTGTGCCGAGAGTTCGCGGCGGATCACCTCGGCCAGCCGGGCGACCACGACGACGCGCTGGGTCTGGCCCATCTGATCCTCGGCAATCGCCTGCGCGCCGCCAGAAGCCTTGATATCGGCGACCACCGCACGCGGCCCGTCGATCACCTGCCCGGTGGCGGCATCGGTCACGGTCAGATTGAAATGCAGCGCATGGGTGCCGCCCACGGTATAGCGGGTCTTTTCGGTCAGACAGTGAAAGCGGGTCACCTCGATCACCACATTCACCGCACGGCCATGGGTCATCGGGCCGGATGCTTCGGCGGCGGCCTCTTGGAAGATCCGTTCGACCTGAGCATAGCGGTCACCGCGCGGCTCGCCGCGCCAGACGACATCGGCGATCGGGTAGAACACATTGGCTTCGGATACCCGCAGGTCGCGCGGCACCGAGATGGCGACCTGCCGCACGTCATATTGCGCCTTCAGCACCTTGCGCGGGGCAACCGCGTCATGGCCGACGCTGGCCGGCTGCTGCGGCGAGACGACGACGGCGGCACGGCTGGCAGGATCGGGGCTGACACAGGCGGTCAGCGCGGCGACAAGCGGCAGGGCAATCAGGAAACGGGGCGAGGGCATGATCCGGGCCTTCTGGCTGTGCCTCACAGGCGAGGCTTTCGTCCTTAATGCCCGGTAAATGTGGCTGGATTGCGGAGAATCCGGCACATTTCGGCGGTGATGCCGCGGTTTCATTCTGTTTTGGAAACAATCATCCGGGGTTCAGTCCGGTTGCCCCACCAGAACAAACGGCGCCCAATAGGCCGGATGCGACCAGCGCGGATCAGAGGGATGGTCGATCATCGCAAGGATGGCCTGCCGCTGGGCATCGGCAGCGCTCAACCCGGGGGCTGCGGCGCGGCGGTGGAACAGGTCGGTCATCAGCGCCACGGCAGAGCGGCTTTCCACCGGCCAATGGCTTACCAGCAGCCCGCGCGCCCCGGCGTAGAGAAAGCTCTGCGCCAGACCGGAAAGCGCCTCGCCCCCCGGGGCGCCACCGGCGGCGGTGTTGCAGGCCGACAGCACGACAAACCGGGCGTTCAGATGCAGTTCGGCGATTTCCGAGGCGGTCAGGAACCCGTCCTCCCCGCCGCCGGGTGTCAGGGCAAGGGCCGGTTCCGCCAGCGCCGCCTGCCCCACGCTGTCGCCGCTGACAAGGCCGTGGGTGGCGAAGTAAAGCAGCCCGACATCGCCCAGCGCCGCCGATTTCAGCGCCGCCTCACTCGCCCCCGCACCCAGATGCAGGCTGCCCTCGGGGGCGTGCAGGGCAGCGGCCACCGCCCGCACCTCGCCCTCGGTTTCCGGCAGGGGCGCGAGGCCGCCGCGCAGGGCCAGTTGCGTCTGCGCCGGCATCGCGCCGAACTGCGGATCGGCAAAGGCCAAAAGCCCTTCGCCCGCCGCCGGACCCGCCGCGCCGCTGTGTTGCAGGGCCGAAATCGCGGGCAGGATGGTCACCGCATGGTGCCGCACCAGCCAGTCGGCGGCGGCCATGTCGCCCGATTGCGGCGCGCTGGCCAGCAAAAGCTGCGGCGGCAGGGCGGAAACCGGGCCGCGCAGATCGAAGAAGAGCTGCGTTTTGTCCGCGATCACCCCCGACACCGGCGCCAGAAGCTGGCGGTAAAGCCAATGCGCCCGGTCAAGGTCAAAGCCCGTGGCGACCGGCGCGGCATCGTCGAGTGCCGTGGCCCCCCGCACCCCCAGCCGCAGGTCGATCCCGGCGCGCAGGGCAACGATGGCGGCGGCAATCTCGGGCCCCGGCGCCGGCAGGGTGTGCCAGTCCACCGCCTCGCGGCTGACGGCGATGATCAGGCCGGGGTCATCCGGGTCTTGCGGCACGTCCAGCAGCACCAGCGCGCCCTCCGGCCCCAGCCCGGCGCGGATTTCGGCCAGCGTCAGGGCGCGGCGGCCGGTCGCCTCGGCCAGCGCCGGAAGCTCGGTCTCCAGAGCGGTGCGGATTTCGGCGGCGCTCTCCATCTGGCTGCGAATCGCGTCGCGCAGCGTCGCAATCGCGGCCGGGTCGCGCTGATCCACGGGCAGCGTGGTCAGCGCGGCCAATTCGCCTTGCAACGCCTCAAGCCGGGCGCGGGTATCGGTGCGGGCGCGCAAAAGGTCGGCCCCCCGCCCGCTGCCCGCAGCCAACCGCTGCGTCAGCAGGATCTGCGCCGCCGCAGCGCCGCTGTCTTGCGATTCCTGCAACCAGCCCAGCATCGCCTCGACCGCCGCTTCGCGGGTCAGGGCGCCGGATTCCTCGGCCAGACGCAGGATATAGGTCAGTTGCATCCGCCCGCCCGGCAGCGCGGCCCCGCCCAGCGCGTGGATTTGCGCCAGCGCCTCGGCCCCCTGCCCGGTGCTGGCCAGCAGCATCGCAAGGTTCACCCGCGCCCGTAAAAGGTCGATCGTGTCGGGCGAAAGGGTGGCTTCGCGCACCGCAACCACCTGCCGCATAAGGACCAGCGCCCGCGCCGCCCCCGGGCTTGCCGGATCGTCCCCCGCCAGAATGACCGCCTGAAGGAAGGCCATGTCGGCCCAGAACGGGCTGTCTTGCCCGTAATGCGCGGTGATCTCGGGCAGGCGGGCCTCCAGAATGGCCAGCGCCGCCTTGTCTTGCCCGGTCAGGTGCAGCGCCTCGATCAACTGGCCTTCGGTGGTCAGCCGCAGCGGTTGCAGGCTGGGGCGCGGCAGGGTGGCAAAATTGGCATCCAGCGCCGCAATCGCCGCCTGCAACAGTGGAATGGCCGCTTCGGGGCCCTGAATGTCGTTGACCAGACCCGCCCAGCCGATCATCCCCATGGCGCGCAGGTTGCGGGTCTGCGGATCGTCCCGGTCGCGCAGACTGTCGGCAAGCTGGTCATAGATCGCGGCCGCAAGGTCGCCCTGCCCCGCCTCGGTCGCCAGTTGCGCCTGCAAGAGGCGCAGTTCCGCCACCGCCAGATCGCCCGGCGGCAGCGCGCCATCGGCCAGCGCCAGCGCCTCGGTGGCAAGGCCCAGCGCCTCGCCCCCGCGGCCCGTGCTGCGCAGCCCCACGGCATAGGCGGCCGCACAGCGATAAAGCAGCGGATCGTCCGGTTTCAGCACCCGCTGCGCCTTTTGCATGAGCTGATAGCCCAGCGCCTCGGCCCGGTCCTGCTGGTCCTGCGCGGCGGCAGCCAGCACCAGAAGGAACTCGATCTGCACCGCCTGCCGGCTTTCTTCGCCGAAATCCTGCAACACCAGCCCATAGAACTGCTGCGCCGAAGCTTCGGCCTGGGCATAGTCGCCGCCCACCACCAGTGTCGCCTCGATCAGCCCGGCAACCTCGTCCACCTCGGCCGGGGTCAGCGCCTCTTCTGCGGGCGCGGAGGTGGCAAGGGTCAGGACCAGCGCCAGAACGGCAAAGAAACGGCTCAATCCGGGCTCCCGACCAGAACAAAGGGCGCCCAATAGGCAGGGTGCGACCATTTCCCCCCCGGCGCGTCGATCATCGCCAGAATGGCGCGGCGCTGTGCCTCGGCAGCGCGCAGGCCGGGGGTCTCGGCGCGGATGCGGAAGGTTTCCGTCATCAGATGCGCGGCAGAGCGGCTTTCCACCGGCCAGTGGCTGACCATGAGGGCGCGGGCGCCGGCATAGAAGAACGCCTGCGCCAGCCCCGACAGCGCCTCGGCATCGGGTTCATTGCCCTGCGCGGTGTTGCAGGCCGACAGCACCACCCAATCGGCCCGCAGGTCGAGCGCAAGGATCTCGCTCACCGTCAGAAAGCCGTCCTCGCCCCGCCCCGGGGTCAGCGCCAGCGCCGGTTCGCCCAGCACGGTCTGGCCCGCGACATCGCCGGTCACAAGGCCGTGGGTGGCAAAATGCAGCACGCGGAAATCGGAAAGCCGGGTTTCCTTCAGGCCCGCCTCACTGGCCGCAGCGCCGGTGCGCAGCGCTGTAGGCGGGGCACCAAGGGCGGCGGCCACCGCCCGCACCTCATCCGCCGTTTCGGGCAAGGGCGCCAGCGCCCCGCGCAGCACCCCCGCCGAAGCGGTATCGAGAGAGGCCACCAGAGCCGTGCCTTCGTCAAGGTCATAGACCGGATCGGCAAAGGCCAAGAGCGGTTCCGGCGCGGGCGCCCTGCCCCGGGCCAGCGCGATGGTGCGCAGCGAAAAGACCGAGGGCAGCACCGTCACCGCATGGTGCCGCACCAGCCAGTCGGCCTCTGTCAGGTCGTCCGACTGCGGCTCAGCCCGCACCATGAGGTGCGGCGGCAGGCCCGCCACGGCGCCGCGCAGGTCGAACATCAGATGCGCCTTGCCGGCAAAGACCGGCTCCAGCGCGCCGATGGTTTCGGCATAAAGCCATTGCGCCGCGTAAAGGTCGAACTCCACCTTGGCCTCGACAGGGGCATCGTCCAGCGCCGCCGCCGCCCGCGTGCCCAGTTTGAGCGCGATGCCCGACCGGGTATCGGCCACCGCGCCGGTAAAGCTGTCGGCCGTCCAGTTCAGCAGGTGCCAGTCCACCGCCTCGCGGCTGATCGCCATGGCCATCTGGGCGTCCCCCTCGACCGGGCTGATGTCGAGGATGATCAGCGCCTCATCCGGGGCAAGGGCCGCCTGCACCTCGTCCAAGGTCAGGCGCCCGCCGCCGATCAGGTCCATCATCCCCGGCGCATCGGCATCCAGCGCCGCCCAGAGGTCATCCGCCTGCGCCCGCGCCGCGGCCAGATCGCGGCGCATCTGCCCCTCGCGCGCCGCATCCCGCTCGGCCAGCGGCAGGTTGGTCTGCACCAGAAGCGCCTGCTGCAACTGTGCCGAACGCTCGCCCAGATCGGTCGCGGCGCGGAACTGCGCCGCCGTCTCCCCCTCGCCCAGCGCAAGGCGCTGCGCCTGAATCAGCGCCGATCCCGCCGCCGCCGAACCCTGCGCCTCTTGCGCCACCATCAGCACGGCATCGGCCAGTTCCCGGGGCGCCATGCCGCCGCTGTCGCGCAGGCTGACAAGCAGGTCATAGGCAAAAGCCCGGCTGCCCGCCCCCGCCTCGGAGGCCAGCTTCAGCTCCTCCCATGCGCGGCGCAGTTGCTTGGGATCGGTGCTGTCGGCCAGCATTGCGGCATGGTCCAGCCGCGCCCGCCCGGTGGGGCCTGCCGTCGGCGACAACAGGCTTTCGCGCAGCGCCACCACCTCGGCCTGCAACGCCAGCCCCTCGGCAAAGCCGGGGCTGTCCGGGCCGCCCCGGGTCGCCAGAAGCGCCCGCTGCGCCAGAATGTCGGACATCGGCAGGCTTTGCGCCCCGAACTGTTCCGCGACCAGCGCGCCCACCCGCTGCACATGGGCCGGCAGATCGTCACGCCGCCCCGACCGCCAGAGCGCCTGTCCATATTCGACCAGCGTATAGACCGTCTGCGGATGGCGCGGGCCGAAAGCCGCCTCGAACAGCGGGATCGCCTCGGCATAGGCATCGGCGGCGGCATCGGGGCGGCCCAGATCGGTCTGGATACGGGCGATGCTGCGGGCCACCGTCGCGGCATCGCGCGGCGCGCCGGGATCGGTCGCCACCCGCATCTGTTGCAGCGCCTGCGCATAATAGGCCAGCGCCTCTTCCTTGTAGCCCAGCCTGCTGTAGGTCGAAGCAAGGTTGTAGCGCCATTTCACTACGATATAGGCATCGTCGCCCAGAACCGTCTCGGCCACCCGCACCGTCTGCACCGCCAAAGGCAGCGCCTCATCCGCGCGGCCGGTCTCGGACAGGATCACCGAAAGCGCATTGGCGGCGGCAAGGGTGCGGGGGTGGTATTCCCCCTTGGTCGCCAGCCAGCGGGCGTGGACATGACGGAACATCGCCACGGCCTCTTCCAGCTTGTCCTGCTGGCGCAGGGCATTTGCCAGCGCGATCTGCACATCCAGCACCTGCGGCGAATCCGGCCCGAACTCGGCGCTGGCCTGCGCGGCCAAGGCCACTGCCGCTGCTTCGGCAGCCGCATAATCCCCGGCGTCGTAAAGCTGCTCCACCCCTTCCGCCCGGGCCTTGTGATCGGCAAGCCCCTCGGCCAAAACCGGCAAGGCGGCAAGTTCAAGCGTGACGAGGCAGGCAAGAAGCGTCACAATACGCATGCGGTCTCCGGTGGTTGTCCTGGCCAGATTAGCAGCGCCGGGCGCCCCGGTGGATGACAAATTCGGTGTTCTGGGTCGCCGAAGGGTTGTTAGCGCTAACAAATCCTGCTAAAACCCCGCCAACCCGCCAGAGAGAGAGGCTGCCATGCCGCTGCATCCCGCCATCGACCGCGTTACCGACCGCATCCGCGAACGCTCTGCCGCCACCCGCGCCGCCTATCTGGCGCGGATCGCGGCGGCGGGGCGCGCAGGCCCGGCGCGCGGGCATCTGGCCTGCGGCAATCAGGCCCATGCCTATGCCGCGATGGGCACCGACAAGGCCGCGCTGGCCGAAGCGCGGCTGCCCAACATCGGCATCGTCACCGCCTATAACGACATGCTCTCGGCCCATCAGCCCTATGAGGATTACCCCAAGATCATCCGCGAGGCCGCCCGCAAGGCCGGCGCCACCGCACAGGTCGCAGGCGGCGTGCCCGCGATGTGCGACGGGGTGACCCAGGGCCAGCCCGGCATGGAACTCTCGCTCTTTTCCCGCGATGTCATCGCGCTGGCGGCAGGCGTGGCGATGAGCCACAACACCTTTGACGCCGCCCTCTATCTGGGTGTCTGCGACAAGATCGTGCCCGGCCTGATCATGGCCGCCGCCACCTTCGGCCATGTGCCCGCCGTCTTCGTGCCTGCGGGGCCGATGACCTCGGGCCTCCCGAATGATGAAAAATCCCGCGTGCGCAACCTCTTTGCCGAAGGCAAGGCGACCAGGGCCGATCTGATGGCCGCCGAGATGGCCAGCTATCACGGCCCGGGCACCTGCACCTTCTACGGCACCGCCAACACCAACCAGATGCTGATGGAATTCATGGGCCTGCACCTGCCGGGCGCGAGCTTCGTCAATCCCGGCACCCCCCTGCGCGAGGCGCTGACCACGGCGGCGGTGGAACGTGCCGCCACCATCACCGCCCTTGGCAACGACTACCGCCCTGCGGGCGAGGTGCTGGACGAACGCGCCTTCGTCAACGGCATCGTCGGGCTGATGGCCACCGGCGGCTCGACCAACCTCGTGCTGCACCTGCCCGCCATGGCGCGGGCGGCGGGAGTGCTTCTGGACCTCGCCGATTTCGATGACCTCAGCCAGGCGGTGCCCCTGATGGCCAAGGTCTATCCCAATGGCCTTGCCGATGTGAACCACTTCCACGCCGCGGGGGGGCTGCAATTCCTGATCGGACAGTTGCTGGACGCGGGGCTCTTGCACGCCGATGCCCGCACGGTGGCGGGCGACGGGCTGGCGCATTACCGGCAGGAGCCCCGGCTGGATCAAGGGCGGCTGATCTGGGGCGACGGCCCGGCAACCAGCCTGAACGACAAGATCGTCCGCCCCGCCGCCGATCCGTTCCAGCCGACCGGCGGGCTGCGGCAATTGTCCGGCAACCTCGGCCGCGGCGTGATCAAGGTTTCCGCCGTCGCCCCCGAACGCCACATCATCGAAGCACCCGCCCGAATCTTCCACGATCAGGAAGCGGTCAAGGCCGCCTTCAAGGCGGGTGAATTCACCTCCGACACCGTGGTCGTCGTGCGCTTTCAGGGGCCGCAGGCCAACGGAATGCCGGAACTGCACTCGCTGACGCCGGTGCTGTCGGTGCTGCAAGAGCGCGGGCTGAAAATGGCGCTGGTCACCGATGGCCGGATGTCGGGCGCCAGCGGCAAGGTGCCCGCCGCGATCCACGTCTCGCCGGAAGCCGCCGTCGGCGGCCCGCTGGCCCTCCTGCGCGACGGCGATGTCGTCCGGCTGGATGCGGTGGCGGGCACGCTTTCGACCACCGCCGACCTTTCGGGCCGCACCATGGTCCGCCCCGACCTCTCGGCAAATGCCCATGGCATCGGCCGCGAACTCTTCGACGCCTTCCGCCGCACTGTCGGCCCCGCCGAAACCGGCGCCGCCGTGGTGGTCTGACCCCGACCGCCCCTGCCCGACCTTCGCCTCCGGCGGGGGTATTTGGGCCAAGATGAATGGCCGCTTTCATCTTGGCCCAAATATCCCCGCCAGAGGCACCTGCCCTCTCAGCCGCCCCGCCGTCTGGCGAAAAGGAGACCGACATGACCCCCGCCGAACAATCCCTGAAGGCCGCCGAAATCTGCCGCCTGGCGCCGGTGGTGCCGGTTCTGGTGATCGACGATCTGGCGCAGGCGGTGCCGCTGGCGCGCGCCTTGGTGGCGGGGGGGCTGCCTGCGCTGGAGGTCACGCTGCGCACGCCGCAGGCGCTGGATGCGATCCGCGCCATGGCAGAGGTGCCGGGCGGCGTGGTGGGGGCGGGCACGCTCCTGACCCCGGCCGATGTGAAGGCCGCCAAGGCAGCGGGCGCGAAGTTCGGCGTCAGCCCCGGCGCCACCGACCGGATCATTGCCGCCTGCGAGGACGAGGGGCTGCCCCTGCTGCCCGGTGCCGCCACCGCGAGCGAGATCATGGCGCTGCTGGAAAAGGGTTTTACCGTGCAGAAGTTCTTCCCTGCCGAACAGGCCGGCGGGGCGGCCTATCTCAAATCCATCGGCTCGCCCATTCCGCAGGTGAAATTCTGCCCCACCGGCGGCATCAGCCTGAAAATCGCACCGGATTATCTGGCGCTGAAGAACATCCTCTGCGTCGGCGGCTCCTGGGTCGCGCCGAAAGAGGCGCTGGCCAAAGGCGACTGGGATACGGTCACCCGCCTTGCGGCAGAGGCGGCGGGCCTCAAACGGGGCTGACGGGGCGCCTTTTGCGCCGTAGGATGGGCAATCTGCCCATCCTTGCGGAGGCTTCCATGACTGCCCCCACCGTCCAGACCTGCCTCTGGTTCGAGGATGCCGCGCTGGAAGCGGCGGAAACCTATGTCCGCCTGCTGCCCGGCTCGACCATCCGCCACGTCTTCCCGCAGCGCGGCAATCCCGGCGCCGCCTTCATGGTGCAGCTTGACCTTCTGGGCCAGCGGTACAGCTTTCTCAACGGCGGGCCGCATTACCGGCTGACCCCCGCCGCCTCGATCGAGGTGCATCTTGAAACGCAGGCCGAAGTGGACGCCCTCTGGGATGCTTTGCTGAACGGTGGCAGCGCCAGCCGCTGCGGCTGGCTGACAGACCGTTTCGGGGTAAGCTGGCAGATCATTCCCCGCGCCCTGCCCCGCCTGATGGCCACCAATGACGAAGCCGCCGCCGCCCGCGTGCTGCAGGCGATGATGGCAATGGTCAAGCTGGACGGCCCCGCGCTCGAAGCTGCGGCGCGGGGCTGAGGGTCAGCCTTCGGCGCGCGGCTCTGCTGCCACGCGGGCCGCTCGTCCGCCCCGGCGGCGCGGCGCCTCGGGCGCGGTCAGCGCGGCTTCCAGCACGCCGCTCATCGGGTGATCCGGTTCGGCCAGACCATATTCCGCGATCAGGCGGCGCAGCGCGTCAGGCGTATGGGCGCCCACCGGCAGGCTCAGTGCCCAGTCGATGAAGATCGAGCGGCATTCGCCCAGGGTGATCCCCTCGATCCGATAGCTTTCGCGCACAAGCCCCTTGGGATCGGCCTCGCTCAGTTCCAACACCCGTCTCCCCACCGGCCACTCCTAGCCCTGTTGCTCCAGATGGGCCGAAATGACCCGTTCGGCAAGTCCTGCCGCCGTCGCCAGCCGGTCCGAAAGCTCTTCAACCGTCCCGGCCCCGGTTTCGCGCAGAAGGAACGCCCTGCCACCTTCGCCCAGACGGCCGGGGTCCACCACCCGGTCCGACAACAGCCGCGCCCCGCATTGCAGCCGCCACATCAGCCTGTAGGCATCCAGCAGCGTCTGCGCGTCGGAATCCGACGCTTTTGCGGCCTTTACCCCCGCCGCGATCTGCCGTTCCACCTGCCGCGCCGGGCTGGCCGATTGCAGCGCCAGCGTCTGCGCCATCAGCTCGATATCCATCAGGCGGCCCGGGCCCAGCTTGGCCTCCCATTCCCCCTCGCCGGGTTTGGCCGCCGCCAGCCGCGCCCGCATCTCGGCCACGTCCGGGCGCACCTTGGCCGCCTGCCCCTTTTCGGCCAGCACAGCGCGGCGCAGCGCCTCGACCTCACCGGCCAGCGATGGCTCACCCGCCAGCACCCGCGCCCGGGTCAGCGCCAGATGCTCCCATGTCCAGGCTTCGCTCTGCTGATAGCTGCGGAAACTGTCGAGCGAGGTCGCCACCGGCCCCTGCCGCCCCGAAGGGCGCAGCCGCATGTCCACCTCGTAAAGCCGCCCCTCGGCCATCTGCGCCGTCAGTGCGGTCACCATCGCTTGGGTCAGCTTGGCATACCAGGCCCGCGCCGCCAGCGGGCGCGGCCCCTCCGATGCCTCGACCCCCGCCGCGTCATAGATCACGATCAGGTCAAGGTCGGACCCGGCATTCAGCCGCCCCGCCCCCAGCGAGCCCATGCCGACCAGCACGGCACCACGCCCCGGGGCCGGGCCATGGCGGCGGGCAACGCTTTCACCCACCACCGGCCAGAGGGCGGCAATCACGGCCTCGGCCAGATCGGCATAGGATTTCGCCGCCTCGAAGGCGTCGATCAGCCCGCGCAGGTGATGCACGCCCACGCGAAAATGCCATTCCTTCATCCAGCGGCGGGCCGAATCGAGCTTGCCCTCGTAATCGGCGACCCCGGCCAGCCGCGCGGCAAGTTCCTGCGTCAGCGCCGCCATCCCCGGCCAGGGCGCCCAGAAACTGCCGCCGATCACCGCATCCAGCACCGAAGCGTTGCGTGACAGATGCCGCGCAAGCGCCGGCGCCGTGCCCGCGATGTCGATGATCAGATCGACCAGCACCGGATTGGCCTCGAACAGTGCGAAAAGCTGGACCCCGGCGGGCAGACCGGCAAGGAATCCGTCCAGCGCCACCAGCGCCTCGTCCGGGTTGGCGGCGCGGGCAAGGCGGGTCAGCAGCACCGGGCGCAGGCGGCGGAAGATGGCCTGTGCCCGGTCGCTTTTCAGGCAGGGATAGCTGGACCAGCCCGCCACGATGGCGCGGGCGCTGTCGGACAATTCGGGGCCTTCTTCCGCGGCGGCGGGGGCAAAGAAGCCCTCGGTCAGCCGGTCGGTCCGGGCCAGCCGGTCAAGCAGGTCGCGGCGGAAAGTGGCCTCGGACTGGCCGCAGAAGGCGGCAATGCGGGCCACGCCCTCGGCACTGGTGGGCATCGTATGGGTCTGGGCATCGGCGACCATCTGCAAACGATGCTCCACCTCGCGGTGGGCGATGTAGAGCGTGGAGAGTTCCTCGGTCACCGCCTCGGGAATCCAGCCCTGCCGCGCCAAGGCCGCCAGCGCCGCCAGCGTGCCACGGTCGCGCAGCGAGGGGTCGCGCCCGCCTGCAATCAACTGCCGGGTCTGGGTAAAGAACTCGATCTCGCGGATGCCGCCCTGACCCAGCTTCATGTTATGGCCTTCCACCTCGACCCGGCCATTCAGCCCGCGATGCTCGCGGATGCGCAGGCGCATGTCATGGGCGTCCTGGATGGCGGCATAGTCGAGATGCTTGCGCCAGACGAAGGGGGTCAGGGTTTTCAGAAACCGCTCTCCCGCCGCGAGGTCGCCGCCGCAGGGACGGGCCTTGATATAGGCCGCCCGCTCCCACGTCCGGCCCTCAGCCTCGTAATAGGCTTCGGCGGCAGCCATCGACAGACAGACCGGCGTGACGCTGGCATCGGGGCGCAGCCGCAGATCGGTGCGGAAGACATAGCCGCCCGCCGTGACATCCGACAGGATCGCCGTCATCTTGCGGGTGACGCGGATGAAGGCCGCCCGCGCCTCGGACCAGTCGGCGCCATACCGCTCCTGATCGAACAGGCAGATCAGGTCGATATCCGAAGAATAGTTGAGTTCCCCGGCCCCCATCTTGCCCATGGCCAGCGCCACCATGCCGCCTGCGGTCGCAGCATCGTCCGGCCCCTGCCCCGGCAGCTTGCCGCGCCGGATTTCTTCGGCCACCAGCCGCCGCATCGTCAGGTCCACCGCCCGGTCGGCCAGCCGCGTCAGCGCGCCGGTAACCTCCATCAGCCCCCAGACCCCGCCCAGATCAGCCAGCCCCGCCAAAAGCGCCACCCGCCGCTTGGCCTGTCGCAGCGCCGCTGCCAGCCCGTCAACCGGCACCGCCTCAAGCCCGGTCAGCACGGCGGCCAGCGCGGTTTCCGGCGCAAGGCCAAGCGCCGGGCGCAGCCAGTCGCCCTCTTGCCGCATCAGGTCGCGCAGATAGGGGCTGCACCCCGCCGCCCCTTCGATCAACGGCGCCAGCTCGGGCGGAAGACCGGACAGGGCGGCCCGCGCCTCGGCCCCTTGGGCGCGGTCAAAGGCAATGGGACGGCGGGTCAGGCGGGCGGTGAAATTCTGGCTCATGGCCGGACTTTCCCCCGGCCCGCGCGCAAGGTCAATCCGCCCGCGCGCCCCGGGCGGACCCGCCGGAGTTTTCGAAAACTCCGGCCCGGACCCTTCGAAGGGTCCGGCGCGATTTCTTCATAGAAATCGCTTCACGCCAGCCAGCGGTCGTAGTCCGACACCAGCAGATGGGTGGGCGCCACGTCCTCTTCGATCTCGGCAAAGCGGCCGATCGGCTCGCGGAAGATGTTGTCGGTCATGTCGTCGTTCACCGTCGAAACCTCGCCGATCAGCACATCGCCGCCCTCGCCCCAAAAGGCGTGCCAGTCGCCCGGCATCAGCGTGACGCTTTCCCCCGGCGCCAGTTTCAGCTTTTCACCGGGGGCAAAGGCGCGCTCGATCCCGTCGCAGCGCACCATGCCGCCCTGATCGGCAGCGAAATTGCCCCATGGGTCGGAACCGTAAAGCTCCACCACCAGCGTCGCCCCGCCGCGGTTGATGATATCCTCGGCCTTGATCACATGGGTGTGCATCGGCGAAAGCTGATCCTGCCGTGAAATCAGCAGCTTTTCGGCATAGCACATGCCGCCGCCGCGTTGCAGGTCGGACAACAGGCCATTGCGCAGGGTGAAGAGGAACAGCCCCATCAGGTCGAACCGGCCCTGCCCGTAATCGGTAATGTCCCAGCCGCAGCGCCCCGAGATCACCCGCCCCGCCACATCGGCCCGGGTGCGGAACTCGTCCGGTGTCCAATAGGCAAAGGGCGGCAGGACAAAGCCGTAATGGCGGATCATCTCATCCGCCGCCGCCATGATTTCGTTGATGCGTGAGCGCTTCATCTGTTCCCCCTGCCAAGTTGGCGCTAACATAACCCGCGAAACCCGCCCGTAACAAGGAGGCGCCCATGCTCGCCCTTATCCTGACCGCGCTGGTCGCGCTGATCCATCTCTATATCGTCTGGCTTGAAATGGCGGCCTGGACCACGCCGCGCGGGCGCCACGTGTTCGGCACCACCGCCGAATTTGCCGAAGCATCCAAGGTGCTGGCGGCCAATCAGGGGCTCTATAACGGCTTTCTGGCCACCGCGCTGATCTGGGCGCTGATCGCGGGGTTGCAGGGCGCGGGGTTCCAGTTGGGGCTTTACGGGCTGATCTGCGTGGCAGTCGCGGGGCTTTATGGTGCGGCCACCGTGTCGCGCCGAATTCTGGTGGTGCAGACGGTCCCGGCCGCGGCGGCGCTGATCGCGTTGCTGGCGGGCTGGTAGGTCAGCCTGCCAGCCAGGCCGCCACCGCCGCGTCAAGCGCGGCCCAGTCGGTGTATTCCTTGTCCTGATGCGGATCGACCGTGGGGTCTTTCTGCGCCGCAATCCGCTTCATTGCCCAAGCCCGGAAGAACCCGTATTCGCTGAAGCGGAAGGCACCGGCGACATGTTCGGTGCGGCCCGGGGTCCAGCCGGTTTCGGTGTGAAACGCCTCAAGGCATTTGTGCAGGCCCGCCCAATCTTCGGCATCATCCCCCGCGGCCGAGAGCGAGACCGCCAGAAACAGCGTCGGCATCGCATTCAGCGCCGCCGCATGGGCGCGGGCAAAACCGGCCAAAGCCGCCTGATACCCCCCGGCATGAAGCGAGCCTGCCAGAACCGCCCGGTCAAAGCGCGCCAGATCCAGCCCGGCACCATCATTTGCTTCCAGCAATTCCACGGCATGGCCGCCATCGGCCAGCCCGTCGGCGACATGGCGGGCGATCTTGCGGGTCTGGCCATCGGTCGTTGCGTAAAGCACCAGAACCTTCATCGGCTACCCCTGTCGTTGCGCCCAGTCGGCCACCGCCGCGCCAAAGGCGGCAAACAGCGGGCGCGAGACGGGATCATTGGCCGCATTCCATTCCGGGTGCCATTGCACCGACAGGGTAAACCCGGGCGCGTCCTGCACATAAATCGCCTCAGGCGTGCCATCGGGGGCCAGCCCGTCCACCACGATGCGGTGGCCCGGACGGGCAATGCCCTGCCCGTGCAACGTGTTGGTCATCACCTCGGGCGCGCCCATCAGCCGGTGAAACACCCCGCCTTCGGTAAAGCGCACCGCATGGCGCAGGGCGAATTGTTCCTCGATGGTGCCGTCGGGCGGCATCCGGTGGTTCATCCGCCCCGGCAGATCGCGGATTTCAGGATGAAGCGAGCCGCCCATCGCCACGTTCAGCTCTTGAAAGCCGCGGCAGATGCCAAGGAACGGCTGGCCGCGTTCGACCAGCGCCCGGATCAGCGGCAGGGTGATGGCATCGCGGTTGCGGTCGAAATCGCCATGGGCCGGCGTCTCGGCCTCGCCATATTCCGAAGGGTGAACGTTGGGGCGCCCGCCGGTGAAGAGAAAACCATCGCAAAGGCCCATCAGCTCCTCCACCGTCACCAGACGCGGGTCCGAGGGCACGATGACCGGCAGACAGCCTGCCGCTTCGGCCACGGCAACCGAATTGATGTGCCCGGCGGCGTGAACGGCATAACGGTCGTTCATCAGATGGGAATTGCCGATGATTCCAACGGTGGGGCGGGACATACGGGACATGAAGGGCCTTCGTGCTGACCGTGCCACGATAGGGCGCAGCGCAGCCAAGGAAAAGACCCGGCAGCTTCACCGAAGGGTGACTTGCCTTCCCCTTGCCGGAACCTGCCAGAAACCGGGCAGACACCCTGAAAGGAGACCCCGATGAAACCGCTGTTCCTTGCCCTTGGCCTTGCCGCCGCGATTGGACTGCCTCTGCTGGCGCAAACCACGATGGACCATACCGGCCATGCCATGACCGGCGCCGAAAGCCCGGCGACCCTCGCCTATATGGAGGCCAATGCCGCCATGCATGGCGCGATGGCGATTGAGTATTCCGGCGATGCCGACATCGACTTTGTCCGCGGCATGATCCCGCATCACGAAGGCGCCGTCGCCATGGCGCGGGTGGTGCTGGAACATGGCGACGACCCCGAGGTGCGCAAACTGGCCGAGGGCGTCATCGCCGCGCAAGAGGCCGAGATTGCCTGGATGAAAGACTGGCTTGCCCGCAACGGCGGCTGATTTCGCGCTATGGTTGCGGAAACCCATTGTTTCCGGGCCATTAAGCACGAAAACGGTTGCCACAAGGCCCTCGCAGGCGCATCGCGGTTGTATGAGCCGCAAAGCCGCACCGTCCAGCGAGGGCCAGATGACCGACGCGACCTTTTCCCCTGCCGCCGTCGCAGCGCCTGCCCGGCCGCTGGCCGGCTATCGGCGCGGGCTGGACATCGGGCGGATCACGGCGGCCTTCTTCATCGTCTGGGACCATGCCCATGCGCCGGGCTGGCAGATCGGCTATCTGGCGCTGGCGCTGTTTCTGTTCCTGACCTCGTTTCTTGCGGTGCAAAGCTATGAACGGCGGCCCGGCCCCGGCTTCTGGCGCAAGCGGGCGGTGCGGCTGTTGATGCCCTGGCTTTTCTGGTGCGCCTTTTACCGGGTGATCTATGAAATCCTGTCGGATGCGCCGTTTCAGTGGCTGTCGGACCCCTACAGCCTGATCACAGGGCCCTATTTCCACCTGTGGTTCCTGCCCTTCACCGCGGTCTGGCTGGTGCTGATCCCGCCGATGTCGCGGCTGATCCAGAGCCAGACGGCGCTGGCGGCCGCGATGATTCTGCTGGTGGCCGTTTCGGTGCCGCTCGGCACGGTCCATGCCGGAATGGCGTTCGAGCTGCCGGTGGTGCAATGGGCCTTTTCGCTGCCGCTGTTCCTGTTGGGCGCCTTCCACGCCATCGCGCTGCGCCTTGGCGCCGGATGGATGAGCTGGGTCGCCGCCACCGCCATTTCGGCCGTGCTGGTGGCGCTTTATGGCGAGTTCTGGGGGGCGCAGGCGCTCCTTGCGCTGATCGTGTTCGAGGTGCTGTGGCGGCTGCCGATCAAGGCCACCTGGCCGACCTTTGCCGCGGGCTATGCCTTTGGCGTCTACCTGTTGCACCCGTTCTTCATGCTGGTCGCCTACAAGGTGTTCGGCGTCGAGGTGAACCCGATCCCGGCGGCGCTCTTTACCTTTGCCTGCACGCTGGTCGCCACCGAGATCATCCACCGCACCCCGTTCTTCAACCGCTTCGCCTAAGGCTGGGCAATGCCCTCGGGGGCGGGGCGCTGCCCTGCCGCCCGCTCGCGCATTCCGATGTAAAGCGCGCAGGCAATCAGCACGCCAACCCCGGCGAAGGTCCACCCATCTGGAAAATCATCAAAGAAAAACAGCCCCATGGCGACCGAAGTTATGATTTCGGTATAGGCGAGCGGCGCCAGAAGCGACACTTCGGCATGGTCATAGGCCCAGACGATCAACAGATGGCCAAAGGTGGCAATGGCCGCCAGAAGCAGCAAAAGCCCCCATTGCCCCGGGTCCGGCGCCACCCAGACGAAGGGCACCGCAAGCGACAGCATCAGCCCGCCCATCAGGCTGGTCTGAAAGGTGGTGACCAGCGCGTTGGCCTGCCCCGAAATCGCCCGCGTCATCACGAAATAGCAGGCAAGCAGGGTGCCCGCCGCCAGCGCCAGAAGGCTGCCGGGGTTCACCTCGACCAGACCGGGGCGAATGATGATCAGCGTGCCGACAAAGCCCACCGCCACCGCAGCCCAGCGGCGCGGCCCCACCCGCTCACGCAGGACCAGAGCGGAAAGCACCGTCACCACAAGGGGTTGCACGAAGAAGATTGCCAAGGCATCGGCGATGGGCAGATATTTCAGCGACAGGAAAAAGCAAAAGGTGGCGCCCGACAGAAAAGCCGCGCGCAGCCCGTGATAGACCGGCCGCGCGGGCACCAGCGCCGCCGTCCCGCCGATCCGCAAGGCCAGCGGCAGCGTCAGCACCGCCCCCAGCGCCAGCCGCGCCCAGACCACCTGCAAGATCGGCATTCCCTGCTGGCCCAGCATCTTGGCAATCACGTCGATGCCCGGCAGCACCGCCATGGCCCCCAGCATCAGCAAAACCCCGATGAGCGGGCGGCGCGCTTGGGCGGTCACGCCCCTGCCGCCCGCGCCACCACCCCGGCCGCCGCTGCCAGCGCGCCCGGACCATGCGGGATGTCCAGCGCCAGCATCGCCGCCTCCATCGTGGCCAGCACGCCGAGCGTCATATGGGCGCTGACATGGCCCATATGGGCCACCCGCAGAAAGCCGTGATAGGCCGGGTCGCCCGGCGGTGCCATGCCCAGCCCGATGCCAAGGGTCAGCCCGGCCCGCGTCTCGCACCAGTCGCGCAGCCGGGTGGCATTGGGCGCCGGTCCGATCCGCGCCGCGGTAACGGCATGGGAGCGGAAGGCCGGATCGGCCACGTTCAGCGCGATTTCGGCATTGCCCGCCCCCCAGGAATCGAAGGCGGCCCAGACGGTGCGCGCAAGCGCGGCATGGCGGGCCCAGACCGCCGGCATCCCCTCTTCATGCACCAGCATGGTCAGCGCCTCGCGCAGACCATAAAGGTGATGGGTCGGCGCCGTGCCGTGCCAGAGCTGCCAGAACTCGGCACCATCGGCGCGCGGCGTCCAGTCCCAATAGGGGGTGCGCAGGCCCGCGTTGCGCCCCGCCGCCCGGGCCTTTTCCGAAAACCAGACGAAGCCCATGCCCGGCGGCACCATCAGCCCCTTCTGGCTGGCGGCGATGGTCACATCGACGCCCCAATCGTCCATCCGGTATTCGTCGCAGCCAAGGCTGGCGATGCAATCCACCGCCAGAAGTGCCGGATGGCCCGCCGCATCCATCGCGGCGCGCAAGGCGGGAATGTCGGTGCGGATAGAGCTGGCGGTATCGACATGGGTCGTCAGCACCGCCCTGATCTCATGCGCGCGGTCGGCGCGCAGCGCCGCCTCGACCCGGCCCATGTCGGCGGGGGTGGAGCGGCCGAAGTCGAGGCATTCAACCTGAACCCCCATGGCCAGAAGCGATGCCGTCCAGCCAAGGCCAAAGGCCCCCGTCGCCACCAGCAACACCTTGTCACCGCGCGAAAACAGGTTGCTGTTGACCGCTTCCCACAGCGCATGGCCATTGCCGATATAGGCCGCGACATTGGCCGTGGTGCCCGCCACCACCCGCAGATCGGGCCAGAGGCTGGCCACCATGTCATGCAGCGCACCGGCGTAGATGTTGGGCGCCGCGCGGTGCATCGCCTGCAACACCCGGTCGGGCATCACCGAGGGGCCGGGAATGGCAAGATAGGGGCGGCCTTGGGCAAGGGTCATCTTCGTCTCCGCTGTTCGCAGCACAGGGCTAGGCTGGCCAAAGGGCGGCGTCAACGGGCCGCCGCCTTGCAGAATGCCGGTCTTGTCGTTATCTCGTCGGGGTCACACCGGGATCGGCCGCCACATGCTCAAAGCCCTGCACGCAAAGCTGAAAGCCTGGCAGGACCGTCTGGGCCAACGCTTTGGCACCGACATCTCCTCGCCCGAGGCGCGGCGCGCGGCATGGTGGCATTTCCAGCTTTCCGACCATGCCTTCCTGCGGGTCTGGTGGCACAATTTCCACAAGGTCAGCCCCGGCCTCTGGCGCGCGAACCAGCCCGACCCGGCCCGGTTCGAAACCTATGCACGCGAAGGGGCCCGCTCGGTTCTGAACCTGCGCGGGCCTTCGGGGCAAAGCTTCTGGCTGTTCGAGCGCGAGGCTTGCGACCGGCTGGGCCTGCCGCGGGTGGACCTGAACATGTCGGCCCGCCGCCTGCCGTCGCGCGAGACGCTGCTGGAACTGGCGCATCATTTCCGCACCATGCCGCAACCCATTCTGGTGCATTGCAAATCCGGCGCCGACCGCACCGGCCTTGCCGCCGCGCTCTGGCTGATGCTGATGGAGGGCCGCCCGGTGGCCGAGGCCGCGCGGCAGCTTTCCTGGCGCTATGTGCATCTGAGCTTCGGCAAGACCGGGATTCTGGACCACCTTCTGCGCTATTACGCCCGCGAAGAGGCGAAGAGCGGCATCGGCTTTCTCGACTGGGTGGCAACCGCTTATGATCCGGCCGAGGTCAGCGCCTCTTACGCCCGCTGGCAGGCCCGCGGCAAGGAGGGCGCGTGGTAACCGAGCCGACCCGCTGGTTTCTGTCGCTGCTGCGGCCCCGCCGGGCCGCCCTCATCGGCGCGCTGTTGCTGATGGCGGCCGAGGGCGCCACGATGGGCGGCTTTTCCTATCTGATCCGCCCGCTGTTTGACACGGTATTTCTGGGCAAGGACACCGCCATGGTGCCGCTGGTGGCGTTGGCCGTCGCCGGGGTGTTCCTGTTGCGGGCGCTGGCGGGTTTCGGCCACCGCGTGATTCTGGCCCGGCAGGCCGAAGGTCTGGCCGCCGATCAGCAGAATGCCCTTCTGACGCATCTGATGACGCTGGACCTGCCCTTCTTTCAATCGCACCCCCCGGGGGCGCTGATCGAGCGGATCCGGGGCGATGCCATGGCCTTCCGCACCCTCTGGCCGCCGATCCTGTCGGCGCTGGGGCGCGATGTGGTGGCGCTGGTCTCTCTCCTCGGGGTGGCGCTCTGGGTGGACTGGCGCTGGACCCTGCTGGCCGTGGTGGGGGTGCCGCTCTTGGCGCTGCCGGTTTCGGCGTTGCAGGCCCGCGCTCGGCGCACCGCCATTGCCGCCCGCACCGCCGCTGGGGCGCTCTCCACCCGGCTGGACGAGATTTTCCACGGTCTGACCACCATTCGCCTGACCGGCAGCGAGGCCGCCGAGGCCGAACGCTATCGCCTTGCCACCCGTGATTACCTTCGCGCGCAACTGCGTTCGGAAACCGCATCGGCGGGGATTCCGGCGCTGATCGACATGGTGGCGGCGGCGGGCTTTGCCGGGGTGATGCTGTATGGCGGCTATCAGATCATGGCTGGGCAAAAGACCGTTGGCGAATTCATGAGCTTTTTCATGGCTATGGCGCTGGTTTTTGAACCCTTGCGGCGGCTCGGCTCGATCTCGGGCGGCTGGGCGCAGGCGCGTGCCTCGCTGGAGCGGATGGCCGGGCTCTTGCACGAACGTCCCACGGTCCTGCCGCCCGCCGAACCCCGCGCCCTGCCCGCGCCGCAGGGCGGTTACCGCCTTGCGCTGGAGGATGTGGCCTTTGCCTATGGCGACCAGCCGGTGCTGCGCGGCCTGAGTTTCGTGGCCGAACCCGGGCAGGTCACTGCTCTTGTCGGCCCCTCGGGGGCGGGCAAAAGCACGGTGTTCCACCTGCTGACCCGTCTGGCCGATCCGCAGGCGGGCCGGGTCACCTTGAACGGGCTGGACCTGCGCGAGATGGACCCCGCCGCCCTGCGCAGGGCCTTTGGCGTGGTGGCGCAGGACACCGCCCTCTTCGACGAAACCATTGCCGCCAATGTCCGTCTGGGTGCGGGGGACCGCAGCGATGCCGCCCTTGCCGCCGCGCTGGAGCGCGCACAGGCGGGCGAGTTTCTGGCCCGCCTGCCGCAGGGTGCCGAAACCCCGGCCGGCCCGCGCGGCTCGGCCCTGTCGGGCGGCCAGCGCCAGCGCATCGCCATCGCCCGCGCCATCCTGCGCGACGCGCCGGTGCTGCTCTTGGACGAGGCGACCAGCGCGCTGGACAGCCGGTCCGAAGAGTTGGTGGCGCAGGCGCTTGCAGAGGCGGGCCGTGGCCGCACGACCTTGGTGATCGCCCATAGGCTGGCCACCGTGCGGCAGGCCGACAAGATCGTGGTGATGCAGGCGGGCCGGGTGGCTGAACAGGGCACCCATGCCAGCCTTCTTGCGCAGGGCGGGCTTTATGCCGATCTTCACCGCCTGCAGTTCAAGGAGTAAGCGATGCGCGGCGAAACCGACCCCGACCGGCGCCTTTACCGCCTGACCGGCAAGGATGCCCTGACCTTCCTGCAAGGTCTGGTGTCGAACGACGTGCTGCCTTTGGCCAAAGGCAGCGGCATCGTCTGGGCGGCGCTGCTGACGCCGCAGGGCAAGTACCTCGCCGATTTCTTCGTGGTGGCGCGGGGCGGGGAACTGTTGCTCGACCTGCCCGCAAGCCTTGCCGAGGGCGTGGTGCGGCGGCTGACCATGTATCGCCTGCGCGCCGATGTGCAGATTGCCGCCGCCGCTGATCTATCGGTCACGCGCGGCCTGACCGATCCGCCCGCCGATGCCCTGCCCGACCCCCGCCACCCCGCGCTTGGCTGGCGGGCCTATGGCGCCGCCGGCGGCCCCGCAACCATCGACTGGGATGCGCTGCGGGTTGAACATCTGATCCCGGAAAGCGGTATCGAGCTGATCCCCGACGACAGCTATCTTCTGGAAACCGGGTTCGAGCGGCTGCACGGCGTCGATTTCCGCAAGGGCTGCTATGTCGGGCAGGAAGTGACCGCCCGGATGAAGCACAAGACGGAATTGCGCAAAGGGCTGGTGCGGCTGCGCATCACCGGCAGTGCCCCCGTCGGCACCGAGATTCTGGCCGATGGCAAACCTGCGGGACGATTGTTCACCCAGTCGGGCGGACGCGCCCTGGCCCATATGCGCCATGACCGGATTGGCCCCGGCCTGACCGCCGCAGAGGCGCTCCTTTCACCCGACGATTGAGCCAGGAAGGTTTTTCGTCCGAAAAACCTTCGGCAGAAAAATCTTCGGACGAAGATTTTTCGGGCGCCTCAGGCCATGCCGCCGTCGATCAGTCGCCGCGCAAGGCGCGCATAGGCCGCCGATGCCGCACCTTCCCCCGCCGCGACCGGCGTTCCGGCATCGCCTGCCAGCCGCACATCCAGCGACAGCGGAATTTCGGCAAGGAACGGCATGTCCAGCCGCTCTGCCTCTTTGGCCACGCCGCCATGGCCGAAGAGATGCGCCTCATGGCCGCAATTGGGGCAGACATAGGTGGACATGTTCTCGATCAGGCCCAGCACGGGGGTTTTCAGCTTCTGGAACATGTCCAGCGCCTTGCGGGCATCCAGAAGCGCCACATCCTGCGGCGTCGAAACCACGATCGCCCCGGTCAGTTGCGTGCGCTGGCACAGCGTCAGTTGCACATCGCCGGTGCCCGGCGGCAGGTCGATCAGCAGCACATCCAGCCGACCCCAGGCGACCTGCGTCAGAAGCTGCTGCAAGGCGCCCATCAGCATCGGCCCGCGCCAGATCACCGCCTCATCTTCCTTAAGCATCAGGCCCAGCGACATCATCGTGACACCATGGGCGACCAGCGGCTCGATGATCTTGCCATCCGGGCTGGCGGGGCGTTTTGAAACCCCCATCATCCGCGGCTGGCTCGGGCCATAGATATCCGCGTCCAGAAGGCCCACCCGCCGCCCCTGTCGCGCCAGCGCCACGGCGAGGTTGGAGCTGACGGTGGATTTGCCAACCCCGCCCTTGCCCGAGCCGATGGCGATGATCCGGTCCACCCCGGCCAGACGCTGCGGCCCGCCCTGTTGTGGCGTCGGATGCTGGCCGATCTTCAGCGTCGGCGGCGCGGCCTTTGCGGCGGGACCATGCGCCGTCATCACCACCTGCACCGATTCGACACCCGGCAGCGCCTTCAGCGCGCTTTCGGCCGCGGCCTGCACCGGGGCAAGGGCACGCGCGTCTTCGGGGCTGGCCGCTTCCAGCACGAATCGCACCGCACCGCCGTCGATCTGCAACGCGCGCACCAGATCCCGCGAGATCAGCGTGCCGCCTCCCGGGCAGGCCACATCTGCAAGCACCCGTTCCACCGCTTCGCGTGCAACCGCCATCTTTCGTCTCCTGCTCAAGCCGCAGGCAGGTTTGGCCGCTTTGCTGCAAAGGGCAAGGGGCGCTTTACCATTTGCTCAAAATTTTAGCGAAGCTTATGGAGTTGCTGATTATTTTGCACGAAACAGCCATGCGGATGCTGCATGGCAGCAATGCAGCCCCGAGCTATTGTGCAAGTGCAGCATTTGCCCCATGTTGGCCCTAACAGTGAAGGCAGCGCGATCAAGACGCCACCTTCCAGATAAAGAAGTGAGGCTGAAATGGCATATGTGAATTCGTCCCGCGCCGTGAGCGTTTCGTTCGGTGATCGTCTGGCCGCTGTTGCATCGGTGATCCGTGCCGCTGTGCAACGCCGCCGGGTCTACCAGCAGACCATCAGCGAGCTGCGTGCGCTCTCGGACCGCGATCTGGCCGATCTGGGCATCCACCGCTCGCTGATTGCGACGGTTGCCCGCGAAGCGGCCTACGGCAAATAAGATCCCTGACGGGGTTCCGATCCTCCTCCCCGGAACCTTCGGCAAGGCGCGGCGGCATCTCTCCTCCTCCCTGATGTCGCCGCCTTTTTATAGACTTCGATCGGCCCCTCCTCCTCCCTGGGCCGCTCGGATACGCGGCGGCCCCCTCCTCCTCCCTGGGGTCGCCGCCTCTTCTTCCCGGCCCTCCCTCCTCCTCCCTGGAGGGCCCGGTTGCCCGAAGCGCCCCTCCTCCTCCCTGGGCGTGACGGACCTGCGGTGACCCCGACCTCCTCCCTGGGGTTGCCGCACAGGATATCGCCCGCCCGGCAGGGTGACGGCGAAGACGGATCGGACGGCCCCTCCTCCTCCCTGGGCCGCTCGACTAGCGGCGACCCCCTCCTCCTCCCTGGGGTCGCCGCACCCCTCCCCCAAAACCGCAATTGCATCGCGCAGCGCCGCCGCCGATAGTCCGGGCGACCCAAACCCCGGACCCGACATGCGCGCCTCGATGATTTCCTCGGCCCTTGTGGCCTCCCTTGTCGGCTACGGCTCGACCATTGCGCTGGTGCTGTCGGCGGCAGCGGCGGTGGGGGCGAGCCCGGCACAAACCGCAAGCTGGGTCTTTGCCATCTGTCTGGCCAAGGCGGCAGGTTCGGCGCTGTTATCCTATTGGGCGCGGGTGCCGGTGGTGCTGGCCTGGTCCACGCCAGGCGCAGCATTGATTGCGGCCACGACCGGGGTGTCGATGGCCGAAGCGGTAGGCGCCTTTGTGCTGTCGGGGTTTCTGGTGGCGCTGACCGGGCTGATCCGGCCTTTGGGCCGGGTTGTGGCAATGATTCCCGACGGGATCGCGGCCGGAATGCTGGGCGGCGTGCTGCTGCCCTTCTGCCTGAAGGGCGCGGGGGCGGCGCAGGCGCTGCCGGGGGTGGTCCTGCCAATGGTTGCGGTTTTCGTGCTGGTGCGGCTGAAGAACCCGGCGCTGGCGGTTCTGGCGGCGCTGGCGACCGGGCTGGCGCTGGCCTTTGGTCTTGGGTTGGCCGAATGGCCCGCGCTGCGGCTGCCGCTGCCGGTGCTGGAGTTCACCCCGCCCGCCTTTCGGCCCGATGTTCTGCTGGGGCTTGGCGTGCCGCTTTACCTTGTCACCATGGCCTCGCAGAACCTGCCGGGCTTTGCCACGTTGCGCGCGGCGGGGTATGAGCCGCCGGTGCGGCCCGCGCTGGTGGTCACCGGCGGGCTTTCGGCGCTGGCGGGCCTTTTCTGCGCCCATCCGGTCAGCATGGCGGCGATCACCGCCGCGATCTGTCTGGGCGACGACACCCACCCCGACCGCAACCAGCGTTGGAAGGTGGGGCTGGTCTATGGCGCGGTCTGGGTGGGGCTGGCCCTGCTGGGGCCGGCAATCCTGATGGTGCTGGGGGCGCTGCCGCCCGCGCTGATGCTGGCGCTGGTCGCCGTGGCGCTGCTCGGGCCGCTGACCGGCGCGCTGACCGGCGCCTATGGCCCGGCTGAGACCCGCTTTGCCGCCACGGTGACATTGGCCGTCACCGCCTCGGGCGTGGCGGCCTTCGGGATCGGCGCCGCCTTCTGGGGACTGCTGGCGGGCCTCGCCGTCCATGCCGCCGAGGTTGTGGCACGGCGGCGGAAATCAGCCTGATTGACGTCGCCATATCCCGTCTCTATCCCGAAACTGATCATTTGCAACAATGAGTGACCCGAATGGCCGTATTCCTTGTTTGGCACGAGAAGAAATCGCGGGCGAATACCCTGACCCAGGAAGAGCTTCTGGCGGAAACGCATTTTCAGCCCTCTCGTGTATATTTTGGCACGATCCCCCCCCCCGGAAAGCATTGGCATTATTACGCAGCAACTATAAATGAAGCATTTGTTTCCCAGAACGATCAGGTCCATGCGGACGCAACATCCCTGACACTTTTCAACGGCTTTGCCTTTGATGAGCGGCGCACAGAACCGCACGTCCTGTCGGCCCGCGAATTGCACGGCTGGACCGAAGGCAAGCAGCATCTGGCGGGCGAATATGCCGTATTCCAGTTGCGCCCGGACGGAACGGCGCTGGCCTATTCCGATTTCAAGGCGATGCGGCATCTGTATTGGATCGAGACGGATGACCTTATTGCCTTCTCGACCCGGCCATCGCTGATTTCCCTGCTGCTTGGCCGACGCAATCACGATCTGCTGGCGCAGACATGGAACGCCAGCATCGGGTTCCGCCTTGGCAACAGGAGCAGCCTGAAAGACATCCAGTATATCCCCGGCGACCGGATCGGCCATGTCACGGAGGGCCGGATGCAACTTGCCCCCTGCACCAGCCCGCTTGCCCGGCTCTCCGGGCCGCGCGGACTGGATGCGCTTCCGTCGCGCCGGGACGATCTGATGGATGCCGCCATTGCGGCCGCCGCCGCCTCTGTCCGGCTGGCGACACGGGGCAAGGATGCAATCACCCTGCCGATCACCGGCGGCAAGGACAGCCGGCTGGTGCTTGCGCTGTGTCTGGCGGCGGGGCTGCGCGACCGGCTGAAACTGTTCACGATGGGCAATGCCGATTTCCCCGATGTGGTGGTCGGCCAGATGATCGCCGAGAAACTGGCCGTGCCGCACGAGCGGCGCCCCGTCTCGCCTCCTTCGTCCATCCCCTTCCTGACGGCCGAGGACTATATCGACCGGCTGGCGAGTTTCGCCTATCAGACCGACGGTCTGGTCGGGTCGTGGGATTCCTATGTGAAGACAGCTACTTCGGCCAATTCTGGCATGAATGGCTTCATGGGGGAAATCCTCAAGACCAACCGCAAGGCCGATCTGAAAGGAACCGAACTGGCAGAGCGGCCGATCGACCTGATCAAGGCACCGTTCGATCCGCTGGGGCTGTTGAAACCAGCGGCAAAAGAGGCCCTTTTCGAGGATGCGCGCAGCTATTTCCGCAAGCATCTGGACATCGGGGTGCCCTACGGCGACCTGCCGGATGTGTTCTATTTCCAGAACAGGCTGCCGAACTGGCTGGGCACGACACGGCAGGTTCAGGCATTCACCGGCAGCGACGTCCTGCCACTGGGCGTTTCGGCGATGTGCGAACTCGCTTTTTCGGCCACGGTCGAAGAACGCGACATCGACCTGATCCACTACCGGATGATCCAGCGGTGCGCGCCCGAACTCATCGACATTCCCTTTGCCAATGCGACATGGCCGGCGGAACTCGCCCCGTATGACAAGGATTTCATCCAGCGCGAGCCCGTGCGGCTGCCGCCCGGATCGACGACGCCCAACTACGGGTCATGGCAATATTCGGCGAACTACAACCTGCGCCTGCGCCAGCGGCTTGCCGACCTCCTTGCGCGCACCGAAGGCGCGCCGCTTTGGACCAATCTGGACTTGCCCACCCTTTTGCAGCGATTGAAGGGAGGCGCTTTTACCTATCCGCAAATGATGTCTTTCCTGGGCCTGATGCCGATGGCGATGTTCCAGTCCGGCAATATCACGCCACGAAAGATGCTCACCCCGGGGTCCGCCTTTGATGCCTCCTGCGTGGTCAGGGACGGCGAAGACCGGCTCTGGCTGTGGGACCAGCAAACGCTGACGCCGGCCGACCGTGCCCATCGCCGCGCCCGGGTGGCGCGCAGTGCGCTGACACTCTTTTCGCGGCCAGAAGACGCCACGCCGCCGGGTCCGGTCAAAGGCTATCTCGACAGTGCGCAGTCAGGCGAAAGCCGCGCAGTTCGGGAGCGCGATCACTTCGTGATGGAGGCCAAGGATTTGCAGGGCGATATCCTGTTGTCCGGCTGGGCAAGGGCAGATGATTTCCCCGAATCCTCGGTGGCGCTGGAAATCTGGAATGGCAAGACGCTGCTGAAGCGCACACTGGCCGATGGCACCCGCAAGGATCTGGCCCAGCTTGGGTATAGCCACGGGAAATTCGGCTTCCGCGTGTCTTGCGATGCGGCAGCGGTGCGGGCGAGTCTTGCCAAGACCAAACACCCTTGGCTGACCCTGACGGTTGCCGATGGCGGGGGCGCCCTGACCCGCGGCAAGGTCCATCTGCGGGGTTAGGGCCTAGCTCCGGCCCGGCGGCACCAGACCGGCGGCGACCCATGCGTCGAACTGCGCCAGCGCCGCATCGTGGAAGGCGGGGTCGTTGATATGGGCGTCCAACTCGATCAGGCGGGCGTTGGCGGGCAGGTTGCGGCGGAGTTCGTCGCAAAAGGCGGCCAGCGCCGCGGGATCGGACAGCGGGCCACCCGCGCGGTCCCATTCATTGCCGCCGTGCAGCGGCAGAAGGAAGCTGACCGGGCCGCGTGCCGTGGCCAGCTTGCCCGCCAGCGCCTGCGCAAGCTCCCGCCGCTCGTCGGCGTTTTGCACGACCGAGGTGAGCAGCCGGTTATGGGCATGGGCGGGCGTGTCGCGGAAACGGTCGGGCACCGGGTGCCAGCCGACAAAGTCGATCAGGTCATAACAGCCGATCGACACCATCTGCGGCACCCCGCGCAGGCCCGCCGCCGTCATCCGGTCCGGCCCCGCGCTGATGGCCGAACCGAACAGGTGGTTGCCCACCTCTTGCGGCGCGAAATCCATCACGGCGGCAAAGGCACCCTCTGCCGCCAGCGCCTCGAACGCGCGGCCGCCCATGCCGGTGGCGTGGAACACCGCCACCTCATATCCGCGCGCCTCAAGCGCGGGTTTCAGCGTGGTCATATAGCGCAGCACCGATTTGCCGAAGCTTGTCATCCCGATCAGCGGGCGGTCGCGGGCGGGGGGGTCGGCAGCCCGCGCCGCCCCCAGAACCGCGCCCGCCGCCTGCGACAGCGAGGCCTTGCAGATCGAGTTCAGCCCGTAAAGCCCGCCCGCCCAAAGGATCATCTGGGTATCCGGCGCCAGCCGCTCGGGCGGGATCATCGGGCTGAAGCTGATCGTGGAAACGATGTATTTCGGCACCCCCAGCGGCAGCGCCGCGCAGAGGTCCAGCGCAAGGTCGGTGCCCATCGACCCGCCCAGCACGATGGCCCCGTCAAACCGCCCCTCCCGGTGCAGGCGCGCCGCCAGCGCCGCCGCCCCCCGCGCCATGGCCTGCATGGCGAAGTTCTCATCGCCGCTGTCACATAATTCCTGAAAACTGGTGCCTGCCTCTGCCATCACGTCATGCTTGGACCAATCGGTCGGGCTCTTGGGATCCCCCAGGACCGAGACATCCATGCTCAGGGCCTCGCCGCCCTGCGCGCGGATCACCTGCGCCAGATAGGTCAGTTCGTCGTCCTTGGTGTCATAGGTGCCGGTGATCAGGATGCGGTTGCCCATGGCAGACCTCGTGCTGGTTGAAGGGGCAGGACCGGGGGTTTCACACCCCCGGACCCCCGTGGGATATTTTGGGAGAGAGGATGGGGTCAGAGAGAGATCCATGCCGTCTTGAGATCGGTGTATTTGTCGAGCGCGTGCAAGGATTTGTCATGGCCGTTGCCCGATTGCTTGACGCCGCCCAAGGGCACCGTGCCATCGGCGCCGCCATAGGTGTTGACATGCACCACCCCAGCGCGCAGGCCCCGCACCATGCGGTGGGCGCGCGACAGGTTCGCCGTCCAGACGCCCGAGGCAAGGCCGAAATCGGTGGCATTGGCCAGCCGCAGCGCCTCGGCCTCATCGGCGAAGGGGGTGACGGCAAGGACCGGGCCGAACACCTCTTCGCGGAACAGGCGATGGTGTGGGGCGACATCGGCAATGACGGTGGGCTGCATATACCAGCCGCCTGTTTCTTGCAGCACCTGCGCGCCGCCGGTCATCAGGCGGCCACCTTCGGCCCCGGCATCGGTGACAAAGCGCAGATTGGCGGCCAGTTGCGGGGCAGAGTTGATGGCGCCCATCTGGGTGGCAAGGTCCAAAGGATTGCCGGGCTGCATCTTTTCGGTGGCCGCGACCAGTGCTGCGGTAAACTCTTCGGCAACCTCCGCCTGCACCAGAAGGCGGGAGCCTGCGACACAGACCTGCCCGGCGTTGCGGAAAATGGCGGTGGCGGCGGCCTTGGCGGCGGCGGCCAGATCGGGCGCATCGGCAAAGACGATGTTGGGCGATTTGCCGCCCAGTTCCAGATAGCAGCGTTTCAGGTTCGATTGCGCCGCAGATTGCAGCAGCCGCCGCCCGGTGGCGCCCGAGCCGGTGAAGGCCAGCACATCCACCTCCATCGACAGGGCCAGCGCCTGCCCGGTCACCGCCCCCGGGCCGGTGACCACATTCAGCACCCCCGGCGGCAACCCGGCCTCAAGCGCCAGTTCCGCCAGCCGGATCAGCGTGAGCGAGGCGGTTTCAGCCGGTTTCAGCACCACCGAATTCCCCGCCGCCAAGGCCGGGGCAATCTTCCATGCGCCGATCATCAGCGGGAAGTTCCACGGCACGATGGCGCCGACCACGCCCACCGGGTCGCGGTGGATCAGGGCAAGGATATTGTCGGCGGTGGGGGCAATCTCGCCATAAACCTTGTCCAGCGCCTCGGCATAATAGCGGAAGGTGCCGGCGGCGCTGCCCGGCTCGGCCTTCAGCGCCATGGAAATCTCGGTGCCATTGTCGCGCACGCCAAGGACGGCAAGTTCAAGGGCATGTTTCTCGATCAGATCGGCCAGCCGGTGCAGCACGGCCTTGCGGGTGGCGGGCGCGGCGCGGCTCCAGACCCCGGCGTCAAAGGTGGCGCGGGCGGCGGAAGTGGCGCGGGCGACATCGGCCTCGCTCGCGGCAGCCAGCGTGGTCAGGGCGCGGCCATCGATGGGCGACAGGACGGCAACCGGCGCAGCCTCCCCCTCGGGGCGGGTGCTGCCGATCAGCAGGCGCTGCGGCGGCAGGGCAAGGGTGGCGAGGCGGTCGATTTCGGCTTGGGTAGCGGCCATGATGGTGCGGGCTCCGGTTGCGGGGGCGGCCCCGGAAGGGCCGCCCGAGAGGGGTCACGCCTTGGTCTTGCCAAGGTCGCGGAAGCGGGCCGGATCGCGCCCGGCCAAGGCCGAGGCCAGTGCGAAACCGACCCCGCCGAACACCGGAACCAGCGCCGGCAGCATCCAGCCCAGTGCCCCCTGCGCGCCGGTCAGCGCACCGAAGTCACGGAAGATGATGACGAAAAGATAGGCCATCACCAGCCCCGTCGCCACCGGCAAGACCTTGGTCTGGGTCGCGCCTTCGCCCTGTGCATCGCGGACAAAGAAGGCCACCACCGCGAAAGAGGTCAGCGCCATCAACCCCAGCACCGCCAGCGTGCCAAGCTGCGTCAGCCAGACGAACAGGTTCAGCACCGGGTCCAGCCCCTGCACCACGAACAGCGTCAACACCGCCAGCGCCAGCACGGTCTGGATCACCGAGCCGACATGCGGCGACTGGTGCGCGGCATGGGTCTGGCCCACGCGGTCGGGCAACAGCCCCTCACGCCCGGCGACGAATTTGTAGCGCGCCACGGCATTGTGAAAGGCCAGCACGGCGGCAAAGACCGAGGTCATGAACAGCACGCCCATCACCGTGGTTAGCCCGCCGCCCAGATAGCGGCCCGACAGTTCAAACAGGAACAGCGCCGGGTCCGGCAGGCCCTGAAGCGTCGGCATCAGTTGCTCCACCCCCACGCCCATCACCATCAGCCACGAGGTCAGGATATAGAACAGCCCGATCGCCAGCACCGAGAAATAGGTGGCCCGCGGCACGGTTACCGAAGGGTTGCGCGCCTCTTCGGAATAGATCGTGGTGGCTTCAAAGCCGATGAAGGCGGCAAAGCAGAACAACAGGCCAATCGAAGGCGTGCCCGAGGTGATCTGGCTCCACGCGAAGGGTTCAAGGTTCAGCCCCGCCGCGCCGCCGCTGAACAGGATGGCGCCGTCCAGTGCAAGAACAATGGCAAACTCGGCCAGAACCAGCAGCATCAGCACCTTGGCCGACAGGTCTACCTGCCGATAGCCCAGCACCGCCACCAGCGCTATGGCGATATAGCTCCAGACATACCAGGGCAGCACCAGCCCGAATTCGCCGAACGTGCCGGCGGCAATGGCGCCGAACAGGCCCAGAAGGCCGATCTGCATGGCGTTATAGGCCAGAATGGCCACCAGCGCCGCCGCCCCGCCCATGCGCCCGCCAAGGCCCGTTGCGGTAAAGGCATAGAAGGCGCCGGCGTTCTTCACATGCCGCGCCATGGCGACATAGCCGACCGAGAACAGCAAAAGGATCGCCGTCACGATGGCAAAGCTGCCCGCGATTCCCGCGCCATTGCCAAACAGCATCGAGGGCGGCACCCCGCCGCCCGCCGCCGTCAACGGTGCCGCCGCCGAGACCACCAGAAAGGTGATCGCCCCGGTGCCGAGCGAATTTTTCTTGAGCTGATTGGTTGGAATGCCTGCGTCAGCCATGCAAGTGACCTCCGCCAGATTGGATGTTGAACATGCGCGTTTCCCCTTCCGGTTGGTGTGGCACCGGGTTGGCTCCCAGTTTGGTTCATTATTTGAACCGATGGTTCGTTTTTCATTTGACAGTCTTCGAGGGATCATGTCAACTGAAATGAATCGCCGGGGGCCGTCTGTGCCCAATTCCGGTGCAGGGCGGGCAAAATGAGTACGGTGGGCAAGGCGCTTGAGCTTCTGGAGCTTTTCACCCCGGCGCGGGGGCAGATCGGACTGTCCGATCTGGCGCGACTGGCGGGGCTGAACAAGGCCACCTGTTTTCGGCTGGTCAGCGACCTCTGCGCGCATGGGCTGGTCGAACAGATTGCCGCCAGCCGCGACTATCGGCTGGGTCCGGCGCTGCTGCGGCTGGCCGCGCTGCGCGAGGCGCTGGTGCCGACGCGGACGGCAGCCTTGCCGGTGTTGCAGGCGCTGGCCGATGCCACCGGCGAAACCGCCCACCTCTCGATTCTGGAGGGCGGCAGCCTGCGCTCGCTGGCGCGGGCCTATAGTGCAGCCCATGCGACGCGCGTCACGCTGGAGGATGTCAGCATCCTGCCGTTCCACGCCACCGCCTCGGGCCTTGCGGTTCTGGCCTTTCAGGATGAGGTGGCGCGTGCGGCGGTGCTGGCCGCCCCCCTGCCCCGGCTGACACCGCAGACCGAGACCGACCCGGCCACCCTGCGCCAGCGGCTTGAGGCGGTTCGCCGGTCGGGCATCGCCAGCGGCACCGGCGGCTTTGACGCCGAGGTGGAATCGCTTGCCGTGCCTTTGTTCGACGCGCTGGGGCGGTGCAGCGGCGGGCTGGCGGTGGCCGCCATGGCCAGCCGCATGACGCCCGCACAACAGGCCCTGATCCGGGCCGAACTGATCCGCGCGGGCCGCGCCATCACCACGCTTTGGGGCGGCACGCCGCCCGCCGCCGTTTCGCTGGCCTGGCAGGCCGCCGACTGACCCCATTTGGAAGGAATCCCGCGATGAAAGACCAGAACTTCCTGAAAGCGAACAATGCCCGCAGCCTCTGGCATCCGATGACGGCGCCGTCCGACAGCCACAAGGCCCCGCCGGTGATCGTGACCGAAGCCCATGGTGTGCGCATCCGCGACATCGACGGGCATGAGGTGGTCGATGCCGTGGGCGGCCTGTGGAACGTCAACCTCGGCTATTCCTGCCAGCCGGTGAAGGCGGCCATCGCCGGGCAGTTGGACCGCCTGCCCTATTATTCGATCTTTCGCGGCACCTCTAACGATCAGGTCATCGAACTGGCCGAAGAGCTGCGGGCCTTCTTTGAACCCGACGGGCTGACGCGGGCCTTCTTCACCAGCGGAGGCAGCGACAGCGTGGAAACCGCGCTGCGGCTGGCGCGGCAGTATCACAAGATCCGGGGCGAAGGGGCCCGGGTGAAATACCTGTCCCTCAAGAAAGGCTATCACGGCACCCATACCGGCGGCGCCAGCGTGAACGGCAACGCCAATTTCCGCACGCAGTATGAACCGCTCCTGCCCGGCTGCTTCCACATCCCCGCGCCCTTCCCCTTCCGCAACCCCTTCAACGAATCCGACCCGGCCAAGCTGGCCCAGCTTTGCCTGCAGGCGCTTGAGGATGAAATCGCCTTTCAGGGCGCCGGCACCATCGCCGCTTTCATAATGGAGCCGATTCTGGGCGCCGGTGGCGTGATCCCGCCGCATTCCAGCTTCATGCCGGGGGTCGAGGCGATCTGCCGCAAACATGGCATTCTGCTCATCGCCGATGAGGTGATTACCGCCTTCGGCCGCACCGGGGCATGGACGGGCAGCCGCCTCTGGGGGGTAAAACCCGATTTCACCTGCACCGCCAAGGCCATCACCAACGCCTATTTCCCCTTCGGCGCGGTGATGATTTCCGACCGCGTAGCCGAGGTGTTCGAGGGCGACGACACAGGCCGCGCCGCCATCGGCCATGGCTATACCTATTCCGGCCATCCGGTGGGAGCCGCGGCGGCGCTGGCGACGCTGGCAGAAACCAAGCGCCTGAACGTCAAGGACAATGCCGCCGCCCGCGGGGCCGAGGTGATGGCCGGACTTCAGGCGCTGATGGCGAAATACGAGGCGATCGGCGATGTGCGCGGCGGCCACGGCCTGATGAACGCCATTGAACTTGTGGGCGACCGCGCCACGAAATCGGCCCCGGCCAAGGCCGCGCCGGGCAAAGTGCAGGCCGTGGCCTATCAGGCGGGCGCGATGGTGCGGGTCTCGGGGCCGAACATCATCCTGTCGCCGCCCCTGGTGCTGACTTCGGAGGATGTGCAGGTGATCCTCAAGGCGCTGGATGCGGGCTTCGCCGCCCTCTGACCCCGCCTCCTCGTGCGCTTCGCTTCTCCTCGGCTACCGACGAGAAGCGAAGCGCACGAGGAAGGGGTCAGCGGCCCCGGATTTCCGCCAGAAACTGCCGCAACAAGGGCACCCGGCGCGGGCGGAAGCTTTCGCCCGTCCGCGTGATATCTGTCATCTGCTGAAGGTGAAACCGCCGGAACCCCTGCCGCAGACAGCACCACGCCAGAAGCATCAGCGCCCGGTCCAGAAAAACCACCGACAAGGGCCAGATCATCCGCCGGGTCTGCACCCCGTCCTTGTCGGCATAGGTGATGGCCAGCACCTCTTCTTCCCAGCAGGCTTCGCGGATCAGGCCCATATGGGCCGGCGCGGGCGGGCGTCGCTCCGAGCGGTAGGTCTGGCTGACGGCATGGATTGCCTGCCGCTGCACCCGTTCCGGCAGGGTTGCGGTGATCTTGGCCAGCGCCGCCTCTGCCGCCGTGGCCAGCGCCGCATCGCCCGCCATCCGCACCTCGGCCAGCCCCAGCACCAGCGCCTCGACCTCAAGTCGGGTGAACATCTGCGGCGGTAGGGCCGGGTCTTCGGTCAGGGTATAGCCATAGCCCGCCGCCCCGTCGATCAGCGCCCCGCCTGCCCGCAGCGCCTCGATATCGCGGTAAAGCGTGCGGGGCGACACGCCGGTTTCCTCGGCCAGCCGTGCCGCCGTCACCGGCTGCGGCAGGCGGCGCAGCGCGGACAGAAGGCGAAAAAGACGGTCGGAGCGGGGCATGGATGCTGACAGCTTCTGACAGGAGAGATGCAGCATAACAAGGTCAGTCAGAAAGCCAAGGAGAACATGATGCTGACCCTGTTCCACGCCCCGCAAAGCCGCTCGTCGGCGCTGAATACCCTGATCGACGAAATGGGCATCGCCGACCGGGTTGAGATCCGCCAGACCGACATTCCCCGGATCGACGGCACCGGCCACCGCGACCCGGCCAACCCCCACCCCGAAGGCAAGGTGCCCTGTCTGGTACATGACGGCGCGGTCCTGACCGAGCGGGGCTGCATCATCCTCTATCTGACCGGCCTTTTCCCCGAGAGCGGTATGGCCCCGAAACCCGGCACGCCGGAATATGCCGCCTATATGACCTGGCTTTTCTGGTATGGCAGCGTGATGGAGCCGGTGCTGATCCTTGACTGGGCCAAGATCGACCACCCGGCGCTGACCGCAAGCCTGCGCGGCCAGCCCGAGATCGTCGCCCGGCTGCGCGCCGCGCTGCAAAAGGGGCCGTGGCTTTTGGGCGATGAATATTCGGCGGCGGACCTGCTGTGCCATTCGCCTTGGGCCTGGTTTCCCGACGGGATGCCAGACGATGACCTGATCCGCGACTGGGTGGCGCGCTGTCAGGCCCGCCCGGCGGTGGCGCGCAGCCGCGCCCGCGACGCGGCGGCGATGGCGGCCCGGGCCGCGGCCTGAGCGGAAATTTCTGGGCGGCGGTCTCTGACCGCCGCTGGCAGCCCGCCCGTCAGGCGGCGGCGATGGGCGCGCGGCCGGCCTTCGCGCGTGCCTGCGGCGGGGCCAGCATGGCCCGCGCCTCATGCGCCTTCAGCGTGGCGCGAGCCGCGTCATAGCGCGCGGCGTCCAGCCCGGGCGGCATCTCGGCGAAGATGCTGTAAAGTTCATGCGCCTCGTCCGGGTCAAGCCCGCCCAGCGCCCGCGCGCCGGGCTGGAAGCTTTCGCTCCAGGCGCCATCGGCACGGATCACCTCATGCCGGTCAAACAGCAGGTGCAGATAGGTCACCTCTGTCACCATCGCGGGCATCACGCCGGGCAGCGCCGTCAGATGCAGGGCGCGCACGAACACCTCATCCTCGCCGAACCACAGGGCCGGGCCAGCCCCCTCGACCAGCATCCGGTGCTGGCGCGAGACGAGCATGTCCCGTTCCGGCAGGCCGCCCCCCAAAGCGCCCTGCCGGATCAGCACCGGCTGCAGGGCGGCATCGGCGCGCAGCGCCTCGGCCCCCAGCGTCTTGCGCCCGATCCAGCGGATCGGCTGCAGGCCGTTGTCGCGGGTCAGCACCAGATCGCCGGGCGCCAGCGCCTCGATCGCCACCGCGCCCCGGTCGGTCATGATCCGGGTGCCGGGGGTAAAGCAGGTCACGACGGTTTCGATATTGGTGAAGTTCAGCGTGCCGATCTGCACGCCAAGATTGTTGAAGAACCTCACCACCCCGTTTTCGGGGTTCAGCGGGTCGCGGACGATGCGGTAATTGGTCTGGCCCCGCAGGTCCAGCACGTCATTGTCGCCGTCATTCTCGCTGCCGTCGATCGTATCGCCGAGGCCGACCACAAAGGTATCGTTGCCGGTGCCGCCGAACAGCAGATCCGCCCCGTCGCCCCCGACCAGCGTATCATCGCCGTCGCCACCGATCAGCGTGTCATTGCCAAGGCCGCCCAGCAGGCTGTCATTGCCGGTGCCGCCGTCGATGCTGTCATTGCCCGCACCGCCGTCCACCATGTCATTGCCGGTCGAGGCGTCGATGCGGTCATTGCCGTCGCCGCCGAACAGCGTGTCATTGCCGCTACCTGCCGCGATGGTGTCATTGCCCGCGCCGCCAAAGATCAGGTCGTGGCCCGAACCGCCGTCCAGACTGTCTTCGCCGCTGCCACCGTCCAGAACGTCGTCGCCGACACCACCGCGCAGCGTGTCGTTGCCCGCATCCCCCGCCAGGCTGTCATTGCCATCGGCCCCCGACAGCACATCGTCGCCCGCGCCGCCGTAAAGCGTATCATCGCCCAATTCACCCGAGAGCGAATCCGCGCCGTCGCCGCCATAGGCAAGGTCATTGCCATCCCCGGCCCAAAGCGTATCGTCCCCCGTGCCGCCATAAACGAGGTCATTGCCGGTGCCCGCAAGCAGGCTGTCATTGCCGGTCCCGCCGTCCAGCGTGTCGTCGCCGGCATCGCCTTGCAGCGTGTCATTGCCCGCATCGCCGGCGATCTGGTCATTGCCGGCGCCGCCCTGCACCAGATCATTGCCGGTCCCGGCATAGATCAGGTCATTGCCCGCATCGCCCTGCACCGTGTCATTGCCGTCGCCCGCCAGCAGCAGATCGTCGCCATCGCCGCCAGAAATCAGATCGTTGCCGGTCCCGGCGTCGATCACATCATTGCCGATGCCGCCCGACAGGCTGTCATTGCCATCGCCGCCATAGAGCTGGTCAGCACCATCGCCGCCCGACAACGTATCGTCGCCGGTGCCGCCGTAAAGGCTGTCATCCCCCGCATCGCCCACGATGCTGTCGGCCCCGTCGCCGCCGAGGACCGAGTCGTTGCCCTCGCCCCCCGCGATCAGGTCATTGCCGGTGCCGCCGTCGATGATGTCGTTTCCGGCGCCGCCCAGAACAGTGTCATTGCCCGCCCCGGCCAGAATCGAATCGTTGCCGTCGCCGCCGTCGGCCAGATCCTCGCCGTCGCCCGCCAGCAGGGTGTCGTTGTCGGCCCCGCCATAGAGGCTGTCATTGGCACCACCGGCGTCAATATAATCGCTGCCTGCCGCACCATAGAAGACGTTGGTAAAGATGTCCCCGACCAGCCCCTCGAAGTCGAAGCCGATCAGCGTGTCGTTATAGGCCGAGCCGATGACCCCATCGACCCCCTGCAACACATCGCCCGTCGCATCACCACCCGAGGCGGTGTTGGTGGCAAGGTTGATCGACACCGCGGCACCCGACGTCGAATAGTCGAGCATGTCGAGACCTTCGCCGCCGTAAAGCGTATCGGCCCCTGCCCCCCCTTGCAGCGTGTCATCGCCCGAGCCGCCATAGATCGCGTCGCGCCCGGCGCCGCCGATCAGATAGTTGCTGGCCGCGTCGCCGGTCAGCGTGTCGTTATAGGCCGAACCCTCGACATTCTCGATGCCGGAAAGCGTATCGCCCGCCGCATCGCCGCCGCTGCCGGTGCCGCCCAGCGTGACGTTCACCGCAGCGGTGGAACCGGTATAATCGGCCCAATCCTCGCCCGCGCCGCCATAAAGCCCGTCGGCCCCGGCCCCGCCCGTCAGCCGGTCATTGCCATCGCCGCCATACAGGCTGTCGCTGCCCGCCCCGCCCGAAAGCGTGTCATCGCCCGCCCCGCCGGTCAGGACGTTGGCGGCACCGTCGCCGGTCAGCACATCGTCATAGGCGGAACCCGTCAGGTTCTCGATCCCGGTCAGCGTATCGCCCGCCGCATCGCCACCGCTGCCGGTGCCGCCCAGCGTCACCGTCACCGCAGCCCCCGAGGCGCTGTAATCGGCGGTATCGGTGCCGGTGCCACCGTCGAGCAGATCGGCCCCGCCGCCGCCCGCCAGAATGTCGTTGCCGGCACCGCCGTAAAGGCTGTTGGCGCCGCTGTCGCCGGTCAGCGTGTCGTTGTAGCCGCCACCGCGCAGGCCCTCGATGCCGGAAAAGACATCGCCCGCCGCATCGCTGCCGCTGGCTGCGCCGGTGCCAAGGTTGACCGACACCGCCCCTCCGGCGGCGCTATAATCCATCAGGTCATTGCCGTCGCCGCCGATGATCGTATCGGCCCCGGCGCCACCCTGCAAAGTGTCGTCGCCGGTATCGCCGATCAACAGGTCATTGCCGGCAGCACCCGACAGGCTGTCGTTGCCCGCCCCGCCCTGAAGCAGGTTGTCGCCGCTGTCGCCGGTCAGCGTGTCGGCATAGGCCGAGCCTACAAGGTTCTCGACCCCCGAAAGGGTATCGCCCGCCGCATCGCCGCCGGTTCCGGTGCCGCCCAGCGTGGCATTTACCCCAGCCGCCGAAGCGCTGTAATCGGCGGAATCGGTTCCCGCACCGCCGACCAGACTGTCGGCCCCGGCGCCGCCATACAGCACGTCATCGCCGTCGCCGCCGAAGAGCTGGTCATTGCCCGCCCCGCCCCAGAGCGTATCGGCCCCGCCGTTGCCGCTGAGGGTGTTGGCCCCGCTGTCACCGGCGATCTGGTCGGCCTGGCCGGTGCCAAGGATGGCCTCGATCCCGCTCAGAACCGTGCCCGTGGCATCGCCGCCGCTGACGGTGCCCGCCGCGAGGTCGATCACCACGGCCGCGGCCGTGCCCGAGAAATCCACCGTGTCGTTGCCAGTGCCGCCCTCCAGCGTGTCGGCCCCGCCGCCCCCTGTCAGCAGGTCATTGCCCGCGCCGCCCTGAATCAGGTTATCGCCGCTGTCGCCGGTCAGCGTGTCATTGCCGGACGAGCCGATGATGCCTTCAAAGCCGCTGATCGTATCGCCGGCCGCATCGCCGTTGGCCACTGCCCCGGTGCCCAGATTGACCGACACCGGCGAGGAGGAGCCGGAATAATCCAGCATGTCAAAGCCGTTGCCGCCTGCCAGCAGGTCAGACCCGGCGCCGCCCTGAACCGTATCGTCGCCCTCGCCGCCGAACAGGCTGTCGGCCCCCGATCCGCCCGAGAGGATGTCATTGCCGGCGCCACCATCCAGCCGGTTGGCACTGCCGTCGCCGGTGAGCGTATCGTTCCAGTCCGAACCGCTGAGATTCTCGACCGAGGTGAAGCTGTCGCCCGCCGCATCTCCGGCGGTGCCGGTGCCGGTGGCAAGGCTGGCCGCGACACCCGCAGCCGCATCGCTGTAATCGGCGGTATCAACGCCCGAACCGCCATAGAGGCTGTCGGCCCCGGCGCCGCCAGCCATCACATCGTCATTGTTGCCGCCATAGAGCCGGTCATTGCCCAGACCGCCCCAAAGCGTGTCATCGCCGGTGCCGCCATAGAGGCTGTCGTTGCCCGCCTGCCCCCAAAGGATGTTATCGGCGCTGTCGCCGGTGATCGTGTCGGCATAGGCGCCGCCGATCACATTCTCGATGCCGGTCAGCGTATCGCCTGCAGCATAGCCGGTGCCGGTGCTGCCCAATGTCACCGACAGCGTCGAGGTGGCATCCGAATAATCGGCGGTGTCGATCCCCGCGCCGCCATCCAGCGAATCCGAGCCGGTGCCGCCCTGCAACGTGTCATTGCCGTTGCCGCCGAACAGCCGGTCATTGCCGGCGCCGCCGAAGAGGACGTCATCCCCATCGACGCCGTTCAGCGTATCCGCTGCCGCGCCGCTCGTCAGCGTGTCATTGCCGCTGGTGCCGCCATAGGTCGCCACGGGGTCTGCCTGTCTTTCGGGGCCATCCCGGGTCTTTTGCCCGTGGTGTGGCCTGTCTGCTCGACGTCAACACAACGGCAGAATTGTGGCGCAATCAAGGCCAGAGCGGCGGCGCCCCGGGTTCCGCGCCTGAAAACAGTAGCTTGTGCGCCTTTCCGGCAACGGCGCGCGGGGGGCAGCGGCGGACCGGGGGCCAGCCCCCGGACCCCCGGGATATTTATGGACAGATGAAAACCGATCAGACAGAAACGACGGCGCGGAGTTCGTCTTTCGTAAAGGCCGATTTCGGGCCGGAATGGGTGACCGCGCCGCGCTTGAAGACATAGAAGCTGTCGGCAAGATCATGGGCAAAGTCGAAATATTGTTCGACCAGAATGATCGCCATGCCGCCCTGCCCGCGCAGATGGGCGATGACCCGGCCGATCTGCTGGATGATATTGGGCTGGATGCCCTCGGTCGGTTCGTCCAGAAGCAGCACCTTGGGCCGCATGATCATGGCGCGGGCGATGGCAAGCTGCTGTTGCTGGCCGCCCGACAGATCGCCGCCGCGGCGGTGGAGGAAATCCTTCAGGATCGGGAAGAGGTCGTAGATTTCATCCGGCACGCGGTGCTGCGATTTCGGCAAGAGGGCATAGGCGGTTTCGAGGTTTTCCTTCACCGTCAGCAGCGGAAAGATCATCCGCCCCTGCGGCACCACCGACAGCCCACGCCGCGCCATTTCCTGCGGCGGCACCCGGCCCACCTCGGCGCCGTCGATCACCACCTTGCCGCCCGAGCGCAGATGGCTGCCCGCCAGCGCCTTGAGAAAGCTGGTCTTGCCGACGCCATTGGTGCCCATGATGCAGGTCACCTCACCCGCGCGGGCCTGAAAATCAATGCCGTGCAAAATCTGGCTGCCGCCGTAATGCAGGGTCAGTCCTTGGGTTTCCAGCATCATCCGCGCCCCAGATAAACGTCGATCACCGCAGGGTTTTTCGTCACATGGTCTAGGCTGCCCTCGGCCAGAACCGCGCCTTCGTGCAACACGGTCACCTTGCAGTTCAGCCGCCTTATGAACTCCATGTCATGTTCGACCACCACCACGGCACGGGCTTTCGCCATTTCCACCAGCATGGCCGTGGTCGCCTCGCGTTCGGCCAGCGTCATGCCGGCGGCGGGTTCATCGACCAGCAGCACCCGCGGTTCCTGCGCCAGAAGCATCCCGATTTCCAGCCATTGCTTTTGCCCGTGGCTGAGTTCGCCCGACTTGCGCGCCAGCGCGTCCGACAGGCCCACCTGCGCGGCAAGCGCGGCGATGCGGGCATGGTCGGGCGCCTTGGCCTTCCAACCCAGCACGGCAAAGGGGTTGCGCGGCGCCTTCAGCGCCAGCGTCAGGTTTTCGGTGACCGTCTGATCCTCGAACACCGTCGGGCGTTGAAACTTGCGGCCGATCCCGGCGCGGGCGATTTCCGCCTCGGACATCCGCAACAGCGAGACCGAGCGTTCGCCGAAGGTCACCGTGCCGCTGTCGGGGCGGGTCTTGCCGGTGACGATGTCCATGAAGGTGGATTTTCCGGCGCCGTTTGGCCCGATGATGGCGCGCAATTCCGCCGCGCCGATGGTAAAGGACAGGTTGTTGATGGCGCGAAAGCCGTCAAAGCTGACCGAGATGCCGGAAACCTCAAGGATATTGCTCATTCCAGCGCCTCCTTTTCCCGCAAGGCGCTGTCGTCGGGGCCGAGCGGCGCCCCCTTGCGGTCGGGGCTGCGCAGACCCTGCCAGAGGTCGAACAGCCCGCCGATGCCCTTGGGCGCAAACAGGGTGACCGCGACAAAGGCCAGACCCAGCAGCACCTGCCACCAGTCCACCCAGTCAATCCGCAGAAAGCCCATGTCGATGGCCGGCACCCGCCCGCCGGTGAAGACCGAGGACAGGAGCGAGACGAAGGCCGCCCCGATCACCGCGCCATAAAGCCGCCCGCGCCCGCCGATCGCCACCCAGACCGCCAGATAAATCGAGGCGATGGGCGCCAGTTCCGCCGGATTGATGATGCCCGCCTGCGGGTAATAGAGCGCCCCGGCCAATGCGGCTATGACGGCGGTCAGGGTGAAGACGAAAAGCTTGTAGCTTTCAACGGAATAGCCAAGGAACCTCACCCGCGCCTCATCATCACGGATCGCGCGGATGACCGAACCGAACTTGCCCGAGACCACCGCATTCAGCGCGACATAGCCCAAGGCCAGCGCCAGCGCCGAAGCCCAGAAGAACCACAGCGACAGCGCATCCTGCCCCGGATCGCCGATGCCGGGGATGTTCTGCAACCCCGACAGCCCGTTGTTGCCGCGCAATCCGCTGTCGTTCTGGAAGAGGTAGAGCGCCAGTGCCAGCGTCATCGCCTGCGTCAGGATTGACAGATACACCCCCGTCACCCGGCTGCGGAACGCGAGCCAGCCGAACCCCAGCGCCAGAAGCCCGGGCACCAGCACCACCAGCGCCAGTTGCAGGGGCAGCGAATGCGCAAAGCTCCAGATCACCGGCAGATCGGAAGAGCCGACCACACCGAAAATCTGGGTGGTGATGCCTTGGCGGATTTCCTCGGCCGTGGCGGGCAGCGCATCCGAGGCCAGCGCCGCGACAACGATTTCCTCGGTCCGGGCATACATCAGCCACATGCCGATCATATAGCCGCCAAGGGCGAAAAACGCCATGTGGCCAAGGCTCAGGATGCCCGCATAGCCCCAGATCAGATCCATCGCCAGCGCGGCAAGGCAAAGGCACAGTGTCTTGCCCAGGGTCTTGACGAAAGAGGTAGAGATCATCCCCGCCCCCATCGCCTCGGACCCCAGCGTGACGGCAAGGGTGAAGAGCGCCAGCACGGCGATGAAGATCAGCAGCGACGGATTACGGACCAGAAACGGACGGGTCATGGCCGCCCCCCGCGCCCCGGGGCAAAGGCCCGCTGCCGTAGGTCGGGGTTCACCCCGACCCGGCTGGCACACTGGCTGGCCGTGAACCGGGGGCCCGAACCCATGGCGGCCCCATCGGCACCCCCGGGGTATTTCGGCCAAGATGAAAGCAGGGGAAGGATCATGGTCAGTCTCCTGCCGCGCGGCCCTTGAGGGGGATGATCCCCCGCGGGCGGAACTGGATGAAGAGGATGATGAAGAGGATCATGTAGGTCTGGGCGGCAAGGGTGTTCGAGGGGTTCAGCCACTCGATCACCTTTTGCAGCCCGCCGATCATCGAGGCGCCGGCCAGCGCGCCCCAGATGTTGCCGACGCCGCCCACGACCACCGTCATGAAGCTTTGCACGATGTAATCGGCGCCGAGTTCCGAGGTGACCTTGGCGTAAAGCCCGATGGCCACCCCGGCGATGCCCGCAATGCCCGAACCAAGGCCGAAGGTCAGCATGTTGATCCGGTCGGGGTTGATGCCCATCGAAGCGGCCATGGTGGGGTTCTGGGTGACGGCGCGGACTTCAAGGCCAAGGCGCGTGCGCTTCATCAGCCAGAGGAAGAACACCAGAAACACCAGCGCCAGCACGAAGATGGCGATGCGGATATAGCTGATCGAGACCACATCGTTGAAGGTCAGCGCCCCGTCCAGCCATGCGGGCGAGGTCAGGGGCCGCGCCTGCGTGCCGAAGATGTTCTTCAGGATCTGTTGCAGCGCGATGGAAATGCCGAAGGTCGCCAAGAGCGATTCCAGCGGGCGTTTGTAAAGGTGGCGGATCACCAGCCGCTCCATCCCCACCCCAGCGGCGAAGGTCACCGCAAAGGCAAGGGGCAGCGCAATCAGGATCGAGGCGGTATAATTCGGCACCCATTGCTGCACGACATAGCCGGTATAGGCGCCCAGCGTCAGAAACTCGCCATGGGCCATGTTGATCACGCGCATCACGCCGAATGTGATGGCAAGGCCGATGGCCGCCAGAAAATAGATCGCCGCCAGCGACAGCCCGTCCATCGCCAGATCGGCCACCTGCATCGCGCCCAGTTTCAGCGAGATACGGCCCAGCGCGGCACGGGCGGCATCGGTCACCGCCGCGTCGGGTTCGGCGTAAAGATCGGCAAAGCGGTGGGCGGCGACGGCGGCGGTCACCTCATCCGCCGTGGCGGCCACCGGCACGCTTCCCGCGGCCTCCAGCGCGGTATAGGCGCGGTCGCGGACCTCGGCCCGGGCCAGATCGGCCACGGGAAAACCGGCCACGGTGCCGCCGCTGATATGGGCGACCAGCGCCGCCTTCTGCTCGGCCAGGGTCAGCCGGGCGGGGGCAAGATTGGCGGCCACCAGAAGGTCATAGGCTTCGGCCTCGGTCAGGTCGCGGCCCGGCGTCAGCTCGCGCGCCACGTTCATGCCCGGCTCGGGCGGCCCGGCCAGCGCCACGCGGCGGGTGGCGAGCAAGGGGTTCAGAGCGCCGCGCAGGTCCAGCCCCAGATCGGCGCCGAAACTGTCGATGGCGGCCACGCGCGCAGCGCTGTCGGGATCGAAGCGCAGGGTCAGAAAGCGTTCCAGCCGGGCCTTCTGCGCCGCCAGCGCCGGGTCCGTCTCGCCCGCAAGGGCGGCGCGCAGCGGGGCCAAATGCTCGGGCGCAGGATCCCGCGCGATCGAGGTCAGCGCCTCGGCCCGCCGGGCCGGGTCGGGATCGGTCAGAGTGAATTGCACAAGGGCGGTGGCGATCAGCCCGCGCACCCCGGCATTGGGCTTCATCTCGGTGATCTCGGCCTTGGCCGCCGTGCCCGCAGGCGCCCCGGTCAGATCGGTCAGCGTGAAACCGTCGCCCTCGGGCGCGATCAGGAAGAACGCCCCGTCCGCCTTGCGCAGCCCCAGACCCTTGTTGGCCCATGCCTGCAACAGCACCGCCGCCATCGGATCGCCCGAAGCGGCCAGCGCCGCGATCACCGGGCCGATGGTCTGGCGCGAGGGTTTCTCGATCATCTCGCGGTTTTCGGCGACAATGGCGGCGGCTTCGCCCTCGGCCAGCGCGGCAAGGGGCAAAAACCAGACCAGCATCGCCAGGGCGAGCGGCAAAAGGCGCATGGCGGCGCTCCGGGGATGGGAGAGGGAGGGTGCGGGAGGGGGCTGCCCCCTCCCGCCGCGGTCAGGTCAGTAGTTCGACTTCAACTGCACGCAGGTCTTGCTCTCGGTGTTATACATGCCGCATTTGAGGTCTTTCCAATCGGCCTCCAGCACCGCCGATTCCGGCAGGAAGTCGGTCCAGGCATCGCCCGGGACCGGCTCGGTCTGGCTGATGATGTCGAACTGGCCATCGGCGCGGATTTCGCCGATCAGCACCGGCTTGGTCAGGTGATGGTTCGGCAGCATCTCGGCCACGCCGCCGGTCAGGTTCGGGAACTTCTGGCCTATCATCGCATCCGAGACCGGATCGACATCGGTGGTGCCGGCGGCGGTGACCGCATTCACCCACATGTTGAAGCCGATGTAATGCGCTTCCATCGGGTCGTTCGTCACCCGCTTGTCGTCTTTGATGAAGGCTTTCCAGTCGGCGATGAACTTGGTGTTCTCCGGGCTTTCGGCCGACATGAAATAGTTCCAGGCCGCGAGATGGCCGACAAGGTTGGTGGTATCCAGACCCGAAAGCTCTTCCTCACCGACCGAGAAGGCCACAACCGGCAGCTTGTCTGCCGTCACGCCCGCCGCCGCGAGTTCCTTGTAGAAGCCGATATTGGCATCGCCGTTGATGGTGGAAATCACGCCGACCTTCTTGCCATCGGCGCCCAGCGCCACGACATCGGCCACGATCTTGGACCAGTCGGAATGGCCGAAGGGGGTGTAGTTGACGAAGATGTCTTCGGCGGCAATCCCCTTGCCCTTCAGATAGCTTTCCAGAATGTTGTTCGTGGTGCGCGGATAGACGTAATCGGTGCCGAGCAGGGCGAATTTCTCGATCCCGAGTTCGTTGAGGAAGTAATCCACCGCCGGGATCGCCTGCTGGTTCGGCGCGGCGCCGGTGTAGAACACGTTCTTGGAGGATTCTTCGCCCTCATACTGCACCGGGTAGAACAAGAGGCCGTTCAGCTCTTCGATCACCGGCAGCACCGACTTGCGGCTGACCGAGGTCCAGCAGCCGAACATCACCGAAACCTTGTTCACGGTGATCAGTTCCCGCGCCTTTTCGGCGAACAGCGGCCAGTCCGAGGCCGGGTCCACCACCACCGGCTCAAGCATCTTGCCCAGAACGCCGCCCTTGGCGTTCTGCTGTTCGATCAGCATCAGCATGGTGTCTTTCAGCGTGGTTTCCGAAATCGCCATCGTGCCCGAGAGCGAATGCAGGATGCCCACCTTGATGGTCTCGGCCTGCGCCATGGCAAAGCGCGGCAGGCTGGCAGCGCCTGCGGCGGCAGCGGCGCTGGTCAGCAGAAAACGTCGGGTCAGTTTCATGGTCTATCCCCCTGTGGGCCGCCCGGGGCTTCCATCTGCGGGAAGCATGTCCCATATTAGGGCGGCAATTTCGGTTGCACCCGTGCGGTGGTGGTGGCCGTCGAACTCCGTCCGCCACCGCACATCCTGTTCCTTGGTCCGGCATTCCCCGGGCCTTGGTCAGCAGACAGGGCGCCGAACCTTGCGGCAACAGGAGTCGGAAACGGCGCCGAATGCGTCGGAAACGCGGCGCCCGAATGCCTGTATTTTACGCATATCTTTATGCTGCGGCGCAGAAATGCGGCGCTGACGGCATGAATCGCGCCGGTTGTGCGCTAGATCAGCGCCAGAAGGTGATTGTCCCAAAGGGTCGCACCCTGCCCCAGCGGCGCCAGCCCCGCCGCATCGCAGGACCAGACCGCCCCCTGCCCGTCGGTGGCGACAAAGCCCTGCGGTGCGGGCGCCACGCCGCAGAGGTCGGCGCGGCGATGGGTGGCCAGCGGGGCGCCCGTGCTGTCAAAAAGCATCACCACCCCGCCCTTGGGCGAGGTCAGCGCGATCATGCCGCCGCTGACCGCGATCGACCCGGCATAGCCCTGCATGGCAAAGGCATCCGCCTCGGCGGGCGGGCAAAGCTGCGGCGCGCGGCCCGGGGTCCAGAGGCCCAGTTGCGGCACGGGTTCCGCAGGGTCGCCTTCCCATTGCATGGCAAAGGCCACACCCTGCCCCAGCAAGGCCACACCCTGCAGCACCGCCAGATGCCGGATCGAGTTCTGATGCAGCGCGGCAGGCAATTCGACCTGATCCAGCAGCCCGCCTTCGGGTGACAGCAGCGTCAGGTTCGGGCGCATGGTGTCGAGGTTCAGCTTGGTCCGGTCGCCCGGATCGGTCTGGATGCCGCCATTGGCCACCACCAGCCGCCCGTCGGGCAGGCGGCGCACCTCATGCGGGCCGATCCCGCCCGAAGCCCATTCGCCGATCCGGGCATAGCTGCGGCCATCCCAAAGGCCGATCCGCCCCTCGGACCCTTCGGCCACCACTTCGGAAGTCATCAACAGCGCGCCATCGGGCGAAAAGGCGCCGTGGCCGTTGAACTGGCGGCCTTCGGGCGGGGTCAGCCGGGCCGTGACCCGGCCGGTGACGCAGTTCAGCACCAAAGCATAGGTGCCCGGGCGGCGGGCAAAAGCCACCGCTTCGGGCCGGTCGGGATGGGCGGCGGCGGCATGGCCACGCGCGGGCAACTCGATCTGGAACAGGCTTTGCCCGGCGCCCGACAGCCCGTGCAGCACGAAAGCTTCCCCCACCTTGCCCGCGGCCAGATAGGCCGGGCTTCCGGCATCGGCCCAGCTCAGGCGCGGCAGGCTGGCGGCGGCAAGACCGGCAAGAAAGGCGCGACGGGTTGCCATCTCAATCGCCATCCGCCGCGTTGAAACCGATGCCGACATCCAGTTCCGGCGCGAGTTCACTCAGGATCACGACGCGGATTTCATCCACCGCTTCGGCCAGAATCTCGACCTTGAGGCGCGATTGCGGTTCGGCCACCCCGGCAAAGGCCGGGTCATCCATCGCTTCGGCCAGCGCGATGGCATGGTCAAAGGCGGCCACCGTCTGCGGCGCATCGGGGGTCAGGGCCTGAACCAGCCCTTTCATCGCCTGCAAGCCCAGCGTGACATTGCGCAGACTGCGGCCCGAGGCGCGGGCCTCGGCCCGTTCCGGGCGTGGCTTGTCAAAGGTGCCAAGCGGGCGGCCAAGGCGGCTGTCCTCGACAAACTCCAGCCCGGCGGCCAATTGCGTGAACAGCGCCTGCCTCACTTCGGGACGGCTGAGGAAGGTGGTGTTGCCCGGCTCGCCTGCGGTCAGCAGCACATCGGCGTAACCGCCCTGCCATGCTGCGTCGATCTCGCCCGCCATCCGCGCCAGATCGGCGGTGGTCGCCCGGATCAGCGCGCAAGGATCGGCGGGCAGCGGTTCTGCCGGGTAAAGCAGCCGCTCAAGCCCGGTCAGACCCCGGGCGGCCACCGATTGTTCGGGGAAATGCTCGGGCGTCAGCGCGGCGGGGTCGCCCGTCAAGAGCGCCATCTGCGCCTTTGTGCCCAGCCCCTTGGGGTCAGGCCAGAAGGCGATGGCCAGCACCCTGCCATGATCCTCGACCGGGCCCAGCCGCAGATGCGCCACCGCCATCCAGGCATCCCAGGCCGCCTGAAAGGCGGGCCGCAGCCCCTGCGGGCTGCAATCGGCCTGTGCTTCGGCATCCAGCGCGGCGGTGGCCGCGGCAAATCCGGCATAGCCCGGCAGGATATGGTCACGCACCGCCTCGGGGAAATCGGCGAATGCGGGGGCGGCGGCAGCGGTCAGACACAGGGCAAGGGCAAGGCGACGCATTCTACAGGCTCTCCAGAAAGGCGATCAGCGCGGCGCGGTCTTCGGCAGGCAGGGCCACCACGGCATCGCGGGGGGCCTGCGCCTCGCCGCCATGCCACAGCACCGCCTCAAGCAGGCTGCGCGCCCGACCGTCATGCAGAAAGGTGGTATGGCCCGAGACCTGCCCCGTCAACCCGATGCCCCAGAGCGGTGGCGTCTTCCATTCCGTTCCCGTCGCGCGGCCTTCGGGGCGGTGATCGGCCAGCCCTTCGCCCATGTCATGCAAGAGAAGGTCGGTATAGGGCCAGATCAGTTGAAAGCTTTGCTCGGGCTGGCCGTCCAGCCGGTTGGTGACATGTTTCGGCGTATGGCAGCCGGTGCAGTTCAGCGTGTAGAAGATTTCCTTGCCGCGCAGCGCCTGTGGCGCATCCACGCCCCGCCGCTCGGGCACGCCAAGGTTGCGGGAATAGAAGGTCACAAGGTCAAGGCTGGCCTTGTCCACCTCAAGCCCATCGCGCACCCCGGGCTCCTGCCCGGCAGGCGCGCTCTGGCAGGCGGCTTGCGCTGCCGTGCAATCGCCCGCAGGGGACGGGTGCAGCGGTGTGGAAAGCCCCATGTCGCCGGAAAACGCCCCCGCCGATTGTTCGCGCACCGTGGGCGCCCCGCCCTTCAGGCCAAAGCGGCCCAGCATCGGCACGCCAAACTCCACCGAAGGCACGATCGCGGCACGGCCCGAAATCCCGTCACCATCGGCGTCGTCCGGGTCAGCCTTGGCCAGAAGATCCGCCGCGGGGATCGCCTCAAGCAGGCCCAGCCCCGGCATCTGCGGCGCCACGCGCGGCGAGAGCATGGCATCCGGCGCCAGCGGGCCGTAGCCGGGGTTCGACACGGCATAGGCCGGCGCGCGCAGCGAAACCACCGTGCCATCGGCCAGCGTCACCGGCACTTCGGTATAGCTGACCTCCATCCGCACCTCGGCGGCATGGCCGGGGTTGGCCAGATCCTGCAACTGGCCGCCGTAAACCGGGTCGGGCTGCGTCGCAAGCCATTCGGCAATCCCCTCGGCGTCCGGCCCGCCCGGCACGGAAATGCGCAGGAACATCGACACCCGGTCGTCGCTGTCGCCCTCGGGCGGGTGGCCGCGCCCGTCCTTGAGGTGGCAATCCTGACAGCCCCGCGCGTTGTAAAGCGGCCCCAGCCCGTCCGACGCCTTGGTCGATGAGGGCGCCGCCACCCAGGTCTTGCGGAAGAGGGCATTGCCCAGCTTGAAATCCATCTCCCGCTCAAAAGGCATATTGGCGGAAGACAGGCTGAAGGCATCTGCCGTATCGCGCGCCCGCACCGTCGCCGCACCGCCGGATTTCGCCTCGAACGGCTCGGCCTTGCTGAAATCGGTGGGCGGGGCAAGGACGGCAGCGATGCGGGCCACCTCTTCGGGTGTGCGGGCGATCACAGGCAGGTGGCGGTCATCCAGTGCCTGCGAAAAGGCGGGCGTGGCTGCCAATACCAAGAGGCAAAGGGGGCGAAGCATGGAGGGACTCCTTTTGCCGCCTACCTGAACCTCTTTTCTGACTGTTTCAATCGGAAAATGCGCCTGCGGCCGAGGATCTCAGGTCTTGCGTGCCTTGCGCCCGGCGAGACTGGCGGCGTTCAAAGCGGCGGCGGCCTGCATCAGCGCGACAAAGGCCACGGGGTCAACCGCCTCGCCCTGCCGGATGTCGATGGCGCGGCGGGTTCCGCCGTCAAGGCTGGCGTTGAAGAGGCCCGCCGGATCGTCCAGCGCAGCGCCATGGGCAAAGGTCAGCTTGACCACCGCCTTGTAGGTCTCACCAGTGCAAAGGATGCCGTCCTGTTCCCAGACCGGCACGCCGCGCCATTTCCATTCCTCGGTCACACCCGGCAGGGCCTGATGGATCAGGCCCCGCATCCGCGCCAGCACATCGCCGCGCCAGTCGCCCAGTTCGGCGATGCGCCCGTCGATCAGGGCCGAGGCTTCGGCGCCCATCGGCTATTCCGCCTGATCGGCGGGCTTGGCGTTCAACATGCCATATTTCTCTTCACCCAGCCGGTCATACAGGCCCAACTGGGTTTCGAGAAAGTCGATATGGCCTTCCTCATCCGAGATCAGCGCGTCAAATAGCGCCCGGCTGACGAAATCGCCCACCGCATCGCAATGGCGCCGCGCCTCGATATAGAGGGTGCGGGCGTCATGTTCGCCGGCAAGGTCGCATTCCAGCGTCTCGCGCAGGGTCTGGCCGATCCGCAGCGGGTCCAGCTTTTGCAGGTTGGGATGGCCTTCCAGAAAGATGATCCGGGCGATCAGCCGGTCGGCATGGCCCATTTCCTCGATGGATTCGGCGCGGGATTTGGCGGCCAGATGGCCATAGCCCCAATCCTCTTGCAGCCGGAAATGCAGCCAATACTGGCTGACCGCGGTCAGTTCAGACCGCAGCGCCGCGTTGAGATAGTCGATGACCTTCGGGTCGCCCTTCATGCTGCCTTCCTTTCGATGCACCAAAGACCGGGACAGGTTGGCTGGGAAGCCCCGTTGCCGGGGTCTCCGTGGCTACCCCGAAACTGTCACATCGACGCATGGTGTCAAGAAAGAGCGGCATACAGCCGCCGCAATCGGCGCGTTTGCCCAAGGCGTGATAGACCTTGCCGGGCGTGATGATGGTGGAGGGGTCCGCCGCGCGCATCCAGTCCACGGCGGCGCGGATCTGATGATCCGAGATGCTCTGGCAATGGCAGACGATCATGGCGGACCCTTTGGGATTACTGGAAGACGGCGCCGGGGTTGTCGAGGCTGTCGGAGCCTTCAAACTCGATCTTCGACAGGCCCAGCACGGCCACGGCCCGCTCGATCGAGGCCGTCTGCGTCACCAGCGCGTTCACCGCGCCCATGATCAGCGCCTCACCCTCTTTGTTGCCGGCCGCCAGCATCTGGTCATAGGCCAGCCCGCCTTCGGCCGCGGCCTTGAGTGCCCCCAGCTTGCCCACGGTATCGTCCAACTCGCCGCGAAGCTGGCTGTCCACCGCCGGATCGGCCGCCGCCACCAGTTCCGAAACCGAAGGCCCGCTCAGAACCGTGCCATCCACCCGGGTGTAACTGCCGGTGTAGACGTTGCGGATGCCCAGACCGTCATAATAATGGCTGTTGTGGGTGTTGTCCGAGAAGCAGTCATGTTCCTCTTCCGGGTCGTTCAGCATCAGGCCCAGCTTCATCCGCTCTCCGGCCTGTTCGCCGTAAGACAGGCTGCCCATGCCGGTGAGGATGGCCAGCAGCCCCGCCTTGGGATCAGCCGTGACGGCGACGCGGCCCGCGCCGCCCGCCGTCCATTGCGCGACCATATAGTCAAGGTCCGAGACCAGCAGGTCGGTCGCCGCGACCAGATAGGCGCCCCGGCGGTCGCAATTGCCATTGGTGCAATCGGCGCCCGTGGCATAATCGGTCCAGGGCCGCGCGCCGGCGCCCGGTCCGGTGCCGTTCAGATCCTGCCCCCAGAGCAGGAATTCGATGGCGTGATAACCCGAGGCCACGTTCGCCTCGATCCCGTCCGCTTCGTGCAGAGTGCCCGAAATCAGCTCGGGCGTGATGGTGGTCGCGTCAATCTCAACCCCCGAAAGGGTGAATATCGGCGTGGCGATCACGTTCAGCGTGGCCAGATCGTTCTCTTCATTCTCGCCATGACCGGCGGCCACATAGTCGATCAGCCCCTCGTCCAGCGGCCAGGAGTTCACCTTGCCTTCCCAGTCGTCCACCACCGGATTGCCAAAGCGGAAGGCTTCGGATTGCTGATAGGGCACCCGCGCCGCCAGCCACGCGCTGCGGGCGGCCAACAGGTTCGCCTCGGACGGCGCAGCCACCAGCGTTGCCACCGCCTGTTGCAGCGCCTGCGCCGTGGTCAGGCTGTCGCCATAGGTCGCCTCGGCCAGATCGGCGTAATGGGTCAGCACGGCGGCAGGATCGGCGGCAAGGGCCGGGGCGGAAAGGCCGGGCAGAACCAGCAGGGCAGAGGCGAGGCGTTTCATAGGTCTTCCTTGAAAGGGTTACTTGGTCAGGATCAGCTTGCCAGCCTTGGTGATGCGCAAAGCATAGACCTGCCCGTTCAGCACGATGCGCGCCTGCACCCCGCCTTCGGTCAGTTTCAGCGCGTCATGCACCGGGATCATATCGGCCTCAAAGGCCCAGGAGGGCAAAGGAGCGGTCATTTCCCCCTCCACAGGCTGCGAGGGGACAGGGCGAAAGGGCCGAAATCAGGCGGGAGCATCGGGGCCTCCATGGCATCTTTTGGGGTCCGGCTGGCCTGATGGCTGGCGTGGCATTGCGGGAAAGATGACAAAAAGACTTTGGAAAGTAAATCCCGATTCTTTTACTTGGACAAATCCCGAAACCGATTCAAAAAAGCGCCCCGCCCGGGCTGAAGCCCGGGCGGGGCGCTTGGGCCGCCAGCGGCGCAACGGCGATGAACCGGCGCGGGGCGCCTCTGTTCAGCGGGTCACATCCACCACAATCCGCCCCTGCACGGCCCCTTTCAGGATCGCGGCGCCCAGCGCGGGCACATCGGCCAGACCCACCTCGCGCACCGTGCCCTCCAGCCGGTCCAGCGGCAGTTCCGCCGCGAGCCGGGACCAGGCCCGGCTGCGTTCCTCAAACGGCGACTGGGCCGAGTCGATGCCCAGAAGGTTCACCCCCCGTAGCAGGAACGGGATGATCGAGGCGGGCACCGCCAGCCCCCCGGCATTGCCCACCGCCGCGACCGAGGCCCGGTGCTGCATCTGCCCCAGCACCCGCGCCAGCATGGCGCCGCCCACGGCATCAATGCAGCCCGCCCATGCCTCCGCCTCAAGCGGGCGCTTGACGGTTTCGGCCAGATCGGCGCGCGGCACGATGCGGGTGGCGCCCAGATCGCGCAGCCAGCTTTCGGTTTCCGGCCGCCCGGTGACCGCCGCCACCCGATACCCCCGCGCCGCCAGCAAACTGACCGCGACCGAGCCGACACCGCCCGCCGCGCCAGTCACCAGCACCTCGCCCTTGTCAGGGGTCAGGCCATGCGCCTCAAGCGCCATCAGCGCCAGCATCGCGGTCAGGCCCGCCGTGCCGATGGCCATGGTCTGGCGCAGGCCAAGGCCCGCAGGCAGCGGCACCAGCCAGTCGGCCTTGACCCGCGCCTTGGTGGCATAGCCGCCCCAGAACGCCTCGCCCACGCGCCAGCCGGTCAGCACCACGGCATCCCCCGGCTTGTAACGCGGGTCGCGGCTGTCTTCGACCACGCCGGCAAAGTCGATGCCCGCCACATGCGGCCAGTTGCGCACCAGCCCACCACCCGAGGGCGACAGACACAGCCCGTCCTTGTAGTTCAGCGTGGAATAGCGGACGGCGACGGTCACCTCCCCCTCGGGCAGCCGCGCATCGTCAAGTTCCTGCAGGCTGGCGCTTGCCTGCCCCGCTGCGTCCTTCTCCAGCACCAAAGCGCGAAACATTGCCGTCTCCTTTCTGTCCTTATGCCAGCCCCGACAGGAAGCTGGTCAGATTGCCGCCCAATGCGGGCGACAGATAGCCGCCCTCCTGCACCACCAGAACCGGCAGCCCGCGCGCCGCGATGGCCGCCGCGATGCGGGCAAAGCCGGGGGTGGTCACCCGAAAACCCTGAAACGGGTCATCCTCATGCGCGTCGAGGCCCAGCGCCACCACGATCACATCGGCGCCGAAACTGTCCACCGCCTGCAAGCCCTGCTCCAGCGCCGCCAGATAGTCGGCGTCGCCAATGCCGCGCGGCAGCGGCAGGTTCAGGTTATAGCCCAGCCCCTCGCCCGCGCCCCGCTCATGCGCATGCCCCCAGTAGAAGGGATAGAACCGCGCCGGATCGGCATGGATCGAAACCGTCAGCACATCCTTGCGGGCATAGAAAATGCCTTGCGTGCCATTGCCGTGATGCACATCCACATCAAGGATCGCCGGGCGCAGCCCGCGCAGGCGCAGGGCCTCGGCGGCGATGCCGGCATTGTTGAGAAAGCAAAAGCCCCCCGCCAGATCGGCAAAGGCATGGTGCCCCGGCGGGCGGCAGAGCGCATAGGCCGCCCGCGCGCCCTCACTGATCACCCTTGCCGCCGAAAGCGCGGTCTGGGCCGACCAATAGGCCGCCTCCCATGTGCCTGCGGAAATCGGGCAAGAGGTATCGGCCTGATGATAGCCCGCCTGCCCCAGCACCGATTTGGGATAGCCGTCGCTGCGGCTGGCGGGATGGATGTTCGGCACGATTTCATCCGAAGCGCCCTCGATCCGCGACCAGCGGGCATGGGCGGTGCGCAGGAAGGTCAGGTATTCGGCGGAATGCAGCGCCGCAATCGGCCCCATGCCATGGTCCTGCGGCGCCTCGACCACACAGCCCGCCGCCTCGGCCCCGGCGCGCAGCCGGGCGATCCGTTCGGGCACTTCGGGATTGGGCAGGACACGGCCATTGGCCATGAAATGCTTTGGATCATGCACCGCCTGGCGCGTGTCAAGAAAGGCTCTCATCCCGGTCTCCCCGCGGCAAAAACCGCTGCCGCCCGCCGAACCTGCCAAGCAAGCCGCCGGGGTTCAAGCCCTGCCGGGGTCTTAGCCCGCAACCCGGTCGGCACCTTTCAGCGCCAGCATCGCCCGCGCCTCGGCGGGGGTGGCCACGACACGGCCCAGCCCCTCGACCAGCGCGCGCACCTTGGCGACCTGCTCGGCATTCGACACGGCAAGCTGGCCCTTGGCGATATAGAGGTTGTCCTCCAGCCCCACCCGCACATGCCCGCCCATCCCTGCCGCCATCGCGGCCAGCGCCATCTGCTGCCGCCCCGCCGCCAGCACGGAAAAAGCATAGTCGCGGCCAAAGAGCCGGTCCGCCGTTTCCTTCAGATGCATCAGATGCGACGGGTCCGCCGCCACGCCGCCCAAGACCCCCATCACGAACTGCACGAAGATCGGCCCCACAATCAGCCCCCGGTCCCGGAAATGCGCCAGCATGTAGAGGTGGCTGAGGTCATAGCATTCGAACTCGAACCGCGCGCCACGCTCGGCCCCCATCAGGCGCAGCACGCCTTCGATGTCGCGCGGGGTGTTCTTGAACACCAGATCGTCCGAGTTGCGCAGAAAGGGCTCTTCCCAATCGTATTTCCAGACCCGATCCTTGCCCAGCATCGGGTAAAGCGCGAAATTCATGCTGCCCATGTTCAGGCTGCACATCTCGGGCGCCACGGCCAGGGGCGCCTCCAGCCGCTGGTCCAGCGTCATCACCGCCGAGCCGCCGGTGGTCATGTTGATCACCGCATCAGACCCGGCGCGGATGGCAGGCAGGAACCCCATCCAATGCGCCAGCGCCGAAGAGGGCCGCCCGTTCGCCGGGTCGCGGGCGTGCAGATGCAGGATGGCAGCACCGGCCGCCGCCGCCCCCAGCGCGCTGGCCGCAATCTCGGCCCCCGTCACCGGCAGGTAAGGCGACATCGAAGGCGTGTGGATCGAGCCGGTGATTGCGCAGCTTATGATGATCTTGGACATCGGCATGTTCTGGACGGCGACATGGGGCCGTCCCCCTCGGCGTCACTCTGGCGGGCGGGCGGGGCAAGGGCAAGGCCGCTCTGTCCGGCGTCTGCCCACCCGGCGCGCCGCCCCTGCCCGGCCGGGCGGGGGGCTGTCTGCCCCCCGACGGCGCGCAGGCGCGCCTCCCCCCGAGGATATTTGGGCCAAGATGAAGGGGCCGGCCGGCGACGTGAGGCGGCCGGCGCGCCGTGGTTTGCAGATTCGCGCGGTGGCCGACTGGAAAGGCAAAACGGCGGGGTGGCAGGCACCGCCGACCCGGCCTAAAACCGGCTGTGCCGGAAGTTCGGGCAGGCGGATGCTGCACATGCGGCAATTTTGCGCCTGCGGCATCACGGGCGCTTGAACCGTCCTTGCGGTTGTCCTCTTGTCTGACCTATATGCGGCGCGAAATGCGTCATATCCTGACGTGGAAAACCTTTGGGTTACAGACCTTCATGCCGAAATCCTCGTCCAGCCCCGCCTCTCCTTCACGCCGCCGCCTGCTTGGTGCAGCCGCGGCCCTGTCGCTGATCGCGCCGCTGCGTCCGGTCTGGGCCCAGACCGCCGATCCGGCGGCAGCGCCCGCCGCCACGCCCGCCGATGCGGCAGCGCAGCAATTCAGCTTTGACGGTCTGGCCGAAGAGATGCGCCGGCTGGCCGCCCAGCCCCACACCACCGCCCCGGCGCCCGAAGGCTTCCTTGGCGATCTGAACTATGACGACTACCGGCTGATCAAGTTCCGCGACGACCATACCCGCTGGAACGACGCCGGCAGCCAGTTCCGTCTGGCGGCCTTCCACATGGGCTGGCTTTTCCCCGAGCCGGTGCGGATTTTCGAAGTGGCCGAGGGCATGGCCACCGAAATGCGCTTTACCACCGATGATTTCGAATATCTCGGCGATCTGGCCAAGAAGGTGCCCGAACATGGCAGCCTGCCCGGCGTGGCGGGCATCCGGCTGAACACGCCGCTGAACCGGCTGGACAAGTTCGACGAGCTGGTGGCCTTTGTCGGCGCCAGCTATTTCCGGGCGCTTGGCCGCAATTCGGCCTATGGGCTGTCGGCGCGGGGCCTTGCGCTGAACACCGCCACGGCCCAGGGCGAGGAATTCCCGCGCTTCTCGCGGTTCTATACCGAGCGCGGGCCGGTCGGCAGCACCTCGGTCACCGTTTACGCCACGCTGGAAGGGCCGTCGGTCACCGGCGCCTACCGTTTCGTCATCACCCCCGGCGAAGCGACCACGATGGATGTCACCGCGCGGCTTTACTTCCGGCAGGATGTGGCAGAGCTGGGCGTGGCACCGCTGACCTCGATGTTCCTCTTCTCGGAAAAGAACCGGGCCGAGTTCGACGATTACCGCCCGAACGTGCATGACAGCGAAGGTCTGCGCATCGTGCGCGCGGGCGGCGATGTGATCTGGCGGCCGCTGAACAACCCGCCGCAACTGACCGGCAGCTATTTTGCCGAAACCGCACCGGACTCGTTCGGCCTGTATCAGCGCGACCGCGACTTCCAGAACTATCAGGACACCGGGGCGCATTACGAACGCCGCCCTTCGCTCAACGTCAAGCCGCTGGGCGACTGGGGCAAGGGCAATGTCCGTCTGGTCGAGATTCCGTCCGACCTTGAGGGCAATGACAACATCGTCGCCTATTGGGTGCCCGAGGCCCCGGCCAAGGCCGGCGACGCACGCGAATTCGCCTATCGGCTGTCCTGGGGCGACCTGCCGCATGACGATGCCGAACCCTTGGCCTATGTCCATGAAACCCGTTCGGGCCATGGCGGCTTTTCGGGGGCGGAAACCGTCACCGGAACCCGCAAATTCGTGATCGACTTCAAGGGCGGGATGCTGGCCGCGCTGGACCCCAAGGCGACGGTGGAACCCAAGGTCACCCTGACCGGCGGCGAGTTGCTGGGCACCACGCTGCAAAAGATCGACAGCACCGACATCTGGCGGCTGGTGATCGAGGCGCAGGCCGCCAATGGCGCCATCGTCGAGATGGGGGCCCATGTCGCGGGCTATGACCGCAAATTGACCGAAACCTGGCTTTATCAGTGGATCAACGCCAAATGACCGACCGTTCGGACCGTCACAGCCATGATCTGGATGCCCTTGTGGCCCGTCTGGGCGCCCTGCCCGAAGCGCCGCTGGCCATGCCGTTGCAGGTGATCGAGCGGGCAACGCCCGGCTTTTTCGCCAGCCTTCTGCGGCTGGGCGCGCAGGCGCCGAAGGCCGGGCATTAAGCCATGCCCGCGCCGCCCTCCGGCGGGACGCAGCCGGAGGTTCGGGTGCTGCTGACCCGGACCGTCACACTTGCCCTGAGTCTGGCCGCCGCTTGGGGCGGCTTTCTGCTTTTCCTGCAATTCGGCGCTGCCGATGGCATGGACGCCATGGATATCGTGCGCTCGGCGCTGATCTTTGCCTCGACCTTCTGGCTGGCATGGGGCGCGGTGCAGGCGCTGGCGGGGCTGACGACACGGCCGCCTGCGGTGCCGCGCGATACCGGGTCGTTGCGGGGCGTCACCGCCATTCTGGTGCCGGTCTATAACGAAGACCCTGTGGCCACCTTTGCCCGGATTGCGGCGATGGATGCCTCGCTCAAGGCGGCGGGACAAGCGGCGCAGTTCCATTTCGCCATTCTCTCGGACACCCGGGACGAGGCGATTGCCGCGCGTGAGCGGCATTGGTTCCTGCGCCTCTTGGAGGAAACCGGCGGCGAGGGGCGGATTTTCTACCGCCGCCGCCTGTCGAACAAGGGCCGCAAGGCCGGCAACATCGAGGATTTCATCAAGCGTTCGGGGGCGGCCTATGAATTTTCGGTCATCCTTGACGCCGACAGCCTGATCGAGGGCGAAACCCTCGTGGAAATGGTGCGGCGGATGCAGGCGGCGCCGGGGCTTGGCCTCTTGCAGACCTTGCCGGTGATCATCCGCGCGCAGTCGCGCTTTGGCCGGGCGATGCAATTCGCGGGCACCTTCTATTCCCCGATCTTCGCGCGGGGCCTTGCGATGATGCAGGGCCACACCGGGCCGTTCTGGGGGCACAATGCCATCGTGCGCACCCGCGCCTTTGCCGAAAGCTGCGGGATGCCGGAACTGGCAGGCAAGCCACCGTTCGGCGGCCATATCCTGAGCCATGATTATGTCGAGGCGGCGCTTCTGGCACGGGCGGGCTGGCAGGTGCGGGTCGATGACGACATCGCGGGCAGCTATGAAGAGGCGCCGGGCAATATCGTGGATCATGCCAAGCGCGACCGCCGCTGGTGTCAGGGCAACCTGCAGCATTCGCGGCTGCTGGCGGCGCCGGGGCTGAAACCGTGGAGCCGGTTCGTCTTCCTGCAAGGCATTCTGGCCTATATCGCGCCGGTGTTCTGGCTGGGCTTCATTCTGGCCTCGATCGCGGCGCCGCTGTTCGCGCCGCCGCCGGATTACTTTCCGGTCGAGTTCTGGCCCTTCCCCGTTCTGCCGGTCAGTCAGGCGTCCAAGGCGCTGGGGCTGGCGGTGGGGGTGTTCGGGCTCTTGTTCGTGCCGAAACTGCTGATCCTGCTGGATGCCGCGCTGCGGGGCCGGGTGGCGGGGTTCGGCGGAGGGCTGCGGGCGCTGGCCTCGGTTCTGGCGGAACTGGTCTTTTCCTCGCTGATCGCGCCGATTTTTCTGATGTATCAGACCCGCTCGGTCAGTCAGGTGCTGCGCGGGGCCGATGGCGGCTGGCCGGCGCAGACACGCGGCGACGGCAGTCTGAGCCTGTCCGACGCCTGGGCGGCCAGCCACTGGATCGTGACCACGGGCGCGCTGACGATTGCCGCGACGCAATGGCTGTCGCCGGTGCTGGTGCCCTGGCTCTTGCCGGTGACGCTGCCGATGCTGGCGGCGCCGCTGATCATCGCATGGTCGTCGCGGGCAAGCCGCCCGGGCGTTTTCCTGACGCCCACCGAATGGCAACCCGCGCCGGTCATGGCATTGCAGGACTTGATCCTGTCGCGCTGGCAGGGCATGGAGACCCCGGTTCAAGACCGGGACATGCCCGGCCCGGCGGTGACCCATGCCTGAGACGACCCTGCCCGCAAGGGCGCCCTCGATCCGCGATCCGCGGCTGGACGTGTTTCGCGGCCTTTGTCTGGTGATGATCTTCATCAACCATGTGCCGGGCAACATCTATGAGAACCTGACCTCGCGCAATTTCGGTTTTTCCGATGCGGCAGAGGGGTTTGTGCTGATGTCGGGCATTGCCGCCGGGCTGGCCTACAGCATGGATTTCAACCTGCCCGGCCGGATCTGGACCGGGCTGGCGCGGGTCTGGCGGCGGGTCTGGACGCTCTACATGGTGCATCTGGTGACCACCGCCGCGGGCCTTGGCGCGGTGGCGGCGGTCACGCTCTGGCTGGGCGATCCGGCGCCGCTGACTCAGAACCTGATGAAATACCTTTTCACCCAGCCGGTGAAGACCTTCGTCGGCATTCCGCTGCTGACGCATCAGCTGGGCTATCTGAATATCCTGCCGCTCTATCTGGTGCTGCTTCTGGTCTCGCCGCCGGTGCTGTGGCTGGCATGGCGGCGCCCGGCAGAGCTTCTGGCCGGATCGGTCCTCTTGTGGTTCTTTGCCGGGGTGTTCCGCTGGAACCTGCCGAATATGCCAATCCCGGGGGGCTGGTTCTTCAACCCGCTGACTTGGCAGTTGATCTTCGTGATCGGGCTGGTGACCGGGGTCGGGATCAGGGGCGGCAAGCGGCTGGTGCCGGTCTGGCGCTGGCTGGTCTGGACCTGCATCGCCTTTCTGGCCTTCGCCTGCGTGATGGTCTGGGTCAAGCCCTTGGCCGGGGCGGTGGGCTATGGCCTCTGGCTGGCCGCGGATGCCGGGATGCCGTGGAACCTGACCTCGTTCGACAAGACCTTTGTCACCGCGCCGCGGCTGTTGCACATTCTGGCACTGGCCTATGTGCTGTCGGCCTTCCCGGCGGTGCGGGCGGCCTGCGGCAGCCGGGCGGCGGCGCCCTTTGCCCTGCTCGGCCGTCAGGCGCTGCCGGTTTTTGCGCTCGGCTCGGTGCTGTGCCTTGCGTTGCAGGCGATCAAGAACACGACGGGGCAGAATATCCTGCTGGACAGCCTGATGATCGGCGGCGGCCTTGCGCTGCAATTCGCGCTGGCGGCGGCCCGGACCTACTGGCCCAAGCCGCCGAAAACCACGCACCATCCTGCCGTGGCGGGTTAAACCCGCGCCAGCGCCTTTTCCGCCTCGCGCCCGGTGCAATCCTGCAAATGGGCGAAGCCTGCGGTATAGCTGCCCACCCCCAGCGAAGCCGCCCGCAGTTCGGTGATCAGATCCTGCGTTTCGGCCTGCGGGATCAGGGCCTGCACCTCGTCCCAGCCGGGCCATCCGGCGCGGGCGTCAAAGCCAAGGAGTTGCCCGCGCCGCCCGGTGACGATGCGCTGTACGCGCGGCGTGAACTCGGACGGCACGGCCAGCGCCACCTGCAACACCGGCTCAAGCAGGACCGGGCCGCAGGCGGGCATCGCCTCGGCCAGCGCTTTGGCACCCGCCTTCTGGAAGGCCATGTCGGAACTGTCCACCGGGTGAAAGCTGCCATCGGTCAGCGTCACCGCGACATCGACCATCGGATAGCCCAGCGGCCCCTTGGCAAGAAAGCCCTCCACCCCCTTTTGCACCGCCGGGATATATTGCTTGGGCACCACGCCGCCGGTGATCCGGTCGTCAAAGGCGAAACCGGCGCCGCGCGGCTGCGGGCGGATATCCAGATGAACGTCGGCAAATTCGCCGTGGCCGCCGGATTGCTTTTTATGCCGGGCGTGGATGGTGGCGGGTTTGGTGATCGTCTCACGATAGGGCAGCGCCGGTTGCGCCCGTGCCACCGCCAGCCCGTAATCGGATTTCAGCCGGGCCAGCACCAGTTGCAACTGCGTCTCGCCCTGCCCTGACAGGATCATCTCGCCGGTTTCGGCATTATGGGCTGCGATGACCGAAGGGTCTTCCTCGGCAATCCGTTGCAGGGCGGAGGCGAGTTTCACCTCATCGGCCTGCCGCTCGGCCCGGATGGCAAGGGCATAGACGGCGGGCGGCGGGGCGGGCCAGTCGGCGGCCAGCTTGCCCGCGCTGGTCAGCAGGTCGCCGGTCCGCGCCTCGGCCAGACGCGACAGGGCCACCACTTCGCCGGTTTGCGCCTGCGGCCGGGCGGTGCTGCGCCGCCCCATCAGGGCATGAATGCCGCCAACCCGGTCGCGGCCCAGCGTGGCCCCGTCGCGCAGCGGCCCGCGCCAAACCCGCGCATGGGAAAGCTTGCCCGATTGCCCGGCCCATTGCGTGCGGAACACCTGCACCAGCGGCCCATCCGCAGGCAAGCCCAGCCGGGCCGCGGTCGCCTCGGGTGCCGGCGCCTCGTGCCGCAGCACCTTGAGCAGGCGGATGATGCCGTTTTCATTCTCGGCCGAACCGAAGAACACAGGCACGATCAGATCGGCGGCCAGATCGCGCACCAGATTGTCGTAAACCTCGCCGGTCGGCGGCACCACATCCTCCAGAAGCTCTGCCATCAGCCCGTCATCGAAATCGGCCAAAGTCTCCAGCAGGGTGCCGCGCGCCGCCGCCTCATCGCCGCGCAGGCCATCGGGCAGGGCAATCAGGTCCGAGGGTTTGTGCGGGTTCCATTTCCACGCCCGTTCGCTGACCAGATCGACATGGCCGGTGATCTTGCCGCCCGCGTCGCGCATCGGGATTTCCCGCAGGACAAGCGGACGCGCCGACACCGCCTGCAGCGCATGGAACGTCGCGCGGACCGAGGCTTCGGGCTGATCCATCTTGTTGATGTAAAGCAGATGCGGGATCGCCCGGTCATCGAGGAATTTCAGGATCGCCGAAACCGAAACCGCACGCTCGGGGCTGGGTTCCGTGACCACCACCACGATATCGGCAACCACCATGGCCGCCTGCGCCTCTTGCGCCAGTTCGACCGAGCCGGGGCAGTCGATCAGGCTCCAGCCTTCGTCCAGATAGGTGAAACTGGCCAGCGTGCTTTCGGTGGACATGGCACGCGCCCGCGCTTCGGGCGCATTGTCGCCCACCGTGTTTCCCTCGCGCGCAGTGCCGCGCCGGGGGATGGCGCCTGCGGCAAAGAGCAGGTCTTCAAACAGCGTTGTCTTGCCGCTGCCTTGCGGCCCCACAAGGGCCGCGCAGCGGCTGGATGGGGTGCTTTCGGGATTCCGGGCCATGTTGAGCCTCCTCTCGCCAGACCGGGGTCCGGGCGGGGGCGGCAAAATCGGTGCCGCCAAGGGCCCGGGCCATGGCACCAGCATGGCGCAAAGCGGCGGCCTTGTCGCGGGAAATGATGCGCGGCATTCAGCCGCGAACCGCCGCCTCGATTGCGGCCACGTCGATCTTGCCCATCTGCATCATCGCCGCAAAGGCGCGCTGCGCCACGTCACCGCCCTGCGCCAATGCCTCGGTCAGCACCCGCGGCGTGATCTGCCACGACAGGCCCCAGCGGTCTTTGCACCAACCGCAGGCGCTCTCCTGCCCGCCATTGCCCACGATGGCATTCCAGTAGCGGTCGGTTTCGGCCTGATCCTCGGTGGCGATCTGGAAAGAAAACGCCTCGCTCTGGGCAAAGGTCGGGCCGCCGTTCAACCCCATGCAGGGGACGCCCGCGACGGTAAAGGTCACCGTCAGCACATCGCCCGCCTTGCCCGAGGGAAAATCGGTCGGGGCGTGGAACACCCCTGTCACCGCGCTGTCGGGGAACGTTTCGGCATAGAAACGGGCCGCATCCTCGGCCCCGCTCTCATACCACAGGCAGATGGTGTTCTTGGGGGTCGCCATGGCATATCCCTTCCTGTTGCCCGCCTTATGGAAGGCCGGAAGGCTGCCCCGGTCAAGTCACTCGTGCGATGGCGCCTTGCCCGAAGGGGCGACATAGGGCTGGCTCACATCGCGCAATGTCACCTCCAGCGCCTCGACCGCCAGTTCCAGCGCGCCATCGCCGGCAAAGGTCAGGGTCAGCCGCCCTGCCCCGTCCTGCGGCCCGTCAAAGGCAATGTCCAAAAGCGACAGCACCGTATCGGCATCGCGCCCGATGCCTTGCGTGCGGACGGCCAGAACCTCATCCACCACCAGCAGGGATTTCACCCGCTCATAGGGGCGGCGGGCAGATTGGCCTGCCGCCTCATCCTCCCAGCGGAAACGGTTCAGCATCAGGGCGAAGCGGCGGCGCGGGCGGGAAAAAGTCATCTCGCTGGCCGGCAGCACGGCATCCTGCACCAGCGCGGCCAGCACGGCCAGACCGGCGCCGTCGCGCGCGATCAGCCGCAGCGGCGCCTCGTCACCATCCTCGAACCGCGCGTCGCTCATGCCGAAATCCGTTCGATCAGGGCGCCGCAGGCCGACAGCTTTTCCTCGACCCGCTCATAGCCGCGGTCAAGGTGATAGACCCGGCTGACCACGGTTTCGCCCTCGGCCGCCAGCGCCGCCAGAATCAGGCTGACCGAGGCGCGCAGGTCGGTCGCCATCACCCGCGCCCCTTTCAGCTTCTCCACCCCGGTCACGGTGGCGGTGCCGCCATGGACATCAATCCGGGCGCCCATGCGGATGAGTTCCGGCGCGTGCATGAAGCGGTTCTCGAAGATCTTTTCCTCCAGCACCGAAACCCCGTTGGCGGTGCAGAGAAGCGCCATCATCTGCGCCTGAAGGTCGGTGGGAAAGCCCGGGAAGGGTTCGGTCGTGACATTGACCGCCTGCACCCGGCCATTCTTGCGGCTGACCTTCAGCCCGCGCTCGGTTTCCACCACCGCAACGCCCGCTTCATCCAGCTTTTCGGCAAAGGCGCCGACCAGATGCAGCCGCCCGCCCAGCAATTCCACCTCGCCGCCGCAGATCGCCGGGGCCAGCATATAAGTGCCCAGTTCGATCCGGTCGGTCACCACCGGATGGGTGGCGCCATGCAGCCGGTCCACGCCCTGAATGGTGATGGTGCTGGTGCCCTCGCCCTCGATCTGCGCGCCCATCTTGCGCAGGCAGGCCACCAGATCGACGATCTCCGGCTCGCGCGCGGCGTTTTTCAGAACCGAATTGCCCTTGGCCAGCGTCGCAGCCATCACGAAATTCTCGGTGGCACCGACACTTGCAAGGCGCATCTCATGCACCGCACCCTTGAGCCCGCCCCGCGCCACGGCGTGCAGATAGCCGTCGCGCAGGTCAATCTCGGCGCCCAGCGCCGTCAGCGCGTCGATGTGAATATCCATCGGACGGGCACCGATGGCGCAGCCCCCCGGCAGCGAGACCACCGCATGGCCCAGCCGCGCCAGAAGTGGGCCCAGCACCAGATTCGAGGCCCGCATCTTGCGCACGATCTCATAATCGGCCAGCGGGTTGATCTCGGCATGGCTGGACATGGTGATGACCTTGCCCGCCTGCAACGGGCTGACCTCCACCCCCAGACTTTGCAAAAGCTGCGTCATGGTGCGGATATCCGACAGACGCGGCGCATTGGTCAGCGTCAGCGGCTCTTCACTCAGCAGCGTGGCCGGCATCAGCGTGAGGCAAGCATTCTTCGCCCCCGCAATCGGGATTTGCCCGTTCAGCGCGCCGTTGCCCTTTACCAGAATCGAATCCATCTGCTCACTCGCCTTTATCGTTGTCGTTGTCGCCGTCGGCACTGTCGTTGCGGGCGCGGGCCTGCGCCTTGCGCCGCCCCATATTGGCCTTGAGCGCCGCCTTCAGCCGCGCCTCGCGCGTCTCGGCAGCGCTGGCCGGTTTGGGGGTCTTGGCTTGGGAAGGGCCGGTCTTGTCCTGCATGGCGCCCCTCTTACCGCAGCCGCGAAAAAGCGTCCAGAGCGGCGGCGGTTTTGCTCTTGCACCCCGCAAGGAATGCGTCTAATCACCCGCCACGCAAACGGCGAACCCGCCGCAAGCAACCGGCGCTGCAGTAGCTCAGTGGTAGAGCACTCCCTTGGTAAGGGAGAGGTCGAGAGTTCAATCCTCTCTTGCAGCACCATTTAATCTTCGAAAATGTATTAAATTCAAATGGATGATCAGCCGCCACTGACTGCTGTCCACCCTTTGATCCACCTTCGGAGTCTCGCTGCAACCCGCACCGCCCGCCATCCGAGCGCCTGCCCCTCGCACCGCGCGCAGCTCGGACATTCCGCAGGACAATGCTGGCTTCTGCCGCCTGACTGCCATACCCTCCGAGCAGAATTGATCTGCAACGAGATGGCACTATGGGTTCAACCGACAACGCCCCCGATCTTGGGCTTGAAGCCTCGCTCTTCAAGACCGCCGACAAGTTGCGCGGCAACATGGAGCCGTCGGATTACAAGCATGTCGCCCTTGGCCTGATCTTCCTCAAGCATATCTCGGACGGGTTCGAGGCCAAGCACGCCGAACTTTTGGCGGAATACCCCGAGGATGCGGAAGACCCCGACGCGTACCTTGCCGACAACATCTTCTGGGTGCCGCCCGAGGCGCGCTGGTCGCATTTGCAGGCCAGCGCCAAACAGCCGACCATCGGCCGCCTGATCGACGAGGCGATGATCGCCATCGAGAAGGTCAACCCATCGCTCAAGGGCGTCCTGCCCAAGGACTATGGCCGTCCTGCCCTGAACGCCGTCATGCTGGGCGAGCTGATCGACCTGATCTCGGGCATCGCGCTGGGTGAGGGCAAGGACAAGGCGCGCGACCTGCTGGGCCGGGTCTACGAATACTTCCTCGGCCAGTTCGCAGGCAGCGAAGGCAAGCGCGGGGGCGAGTTCTACACCCCCCGCTCGGTCGTCCGCACGATGGTCGAGATGCTGGAGCCCTACAAAGGCCGCGTCTATGACCCCTGCTGCGGCTCGGGCGGCATGTTCGTGCAGTCGGAAAAGTTCGTCGAGGCGCATGGCGGCCGTCTGGGCGACATCGCCATCTATGGGCAGGAGAGTAACTACACCACTTGGCGGCTATGCAAGATGAACCTGGCCGTGCGCGGCATTGACGCCGACATCAAATGGAACTCGGAAGGCACCTTCCACAATAACGAACTGCCCGACCTGCGCGCCGATGTGATCCTGGCCAACCCGCCCTTCAACATCTCGGATTGGGGCGGTGAGCGGCTGCGCGAGGATGCGCGCTGGCGCTACGGCATCCCCCCTACGGGCAACGCCAACTTCGCCTGGCTTCAGCACATCCTGCACCACCTGTCGCCCACCGGCACGGCGGGGGTGGTGCTGGCCAATGGCTCCATGTCCTCGACCCAGTCGGGCGAGGGCGAGATGCGCCGCGCGATGATCGAGGGCGAAGTGGTGGATTGCATGATCGCCCTGCCGGGGCAGCTGTTCTATTCGACCCAGATCCCGGCCTGCCTGTGGTTTCTGGCGAAGGACAAGTCGAACGGCATCGCGCGCGACCGCAAACTGCGCGACCGGCGCGGCGAGGTGCTGTTCATCGACGCCCGCAAGCTGGGCTTCATGGTGGACCGCACCCGGAAAGAGTTCTCCGATGCCGACATCGCCCGGATCGCGGACACCTACCACGCCTGGCGTCTGGGCGAGGGCTATGCCGACCTGCCGGGCTTCTGCAAGTCGGCGAACCTTGAGGAAATCCGGTCCCACGGCCACGTCCTGACCCCCGGCCGCTATGTGGGGGCCGAGGCGGCGGAGGAGGACGAGACGCCCTTTACCGAGCGTTTCGCAGCTTTGCAGGAGCAACTGGAGGCGCAGTTCGCCGAGGCCGAGGCGCTGACGGCGACGATCCGGGCGCGGCTAGCGGGGGTTGGGTTGTGAGCGGCGGGTGGCAGCAAACCAAACTTTGAGAATTGCTTTCTTTTTCAAATGGGAGGTCCAGCCCTGACCGAGAGGCAGGCCTTCCTTTTCCTGTGTATGGGTCAAACGGAATTATTGGCGCGAGTGATAAAAAAAATGCAGCCGCGGGAACAATTGTTGTCGGTAGGGTCGGTACATACTGCGGTTCGATCTATCTTGCGAAAACGGACTGTTGGGTAACGGACAACGCTATCAAGGCGGTTACCAAAAACGACAACGATCCTCGCTATATCTTCTTCCTGCTAGGCACCTTAGGGCTGAACAATTTGCGTGCTGGATCTGGTCAACCCCTGCTGAATCAGCAAATCCTATCGAGCATTCCTGTCACCGCGCCGACACCGTTGGAACAACGCGCAATCGCGGCCACCCTCGGGGCGCTGGATGACAAGATCGAGTTGAACCGGAAGATGAACGCCACGCTGGAGGCCATGGCGCGGGCGCTGTTCCGCGACTGGTTCGTCGATTTCGGCCCCACCCGCGCCAAGATGGAAGCCCGCGCCCCCTACCTCTCCCCCGACCTCTGGCCCCTCTTCCCTGCCCGTCTGGACGACGACGGCAAGCCGGAGGGGTGGGCGGAGAAGCCGCTCGACCAGATCGCCGATTTCCTGAACGGCCTTGCCTTGCAGAAGTTCCCCGCCGAAAGCGATACCGATAGCCTTGCGGTCATCAAGATTGCCGAGTTGCGGAACGGTGTTACTGCCAATTCGAACCGGGCCTCGCGCAAGGTGCCGCCGCAGTATGTCGTGCAAGATCGCGACTTCCTGTTTTCGTGGTCAGGCAGTCTGCTTGCGAAGTTCTGGACAGGGGGCGAAGGGGCATTGAACCAGCACCTGTTCAAGGTCACCTCTGACCGCTACCCGGCGTGGTTCTACAGCGAATGGGTGCAGCATCATCTGGATGACTTTCAGGTCATTGCGGCTTCAAAGGCAACGACGATGGGGCATATTCAGAGAGGGCATCTGAAGGCTGCTAAGACAATTTGCCCCCCAGACCATGTGATCGCGCGGTTGGGCGAAGTCGTAGCCCCGCTAATCGCCCGCATTGTCGGCAACGAACTGGCATCCCGCACCCTCGCCCAGACCCGCGACCTCCTGCTGCCGCGTCTGATGTCGGGGGAGGTGCGGGTGGCCGAGGCCGAGCGTCTGCTCGAAACCACGATCTGAAACAGGGAGACTGCCCATGCCATTCATCGCCAAGACCGCTCCGATCGCTTCGCCAGCCGATGCGCATGTCCGCATCGAGGAACGCCCGATGTACGGCGGACAGGACATTCGCGTTGGCTCGGGGGTTTTCCTGTGGTCATCCGAAACGCAGGGCGGCGTCGGCTTGTGGGGCAAGGGAACCGTCACGGCGATTGACCCTGACGGTCCAAAGCCGGTGGTCACCGTCCGCGTCGATCAGCGCGTCAATTCCGGCAACTTCGGACTCAACGAGATCGCGCCGCATCGGGACAGCGCGCAGGACACACCAATCGTCGGCCTGGCCCGCAAGCTCTATCGGCAGGCCCACAACAAGGTTGCCCGGATCACCGATCAGGAGGCGGACCTGTTGCAGCGGTTCTTCCGGTAAGGGCTGCGCATGCCCACCCTGACCGAAGCAGCAGTTGAAGGCATCCTGCTCGATCACCTCGGGCGGCTGGGCTATGCCTGCCTGAACGACAGGGTGTCAGGCCCCGACGGCAGCGCGCCCGAGCGCGGGGCCTATTCCGACACCCTGCTTGCCGCCCGGCTGCGCGCGGCGATGGCCCGGCTGAACCCGCAAATCCCCGAGGATGCCCGCGACGATGCCTTGCGGCGGGTGGTGGCCTCGGACCGCCCCTCGCTGATCGAGGAGAACCGCCGTCTGCATCGGTTCATGGTCGAAGGCGTGCCGGTGGAATACCGGGCCGAGGATGGCTCGATCCGCGGCGATTCTGTGCGGCTGGTGGACCCGGACGACCGGCAGAACGACTGGCTGGCCATCGCGCAGTTCACGGTGATCGAGAACGGCAACAACCGGCGTCCGGATGTGGTTGTGTTCCTGAACGGCCTGCCGGTTGGCGTGATCGAGGTGAAGAAGCCGGGGGCGGAGAATGCGACCCTCGGCGCGGCGTTCAACCAGTTGCAGACCTACAAGGCGCAGATCCCGTCGCTGTTCCGCGCCAATGCCGTGCTGGTCACGACCGACGGGGTGAATGCGCGCATCGGCTCGCTGACCGCCGATCTGGAACGCTTCATGCCGTGGCGCACGACCGATGGCGCCGATGTGGCGCCCAAGGGCGCGCCGGAAATGTCGGTGCTGATCGACGGGGTCTTCGCGCGGCCGCGCCTCTTGTCGCTGATGCAGGACTTCACGGTGTTCGGCGACGCGGCGGGCGGCATCGCCAAGATCATCGCGGGCTATCATCAGTTCCACGCCGTAAAACGGGCCGTGGCCAGCACGGTGGACGCCAGCCGTTCTGGGGGCGACCGCAAGGTTGGGGTGATCTGGCATACGCAGGGGTCGGGCAAGAGCCTGCTGATGGCCTTCTATGCCGGGCAGCTGGTGCGCGAACCGGCAATGGAAAATCCGACCATTGTCGTCATCACCGACCGCAACGACCTGGACGACCAGCTCTTCGGCACGTTCTCGATGTGCCGCGACCTGATCCGCCAGACGCCGGTTCAGGCCGACTGCCGAGAGGATCTTCAAAAGGCGCTGTCGCGCGCCTCGGGCGGTGTGGTGTTCACCACAATTCAGAAATTCGCGCCGGAGAAGGGCGAGGCCTATCCGCTGCTGACGGATCGGCGGAACGTGGTGGTGATCGCAGACGAAGCCCACCGCAGCCAATACGGGTTCAAGGCCCGGATCGAGAAGACCGGCGAGATCGCCTATGGCTTCGCAAAGCATCTGCGCGATGCGCTGCCCAACGCGTCTTTCATCGGCTTCACCGGCACGCCGATTGAGCAGGACGATGTAAACACGCCAGCCGTGTTCGGCCACTACATCGACGTCTACGACATCAGCCGCGCTGTCGAGGATGGGGCGACGGTGCCGATCTACTATGAAAGCCGGTTGGCGCGTATCGAGCTGCCTGACGCCGAAAAACCCAAGGTCGACGCCGAAATCGAGGAACTGACCGAGGACGAGGCGGTCAGCGAACAGGAACGGCTTAAGCGCAAGTGGTCCACCGTCGAGGCGCTGGTCGGAGCCGAGAAGCGACTGCAAATGGTTGCCGAAGACCTCGTCGCCCATTTTGAGGCGCGGGTGCAGGCGATGGATGGCAAGGCGATGGTGGTCTGCATGAGCCGCCGCATCTGCGTCGACCTCTATAACCAGATCGTGGCGCTGCGCCCCGATTGGCATTCCGACGACGATGGTGCCGGGCTGGTGAAGATCGTCATGACCGGCTCTGCCTCGGACCCGGAAGCCTGGCAGCCGCATATCGGCGGCAAGGCGCGGCGTGACCTGCTCGCCAAGCGTGCGAAGGATCCAAAAGACCCGCTCAAGCTGGTGATTGTGCGGGACATGTGGCTGACCGGCTTCGACAGCCCCTCGATGCACACCATGTACATCGACAAGCCAATGCGCGGGCACGGGCTGATGCAAGCCATCGCGCGGGTGAACCGGGTGTTCCGTGACAAGCCTGCAGGGCTGATCGTCGATTATATCGGCATCGCCCAGAACCTGAAGTCTGCGCTGGGCCAGTATTCGAAGTCGGACCAGGAACAGGCTGGGATCGACGAGGCCGAAGCCGTGGCCGCACTTCTGGAACGCTTGGATGTCGTGCGCGCCATGTTCCATGGATTCGACTATTCCAAAGGGCTGACCGGCACCCCGCACCAACGGCTCGTCGCGCTGGCAGAGGCACTTGACTGGGTACTCGCGAAACAGGACGAGGCTGCCCGGCGCGAAACGGACCAGGAAGCCGAGAAGGCGGCGCACCGGCGTTATCAGGACGCAGTTCTGGCTCTGTCAAAGGCTTTTGCGCTATGCTCGGCCAGCGATGCCGCCCGCGAGGTCCGCGACGAGGTCGGGTTCTTCCAGACGGTGCGCGCCGCCATGGTCAAGGCTGCCGATACTTCGGGGCGATCGGCTGCCGACCGCGATTTGGTCATCCGCCAGATCGTGAATGGCGCTGTCGCATCAACAGAGATCGTCGACATCTTGTCAGCCGCCGGGCTTTCGTCGCCAGACATTTCCATTCTGTCAGACGAGTTCCTGGCCGAAGTCGGGCAGATGGAGAAGAAGAACCTCGCCCTCGAAGCCCTGAAGAAGCTATTGAACGACGAGATCAGGTCGCGCAGTAAGTCGAACGTCATCGAAACCCGGAAGTTCTCGGAACTGCTGGAAGAGGCGATTTCGCGGTATCACACCAACGCCATCAGCACGGTCGAGGTGCTTCAAGAATTGATTGCGCTGGCCAGGGAAGTCCGTAAAGCCCGAAACCGTGGAGAGGAAACTGGCCTGACGACCGAGGAAATAGCCTTCTACGACGCGCTGGCAGACAATCAGAGTGCCGTCGACATCCTCGGCAATGACCAACTGAAGATCATCGCGCATGAACTCCTGAAGGGACTGAAGGCAAACGTCAGCATTGACTGGGCGCACCGCGACAGTGCCCGGGCAAGATTGCGCGTTCTCGTGAAGCGTATCCTTCGGAAGTACGGCTATCCACCCGACCTTGAAGATGCCGCAGTACGGGGCGTTCTGGCGCAGGCAGAGGCGATGCTGGCGGAGTTGGAAGCGGCCTGAGACCGCAGGAAATGCCCGCCATAAACTGGCAACTTGAAACGTGACCAGCGGCAGCTAAAGCTGTGATCAGGCAGGGTATCAGAGAGTTTCGCATGGATCAGGTCGTGAGCAACGGACACGTATCAAAGCTGCGGACCTGCTTTTTCTGGCCTCTTACGCTGGACCGGGGACCAGGGTCAGGTCCTCAGGCGGAGGGATCCGAAAAGTTCCTGCAAGCCCAGTTCAAGAAAATGGTGAAGGAAAGCGGATTGTGGAATCCGGTAGAGGACACCCTGCTGCACTTGCCGAAATCAAAGCTGCCTGAAGGTGAGGGCAATCCGGATGGCTCTGCGAAGGAGCGTTACGGCGAGTTCGTCTATTTCCATGACTTCGTGCAGCGTGCGCTTTTCGGTTCGACTTCGACACCCGATAGCCAGCATCCTCTGCTGTTGCTTGAACGAAAAGACATTTCCGAGCTGACTTGCGAGTTCTCCGATTTCTCTGTCGCGCTCGCGGTAGAGCGGGTCAATCTCTACCTTCTTGCACCAGGCGTGGCTGTGCTGGCCCTGCAGGTATCGGTCGCAGATACGGTTCCCAGGCTTACCCTCGCGAGGGCCATGGCCTTCAATGAACGGTTCCGCCGGTCGCATATCCCCTTTTTCGACGATGATGGTGGGGCGGGCGGCGGACTGCCGCGGAAATTGGTCTGGAAGCTGAGAAATGGTCATACCCAGACCTTTGTACTTGACGAGGGTGCCGCCGACGAAGACCCCGGTGTCGTGTGGACAAAACCCTCCGACATCTTGAAGCAATTCGCCGATGCGAAACCGGGCGCACGGCGCGTGCTGCCGCTGGCGCATTGGCAGTGGTTGCTCAACGGGCCGACCGAGAAGGACGACACCCCGACAATGCCGCTGATGCCCGACAAGGGCAGCGACTTTCACTGGCGGCATTTCGCGGATGACCGGCTGCCGATCCTGACGACGATCATTCTGCCTGACAGGCTCAGCTATTATGCGCTGACCGATGGCGACTGGATGCGGCTTGCCTTTGTCGACGGGCCAGGCACCGATCCCTTTGCCTATGCCGAAGCGTTCCTGCGCAAGTCTTTCGACGATCACTGCTATGACCGCTACCATCGCAAACACGATGCCAGCACCGACGCGCCTGCCCGCTATCTGATGTGCGATTACGCGCTGACGGCTGTCACCCACCAGAACCGGTATTCCGACGTGATCGCGATGCACATGCAGCGCCATTACTACCAGATGTTCCTGCTGGCTGTGGTCGACAAGGCGACGCTGCTGTCGCTGTCCTCGCGCATTTCACGCGCGGTTGAGGACTATGACTTTGACCGCACGAAGGGCGACCGCAAGGCACAGGCCGAGGCAGACCTTTCGGACCGCCTGCAGAACATCGAGCGCGACTTCCTGCACTATGTCCACCGCTTCCGCTTCACCGGAATTTCCGGACAGCTTCAGGCAGGCGAGATGTTCGCCCAGCTTCGCAGCCGGATGGCGCTGGACGAGATTTTCGACGATGTCCAGAACGAGTTGCAGACGGCCGTCGCCTTCCTGTCGATGCGCGAATCCGAACATGCGACAGAGGCGGGTGAGCGGCTGAACATCATCGCCAGCGTCGGCCTGATCGTAGCACTGGTCATGGGGTTCTTCTCGATGAACATTCTGGGCACCGCAGACCTGCTGCTGGGCGAGAGCGCAAAGGGCGGGCTGATGTGCCGTGTTCTGGGCACGGGCTGCCCTTCGATGTTCTTGCGACATCTGGGGGTTTTCCTGCTGGGCCTAGCCTTTGGAAGTTTCTGCGGACTGACGTTTCTCCGGTTCCGTCAGAAGTCCGATCCCGGACGTGGCGTCGGTCCCCGCCGATCAGAGACGTTTCTCGAACAAGTCTTCTTTTGGGCACTCTCGGTCTTTCTGCTGGCAGGCCTCGTCTTTTCCTGGCCCTTCGGATGACCCGCTACGCTTTTTTCCTTGGCGGGCGCGATCTGGAGATGGTGACCATCGCCGCCCTGCTGCGCGAAAGGCAGGCGGGGGGCGACGTACGCATTGTGCAGGTGGCAGATGCTGGGCTGGCTTGGGGGGCGCAGGCCTCGGACTACGGGGGGCAGATTGCCGCGGCGGCGGCACGGGGCGAGGTGCCGGTTCTGGTCGAACTGACGGCAGACATGCCGCTGCCGCGGGGCACCATCGAGATCGACCACCACGGCCCCCGCTGCGCCGAGCCCCCCGCGCTTCGGCAGGTGTTTGACCTGCTGGCGCTGCCCGGCGCCGAGTGGACGCGCGAAATGGCGCTGGTGGCGGCCAATGATAGCGGCCATGTCGCCGGAATGCGGGCAGTGGGCGCGACAGATGACGAGATCCGCCGCATCCGCGCCGCCGACCGCGCGGCGCAGGGCATCACGGCGCAGGAAGAGGCCGAGGGACTGCGGGCGCTGGCGGCGCGGCGCCCGGCGCTGGAGGGCACGCTCTGGGTGATCCGCCTGAACCACGGGCGCAGCGCCACGGTGGCCGATCCGCTGGCGCTGGCGGGGGATGGGCGCGACCTGCTGCTGCTGTCGCCCGCCAGCACGCAGTTCTTTGGCGCGGGCGCGCGAATTGCGCGGCTGGATGCCGCCTTTCCCGGCGGCTGGCGCGGCGGCGCCCTGCCCCTGCGCGGCTTCTGGGGGCTGGCCCGGCCGCTGGATGAGGCGGCTGCTCTGGCTGCATTGGGCTGACCAACCCGCGCCAGAGCCGCAAACCTGACTGCAAGACCCGGTGCCAATCGGCAGGGGCGCCGGGCATGGGGCCAGACCCACCCGTTTCAACACCCCCGCGTGGGGATAGTGCCAATCGGCAGGGACGCCGGGCATGGGGCCAGACAGGAATTGCGCCTATGACAAGCAAGGTCGGTGCCAATCGGCAGGGACGCCGGGCATGGGGCCAGACTCTTCCTGAAGTGGGCGGAATAATCCGCGTGCCAATCGGCAGGGACGCCGGGCATGGGGCCAGACCTATCGGTAACTTCAAACCTGGCCAAAAGTGCCAATCGGCAGGGACGCCGGGCATGGGGCCAGACCATAACCGCCTCTTTGCGGGTGGTTGACGTGTGCCAATCGGCAGGGACGCCGGGCATGGGGCCAGACTGTGCCTCTGGAAAGCATTGGTCAAGCGAATGTTTTTTGGCAGGTTTCCACAGGGTGGACGTCTATATGGCCTCTATTGTTACAGTCGTCTAAGGATTTGGCGACAACCAATTGCCAAAGCCAGAGAATCCGCACTCCACAGGGTTACCGAAAATCCGCAGGCTCGGCCCTCCACCACGCTAGAACAGCCAGTAGCGCGCGCCATCGGCCAGAAGCGGCCCGCCCTCGACATGGCAGCGCGGCAGTGCGGCGTCGGGAATCGTGTAGATCCGCAGCGAATCATCTTCGGCCAGATGGGCCTTCAGCCGCTGATGCAGGCGGGCCAGCTGCGCGCGGCTCAGCCGCGCCTCGAACACGCTTTCCTGCACCCGCGCCGCGCGCTTCTCCAGCGTGGCCGCCACCTTGCGCCGCCGCCGGTTGTCGGCAATGTCGTAGACAATGACACGCAATTGCGGACGGTCGGACATGGGTCAGGCTTTCATCTCTAATGCTTCATCCGGTAAGGCTGCCAAGCCTCGCGCGCCATCGCGGCCTTGGCAAAGCGCTGGCTTTCCAGCAGCAAAAGCCGCCGCCAGGTGCAGCGGTCGCCGGTGGCCGGATCAAGGATCGGCCGGGCAATCCACGACTCCCAAGCTTGCACCAGTTTGCGCCCCGCGCCCGGCAACAGGCGGATACCATGACGCCGCCCAGAGGGGGCGGGCTCTGCGGTGAAGTCATCCGCACGCAGGATGCGGTTATTGAAGAGGTACACCGCCAGCCCCTCGGCCAGCGGCGCCCGGAACGGCTCGATCAGGTCATAGACGCAGGCATCGCGCCCGTCGCCCGTGGCATGCAGCAGGCCAAAGCCCGGATGCAGCCGCGCCCGCAGCACGGCAGCACGCATGTCGCGCGTCAGCAGCGAGGCGGTGTAGTCGAGCACCGCATTCACCGGCGTCGCCCGTGTCGGGTCTCGGCGCGAGGGCAGCGCGAACCCATGTTCCAGGCAGGCCGACAGCGCGGGCCAATAGCTGCGCGCTGCCTCGGCCTCGGCGGCGCGCAGGCGGTCGGCATCGCGCGCGCCCTCGGCCTTGAGCCAGTCGCGCTTCATCTCCTCGCAGGCGGCCTCGACCAGGGGCAGCGCGCGCCGCCGGTTCAGCCGCTTGAGCAGCGCCTGCCCGTTGCGGATGCGCGCGCCCACCAGAAGCCGGGCCTGCGGCAGCGCCAGCGCCGGGGTCAGCGCCAGTGCCGCCTGCGCCAGATGCAGCGCGGCATCGTCATGCAGCGCGGGCATCAGCACCGATTGCGGCAATCCCGCCTCGTTCAGCAGCGCGACCGGAATGCCATGGGCCGCCGCAAGCCGCAGCGCCGCATCCTCGGCCTCGACTTCGGCGCCAAGGTCGATCCGGGCAACCATCGCCGCGGGCAGCCGCAGGCGTGGGCGGCCACGGGCCAAGACGGCAAAGCCCTCACGGTCGGCGACAAGGCGATAGCCCGGCTCGAAGAGGTAAAGCGGCACCGCGCCGGTCGCCAAATCCTCATCCCCGGGCAGATCGGGGCCGGGACCTTCGTGCAGTCGAACCGGCTCGGGCTCCTTGATCGGGACTGGTGCCAGCGGCGATAGCGCCTGCATAGCCCCCGCCTCCTCCTCGGCCTCAGGCGTCCCGGCGTAGCTGAGGAGCGGGCGGGGCGGTTCTTCCGGCTCTTCGCTGCTTTGCAGCACCATGCCGCGCACAAAAAGATGCCCCAGAAAGCGCAAGGCCTCTTCATAGGGCACGATCCGCGTCTTCTGCAGGTTAAGCTCCAGCCCGCCCTCTGCCAACACCGCCTGTGCGCGCGCCAGCGCCCCCTCGGCACCCGGGCGGCTGCGGGTCAGCAGCACGAAGTCATCGGCAAAGCGGACAAGGCGCACATTGCCCTTTGGCCCAAAGGCCTCGTCCAGCGCGTCAAGATGCAGGTTGGCCAGCACCGGCGAGACCGGCGAACCCTGCGCCAAGCCGACGCCGCCAGGCCCGAAACTGTCCAGCCACTGCCCCACCAGATCGACCAGCCTGCCCTCGATCCCCGAAGCGGACAGCCGTGCGGCCAGCGGGGCGTGGGGCACGTTGTCAAAAAAGGCGCGGATGTCGGCATCGACAACATAGCGATAGCCCTGCCGCCGCAAGACATCCACCCGCGCCACCGCCTGCGCGACGGACCGGCCGGGGCGGTAGCCAAAGCTGGCCTCTTCGAACTGCGGCTCGAGCACGGCCGACAGGACCGAGGCGGCGGCCCGCTGGGCGACACGGTCCACCACACAGGGGATGGAGAGGGTGCGCATCCCGCCGCCGCGCCGCTTGGGCACCTGAAGGCGGCGCAGCGGACCGGGGCGATACATGCCCGCCTGCAATTCATGGGACAGCCGGGCAAGCCGGAAGTCCGCCTCCCGCGCGAAGTCTGACAGCGATTCGCCGTCGCCGCCCGGTCCGCCGCCGTTGCGCTGCGTCCGCAGCCAGGCTTCGCCCAGCGCGGCAACCGAAGTGGCTTGATGGAACATCGACATTACCGGACCCTGTGGAGTGCTGATAATTCTTATATGATGGTATGTTACCGGACGGATTTGAAGCCATGTTTCATTCTGATCACAGATAAACCCGGACCCTGTGGAAATATGCCATAAAACAATCACTTGACCAATGCTTTCCAAAGGCACAGTCTGACGCCATGCCCGGCACCCCTGCCGATTGGCACCGATCATGCCGCAGCCGAACAGCAGATACGTCTGACGCCATGCCCGGCACCCCTGCCGATTGGCACTGAGCAGCCCTCCCTTATGCATCGGGAATAGTCTGACGCCATGCCCGGCACCCCTGCCGATTGGCACCCAGTTCGGCGACGGACCGCACAGAAAGGGTCTGACGCCATGCCCGGCACCCCTGCCGATTGGCACTCCCTCCTGGTTGACGAAGGAGCCGTAAAGTCTGACGCCATGCCCGGCACCCCTGCCGATTGGCACACCTCGCGGGCGGTCAGCTGTTCGGGCGGTCTGACGCCATGCCCGGCACCCCTGCCGATTGGCACTCTTTGGTCGCATCGCGCACCACGCCGAGTCTGACGCCATGCCCGGCACCCCTGCCGATTGGCACCGCACGGCTGATCACGGCGGCGGCCATCGTCTGACGCCATGCCCGGCACCCCTGCCGATTGGCACCTTTCTCAGGCCCGCCGATCTCGGCTTCGGTCTGACGCCATGCCCGGCACCCCTGCCGATTGGCACCTGGCGGCAGCGATCAGTTTTTCCATGGGTCTGACGCCATGCCCGGCACCCCTGCCGATTGGCACTTCAAACCCACGTTGAACCTCATTTTTTGTGTCTGACGCCATGCCCGGCACCCCTGCCGATTGGCACGACGGACGAGGCGGGCAAGCGGACTTACGTCTGACCCCATGCCCGGCACCCCTGCCGATTGTCTGCGTGCGCCGGCCTCAACCGCGCTTGGCAAAACATAAAAGACCCCCATGGGGGTCTTTGTGCTGCGTTCTTTGTGGAATGTCGTCCGGGAGAGGCAGCGGGTCAGGACAGCTTAATGGAATTTACCCTGTTGCCCTTGCCTGGCGTAAAGAGGACCGCGCGGCCCTTGCTGGCCTTGTCCAGCCCGATAGCGCGACACTGGTCTGCGTCAACATAGCGGTCCGCCCCTCCACCATCGGGGACAATCATTGCAAAAGGAGCATTCCCCGTCTTGGGATGCGGCTGCCAGAACTTAAGCTTACCCCGCATCTCATCAGGCTGCGCAACTACTCCAGATATCTCGCGCATTGCAGAGGCTGCACGGGCCGGACGCCAGGTCTTTGGCGCGGTCCCATCTGTCGTCAGCACCGGGACAAAGTCATCCTCGCTGATCGGCCTCAGCCGCTGTCGCCAGGCCTTCCAGCCTGTTTCCTTTGTCCCCGTATCGTTCCTGACAAACCATGCGAAACTGTCGGTTTCGGCACCTACAGCCTGCACTGTCTTTCCACGCACATCGAACTTTTCTTCCGTCAGCGGAACAGGCAGCACCGGCACGTCGCTGCCCGCCCTGTGCGGTCCGTCGCCGAACTGGTGGGTCTCACCAATCGCCAGCAGCGCGCGCTTGGCGGGCTCGTCCTCATTCTCCAGCCAGCCGGAATGAGCCGCAAAGTGCCGGTCGAACAGCTCGCGCCCGGTGCCATCCGCTGCGGCCTTGCGGTCGTCTTCCGCAAAGACCGCCTTCGCCGCATAGCGCGCCACCCGATCCACCAGCACTAGCGACAGGGGATCAATCCTGATCGACCCCAGCCCCAGCGCCTTGCCCAGCCCGATCTTGTGGCGGAACTGCTCGGACGGCCGCAGCGAATAGCACAGGATGTTCAGTTCGTGGTCCGAGAGATTGTCGAAATCGACGTGGAAGTCGAAGGTCACGCCAGTTTTGAGCAGTGGCACTGCGGCCTTGCGCTCCAGATCCTTGTGGGACTTGCGATCATCGGCCGTCTTCCACGGCTCAGCCGCAGTGTCAGGATGGTGCAGATAGAACTTGGTCCCCTGAATGGCGTAGTCTCCGGGACTACTGGCAAAGGCCTTCCTGTCAATGAAGCTGTCTGGCTGCCCTTCGCGAACAAAGTAGAAGTTGGGCGTGGCTGACCGCAGATCGGCATAGATTTTCGGGTCCGGCCCATGTTCTTTCTTCGTGCGCTTCGGCCGCTTCATCGGCTGTGCCTGTTCCTTCAGGCCGATCAGGTGGAGACCATTGGGCGCGTAGTTCGCCACCGCCGGGATGCGCAGTTTCTCCTCGACATCGAGAAAGAAGCTGGAAAGCCTTGCCTGCGCGAAGTCGCCCGAGGGGACGGCATGGCTGAACCGGAGCTTGCCCGCAGCAGAGACCGGGGTGGCCTTCGCCACCTTGTCCGTGGGATGCGCGGCCTTAGGTCCTTTATTTGCCATATCACGGATGAAGCCGAACATGGCCTCAACCGGATTGATTTCACTGCGCGTTGGCCGGAGTGATTTGGCCTTATCGGAATGGATGGTCAGGGGGCGGCTGTCCGCAGGCACGTGGTCGTGCACATGGGTCAGCGGGAAGCCAGGATTGCCCGGATAGTGCCGGAAGCGTTGCCAGTTCTTCGCAGCATCCCTCTCACTCCAGGCCACGGTCAGCATCTCGTCCGACAGCACCCGATATGGCGCTCGCGAAACGCTTTCGGCGATCGAGGACAGCACGCCCTTAAGGCTGGAGGCCGGTATCGCGGGGCGGCCGCCGAACAGGAAGGGCTCGACCTGCGAATACCGGTTCTGCCCCTCACCACTATGCCGTTTCGCACCGATCACCGTCTCGCATTCCAGCGTGATGCGGCAGGTGATGCGTCCGGAATGGGTGCCCGGCGCATAGGCGGCGTGGCCGTCCGCGATGCGCTTAGGGCCAAGGCCGTAGTCGGACTGTTTCTCGGGCAGCGCGCGCTTGTCCGTGTTGCTGGGTGGTCGGCGCGGAACGAAATGATAGGCGTTGCGGAATTCGCTCATGCCTGTGCCTCCTCGGGGATCGGCCGCCCGGCCTTCCAGGTTCTTGCCTCTTCGTGCAGCAGTCCTACCGCTGTCTCGATCACCTGGCGGCCGGTCAGACAGGCACGGAAGGGCTTCAGGGACGTGACGGTCTCTGACAGACGCAGAACCTCATCGCCCAGATGCTTCAGCAGGTCCATCCAGCCGCCGTTGCCGAAGACCAGCTCCCGCACACCGCCGTAGCCCTTGCGGGTCGCCGCGCCGAGCGGGATGTCGCCGCAGCCGAGATCTTTCAGCGTCAGGGCAAGCAAGCCGATAGCTGCGGGTGTGACGCTGCATTCTGCATTCATGGACCGTTTGCCGGTCAGTGCCGTTTCGGTCCGGCGCCCCAGCACCAGATGAATTCGCCCCTCAAGCCGGGGAGACTCAAAGGCGCGCATGCTGAATTTCCTCTCATCCGCCCCGCCGCCGGACAGCCGGTCAATCGCCACGAACTCCTGTTCGACCAGCGTGCAAGGACTGCATTTGAACTCTTCGCATTCCAGCAACGACCCCGCCCTTGCCGAGCCAAACAGCGAGGCAAAGCTGTCGGGCAATTCGGTATCATCGTCGCCCCAACGGCTGAAATCCTGCGAGATGGTACGGTAGATGCGCTTCGCCTGAGCGCGCAGGGCGCCATCAAGGCCCGAGCCGGGCAGGCGCGCGGTGGTGTCGTCCCGGCCATGCAGCCGCAGGGGCCGTTTGCGCAGCACGGATGTGCCTTCGGCATTTTTCACCACTTCAGCGGCGCCGACAAGGAAATGCCCCTCGATCGCCAAGGTGAACAGCAAGGTGACGCGCTGGTCGGGCAGGCGCGTCACCTTTACCGGGACCACTTTAGCCTTTGTCGCAAAATCCTCCCAGGTCTTGTTTGCACCGCGGAACTGCCATTCCTTCGCCTCGGCCTGACCAAATCGCCAGATGTCATCGGCCAACCACTCGACTCTCCCGTCCCCCTGCGACGTGCCCGAGCCCAGCGCGCTTGAGGCGTCATTGCCATCGATCAGGGCAAGCAGGCCCAGAAACAGCGCCACCTCCGCCTCGGTTGCCCGGCAGAAGACGACCTTGACACTGAATGTCGCACCCGGAGCGACGATCCTGTCCTGCCGCAACTGACCATCCTCCGCCGTAAGGCTGCCCTCGTGCAGAGCCGTCCGGCCACGGATGGCGGGCCGATATCCATTGTTCGGGTCATGGTTCAGCATGGAGTTGCGGAACTCGGCATGACCGCCAAAGCCGATCGATGCGGCCGTGTCATTCGTATCGCGCCCCGGTTCCGGCTGATCCCCCAGAAGCCGGAACAGCGCCTCTTTTTCGGTCACAGACAGACTGGCCGCGGCCCGCGCGCGAAGCAGGCCCTTGAGGGCGGTCGCCGGGACATAGGGCCGCCCCTCGTGGTCCATCTCGATACCGACGACCGGAGCAAACTGCCCCTCCGGCAAGGCATCAGGCGGGGCGTTGGGTTCGACACTCGCGGCCTCCCGCTTCTGCGGTGCCGGAGGATCGGTCTCGTCAAAGCCTGTGCGAATGCTCAGCGGGCTGATGACCTTCAACTTGCCTTTGATGATCCATCTCTGGGGCGTCATCCTGCCACCTCACCAAACAGAGCGATCACCTCGACATCCTCAGGTGCCAGCGCAACATGAGATGCCCTGCCATCTGTCAACCGGGCAGGCAAGGTCACTTCGCCATAGCCGTTTTCCGGCAGATATGGACAATAGCGCCAGAGGTCCGGCACATCCGTCAGCCCGTGGAACTCAAGGACCGAGGGTGGAACCGGCAGCCCCCGGTCGAACCACACATCCGGAAGAGACGCTTGGCCAGACGTGCGGTCAAACACGAAGGTTGCGCCCGACTCGCTCAGCAGCCAAGGCCGATAGGACGACTTATCATTCAAACGATTTAGGAAGAAGGCGCCACCGGCAAGCCGTTCCTGTGCGAAAGCGGCCGTAAGGGACCAACCCGCAGGCAGGCCGATCTCGCGGAACGCGGCCTCATAGGCCCGCCGGAGGTCAGTGCCGCTTCTAGGTGTGCGCAGAAGGGCAAGGCTTGCCAGCGTGACGATCACGCGGCCATTAGCGGGATCGGGACGCTGGGGAGGAGCGGTGCTTATGTCTGTAAGTGTCGCCTCGGCATAGGCTCCGCCGCGACCGATGCCGCCAAGGCCATCCTGAAGCGCGTGCGCCAAGGCGTCGGCCATCCTGCCGGGCACTTCGATCTCGGCAAGGAAATCATGCTTGTGGACAAGCGTATACTCGACGCCGAACAGCCGATTGGCCTTTGCCGCGCGATACTCCCGGTCGATTTGGGTGCGCACGCGCAGTTCCGTTGCCGGTTTTTCCACCTCGGGAAACAAGGCATTGCAGGCGCCGTAGTGCTTGTCCTTCCAGTCAAAACGACCCAAGGGCATCTTACCGCCGATCAGGCAGGCTTCCTGAGGCTGTTCAAGCCCGGCAAGGTCAACAATTAAGATCTTGTCGCCCTCTTCGACTGCAGCGAGCGAGTCTGGCAGGGGACGGCCGCGGTCAGCACTGCCCTGCGCCACCGGCACAGCATGACGGATGACCAAGGCCTCGAACCCGGCGGCGAGTGGCTGCAATTCCTTCGGCAGTTTCTCCCTGATCGCGGGCTCAAGCACTCCCGACAATCCCGCCGCTGCCATAACCTGCCGGGCGATTGCGCCCTTGACTACGCCGCCGGGCACATAGCCTGCCGAGACATAGGTGTTGGCGGTATTGCGCGCCTCACCTGCGCAAAACGCATCCTTGAAGCACAGGCGCAGCTGCAGCCTCCGGCAGTCCTTGGGCAGCCTTGCAGCGGCCGGCAGGACTTCTGGCTTGCCCACGTCTATCTTGGCGGCCACGCCGAAGCCGACCGTCCGCATCCCGCCGAACTGGGTGACAAACTGTAGGGCGCGGGTGACCCGGGCGATCTGCGTTTTGTCCAGTGCGCCGATCATCCGCAACTCGCCCTTGAACGCAAGTTCCTCGCCCGCCGCGAAAGGTTGTTCGATCACCTGCATCATGCCTTCGGCGACCGTCCCGGTAACATTATCACGGGCAATCCGGGTCCGGGCGCGGTTCTCGCCCTCGGAGGATTTGGCAAGTACGAAATCAGAGGCACCGAGGTTGCGGCGGGCCTCGCGCCCGGTCGTCCTGTCGGCACCCGCTTTCCTGTCGTCATCGGAGGTCTGCGAACTGGCGGCATGCAGCCTTTCCATATCCTCCCTGTAGCCGTCGCCCTCCCGACCCGGCAGCAGCTCGGTCAGTTCGCGCGTGGCTTCAACGAGCTTGCCCAGCACATGACTGCCCGGCAGGATCAGCCGTTTGCGGGCATCGCGCGCCAACGGCAGGTCAATACCGAAATCACCAGTCACATAAGCCCGTGTGGCATAGGGCGCTGTGATCGTGATTGTCACAGGTAGCCGGGTAATCATCGGGTGACCTCCGTGTCGGGCTCCGTCTCGGGTGCGAGCCCTACCCGGTCAGCCGCCTGCCGCTCGGGCACCAGATAGTCCCAATAGGCTTCCAGTAGGGCAAAGAAGCGGTCCTGCGAAAAGGCCCGCTCACCCTTCAACGCCGCCTTGGCGTCGCCTCTGAGGTCCTTCTGCGCCGCGCTGACCAGTTCGACCCACCTTTCGTCACGGTAAGAGGCGCCCGGCGCACGGCCCGAATGCAGGGCCTGCGCGACCTGCCGCAGCCGTCCACGCGACACATGGCCGCCCCTGCCTGCTGCAAGCGCCTCGGCGGCCCGCCGCAGGCTTTGCAGTTCCTCAAGATCGAGGGCGCGGAAGGCCTCTCGCTCAGCCTTGGACAGGGGATCGCCGGTCGGCTTGGGGACGGCGCGGGCCAGATGGGACGTCAGATTCGTTCCGATGTGATCGAAAGATTCCAGCACCTCGACCATGGCCAGCGTCTCAGCCTTGCCGTCGCGGCCCTTGCGGTCCTCGCCGTCAACGCCCTCGGGCTTGAGGCCCTTGATATGACCGGCCAGATCATCGGCCAGTTTCTTGATCCGGGCGATGGGCGCGTCATGGTGGCAGAAGACGGCACCGATTGAGAACGACACAGGCTCGCCAAGCAGGTCCAGATTCTTCGCCGTTCTACCGACGATCTCCAGCACCGGCCAGCCCAGCCGGGCGGGCACGATGAACATGATCTCGTCGCCGCCCCAGAGCAGCAACTCGAACCGCGCCACCTGATCGGCAGAATCACGGATGTCTTGCCGCACCCGCTCCTCGTCGGGCGACGGCTTGCCATAGCCTTTCCTTCTGATCACTTCGGAGAAGACAGCGGCGATAATCCTGGCGCGCAACCCTGCAACGGTGTTGTCGAAAACCTGCTGCGCCTCCAGCGTGTCGCTTTTTGTCAGCGCTTCGTCCTGCACCTTGCCAAAGCCATTGCCGTCCAGCGTGATGACACAGATCTTGTCCGCCAGCGTCGTCTTCAGCCCTTCGGGCCGGGCGGCATGGTCGGAAATCGAACTGGTCTGCATCGCAAAGGGCCGCGTCACGCCCGACTGCGACTTCAGCCAGTCCTCGGCAGTCTTGGACAACAGACTCTTGCTCTGGCCAGTCACCGGATCTGTCAGTGCAGTCTCTTCTGCGATCAGCTTCTGCTTCTTGTCCATGCCATGGCGGCGGCGATCATGAACCGACTGGCTGACGCGCAGTTTCCGGGCCTGGCCAATCTCCTGCGATTGCGCTACCGGGCGCACGAAATCCACTTCGCAGACCGCATTTTGTTTTCCAGGCTCGGGATAGGCGACGCGCGACTGCGACAGGCGCTGGCGCTGGATCGCGGCGCGCAGACGGTTGCGCTGACGGCTGTAGCTTGGGGAGTCTTCCACCACAGCGGCCAGACCATACCGCAGGTGGCGGAACGGCCCCTCGCCCAGATGAGCGCGCAAGGCCGACATGAGGCCGGGTATCTCCTCTGCCCCGACCCGCAAACGCCAAATACCGACAGAGCCGCCCTTGGTCGCCTGATCGACCTTGCCGGGGAGCTTGCCGACCAGCCAGTCATCTGCCCGCGTCACCAGATCGCGCAGCAAAAGCGATCCGCCGCGAATGGTGGACAAATCCTGCGTGTCAAAGATCGAATCCGAGAAATTCTGCCCCTCAAGGCAAAGCCAGAACGGAGCGGCCTGCATTCTGAACCACCCAACCCACCAAGTTTCGCTGCAACTCTGCGGGGATTCGCGGTGCAGGGCAAGGATTTCGACGTCTTTTCCGCGTGGTGGCGGGACCGAAAATGCCGGCGAACCCTGTGGATTTCATTTTAATATTCAAAATCAAACTTCTAAGTGATTTACCTGACAATCGCTCGCCGACACCCCCACAAAAACCTCTGACCCTGTGGAAAATGCCCCCAAAATAACCCCTTGACCAATGCCTTCCAGAGGCACAGTCTGGCCCTATGCCCGGCACCCCTGCCGATTGGCACCCTCAGGCAGCGCGGCAAGGACGGCGGGGGTCTGGCCCTATGCCCGGCACCCCTGCCGATTGGCACTTGTCGTCCCACGACAAGCCCTTCTCGATGGTCTGGCCCTATGCCCGGCACCCCTGCCGACTGGCACTAGGCGGCCCATAACCCATCCACGGTCAGGTCTGGCCCTATGCCCGGCACCCCTGCCGATTGGCACGCCGTAAAGGCCCGCAAGCAAGAAGAAGGTCTGGCCCTACGCCCGGCACCCCTGCCGATTGGCACCTCTGCGGCGCGCTTGAGAATGTCACTCAGTCTGGCCCTATGCCCGGCACCCCTGCCGATTGGCACGAAATGAATCGTGAATTGCAAGGTACGGCTGTGTCTGGCCCTATGCCCGGCACCCCAGCCGATTGGCACTCAAATTTCTCTTGGTTGAGTTTCCCCAGTCTGGCCCCATGCCCGGCACCCCTGCCGATTGGCACGAAATGAATCGTGAATTGCAAGGTACGGCTGTGTCTGGCCCTATGCCCGGCACCCCAGCCGATTGGCACTCAAATTTCTCTTGGTTGAGTTTCCCCAGTCTGGCCCCATGCCCGGCACCCCTGCCGATTGGCACGAAATGAATCGTGAATTGCAAGGTACGGCTGTGTCTGGCCCTATGCCCGGCACCCCAGCCGATTGGCACTCAAATTTCTCTTGGTTGAGTTTCCCCAGTCTGGCCCCATGCCCGGCACCCCTGCCGATTGGCACCGAGGAATGCTTCATCGATGTTTTGGTAGTTCGTCTGGCCCCATGCCCGGCACCCCTGCCGATTGGCACGTCACGTCCGTCACTTGGACGACGTTGGGTCTGGCCCCACCATGCCCGGCACCCCTGCCGTTTGCTTGCCGGTGGCGGCGGCTTGCGGCATTCTGCGCGGATGCTCAGCTTGCCCGACGCCTCCCATCCCGAAAGCGAAGCACCCGGCCTGCTGGCTGCGGCGCTCAGCGTGACGCGGCTGGATACGCTCTGGGCTGCTGATCTGCGGCTGGATGACGGCCCCGGCCTGCCCGCCCGGCTGCGGGGCGCCTGGGGGCAGCGGCTGCGGCTGCATGCGGCGGAAGGTTCGGATGAGGCGGAGCAGGCGCTGGAACTGTTCTTTCCCGAAAAGACCGCGGCGCCCGGCTTTGGCGGGGCACCGCCGCCCTACCGCTTTGCCGCCGCACAGGGACCCGCGGGGTTGTCGGTGACACTGGCCCTGATCGGCTTTGCCGGGCGCTGGCGTCAGGCGGCCTTCGATGCCCTGATCGCCGCGCTGAGCGAGCCGCCGGGTCTGGCCCTGCGTGATCGCAGCGGGCCTTCCGCCCGGCTGCGGCTGTTGCGCGCCGATTGGACCAGGACCGAGGGCATCCGCCCCCTGCCCCCCGGCGACCGCGTGGTGCTGGAGTTTGCCACTCCGCTGCGGATCGGGCCGCGCGATGCGCTGGGGACGCGATTTTCCGATGTGCTGGTCGGGCTGGCCGAGCGTGGGCGCGATATCGGCCCCTGGATCGGCCTGCGCTTCTGCCCTGATTTGAGCACCTGGAGAGATCGCGCCAATCAACTTCGCTACGACACCAAAGGGTTAAAGCCGGTGGTTTGGGAGAGCTGGTCCACGCGCAACGGCCGCGACAATGCGGCAGGCTATCTGGGGCGGCTGGTGATTTCGGGAGCGGATGGAGCGGTGATGGCGTTGCTGGCGGCGGGAACCATTCTGCATGCCGGACGCAGCCCGGGCAAAGGGTGCGGGCGCTATCACCTGACTGTCACGTGATCCCGATTATCGGCAAGTCCGGAACTGGTCATCATTGCTCAACATCTGTGTAAGACCCCATACATATGCGTTTTGGTCTGATCGGGCAGATCGGGCGCACCGGCGGTTTTCAGGCTCGTGAGCCGGAATTTCCCCGGAAATCGGACGCTTTGTGCAGGGCTGACCTGCGCGCCTTGGCTATGGCAGCGCCGATGCGCCACGCTCCCGTCGCCATTTGGCCCATCGCCTGCGCTGGGCGGCCGCGATCCTGGCCTTTCCTGCCAGGCTGCGCGGCCCGGTGGAGAGACCACCGTGCAGGCGGCAGCGGAATCTGCCCGGCACGACCTTGCGACTGCAGGCCCTTCCCCGGCGGGTCCTCGCGCCGCAGCAGGGACGAAGCCGGACCGGAAGCGCGCGACCGTCATCCGCCAATCCGCGGGCGCGCATGGCTTTGCAGAAGGTGTCAACGCAGTTGTGGCAAACCGGGCGGTAGTCGGGGTGCAAGTTCTGCACCGCCGGACAGGCGCGGGACGGGGGGCATATGCTGCGAAGCCAGCGCCTGATCTCTTCGGCATGGCGCTGTGCGATATCCTCAGTGTTTCTTGATGAACGTCCCATTGTTACATCCTCCTGACGGCCTAGAAACGGAAGCGGCAGATATCCGCGCCGGACGGACCGGCAGCCACTTCGCAACTGGTGCTACTGGGCCGCCCTCCGCGCAGAGGGGCAGATGCGCTTGCTGCTGCGCCCGCCTGGAGCCGCCTTGTCCTCCTGAATCCGCCGCTTCAGCTCGTTTGCGATGTAGAAGCGGTCCTTGCGGCACGGGCTGCCCTCGATCCGGCCTTGGGCGATGTCGTAGCGCCCGTCCGGTTGATCGCCGCCGAAGGACTCGCCGCGGACTGGCTTGCGATTGTTGGGAACCGCAAGTCCGCGCAGGATCAGCCCGGATGGCTCGCCCTTGCCGAGATAGGACGCGAGGAAATAGCCGCGTCGCTTTGGTCGGGTATCATTGGCCAGATGCCATGACCCAAGCACGCTGCAGGCAAACTCGCCCTCGCTGTGCTGAGACAGGCGCCGCTTTCGCGGCTGAGCCGGTTCACCGGTCAGATGCGCCACGAATCCGGTCAATGCCGGATGCAGATGCGGTGGCACATGGCAGCCAAAGTGCCAGTGTTCGCCGGAGGTGTCGGCATGTTCGCGCACCCAGATGTAGAACAGCGGGAGACCCTGGCGACGCAACCATTTCCGCAGGCGCTCTACCAGATGTCCGATGCGACCTGGCGTCGGAAGCACCCGCAACGGATGAACGTCGCCGTCGCAGAAGAGACTGGTCCATCGCACCGTTAGAAGGGTGTTGAGGGCGGCTCCATGCGCGGCAGCGACGGCGGCGGCCTCGATGAAGCGCGCCTGCGTCCCGATCGGCAAGCCGGTGGTCGCCTTCGGCGGCTGCGCCTGGCGGCCATACGAAGATAGCGACGCGGGGGCCTTTCCATAGGGCGGGTTCCGTAAATCGGGCCTTCCGAGGGGGAGAGAAAGTTGCATCGTGCGACCTCTGGGATGTCGGGCAGGGCATGACTGTTTCGTCCCCGACCGAGAGGGGCTCGGGCGGGGTACATGGAAGGTGCGGCTGAGAAGGGTTTGGACCGGCGGGGCGCACTCTCTCTTTGCAGCGCCGGTGATCAACCCGAAGCGCGGGCAGCCTTGGCTTTGTCGATCACGGCCAGAATTTCAGACAGCGGCCAGCGCGACAAACCACCCAGTTTGACCGGGCGCGGCACGGTATGATCAGCCACCCGACGCCAAAAGGTAGGGACACTGAGCTGCAGCAAGGCTGCGGCCTCGCGCACGGTCAGAAGGGGGTCTATCCCCGCTTCAGGAATGGCTCCGAGGCTTGGGGGAAAGGGTCTGCTTTGCATCGATCCAGCTCCATGCGGAATGAGTCTGATCGAGACATGCATGATTTGACCTGGGACATTGGCCGGTATGTCCCAACTATTTTTTCCGGCTTCTCTGCCAGAGTTTTCGGTTTGCATTAGCGCTGACGCCCAGTCCTTCCCGGTACGCAATCTCTGCCGCCCTAGCCGTGCTGTGGCCAGATTCGACCAGCTCCTCCATCCGTTTCAGCCGTTCCCTGTTGCTTGCCGAGTTATTCTGGCGGGTCCTTTCGGCGCCTTGTCTGGCGGCAGTGATCACCTTGGCACCTCGCACGGCATCGCACTCGATCACCTTGCCATGGGCGGCCTGAGCCATTGCTCCGGCGCGCAAGGCCAATCCCGCGATATCCGCAAGCACCTCGGTCAGCCAACACCGATCCTCGGCGTCGTCCAGTTGCAGGATCATCGCCTGACTGTTCCGTTCGATCTCGTCTAGAAGGTCAAGCGCATCGCGGGCGTGCTGTCTGCGCGAGAGAGAGACAGCCCCCTTCGTGACTTCGGGTGCCCCGACAAGCGCTTCCATAAGACTGCGGACGTCAACGTGCAGCATTTGCCAGTTCTGCCCGGCATCTTCCGGCGCACCCCGAACCGAAGCCTCCAACTCGCCAAGGAGCAGGATCTTCGCAGCGCCCGCCCGCAGGTCTGTCCCTAACTCGGCGGGATGCCTGTGCCGGGTCTGTGTTTCGGTACCGTTGACCTCTGTAGTCGTCGGAACAATTCGCTTTAGGGCTTCAAGCAATGCCACCCGTTCGGCCGGCGGATAGGACAGCATGCGGCCCGACAGGGCGTCCCAGTCTTGGGCACGAACAAGGCCCAGCCACTCGGGTTCTGGTGTCATCTATTGCCTCCAGAACCGGCCAAATGCGCGGCCCAGCGCTCCAGAAGAACGCGCCGCTGTTCAAGGAAATCGGTCCGGCGATAAGCCCGTTCGACCAGACCACCGACAGCATGGCCCAGCATGGTCTCGGCCACCTCATGCGGCGCCTCGGTCGCTTCTGCCAGCCAGTCGCGCAGGCTTGAGCGGAACCCATGCGGACGCGCCGCCATCTGCCGCCGCTCCATCAGCCGCGACATGGTGGCATCCGAGATCACACCTTTGCGCTGGCTGGGGAAGAGGAAGCCCTCCCGCGCCAATGGCAGCGCCTGCCGGATGATCCGCTGCGCTTCACTTGACAGCGGCACCCGGAAGTCGGGCGTAGCATCGCGCCGCCCTTTCATCCTGTCCCCCGGAATCGTCCAGACATCGTCCGCAATCTGCTCCAGCCGCAAGAACCGCAGCGGAGCCGATCGCACCCCGGTCAGCATCAGCAGCCGCAGCGCCAGATGGGTGATCGAGCCATCAACGAGGCTGGCGTAGAACTCCGGCACCTCTGCCCAAGGCAGCGAGGGAACGTTCTGCACCTTGTGGCGCTGCTTGCCCAAGAGAGCCTTGGCCTTGTCCACGGCCTGAAGATCAACATCCAGCCCAAGGGCTGCGGCATGCTTCAGACAAATCCCCAAGCGGTTCAGCGCCTTCTTGGCCGTATCGGCTTTGGCATGCCAGATCGGCGCCAGGACATCACGGATATCCGTCTGATCGATTTCTGACACGGGCACCCGGCCGAGTTTTGGCAGGACATAGAGCTTCAGCGGCGAGAACCAGCGGCCAGCCTCTCCGTCCTCCTTCAGCTCCGCCTTGCGGCTTTCGAAGGCGTCTGCCGCAATGTCCTGCAGAACATGCAGGTTGCGCGCGGCCAACCTCCGCTCACGCTCGCGCTGCTTGATCGGATCAACATCTTGAGCCGAAACTGCACGCCACTTCGCCGCCGCCAAGCGCGCATCCTTCAGCGAAACCGACGACAGGGCGCCCAGCCCCATCTCGCGCCGTCGCCCATGCACAGTGACCCGCAGCACCCATTGCCCGCCACCATCTTCACGCTTGAACAGCCAAAGCCCGCCACCGTCGGAGTACTTCCCCGCAGGGACCGACCTGACCTCAACTGCCGTCAACTTGTTCAGAGCACGCGCGGCCAATCTGATCCACCTTTCAATCCACCCCTAAATCTAGCATGACATGATCCAACCTGAAACCATCTGATACGGAATTTGTCAGCAAACATTTGAAATAGATAAGTAAAAATTCTCTCGTGCGACAGGGTGATATGCCAATTTATCCGGATATAGAAAAATGCACGGCCCTCTTGCAGCACCACCCCTCCCCCTACATCTGGTTGTGCCTTGCGAATTGCGGGCGGTATTCTGTCCTGCTTTAACACAAGACGAAACGGACCGCGGTTGCGGTCCGTTTTGGGCTGGTTTCGGGGCCTTGGCCGGGGATCAGCCCGGCACGAAGATCACGTCGCGGGCGGCGAAGCTGATCTCGGTGGGGCTGCCAAGCGGCGGTGGCGGCTGGTCGGGGCGGTTGAAGGTGTCGAGTGCGACCACCGTATCGGCCACCCGCAGCCGGAGCCGGATCACCGAGCCGAGGAAATGCACCGCGTCGATCGTGGCGGGCAGCACCACGTCGCTGCCTTCGCTGCGGCCAAGGTGGATCGCCTCGGGGCGCAACGCCACGGTGACCGTATCGCCCTTGGCTGCGCCGCCCAGATCGCGGCCAATCCGCAGCCCCTGCCCCGCGATAGTCAGTTCCCCGGTCGCGGGCGCCTCGACCACGGCCGGGAACATGTTCAGCGTGCCGACGAAACCCGCAACAAAGCGGGTGCGCGGGTTGTTGTAAATCTCGAACGGGGCGCCGGCCTGTTCGGCGATGCCGCCGTTCATCACCACGATACGGTCAGACACCGACATCGCCTCTTCCTGATCATGGGTCACGAAGATGGTGGTGATACCCAGTTCGCGCTGGATGTCGCGGATTTCGTTGCGCAGAGAGACCCGCACCTTGGCATCCAGTGCCGAAAGCGGCTCATCCAGCAAGAGAACGCGGGGGCGCGGCGCCAGTGCGCGGGCCAGGGCCACGCGCTGTTGCTGGCCACCCGAAAGCTGGAACGGATAGGAGGGCCCCTTGTCGGGCAGGCCGATCAGGCGCAGCATCTCGGTGACGCGGGCGTTGCGTTCGTCCTTGGGCACGCCTTTGACCCTGAGCCCGAAGGCCACGTTGTCGGCCACGGTCATGTTGGGAAACAGCGCATAAGCCTGAAACATCATGCCGATGGCGCGCTGGTTCGGGCGCTGGCCCGTCACATCCTGCCCGTCGATGCGGATTTGCCCCGAGGTCGGCGTCTCGAACCCCGCCACCATGCGCAGCACGGTGGTCTTGCCGCAGCCCGAGGGGCCAAGCAGCGAGATGAACTCGCCCTTCTCGATGCCGAGGTTGAAATCCTTGACCACACGGTTGGAACCAAAGGTCTTTTCAAGGTTGGTCAGGTCCAGAAAGGCCATCAGGCTTTCGCCCTTTCATGTTTCGAGAAGCGGGTGACAAGCTGGATCAGCCCCATGCAGGCCCAGGTGATGGCAAAGGCGATCACCGCAAGGGCGGGCGGCTCATAGGCGCGGTTGGCCCCCAGAAGCTGCATGAAGGGGCCGAAGGCCGGGCGGTTCAGCAGGGCGGCCATGGTGAATTCACCGATGACGATGGCAAGGGTCAGGAAAGCGCCCGACAGCACGGCCACCAGCACATTGGGCAGGATGATCCGCGCCAGAATGGTGAACCAGCCGGCGCCAAGGCTTTGCGCCGCCTCGGTCAGGGTGGCCACGTCGATGGTGCGAAGGCCCGTGTCCACGGCGCGATACATATAGGGCAGCGCCAGCGTGGCATAACCCATGGTCAGAAGGATGTCGGTGCCGAAGGCCGAGCCGGTCAGCGGCAGGAAGGACGAGGTGTTGTAAAGCCGGATATAGCCGAAGACGATGACGATGGCCGGAATGACCAGCGGCAGAAGGGTGATGAACTCGATCACCGGGCGGGCCTGCGGCAGTTTCAGCCGCACCCAATAGGCGGTCGGCACCACGAGCAGAACACCGAACACGATGGTCGCGGCGGCCAGCGTGAGAGAATAGCCGAAGGTGGCCCAGAAGGTCGGGTCTTCAAACACCTTCATATAGGCGTCAAAGGAATAGACGCCGCGCCGCATCTTCAGGCTGAACTCGGTCATGCCGGCCAGCGGCAACAGGAAATAGAGGCAGCCCAGCAGCAGCGCCGCCCAGGCAAAAATCCGGGTCATTTCAGCCACCTCTCCGAGCGGGTTCGCAGCACGATATAGGTGACATTGGCCAGCCCGGTGATCACGATCATCCCGAAGGCCAGCGCATAGCCAAGGTTCGGATTGCCCAGAACGTCACCGCGGATCTGGGCAAACAGCTTGATCGGCACGATGTTCAACTGCGGCCCGGTCAGGGCAAAGGCCGTGGCGACCGCCCCGAAGGAATTGGCGAACAAGAGCGCGAATGTGCCCAGAAGCGAGGGGAACAGGATCGGAAACGCCACCATGCGCCAATATTGCGTCGCCGTGGCGCCCAGCACTTCGGCAGCCTCGCGCCATTCGCGTTTCAGCCCGTCAAGGGCCGGGATGATGATCAGGATCATCAGCGGAATCTGGAAGAAGAGATAGGTCACCACCAGCCCCCAGAAGGACAGGAGGTTGAAGCCCATCGCGCGCAGGTTGATGCCGAATTCGGTCTTCAGCCACAGCGTCACCAGCCCGGCCGGGCCAAGCGTGGCGATGAAGGCAAAGGCCAGCGGCACCCCGGCAAAGTTGGATGCCACCCCCGAAAAGGTCAGGAGCGGGCCGCGAATGCCCTTGGGCAAGCCGCCGAACACCACCGCCGCAGCCATGGCAAAGCCCACGGCGCAGCCCAGAAGTGCGGTGATCAGCGACAGTTTGATCGAGGTCCAATAGGCCGACCGGATGGAGTCGGTGTTCAGGTCGATCAGGTTTTGCAGGGTAAAACTGCCTTCGGGGGACTGGAAGGCGCCCAGCACGATCTTCATCGTCGGCAGGATCAGAAACAGCAGCGCGAACAGCACAAAAGGCAAAATGCCCAGCCATTCGACGGGCAATCGCAGTTTGGGCCGGTGGCGCGGGGGGGTGTCGGTCATCGCTGTTCCTCGTCTGTCGGGCCTCCCGCGGCGTCTGGCGGCCAGGGTGAGGCGGCCCTGCCCCGGGCTGAACCGGGACAGGGCGCTGGTCAGGTCAGATCACTCGACGTTGGCGCCGACGGTCGCGTCCCAGCCGCCGGTCACGGCGGCCTTGTTGGCGTTCACCTCGTCCAGCGTCGGGAAATAGGCGGCCTCATAGGCGGCAGCCGGGGGCAGCGCGTCCAGCAGGTCTTGCGGGATCTTGCCGGCGGCGGCCATCGCGTTGAAGCGCGCCGGGTGGCAATAGCCCTTCAGCCAGCCGAGTTGGCCTTCGTCGCTGTAGAGATATTCCATCCACAGTTTCGCGGCATTCGGCTGCGGCGCATAGGCCGAGATCGCCTGCACATAGACACCGGCCAGAACGCCCGACTTCGGCACGACCACTTCAACCGGCGGGTTGCCGGCCAGCGTGTCGCGTGCGGCAAGGGCGTTGTAGTCCCACATGATGACGATGGGCGTGGTGCCCTGCGCCAGCGTGCCCGCCTTGCCGATGACCGGCACGAAGTTGCCCGCATCGTTCAGTTGCTTGAAGAATTCAAGGCCCGCGATGCCTGCGGCTTCGCCCGGCGCTGCGCCGGTGGACATGCCCGCGGCCAGAACCGCCAGGATCGCCTGGTTCGAAGCGCGCGGATCACCGGCGAGCGAGACCTGACCGGCATATTCCGGCTTGAGCAGATCGGCCCAGTCCTGCGGCACGTTCTCGACCAGATCCTTGTTCACAAGGAAGGACATCACGCCGTAATAATCGCCATACCAATGGCCCTCGGCATCCTTGATGCCCTCGGGAATTTCGGCCCAGGTGGCCACCTGGTGCGCCTGCGTCAGACCTTCGGCCTTGGCCGAGGGACCAAAGGCCAGACCAACGTCGATCACGTCGGGCGCCTGCGGGCCCTTGTTGTCCTTGTTGGCCTTGATCGCCTCAACTTCATCGGCCGAGCCCGCATCGGGGTTCAGCTCGTTCACCTTGATTTCGGGATACTTCGCCTTGAAGCCCTCGATCACGCCGCCATAGCCGCACCAGTCATGCGGCAGGGCGATGGTGGTCAGCATCCCTTCGGCCTTGGCCGCGGTCTCAAGCTCGGCAAGCGACTGGGCCGCGACAACCGAACCCGACAGCATGGCCGCAAGGCTTGCCGTCATTCCAAGTGCCGTTCTGATGATCATTCACATATCCTCCTGTGTTGCCGGCCCTCTGCGTCCTGCGCAGGCACCCCGGGGGCGCCAGGCTTCGCGCCGGGTTTGCCGGTGCCTAGTCAGACTTTGTTACGCTTCAATGACAATCGTTTCCAGCGCGACGTTACAAAACTGTCATAAACCGGACATCGGCCCACAACCCTTGCACGAAAGGCCGCGTCGCCACCCGCGATCCGGCCTTGCAGGCATGGAAGAACGCGCTTCGGCTGCAGAGGCGACCGGACACAGAAGGCTTTGCGTCTGAAGCAAAATTTTCAAGGCTTTGACAGGATTTACGCCCCCGCCGCCCCGAATCGCACCCTATCCAGCCACCATATCGGCCAGCCTGCGGCCCAGCGCATGACCGGGATCGGCAAGGGCCAGAACCACGCTCAGATGGTTCAGACCCGGTTCACAGCGCAGGGTGCTGCCGGGCAGCAGCGCCGCCATCCGCACGGCCTGATCGTGAAAGGGGGCGGTTTCCGCAGCACCCCGGGTCAGCACACGCTCTGGCCCCGGATCGTGCCGGGCGTCCAAAGGCGACCATGCGGCGGCCTCATCCGGGCGCATCCGCGCCTCGTCCTTCAGGAAGCTGCCGGGGATGCCCGACAGATCGTAGATGCCGCTGACCAGCAGCATCCCGCGCAGGGTGGGCAGGCCCGGCGGCGGTTCGCCCACGCCCTGCGCCGCAAGATAACTGGCCAGATGTGCCCCCGCCGAATGGCCGCTGACCGTGACCCGCGCCGGATCGGCGCCAAAGCCGGGGGCCATGGCCACCAGATGCCGCATCGCCTGCCGCACCTGTGCCACCAGCACCGCCAGCCGGGTGACCGGCATCAGATCATAGCCGACAATCGCGGCAATGCCGCCCGCCGCCAGAACCGGCGCGGCGACCAGCCGGTGATCTTCCTTGCAGCCCGCCCGCCAATAGCCGCCATGCACGAAAAGATGCAGCGGCGCGCCGGATTTCAGATTCGGCGGCAGGATCAGGTCCATCCTTTCGCGCGGACGCGGGCCATAGGCGATATTCGCCTGCATCTCGGCATGGGCGGCAAGCGCGCGCGACCGCGCGGCGGTTTCTGCCATGATCTCATCGAAATCGGGAATGAAGTCGCGGTTGCGGTAGAGGTCTGGCGCGATATCCTCGGGCATCAGAAGGCCACGGCGAAATACTTGGGTTCCAGAAACTCAAGAATGCCGGTCACGCCGCCTTCCCGCCCCAGCCCGCTTTGCTTGGCGCCGCCAAAGGGGGCCGCCGGATCGGACATCAGTCCACGGTTGATGGCAACCATGCCGGATTCAATCGCCTTGCCCACCCGCAAGGCGCGCGACAGGTCGCGGGAATAGACATAGGCGGCAAGCCCGTATTCGGTGTCATTCGCCATGCGGATCGCCTGTTCTTCGGTGTCGAAACGGTAGATGGGGGCGACGGGGCCGAAAATCTCTTCATGGGCGATTTCGGCATCGGCGGGCAGGTTTTCAAGCACGGTCGGCGGGTAGAAATAACCGATGCCGGGCAAGGGCGCCCCGCCCGTCGTCACCCGCGCCCCGCGTGCCACGGCCTGGGTCACCAGCCGGTCGATCTTGGCCACCGCCTTGGCGGTGATCATCGGGCCCACCTGCGTCGCCGGATCGGTGCCCGGCCCCAGCTTCAGCGCCGCCATCCGCGCGGTCAGCCCGGCGACAAAGGCATCATGAATGCCCGCCTGCACATAGAAACGGTTGGCGGCGGTGCAGGCTTCGCCCGCGTTGCGCATCTTGGCGATCATCGCGCCATCCAGCGCCGCCGCAAGATCGGCATCATCGAACACCACGAAAGGCGCGTTGCCCCCCAGCTCCATCGAGCAGGAGACCACCGTCTTCGCCGCCTCGGCCAGCAGGGTCCGCCCCACGCCGGTCGATCCGGTGAAGGACAGTTTGCGCACCCGCGGATCGGCCAGCATGGCCGAAACCACCGGGCCGGGCTGCGTCGTGGTCAGCACATTCACCACCCCGGGCGGCACCCCGGCCTCGGCCCCCAGACGCGCCATGGCATAGGCGGTCAGCGGCGTTTCCGAGGCGGGTTTCAGGATCACCGTGCAGCCGGCGGCCAGCGCCGGGCCAATCTTGCGCGTGGCCATGGCGGCGGGAAAGTTCCACGGCGTGATCAGCACCGAAATGCCGATCGGGTCATGGTCCACCAGAATATGATGCGCGCCCGAGGGGGTGTGGCGGAACTCGCCCGGGACCCGCACCGCCTCTTCGGAATACCAGCGGAAGAATTCGGCGGCATAGGCCACCTCGCCCCGCGCATCGGGCAGCGCCTTGCCGTTTTCCAGCGAGATCAGCCGCGCCAGATCCTCGGCATGTTCGGTCATCAGGGTGAACCAGCGGCGCAGGATTTCGGCGCGGGCGCGCGGCGGCGTGGCCCGCCAGCCCGCCGCAGCCGCCTCAGCCGCCTCCACCGCGCGCAGGGCATCGGCGATTGTGGCATCGGGCACTTCGGCCAGAATGCGGGCGCTGGAGGGGTCCATCACCGGAATGCCGTGGCCCGGCTCCCAGGCCCCGGCGATGTAAAGGCCCCCGGCATGCAGGTGCGGATCGGCGAAATCTTCGCCCGAAGGTGTGTCGAGGGTCATTGTCTGTCCTTTCCGGGTCACGCGATCAGGCCGAAATCGCCCGAATGGGCGGCTTGCAAAAGGCGGGTCATGCCCGCCGGGTCCAGCGGGCGGGGGTTGTTCTGGATCAGCCGCTCGATCCCGCAGGATTGTTCGGCGACCCAAGCGATGCGCCCGGCCTTAAGCCCCAAGGCGGACAGCGTCGGCGGAATGCCGATGCGGGCGAAGAGGGCCGTGATGGCAGGGATCACCGCGCCACCCGAAGGCAGCCCCATTGCAGCGGCCATCTGATCCAGTTCCGGGCCGATGTCGGGGCGGTTCCAGACCATGACATAGGGCATCAGGCAGGCCACCCCGGCCCCATGCGCAGTATGGGTCAGCGCCCCCACCGGATATTGAATCGCATGGGCCGCCGCCGTGCCCGCCACGCCGAAAGCCAGCCCGGCAAAGGTCGCCCCGCGCATGACCAAAGCCCGCGCTTCGGCATTGCCATCGGTGCAGGCCGCCTCAAGCCCTTGCCACAGAAGATTGATTGCCGTCAGCGCGAACTGGTCGGAGATCGCATTCTTGCCGATGAACACCCGTTCCTGCGTCAGAAGATCGGTCACCGGGCGGCGCCTTGCGGTAAACGCCTCAATCGCATGGGTCAGGGCATCGGCCCCGGCAATGGCGGTCAGGCCCGCAGGGCAGGTCAGCGTCAGGTCGGGGTCGCAGATTGCCGCAGCCGGGATCAGATGGGGGCTGGAGATGCCCACCTTCAGGCTGCGCGCCGCATCCGACAGCACCGCAACCGGCGTCACCTCGGACCCGGTTCCGGCCGTTGTCGGCACGGCAATCAGCGGCAGGATCGGGCCGGGCACCTTCAACTCGCCGTAATAATCCTGCGGGCGCCCGCCATGGGCCAGAAGCAGCGCCACGCATTTCGCCATATCAAGGCAGGAACCGCCCCCCACCCCGATCACCAGATCGGGGGCAAAGCTGCGGGCGGCTTCGGCGGCAGTCTCGGCGGTTTCCACCGGCACATCGGGCAAGGTGCCGCTTTCCACCCGCAGCACCAGACCAGCCTGCGCAAGATCGGCGAGAATCGCCTGAAACTCGCCCTCCGCCGCCAGCCGCGCATCGGTCACCACCAGCGCCCGGCGCCCCAGACGCACCGCCACCGCCCCCAAAGCCCGGCGCTGTCCGGGGCCGAAGAGGATTTCGCGCGGGGCCCGGATCGTGCCGAAATGGTCCATGTTTCAACTCCTTGGCGGTGGATCGGGGCCGATGGTTCTGGCCGGGCTTCGGGTGGCGCCCCTCTTCGACTGACGAGTGCCGGGCAAGACGGGTTGATCCTATATCGGATCGTATACGATATTGTATTTGACATTCGATAGCATATTTGCGACCCATCCTGTCAAGTCAAACACCGAGGGCCGCCGGATGGGAACCGCAACCGAAGAGATCGCCGCCAAGGGCCTGTTGCCGCGTCCGGCCAGCATGGTGGATGGGGTTTATGACGGCATCTATGAAAAGCTGATGTCGCTGGAGATTGCCCCCGGCGCCCGCATTCCGATCGACGTGATCGCGCGTGACATGAATGTCTCGCAAACCCCCGTGCGCGAAGCCCTTTCCCGGCTTGAGCGTGAGGGGCTGGTGCGCAAGGCGCATCTGATCGGCTATTCCGCCGCCCCCCTGCTGACCCGCAAGCAATTCGACGACCTTTACACCTTCCGCCTGCTTCTGGAACCCGAAGGGGCGCGGCTGGCAGCGCTGCGCATGACGCCCGAGGCGCTGGCCCTGCTCGAAGCGGCGGCGGCGGATATGGGCCATGGCGCGGCGCCGGTGGACCGCACCAGCCGCTATTCGCGCTTTGCCCGCGCCGACGCCCATTTCCACGATGCCATCCTGCAAATCGCCGGCAATGAGGTGATCCGCAGCACGCTGTTCAACCAGCATGTGCATCTGCATCTGTTCCGGCTGATGTTCCACACCCGCGTCACGCAAGAGGCGCTGGAAGAGCATGAAAATCTGCTGGCCGCCTTCCGGGCCGGCGATGCGCCCGCAGCGCAGGCCCGGATGAGCGAACATATCGCCCGTTCGCGCAGCCGCCTGCTGTCGGCCTTTGAATGACCGGGGCCACCCCCGCCCTTTTACCCCACGAGAGGAGACCCATGATGCCCGGCAAGAAAATCCTGATGCTGACCGGCGAGTTTACCGAGGAATATGAGATTTTCGTGTTCGAGCAGGGAATGGAGGCCGTGGGCCATACCGTCCATGTCGTCTGCCCCGACAAGAAGGCGGGGGAAAAGATCCAGACCTCGCTGCACGATTTCGAAGGTCACCAGACCTATATCGAGCGGTATGGCCATTTCGCCGACATCAACAAGACCTTCTCCGAGGCCGAGGCCGAGCTGGATCAGTATGATGCGGTCTATTGCGCGGGTGGGCGCGGCCCGGAATACATCCGCACCGATCCGCGGATTCAGGCGATGGTCCGGCATTTCCACGAGGCGAAGAAACCGATCTTCACCATCTGCCACGGTGTGCAGATTCTGATCGCGGTCGATGGTGTGGTGCGCGGCAAGAAGGTGGCCGCCCTTGGCGCCTGCGCCCCCGAAGTGGCGCTTGCTGGCGGCACCTATATCGACGTTGCCCCGACCGAAGCCTATGTCGATGGCACCATGGTTTCCGCCAAGGGCTGGACCGGGCTGGCGGCCTTCATGCGCGAATGCCTCAAGGTGCTGGGCACCAAGATCACCCACGCCTGACCCCTGACAATAGGAAAGGGCGCCCTGCCGGATATTGCGGGGCGCCCTTTCCTTTGGGTTCAGCGCGGCTCAGAAATCGGTCGGCGCCCCGCCCTCTTGCTTGCGGCGGGCGACGAAGCGGCGGAGTTCCTCTTGGTGATCGCCGTTCATCTCGGGCGCCTCGAATTCCGCAATGATCTGCTTGTAGATGCGATGCGCCCGTTCGCTGGTCCAGACCGCACCATCGCCCTGCCACGCCTCATAATTGCGCCAGTCGCTGACGAAGGGGGCATAGAAGGCGGTGGAATAGCGCGCCTGTGTATGGGCGCAACCGAAGTAATGGCCGCCCGCCCCCACCTCGCGGATGGCATCAAGGGCGATGTCATCCTCGGTCGTGGCAAAGGTCGCCTCTTCGAAATAGCGCTGGATCATCTGCAAGACTTCGCAATCCATCACGAATTTCTCAGGGCTGGCGATCAGCCCGCCCTCCAGCCAGCCCGCCGCGTGATAGACCATGTTGGTCTGGCTTTGCACCGCCGCCCAAAGGCTGTTGGAGGTTTCCCACATCGACTGCCCGTCGGGCACATTGGCCGCGCAGACGCCCGAAGACCGCATCGGCAGCTTGTAATGCCGCACCAACTGCCCGGTCATCTGCGTGGCGCGCATGTATTCCGGCGTGCCAAAGGCCGGGGCGCCCGATTTCATGTCCACATTCGAGGTGAAGGTGCCCAAGGCCACCGGGCAACCGGGGTTGATGTATTGCAACAGCGCCACCGCCGCCAAGCCTTCGGCCAGCGACAGGGTGACGGCCCCCGCCATGGTGACCGGCGCCATGGCCCCCGCCAGCGTGAAGGGGGTGATCACCACCGGCTGGCCGCGCCGTGCCAGCCGCATCGCGCCATCCAGCATCGGATAGTCATGCTTCAGCGGGCTGACCGAGTTGATGTTGGTATACATCCGCGGCTTGGCCTGAAACTCTTCCTCGCTCAGGCCCCCGGCAATGCGGGCCATTTCCATCACATCCTCGACCCGCTCGGCGCCAAGGCTGTAGGCGTGAACGACCTTGTCGGTCAGCGTCAGCTTTTCATAGAGGCAGTCCAGATGGCGCACCGAGGGGTGAATATCAATCGGCTCCACCGGATAACCGCCGGCGATATGGATGCAGTTGAAATACTGCGTCAGCTTCATGAATTCCTTGAACGTCTCGAAATCGCCCGAGCGTTTGCCGCGCTCCAGATCCCAGGCGTTGGGCGGCGAGGAGACGTTGACGAACAGCATATGCTTGCCGCCCATGATCACCTCACGCGCCGGGTTGCGCGGGGTGATGGTAAAGCTTTCGGGCGCGTGGCCCAGCATCTCCATCACGAACTCTTCGTCCATGCGGACGTTGGTTCCGTTCACCGTGCAACCGGCCTGTTTCAGGATCGCCACCGCCTCGGGGTTCAGGAATTCGATGCCGATTTCCTTGAGGATGCGCATGGTGCCGCGGTGGATCGCCTGCACGCCGTCGGCGTCCAGCGGTTCGGTCGGGCGGTCGGGGTTGACCGGAATGCGCCAGGGCATCTGGTCGATCACGGCGGAACCGGCGCGGGTCTTGTTGCCGGCGCGGCCCCCGGCCCGGCGCTTGCGCGCGGTTGCGTCGTCGGTCATGGTCGTCTCCATCCTGGCACGCCCGCTTTGGGGGCTTGCGCACAGGATGGCGGAAAGCCGCGCGGCGCGCTGACCAAAAAACCGACGCAATCATGTCGTTTTTGGCAGGCGCCTCACTCAGGAGGCGCGGCGCGCGTCGATCCAGTCGCCCAAAGTGGCGATATCGGGCAGCACGACATCGGCATGGGGCGCCAGTTCCTCGCGCGTGGCGATGCCGGTCAGCACGGCGACCACGGCCATTCCGGCGGCGCGGCCCGCCTCCATGTCATGGCGGCTGTCGCCCACCATCACGGCGCGGGCGGCCGGAACGCCCACCGCCTCGGCAAAGGCCAGAAGCTGGCCCGGTGCCGGTTTGCCGCCCCAGCCGGAATCACAACCCGCAACGAAGTCGAAGAGATCCAGAACGCCCGCCCCGCCCAGATGGGCGCGGGCCGGAACCTCGGTGTCATTGGTGGCAAGGCCCAGCGCCAGCCCGCGCGCCCGCAACCCCTCAAGCACCGCGCGCAAGGGCACGGCGGGGGCCATCGGCGCCTCGGCCGCCAGTTGCTCCATCAGCGCATTCAGCGCGGCGGGGGACAGGGCGGGCACCAGCGGGCGGATTAGATCGGCGATTTCCGGCGTGGTCTGGGCGATCACCGGGCTGTCGGGGCGAAACACCCGATAGCGGCGGTCATAGCCCAGCACCGCGCCCAAGGCCGCCGGATCGGCGCCATGGGCCGTCAGCCGGTCGATCAGCGCCTCGGTCCAGCCGCCCCATGAGGCACGAAAGTCGAACAGCGTGCCGTCCTTATCGAAGATTACCGCGTCGATCATCCTGCCCCCCATGCTGCGGCCCGATCATGGCGCGGTCCAGCGTCGGGTGCAATCAGGTCCAATGCGGGTCGCGCCCGCCCGGCAGACCCATCCGCGCCTGACCGATGGCTTCGGGCGGCAGGCCAAGGGCGGCGGCGCAGGCGATCACCCGCGCATCGCTTTCCAGACAGAAATCCACCACCGCCGCCAGAAAATGCGGCTCGCGGGCCAGACCGGCGATCTGACCCGGATCGGCGCCCGTCGCCGCCAGAAACGGCTCAATCAACTCTGGGTCGCTGACAAGCCATGTCAACACACGCAGAGCGGTTGTTTCGGCGGTTTCCTGCGCATTCATACCCGTCTCCCCCGGTGCCCTCACGGCTTTGCTACCCGTTCGGAGCGATTGGTTACCAGTTTGGAAAGGATTTCTTAACCACTTCGCCCGCAGAGTGAAACCACACCGCAACGCAGGCAGGTCAAGGGCCATGGTTGGCAGAATCCTCATAGTTGACGATGTTGCGACCAATCGCATCGTCCTGAAGGTCAAGCTGACGGCAGCCGGCTATCGTCCGGTGGTGGCGCCCGACGGGGCGACGGCGCTGGCCATGGCGCGGGCGGAATTGCCCGAACTGGTGCTGCTTGACCTGATGCTGCCCGATCTTTCGGGAATCGAGGTGCTGCGGCGGCTGCGCGCCGATCCGCTGACGCAGGGCCTGCCGGTGCTGGTGATGTCGGCGCCGGCCGATGCCCGGCTGCGGGTGGAGTGTTTCCGCGCCGGCGCGGATGAGGTTCTGACCCGCCCCGTCGATGACCAGACGCTTCTGGCGCGCATCCGCAGCTTCATGCGGCAGCGCGCCGAATTTGCCGAGCTGGGGCCGACGCCCGCCGCAGCGCTGCCGCTGATGGGGCTGGCGGAACCTGCGGCGGAATTTACCCCGCCCGCCCGCATCGCGCTGATCACCGCCCGCCCCGAAACCGCCATGCGGCTGCGGCGTGAACTGGCACCGCATTGCGCCGACCGGCTGATCGCCATGACTGCGGAAGAGGCGCTGGCAGAAGGCTTGCGCCCCGGCAGCGCCCCGGATGCCTTTCTGATCGAGGCGGATCTTGCCGTGGCGGGCGGCGGGCTGCGCCTGATGTCGGAACTGCAAAGCCGCGCAAACACCCGCCATGCCGCCTTTGCCATTCTGGGCACCGCCGAAAGCGGCTTTGCCCCGGCGATGGCCTATGACCTTGGCGCCCATGACGTTGCCGGGGGCGAGATTTCGGGCAGCGAGCTTGCCCTGCGGCTGGACCGGCTGTTGCGGCGCAAGCGTGCCGACGACCGGCTGCGCGCTTCGGTGCAGGACGGGCTGCGGCTGGCGGTGATTGATCCGCTGACCGGGCTTTACAACCGCCGCTATGCCGCCGCGCGGCTGGCTGCGATTGCCGAAGGGACTGCGGCAGAGGGCGGGGAATTTGCGGTGATGGTGGTGGACCTTGACCGTTTCAAATCGGTAAACGACCGCTGGGGTCATGCCGCCGGCGATGCTGTTCTGGTCGAGGTGGCCCGGCGTCTGGGCCTGTCGCTGCGCTCGGGCGACCTTCTGGCGCGGATCGGCGGCGAAGAATTTCTGGCCGCGCTGCCCGCCACCGGCCTGACCGATGGGCGGATCGTGGCCGAGCGGCTTTGCCATGCGGTCGAAGAGGCGCCGGTGCAATTGCCCTGCGGCACGCGGGTTGCGGTGACGGTCTCGATCGGGCTGGCGGTCGGTCGCGCGCCCGGGGCCGAGGTGCCCCTGCGCGACACGATGCGCGACACGGTGGACCGCGCCGACCGCGCGCTGCTCGCGGCGAAATCCGCCGGGCGCAATCAGGTGACCATCAGCCGCTCTGCCGCGTGACGCGGGCGGACAGAGGGCTCAATCCTGCCCGGGCGGCGTGGTCTTGTCCGCCTTGTCGCCGCCCGGACCGCGCCGCAGCGACGCTTCCAGCCGGTCGGCAAAGGCCAGACGTTCTTCCAGCGGCAGCGCGATCAGGTAATCGCGGATCACCGCCGCGCCCAGCGCAAGCTGGCTGGCCAGTTGCGCCTGTTGCGCCGCCATGACCGCTTCGAGCCGGGCAGCATCGAAGGGTTCGGCGCGCAGGGCCTGAAGCAGACCCTCGATTTCCTGCCGCCGCTTCTCGCGCCCCTCGCGCAATTCCGGCGCGCGTTGCAGGATGTCGCGGCGCAACGCCTTGCGATCCTCGGGGCGCAGCGCCTCGGCAAAGGGGCCAAAGCTCATGTCGCGGCCGTCGTGGAATCGCGAAGGCGGCCCATGCAGCACAGCGCCGCCGACAAGGCCCAGCACCAGAAGATTGACCGCAAGCGAGAGGCCAAGGGCGATACGCAGCCCGCGCCCCGGGCGCGGCCCCGGATGGGCGGAAACGGCGGCGAGCGGCAGTTCGGGGGCGGTCATGGCCTACTCCTCGGCAATCAGCGGGTCGATGCCCGGAAGGAAATCGTATGAGGTTTCAAGCGCGGTTACGCCCAACGCCTCGGTCAGCGCGGCCACCGGCGCGGGTTGCACGAAGCCAAGGAACAGCCCCGCCACCGCTGCCGCCGTGCCCATTCCCGCCATCACGCCGCCGCCGGCAAACATCGCGCCGATCCCGGCCCAGAAGCCGCGTGCAGCGGGTGCGCGCGACATGCTGCGAACCTGCGGTTGCAGCGCCCCGGCATCGGCCATCACCCGCGCCAACAGCGCCGGCGAAGGTTCGGCGCTCTGCCCCCGGGCCTCGGCGAAAAGATCGTCCAGATCGTTCATTCCAGTCATCCCGGCCTCCGTTTCAAGCCGATTCCTCATATCCCAAGGCGTCCCGCTGCCCCGACAGCGCCGCGGCCAGGGCACGTTTGCCCCGCGCGGTCAGGCTTTCCACCGCCTCGACACCGATCTCCATTATCTCGGCGATCTCGGGGTTGGTCAGCCCTTCGATATGGCGCAGCACCACCGCCTGCCGCTGCCGTTCCGGCAGGCTGGCCAGCGCCGCTTGAAGCGCCGCCATCCGGTCGGCCTCGATCAGGCCCGCCACGGCGCCCGGGGCGCCATCGGCCGGTTCGGCCACAGCGTCCAGCGCGTCGGTGGCGCGGCGACGGCGGCTGCGCAGCCGGTCGGTGCAAAGGTTGGTGACCACCCGGTAAAGCCAGCTTGTCACCTTCGCCTCGCCCTGGCGCCAGTCGGGGGCGATCCGCCAGAGGCGGATCATCGCCTCTTGTGCGACATCCTCCGCCTCGGTCCGGTCGGCCAAGAGCCGCGCGGCATAGCCCAGCACCCGCGGCAACAGCCGCAGCGTCAGCGCCCGCGCAGCATCGCGGTCGCCATTGGCGTAAAGCACCAGCAGGGCTTCGTCACCGATCTCGGTCGTCATGTCGCGCGGCATGGTCATCCGGTCAGGCTAGCGCGCCCGGGGCGCGGGCGCAAATCGCCCGGGGCCGCCAAGGCCCCGGGCCGTGTCAATTCAGTTCCACCACCAGCCAAGCCAGCCGCCGCGCGGACCATCGCCCCGGCCCTCGCCATCATGGCCGCGCTTGCCATGCTTGCCGTGGCCCTTCATGTGATCTTTCGCAGCCTCCATCTCGGCCAGCGAAACCGCGCCGTCACCGTCGCTGTCCAGCCGGTCGATCATGCCCTTGCCGGGGCCGGCGGCGGCCAGTTCCGCGGCGCTGACCAGACCGTCCTTGTCGGTGTCGATCCGGGCGACCATGGCCTTGGCCATCGCTTCGCGCCGGGCGGTTTCGGCCTTTTCGCGCATCACCAGCAGTTCGGCCGGTGAAAGCTTGCCATCCTTGTCGGTATCCGCCTCGGCAAAGCGCGCGGCCTTGAAGGCGTCGATCTCGGCCTGGGTAACCTTGCCGTCCTTGTCGGTGTCCATCAGGGCAAACATGCCCGCTTCGTCTTCGGCGGGCGGCGGCGGGGCGTCCTGGGCCATCACGGCCGTCGAAATCCCGGCCCCGGCAAGGGCTGCAAGGGTTACCGTGCGGATCATCGAGGTCTTGCGCATCGTGGTCTCCTGTGTTGTGGCGCCGCTCTGTCCAATGCCTTGCGCGGTGCCTTCATGCCGGGAAAAACGCCGCTGCTGCCGCTTTCCGTCGCGCATCGTGATCACGGAGTTGCGACAAATGGCGCACCCCCTCTACATGTTTGCGCCAACGGGCTAGAGTGCGGCATCCTGCAAGAAAGACCTGCCGATGACCGAAGCTTCCCTCGTGTCCCCGATGGACCAAGACGCCGCCCCCGACCGCCCGCTGGGGCGGGCTGTCCTGAACGGCTGGAAGAAATGCTGCCCGGCTTGCGGCGCGGGGCCGTTGCTGCGCAGCTATCTGAAGGTGCGCGACACCTGCCCGGTCTGCGGCGAGGAGCTGTTTCATCAGCGCGCCGATGATGGCCCGGCCTATCTGACGATCCTGATCGTCGGCCATCTTCTGGCGCCGGTGCTGCTCTTCATCTATGCCCGCTGGGAACCGGACCCGACCATTCTGGCGGCGGTGATGTCGGTGGGGGTTGTGGCGCTGTCGCTGTTCCTGCTGCCGCGGATGAAGGGGGTCATGGTCGGTTTCCAATGGGCCAAGCGGATGCATGGCTTTGGCGGCAACCGCCGCAATGACTGACCTGCCGATCCGCGCCGCCGCCACGGTGATCCTGTGGCGCGCGGGGCCTTCGGGGCCGCAGGTGCTGATGGGGCAACGTGGCGCCGGGGCCGCCTTCATGCCGTCGAAATATGTGTTCCCGGGCGGTGCCGTCGATCCCGAAGATGTCAACGGCCCGGCGCCAGGGCTGTCGCCCGGCTGTGCGGCGCGTCTGGCCGCCTTCTGCCCGCCCGAAGCGCCCGCGCCGCAAGTTCTGGCCGCGGCCGCGCTGCGCGAACTGGCCGAGGAGACGGGCCTTGCCCCCGCCCCCGGCGCCGACTGGCGCTTTGTCTTCCGCGCGATCACGCCGCCGGGCCGTAGCCGCCGTTTCGATGCGCGCTTCTTTCTGGTGCCCGCCGCCGGGGCCTCCGGCGATGCCGAGGGCTTCACCGATGCCTCGGATGAGTTGTCGCATCTGCACTGGATCGGACTTGCCGAGGCGCGGGCGCTGGACCTGCCCTTTATCACCGAGGTGGTTCTGGCCGAGGTGAGCGCGCTTCTGAAGGGCGGCGATCAGCCGGGCGTGCCGTTTTTCGACAATTCCGGCCCGGTCCCGACCTTTCGCCGCATCGCTTAATCCGCGTCGGGGGCGTCAGATTTTCGCACCGGCCAGACCGGATGCGGCACCGGGTCTTTCGCGGTCAGGAAATAGCGGCGGAAAACCTCGCCATAGCTGCGATAGACGTAGGATTCGTTGCGGCGCCGGTAATGGTCGCGCCGGGCGCGGTAAAGCGCGGGCAGCCGATACCACGGCACCGAAGGGTGCATGTGATGCACCACATGCAGGTTGTTGTTCAGAAACAACAGCGCCAGCGGCCCGCGATCCTCGACGATCACGGTGCGGGCGCGGAATGCCTCATGCGCGCGATGCTCCAGAAACGTGCGGATTTTCAGCAGGCTATAGGCCAGATAGGCCGCGATGACATAGGCCCAGAGCGGCATTTCGGTAAAGATCAGCAGCCACGCGGCCACCAGCCCCACTCCGGCCCCGTTCAGCAGCCACGCCCGCAGGATGCGCCTGTCCCCCGCCCGGTGCAGCGCGATATCGCCCCTGACGAAGAACCACGTCCCGACCGCCGGCCCCAGCACCATCCGCCCCAGAAGCGTGTTGTTCAGCCGCAAGAGCGCGCGCAGCGGCGTCCCCATCCGCGCCCAGACCGCCGGATCCTGATAATTCGACTCCGGGTCGTCATAGGGGTCGGTCAGTGCGGGATCGAAATGGTGTTGCAGATGGGTGTCGCGGAACCGCTCATAGGGCACCACCAGCGACAGCGCCGGAAAGACCACCGCCTCGTTCAGGCGGCGGCTGGCGAAGGGGTGGCCGTGCAGAACCTCATGGCAGAGCGAGGAAAACTGCGCCGTGGCCAGCGCGGTCAGCGCCACCGACGCGAGGCCCGAAACCGGCCAAAGCAGCGTGCCGGTAACCCAAAGCGCATAGGTCGCCGCCAGCATGGCAAGGGTGGGCCATTCGATTTCGCGCTGCGCCGCCATGGTCGCCTCCGGTCTTTGCCAAGGGCTAGCACTTGCCAGCCCGGGCGAGAACGCCGAGAATGCGCGAGGAATTGTCGCACTTGTTCTGGAAAATCACCAAATGTCGGAAATGATCGACAAACGCGACCGCGCCGCCCTGTTCCGCAACCGTCTGGCCGAGGCGATGGCGGCGGAAGGCATCTCGCAAAGCGCCCTCGCGCGGCGGCTGGGGGTGGACCGTTCCACGCTGTCGGCCTTACTGGCGCCGGGCACGCGACTGCCCAATGCGCAACTGGCCGCCGATTGCGCCATGGCGCTGGATGTGTCCTGCGACTGGCTGCTGGGGCTGGCGGCGCAACCCGAACCAGCGGCGCGCCTGCTCGCCGCCGCCGTCACCCTGTCGCCGGCGCCACGGGCGCTGTTTGACGAGACGATCTTCGGCTGGCACCGGGCGGCGGCGGGCTACAAGATCCGCCATGTGCCTGCCACCCTGCCGGATATGCTGAAAACCCGCGCCGTGGTGGAATGGGAATACCGCGACCCGCTGGGCCCCGATCCGCAAACCGCCATCGCGGCGTTTCAGGCGCAACTGGCGCTGCTGCGTGATGCCCGTTCCGATTATGAAATCGCCCTGCCCCGGCATGAGCTGACCGCCTTTGCCGAAGGCTCGGGCTATTGGGCGGGGCTGCCTGCAACGACCCGGGCGGCGCAGCTTGACCATCTGATCGCCCTTTGCGACGAGCTTTACCCCGGCCTGCGGATTTACCTGTTCGACGCCCATCGCGTCTGGTCGGCGCCGGTCACCGTGTTCGGCCCGCACCTTGCCGTGGTCTATCTGGGGCAAAGCTATCTGGCCTTCCGCGACCCGGAGAAGGTGGCGGGGATTCTTGCGCATTTCGACTGGCTGGTGCGCGAGGCGCCCTTGGGCGCCCGCGACACGCCGGGCTTTCTACGCGGCTTGCGCGCCGGTCTGACCTGAGGGCGCGGGGTCTCAATAGCTCACGAAGCGGTTCAGATCATAGCCGTTCCACGCCAGAATTTCGCGCGCCGCACGCAGCCTGTCGCCGGAAATTCCGCCGGAACGGTCCAGAACAAAGCCAAAGCCGCCGTCCGGCGTGCCGATAGCCAGGGTGCGATAGTCGCCATCGGCCCAAAGCACCCACCACGTCTGCCCCGCCACGTCGAACCGGCCCGGTCCGGCCGGCTGCATCGGCGCGCTGCCCCGCGCCTCCTGCCCGCCAAGGCACAGCCGCCAGACCGCGCGCAGCCCGCCCGCCCCGCGGGAAATCTCGACCCCGCCGGGTTTGCAGGCGCCGGGCGGGCCGAACCCCGCCACCTGCTTCCAGCGCCCGACCAGCCGCGCCGGGTCCAGCACCGCCGAGGAATAGATTTGCGCGTCCTTGGCCCGGAAGGCGCCCTGCGGCAACGGCCGCGCCCCCTGCGCAACACAGGCGGCCAGCATCTGAGCGGTCAACAACAGCGCGACAAAGGGGGTCAGTCGATGCACAGGGTCACCCTTTGGCCGTCATCCTGAAAGATTTCATTGCAGCCGAACATCGGCTTCAGAGGCGCGCAAGTGCCTGAACGGGCAAGGCAAAGCCCCTCGCATTGCGTGCCGCTGGAACAGCTTTTGCCGCTGTCGCGCGTGGATTTCAGGCAGGTCCGCCCGCCCTTGCCCACCTTTGCCCAAGAGCCACCTTCCTTGCGGCAGGCGGCCTCTTCGGGCGAGGCGGGGGGCGTGACCACGGTGACATCGCCTTTCGGGGGGGTTCCCTTCGGGGTTTCCCCCTGCGCAACCTCGCCTTTCGCCGCTTCGGCCCCGGGCGGCGGCACCTTTGCGGGATCGGGCGCCGGGGGGGGGCTGGGCGGGGTGGCAGCAGCCGCGCCCGGCGGCGGCGTCAGCGGGGTTACCGTCACCTCGCCCCCGGTGATCGGGCTGGCGCCCTTGGCCGGGGTCTTGCCCGCACCCTGCCCGGCGCCGCCCGGCACGCAGGCCGCAAGGGCAAGACAGCAAAAGGCCAGAACCGCAAGACGCATCACTTCCTCCTCAACCGGCCATCGCCCCGGCGTCGATGCGTCGGGCGGCCCCCATGGTCAATAGGGCATCGGCTGCAGGCGCCGCGCCGCCTCGATCTCGTCCAGCACCTCGGGCGACAGCACCAGCCCGGCGGCGCCAAGGTTGGTTTTCAATTGCGCAAGCGAGGTGGCGCCGATGATCGGCAGACAGGCAAAGGGCCGCGTCCGGCACCAGGCAATGGCCATCTGCGCCGGGTCCAGCCCGTGGCGCGCCGCCACCCCCAGATAACCGGCCACCGCCGGAAACACCTGCGGCGTGATGCGGTCCGACAGCGTGGGATTCAGGCTGCGGCGCGAGCCTTCGGGCGTTACATCGCCGGCATATTTGCCGGTCAGGAGCCCGGTCGCCAGCGGCGAGAAGGCCAGAAGCGGCATATCTTCCATCACCGAAAGCTCGGCCCAGTCGGTGTCGAACTGCCGGCAGAGCAGCGAATATTCGTTCTGCACCGTCGCCATGCGCGGCAGGCCATTGGCCTCGGCCAGCGACAGCCATTGCGCGGCCCCCCACGCGCTTTCGTTCGACAGCGCGATGTGGCGGATCTTGCCTTCGGCGATCAGCTTGGCCGCCTCTTCCAGCACATCGAGCATATGGGCGCGGGTTTCGGCCCGGCCCGCCTTGGGGGCATAATCCCAATGCTGGCGGAAGTGATAGCTGCCCCGGTTCGGCCAGTGCAGTTGGTAAAGGTCGATCACATCGGTCTGCAACCGCCGCAGCGACCCTTCCAGCGCCGTGCGCAGGCTGGCGCCGGTGATCGGCGCCCCCGCGCGCACCACCTGCCCCTGTCCGGTGACCTTGGAGGCGATCACCAGCCCGTCGCGCCCGCCGCGCGCCGCAAGCCAGCTTCCGATGATCTCTTCGGTGCGGCCCACCGTCTCGGCCCGGACCGGATTGACGGGATACATCTCGGCGGTGTCGATGAAATTCACCCCGTGGTCGCGGGCCATGTCCAGTTGCGCATGACCCTCGGTCTCGCTGTTCTGGCTGCCCCAGGTCATGCTGCCCAGACAGATTTCCGAGACAGTCAGCCCGGTCGTTCCCAATGCGATACGCTGCATGTCACCCTCCGTTTACACCGCGCAGGCTACAGGGTGCTGCGCCAAGGGCAACCCCGCGCGCGATCGGCGCGGTTTGCGCCAGATCAGGGTGCGGCGCAGGCGAATCGGGCACCCTGTGCCCGCGACAGAAAAGGAGACGGACATGCAGATCACGTTCCACGGCAAGACGGCGCTGGTCACCGGCGCGGGTTCCGGCATCGGCGCGGCGATTGCGCTGGCGCTGGCCAAGGCGGGCGCGCGGGTGGCGGTGCAGGACATCGCGCTGGACAAGGCGCAGGCGGTGGCGGCAACGATTACCGCTGCGGGCGGCGCGGCACTGGCGCTGGCGGGCGACGTATCGGTCGCGGCCGAGGTCGAGGGGCTGGTGGCAAAGACGGTGGCCTGGGGCGGCGGGCTGCACCTTCTGGTCAACAATGCCGGGATCGGCGGGCCTTCGGCGCCCACAGGGGACTATCCGCTGGACGGCTGGGACAAGGTGATCGGCGTCAATCTGAACGGGGTGTTCTATGGGCTGCGCTTCGGCATTCCGGCGATGCTGGCCGCAGGCGGCGGGGCCATTGTCAACATCGCCTCGATTCTGGGCTCGGTCGGCTTTGCCAACGCCCCGGCCTATGTCGCGGCCAAACATGCGGTGGTGGGCCTGACCAAGAACGCCGGGATGGAATATGCCACCCAAGGGATACGGGTGAATGCCATCGGCCCGGCCTTCATCGACACGCCGCTGCTGGCCGGGCTCGACGAGGCGGCGCGCAACTGGCTGATCTCGCTGCATCCCGCCGGGCGGATGGGCACATCCGAAGAGGTGGCGGCGCTGACGCTGTTCCTTCTGTCGGATCAGGCCAGCTTCATCACCGGCAGCTATCATCTGGTGGATGGCGGTTACACCGCGAAATGAAGCGGGCCTGCGCAGGATGGGCAATATTGCCCATCCCCTCTGCCGCAAACCTCTGGCCCTTTGCCGCGCCGGGCGCTAAACAGCGCCCGACCTAACGACAGGGGCGCGTCATGGCACGGATTCTGATCACCTCGGCCATTCCCTATATCAATGGCATCAAGCATCTGGGCAATCTGGTGGGCAGCCAACTGCCCGCCGATCTTTTCGCCCGCTACAACCGCGCGCTTGGCCATGAAGTCATGTTCATCTGCGCCACGGACGAGCATGGCACCCCCGCCGAACTGGCCGCCGCCAAGGCGGGCAAGCCAGTGGAAGCCTATTGCGCCGAAATGCATGAGGTGCAGAAGGAACTGGCCGCCGGCTTCCGGCTGTCTTTCGACCATTTCGGGCGCTCCTCCTCGCAGCGCAATCACCGGCTGACCCAGCATTTCGCGGGCAAGCTGGCGGAAAACGGCCTGATCCGCGAAGTGTCGGAAAAGCAGGTCTATTCCATCGACGACGGCCGCTTCCTGCCCGACCGTTATATCGAGGGCACCTGCCCGAACTGTGGCTATGACTCGGCGCGGGGTGACCAATGCGACAATTGCACCAAGCAGCTTGACCCGACCGACCTGATCAACCCGCATTCCACCATTTCCGGCTCGACCAATCTTGAGGTGCGCGAGACCAAGCACCTTTACCTGATGCAGCGGTCCTTGCGCGACAAGCTGGAAGCTTGGATCGACAGCAAGACCGACTGGCCAATCCTGACCACCTCGATCGCCAAGAAATGGCTGAACGACGGCGATGGCTTGCAAGACCGCGGCATCACCCGCGACCTGCACTGGGGCATTCCGGTGAAGAAGGGCGATGCGCCCTGGCCGGGGATGGAGGGCAAGGTCTTCTATGTCTGGTTCGATGCCCCCATCGAATATATCGCCTGCACCGCCGAATGGGCCGATGCCAATGGCCTTGGGGATGACGCCTGGCAACGCTGGTGGCGCACCGACAAGGGTGCTGCGGATGTCACCTATTATCAGTTCATGGGCAAGGACAACGTGCCCTTCCATACCCTGTCTTTCCCCGCCACCATTCTGGGGTCGGGTGAGCCGTGGAAGCTGGTCGATTACCTGAAATCGTTCAACTACCTCAACTATGACGGCGGCCAGTTCAGCACCTCGCGCGGGCGGGGCGTGTTCATGGATCAGGCGTTGCAGGTGCTGCCCGCCGACTACTGGCGCTGGTGGCTTTTGTCCCATGCCCCAGAATCCTCGGATGCCGAGTTTACATGGGAGAATTTCCAGACCTCGGTGAACAAGGATCTGGCCGATGTGCTGGGCAACCTTGTCAGCCGGGTCACCAAATTCGCCAAGTCGAAATTCGGCGACACCATCCCGGCGGGCGGCAGCTTTGGCGCGCAGGAAACCGCGCTGATTGCCGATCTGGGCGCCCGTCTGCGCGATTACGAAGGCTTCATGGCCGCGATGGAGGTGCGCAAGGCCGCCGCCGAATTGCGCGCCATCTGGGTGATCGGCAACGAATACCTGCAATCGGCCGCCCCGTGGAGCGTGGTCAAGACCGACCCCGAACAGGCGCAGGCGATGATCCGTCTCGCGCTGAACCTGATCCGGGTCTACGCGGTGGTCTCGGCCCCCTTCATTCCCGATGCCTCGGCGGCGATGATGGCGGCGCTGAACTGCGACGACTGGAGCTGGCCGCATGACACGTCGGCGGCGCTGCGCACCTTGCCGGCGGGCCATGGTTTTGCCGTGCCGGAAAACCTCTTCCGCAAGATCACCGATGAAGAGCGCGCCGACTGGCAATCGCGCTTTGCCGGTATCCGCGCCTGATGCGCCCTGCCCGCGGTTGTGGCAAGATGAAACCCGGGACAGCGACACCGGGGGCCCGCCCCCCGGGCAGCGGGAGGCAGGCATGACCCAGAGCCGCAACTATGTGTCTCGTGGTGTCGCCCATGTGGCGCTGCCGCCGGTGGCCGAACCGCTGGCGGTGAGCTTTGTTCTGCTGCCGAAATTCACCATGCTGGCCTTTTCCTCGGCCATCGAACCCTTGCGCATCGCAAATCAACTGACGGGGCAGATCCTGTTCCGCTGGCAGGTTCTGTCCGAAGATGGCGGGCCGGTGGCCTGTTCCAACGGCGTGCCGGTGATGGCCGATGGCGCATGGGGCGGCACACAGCCGCAGGGCATGGTGCTGGTCTGTTCCGGGGTCGAACCCGAAGGCAAGGCCAGCGTGGCCTTGGCCGACTGGCTGCGTGGCCTCTGGCGGCGGGGCCGTGTGGTGGGCGGGCTTTGCACCGGCGCCTATGCGCTGGCGCGGGCGGGCATCCTGAAGGGCCGCCGCTTTACCCTGCATTGGGAAAATATCGAAGGCTTTTCCGAAACCTACCCTGACCTGCATCCGCTGCGGCAGGTCTTCACCATCGAGGAGCGGGTGATGACCTGCGCCGGGGGTGTGGCCGCTGCCGATCTGATGCTGAAGCTGATCCACGACCGTTTCGGCGCCAAGCTGAGCCAGGAGGTGATGAACATGTGCCTCTTGACCCAGCGCCGCACCGAGGAGGATCGCCAGACCGCCTCGCTCGCGGCGCGTCTGGGCACAAGGCATGACAAGCTGTTGCAGGCCGCCGCCTTTCTTGAGGCGCGGATCGAGGAAGAGTTCGACCTTGACGCCTGCGCCGCCCACCTTGACCTGTCGCGCCGCCAGATCGAGCGGCTGTTCCACCGCTATCTCGACACGACCCCGGTGCGCTATATGAATGACCTGCGGCTGGCGCGGGGCCGGGCCCTGCTGGCCGAAACCGACATGAAGGTGACCGAGGTGGCGGTGGCCTGCGGCTATGCCTCCTCCTCGCATTTCTCCAAGAGTTTCCGCAAGAAATACGGCGTGTCGCCCTATCGCTTTTCACATTTCGGCACCGAGACGCACAGCGGCCTGCCCCCCGATTTGCACATGCCCCAGCCGGAGCCGTCGCTGGCCGACCTCATGCCACCGACCTGAACTGCGACCGCTTGCCCCATCGTGGAGTGCCGTGGCCCCGGTCCTTGCCGATGGGCACCCTTGCCGCTATGGGAGGGCAGACCTGACGGAGTGCCCCCGATGCCCAGCTTCCTGTCCACCGACGATGCCGATTTCGAGGCGCGGTTTTTGGCACTTCTGGGGCAGAAGCGCGAAGAGGCCGAAGACGTCGATCAGGCCGTCGCGGCGATCATCGCCGATGTCCGCGCCCGCGGCGATGCCGCGGTGACCGAGCTGACGGCGCGGTTTGACCGGCTTGACCTCACGCCGGAAACGCTGGCCTTCTCGCGCGCCGAAATCGCTGCCGAAATCGCCAAGGTCAGCCGCGAAGACCGCGCCGCGCTGGAACTCGCGGCCGAGCGGATCCGCGCCTATCACCTGCGCCAGATGCCGCAGGATGCGATGTGGACCGAGGCGACGGGCGCCATGCTGGGCTGGCGCTGGGGTCCGGTGTCGGCGGCGGGGCTTTATGTGCCGGGGGGGCTGGCCTCTTACCCCTCGTCGGTGCTGATGAACGCCATTCCGGCCAAGGTGGCGGGGGTCGGGCGGCTGGTGGTCACCTGCCCGACGCCGGGCGGCGTGGTGAACCCCTTGGTGCTGCTGGCCGCCGAACTGGCCGGGGTGGATACCGTCTACCGCATCGGCGGCGCGCAGGCGGTGGCGGCACTGGCCTATGGCACGGCGACCATCGCAGCGGTGGACAAGATCACCGGGCCAGGCAATGCCTATGTCGCCGCAGCCAAGCGCCGGGTCTTTGGCCGGGTCGGCATCGACATGATTGCCGGGCCGTCGGAAATTCTGGTGATTTCGGATGGCACCGCCGACCCTGACTGGCTGGCGCTGGACCTCTTGTCACAGGCCGAGCATGACGAAAGCGCGCAATCCATCCTGATCACCCCCGACGCCACCCATGCCGCCGCCGTGGTGGCCGCCGTCGAGGCGCGGCTGCAAACGCTGGAACGCCGTGCCATCGCGGGCGCAAGCTGGCGCGATTTCGGCGCAGTGATTGTGACCCGCGATCTGGACGAGGCCGCCACCCTGTCAAACCGCGTGGCGCCCGAACATCTGGAACTCTGCGTCACCGATCCCGAGGCGTTGTCGGCGCGCATCACCCATGCCGGCGCGATCTTTCTGGGGGCATGGACTCCCGAGGCGATCGGCGACTACGTTGGCGGGCCGAACCATGTGCTGCCCACCGCACGTTCGGCACGGTTTTCCTCGGGGCTGAGTGTGATGGACTTCCTCAAACGAACCACCCTTGCCAAGATGACCCCCGCCGCGCTGGCCGCCATCGGCCCCGCGGCCGAGCGGCTGGCCGTTTCGGAAAGCCTGCAGGCGCATGGCCTTTCGGTGCGCGCCCGGCTGGAACAACTGAACGGGGGGGAGCAATGACCAACCGCATCTGCCATATCGAGATCGACGAACGCGGGCTGGCCCGCGCCACCGCGGAAATCGAGCAGGAACGCAAGGTCGCCATCTTCGACCTCTTGGAAGAAAACTCCTTCGCCCTGCCCCGGCGCGAGGACCGCGCGATCCCCGACGGCCCCTACCGGCTTGGCCTTGCCATCCGCGAGGGACGGCTGGTCTTCTCCCTCGCCACCGAGGCCGAGGCGCCGGTGGGCGAATTCCACCTCTCGCTCGGCCCGTTCCGGCAGGTGGTGAAGGATTACTTCCAGATCTGCGAAAGCTATTTCGAGGCGGTCAAACGCCTGCCGCCCAGCCAGATCGAGGCAATCGACATGGCCCGCCGCGGCATCCACAACGAGGGGGCCCGCGTGCTGCAGGAACGGCTCGACGGCAAGGCCGAGGTCGATATCGACACCGCCCGGCGCCTGTTCACCCTGATCTGCGTTCTGCATTGGGGGTAAGCTTGGGCGCCGCTCCGCAAGCCGTTCTGTTTTGCTGCGACCACAATGCGGTCCGCTCGCCCATGGCCGAAGCCATGATGAAGAAATTCTATGGCCGCCGGATCTATGTGCAATCGGCAGGGGTCAGGAATGACATGGAGGTGGACGGCTTTTCCATTGCCGTCTGCGCCGAACTGGGGGTGGAACTGTCGCGCCACCGCTCGCGCAGCTTTGAGGAAATGGTGCAATGGGGCGATGATCTGGGGCAATTCGACCTGATCATCGCGCTGTCTTCGGCCAGCCAGCACACCGCGCTGGACCTGACGAAACACTATCACCTCGATGTCGAATACTGGCCCATCGTCGATCCCACCGCCCTTGGCGAAACCCGCGAGGCGAAGCTATCGGCCTATCGTCAGGCCCGAGACCAGATCCGCGACAAGATCATCGCCCGGTTTGGCCCCCCCGACCCTTCGCCCTGAACGCCGCGCGGCGGAGAGGGCAGACGCTCCGCGGGGAGTATTTCAAGAAGGGCAAATCCTTCAAATCCCTTTGCATTTGCCCTTCTTCAAATACTCCCGCCGGAGGCATCCGCAGCCGGGCCGGGATGCGGCGGTTCAGGTCCGGGTGCCAAGGAAGGCGGGCAGGTTCTCTTCGATCCAGCCGGTAAGGGCGGCGACGCGCAGCGCCGCCTCCTGTCCCAGCGGGGTCAGCGCATAATCCACATGCGGCGGCACCACCTGATGCGCGGTGCGCCGGATCAGCCCGTCGCCCTCCAGCACCTGCAAGGTCTGGGCCAGCATCCGCTCGGACACACCGCCCACCCGCCGCCGCAGCGCCGAAAAGCGCAGGGTGCCTTCCTGCAGCGCCAGCAGCACCAGAACGCCCCATTGGCTGGTCAGGTGCTTCAGCACCTGCCGCGAGGGGCATTCTGCGGCCAGCACATTGGGCGCAAAGCCCGGTTCTGCATTCATGTCCGGCCCTCTGTGCGGCAATGCGGGATACTTACCAAAATGTAGGCACTTCCCTTTCGTAAGTAAAGGCGTATCTCTGGCCCATCGCAACCGAGAGGACGTTACCATGACTATTGCCATCACCGGGGCCACCGGCCAGCTTGGCCGCCTTGCCATCGCCGCGCTCAAGACCCGCGCCCCGGGGGCGGAGGTTATCGCCCTTGCCCGCAATGCCGCCGCCGATCTGGGCGTTCCGGTCCGCGCCTTTGACTATACCAAGCCGGAAACGCTGGTTCCCGCGCTGGCGGGTGTCGAGACGCTGGTTCTGATTTCCTCGAGCGATTTCAATGACCGCGCCGGACAGCACAAGGCGGTGATCGACGCGGCCAAGGCGGCAGGGGTCGGGCGGATCGTCTATACCTCACTGCTCAAGGGCGATGCTTCGCCGATGATCCTGGCGCAGGACCATATTGCGACCGAAGCCTATCTTGCCGCCTCGGGTCTGGCCCATACCGTGCTGCGCAATGGCTGGTATACCGAGAACCACACCGGGTCGCTGGGCGGGGCGATTGCCGCCGGTGCGATGATCGGCGCTTCGGGCGAAGGGCGGATCGCCTCGGCGGCCCGCGCCGATTATGCCGAAGCGATTGCCGTCACCGCGCTGGACGCCACCCATGCCGGCAAGGTCTATGAGCTGGTAGGCGATGCCGCCCCGACCATGACCGAATTTGCCGCCGAAGTGGGCCGCCAGATCGGCAAGCCCCTGCCCTACAATGACCTGCCGCCCGCGACCTATGCCGGTATCCTGCAAAGCTTCGGCCTGCCCGAGGGCTTTGCCAATATCCTGGCAGACAGCGATGTGCAGGCATCGAAGGGCGCTCTCTTTGACGACAGCCGCACGCTTTCGGCGCTGATCGGACGGCCGACCACCCCGATCGCCGCGACCATCGCGGCGGCGCTGGCAGGCTGAGGCGTCGCATTCCGGCCTGAATGCGTCCCCTCCGGCTTTGACCTTGCCGGAGGGGCGTGGCACAACCGGGCGGCACCCCGAACCACGGAGCCGAAATGAGCCAGTCGCAAGCCCGCGCCACCCTGACCGCCTATTACGCCGCCTTCAACGCGGGCGACATTCCGGCGATGCTCGACACGCTGCATGACGATTTCGCGCATCATGTGAATGAGGGCGCGACGCGGCTGGGCAAGGCGGCTTTCGCCGAATTCTGCGCCCATATGTCGGAAACCTACCGCGAAGAGCTGCGCGACATTGCGGTGATGGCCAATGACGCGGGCACGCGCGGGGCGGCGGAATTCGTGGTGCATGGCCAGTATCTCAAGACCGACCCCGGCCTGCCCGAGGCGCGCGGGCAGCGTTATGTGCTGCCCGCCGGCGGGTTCTTTACGCTGCAAGACGGCAAGATCACCCGCGTCACCACCTATTACAACCTGAACGACTGGATCGCACAGGTGTCCAGGTGATCGAGGTCCGCAGCCTGCAGGGGGCCGAGCTTGAGGCCCATCTGGAAGAGGTTGCCGCGTTGCGCATCGCGGTGTTCCGGGATTGGCCCTATCTTTACGACGGCACGCTGGATTACGAACGCGAGTATCTCAAGACCTACCGCGACAATCCGGGGGCGCTTCTGGTCGGGGCTTTCGACGAGGGGCGGCTGGTCGGGGCCTCGACCTCCACCCGGATGGAGGATCATGCCGAGGCTTTTGCGGCGCCGTTTCGCGCGCTGGATATCCCGCTGACCGCGATCCTGTATGGCGCGGAATCGGTGCTGTTGCCGCCCTATCGCGGGCAGGGCATCGGCCACCGCTTCTTTGACCTGCGCGAGGCCCATGCCCGGGCGCAGGGCCGCAGCCATGTCGCCTTCTGTTCGGTGCTGCGCCCCGAAAGCCACCCGCAGCGCCCGGCGGAATATCGGACCAATGACGCCTTCTGGCTGGGCCGCGGTTATGCGCCTTTGCCCGGGGTGATGGCCGAATTCGCCTGGCGCGATCTGGGCGACAGCAGCGACACGATGAAGCCGCTGCAATTCTGGATGCGCGCGCTTTAGGCGGACAGAAATCGTTTGCGTGAAAGCAGGGCAGACCGCTAACATTCCGGGCATTGCTTGAATGGTTGCCTTGGTTGCTGCTTTCACCCGCAAGCCACAGGTCCGCCATGAGTTTCAAGAAACCCACCACCCTGCTGCGCGAGGCGCATGTCGGAATAAACAAGGCGCTTGGCCTTGCCGAGCCGGTCGATACCCGCCCGCGCCACACCAACACCATGTCCATACTGGGGCCGGGCGTGACCATCGCCTACAAGAAGCGGACACCGGACAATTACCCCAGCGCGCAGATGAAGACGGCGGCCCTTGCGGGTGCGCGGCGGGCGCAGGCGGCGGTGGCCAAGGCCAACAACATCCTCGCCGGGGTGATCATGCTGCGGCAGAAGGAACCGGCGATCCTGACACAAACACTTGCCGCCCATTTCAGGATGCCTGCGGGCGATCTGTGCGGCGGGGCACTGACCGACAACACGGTGGACAAGCCGTTTTCCTTTTCCGACATGGGCAAGCATGACCGCCGCTGGGTGATCGAGAAGATCCGCAAGCAGATGCTGCATCTGTCCTTCCATCTGAACACCGGCCTTTACATGATCGACATTGACCCGACCAACCGCACAACCGCGGCGGGTGGCGTTGTCGATCCGACGCAGGCCGACCCCGATGAAGAAGCCTATGTGATCGGCTATACCTCGCTCAAGCGCGGCTGCGGCTATCGCAATGGCGAAATCCACGTCAACTTTGACGCGATGAAGGGCTATTCGGCCAATTCCTATGCGCGGGTGATCATCCACGAAGCCTGCCACAAGTATCTTGAGGCCGACGATCATGAGCTGGTCAGCGCAACCGATGGCAAGAACCATTCGGCCTATGCCCATGACGGGGTCTATGCCTCGTTGCCGCTGACCGAACGGCTGACCAACGCGGACTGCATCGCCTGGACGGCAATCTCGCTTTATGCGGGGGCCGTCAAAATGGCCACGCCGGGCAACTACCACCCGGACTGGGAGCAATCCTGACAGCTTGCGCCGGGCGGGCGGCCTAGAACAGGCGGACGACCGGCCCGCTTCCGCCCCCGCCGCTGCCAAAGTTCAGCGGCCCGAAGGAGGCGGTCAGCGTTTCCGGCCCGCCTTCGGCGAGATTGACGCTCAGAAAATGGGGATTGAGGAAAAACTCGACCGGCAAGCGGTTCGGCGCCCGCATCAGTTCGGGCCGGTTCATCGGATTGCGGACCGGCAGGGCGCTGTCATAGCAGTCATAAACCAGATCGCTGCAGATAAAGGCATGGGCCGGATTCGCTGCAAGACCGCCCGGATCACTCGCGCGATAGACCTCTTCGAGGAAGCGTTTGACGGCGCGCGGGCGCCGTTTGGGCAAATCGAACTTGTGGCGCAGGGCATCAATGGCCAGATTGACCACCGCGCGGTAATCATATCGCCCGCCCACCGCCGCGTTGGCGCTGGCGACGACCTTTGCCGCCGCTGACTTGGGTGAATAGCTGAGGGTGCGGTCGGGACCGCTCACGGAAACGATATCGGTGAAGCCCTGATAGCGCAGACAGGCAACGGTGCGGCCATCCAGAACCTCGGCCAGACTTTCCGCGCGAATCCCGCCGCGCTTTTGCAGCGGCGCAACCGGCTGTGCGTGAACGATCTGCCCGCCGCCGATATAAAGCCCGACATGCGTGATGGCGCAGACCGCCTCGGGAAAGCCATAGGCAAGCTGGGCGTGGAAGACGGCGCTGCTGGCGGGCGGTTCGGCGAAAAACAGGACCAGATCGGCCGGGCGCAGCACCGCTTGCGCGCGGTCGATCAGGGCTTCATCAATTTTGAACCGCGGGCGAACATCTACCGGCACCAGAACCGCTCACTTCCGCGAATGTGCCTTCTGGCTGTGTCCGATAGGCTCGACGCCATTGCCAAGCGACGAGATGATCAGGTTCTTGATCTGCGCCTCTGTCAGATCACGGGGATCGGCCAGACGGACATAGGTGGCGCAGCCCTGCCCCTCTTCCGTGCGAAACTCTACAATATCGCCGGGCTCGGGCGGCATACCCTTGCCGCGCAGCGTTTCATAACAGGGAACCGCAGGTCCGGCATTGTCCAGATCCCAGATCGTGTAGCGTCTGGAATCATAGACGCGGACGATCTGGCCAAAATGCATCGACATAACACTATCCCGACTGGCGGTTGGAACGGCACAGCGCGGCACCCCACCACCGCACCGCGAAAATAGGCCGGTTTGCGGCCAAATTCAACCAAGGATCGCGCGGATGGCTAAGGCCCTGTTGAGTTTCCCCCCGGTTGCGCGGGGGTGCCGATTTATCTATCAAGACAGCCATGAAAATTGCTGCTGCCGCATACCCGCTGGATTTCCATGGCGATTTCGCCGGTTTTGCCGCCAAGACCCGCCTCTGGGTCGCCGAGGCCGCGGCGGCGGGTGCCGATCTTCTGGTCTTTCCCGAATATGGGCTGATGGAACAGGCCGGCCTTGGCGGACGCAAGCTTGCCAATGATCTGGAGGCCAGCCTGCATGAGGTGGCCCGCCACCGCCCGGCCACCGATGCCCTGTTCGCCGGGCTGGCGCGGGAACACGGGCTCTATATCCTTGGCCCGTCGGGCCCGGTGTTCGATACCGCCTGCCACCCCGACCGCCCGGTCAACCGGGCCAGCCTCTTTGGCCCGGACGGGCTGATCGGCCATCAGGACAAGCAGATGATGACCCGGTTTGAGCGGGAAACCTGGGATGTGGTGGCGGGCGGGCCGCTGCGGGTGTTCGAGACCACCATCGGCCGCATCGGCGTGCTGATCTGCTATGACAGCGAGTTTCCCCTGCTGGGCCGCGCCCTGATCGAGGCGGGGGCCGAGATCATCCTTGTTCCGTCCTGCACCGACAGTCTGGCGGGCTATACCCGGGTGCGCACCGGCGCCATGGCCCGCGCGCTGGAGGGCCAGTGCATCACGGTGCATTCCCCCACGGTGGGCGACTGCGTTTTCTGCCTTGCCGTGGACGAGAATGTAGGGCGGGCGGCAATATATGGCCCCGCAGACCGCGGCTTTCCCGAAACCGGCATTCTGGCCGAAACCGCGCTGAACGCGCCGGGCTGGGCCATCGCCGAGGTGAGCCTTGAGGCGGTCCATGCCGTGCGCCGCAGCGGCAATGTCTTCAACCACACGCATTGGCCCGAACAGGCGGCGCGGGCAGCGCAAAGGGTGAAACGCGGGTAACGCGGCCACTGCCGCTGCCTCCGGCGGGAGTATTTGGAAGGGTGCAAATCGCAGGTGCGGCACCTTGGCCTGCCGTTCTGCACATGCTCCTGCCGGAGGTGCCGCAAGACTCCGCTTGAAGTTTTGCCAAAACCGGCGCATATCGCCGCCACAGCCTGCGCCCCTGCGCGGGCCAACCCCTTTTGGAGTGACCATGGCCAAGGAAGAAACCCTCGAATTCCCCGGTGTCGTGAAGGAACTCCTGCCCAATGCGACATTCAAGGTTGAACTCGACAACGGCCATGAACTGATCGCAACGATGGCAGGCAAGATGCGCAAGAACCGCATCCGCGTTCTGGCAGGCGACAAGGTGCAGGTGGAAATGACCCCCTACGACCTGTCGAAGGGCCGCATCAACTATCGCTTCAAGTAAGCCCGAATTGCGCTTCATCCTCGGATCAGGCAGCCCGCGCCGGAAAGAGCTTCTGGCGCAGCTTGGCATCGTTCCCGACGCCATCCTTCCCCCCGACATCGACGAAGACCCGCGCAAGGCGGAACTTCCCCGGCCCTATTGCGCCCGTCTGGCGCGGGAAAAGGCCGCCGCCGTGCAGGCGGGGCATGAGGATATCGTGCTGTGCGCCGATACCACCGTGGCGCTTGGCCGCCGCATTCTGGGCAAGCCGCGCGACGCGGGTGAGGCTGCGGCCTTTCTGACCGCCCTGGGCGGGCGGCGGCATGAGGTGATCACGGCCGTCGCGGTGCGGCGGGGTGACAGGATCTGGACCCGCGAAAGCGTGAGCGCTGTGAAGATGAAGCGGCTGTCGGATGCCGAGTTGAACGGCTATCTGCAGGGCGGTGAATGGCAGGGCAAGGCCGGCGGCTATGCCATTCAGGGCGCCGCCGGGGCCTTTATCCCATGGATTTCCGGCAGTTTCACCGGCATCGTCGGGCTGCCGCTGGCAGAAACCGCGGCGCTGCTGACGGCAGCGGGCTATCCGGTCTGGAGGCGGGCATGAAGGGTCGTGTGGTCATTCTTGACGAGATTGCCGGGCGTGGGGCTGCGGCCCTGATCGTGGACGGCGCCTTGCAGGAATTGTCGGTCGATCCGGGCGACGACACGCCGCTGCCCGGCGCGATCTATCGCGCGGTGGCGGATCGTCCGGTCAAGGGTCAGGGCGGGCTCTTCGTCAAGCTGCCGGGCGGTTCGGGCTTTCTGCGGCAGGTCTCGGGCATTGCGCCGGGCCAGCGGCTTCTGGTGCAGGTCTCCGGCCCGGCGGAACCGGGCAAGGCGCTGCCGGTCACCACGCGGCTTCTCTTCAAGTCGCGCTATGCCATCGTGACGCCGGGCGCTGCCGGTCTGAACATCAGCCGCGCCATCCGCGACGAAGAATTGCGCGTGGAACTGGACGCGCTGGCGGCCGAGGGCATGGCAGGCGCCGATGCCACGCTGGGGCTGATCCTGCGGTCGTCCTGTGCGACGGCGGAACCCGAGGTGATCGCCGAGGATATTGCCGCCATGCGGGCGCTGGCCGAAGCGGTGCTGACCGATCTGCAAGGCGGGCCGGAACTGCTGGTTGACGGGCCGGGCGCCCATGACCTGGCCTGCCGCGACTGGCTTGACCCCGCGCCGGACAGTTTCGTGACCGATGCCGGCGGCTTTGCCGACCATGGCGTGGAAGAGCTGATCGACGGGCTGCTGGCGGCCCGGGTGCCGCTGCCCGGCGGCGGCCATCTGATGATCGAACCGACCCGGGCGCTGGTCGCCGTCGATGTGAACACCGGGCCTGACACCTCACCAGCCGCAGCACTCAAGGCCAATATCGCCGCCGCCCGCGACCTGCCGCGCCAGTTGCGGCTGCGCGGCCTTGGCGGGCAGATCGTGGTCGATTTCGCCCCGGTGCCGAAGAAAGACCGTGCGATTCTGGATCAGGTGCTGCGCGCCGCCTTCAAGCCCGAAGGCGCCGATGTGAACCTGGCCGGCTGGACCACGCTGGGGCTTTACGAGATCACCCGCCGCCGCGACCGCCTGCCGCTGGCCGAGCTTCTTGCATGAGCTGCCCGGTCTGCCACAAGGAGAGCGACGCGAAGCTGCACCCGTTCTGCTCGCGCCGCTGCGCCGATATCGACCTTGGCCGCTGGCTGACCGGGGCTTATGTGATCCCCGGCGAGGCGATCGAGGATGAAAACCCCGCCGATCCCCCTGCCCCGCCACCGCGCCCGCAGTAACCGGAAAAAGCGCGCGAAAATCGGCAAATCCCTCTGGACACCCCCGCGCGCCTGACGTATCACCCGCCCACCAAACGGGCAAACGCCCGAAGGCACGGTGCCCAGATAGCTCAGTTGGTAGAGCAGCGGATTGAAAATCCGCGTGTCGCTGGTTCGATTCCGGCTCTGGGCACCATTTTTCCCTCCGTAGTTATCCGATGACATCCAGAAACCACTGGTTTACAAGGGTTTCTTAGTTCTGTTTGTCCGAGACGCTCCGGCTTTGTCCGCGTCGATCCGAGCCCTTTGGGGGTAACGTTGGGGGTAGCGCCGGGGCCATGGGAAAGGCGATACCCCCAAATGCCCCTGAGCGACGCAGCGATACGGAGACTGAAGCCGCGCGAGAAGCAGTACAAAGTCTCGGACTTCGACGGGCTTTTCGTGCTTGTGCGACCCAATGGCTCTCGGCTGTGGCAGTTCAAGTATCGGATTGCCGGAAAGGAAAAACTGCTGTCGATCGGACCTTACCCTGAAACGAGCCTCACCCAAGCGCGGGCAATGCGGGACGCGGCGCGGTCGATGGTCGCAAGGGGTATTGATCCCAGCGAGGCCAAGCAGAAGCAGAAGCGGCAGAACCTGCTGCAGGATCGGCTAACCTTTGCCGTTCAGGCCCGAGAATACCTTACCAAGATTCGCCAGGAAGGCCGCGCAGAGATGACCATGCGCAAGCTGGAGTGGCTACTCGCCATGGCAATCGAAGATCTGGGCGACAGACCGATTGCAGACATCGCCGCACCCGCTGTTCTGCGCTGCCTTCGCAAGGTGGAATCGCGCGGGACCCATGAAACCGCACGGCGACTGCGCTCAACCATCGGCACAGTCTTCCGCTTTGGCGTTGCCTCGGGCTTGGCAACAAACGACCCGACCTATGCCCTTCGCGATGCACTTGTGCGTCCAAAGGCCAAGCCACGCGCTGCCATCACAGAGCCAGATGAACTGGGCAAGCTGATGCGCGCCATCGCAGGCTACAATGGGCAAACGGTCACCAAGATTGCACTGGAACTTCTGGCATTGCTGGTCCCGCGCCCGGGTGAGTTGCGGCAAGCGCGCTGGACTGAGTTCGACCTGGCCTCTGCTGTCTGGTCGATACCGGCTGAACGAATGAAGATGCGTCGTCCCCATCGCGTACCGCTTCCAGGGCGGGCACTGGCGCTTCTGAAGGATCTGAAGGCGCTGACCGGGCACACAGAGTTTCTGCTGCCCTCGCTTGTCTCGGTCAAGCGCATGATGAGCGAAAACACCTTGAATACGGCCTTACGCAGGCTCGGCTATGACGCCGAAGAAATGACGGCGCACGGTTGCCGAGCGAGCTTTTCGACCCTTGCAAACGAAAGTGGCCTCTGGAACCCTGATGCGATTGAGCGGGCGATTGCTCACGTTGAAGCCAATGATGTTCGCCGCGCCTATGCTCGGGGTGAGCATTGGGAAGAGCGTATGCGGATGCCATAGCTCCGGCCAAGCCCGATCAACCGACATGCCCCGCTTTCCTCTTGCACCGCGACATTCCTGAATGGTTGCTCCTGCGGCAACTTTGACGGCAGCAGCGTTTCTGGTCATGTCACCAAGAAGGGGTATGGCGCCAACTGTCGGGCTTGCGCAAAACGGACCGGGGCAAGCGCGGTTGCAGACCGCCGGTTGGTCCGTTCGATGGCAGATGGTTCAATGCTATGAGGCCCCCTCAGACATCCGGGGTGACCTGCCCCCCGGAAGATGCGCTCCGTGCCGCAGCCCCTTACCCCGCCGGGGGGGAATTGCGCAGCAGGCGGAACAGGATCGGGGCGCCAAGGATCACCAGCAGGATACGGGTCAGGTGGTGGACGATGACAAAGCCCAGATCCGCCCCGACCACCAGCGCCAGCATCGACATTTCGGCCTGACCGCCGGGGGTGAAGGCCAGAAACGCCTCGACCGGCGGGGCAAGGCCGGTCAGGGTCACCACCTCGGTCACCAGCGCGGCCAGCGCGGCCAGGATCACCACAAAGGCCGCGCCGCCTGCCACCGTATCGCGCAATTCGCGCAAGGTGACGCCGACGTAACTGACCCCGATGCCCATGCCGATCAGGAATTGCGCCGCCAAGAGCGCCTCGCGCGGGGGGCGCAGATGCAGGATGCCCGCCAGCGACAGCACCGCCGCCACGATCAGCGGCCCGAGGATGGCCGCGCCGAACAGCCCGATCCGCTCGCCACCTTTCCAGCCGATCAGCGCGGCAGCGGCCATGACCGCCATTTCCGCAAGCGGCAGGTCAGCGGCGGGCTGTCCCACAGGGTGGCCCAGGCTGACGCCATAGACCTGCACCAGAACCAGCGGCGCCACCACCATGATCACCATGAGCCGCGTCACATGCACCAGCGACAATTGCCGCACATTGGCGCCCGCCTCTTGCCCGAAGAGCGTCATGTCGGCAGCTCCCCCCGGCATCGCGGCGTAAAATGCCGTCACCGTGTCAAAGCCGCAGACCCGGCGAAAGAACGGCACCCCCACCAGCCCGATCACCGCGATATAGAGCGGCACGATGGCCACCGAGGCCAGCATCGAGGGCAGCGTGGCGATCAGCGCGGGCGTCACCGTGGCACCGATCGCCACGCCCAGAACCGAACGGGCGGCCACCGAAATCTGCCCCAACCCGCGCAGCGGCAGCCCCGCCAGCGCCGCCAGAAGACAGGCCGCCATTGGCCCGAAGAGAAAGGGCAGCGGCAACCCCGCAAGGTAAAATCCCCCTACCCCGGCAAGGGCAAGGGCAAGGGTCAGGGCCTGTTGCAGGACGGGATGCGACAGGGCGGCACGGGGGTCAGGCGCGGGCATGGCCATGCTCAGCGTCGATGCTGCGGGTCTCGCCGGTGGCGATCATGGTGCGGGTGGCATCCACCGTGGCATAGGTCCAGAAGATTTTCATCGGACGGTCGGTTTCGTTCAGAAAGCGGTGCGGCACATTGGCGGGCACCCAGGTGGTGTCGTGGGTGTCCAGATGGTGGCGGATGCCGTCGATCTCGACCACGGCCTGCCCTTCGATCACCATGACGCTTTCCTCGCAATTGTGCAGGTGCAGGGCGATGGCGGCCCCCGGATCAAAGGCGGTGATGCCGTTGATCAGGCTGGTCGAGCCGCAGCGGCGGGTGACAAGCGGCGTGGTGCGCGCGCCGCCGCCCCGGTCGTTCGAGGGCAGGTCGGCGGGGCGCAGGATGGCGGGATCAGGCATGGCATTCTCCGGCAAGGGGGGCGGCCCAGCCGGGCAGAAAGCCAAGGCTTTCTGCGGTCGGGCCGGTGGGGATGTATTCAAAACCGATGGCACCGGAATATCCGGCACCCAGAAGGGCGCTCCGCAGCGCAGGCAGGGCCAGCGTGCCGCTGCCCGGCTGGTGCCGCCCGGGATGGTCGGCGATATGGACATGGCCGATGCGGGCGGCATGGGCGGTGGCCCATGCCACCGGGTCATGGCCCAGAATAGCGGCGTGATAGCTGTCAAGGAGCAGCGCCGGGGCGCCGCCGAAACGGTCTTGCAGCGCCATCGCCTGTTCCAGCCTTGCCATGTGATAGCCGGGAATCGTAATCGCCTCGATCAAAAGGCGCAGGCCGGTGCCCGCGACCTGCGCCAATGCCCAGCCGATATTCGCCTCATAACAGGCCGTATCGCCGCCCACCCCCGCCATTGGATGGACAAAGGGGCAGCCGGTGGCCAGCGCATAGTCCGCCGCCCGCCGGAACCCGGCGCGAAAGGCGTCCTCACGCCCCGGCAGCGCCGCAAGCCCCTTCTCCCCCGCCTGCCCCATGCCGGAGGACACCTGCGACAGCACCAGCCCGAGGTCATCGAGCCTCTGCCGCATCTCGGTGGCAGGGATCGCCCAGGGTTCGGGATGTTCAACGGCGGTGAACCCGGCCTGCGCCGCCGCCGCCAGCCGGTCGGCCAGCGGTTCTTCGGTGAAGAGATAACCGATATGGGCCGAAAGCCGGTTCATCCCGCCATGCCTTGCGGAAAGGTCACGCCCGCCGCCGCCCCTTCGGCCACCAGATCGGCGATCACATTGGCGGTGACGGGGATGCCATCGCGCAGCCTTTGCACCTCGCGCCGGGCCTCGGGTTCGCCGGGCAGCAGGATTTCCTCCACCCCGGCGGCGCGGGGCAAATCCTTGATCCGGGTGTAGAATTCATCCATCCGGGCGCCGAAATCGGTCAGCGACAGGAAGAGGTCCGGCTTCAGCGCAAAGAACAGATGGCCGACGTTCTGCGGTTCGGAATGGTCGAAGTAGAGGCTTCTCACATCGCCGCCGAAATTCGCCCCGGTCAGCACGCCTGACATCAGGTCCATCAGCGTGCCGAGGACCGAACCCTTGATGCCGCCGAAGGGCAGGCAGACCCCCTCGAACGCGCGGGCGGCGTCGGTGGTGGGGTTGCCGTCAATGTCCAGCGCCAGCCCCTCGGGGATCGGGTCGCCCTTCATCGCCGCCAGCCGGATCTTGCCGCGCGCAATCACCGTCATCGCCATGTCCATCACGAAGGGCGGATGCTTGCCGCCCGGGATGCCCGCCGCGATGGGGCTGGCGCCCAGAAACGGCGTCCGACCGCCCCACATGGCGATGGCGGGCGAGGAGTTGGTGAAGATCAGCGAGATATAGCCCCGCTCGATCGCCCGCAGCGCATAGGCCGCGCCCATGCCGAAATGGGTGGAGCGATGCACCCCGGCAAGGCCGATCCCCATTTCGCCGGCAATGTCGCAGGCGGTGTTCATCGCCACATCCGAGGCGATGAAGCCCATGCCGTTGTCACCATCCACCTGCGCCACGGCACCGGCGACCCGCGTCACCTTTACCTCGGGGCGCGGGTTGACCAGACCGCGCCGCAACCGCTCCAGATACATCGGAATGCGGCTGATGCCGTGGCTGTCCACGCCGCGCAGGTTTGCCTTGACCAGATCACCTGCGATCAGGGCCGCATCTTCGGGGCGCATTCCGGTGGTGGCAAAGATCGCCGTGGCAAAGGCTGTCAGGTCTTCGGCACGGAACAGGCGGGTCTCGGTCATGGTCGGGCACCTCTTGCGGACAGGCTGGGCCAGCCCGGCCGCGCGGGGCGGCCGGTCAGGGTTGCAAACGGGCAGGTCGCCTCAGATCGACGAGCTTTCCCCGGTCGGGTCGATCTTGCGGGTCCGGCGCCAGTGCAGCGCGGCCGGAACCACCACGATCAGAACCGACACCGCCACCAGCACCGCCGACAGGGGGGTAGAGACAAAGATCAGCGGATCGCCCTGCCCCACCGCCAGCGCCCGGCGCATCTGCACCTCGGCCATCGGGCCCAGGATCAGCCCGATCAGCACCGGCGCGATGGGAAAGTCATAGACCCGCATCATGTAACCCAAGAGACCCACGCCGAACATCATCGCCAGATCCACCCAGGAGTTCGACACCCCCCAGATGCCGACCAGCGAAAAGATGAGGATACCGGCGTAAAGATAGGGCCGCGGGATGAAGAGCAGCCGCACCCAAAGCCCCGCCAGCGGCAGGTTCAGGATCAAAAGCATCAGGTTGCCGACATAGAGCGAGGCAATCAGCCCCCAGACCAGATCGCCCGAGTTGATGAACAGCATCGGCCCCGGTTGCAGCCCATAGTTCTGGAACGCCGCAAGCAGAATGGCCGCCGTGGCCGAAGTGGGCAGCCCCAGCGTCAGCAAGGGCACCAGAACCCCGGCGGCGGCGGCGTTATTCGCCGCCTCCGGCCCCGCTACGCCCTCGATGGCGCCTTGACCGAATTCCTCGGGGTGTTTGGTCAGCTTGCGTTCAATGGTATAGGACAGGAAGGTCGGAATCTCGGCCCCGCCCGCCGGCAGCGCACCGATGGGAAAGCCCAGGAAGGTGCCGCGCAGCCACGGCTTCCACGACCGTTTCCAGTCCTGTTTCGTCATCCAGATGCCGCCCGCCAGCGGGTTGAGGTTCGGCTTGTGCAGGCCGAAACGGCTGGCGACATACAGCGTCTCACCGATGGCGAAGAGCGAGACGAGAACCACCGTCATCTCCACCCCGTCCATCAGATCGGGCACGCCAAAGGTAAGCCGTTGCAGGCCCGAAGCCTTGTCGATCCCCACCAGACCCAGCGACAGGCCCAGAAACAACGAGATGAAGCCGCGCACCTTGGACGTGCCCATCACCACCGAAACCGACAGGAAGGCCAAGAGCATCAGGCCAAAGTAATCCTGCGGACGGAAGATGAAGGCCAGTTCGGCAATCGGTGGCGCGAGAAAGGTGATGCCCAGCGTGCCGATGGTGCCCGCCACGAATGACCCCAGCGCCGCGGTGCAAAGGGCAGCCGCCCCCCGCCCCTGCCGGGCCATCTTGTTGCCCTCAAGCGCGGTCATCATCGCACCGCTTTCGCCGGGGGTGTTCAGCAGGATCGACGTGGTGGAGCCGCCATACATCGCGCCATAGAAGATGCCCGCGAACATGATGAAGGCCGCCGTCGGCTCGATATACACGGTCACGGGCAGGAGAAGGGCAATGGTCAGGGCCGGGCCGATCCCGGGCAACACGCCAATTGCAGTGCCCATGAAGGTGCCGACAAAGGCCCACATCAGGTTTTGCGGCTGCAGGGCCACGGAGAACCCGTTCATCAGTCCGGTGATCGAGTCCATGCTATTTCCCCATCAACGGAAGGATGCCGCCCAGTTGCACGCCCAGCTTGCGGAACAGCCACCAGCACAAGAGCGAAAAGCCAAGACCCAGCAGCAGGTCCAGCGCCCAGCGGCGCGACTTGAACGCCGCCGCGATCAGCACGAAACAGCCCGCGCAGGTGATCACGAAGCCCAAGGGCTTCATCGTCAGCATCGGCAGCGCACAGGCCGCCGCCGCCAGACCCAGCGCCTTCCATGAAACGCTGTGGTCGTCGTTCACATCCTCGGCGCCCTGTTCCTCGAACGAAACGCCCCTGCGGATCTGCAGCGCCAGCATCAGGCCCAGCAGCACCAGCCCCGCCCCGATAGCCGAGGGCAGAAAGCCCGGGCCGACATAGGCGTGCTGGTCGAACTGGGGAAGCTCGGCGGCCTTGATCAGCACGATGGCCCCCCAGCCCATCGTGCCCGCCGCGATCCAATAGGGGCGTTCCGTCATGTCATGCATCCTTTCAGGACGTTGGGCCGGTTACTTCACCAGTCCTGCATCCTTGAGGATGGCGCCGATGCGGGTCTTTTCGTCATTCAGGAAAGCGACGAAATCGTCACCGGCCAGATAGGCGTCTTCCCAGCCCTGCTTGGCAAGAATCTCTTTCCACGCGGCGCTGTCATGCATCTTGGCAAAGCGGTCCAGCCACATCGCGCGGCCTTCGGGCGTCATGTCGGGCGCACCGACGATGCCGCGCCAGTTGCCGACGACAACCGGGATGCCCGCTTCGGTCAGGCTGGGGGCGTCGATGCCCTCCACCCGGCCTTCCGAGGTGACGGCGATGATGCGGATACGGCCCGCTTCGGCCATCGACTTGAACTCGGACACGCCCGAAACCGCCACGGTCAGCGTGCCGCCACCCAGCGCGGTCACGGTTTCGGCGCCGCTGTCGAACGGGATGTAGTTCAGCTTGGCCGCATCCAGCCCGCTTTCCTTGGCGATCAGCGCCATGACGATATGGTCCACCCCGCCCGCCGAACCGCCGCCGATCGAAACCGCGCCAAGGTCTGCCTTCATCGCCGCGACCAGATCGGCCACGTTCTGGATGGGCGAGTCGGTGGCCACGGCCACAACCCCGGTGTCATTGGTCAGCCGCACCAGCGGCGTGACATCATCCAGCGTCACCGGCGAGGAGTTGAGCAGGATGCCGCCCACCATGATTACGCCCATCGACATCACCGCGTTGTCGTTGCCGCGGTTGGCGCCGACAAACTCGGCCAGACCGATGGTGCCGCCCGCGCCGCCCTTGTTGGTGAAGGTGGCGCCATCGCTGAAGATACCTTCCTTGGCCATGGCGTCGAACGGCAGGCGGGCCATGGCGTCATAGCCGCCCCCGGCGCCGCCGGGCGCCATCACCACCGCCGGATCGGCAAGGGCCGCAAAGCCCGACAGCGACAGCGCAAGGGTCGTCGCAAAGACAGTTCTGATCATGGTATTCCTCCCGTTTTTCATCAGAATATTGCCCGGCAGCGCCGGGATTCGGACTTTGAGGAACCGCCTCCTCGCGGCTGTCTCAAAGAAAGGCTACGCCAACAAAACCCGTGAAACAATTGCATCTTTGCAGAGTTTCCGGCCGGTTCTTCAGGCGTTGTTCGCAGATTTTTCCGTTTGCAGCAGGTCCATGTGCCGGTCACCGCCCGGCTCAGGCAATCTCCATCTCTTCCAGAAGACAGGCCCAGCCCGCGCCGTGCATGTCGCGGTCGGCTCTTGTGCCCTGCACCACCGGGCGCGGCACCGAAAACTTCACGACATTCAGCGACGGAATGTCGAACCGCTTCAGAAGCTGGAGGTCCACCCCGAAGAGCCGCGCCACGGCGGCATCCTGCAACCCGGCGCGGACCCGTTCATAGGTGGCGGCATCGTCGCAGAACACATCCACCGTCAGCCAGAACGGCCCGGCATTCTTGGAACGCACCTTGCTGACCAGCGATCCCAGTTCAGCCATGACCGACCTCATGCGTTTCAAGGGTGAAGGCCGCCATCGGATCGTCCAGTTCCATCACATGGTTCAGGCAGAATTCATACAACGCGCCGCGCTGCATCTCGGCTGGCGAGAAGGGGAAGGCGAAGGTCGGCATCGGCTCGTCCTCGGTCAGGGGATGGTGCAAGAGGTAGGGGTTCAGCATCTTGCCAGCCTCGGCGGCGGCCTCGGGGGTGGGACAGGTCAGGATGCCCAGAACGCCCACCTCGACCGGCAGGTCGCGGCGGTTTTCCAGCCCGCCCAGCGTGGCATCCATCCCGATCAGCCGCAGTTCCACCGTGAAATCTTCGGCGGCAAGACCCATGCGGGTGATGATCTTTTCCGTCACCCGCGCCTTCACATCCGCAGCCCATTCGGCGGCATGGCGCACATAGCGGCGGTCGCGGATCACCGCGAGGCCGACCGTCTGATAACCCGCGATCCGCGCGCCCTCGAGCTTGACCGTATAGCGCCCCGGCACCCAGACCGAGCCTTCGACCCGCACCCGGCGCCCGTCCAGCGCGCGGTAGTCCGAGCCGGTCACGTCCAGATGGCCGCCCGGCTCATACAGGATGAACGGATCGGAGTTTTCGTAAAGCATATGGGCCGAAACGGTATAGGGCGTTGCCGCCGCTTCGGGGGCCATCGGCTCGACCGTAAAGCCCTTGGCGTCAAAGTCGATCTGGATCACCCCGGAATTGGGATGGGTGGTGGCCAGCGCCCCGCATTCGCCCACCTTGGCGCCATGCCAGGCCCCGCCCGGATTGTCGCCCCGCACCAGCGGCAGCGCCGCGATGATGGCGGTGTCGGTGGTGCGGCCCGCGATCACGATATCGGCGCCGGTGGCCAGCGCCGCCGCGATCTGCTCGGCCCCGGCCAGCGCCACGATATTGCTGCAAGCGTCGATCACCGCGTCGGAAATCTCGGGTGCCGCCGACAGGGGCCGGATGCGCCCCGCCGCCAGCGCCGATTTGACCGATGCCGCCGCCTGCCCCGATTTCAGCGTGGCGACCTTCACCCGCTGGCCGGTTTCCTGTGCAATTTCGCGCGTGATGTCGAAAAGCCAGTCCACCGCGCTGTCGGCGCCGCAGGTGCCCGCCGTGCCGATCACCAAAGGCACCCCGGCGGCGGCCCGCGCGACCATCAGCTCGCGCCATTCCGCCTTGGTCGAGGCGCGGGAGTATTTCGACACCCCCCGCCCCAGATAGGACGGCCCGCTGTCGGTGGAACCGCCATCGACGGCAATGATGTCGGGCCGGTTGGCAACCCCAAGGTCAAGCGCCTTGCGGTCATAGCCAAGGCCAAGGGCGCCGGTGGGCACCAGAACGCGGGTCATGTTCCGCTCTCCTGTGGTTCAAGAATGGGTCCAGTTTCGGCGGCTGCGAGCAAGGCGCAGACCTGTGCGGCAAAAGCATCGGTGCCCAAAGGGCCACCCAGATCGGCGGTGCGGCTGGCGGGATCGGCCAGTGCGGCTTCGGTTGCCGCCTCGATCGCGCGGGCGGCGGCGGCAAAGCGCGCGCCGCCCCGCGCCGCAAACCAGTCGAGCAGCATCGCCGCCGACAGGATCAGCGAGGTCGGGTTCGCCTTGCCCTGCCCCGCGATATCGGGGGCCGAACCATGCTGCGCCTGTGCCACGCAAACCGTAGCCCCCTGATTGAGCGAACCGCCCAAACCCAGACTGCCGCAAAGCTCTGACGCCTCATCCGACAGGATGTCGCCGAACATGTTGGTGGTCACGATCACGTCGAAGCGGTCCGGCTGGCGGATCAGCAGGGCCGCGGCGGCATCGACGATCACCTCATCCAGCATCACCTCGGGGAATTCTGCCGCCACCTTGCGCACCTCGCGCAGGAAAAGCCCGTCCGACAGTTTCAGCACGTTGGCCTTGTGAACCGCCGTCACCCGCTTGCGCCGCGTCATGGCCAGCCGGAACGCCGCCAGCGCCACCTTGCGGCTGGCCGCTGCGGTGATCTTGCGCACCGACAGCGCCATGTCGGGATCGGGCATGAACTCACCCGAACCGGCAAACATGTTGCGGTCGGAGTAGAAGCCTTCGGTATTCTCGCGCACGATGACCAGATCCATCGGCTTGCGCAGGATCGACAGACCGGGGCGCGACCGGCAGGGGCGGATATTCGCCGTCAGGTCAAACTGCACCCGCAGCGCACCCGAGGGGTTGATGCCGCCCTTCTCGCGCGGCGGATAGTCGTAATGCGACACCGGGCCAAGGATCACCCCGTCCACCTGCGGCACGCGCTGCAACACGGCTTCGGGCAGCGTGGTTCTCTGTGCTGCCAGCGCCTTCAGCCCGATGTCGGCCTGTTCCAGCGCCAGCCCAAGACCAAAGCGCGCATCCACCGCCGCCAGAACCCGCAAGGTGGCCGCCGTTATCTCGGGGCCGATACCGTCGCCGGGCAGGACAAGCAGGCGCATGAAGGCTCCGCAGCATGGTTTTTTGAGATTACAAAAAGCCACTACCCCGAGTCGCGGTCTTTTGCAAGCACAATGAACCAACCCCCTTGGCAGGCGGCCGCCGTCATGCGAAAACCACACTGCCGCAGCGGACCGTCCCATGCCCCCGATCACCAGCGCCCTTGCCCGCCAGATTGCCCGCTTCGTGCAGTCCGAAGCCCTGCCCGCCGGGGCGCGGCTGACCGAGCGCAGCCTGGCCGAGCGGTTCCGCGTCTCACGCTCGCCCATCCGCGCCGCGCTGCGCGAACTGGAGCAGGCGGGCCTTCTGGCCCTTGGTGCCAGCGGCGGCTTTCACCTTGCCGACCCGGCCCGGGCCGAAGGTCTGGCCGATGGCCCCGCCGCCGATGATGAGGATGAAGAGGTCTATCTGGCCATCGCCCGCGACCGTCTTGCTGGCCAGATTCCCGACCGCATCAGCGAGAACGAATTGCTGCGGCGCTATGGCATCACCCGCCCGCGGCTGCAAAGCCTGCTGCACCGCATGTCGGAAGAGGGCTGGGCCGAGCGGCTGCCCGGCCATGGCTGGCAATTTCTGCCCGTCCTCACCTCGCTTGAAGCCTATCGCCAAAGCTATCGTTTCCGTCAGGCGATCGAACCCGCCGCCCTTCTGGAACCGGGCTTCCGGCTGAACGCCCCGGTGCTGGAGCGCCATCTTGACCAGCAGCGCCGCCTTGTGGCGGGCGAGGTCACCACCATTTCGCCGGTGCGGCTTTTCGTTGTGTCCAGCGCGATGCATCATGCGATCATCGACTGCAGCCAGAATGCCTTTTTCATCGAAAGCCTGCGCCGGGTAGACCGGCTGCGCCGCCTGATCGAATACCGCCAGAGCGTTGACCGCGAAAAGGCCCGGCTGCGCTGCGCCGAACATGTCCATATCCTTGAGCTGATCCTGCAAGGCCGCAACCCCGAAGCAGCCGAGGCAATGCGCCGCCACCTGACCGCACTTGGCCCGATCAAGGCGCAAAGCTATCCCCAGCCCGCCGCAGGCGAAGGCTTGCACCCTGCCGCCGGGCAAGGCTAAGGTGCGGCAACGCATTGTTCCCAAGGGGTTCCCAGGTGTTTTTCCGCATTGCCGCTGCCGTCTCGCTGATTGCCACCCTGCAGGCCACCTCCGCCAGCGCCGCCCCCTGCGGCAGCACCTCGGCGGGGTTTGAAGACTGGAAGTCGGTGATGGCCGGTGAAGCCAAGGCCGCCGGCGTCGGCAAGGCCGGGATCAAGGCGCTGATGGGGGCCAGCTATTCCAAGGCCACCATCGCCGCCGACCGCAACCAGAAAAGCTTCAAATACACGCTGGACAAGTTCATGGAGGTGCGCGGCGCCAAGGCCATCGCGGCACAGGGGCGCAAGCGGCTGGCCAAGAACCCCGATTTCTATGCCAGCCTCGAACGGCAATATGGCGTGCCTGCGGGCATCCTGCTGGCCATCCATGGCATGGAGACGGGGTTCGGCAATTTCATGGGCGATACCAATGTCGTCTCGGCCATCGCCACCCTGGCATGGGATTGCCGCCGCAGCGGGTTCTTCACCCCGCATCTCCTCGGCGCGCTGAAACTGGTGGATCAGGGCTCGATCAGCACCGCCACCGTCGGGGCCAAGCATGGCGAGTTGGGCCATACCCAGTTCCTGCCCGGCAATGCCCTGGCCTATGGTGTGGATGGCGATGGCGACGGTCGGGTGGACCTGACCGATCTTGCCGATTCCATGGCCACCACCGCCAATTTCCTGCGCCAGAAGGGCTGGAAACCCGGCAAGGGCTATGCCGAGGGCGAGCCGAACTTTGCCGTGATCAAGGAATGGAACGCGGCCACGGTCTATCAGAAGGCCATCGCCCTGATCGCCGCCCAGATCGACCGCTGACCCCCGCCCCCTTACCCGCCGCCCTTTTGCCCGGCCCCGCGTTTTGCCCCTTGCGCCCGCGCGGCCCTGCGATTAACAAGCGCCCAGTCTGCACGCACCCAAATCGCCGCAGACCGCCCAGTGGCCCGTTCGTCTATCGGTTAGGACACCTGGTTTTCAACCAGGTAAGAGGGGTTCGACTCCCCTACGGGCTGCCAATTTCTCCCTTCAAACGGCGGAAGTTGGCGCGATGTCACCCGTCTGTGACGCCCGGTTTGCCTTTCGCCGCCAGCATCGTTTCCAGCGCAGCAATCTCCTGCGCCGAGGCCGCGAGGGTTTGTTCCAGGATGACGTGGTAAAGCTGCAGCACGCGCTGGCCTGTTTCGGTCAGATGGGCGCCGCCGCCGCCGGGGCCGCCGCGGGCGCGGGTGACCAGAGGCTGGGTGAAGGCGGTGTTCATCTCTTCCACCAGCATCCAGGCGCGCTTGTAGCTCATCCCCATGTCGCGCCCGGCGGCGGCGATCGAGCCGGTCCGCGCGATCCCTGCCAGCAGCTCCGCCTTGCCCGGGCCGAACATCGCGCCGTCAAACAGCAGGCGGAGTTTCAGGATTGTCATGGCGTGGCCTCCAGCCCCGGTTATTCGAAGAAACCTCTTGGCAATCAAGGGATTTCGCAGCCCTAGCCCTGTTCGGGGAAATGCCAGTCCCCGGCGGCGGCGGCAATCTCGCCTGCGATCTCTTTCAGGCGGGCCGCCTGCGCCTCAAGCGTGGCAAGGCTGCTGCGGGCGGTGGTCGAGGTGACCGAGAGCGCCCCGATCACCCGCCCGCCGCGGGCCAGAATCGGCACGGCGCAGCAGATGATCCCCGGCTCATGCTCTTCGCGGTCAAAGGCATGGCCGATGCGCCGGATCTCGGCCAGTTCCGCACGCAGCCTTTCGGCACTGTCCAGCGTGGCCGGGGTAAAGCGGTGAAAGCTCTGCCGCGCGATGGCCGCCTCAAGTGCCGGCGCCCCCAGATGGGCCAGCATCGCCTTGCCGACGCCGGTGCAATAGGCCGGGCCGACCTTGCCCGCACCGGAAAACATCTCGACCGGGCGGGCGGCATTGCGTTTGTCAACGTAAAGCACCTGCCCCAGATCAAGCTGCGCCAGATGCACCGTTTCGCCGGTTTCCGCCGAAAGCGCCTCAAGCCAGGGCCGCGCGATGGGGGCGAGCGAGGCCGTGGCCCAGGCCGCATGGGCCAGCCGCACCAGCCGCAGGCCCAGGGTATAGCTGCCGCGCGCCGCGTCATAAGACAGCATCCCCTGGTGTGTCAGGGTCTGCAAGAAACGGTAAAGCGTGGCTTTCGGATAGGTGCTCTGCGCCAGAAGCTCGGAAAAGCGCACGGGGCGGCCATGGGCGGCCACCGCCTCAAGCACGTCCAGCGCCTTGCCGACCGTTCCGTCTGACCCGCCATCCTGCGGCATCACCCCTCCTGCGCCCTATGGCGGCACTTTGCCCGCAGGGTTTCCGATATTCAAGACCGCGTGCCGGATAGTGAAACCTGCGGGGGTGATTGCAGGCAAACCGCGGCACCTGAAGAGGCGCTTGCACCCAAAGCTTGCGCCATGCAGAAGGCGTCAGATCGAACCCTGCCCCGAACAATCTTGAGAACTGAGCGTGATCGCAAAACCCGAAGCGACAGGAAATCTTGGCCGCCGAACCGCACCACGGTTCGGGGGTGTCTTTGACGTTGCCAATGTGATTCCTCAACCGCCGCAGGTAACCAGCCACCAGAAGGCAAATCCTATGGCCGAAGCGAGCTGTGGCCAATAAACTCCATGCCGGATCTGAATGCGGACTGGATCAGGGTGTGCCAAAATCAGTTCGCAGACGCGCTTAAGTATTGTGATGGGCTCTGTTGCACAAATCCCGTGAGGGATTCATCTCGTGAATCCAGCGTGGTAGCCGGCGTGCATGAGCAGACCCAT
>NZ_JABUHN010000040.1 GCF_013328815.1 Tabrizicola fusiformis
TGTCGGTCTGCCGGAGTTATTGAGACTTCGGTCCATTTGTTTTCAATGGTTTGCCTGCGTCGCATTTCTGAGACTGATTCAGGGTATGTGAGATTGGACACCGATTTGATTCATTGTTTGTGAGACGGCTCGACATCCGCGCACGGAGCAGATCATGTCCGATAATCCTGTTGCTGACAAGGATTGGGAAGAGGCCGAATTTCGCGCCCGGGCGCTGGCGGAGCTGCCGGAACGGCTGAGCCCGAGCGCCGTCGAACGGGCTATGCATCAGCTGAATGTCAGCCGATCCACGCTCTTTCGTCTGGTGAAGCAGTTTCGCGAGGACGGGCGGACCAGTGCACTTCTGCGTAATACGCGTGGGCCGAAGCCGGGCATGCATCCCCTCGACCCAGCGGTGGAAGAGATTGTATTCCGCCATTTCACGGGGTTTTATGCCACCCGTCGCAAGCCCACCAGGACGCGGTTCTGGCGCGAGGTTGCCGCTGACTGTCGGGCGCAAGGGTTGACGCCGCCGTCGATCCGCCGTTTGGATCGCTGGCTGGAGGGGCGCGACCAAGCAAAGCTGATGTCCCGGCGAGAAGGCAAGGACAAGGCCGAGCGGCGCCATCTGGCCACGCCGGGAGGTCTCGCTGCGAGCCACCCGTTGGAAATCGCCCAGATCGACCATACCAAGGCCGACGTAACGGTGGTCGATCCGGTCACGCGGCGCCCGCTCGGTCGCCCGACGCTGACCGTGGCAATCGACGTGAACACCCGAATGATTATGGGGTTTCACCTGTCGCTGGAGCCTCCTTCGCTTCTGGCTGTTGCGCTGTGTCTGACCCATGCGGTGATGGACAAATCGCATTGGCTCACCGCGCGCGGAATCAGCGCGGATTGGTCTGCGCAGGGTATCCCGAACGCAATTTACGTGGACAATGGCGCGGAGTTTCACGCTGCCGCCTTCGAGCGGGCCTGTTCGGAATACCAGATCGACCTGCGGCACCGACCACCGGGAACGCCGCGTTATGGCGGCCATATCGAACGGCTGATCGGAACAATGATGGGCGCGATTCACCTGCTGCCGGGCTCGCATTTCTCGAACGTTTTCGAGCGCGGCGATCTCGATGCCGAAGCCGAGGCGGTGATGACACTCGATGAGCTGGAGACCTGGCTCGCGCTCGAAATCACCGGCTCCTACCATGCGCGGGTCCACAGCGCCCTGGAAACCACGCCTGCGGCGGCTTGGGCGGCGCGGGTGAACGAGGCCCGGCTTCGCATGCCGGCCGATCTCAGGCAGTTCCTGGTCGATTTTCTGCCCTCCGAGCGGCGGGTTTTGCAGCGCGACGGCCTGCACCTCTTCCACATCCGCTACTGGTCGGACGGGTTGCGCTGGCTGATGGGCCGGGAGAGCCGCAAGTTCACGCTCAAATACGACCCGCGCGATCTCTCGCGCATCTTCGTCCTGACAGATGAGGGGATCATTGAAGCCCGACCGGCGGACCTGACACGGCCTGCAATCACGCTCTGGGAACACCGTGCGGCGCGGCGGTCGCTGCGCGAGGCTGGGCGCCGTTCTGTGGACGAGGAACTGATTTTCAGGACGATCGAGGCGCAGCGCGAGCTCATCGACACCGCCGTACGGCAGACCAAAGCCACGCGGCGCCATCAGGCGCGGCGGGCGCATCTGGCGCCCCTGTTGATGATCGATGTGACACCGGATGCCGCCGCGCGAGATACCCTGCCCGCGCCGGAAGGGGAGGGGAGCCCGTTCCTCAGCCACCCCGGTTTCAAGGTCGAGGAATGGTACGACGATGACTGAGTTCCCGCATCTCTATCCGGGAGCCGGCAAGATCGCCGCGCTCAGCGCGGAGGACCGTATTCTTCGGATTCGCGCCGACCGCTGGATTTCTTATCCCAGGGCCGAGGCCGCCCTGGGGAAGCTGGAAACGCTGATGTCGTTTCCCGAGCGTGCCCGCATGCCGAACCTGCTCATTGTCGGCGAGAGCGGCATGGGCAAGACGATGATCATAGAGAAGTTCACCCGCGATCACGCGGCCAGCTTCGAGGAGGTGAGCGGACGACTGCATATGCCGGTCGTCGCCGTACAGATGGTATCCGGGCCCGACGAAACGCGCTTCTACCGCCGGCTCCTGGCGGCGATTGGTGTCCCGGAACCGCCGCGGGCGACGCTGTCGGTGCTGGAAAGCCTGGCCTTGCGACTGCTCGCCGAGTTGCGCCCAAGGATGCTGGTGATCGACGAGATCCACAGCCTGCAGGCGGGGACGATCCGAGAACAGGCGAGATTCCTGAACATGCTGCGCTTTCTGGGCAACGAGCTGCGCGTCCCGTTGGTCTGTGTCGGTACAGCGCAGGCTCGCAACGCGCTGCGCACCGATGATCAACTGGTACGCCGCTTCGAGGCCTTCGCATTGCCGCCCTGGCGGGAGGGCGAGGATCTGAACGGGCTGATGAGTACGCTCGCGCGCACGCTGCCGCTCCGACGCGAAAGCCAGATCGACGGACAGGCGCTCACGCGGATCATCAAGGTGACCGGCGGCATCACCTCGGGCATTTTCTCGATCCTGTCGCAGCTGGCGATCGGCGCCATCGAAAGCGGCGAGGAACGCATCCTCTCGCGCGATATTCTGGACGGCGACCGGTTGCAGGCTGTCCTGGGAGAGCCGGTGTGACAGACCGCGGGCGCCTGCCGGTTGTTTACGCCCCTGAGGCCGATGAGCGGCTGTCCTCCTGGATAGCGCGCATGGCTGCGTTCTACGCCATGACGGTTTCGGAGTTCGTCGCCGTGCTTGGCCTGCAGGAGTGCGACGTGTTCGACTTGGAATGGCGGCTTTCGGAAGGGCAGGGGGCACTGATCGCGGCACGGACTGGCCTTTCGCCTGAAGCTGTGCGGGCGATGACGTTTTGGGATCTGCGGCCTGAAGCGCGTATGATGATCGCGCGCGCGCATGGACGTCGTTGCCCGGCTTGCCCATCGGACATCCGTCGAAGAACCTCGGCGCTGCCTTGGGCCTTTCACTGTGCGGTCCACGTTGCGGACTTACAGGATGCCGCCGGCGGCTCACTTCCGGCCATACTGGGCGACGGGCCGATGGCCGCATTGGAGAGGGCTGTGAAAGCCGGTGCGACCGTTCTCGAGGCTTGGGCGCATGGCGTCGGGCAGCAGGGCTTCGGCCCGGTCGAGATGCTGGCGCTGCTGACGGCGCGACACCGGCGTGCCTCGCCGCTGTCCCTGAGGGAGCAACCGCGCATGTCGCTCCAGACCCGGCGGAACTACCACGAATTCCTCACCACGCCGATCACTCGACAGGCGCTAACGGTGATCGTTCCCGAATACGATCGGGTGGCCCCGGTGCTGACAAAACCGGTCCTGTCTGGGCAGCGCAGTCTCGCTCAGGGTTCGCTGTTGCAATCCTTCGCGCTGACGGTAGGCATCGGCCGGATAGCTGAAGATCCTGTCGCGCGAGCGATCGACGTTCTGCTCGCCAGTGATGCGGACGGGGAAGGGCGGGTGCAAGCTGCGCTCAGCTCATGGCCTCTCTCGTTGAGAAGGCGTATCTCTGCCCGTCTCTGGCGTGCTCAGCGCGACGAGAGCGCGCGCCAGATCGTCGCGAAACCATCGAGACGGGGTCAGTCTCACAAATACCGGCGCGTCCAGTCTCATGAATACCGCGCCAGAATCTCATGAACCCCGGCATGTTCTTCGACGAAGTGCTTGAATCTCACGAATTCCGGTCATCCGACA
>NZ_JABUHN010000041.1 GCF_013328815.1 Tabrizicola fusiformis
ACCGCGCCAGAATCTCATGAACCCCGGCATGTTCTTCGACGAAGTGCTTGAATCTCACGAATTCCGGTCATCCGACAATCTGGGGCGTTTTGGTCATGCTTGTGAGCTTATCGTCTTGACGTCCGATAATGCAATCTTATTGGACATCATGCAAAAAGGACAGGCGCGGCGGATATAGAGAACATAAATGGTTTAAAACGCCGATGCTTGCTAGCATTCTTCCATGTCCCGTGCCCTGAAATCTCCTAAGCTCGCCCCGAATCCTCCGGCCCTGCCGCGATGGGTCCGGCAGGGTGTGGGTCGCGATGACGTTGAAACGGCGATGTTTTCTGCCGGTGCAGTTCTCGCGGCTCTCGATCCGATTGCCCGGTCCGACGATCCGGTTGGTATCCTCTGGCGCAAGCGGCTGGCGCTCTCTGCCGCAGCGGCTGTTTGCCAGCTGGAAGGGCGCCGGGAGGGCGAAGCGCAGCTGCGGGACGCCTTTGCCCTGCGCAAACCCGGCGATGATCCCGGCCCCGCCGGGCGGATGCTGATTGGCTGGCGTGCCCTGGGCGAGGCGCGGGCGCTGAGATCAACCGACTGGCCCGCGCGCTTGCCCGGCTTCTTCGATTTGCCACTCGAGCCGGGCGCTGAGGTGTTGCGTGACATCGGGACGCGGTTTGTCGGGCGCATTCCGCCTCTGCACTTCGCAGCCGAAGCCGCGCGGGAGGTTCTCGCCCTCGGCCCGACCTGGCGTGGATTGGCGCTCTGGTTGGCGGATGCTCTTTTGGCCCGGGCGCTCGGCTGGGATCGGCCAGTGCAGTTGCTCGCAGCGCATCTGCCGCGCGCGGCCTTCAGGATGGAAGGCGAGGCATGGGTTGCGGCCTGTACTGTGGCCTGGGGCAGGGCGGCGGTGACCGCCTGCGATCTGCACGTCGATCTGACCCGCCGCGCCACGGCTCTGCGCGCGGCACATCTGCGGCGGCCGGGAAAAGACACGGCCGCCATCATTGCCGCTTTACTGACCGAGGATGCTATAACCGCTCAGGCCGGGGCGGAGGCGAGTGACCGCGCGGCGCGGCGGCTGTTTGATCGTCTGACGTCACTCGGGCTGGTGCGCGAACTGACCGGACGGCCGACCTTCCGGCTGTACGGGTTGTGACGATGGCCCAGAAATCTGCCGAGCCGCTGGACACCGAACTTACCGATCTGCCGCAGGCCTTGCGCTGGCGGGAATGGATGGCGCGTGTGGAGGCGGTGCTCTTTGCATCCTCCGAGCCGGTGGGCCGCGACGTGTTGGTCCGGGTGGTCGGCCGGGACTGCGCCCTCGATCTGCTGATCGAGGACATTTCTGCCGAACTCGCTGGGCGCCCCTATGAGATTGCCCGCGTTGCAGGCGGCTGGCAGTTCCGCAGCCGGCCGCAATATGCGGCAACTATCCGCATGGCGCGCGGTGAGGGTGATGCCACTCGCGACCTGACTCAGAATGAGGCGCTGGTTCTGACGATTATCGCCTATATGCAGCCGGTCACCCGTGGTGCGATCTCGGGCCTGACCGGCCGGGAAGTCAGCCGCGATCTGATCGCCCGCCTGCACCGGCAGGCTCTGATTGCCCGTGGCCCGCGCAGCCCGGAACCCGGCGCGCCCTATACCTATGTCACTACGCCGGGGTTTCTGGTGCAGTTCGGGCTGGAAACACTGCGCGACCTGCCAGACCTCGAGGCGCTGGAAGATGCCGGGCTGCTGAAGCCGGTTGCGGACATCGCGCTGGATCTGCCGATTGTGGGTGAAGGTGAGTGAGCCGTATTCGTGCGCGCCCGGTGAAGGTAAGAGGGTGACCGAGGCACACTCGAGGGCGAGCCCAGCCAATCGGCAGGCTCGCCTTAGTCGCTTCTCAACTCAACAGTCCGGAAGATTATCCAGGTTGTTGCTTGATGCCTTGTCGGCCGTCGACCGCAGGTACTTTCCGCTTGCACCATTGACAACATTCACGTTCACACGGGTGGTGCCGGGACGCTGCACATAATAAGTATGCAGGCCACCCTCGATGTCTCGAATGGCATCGGCCTTCGAGCGAGGCGACCAAATCGCGCCAGATTGGCACAGTTTGGTAATGTCTCCGTCACGGTCTTTACCCGATGCGGTAACTTGGCGATCAGCCATAGTTCTGTCCTTTTCATTTGATGAGGCTTCCGGGCTTGCCCGGAAGCGCTTTGAGTATCACTTCTTGTTCGGACGCTGAGTCAGTGCCGAAGCTGCTGCGGTCTTCGCGGCCGCGCTGGATTTCGGATTGCTCAGAACCTTCGATGCAGCCGACGCAGCCCGAGCGCTGGTAACCTCCTTGTTCGATTTTGCCATGGTATTCACCCCCTTTCGATGTTTGGGTTGACGATGTCGCTGGTCGTGTAGTACTTTGCTACGAAAACGTAGGGCGATCAGTCAGAGTAAAAGGCCCACCAGCAGTGAACCTTAAGAATCGGAAAGCCTACGATAAAGTAGGATTACTATAATGAGCAACGTAGTGTCAAGATCTGAGGATCAGGATGGGATTTTCTCGGCGCGGCTCCGACAGGCCCGTGAATTACGTGGGCTAAACCAAAGCGACCTGGGGAAGCTGACGGGACTACAGCCGGCCGCCATCGGGCATTTTGAAGCAAATCGGCGTAAGCCATCCTTCGCAAATATCAGATCACTGGCACGCGCGCTAAATGTGTCTTCGGACTTCCTACTCGGTAGGACCGCATCGATTGAAGGAGCCACGACGGCATTCCGAGGTGAAGAGAACCTCACCGATGCTGACCGTCAGAGTATCCAGATGATGATTGATATGTTTGCAGAGCGCCGGGGGAAGGAATGACATTGCCGAAGTTTCGCCTGCGGCAGGCCAGGCAGCGAGGCGAAGCTGTGGCCAAAGAGTTTGGATTCTTCTCGCTTCCCGTGGATCCGTTCAAAATCGCCGAAGCGTCAGATATTCTCGTCCAAGGCAATGATGCTGGGCAGCCAGGCATGAGCGGTTGCATCATTTTTCAGGGCGACAGCGTTGGGATTATTTACTCCACACACATCAGGAGCGAAGGCTTCCGTCGGTTCACGGTTGCACATGAGCTGGGTCATTATTTCCTTGAAGGGCACCCGGAGGAGATACAGAAATCCTCTGGAACGCATGTTTCTCGAGCAGGCTTCACCGAGGGTTCGAGCTCTATCGAGTTGGAAGCCGATCATTTTGCATCAGGTCTGTTGATGCCCACGACCCATGTGCGCGAAGTGCTACTGGGTTCTCCTGTCGGCTTGCAAGGTATAGAGACCCTTGCCCGGGAGGCGCAAGCATCGCTTACGGCGGCGGCGATCAGGGCGGCGGAGTGCGCTCCGTACCCTATGGCCGTTATAGTTAGCCGCGGAGCCGAGATCTCGTATAGTTTCATGCCCGATAGCTTTAAGGCGCTTCCGGGTGTGCACTACTTACGCAAAGGGACATCGCTGCCTGACACCGCAACGCGGGCATTCAATGTGGATTCGGGAAATATTGCTCAGGGTAGGCGACATTGCGCGCCAGCGAGTTTGAGGCGCTGGTTCGAGGGGGCCGCGAGCCGGGCTCTTGACGAGGAGATCATAGGCTTGGGGAGCTATGGTCTTACGCTAACGGTGCTTTCCAGCGAGCAACTTCAGGACGATCCGTAAGCGTTTCCTGGGCGGCACCTTCCCAGTTTTTGCCTGACCTGCGACTCCGCGCCTGAATGATATCGGGCAGGA
>NZ_JABUHN010000042.1 GCF_013328815.1 Tabrizicola fusiformis
GGCTTGCTTTGACCCTTGCCCCCGATCGAATAGCTGGTCTGCACCTCCTCGATCCGCGCCCAGGCGAAGATATCCCTTATATCCTGGACATCGTTTATCGACATCAGAAACCCGCCTTGAAGGGCCTTTAAATGGTCCGCCAAACGCTGGAAATCGGACCGGCTGAAAAGGTGTTTGCCATAGTCTCCCTCCGAACCCCAATAGGGCGGATCGAGGTAGAACAGGGTGCCGGGCGTGTCATAGCGCCGGATGAACTCGCCGAAGTCGAGGCACTCGATCACCACGCCCGACAGCCGCGTGTGCAGGTCTTCCAGCATCGGCTCCAGCGTCGTCAGGTTGAAGCGGCCGGGGCGACCGGTCTGCACCCCGAAGTTGCGGCCCGACACCTTGCCGCCAAAGGCGGTGCGCTGCAGATAGAGAAAGCGCGCTGCGCGCTCGAGGTCGGTCAGCGTCTCGGGGTTGGTGTCGACCAGCCGGTTGAACTCGAACCGGGTGGTCAGCTGGAACCGCAGCACGTCCAGGAACTGCGGATAATGGCGCTGCAGGATGCGGAACAGGTTGGCCACATCGCGCCCGGCATCGTTGATCACCTCAGCCCGCGGACATCGTGTCCGTCGCAAGAAAATGCCTCCCATGCCGACAAACGGCTCGGCATAGGTGGTGCAGGGAACCGTGTCGAGAATGGTGCAGATGCGCTTGGCGAGGTTGCGCTTACCCCCGATCCAGGGGGCCACAGGGGCAACCGGCGTCACCGGCGTTAGGGGGATATTCATCCGAATCGTGCTCCTCTGCCGCTGCCCCTCGGGGCGGATGCGGCCATGAAGCACCTGCTGGTCGATGGGGGTTGCGCCTGAGAAACGAACCCCATGCCGGGGGGCGGTGACGCCCTCCGGCCTCCTCTTGCCGACTGTCAGATGCCAGTGATGCCGACCGTGGCGGCATAGGCCTGCATCCCGGCATAGGCCGCGGTGACCTCAGCATCAGAAAGCATCCGGTTGTAAATCAGCACCTCTGCGATCTGGCGGCCCACCGTGGTGTCACCGGCCGTGACCGCGCGACCGATGCGCAACGAGGCTGCGCCGGGCTTGTATCTCGTCGTCAGATCGCCTGCCGTCCGGGTGTAGTTGTAGGCGGGTCGAGGGATGTCCCATTTGGCGACGCGGCCAGAGTGCCGCAGGCTTTGCATCGTCCAGGTCGTTGCCAGGATGGGCTGTTCGGTCGAGCTGGCGACGATCATGTCGTTCGTCGCCGTGTTGGTCATGTGGCGGCTCTGAGCATAGGGGCGCCCGGTCGCGCGGTAGAGAAAGGCGCAGCCGGAGACTGCGGTCTCCAGGTTGCCGGCAATGTAGGCGTTCGATGCCGGCAGCGCCGACAGCCGCGCGGTGATCAGCAGGCTATAGCTGTCGCCCTCGGCCTGCGTGATGCCGGTGTCGAAATATGCCGTATCCGAGCATGTGACATAGCCGCCCGCAACCACGGGTGCCCCGACTGCCGTCAGGGTCCGGCCATATCCTGACAGGTCCGAGAGATAGCCAGACCCGGAAAAACGGTAGGCACCGATCAGCCCGTCGATCACGGCGATGGCGCCGGGCAGCGCGATGCGCGGCAGGGCGGGGTTGTCAAAGTAGACGCCGGGCAGTTGGCGCACGATGGTCTGGCTCATCAGATTTGCTCCGTTTGGATTTGCGAGATTACGCACCAGTTGAACAGCTCGTAGGGCCGCCCGACCGCGTCGAGGTGGTAGGACTGGGCCGGATCGCTGTCGCGCAGACAGCCGCGGGCGCCGGACCAGCGGCCCGTCTCCTCGCCATTGGCACCCCATGCGTAACGCACCGTCACCTCGGCGCCCGGGTCGGAGGCCAGCACGATCCGCACGGCGGTCGTGCCGCGCAGCGCCACTGACTCAATGGTCAGGGCCGAGCCGCCGCCCGTCACCACCGTAAACCCATAGTTTCCGGGGTCGTTGACCCGGCCCGGGTCCAGCACCAGCGGACCCACCGGCACATGATAGGTGATGTCGATGATGCGCCCGGCCCGCGTGGCCCGGATCGGCTCGAGAGGGCGCCACTCCCGCCCCTGCACGCAGACGATGTCGGTGACCTTGGCAAAGTACTGGCTCAACCAGCGCGTCGAATGCGGCGGCAGATGCACGTCGTCCGCGTTGTAGGCAACGTGATAGGTCGGCGTGACCAGAACGATCTGGTCATGTTCGCTGGCGGCCTGCCATTGTGCGATGGCGATTTCGGGCGGGCGGCCCCCGTCCCGGACAGTGTGGCTTGCCGTCTGATAGGTCAGCAGCACCGCAGGGTGTGCTTGGCCAGAGGCGGCATTGATACTGTCGATCAGTGCCGCAAGCGCCGCCTTGTAGGTGGCAATCGGCGTGCTGTTGGTGGCGTCCGTCTCGCCTTGCATGTACCAGATCGCGCCGAGGCCGTAGGTCAGCCCGCCTGCCAGCGCCAGCGCCCGGTGTTGCGCCACCGCCTGCAGCAACCAGGTGTGATAGGTGGTGCCCGCAGAAAGCTGTGCAATCGACCGCCCACCGTAAGCGGCGCACCACGCCAACACCCGCTGGCCGGTCCGCGCCCGCAGCATGTTGGCCCCGCCAAGCGCGATATTTTCGCCAAGATTGGCGTTTTGCTGGATGTAGCGCAGCGGTTCAAAGGCCGCAGCCACGGGTGCCCCGGTCGGCCCCTGACTATCGACCGGGCCGTCGAAGAGACCGCCCAAGGGCATCAGGTTATCAAAGGGCTGGGCTGTGGTCAGGGCGGGCGTGGATGCCACGCCGGCGGCCAGAGATTGGCCATAGACCACGATGGCCATGAGATCGGGGCGGATCACCGGGCGGGGCTGTGCCGACAGGCCCTGCCGCCCAGCCCAGACCGTCAGATAGTCGTCAAGGCTCCCCTCGGCTGGGGTCAGACGCACCGCTCCGGCTGCATCGATCGACAGAGGCAGGCGGCCATGAGGGTCGGAGATCGGCGCCCAGACAACATCGGATGGGGCTTCAACAGCCCGGTCGCGCCCGATTTCGACCTCCGCCACCTCGATCACCAGCGCATCCCCATCGGGTCGATACCTCTGACCTGCGGCCTCACGCCCTGCAAAATCCACCTCGACCCCATCCGACAGGGTGGCCCGCCGGACGCGGCCCAGGGCATCGACCTCGACCGCCACAACTGCACGCCCGTCCGGCAGGGTCTGCGCGCTGGCGACGCGGACCAGATCGGTGCGGGCCGCGACCTCCGCCGAAAGCTCTGATCCCGGCGCAAGCTCCACGATCAGCGTCTGGCTCGTGCTGCTGTCGCGCCGGTAAATGCTGGGCCGGGCCAAGCCGTCCGCCCCGCCAGCGCGCACGCCAAAGCTTGCGCCATCGGCGACAGCCGCACGGCCCGCCGCGATGGTGTCGTAAAACGCGGCAGCGCTGGCAGCCGTCACTGCTGCCGCCTCGGCTGCATAACGGTGGCCCGCCGCCACCTGCGCCTCCTGCCCGGCCACCGTGCGGTCGAGGCCGGTCTGCACCCGGTCTGCAGCAGT
>NZ_JABUHN010000043.1 GCF_013328815.1 Tabrizicola fusiformis
CGTAAGCGTTTCCTGGGCGGCACCTTCCCAGTTTTTGCCTGACCTGCGACTCCGCGCCTGAATGATATCGGGCAGGAGTTTCTCGATGGCGACTACGGTGGATTTTCTCAGGGACTACGGGGTTGAGATACGGGCCAATGGCCAGAAGCGATGGCCTGACGAGGTCAAGGCGCAGATCGTTGCAGAAAGCCTGAAGTCTGGCGTGACGGTGAACGCGGTTGCGGCGCGGTATGGGCTTCGGGCGAACCATTTGTCGGAATGGCGTGGTCGGGCGCGGGATGGGAAACTGGTCCTGCCCGCGATGGAGGATGTCGGTTTTTGCTTTGCGCCTCTCGTGCTCGCGGATGGAGCGGCGGCACATGTGCCAGCGCGCCCTGAGCAGCCGAACCAGTCTGAAGTGCAACCCTTGGGGCCCATCGAGATCGCCGTAGGCCAGGTGATGATCCGGCTGGATGGTGCCACGACAGCCACAAGAATTGCCGAGATTGTGCGGGCGATTGGGCCGTCGTCATGATGTTCCCGTCGAACCGGGTTCGGATCATGGTCGCGACAAAGCCCATCGACTTCAGAAAGGGTCATGATGGCTTGGCAGCGCTGGTATCGTCTGCGCTGCGCAAGGATCCGTTCACCGGGACGGTCTTTGTCTTCCGCTCGCGCCGGGCGGACAGGTTGAAGCTCTTATACTGGGACGGCACCGGCCTCGTAATGGCCTACAAAAGGCTGGAGGATGCGACGTTCACCTGGCCTGCTATCAAGGACGGGGTGATGGCGCTGAACCATGCCCAGTTCGAGGCGCTGTTTGCCGGGCTGGACTGGCGCCGCGTCAAGGCGCTGGAGGGGCGTCCACCGGCTGCGGCAGAGTGAATCAACCGCTTGGTTTGGCGTGTTTTTGCGAGGGTTTTATGGTAGCTCCAGCCCATGCAAACCGCACCCGTCATCGACCTTTCCACCATCCCTGCCGCGCAGCGCGCGGCGGTGCAGGCGTTGATGGAAACGGTAGCGGCGCTGACAGAAATCACCCGGCGGCAAGAGCACCTGATCGCTGAACTGAACCATGCCCTGCATGGGAAGCGGTCGGAAAAGCTGTCCGAGGACGAGCGGCAGCTGGCCTTCGAGGACTTGTCCATCGCGCTGGCCGAGGTCGAGGCCGAGAAAGAAATCCGGTCCGCCAAAGCAGATGACAAGGCGAGCAAACCCGCCCCCAAGCGCACCATCGGCAACTTGCCGGCCGCATTGCCGCGCATCGAGGAAATCATCGAGCCTGACAGCCTGATCTGCCCCTGCGGCTGCGGTGTCATGCACAAGATCGGCGAAGACCGTTCGGAGCGGCTGGACATCGTGCCTGCGCAGCTGCGCGTCATCGTCACCGTGCGCCCGAAATATGCCTGCCGGACCTGCACCGATGGGGTGACGCAGGCCCCGGCGCCCAGCCACCTGATCATGGGTGGCCTGCCGACCGAGGCGACGCTCGCCCATGTGCTGGTCAGCAAATATGCCGATCACCTGCCTTTATACCGGCAGAGCCAGATCCTGGCGCGGGCAGGCCTTGATCTGCACCGCGCCGTGCTGGCCGACTGGGTCGGCAAGGCCGCGTTCCACCTGAAGCCCATTGTCGACCGGCTGGCCGACCACCTGAAGCGCTCATCCAAGCTGTTCATGGATGAAACGACCGCCCCGGTGCTGGACCCGGGGCGCGGGACGACGAAGACCGGATACCTCTGGGCGCTGGCCCGCGATGACCGACCGTGGGGCGGCGAGGACCCGCCCGGCGTGGTCTACTTCTATGCCCCCGGCCGCGCGGGCGAGAATGCCGAGACCTTCCTGACCGGCTTTGACGGCATCCTGCAGATCGACGGTTACACCGGCTACAACCGGCTGACCAAACCCTCGCGCAAGGGTGGTGCCCCCATTCAGGTGGCCCATTGCTGGGCACATGCACGGCGCAAACTGAAGGAAGTCTTCGACCGCGACGGATCGGATGTCGCCGCCGAGGGCCTGCGCCGTATCGCCGAGTTCTATGCCGTCGAGGCCGATATCCGTGGCGTCTCGCCCGGCCAGCGTCTGTCCGCCCGCCAGGCCCGCACCGCGCCGCTGGTCGCTGCCTTTGGCGACTGGCTTCAGGCACAACGCCGCAAGATATCCAGCAAATCCCGGCTCGGCGAAAAACTGACCTATATCCATAACCACTGGGACGGATTGCAAACCTTCCTGCAGGACGGTCGGGTCGAGATCGACTCCAACAGGGTCGAAAACCTGATCCGCCCGATCGCCCTCAATCGAAAAAATGCACTCTTCGCCGGTCACGATGAAGGCGGCGTCGCCTGGGGCCGCATCGCATCGCTGATCGAGACCTGCAAAATCAACGGCATCGAGCCCTTCGCCTATCTCAAGGCCACCCTGACAGCCATCGCCAACGGCCACCCGCAAAGCCGCATCGACGACCTGCTGCCCTGGAACTTCAAGCCGTCAAGATAAGCTGACCGTGGTGGCCAGCGACCGCTTAC
>NZ_JABUHN010000044.1 GCF_013328815.1 Tabrizicola fusiformis
CGATCCGTCGAGAAAGTCGATCCAGGCGGCGCCTGCAAGATCGCCGGTCACCGGGCGGCCCCAGTTTGCGCCGGCGGGGCCTAGCGAAACATAGTCATCGTTGATCACGACGCGGGCCAGCGTGCAGCCCGGTACCACGCTGAGGGCGATGGTGTAGACCAGCCAGGCGCGGGGGGTCTTGCCTGCGCTGCCATAGCTCATGGGCGGGGCAATCAGCTGGCCGCCGGTGGCATAGCGGCCGAGCATGATCCGCTGCGGCGTGGTGCCGCCGGTGGTGGTCATCTCGGTCTTGATGCCAGGCTGGCGCGGCGTGCCGCGCAACGCCATCGCCAGCCGCGACAGTGCGATCGAGGCAACTGTCTTGACCAGCCATGCCGTCAACGCGTTGATCGCCGCGAAGCCCTTGACCGCCGTGATCAGGCCGCCGATCGCCGTCACGAGCGGCCCCGCCTCTGCCGGGCTGGCCAGCGCAACGAAAAGCCAGAGGGCGAGATACCACCTCATACCCGCCAGACCCTCCGCGCTTCGGTCAGCGGCACCAGGGCAGCGCCACGCGGATGCACCGTGTAGATCATTTCGCCCTGAATGATGCCCATGGCGGGCAAGCCGTCAGCCCCGTCCAGCAGGGCGATGTCGCCGACCGCGCCATAGGCGACGGGCACCTCTTCGAGGCCGCTCACCACATGCGCCCAAGGGTCCGAACAACCATGCTGAAGGGCCAGTTCAAGCCCCTTTTCAACGGTGCTGTAACGGCCCCGCCAGTCCGCCATCACATCGACGCCGGTCAGGGCCGCCCGGCCACCAGCTGCAAAAAGGATGCAATCATGCCGACCCGGCCGATACGGCGCGCGGGCCGTGGCCGCGACATAGTCCGCCAGACGGCTGCGCCAGTCAGGGAGCCTCATGCGTGCCCCCCGGATTTCCAGCCGCCGAGACCCGACCCGGACCCACCGTCCGTCGCAGACGGCTCATAGCGCTTCTCGCCCCAGTAGACCGGAACTTTTCCTGACACATCGGCATAGCGAAACAGCCGGTCGTCGCTGCCGCGCTGGCGCATGGCAGCATCGGAGTATTTCGCGGTCAGCCCCCGGGTCAGCGCCATGGCGGCCGAGGCGACGGTCAGGGTGATCCGGCCCGCGCTCAGCCCCTTGGCGGGGACGGTGCGTGGGGCCCCATCAACCCAGCCCTTCCAGATCCGGTGCGGTGCGGCCACTGGCTGATGGCTGAGCGGATCGGTCAGCAGCCGGTGGATTTCCACCGGGGCCAGCCGCAGATCATAGCCCATCGCCGCATCGACCACCTCGGGCGCCGCCGTCGCCAGCCAGACCGAAATGCGCCGCACGGTCAGCCCGGTCTCGATCACCAGATCGTCCATGCCCAAGAGCCCGCCTGCGCCGTGATAGGTGCGATCGGCACCGCCCACGTTGATCACCTGGTCGTCGGCACCGTTCCAGAACCCGGTCGGCTCCGGCGCCCCCGTGGTCCGGTTGCGGGCGATGATCCAGACCAGCAGCCGCGGGCGCAGGCCGTCGCGGGCCTGCATCTGGGTCAACTCTGCGGTTGCATAGCTGCGCATCGCTACCTCAGCGTCTGGGTCCAGGCGATCTGCGCCTCGGACGTGATGGTGTGGGAGGTGACGCCGGTCGTGTTTTCGCCGGGAACGAGCCGGGCCTTGCACCGCGGCCAGACCAGCTGCACCGCGGCACCCGCAGCGGCACCGGGCCGGATCGGCGGGGTGACTTCGATCAGCCCGGTCTGGCCAGCGCCGTTGGCAACGGCGGCGCCGACCGCCTCGTGCAGCGCATAGCGGGACGGGCTGCCATAGGTGAACGACATCAGATCGCCCCGGCTGATCGGATAGGACGCAGGCAGGCCCGTCAGGCTCAACTCGCGCCCGCTGCCGCCGACCGCCAGGATGGTCGGGGTGGCCGCCCCCAGAAGCATCCCGTTCGGATCAAGCCGCGGCCAGGGCCGGGTGGGGTCGGAAATCAGAAACGATGCGCCCGACCGGCGCAGGATGTTGATCAGCGGCCGGATCGCCGAAACCTCGTCATGCGTCATCACCCCAAGTTCGATCCGGCCGGACCAGAGCGATGTTCCGAGATCGGCGGTCAGCACCTCGCCGCCGGTGGTCTGGCTCATGTCCAGAGCCTCCGGTAGGTCCAGCTCGGCCTGTTGGATCGGCAGGAGGTCGAAGAACTGGGCGAGGCTGAGCGGGAAGGTCAGGACAGCCATCTCACCCCCTCACGCGCGGGTGGCTGTCGATCTCGGC
>NZ_JABUHN010000045.1 GCF_013328815.1 Tabrizicola fusiformis
AATGGCTCTGGCGATGCCCCAACCTTCACGCCGTCTGTGCTGGTCAGGTCTGGTCACTTTGTCGAGCCGCAAGGCAAGCATTGCGACAAGTCAGGTGACCCGGAGTGGCCTTGCACCTGCATCTGCTGCCACAGCTTCGTGACCGACGGCCGCATCCAGTTCCTCACCGACAGCACACATGCACTTGCCGGTCAGACGGTTGAGCTGCCGGATTGGCCCGGCTGGGGAGGTATCGAATGACCGCGCCGCTGACCGAGAAGGCGTGGGCCGAAGCTCGCGTCGCCGCCATGGCATCGATTCCGGGCGAGGTGCAGGCTTCGGGCCTGCCTGCCGTCTTGCTGCCATATCAAGCGCGCGCTGTCAGCCTGCTCGACAGTGCCAGCGTACCCGTGCTGTTCATCGAGAAGTCACGCCGGATCGGCCTGACCTGGGGGCTGGCCGCCTATGCCGTGCTGCGTGCCGGTCGCCAGAAGAAGGCGGGCGGGATGGACGTCATGTACATCTCCTATTCCCGCGAGATGACCCGCGAGTTCATCGACGCCTGCGCGATGTGGGCGCGCGCCTTCAACGCGGCAACCTCGGATGTGGATGAGTTCCTGTTCGATGACGGGGATCCCGACAAAGGCATCAACGCCTTCCGCATTCAGTTTGCCTCGGGCTTTGAGATCATTGCACTGTCCTCTGCCCCTCGCGGCCTACGCGGCAAGCAGGGCGTGGTCATCATCGACGAAGCCGCCTTCGTCGACAGCCTCGCGCAGCTTCTGAAATCGGCCATGGCCTTCCTGATGTGGGGCGGGCAGGTGGTTGTCTGCTCGACCCATCTTGGCGTGGACAACGAGTTCAACGTCCAGATTCAAGACATCCTCGCCAAGCGGTCGAAATATGCCCACATGCGCATCGACTTGGACGAGGCCCTGCATGACGGCCTCTACCAGCGGATCGCGCTGGTGACGGGCAAGGAATGGTCACCCGAGGCCGAAGCGGCATGGCGGCAGAACATCCTCGACTTCTACCGCGACAATGCTGACGAGGAACTCTACTGCATCCCCTCGCTCAGCTCTGGCAGCTGGTTGCCCGGACCGCTGATCGAGGCGCGGATGACGATCGAGCGGAAGGTACTGCGGCTGGAATTGCCGCCGGACTATCTGTTTCTGTCACGGGTCAAGCAGGAAAGCCTGCTCGACGATTTCCTGACCGAACTGGAGGATCAGCTGAAGGCGCTGAACCCCGATCTGCGCTATGCCTTCGGGTCGGACTTTGGCCGGGTGCGCGACCTTACAACGGGATGTTTACTGGCCATTGAACCCAACCTTAAACGGCACGAAGCGATGTCTTACGAGCTGCGCCGCGTGCCGGGGGATGAGCAGAAGCGGATCTGTCGCCTTGTTCTGGAACGGGTGCAACACCGACTGGTCGGCGCGGCCTTTGACGCTACAGGCATGGGCTGGACCGTGGCCGAAGACATGGGCCGGATTTTCGGATTGCGCGAAGACCCGCTCGAAGGCACCGGCCTGATCATGCCGATCAAGTTCAGCGATGAATGGTACCGGCTGCACATGCCGCCGCTGAAGGCCGCGTTTGAGGATGACACGATTGCCATCCTGAAGGACGCCGACCACCTGGGCGACTTGCGCCAGGTGAAGGTCGTGCGGGGCATCGCGCGGGTGCCGCCCGAGCGGACAGAGACCGTCGCAGGGCAAGGCTCGGGCAAGAAGCGCCATGGTGACTATGCCATCGGCCTCGCACTGGCGGATTTCGCGACCCGGATGAAGTGGTCGGAATACGGCTACAAGCCCGCGCCCCGGCCGGGAGAAGTTGGGCCGACTGGCCGCGTTCCGCTGTTCGAGGAGGAGGCCATCGGCTGGTGGCAACAGCCGCTCGGCTCGCGCCTGCGGGGTAGCGTGTGATGCCGCGCAAGAATGCCCGGCCAGCCGCAAAGAAGCGGCTTCGCGCCCGGAACAACCGGCGAACAGCTCAACCGTTGTCCGCCAATCCGCGCCCTGGTGACGGGGTTATGCTCGCTGCCCTCGCGGCGGTCATCTTCGGCACCAA
>NZ_JABUHN010000046.1 GCF_013328815.1 Tabrizicola fusiformis
CAGTCTCACCGCGACATCCGGATCGATTGGAAGGATTCGTTCCTTGCCATTCTTGCCGTTCTTTATGTGGAGCAACTGCCTCTCGGAATCGAAGTCTGCCGTGTCGAGCGCCAAGGCCTCTGCAACGCGCATGCCCGTGACAGTGATCAGACCATAGAGCATCGCGCAGGTCAGTCCGCGCAGCCCGTATATCGACGGCAATTCCCGCGCCGCCCCGATGATCTGGGCGAGTTCGGTATCGCTGTAGATGTACGGCGCGGACCGACTGACTCGTCCTGGCACGAACCCCCTCGGTGGAGGATCGTCGTGCCGATCATCCATACCGTGCAGCCATAGAGCAAATTGACGGACCGCGCTGAACCTACTGGCCTTGGTCCCGCTACTGGCAGGTCGCAGTCCATCCATCCATTCGAGCAGAAGCTCTTTTGTGACGAACTCTTTTCCGGCTTTGTCCACGAAGGTGGCAAAGCTGCGCAGGCGCAACTCGTCTGCTTTCAGTTTGGCGCCAAACATCCGGCGGAGATTGAGATATCGATCAAGCTCGGCGTGCAGGGTCATTGCTTTGCCTCCCCTGCGGGCCAAGGTTGGGCAACAGAACGAAGGTTTGCAATGTCGAGCTTCGCATAGATCATCGTCGTCGCGCGCGACTTGTGGCGCAGAACATCGCCCACCTCGTGCAAGGCTACGCCAGAGCGAACCATCCGAGTTGCGAGGCTGTGGCGAAGCACATGCGATCCGAGATACCGGGCAGGCATCTCGATCTTCAGTGCTGCGCAGGCCCGGGCAAGGATTTTGCTGACGATGCGGCTGTCCTTGAACCCGAGATAGGGGGCATAGGACCTGACAAAAAGAACGCGCGTTACGGTCGATGGTCGGGCATCGCGCAGGTAAGCGCTGATTGCGGCGCCGACATCTTCCGGAAGCGGGAGACGGTCACGCCGTTTGCCCTTTCCTCGGACGAGCAGCTCTCCCGCTCGCCAGTCGATGTCATCGATCTCTATCGCCATGACTTCGGGCACACGCAGGCCGAGCCGGGCCATCAGCAGGAACATGGCATAGTCACGAACGCCATAGCTGGACTCTCGCCGGACCCACTCAAGGATGGCCTCGATGTCTGTCGGCGGCAGATACCTGGGAAGTCGGTTGTTCTGGATGCGATGTACCTTCGGCACAGTCGACGACAGATTGGTTACGGTCAGGCCCCGGGCAAACAGGTACTGGAAGAAGCAGCGCAGATGGGATGCCGGCGTCCGCGCCATCGACAGACTCTTCCCCTTCTGGATGTGTTCGAGGAACGCAACGATGTCTTGGTGCCTGATCGACGAAGGGTCAGGCACTGTTTCGCCAAACCGGTGGTCCAAGAAGCGGACGGCATATCGCTTGACATGATAAACTGAACTCGGACTCAGGCCGCGTTGCCCGAGCAGGAAGCCTTCCAGGTCATCCAGCAGCGTGTCCTTTGCAATTTGGGCAGCAGATACAGGTGGCGGAATCGCAACGCCGATGCTGATGAGGTGGAGGACGAACCGTCTGACCAAGTTCGGGATCCGGACCGCGTTCACTCGATCAAATGGAACCTGCCGGGCAAGGCGATCGGCGATTTCCAGCGTCAATGACGTCGGCTCAACACCATGGGCCTCCAGAACCCGGCCAAACCGTCGAAGCTGGAAGCGATAGTTAGACAGCGCCCTACGCTGCATGTGCGTCGACGCGAGGCTCTCCTCGAACGAACTGAAGTAGGTGTCGAGGCAGGTTGGTTGGATTTTCTTGGCCATACGCTCTCTCCATGTTGCTGGCGCAACAAGGATTATGCCGAACGCCTTGGCACGAAACTGAGGGTTCAGGACCATGAAGCCGGTCAGCCGCACCTAATAATCTTTGGCTGGTCTGGCAGTATGCCAAGTCGATGCTTCTCGTCGACTGGAGGGCCATGCGGCATAATCCTGATCCCGGCATAATA
>NZ_JABUHN010000047.1 GCF_013328815.1 Tabrizicola fusiformis
ATGGGTCTGCTCATGCACGCCGGCTACCACGCTGGATTCACGAGATGAATCCCTCACGGGATTTGTGCAACAGAGCCCCACGAACCGATCACGTATCTTAACGCGGGCAGGAGCGATCATCCGTCCTCGCTCACGATCGGCAGATCCAGCGCGAGGTCTGCCGTTGGCTTCAGCAGTCCGGCATCTTCCAGCGCCTCGAGTTCCGGCAGATCCCGCAGGGTTTCGAGCCCGAACTGCACCAGAAACCCCGGCGTGGTGACATAGGTGTAGGGCGCACCCGGCTCGGGGCTGCGCGGACCTCGGGCGATCAGCGCCTGACGATGCAGGCGCGCAATAAGATCGCGGCTGACCTCACGCCCGGTCATGCGCGAGATCGCACTGCGGGTCACCGGCTGCATATAGGCGATGATGGTCAGGACGAGGGTTTCGCTCTGAGTCAGATCGCGGGTCGGATCACCCTCCTGGCGAGCAGTGCGGATCGCATCTGCGTGTTGCGGCCTCGTGCGGAACTGCCAGCCCCCCGCTGTGCGCGCGATCTCGTAAGGGCGCCCCGCCAGTTCTGCGGAAACATCCTCGATCACCAGGTCCAGCGCACAATCCCGTCCAACCACGCGCGCCAACACGTCGCGCCCGACCGGCTCAGATGAGGAGAAGAGAACCGCCTCGACGCGCGCCATCCATTCGCGCCAGCGCAACGCCTGCGGCAAGTCGACGAGCTCAGTGTCCAGTGGTTCAGATGATTTCTGGGCCATCGTCACAACCCGTAAAGCCGGAAGGTCGCCCGCCCTGTTAGCTCGCGCACTAGGCCAAGTGAGGTCAGCCGTTCGAACAACCGTCGCGCCGCCCGGTCACTGGCCTCGGCACCCGCCTGGGCCGCCAGCGCATCCTCGGTCAGGAGTGCGGTGATGATTGCGGTTGTATCCTTTCCCGGCCGCCGCAGATGTGCAGCGCGCAAGGCATCCGCCCGACGCGTCAGATCGGCGTGAAGATCAATAGCGGCAACCGCCCCACTGCCCCAGGCACTCGTGCAGGCCGCAACCCAGGCCTCACCCTCCAGCCGAAAGGCCGCCCGCGGCAGATGCGCCGCAAGCAGCGGCACCGGCCGGTCCCAGCCAAGCGCCCGGGCCAAAAGCGCATCCGTCAGCCAGAGCGCCAAGCCGCGCCAGGCAGGGCCGAGCGCGAGAACCTCGGGCCCAGCTTCAGCGGCAAAGCGCAGCGGCGGCCTGCGGCCAATGAGGCCTGCACCGAGGTCGCGCAAGATCTCGGCACCCGGCTCGGGTGGCAGATCGAAGAAGCCGGGCAGCCTGCCGGGCCAGTCTCCTGATCGCAGCGCCCGCGCCTCGCCCAAGGCACGCCAGCCGATCAGCATCCTCCCGGCCGGACCGGGATCGTCACCTAGCCTGCGCAGGGCGAAGGCATCTCGAAGCTGCGCTTCGCCTTCCCGGCGTCCTTCCATCTGGGAAACCGCCGCTGCGCTCGAGAGCGCCAACCGCTTACGCCACAGGAAGCCAACCGGGTCGTCAGACCGGGCGATTGAGTCCAGCACAGCAAGGGCTGCCCCGGCAGAAAACATCGCCGATTCAACATCATCATGTCTAACGGATTGCCTGACCCATCGCGGCGTGGCCGGAGGATTTAGGGGAGTCAGGGGGGATTTCACGGCAGGAGGCATGCGGGCACGCTAGCAAATATCGGCGCTTTACTCTACTTATATCGCACTTATCCGCCGCGCTTGTCATGACTAATTAATGTCCAATAAGATTGCATTATCGGACGTGCCGGGAGTATGCTCGACGGTATGACCGAAACGCCCGAGAAATCTGTCGGATGACCGGAATTCGTGAGATTCAAGCACTTCGTCGAAGAACATGCCGGGGTTCATGAGATTCTGGCGCGGT
>NZ_JABUHN010000048.1 GCF_013328815.1 Tabrizicola fusiformis
ACCAGAGCGGCGCCACGCGGATGGACGGTGTAGATCATCTCGCCCTGGATGATGCCCATGGCGGGCAAGCCGTCAGCTCCGTCCAGCAGGGCGATGTCACCCACCCCGCCATAGGCGACGGGCACCTCTTCAAGGCCCTCCACCACATGCGCCCAAGGGTCCGAACAGCCATGCTGAAGGGCCAGTTCAAGCCCCTCTTCAACGGACCCGTAACGCCCCCGCCAATCCGCCATCACATCGACGCCGGTCAGCGCCGCCCGCCCCCCGGCGGCAAAGAGGATGCAGTCATGCTGGCCCGGCCGATACGGGGATCGGGCGGTGGCCGCGACATAGTCGGCCAGACGGCTGCGCCAGTCGGGGAGCCTCATGCGTGCCCCCCCGGTTTCCAGCCGCCGAGACCCGACCCTGACCCGCCCGCGGGAGTGGCCGGATCATAACGCTTTTCGCCCCAGTAGACCGGGACTTTTCCTGACACATCGGCATAGCGGAACAGCCGGTCGTCGCTGCCGCGTTGTCTCATGGCAGCATCCGAATACTTTGCCGTCAGCCCCCGGGTCAGCGCCATGGCGGCCGAGGCGACGGTCAGGGTGATCCGGCCCGCGCTCAGCCCCTTGGCGGGGACGGTGCGCGGGGCCCCATCAACCCAGCCCTTCCAGATGCGATGGGGAGCCGCCACCGGCAGATGGCTGATCGGATCTGTCAGCAGCCGGTGGATTTCCACCGGGGCAAGCCGCAGGTCATAGGCCATGGCTGCCTCGACCACCTCCGGCGCGGCAGTGGCCAGCCAAACCGAGATGCGGCGCACATTCAGGCCGGATTCGATAACCAGATCGTCCATGCCCAAGAGGCCGCCAGCGCCGTGATAGGTGCGATCGGCACCGCCCACGTTGATCACCTGATCGTCGGCACCGTTCCAGAACCCGGCCGGCTCCGGCGCCCCCGTGGTCCTATTGCGCGCGATGATCCAGACCAGCAGGCGCGGGCGCAGACCGTCGCGGGCCTGCAGCTGGGTCAACTCTGCGGGGGCATAGCTGCGCATGGCTACCTCAGCGTCTGGGTCCAGGCGAGCTTCGCCTCGGACGTGATGGTGTGGGAGGTGATGCCGGTCGCGTTCTGGCCGGGCACAAGACGGGCCTTGCAACGCGGCCAGATCAGCTGGACTGCGGCTCCAGCGCTGGCCCCGGGCCGGATCGGCGGGTTGACTTCGATCAGCCCGGTCTCGCCGGCGCCATTGGCAACCGCCGCCCCCACCACCTCATGCAGCGCATAACGGGTCGGGCTGCCATAGGTGAACGACATCAGATCGCCCCGGCTGATCGGGTAGGCGGCCGGAAGACCCGTCAGGCTCAACTCGCGCCCGCTGCCACCAATGGCCAGAATGGTCGGGGTGGCCGCACCCAGAACCGTGCCGTTCGGATCAAGCCGAGGCCAGGGCCGGGTTGGGTCGGAAACGAGGAAGGACGTGCCTGCCCGGCGCAGGATGTTGATCAGCGGCCGGATCGCCGAAACCTCGTCATGGGTCATCACGCCAAGCTCAATCCGGCCGGACCAGAGCGATGTTCCGAGATCGGCGGTCAGCACCTCGCCGCCGGTGGTCTGGCTCAGGTCGAGGGCCTCGGGCTGGTCCAGTTCCGCTTTGCTGATGGGCAGGAGGTCGTAGAACTGGGCGAGGCTGAGCGGGAAGGTCAGGACAGCCATCTCACCCCCTCACGCGCGGGTGGCTGTCGATCTCGGC
>NZ_JABUHN010000049.1 GCF_013328815.1 Tabrizicola fusiformis
TATTTCCTCACGGACGAGGATGTGATCGCCAGCCAGGCGCAGGAGTTCGCGCCGTTTCCGGGCCTGTCCGACACCTATAACGGCATCACGGCGACCTATCCCGAACCGGCCTCGCTCTGGGAAGCCAAGGATGCCCCGCCGCGCTTCGATGCGGGCTGGGAAGCCGAGGACGGCGGCCGGCGCCTCGTGGCCAATATCAGCCTGCCCGCCTGCCCGCATGGGACACAGGTTCAGCGGCTGATGACCTCTGCCATTGCCGATCACCGCAGGATGCGCAGCCATCGCCTGGTGCTGCCGCCCGAGGCCGCGGTTCTCGAGCCCCTTGAAACGGTCGGCTGGACCAGCACGCGCTGGGGCTATGCGGCCAAGACCTTCGAGATCACCTCGCTGACCGACAGCCTGATGTCGATGCTGCAGGGGCTGAGCCTGCGCGAGCGCGATGCGGCCGACTATGACTGGACCCCGGGCGACGAGATCGGCGTAGAATTGCCGGCGACATCGGTCTCGCCGCCTGCGGCGCAGACAGTTCCCGGCTTCGTGGTCGCTGCCATCGTCCTGGAAGACAGCGCGGCTGCCGATCGGCGACCGGCAATCGAGCTGATCTGGGATGCCGATGCCGCCGATGACGCCACGGGCCTGCAATGGGAAGTCAGACATGCCGGGGCGACCGATGTGCAGACAGTTGGCACGTTCAGCATGGTCCGAGAGGGGCGGCTGATACTGTCAGGATCGATCCTGCCCGACGAAAGCTATGAGGTGCGCGGCCGGCTGATCGTCGATCGCGCAACCGACTGGACCGACTGGGAGGCAGTGACGACCGACGACATCCGTTTGGGCCGGGTCGATGTCAACGGCGCCCTGGTGCAGGCAGGTGTCGTGGGGCCGGTGACGATGTCTGGCGGCGCGCATGTGCAATGCACGCTGGCCTGGGGGCCGACCGGGGCCAGCAGCATCTGGCTGCGCGGGGTGACCTTCCGGGCCCGCAAGATCACCGGAGCCCTTTCATCGGTCACGCTGAAACTGCAACGGCGGACCAAGGAGGCTGGCACCTGGTCCGCATGGATCGACCGGAACACCTGGGACATCACGTCATCCGCCTGGGACCAATATACCTCGTCGGCAACGGTCGTGGGCAATTACGAGGACGTCGAGGAGCGCCTGCTCTCGGACTGCTCCGACACGCAGACCAACGCGCTGTCCAACATCACCATGATCGCCACGGACATCATCAAATGATCAGCTTTGCCCAGATGCGCGTGAACGATACCCGGCTGCCGTCAGCCTTTGGATCGGCACAGACCCTGCCGGAAGGCGCCATCGCCCTGCCGCGGGGGGCTGATGTGACGGCACTGATGCGGATGATGCTTGTCGATGGTGTCTGGGTCGCTCGCCCCCGGCCGGTCGTGCAAACGGATCAGGCAGGCGTGACCACGGTGACGCTGGCCGAGGCGCCGGCAGGCACGACATGCCGGATCATTGATCTGCTGACCGACGATCT
>NZ_JABUHN010000005.1 GCF_013328815.1 Tabrizicola fusiformis
CAGTGCTTCGGCCGACAGACCGAGTGGGGCCGGTTCGGCCGCGCGGGGGGCGGGCTCGGGGGCGGGGCGGGGGGCTGGTTCGGGCCGCACCGCCGCGGCGGGTGCCGCTACCGGCGCTTCGGCCTCTTCGCCATGGGTCGCGCCATCGCCCGCCCGGTTCGACAGGCCCAGACGGTGGACCTTGCCGATCACCGCATTGCGCGTGACGCCGCCCAGCTCCTTGGCGATCTGGCTGGCGGACTGGCCTTCGGCCCACATGCGCTTGAGGGTCTCGACGCGCTCGTCGGTCCAGGACATGACATACTCCGGGGTTCGGGACTGGCCCGTTGGGTGGGGCCCATTCTAATGGGGACAGCACCGGATACAAGGCAAAGCACCGGGAATCAAGCGGGGCGGGGGCAAGGGCTGTGGATCGGGAGCCTTTCAGGGGGCTTGTCAGGGGCCTTGCTCTGGCGCAGGAACGGCAGACAGGCGCCAATCGGGGGCCGGGAGAGATGCCATGCATGATTATCGCGCCCAGCGGGCCGACACGTTCGAGACCTTCCGCCAGGTCGGCAAGGGCGTCAAACTGCCCGCCACCGCTGTCGTGGTCTTCATCTTCGTTGCCGAAGAGGTCGATACCAAATGGGCCGCCGTGGAAAAGGCGCTGCGGGCTAAAGGCTTCAAGACCCGCAATGACGGCACCGTTCTTGAGGCGCGGGTCGGGCCCATCGCCATCGAGCCGGAGGCGATCTGGTATTGGGAAGAACGCGCCACGCGCGAGGTGCTGCCCTTTGATTTCTACCCCGATGGCTGGGAACTGGACGACTGACGGCAAGTAAATTGCGCCGCCCTTTCTTGCGAAACGGCGGCATATCTTTTTCTCGCCTCTGGCCTGCGGCCAACCGGCTCGGGTGAAGGGCCTCCGGCGGGAGTACTTGGCAAGGTGCAAACCGTTCTCTGCCCTCGATGATTTGCACCTTTTGAAATACTCCCGCCGGAGGCAGCTACACCGGACCGGAGCGGGCGGTCAGTAGATATAGCGGATCTGTTCCGTCCAGTAGCGTTCCATCCGTTTCAGCGACTGGTTCATGTTCTCCATCGCCTCGGCGTCGATCAGGCCGCGTTTCATCAGCCCCTCGGCATGGCGGGCGAAGAGTTCGGCCAGCATCCCGCGCACGCGGCGGCCCTTTTCCGTCAGCCGAACACGGACCGATCTGCGGTCAATCTCGCTGCGCTGGTGGTGCATATAGCCCAGTTCCACCAGTTTCTTGAGATTGTAGCTGACATTCGAGCCCTGATAGTAGCCGCGGGTTTTCAATTCGCCTGCGGTCACCTCATTCTCGCCGATGTTGAAGAGCAAGAGCGCCTGCACCGAGTTGATTTCGAGAAGCGCCAGCCGTTCGAATTCATCCTTGATGACATCCAGCAGCAGCCGGTGCAGCCGTTCCAGCAGCGCAAGATTGTCGAGATAGCCCGCCATCAGGGCCTTTTGCGTGCCATCCAGCAAAGGGGCGTGCATCGTCATGGGTCACTCCGCAACAGCATCGGTTGCGGTCAGCCTCGGCACAAAAGGGAAACATTGCGTAAACTCCTGCCCGAAAATGCCGCAAATTTGCGCGATCAGCGGGGCTGCGGGGCAAGGCGGCTGCGGGCGAAGGCGGCGATTTCGGCGATCAGCGCGGCATAGGGTGGCGGCGGCGGGGTTTGGCCCAGCACCCAGGGCAGCAGATCCTGGTCATTCTCGTGCAGCAGCGCGTCATAGAGGTCCAGCGTTTCGGGCGCCATCGCGGCAAGGCGGGCGTCGCCATAGGGGCCAAGGATCAGGTCCATCTCCTTGGTGCCGCGCCGCCAGCTTCGCATCGCCATCCGCTTCAGCCGCGCCTCTGCCGTCTCGCTCATGCCCGTCTTCCCCTGCTGCCTTGGCCTTGAACCGGACCGGGGGCGAGACTATGACAGCCCGCGCACCCTTACCAGCCCCGGAGCTTGTCATGGCCTTCCTCTCCGACACCCTTGCCCGCGTCAAACCGTCGCCCACCATCGCGGTGACCACCAAGGCGCAGGAGCTGAAAGCGGCGGGGCGCGATGTGATCGGGCTTGGCGCCGGAGAGCCGGATTTCGACACCCCCGCCAACATCCGCGAGGCGGCCAAGCGGGCGATTGACGCGGGCAAGACCCGTTACACCGCCGTGGACGGCATTCCCGAGCTGAAAAAGGCGATCTGCGCCAAATTCCTGAAGGAAAATGGCCTGACCTATGCGCCGAACCAGATCACCGTGGGCACCGGCGGCAAGCAGATTCTCTATAATGCGCTGATGGCCACCTGCAATCCGGGCGATGAGGTGATCATTCCCGCACCCTATTGGGTGTCCTATCCCGACATGGTTCTGCTGGCGGGCGGCACGCCGGTTCCCGTGGCGGCGGGGATCGAGACCGATTTCAAGCTGACCCCGGCGCAGCTTGAAGCGGCGATCACGCCGAAGACCAAGTGGTTCATCTTCAACAGCCCGTCGAACCCGACCGGCGCCGGCTATACCCGCGCCGAGTTGCGGGCGCTGTGTGATGTGCTGCTGCGCCATCCGCAGGTCTGGATCATGTCGGATGACATGTATGAGCATCTGGTGTTCGACGATTTCGAATTCACCACCCCGGCGCAGATCGAGCCCGCGCTTTATGACCGCACGCTGACCTGCAACGGCGTGTCGAAATCCTATGCGATGACCGGCTGGCGGATCGGCTATGCCGGGGGGCCGGTGCATCTGATCAAGGCGATGGGCACGATCCAGAGCCAGTCCACCTCGAACCCCTGTTCGGTGTCGCAATATGCCGCACTTGAGGCGCTGACCGGGCCGCAGGATTTCCTTGCCCCCAACCGCAAGCTGTTCGAGCGGCGGCGCGATCTCGTGGTGGCGATGCTGAACGCGGCAAAGGGCATCACCTGCCCGAAACCGGAGGGGGCGTTCTACGTCTACCCCGACATTTCGGGCTGCATCGGCAAGACCAGCGCCGGGGGCGCGAAGATCACCGATGATGAGGCTTTCGCCTCGGCCCTGTTGGAGGAAACCGGGGTGGCGGTGGTGTTCGGCGCTGCCTTCGGGCTTTCCCCGAACTTCCGCGTCAGCTACGCTACGGCGGACGAGGTGCTGGAAGAAGCCTGCCGCCGTATCCAGACCTTCTGCGCGGGCCTGATCTGAAGCGGAGAACCGATGGCCGACCGTATCACGGCAAATCTGCCCAGCCGGGATTTCGCTGCAACCGAGGCATTCTATCACCGCCTTGGATTTCGCACTGATTTTCGTGATGACGGATGGATGATCCTGCGACGCGGCGCGCTGGAGCTGGAGTTTTTCCCGCATCCCGGGGTGGACAAGTGGTCAAGCTGGTTCTCGGCCTGCATCCGTGTGGATGAGGTCGAGGCGCTTCTCGCCGAATGGCAGCAGGTCGGGTTGAGCGATGATCGCACCGCCATTCCGCGGCTGACGGGTATCTTCAAGTTGCAGGGCGCGCCGCGCATGTTCGCGCTGGTGGATGAGGACGGCTCGCTCTTGCGGGTGCTGGACAACAAGGACAGCTAAGATGGCGGGCGACCTTCCCGAGTTCTATTTCCGTATCCGTGAAAATGGCGCCGTCGTGTTTCGCGTCGATACCGAGAACCGCCAGCGCCGGATCGAGCTGGACGAAATTGCCACGGTCAATGTCAAGAATGGCAATGTGAAGCCGCATGGCGACCGCAAGCTGACACCCGACGAAATGGCGGTGATTCAGGATTGGATCGTGGCGCGGCAGGCCCTCTTGGCCGAGCGGGACGTGGACGACATCCTGCGCGCGGTCGATCATCTGAACCTGACGACGCAATGGGTGCAGGCGCGGGCGACCGAGGATCAGCTTGAGGCGGTGACGGATGTGCTGCTGTTGGCGATGCATGATCTGCGCACGGTTCTGGTGCGTAAGAAGGCTGACCGGCTGATGCGGGCCGAGGGCGGCAAGGACGCTGCGGAATAATCTGCCACGCCAAAGGTTTGCCCCGCAGGTGGGGCCTGCGGGGCTGGGGTGGGGTGGGTCGTGTTGCAAGCAGCGTCCCATCCGGCAGAGCCACCGGACAAGCCAAGGTCTAGGACGATTCTCGTTAAGGACAGGTTAAAGCCAGCCCGGCTCTTGCGGGCTTTCCAGTGCCCGGCGCAGCACGCGGTCCACGTCACGGCTCATCGGCAGGGCACCCGACAGCACCAGTGACACCGGAATCCATGCGGCATGGGTGGCATCGTCTGCGGCCTGCGGGGCGCCACCGCGATAGCGGCACAGGACGGCCACCAGAAAGAAATGATGCTCCAGCCGCCCGTCGGCATCCCGCAGGATGATGTCGAGGTTCGCCAGATATTCCAGCGGATCGGCACGGACCGAGGTTTCCTCGGCCAGTTCTCGCGCGGCGGCGGCCAGCGCGGTCTCGCCCGCCTCGACATGGCCGCCCGGATAGCCCCAGAGCCCGGCATCTGGCGGATTTCGGCGGCGCACCAGCAACACCTGATCGCCGTGCAGAACCACGGCCAGAACCGCCAGCGCCGGGCGGCTCACAGCCCGTCAAAGGCACAGAGGGCGTGAACCTCCATGCCCATCGCCTCAAGCCGCTTGCGCCCGCCCAGATCGGGCAGATCGACGACAAAGGCGCAACCTGCCACTTTGGCCCCCAGCCGCTCGATCAGCTTGATGCCCGCCTCGGCGGTGCCGCCGGTGGCCAGCAGGTCATCGACCAGCAGCACGGTTTCACCCGGCTGCATCGCGTCTTCATGCACCTCGACCACCGCTTCGCCATATTCCAGCGTATAGGCTTGGGAAATCGTCTGACCCGGCAGCTTGCCCTTCTTGCGGATCGGCACGAAGCCGGTGGAGAGCTGATGTGCCACGGCCCCGCCCAGGATGAAACCCCGCGCCTCAAGCCCCACCACCTTGTCGATCCGCACCCCGACATAGGGCGCCAGAAGCTGATCGACACACATCCGAAACCCGCGCGGATCGGCGAACAGCGTGGTCACATCGCGGAACAGAATCCCCTCATGCGGGAAATCGACGATGGTGCGGATATAGTCGCGGACGGATTTCTTCATCGGTCTCTCCTCAGTCCAGAACCCGGCCCGCGATGACCCGCAGGGCGGCCAGCATTTCGGGGTCACGCTTGTCGGGGGCGGTCATCACGGCATGGTCCAAGGCGCGGTCGCAGCCATGCGGGCAGGGCGTGCGGTCGCCGCCCAGCCGGACGGGCAGACCCTTGACCAATGTGCGGGCATGGGCGGCATTGGCGGCCAACGTGGCGATCACCTGCGCCACATCCACCGCGCCGTGGTCGGGGTGCCAGCAGTCGTAATCGGTGACCATGGCGACGGAGGCATAGCAAAGCTCCGCTTCGCGGGCGAGCTTCGCTTCGGGCATCCCGGTCATGCCGATGACATCGGCGCCCCAAGAGCGGTAAAGGCGGCTTTCGGCGAGGGTCGAGAATTGCGGCCCCTCCATCGCCAGATAGACCGCACCCTCATGCACCGTCACGCCTGCGGCCCGCGCCGCCTCGGCCGCCGCTGCGCCAAGGCGCGGGCAGGTCGGATGCGCCACGCTGACATGCGCCACGCAGCCCGGCCCGAAGAAGCTTTTCTCGCGCGCAAAGGTGCGGTCGATGAACTGATCCACAATCACGAAATCACCCGGCGCATAATCGGCGCGCAGGCTGCCCACCGCCGACACCGCCACCAGATCGGTGCAGCCCAGCGATTTCAGCGCCGCGATATTGGCCCGGTAGGGCACCGAAGAGGGGCTGTGGACATGCCCCCGCCCGTGGCGCGGCAGGAAGGCCATCGGCACGCCGCCCAAGCGGCCCACCAGCACCTCGTCCGAGGGCCTGCCCCAGGGCGTTTTCACCTTGACCCAGGAGGCACCTTCCAGCCCGTCGATCTGATAGACCCCCGAACCGCCGATAACGCCGATCATGGTCTGCATGGGTCTCGCTCCGGGCTGTTGCCGGCGCATCCTACGCAGCACCAGCGGCGGGGCAAGGGGTTACGGCGCCTTGATCTTGTCCGCCGAATGGTTGCCCGATCGGTGGGCTGTGTCTTTCGGGCGGGGCGCAATTTCCAGACCGTCGGGCAATGACCGGAAGGATGGCACCGGGAGGATGGGCAGATTGCCCATCCTACGGGCGCTTCAGTGTGATCAGGTCGCGCACCGCCACATAGTCGCGGTAGCCAAGGCGGCCCATCGGGTGAAAGCGGCTGACGTCGAAGCGGCCAGCCACAAGGCAGTCGTCGCGCAGGTGGATGCCCACCACCTCGCCCAGAACCAGCGTGTTGTTGTCGCCCTTCAGCCGGCTGTGCGACAGGACGCGGCACTCCAGCGTGGCCGGGGCACCCGCGACCCGGGGGCAGGGGATGGTCGTGCATTCGGCCTTTGCCACGCCGCAGGCGGCAAATTCATCCACCCCGCGGGCAAAGCCGGCCGAGGTTGCATTCATTGCCGCCAGCGCCGCCTCTTCCACGATGTTCACCGCGAAAACCCCGCTTTCCAGCGCATTGGTCACGCTGTCGCTGGGGTCGCCCGAGAAGATCACCTGCGGCGGATCATAGGCCACCAGGTTGAAGAAGGAGTAGGGCGCCAGATTGTCGCCCATGCCCGCCCGTGTCGAAATCCAGGCGATTGGGCGCGGTGCCACCACGGCGCTGATGGGGTTGTGCGGCAGGCCGTGGCCGTCTTCGGGGCGGTAGAACATCGGCGCTTCTCCCACCGGGACGTTCGGGCATTTGATCCTGAGGTATCCGCATGTTACCCGCGTTGCCAGATGATTCTGCCAGGGGGCGGCGCCGGTGTATCAGCTTGAGGAAGAGGTCGAGGCGGACTGGTGGGAGGTGGAGGCGCTTTATGACCTCTGCTTCGCGCCGGGCCGAACCGCTTTGTCCAGCTACCGCCTGCGCGACGGCGTGCCGACGGTTGCGGCGCTCTGCCTGACGCTGCGCGATGATGAGGGCATCATGGCCGCCGCAATCCGCTATTGGCCGGTCGAGGTGGGCGGGCAGGATGTGCTTCTGCTCGGTCCCGTGGCCGTTCACCCCACCCGGCAGGGCGAGGGGCTGGGCGGGCTTTTGATCAACGAAAGTCTGGGCGAGGCGCGGCGGCTGGGGTGGGAGCGGGTGATGCTGGTGGGCGATGCCCCGTATTACCGCCGCTTTGGCTTTGAAAAGCTGGAGGGCGTCGAAATGCCGCCGCCCACCAATCCCGACCGGGTGCTGGGGCTGGAGTTGAAAAAGGGCGCATGGGCCGGCGTGCGGGGTCGGGTGACCAAGGCGGCGGGGGCCACCGTCTGATCTCGATTCCAGTGGCAGAGACTTGCGCAGTGCCCGGCAAGGGGCCACATTCGCGGGATGAACCAGACCCTGCCCGCGCTGCCCGCGCCCGACCTTGACCGCGAGATCGACGAGCTGGCCCGTGCGCTGCGCCGGGCCAATGGGCCGCTGATGTCGGTGGTCAACCGGCTGGGCGGCGGGATTGAGGCACAGATGGCCCATCTGCCACCCCGGCTGCGCAGCGAGGTCGAGCGGGTGACGGCAGCGGCACTGGGCGCGGCGCTGGGGCTTGGCGGTGCGGTGCCCGCCGTGGGCCGGCGTGGCACGCTGGCGGCAGCAATCCTGTCGGGGGCGGCGGGGGGTGCCGGCGGGCTTGCCACCTCGATCGCGGAACTGCCGGTCACGGTGACGGTGATCCTCAAGGCGATCCGCGACGAGGCCGAAGCGGCGGGCTTTGATCCGGCGGAGCCTTCGGTGCGGGCGGCCTGTCTGATGGTCTTTTCGGCGGGTTCGCCGCTCTCGGGCGATGACGGGGTGAACACCAGCTTTCTGTCGGCCCGCCTGACCCTGACCGGCCCGGCCCTGCAAAAGCTGATTGCCACGGTGGCGCCGAAACTGGCGGTGGCGCTGGGCCAGAAACTGGCGGCGCAGGCGGTGCCGGTGCTGGGGGCGATCAGTGGCGCCGGGCTGAATGCGGCCTATCTGAGCTATTACCGCGAGGTTGCCCGTATCCGCTTTGCCCTGATGCGGCTGGCGGTGCAGCACGGCGCCGAAGCGGTGACGCAGCGCTTTGCCGTCGCCAGTGAGGCACCCCGCCTGCGCAAGGCGTAACCAAATTCCTTGCAAGGAATTTGCAAATCTTTTGCAAAAGATTTGGGCCTGCGGCGGCGTCAGTTGCCGGTCTTTGGCGGCTCGTTGCCGTAGCGTTCGAAAAGCTTGCCCTGCGTCATGAAGAAGGCAAACAGCGCGGCCGTCAGGCCGAAGGTCTTGAAATTCACCCAAGCCTCGGTGGACATCAGGCGCCAGACCGCCTCATTCGCCACGGCCAGCGCAAAGAAGAAGGCCGTCAGGCGACGGGTCAGGATCATCCAGCCTTCGGGCTGCATCGGCAGCGCCTCGTCCATCACCAGCCGCAGATAGCTTTGACCGCGCAACAGGCCGAAGCCCAGAACGCCGCCGAAGGCCAGATACAAGAGCGTCGGCTTCATCTTGATAAAACGTTCGTCATTGAGCCAGACCGAAAGCCCGCCCATCACCACCACCAGAACCAGCGTCATCATCTGCATCCGCGAGAGCTTGCCCGTCAGCGCCCAGAGCAGGGCCGAGGTGGCGATGATCAGCAGCACGAAGGCGGCGGTGGTGACGATGAAGCCGGAATATTCCGCGCCGCCCAAGGTGAAGGTCCGGTCCTTGAGCCGCCCGAACATGACGAAGAACAGCACCACCGGCCCGAGTTCGAGAGCCAGTTTCAGGATCGGGTTGATCTTCTTTTCGGCCATAAGCTGCGCTCCCCCGGGGTTCGCCCCGTTCTGGCGCGGAACGGCAGGGCGATCAAGGCGGCAAATCGCATGCGCGGGGATGTCATCAGGGATGTGATCGACCCGCCTGTGGCCGCCCCCGGGGCCTTGCCCCGGACCCCAGGATATTTGTGCCAAGATGAAAGGGTGTCAGTCTTCGAGGCCGACGAGGGCGCGGGCGAAATCCTCGGGGTCGAAGGGAGCGAGGTCGTCGATCTGTTCGCCAAGGCCGATGGCATGGATCGGCAGGCCGAAGCGGTCGGCCAGGCTGACCAGAACGCCGCCCTTGGCGGTGCCGTCGAGTTTGGTCATCACCAGGCCCGAGACATCGGCGATCTTGCGGAAAATCTCGACCTGAAGCACGGCGTTCTGGCCGGTGGTGGCATCCAGCACCAGAAGGGTGTTGTGCGGCGCGGTCGGGTCTTTCTTGCGGATGACGCGGATGATCTTGGCCAGTTCCTCCATGAGGTCGGCGCGGTTCTGCAACCGGCCTGCGGTGTCGATCATCAGAAGATCGGCGCCGGTTTCCTGCGCGCGGGTCAGCGCGTCGAAGGCGAGGCTGGCCGGGTCGCTGCCTTCGGGGGCGGTCAGCACGGGCACGCCGGCGCGGGTGCCCCAGATCTGCAACTGTTCGACGGCGGCGGCGCGGAAGGTGTCGCCGGCGGCGATCACCACCGATTTTCCGGCCGCCTTGAACTGCGAGGCCAGCTTGCCGATCGTCGTGGTCTTGCCCGAGCCGTTGACGCCGACCACCAGCACCACCTGCGGTTTTTGCGTGTAGAGCGGCAGCGGGCGGGCCACGGGTTCCATGATGCGGCGGACCTCATCGGCGAGGGCGCGGCGCAGCTCGGGGGTGGAGATGCGTTTGCCGAACCGGCCTTCGGCGATATTGGCGGTGACGCGGGCCGCGGTATCGACGCCCATATCAGCGGCGATCAGCACCTCTTCGAGGCTTTCGAGCATCGCGTCATCCAGCACCCGGCGCGGCTCGTCCCCCTGTCCGAAGAGGCGGCCGATAAGGCCCGGCTTCGCTTCGGGTGCCGGGGCTTCGGCTGTGCTGGCCGCGGGCTCCGTTTCGCTGACCAGCGCATCCAGCCCCTCGCCGATCTTGTCGGAGGAGCGGAACATGCGGTCTTTGAGCTTCTTGAAGAAGGACATGGGCGGGCCTTTGGCTGCGGTCCCTTTCACCTAGTCAATAACGTCTGCCTTGGGAAGGGTTCAGCCCTTGGGGAAATCCCAGTAAAGCACTGCCCCGATCAGGATGAGGCTTTGGCCCAGCCAATAGCTTGGCCAGATGGCTAGGCTGAGGGCGCGCTGGCGCATCGGGGCGGTCACCACAAAGAGGCGCAGGGCAAGGAGCGTGTCTGACAAGAGGAAGAGCGCGGCGCCAAGCCCGAGGATGGTGTCGCCGCCATTCGCGGGCAAGAGGATGACGGTCATCGCCATCGCCCCGATGCCCAGCCCATAGCCCCGCACAGGCCAGCGCAGCGCGCCGGTGCGCGGGGCCAGCCAGAATTCGGTCGAGATCAGCAGCAGGGCGAGGAGCGCCAGCGCGGCGATCTGCCCCGGCCCGAAAGCCGGGCCGCCAAGCTCTGCCCCGCGCTGCCAGAAGGCCAGCGCATAGGCCAGATGCCCACCCGCAAAGGCGCCCATTCCGGCGAGAAAGGCGGTTTTCCCCGGGCGTGACAGCGCGAAATCGCCAAGCGCGCCAAGGGCAAGGCCCAGCGTGATCAGCCCCGGCGCCCCTGTGGCCAATCCATAAGCCGCGAGCGCCGCCGTAGCGGCGGTCTTGACGGATGAGCCGGTCCAGCTTTGCTGCCCTTCCGGGCGGGTGGCAAAGGCGTATTGGTAGGCCGTGGCGGCAAGGGTGGCGAGGGTCAGAAGCGCTGTCATGGTCCATCCGGGGGCTGTTCGGCGCAGCCTCACATGCTAGGTTTTCGCCATGCAAGACCTGACCCGACGTCCGCTTCCGCTGTTCCTGTTCGCTCTGGCTTCGGCCTGTCCGTTGCTGCTTTTCGCTTTGGGCCTTTGGCAGGGTGGCGGTTGGGCAGCGGCGGGGTTGCTTTACATGACGGTGCTGGCATTGGCGCTGGACCAGATCAGGGGCCTCTTCATGGGGGACGCGCCCGAAGGGGCGGAGTTTCCCGGGGCGGATTCCTTGCTGATCGGGCTGGCGGTTGGCCATCTCGTGGCGCTGCCCGCCGCAGTCTGGGGCGTGGCCGGGGCGAGCGGGTTGGGGCCGTGGCAGCGGCTGGCACTGTTTGTCGGGGCAGGACTGTGGTTCGGGCAGGTGTCGAACCCGATGGCGCATGAGCTGATCCACCGGGGCAGTCGCGGGCTTTATGGGCTGGGGGTGGCGGTTTACGGCAGCCTCCTCTTCGGCCATCACGCCAGCGCCCACCGGCTGGTGCATCACCGCCATGCGGCCAGTGCCGAAGACCCCAATTCGGCCCGGGCGGGCGAAGGGTTTTATCGCTTTTTCCTGCGGGCATGGGCGGGCAGCTTCCGGCAGGGGCTGCGGGCCGAACGGGAATTGACCGCCCGGGCGCCGGGGCGGCTGAACCCCTATGCGGTCTATCTGGGGCTGGCGGGGCTGGCGCTGGCGCTGGGCTGGGGGTTGGCCGGGGCGGCGGGGGGGCTGGTCTGGGCCGGGCTGGCGTTGCACGCGCAGGTGCAGTTGATGCTGTCGGATTATGTGCAGCATTACGGGCTGACGCGGGCGCTGCGCCCCGATGGGCGGCTTGAGCCGGTGGCGGCGCGCCATAGCTGGAACGCGCCGTTCTGGTTTTCCTCGGCGCTGATGCTGAATGCGCCGCGCCATTCCGACCATCACGCGCATCCGGCACGGCCCTATCCGGCGCTGCGGATGCCCGGCGCGGAAGAGGCGCCGATGCTGCCGTGGCCGCTGCCCATGGCCTGCACCATTGCGCTGTTCCCGCCGCTTTGGCGACGGTGGATCGTGCCGCATCTGGCCCGGTGGAGGGGATGAAATGAAGACGATGCTGGCGCTGATCCTGCTGACCGCGCCCGCTTGGGCCGAAACGCCCATGACCGCGGCCGAGTTCGAGGCGCGGGTGGTGGGCCGCACCATGACCTATGCCGACAGCGGGAAGGTTTGGGGGCGTGAGCAATATCTGGCCGGGCGCCGCGTGATCTGGGCCTTTGAAGGCCAAGAGTGCAAGCACGGTTACTGGTGGGAGGAGACAGGCGGTGCGATCTGCTTTGCCTATGACGATGGTGGCGCGCCGGATTGCTGGCTGCTTTACGACCGGGGGGACAGCATCGCGGCACAGGCGCTGGACGACCCGGATGGCACGCCGCTTTCGGTGGTCGAGGAAAGCGCCGAGCCGTTGATTTGTCCCGGCCCGCAGGTGGGTGTCTGAGGTTTTCCGACGTTCCGGCCGAATGCCCGAAATCAGGGGTTCACATGAAGCCGAACCTTTTGCGCGGTCTGTGCAGCAAAGCTGCCACAGCCGCGCGGGACATTCCTTGTCCTTTCAGAACAGGCTGCCCTGTTGTGGCGGTTCCCCCGGCTTGCCCTTGCGTGCGGGCTTGCCGCCGGTGGTCAGGCGGCCATCGGCGAATTCGATCTCCAGCACGGCGGCCTTTTCCGCCGCCGCCCGGCCCGTCACCACATGGCCGTCGCCGCGCACGATGGCAAAGCCGCGCCGCAGGGTTTCGGCGTGGCCCAGCGTCTGGCGCGTGCGGTCCAGCGCCTCAAGCCGCCGGGCCAGATCGGCCAGCCGTGTGGGCGGGGCCGCCTGCAGCCGTGCGTCAAGCGTGGCAAGCCGCGTCGCGCCCTCGGCCCCTTTGCGCGCCGCTTCGGTGATCAGCCGGTGCAGCGCCGGGGCCAGCCGGGCGGCCAGCGCCGCAGCCCGGTCGGCGGCCCGCTCGGCCCGGCGGGCCAGCGCCGCCTCAAGCCGCCCGGACAGGGCCTGCCCCTGATCACGCCGCCAGGCGATCAGCGCCCGTAGCACCTCGGGCCGAAGCCGGGCCGCGCGTTCGAACCCGGCGCGTTTGCGGGCCGTCGCCATCCCCAGCGCGCCGGCCAGACGGCCCGACCACAGGTCCAGCCGCTGCGCCGCGCTGCCGGTCAGCGTCTCGGGCCGGGGCAGGGCGCGGCCAAGGTCGCGCAGCCGCTGGTCGCGGCGCTGCAATCCGGTGGTCAGCCCGCGCAAGAGCCGCGCCGAGAGGCTTTCCAGCGTGGCCAGCAATTCCAGCCGCACCGGCACGGCAAGCTCTGCCGCCGCGGTGGGGGTGGGCGCGCGCAGGTCGGCGGCATGGTCGATCAGAGTTGTGTCCGTCTCATGCCCCACGGCGGAAATCAGCGGAATGCGGCTGGCCGCCGCCGCCCGCACCACGATTTCCTCGTTGAAGCCCCAGAGGTCTTCCAGACTGCCGCCGCCCCGCGCCACAATCAGCACATCGGGCCGCGGGATCGGCCCGCCGGGGGCAATCGCGTTGAACCCCCGGATCGCGGCGGCCACTTCGGCGGCACAATTCTGCCCCTGCACGGCGACGGGCCAGATCAGCACATGGCGCGGAAAACGGTCGCGCAGCCGGTGCAGGATATCGCGGATCACCGCGCCCGAGGGCGAGGTGACGACGCCGATCACCTGCGGCAGATAGGGGATGGGCTTCTTGCGGGCGGGGTCGAACAGACCCTCGGCCTGCAGGGCCGCCCGCCGCTTTTCCAGCATCGCCATCAACGCGCCCGCCCCGGCGGGGGCCACATCCTCGACGATCAACTGGTATTTCGACTGCCCGGGGAAGGTGGTCATGCGGCCGGTGGCGATGACCTCCATCCCCTCTTCCGGGCGGACCTGCATCTTGGCGACCTGCCCCTTCCACGAAATGGCGGCAATGACTGCGCGGTCGTCCTTGAGGTCAAAGTAAAGATGCCCCGAGGCCGGGCGGCTGACACGCCCCACCTCGCCCCGCACACGGACAAGGCCGAACTCCCCCTCGATCACCCGCTTCACCGCGCCGGAAAGTTCCGAGACGGTGTATTCAGGCTGATTGCCGGGGGCGGGGGTGTCTTCGAACATGTCCATGGCGGCAGGATAGGCGGGCGCCGCGGCAAGGGGAAGGCGCGGCGTTTTCCAAAACGCCGCTTCGGACCCTTCAAAGGGTCCGGCCCGATTTCTTCGAAGAAATCGGCTGCGGGGTTCGGGGGATGGGCAATATTGCCCATCCTACGGGGCGAATCGTGTTAACCTTTCGTTAACACTTTTTGGAAATCGCCATGCGCCCGTTTCCCGCCCTTGCCCTTGCAGCGCTTTTTTGCGGCACTGCGGCTGTGGCGCAGGACTGCGATCCGAATTATGAAGGCGCCTGCGTGCCGGTGGCGTCCGATGTCGATTGCGCGCATGGCAATGGCAACGGCCCGGCCTATGTGCAGGGGCCGGTCTATATCGTGGGCGAAGACATCTATGAGCTGGACCGCGACGGCGATGGCGTGGCCTGCGAGAAGAAGAAGTAGCTGCCAAGCCGCTTGCACGAGACCTTGGCCGGACCTATGAGGCCCGCAGGCAAGGGCCAAGCGGGGGCATCCATGAACATCCTCATTCTGGGCGGCGGCGGGCGGGAACATGCGCTGGCCTGGGCGGTCAAGCAGAACCCGAAATGCGACCGGCTGATCGTGGCGCCGGGCAATGCCGGGATCGCGGCGCTGGCGGAATGCGCCGATCTGGACATTCTGGACGGTGCCGCGGTGGTGAGCTTCTGCGAAGAGAACGCGGTTGATTTCGTGATCGTCGGCCCCGAGGCGCCCCTGGCCGCCGGTGTGGCCGATGCCACCCGGGCTGCCGGGCTCTTGACCTTTGGGCCGGGTGCGGCGGCGGCGCGGCTTGAAGCATCGAAAGCCTTTACCAAGGAAATCTGCGATGCCTGCGGCGCGCCGACCGCCGGCTACGCCCGCTTTACCGATGCCGCCGCCGCCCGCGCCTATGTGCAGGCGCAGGGTGCCCCTCTTGTCATCAAGGCCGACGGGCTGGCGGCGGGCAAGGGCGTGATCATGGGCATGACCGAGGCGGAGGCGCTGGCGGGCATCGACGAGATCTTTGGCGGCGCCTTTGGGGCGGCGGGTGCCGAAGTGGTGATCGAAGAGTTCATGGCGGGCGAAGAGGCGAGCTTCTTTGTCCTTTGCGACGGGGTGAATGCCCTGCCGATCGGCACGGCGCAGGATCACAAGCGGGTGGGCGACGGCGATACCGGCCCCAACACCGGCGGCATGGGCGCCTATTCCCCGGCGCCGGTGCTGACCGAAGCGATCCAGCAACAGGCGATGGAGGAGATAGTGCTGCCGACCATCGCCGAAATGGCGCGGCGCGGCACGCCCTATCAGGGGGTTCTCTATGCCGGGCTGATGATCGAGAACGGCCGGGCCCGGCTGGTGGAATACAATTGCCGCTTTGGCGACCCGGAAACGCAGGTGCTGATGCTGCGGCTGGGGGCGCAGGCGCTGGACCTGCTTTTGGCCTGCGCCGAGGGGCGGCTGGACCGCGCCCGGGTGAACTGGGCCGAGGATCATGCCCTGACGGTGGTGATGGCGGCCAAGGGCTATCCCGGGGCCTATCAGAAAGGCACGGTCATCCACGGGCTGGGCCGTCTGCCCGAAGACAGCCGCCACATGTGCTTTCACGCCGGGACGGCCGGCAAGGACGGGCAGATCGTGGCGAATGGCGGGCGGGTGCTGAACATCACCGCGCGGGGCGATACGCTGGCCGATGCCCGCAACCGCGCCTATGCGATGATCGACCATCTGCACTGGCCCGAAGGCTTCTGCCGCTCGGACATCGGCTGGCGCGCGCTCTGACCAAATTTCTTCGAAGAAATTTGCAAAATCCTTCGAAGGATTTTGGCACCCTGCGCGACCGGATCGCCTCTTGCACGCGCGGGGGTTGCCGCATAAAGAGGCGCCGGTTTTCGAGGCATCCGGGGGATGATCCATGCCGGTTCTGGTGATGAAATTCGGCGGCACTTCGGTCGCCGACCTTGCGCGGATCGAGAATGCCGCGAAAAAGGTGCAGGCCGAGGTTGAGCGCGGCTATGACGTGATCGTCATTGTCAGTGCGATGTCGGGCAAGACCAACGAACTCGTCGGTTGGGTCGAAGGCACTTCCAAGCTTTACGATGCCCGCGAATATGACGCCGTGGTCGCTTCGGGTGAGAATGTCACCGCCGGTCTGATGGCGCTGCGGTTGCAGGAAATGGGCGTGCCCGCGCGGTCCTGGCAGGGCTGGCAGGTGCCGATCAACACCACCTCGGCCCATGGTTCGGCCCGCTTCGTGTCGATCCCGCGCGAGAATATCGACGCGAAATTCGCCGAAGGCTTCAAGGTTGCGGTCGTGGCGGGCTTTCAGGGTGTCAGCGCCGAAGGCCGCATCACCACATTGGGCCGCGGCGGGTCGGACACCACCGCCGTTGCCTTCGCCGCCGCCTTTGCTGCCGAACGCTGTGACATCTATACCGATGTGGACGGCATCTATACCACCGACCCGCGCATCTGCGGCAAGGCGCGCAAGCTGGAAAAGATCGCCTTTGAAGAGATGCTGGAACTGGCCTCTCTGGGCGCGAAAGTGCTGCAAACCCGCTCGGTCGAGCTTGCCATGCGCTACAAGGTGCGGCTGCGGGTGCTGTCCTCGTTCGAGGATACCGATGAAACTTCTGGGACTCTGGTCTGCGACGAGGATGAAATCATGGAATCGAAAGTTGTTTCCGGCGTCGCCCATTCGCGCGACGAGGCCAAGATGACGCTGGTCAAGGTCGAGGACCGCCCCGGCATTGCCGGCGCGATCTTTGGCCCCTTGGCCGAGGCCGGGGTGAATGTGGATATGATCGTCCAGAACATCTCGGAGCTGGACGAGCCGGGCGACAAGCGCGCCTTTACCGACATGACCTTTTCCTGCCCGACCAATCAGGTTGCGCGCGCCCAGAAGGCCATCGAAGAGGCGCAGGCGGCGGGCAAGTTCACCTACAAGGAACTGGTGGTCGATACCGATGTGGCCAAGGTTTCGGTCGTGGGCATCGGGATGCGCAGCCATGCGGGTGTTGCCGCCAAGATGTTCAATGCGCTGGCCGCCGAGAACGTCAACATCAAGGTGATCGCCACGTCCGAGATCAAGATTTCGGTGCTGATCGACCGCAAGTATATGGAACTGGCGGTGCAGGCGCTGCACGACGTCTTCGCGCTGGACAAGGTATAAGCCGGGCGCGGCTTTTCCGCGCATCACCGGGCGAAAGCGGGGCGCCGCCAGACAAGTCTGGCGGCGCCCCGCCTTTACAGGAGATTTCCCCTCCCCATGGCGCCCCTTCCCGCCTATAGAGGGGGAAAGCGATTGATGGACGATATCCGATGCCCGAACGCAGCGAAGGCGACAGCCGCAAGCTCTTGCGCCGTTTGCGCGACGTGCTGGCAACGCCCGCCAAGGGGCAGGTCCGGCTGGACCGCATCACCCATCTGATTGCGGATTCGATGCGGACCGAGGTTTGCTCGATCTACCTTTTCCGCGATGCCGAAACGCTGGAGCTTTGCGCCACCGAGGGGTTGAAGAAGGCCGCCGTCCACAAGACCCGGATGAAGCTGGGCGAGGGCCTGGTGGGCCGTGTCGCCAAGGCCGGCCTGCCGGTGAACACCGCTGATGCGCCATCGGAAAAGGGTTTTCGCTATATGCCGGAAACCGGGGAAGAGCTGTATTCCAGCTTCCTTGGCGTGCCGATTCAGCGGGTGGGCGAAAAGCTGGGCGTGCTGGTGGTGCAGTCCAAATCCGCCCGCCGCTATTCCGAGGATGAAATCGAGGCGCTGGACGTCGTGGCCATGGTGCTGGCCGAGATGACCGAGCTGGGCGCCTTTGGCGGCGACGGTCTGGGGGCCTTGCACAAGCAGCCGGTGCTGTTTCGCGGCACCACCGGGCAGGAGGGCGCGGCCGAGGGCCGGGTCTGGCTGCACGAGCCGCGGGTGGTGGTCACCAATCCTGTCGCCGACGATCCGCTGACCGAGATCGACCGCATCCGCGCGGCAGTGGGGGTGCTGCGGGTTTCGGTCGATGACCTGCTGGAGGCCGAAAGCCTCGACAAGGACCAGAAGGCGGTGCTTGAAGCCTATCGGATGTTCGCCCATTCGCGCGGCTGGCTGCGCCGGATGGAAGAGGATATCCAGCGCGGCCTTTCTGCCGAAGCGGCGGTGGAGAAAGAACAATCCGCCGCCCGCAACCGGCTGGAACAGGTGCCCGACGCCTATCTGCGCGACCGGCTACATGATCTGGACGACCTGTCGAACCGGCTGCTGCGCATCCTGACCGGGCAGGGCAAGGATACCGGCGCCACGATGCCGGAAAATCCGGTGCTGGTGGCGCGCAACATCGGCCCGGCGGAACTGCTGGACTATGGCCGCAAGCTGAAAGGCGTGGTGCTGGAAGAGGGGTCGGTGGGCAGCCATGCCGCCATCGTCGCCCGGGCGCTGGCCATTCCATTGGTGATCCATGCCGAACGCATCACGACCGAGGCGCTGAACGGCGATGCCATTCTGGTGGACGGCGATCAGGGCGTGGTGCATCTGCGTCCCGAGGAAACCGTCGCCCGCAGCTTCCGCGACAAGATTGCCATGCAGGCGGCGGCGCAGACCCGCTATGCCAGTCTGCGCGACCTGCCCGCCACCACCCGCGACGGGGTGACGGTGGCCCTGCACATGAATGCCGGTCTGATGGCCGATCTGCCCTCGCTTGTCGGCTCGGGGGCCGAGGGGGTGGGGCTTTTCCGCACCGAACTGCAATTCCTGATCCGCAACCAGATGCCCCGGCGGGATGAGCTGGCGCAGCTTTATTCCCGGGTGATGGATGCCGCGCAGGGCCGCCCCGTGGCCTTTCGCACGCTGGATATCGGGTCGGACAAGGTGCTGCCCTATATGAAGCCGCAGGACGAGCCGAACCCTGCGATGGGCTGGCGGGCGATCCGGGTGGGGCTGGACAAGCCGGGCGTGCTGCGGATGCAGTTGCAGGCGCTGATCCGCGCGGCCAAAGGGCGGCCGCTGACGGTGATGTTCCCTTTCATCACCGAATTCAGCGAATTTATCGAGGCCCGCAGCGCCACCTTGCGCGAATTGCACCGCGAAAAGTCGCTGGGCCATGCGGTGCCGGAGCGGCTGGAGATCGGCGCCATGCTGGAAACGCCCAGTCTGGCCTATGCGCCGCAGGCGTTTTTCGACATGACCGATTTCATCTCGATCGGCGGCAATGATCTCAAACAGTTCTTCTTCGCCGCCGATCGTGAGAATGAGCGGGTGCGCAAGCGCTATGACACGCTGAACCTGTCGTTCCTGTCTTTCCTTGAGCAGATCGTCAGCCGCTGCGCCGCAAGCAACACCCGCCTGTCCTTCTGCGGCGAGGATGCGGGCCGCCCGGTTGAGGCGCTGGCCTTTGCCGCGATGGGTCTGCGGGTGTTGTCGATGCGGCCCGCCTCGATCGGGCCGGTCAAGGCGCTGTTGCGCCGGGTCGATCTGGGGCAGGCGCGTGCGGTGATCGAAGAGGCACGGGCGGCAGGCGACAGTTCGGTGCGGGCGCGGCTGATGGAATGGCTGGCGGCGCAACCCGCCAGTTGATCATTTCAGCGCCTTGACCACCGCCGCCACATCGACATTGACCGTGGCGCTCCAGTTCACCGTTCCGCCCGGGGCCTGCACGCTGACATCGCCGGTCACCGCCGGATGGCCAAGTGGGGCCTTCAGCCCGGCGCCGTTGTCCAGCACCCGGAAACTCCAGCCCGGCAGCAGGGGCAGGGGAATGTCCTTGCCCTTGATGGCGTCAAAGGCCAGCAGGCGGGTCGGCCGGTTGGCCAGAACCGGCGTGATCACCCCGGCGGCAAAAAGCGTGCCGACCGAGATCATGGTGACCTTCTCGGGCATCGGGGCGCCCTTCCACTCGGCTTTCAGCCGGTTCAGGTCGCGCATCAGCGCCTCTTGCGCGCGCTGGGCCAGATTCTGGATCGCAGGCACCTTGTAGAGGGCTTCCGCCACCTCTTTCATCTCGCCCGGGCGGGCCACGGCAGGACCGGCGCCGGGGGTGACAAGCGGCGCTGCGGGCGGTGGCGCGGGAAGGGCAAAGGGCCCGGGCTGCGGCGGGGCCATCAGCAGCGACTGAAAGAAATCCATCGACAGTTCCCAGCGCGGATTCATCAGCCGGTCCAGCCAGTCACGTGCGGCGATCCGGGCCTGAATCTCGGCGATGGTGGCGGCGACCTGCGGGTCGAGCGTGAGCTTGCTGTCCAGAAGATGGATATGTTTAGGCTGATAGCCGAATTCGGGCATGACAAAGCCTTGATGAATGCAGGGTTCAATGCCGCCAGCATAGCACGGCTGCCGCCTTTGGCGGATGATTCCCTGCGGGCGCCTCAGGCCGGGGGGAAAGGTGCCGCCAACCGGGGCGCCACCAGCAGCGACCAGCGCCGCGCGGGCCGGTGGCGGGGCAGGGTGGCGGCAGGCAGGCTGCCGTCAATCAGCGCGCGGTAGAGCGCGAAAAGCCCGGGCCGCAGATAGGGCGACCAATGCGAGATGCGCCCGGGCGGTGCGGGCAAGGGGTAGCCCAGCCGCGCCAGCCCGGCCCGGCCCGCCGCATGGTCGATCCACAGGTCGCGCCAGTTTTCGGGCGCCCGCACACCCAGACCCTGCCCGATCGAGGTGCGACAGCCGGCATGGATCAGCCATTCATAAAGGGCGTCGAACAGGTCGTTTTCCCGGGTGCTGACGTTGACCACCTGCGCCGCGCGGCCTGCCGGGCTGTCCAATGCGGCGCGGGCCGTGCTGCGCGCCTCGGCCCCGGCCAACAGGATCAGCCGCCGCAGATCACCGGCCGCCGCCCGTGGCAGCGCCGCCAGCGCCACCCGCGCACCCAGCGAATGGCCCACCACATCCAGCCGCCGCCGCGGGTCGATCCGGCGCACCAGCGCCGCCAGTTCCGCCAGCGCCGCCCCGGCACCAAGGGCGCGGCCATGCGCCTGCCAGAGGGTGCCGCGCGCGTTCCAGCCCAGGCCGATCGCCAGCCCCCGCACCCCGTCCAGCGCCAGATGGCGCGGCCAGCTTATGGCCTTGCCGTCCCGCAGATCGGGGTCGAGCGACAGGATATGGCTGTGCGGGCACACCCCCGGCAGACCCGGGGCAAAGCTGAAGCCATGCACCAGCGCCACCACCGGCGCCCCCTGCGGCAAGGCGGCCAATGCGCGGCTCAGGGCGGCGGCATCAATCGTCAGGCCCTTGGGGCCAAGGTCGGCGCGGATCGGGGGCAGGGCTTGGGGCATGGCGCTTGGGTCCGGGGCTGCACCTGTGATGCCCTGATGCTGCAACAGCCCGGTGAAGCGCGCGTTACGCCTGCGTGACGGTCCCGCGATAGGCGCCCCGCCTTTGCCCGGTTGACCTTTCGTCTTGGCGGGCGTATGCCGCCCCTTGTGGCGCTTTGTAACCGGATTGCGGGCCACGTTAAACAAACCGCTAAAAGGTTCCGGGCTCTCGCAGCGCCCCGGACCCTTGGGTATCCGGGGCTTTTTCATGGCCGGGAGCCAAAGACGATGACCAAGGACTGGAAGACCCGCACCACGCTGGTTCACGAAGGCACCCGGCGCAGCCAGTATGGCGAGATGGCCGAGGCGATCTTCCTGACGCAGGGCTTTGCCTATCCCGATGCCGAAGCGGCCGAGGCGCGCTTCATCAAGGCGGGCGAGGATGAGTTCATCTATGCCCGTTACGGCAACCCCACCACCCGCATGTTCGAAGAGCGGATTGCCGCGCTGGAAGGCACCGAAGATGCCTTTGCCACCGCCAGCGGCATGGCGGCAGTGAACGGCGCGCTGGTGTCGATGCTGCGGGCGGGCGACCATGTGGTGTCGTCGCGGGCGCTGTTCGGTTCCTGCCTCTATATTCTGGAAGAGGTGCTGACGCGCTATGGCGTGAAGGTGACCTTCGTCGATGGCGCCGATCTGGCGCAATGGCGCGCGGCGGTCACGCCCGGCACCAAGGCGGTGTTCTTCGAATCGATGTCGAACCCGACGCTGGAACTGGTGGATATCCGGGCGGTGTCCGAGATTGCCCATGCCGTGGGCGCGCTGGTGGTGGTGGACAATGTGTTCGCCACGCCGATCTTTTCGCGCGCCGTGGAACAGGGCGCCGATGTGGTGGTCTATTCCACGACCAAACATGTCGATGGTCAGGGCCGCGCCCTTGGCGGGGTGATCTGCGGCACCAAGGATTTCATCCGCAAGGTGGCCGAACCCTATCTGAAACACACCGGCGCCGCGATGAGCCCGTTCACCGCATGGATCATGCTGAACGGTCTGGCCACGCTGGACCTGCGCTGCCGCGCCATGGCCGACAGCGCGGCCCGAATCGCCACGGCTCTGGAAGGGCACCCGAAGGTGACGAAGGTGATCTATCCGGCACTGGCCAGCCATCCGCAGCACGCGCTGGCGATGGAACAGATGGGGTCGGGCGGAACGCTGGTGACCTTCGAGGTGGCGGGCGGCAAAGAGGCGGCCTTCCGCTTTGTCAACGCGCTGCGGATCGCGCTGATCTCGAACAACCTCGGCGATGCCAAGACCATCGCCACCCATCCGGCGACCACCACCCACCAACGCCTGCCGCAGGAACAAAAGGATGCACTGGGCATCACCCCCGGGCTGATCCGCTTCTCGGTCGGGCTTGAGGATGCGGGCGACCTGATTGCCGATCTGATGCAGGCGCTGGACGCCGCCTGATCCGATGCAGGGGGCGCCCGCGCGGCGGCCCCCTGCACGCCGGTTCCGGCGCGATCCGGCGGAAAAACCTGATCCGATGTCGCCTTTCTGACGTAACCCTTCGGCAAGGCTTGGGTATGATGGTGCAATCGCCTATATTGGCGGTCTTGCGCCTTGCCATCGGGGAGCGACGCCATGAACATTCATATGCAGGACAGCGATCTGCGGCCCGGCCGTGCCGAGGCAGAGGCGGCACTTGCCACGCTGCGGCTTTGGGCCGCCCGCGCCAGCGAGGCCGAAATCGTGGCACTTGATCCGCAGGCGGGGGCGCTGGTGGGGCAGGGCTATCCCGTCCTGTCGCGCGACTATCCGCAGGATTTCCGCGCCGATGCCGCCTACAAGGACAGCCTGCCCGATCTGCAAAATGGTCCCTCCAGCCTGATCGTGGGCGAAAAGGCGGTGATCCAGCATGTCGGCATCTCGAACTTCCGGCTGCCGATCCACTACCGCACCCGCGACAACGGCCCGCTGACGCTGGAAACCTCGGTCACAGGCACGGTCAGCCTCGAGGCGGAAAAGAAGGGCATCAACATGAGCCGCATCATGCGGTCCTTCTATGCCCATGCCGAACGCGATTTCAGCTTTCAGGTGATCGAACACGCGCTGGACGATTACAAGCGCGATCTGGGCAGCTTTGACGCCCGGATCCAGATGCGGTTTTCCTTCCCGGTCAAGGTCGGCTCGCTGCGCTCTGGCCTGTCGGGCTGGCAGTATTACGACATCGCGCTGGAGCTGGTCGATCAGGCCGGGGTGCGCAAGCGGCTGATGCATCTGGATTTCGTCTATTCCAGCACCTGCCCCTGCTCGCTGGAACTCAGCGAACATGCCCGCATGACGCGCGGCCAACTGGCCACGCCGCATTCGCAACGCTCGGTCGCGCGCATCTCGGTCGAGGCGAAGGGCGACAAATGCCTGTGGTTCGAGGATCTGATCGAACTGGCCCGCGCCGCCGTGCCCACGGAAACGCAGGTCATGGTCAAGCGCGAGGATGAACAGGCGTTTGCCGAGCTGAACGCCGCCAACCCGATCTTTGTCGAGGATGCCGCCCGCAGCTTCTGTGAGGTGCTGCTTGCCGATGCCCGGGTCGGCGATTTCCGCATCGTCGCCAGCCATCAGGAAAGCCTGCACAGCCATGACGCGGTTTCGGTGCTGACCGAAGGCCCCACCTTTGCCGCCGAAAGTCTGGACCCGCGGCTATTCGCCAGCCTCTATCACGTCGGCTGATCCCCGGCCCAACTTCCCTCGGGCCTTCGCCTCCGGCGGGAGTATTTGAAGAAGTGCAAGCCTAGGTGCGGCGCCTGGCATTTGCACCTTTCGAAATACTCCCGCCGGAGGCCCCGACCTGCCACGGGCGTTCCCGCTGACGTCTGCGCAGTTTGACGCCGCCGCAGCAAACCCCTATCCCTTGGCGGCATGATCGACCTCAGGCCAATCGTCTATGTCGTCGGGCGCGTGCTGATCGTGCTGGCGATCCTCATGCTGGCTCCGGCCATCGTCGATTGGCGGGCGGGGCTTGAGAATGCGCGCGATTTCGTCGAGGCGGCGATCATCACCGCGTCGGTTGGCCTGCTCTTGTCGCTGGCGACGGCCAATGCGCTGGGCGGGGCGCTGAATGCGCGGCAGGCCTATCTGATGACCGTGGCGATCTGGGGCATCCTGCCGCTGTTCGGCGGTCTGCCCCTGATGCTGGGCGCGCCGCATCTGACCTTTGCGCAGGCGTATTTCGAGGCGGCTTCGGGCCTGACTACCACCGGCGCCACGGTGATTGTCGGGCTGGACGGATTGCCGCCGGGGATGAACCTGTGGCGGGGCATGCTGAACAGCTTCGGCGGGCTGGGCATCGCCTTTGTCGCCATGATCTTCCTGCCCGTCATGCGGGTGGGCGGGATGCAGTATTTCCGCACCGAGGGATTTGACACCTTCGGCAAGGCGCTGCCACGCGCCACCGATATCGCGCGGCAACTGGTGATCGTCTATTTCGGGCTGACGGTGATCTGCGGGCTGGTCTATCGCGCTTTGGGCATGGAGGCGCTGGATGCCGTGGTCTGCGCCATGGCGACCATCGCCACCGGAGGGTTCGCGCCGATGGACGCCTCGTTCGGCAAATATCCGGGCGCAATGGAATATGCCGGGGCGCTGTTCATGATTCTGGGCAGCCTGCCCTATATCCGCTTCGTGCAACTGATCAACGGCCAGTCCCGCCCGCTCTGGCAGGATGCACAGGCACGGGCCTATCTGCGCTGGATCGCCTGTGCCGTCGGTTCGGTCACCCTCTGGCGGGTGGCGGTTTCGGATCAGGGGCTGGAAAGCGCGTTCCGCGAGGCGTTGTTCAATCTGGTCTCGATCCAGTCTTCGACCGGCTTCTTCTCGGGCAGCTTCTCGACATGGGGTGGCTTTGCGCTGGTCGTGGCGCTGGTGATCGGGGTGATCGGCGGCTGCTCTGGCTCAAGTGCCGCGGGGCTGGGCGTGTTCCGGGCGCAGATCGCGGCGGCGGCGCTGATGGCCCAGATCCGCCAGATCGCCAGCCCCAGCCGGGTGGTCACCGTGAAATACGATGGCCGGATCGTGGAAGAGGACGTGATCAGCGGGCTGATCCTGTTCATCACCGGCTATGTCTTTCTGATGGGGGTGATGACGGTGGCGATGACGCTGGTCGGGGTTGATCCCATGTCAGCCTTCTGGTCGGTCTGGATGGGGATTGGCAATATCGGCTATGGCTTTGGCCCGCTGGTGGCGCGGACTGGCACCTTTGTCGATTTTCCGCTGGCGGGAATATGGATTCTGTCGGCAGCAATGCTGTTGGGCCGGCTGGGTTTGCTGGCCTTTCTGGTGCTGCTTCTGCCGCGGTTCTGGCGCGACTGAGGGCTTTGGGTGGGGGGCGCTGCCCCCCCACAGGGTGCCTTACTCCCAGCAGGAGACGAGAACCGTCATGCCCAGCCCGGCGGCATTCAGGGCATCGGGGCTGGCGGGGGCGGCGCCCGTCGCCGTGGCGGGGGCGATCCCGGCCCCGGTCAGCAGTGTGCTGATGCTTGCCGCCGTGGCGATGAAGCTGACCCCGGCGGGAAGCACCTTGCCCGCCGGTCCGCCTGCGGGCAGCAGCATTCCCACCACCGCGCCCGTCGGGTCCAGCACCGGGCCACCGGCGTCGCCCGCCAGAACCGGCGCCGAAATCCGCGCGATGCCGGGTTCGCCTGCCAGACCCTGCGCCTCTTCAAAGACGCCAAAGGTCAGCACCGGCGCGGGCAGCTTGTCTTCATAGCTGTAGCCGGCCACCGCCATTTCGGTTCCCGGGCGCGGCGTTGCCGCCGCAAAGCCCGCGACGGCGCGCGGCGCCAGCGGCGCCTTGGGCACGAGGACTGCCAGACCGCTGGCCGCATCGACCAGCTTCACCTCGGCGTCGGTGTCATGGTCCAGCGTCACGCGCCCGCATTGCGCCACGGCCTCGGCGGTGGTCAGCACCGCCCCCGCGCCATCGACATAAAAGCCCGAGCGCGACAGCAGCGGGCGGCGCACGTCAAGACCCGCCAGCATTCCGGCCCGCGCGGCATCCTCCATCGGCACCAGCCCGGGGTCGAGCGCCTTGCCCCCGACCATGCGGAAACTGGATTTCAGCACCGGCAGGATGCGGCCCATCCGTTCGGCATCGGCGGGCTTCCAGACCACCAGATAACCCTTCACCATGCCGTCGCGCGTTTCGGCATGGGCATAGCTTTCCACGCTGTCCGATTGTGCGGAGATGTCGAAGCTGTCGTCGGTGCGGCCCCGCTCCCCGGTCGCCGGAACCACTTCCAGCGTTTGCAGGATGTCATAGAGGCCGTGCAGCGCCTCGGTTCCGCCGGGTTCGGAAATCAGCATGATTTGCAGGCCCGATCCGTCCTTTTCCACAAAGCGCACGAAAGGCGGTTCATAGCCCTGAAAGGCCACCAGCGAGAGCGGCAGGGTAATCTCGATCCCGGCCTCGGCCTCGGTCACCGACTGAAAGCCGAATTCGGCCTGATCGGCCTGATGGTTCGCGGTCAGGGTGGCGCGCTGCATCGCGGTCAGGATGCCCGTCGGCTCATAGCCATTGGCCTCTTGCCAGGCGGCCATCGAGGCGCGGGTGCCCTTGCCGAAGGCACCGTCCAGCGCGCCCTGGTAAAAGCCATACCAGCCAAGCGCCGCTTGCAGGGCCATCCGTTCTTCGGGCAAGAGAAGCGCTTCCGAGGCGCGGGCCTCGGCCGGGGTTTCATCGGCGACGACGACCGGCTCCGGTTCCGGTTCGGCCACAGGTTCGGCGGTTGCTTCGGCGGGGGCTTCGACTGCCGGGGCGGCCGCGCCCGTGGGCCAGACCTGCGCCCCGAACGCGCTGCCATCGACGACATAGCTGTCGCCGGGGATCAGGTTCTCGCGCCGCAGTTCGGCCAGCTTGCCCGCCGCCTCTGCCGGCTCATATGGCCCCAGCACAATGGCGTGCCAGCCGGTTCCGGTGCGATAGGCCGTCACATCGGCAAAGACGGCGGCATAGGCTTCGGCCCGTTCGACGGTATCGGTGACCGAGGGATGCGCCTCGACCTGAATCCAGGCGCGGTCCTGTGCCGAAGCCGCCGCGGCAAAACCAAGGGCGGCCAACAGCGCCACCACCAAACCCCAAACTCTCATTCCGTCCCAACCCTATCGTTTCGGACCACCGGCCCGCCAAAATTCCGCCGAGCCTAGCATGGCAGCCATCGGATGCACGCGCTTTCGCGCAAGGCCCAACCGCGCATTGACCCTTCACCGCCTCTTGCCTATGGAGGGGCAGCATTTCAAGAGGCAGCCCATGGCCGAAATCCGCAAAGCGCCCCGTTCCTTTCAGGAAATCATCCTGCGGCTTCAGAATTACTGGGGCGCACAGGGCTGCGCCGTCCTGCAACCCTATGATATGGAAGTGGGCGCGGGCACCTTTCACCCGGCCACGACCCTGCGTTCGTTGGGCACCAAGCCTTGGGCCGCGGCCTATGTGCAGCCCTCGCGCCGCCCGACCGATGGCCGCTATGGCGAGAACCCGAACCGCCTGCAGCACTATTATCAATATCAGGTGATCATCAAACCCTCGCCCCCGAACCTGCAGGAGCTTTACCTCGGGTCGCTGGCGGAAATCGGGCTGGACCCGAACCTGCACGACATCCGCTTTGTCGAGGATGACTGGGAAAGCCCGACGCTGGGCGCCTGGGGTCTGGGCTGGGAAATCTGGTGCGACGGGATGGAAGTCTCGCAGTTCACCTATTTCCAGCAGGTCGGCGGCCATGATTGCCGCCCCGTCTCGGGCGAGCTGACCTATGGGCTGGAACGGCTGGCGATGTATGTCCTTGGCGTCGATCACGTCATGGACATGCCGTTCAACGATCCGCAATCGCCCATTCCGCTGACCTATGGCGACATCTTCCGCCAGACCGAAGAGGAATACAGCCGCCACAACTTCGACGGCGCCACCACCGAGATGCTGTTCCAGCATTTCAAGGATGCCGAGGCGGAATGCGAACGCCTTCTGGCGTTCGAGCCGCAAGACCCCAAATCCGGCAAGCGCATCATCATGGCGCATCCGGCCTATGACCAGACGATCAAGGCCAGCCATCTCTTCAACCTTCTGGACGCGCGCGGGGTGATTTCGGTCACCGAACGCCAAGCCTATATCGGCCGCGTCCGGGCGCTCGCCAAGAAATGCGCCGACGCCTTCCGGCTGACCGAAGCCGGGGCGGACGCATGACGGCGGGCAAACTGCTTGCGGGGGGGATTGTCGTGATTGCGCTGGTGGCCGGGATCGCCATGTATTGGTTGCAGGAATATGCCTATTACACCGAGGCGGCCTTTCGCCCCGGTGCCGAAATCCTGCTGACCCCGATCGAGGGCGGCACGCCCGAACCCATTCTGGCCGAAGCGGTTCAGGGCATTGATGCCACCTCTTCCCCCCTGCGGTTCCGCGCCTGTTTCCACACACCGATGACCCAAGGCATGTTGACCGAAACCTATGTCGCCTACCCCAAGCCCGAGCCGCTGAACGCCCCCTCGTGGTTCGGCTGCTTCGATGCCGCCGCCATCGGCACCGCATTGGAAAAGGGCGAGGCGCTGGCCTTCCTGTCGCAATCCGCCATCGCCCCCAAGGTGGACCGCGTTGTCGCCGTCTTCCCCGATGGCCGGGCCTATGCCTGGCACCAACTTTCCCCCGACGCCGAAGAGTGAGCCCATGCCCGACCTTCTGATCGAACTCTTCTCGGAAGAAATCCCCGCCCGGATGCAGGCCCGCGCCCGCGACGACCTGCGCAGCATGGTCACCAACGGCCTTGTCGAGGCCGGGCTGACCTATGCCTCTGCCGGGGCCTTCTCGACCCCCCGCCGCCTGACCCTGACCATCGACGGGCTGACCGCCGAAAGCCGCCCGGTGCGTGAAGAGCGCAAAGGCCCCTCCGCCTCTGCCCCGCCCGCCGCCATCGAAGGCTTCCTGCGGTCCACCGGCCTGACGCTGGACCAGTTGGAACGCCGTGCCGACAAGAAGGGCGAAACCCTTTACGCCGTCATCGAAAAGCCCGGCCGCGCCGCCCCCGCGATCATCGCCGAAGTGCTTGAGGCGACCATCCGCAATTTCCCCTGGCCCAAGGCGATGCGCTGGGGCGCGGGCAACCTGCGCTGGGTGCGCCCCCTGCATTCCATCCTCTGCCTGCTGTCCGACGAATCCGGCGCCCATGTCGTGCCGCTGACCGTCGATGGCATCACGGCAGGCAACACCACCGAAGGCCACCGCTTCCTTGGTCAGGGCCGCTTCGCCGTGCATTCCTTCGACGACTACGCGGTGAAACTGAAACGCGCCCATGTCGTGCTGGACAGCGCCGAGCGCGAGGCCGCGATCTGGCAGGGCGCCCAGAACCTAGCCTTCGCGGCGGGGCTTGAAGTGGTTGAGGATAAGGGCCTTCTGGCCGAGGTCGCGGGCCTTGTCGAATGGCCGGTGCCGCTGATGGGCCGTATCGGTGATGCCTTCCTGCACCTGCCGCCCGAGGTTCTGCAAACCTCGATGAAGGAACACCAGAAGTTCTTCTCGGTGAAGAACCCGCGCAGTGGCCGGATCGAGGGTTTCATTACCGTCGCCAATACCGAAACCGCCGACCATGGCGCGACCATCCTGAAGGGCAACCAGAAGGTGCTGTCGGCCCGCCTGTCGGACGCCAAATTCTTCTGGGAGAATGACCTGCGCGTCGCCAAAGCGGGCATGGGCGAATGGCTGGACGGTCTGAAAGCCGTCACCTTCCACAACAAACTGGGGTCTCAGGCCGACCGGATTGCGCGGATTGCCGCGCTGGCCAAAGAAATCGCCCCGCTGGTCGGCGCCGATGCCGACCTCTCTGAACAGGCCGCCCGGCTGGCCAAGGCCGACCTCCGCTCCGCCATGGTCGGCGAATTCCCCGAACTGCAGGGCCTGATGGGCATGTATTACGCCCGCGAAGCCGGCCTGCCCGAAGCGGTGGCCCTCGCCGCCCGCGACCACTATTCCCCCCTCGGCCCCTCGGATGCCGTGCCGACCGAGCCGGTCTCCGTCGCCGTGGCACTGGCCGACAAGATCGACACCCTGACCGGCTTCTGGGCGATTGACGAGAAGCCCACAGGCTCGAAAGACCCGTTTGCGCTGCGGAGAGCGGCGCTGGGGGTGATCCGGCTGGTGCTGGGGAATGGGGTGCGGGTTTCGCTTTCAAGCGTGCTTCAACGCGCTGCGGCTGTAGTCTGGTATGCGCCGATGCTTGCCAATGATGTTTATATTTTACCGACAGGGTATTCGGCTGAAGTTAAAAATTGGCAAGGCGTGTGTCATGTTCATCCGGCAGGCGACGAGCCCCCTCAGTATAACGTCAGTCTGGAAGAGTTCCTTTCTGCATTACAAAATGCTCGCGTTACTGACGCAGCCGAAGTGTGGTTCGACGATCTCGAAGCAGATCCGCAACTGGGGGACGAGCGACTGATTAATGGGGATCATCGCCTTGGTCGGTTAACCTCCGACCTCCTCTCCTTCTTCCACGACCGCCTCAAAGTCTTCCTGAAAGACCAAGGAATCCGCCACGACGTCATCGACGCTTGCCTGGCCATGCCCGGCAATGACGACCTGACTCTCCTCGTTAAACGTGCCGGGGCGCTGGCGGCTTTCCTGAAAACCGAAGACGGCCCCAACCTCTTGCAGGGTTTCAAGCGCGCCAACACGATCCTCACTCAGGCCGAGGCCAAGGATGGCGTCGAATATTCCTTTGGCGCCGATCCCAAATTCGCCGAGACCGACGAAGAACGCGCCCTCTTCACCGCCCTCGACACCGCCGAGGCGCAGATCACCCCGGCCATGAAGGCCGAGGATTTCGCCGCCGCCATGGCCGCGATGGCCAGCCTGCGCGCGCCGATCGACGCCTTCTTTACCGCCGTGCAGGTCAACTCCGAAAACCCGATCACCCGCCGCAACCGGCTGAACCTGCTCCACCGCATCCGTGCCATCTGCTCGGGCGTGGCCGACCTGACGAAGATCGAAGGCTAACCTTTCATCTTGGCCCAAATATCCCGGGGGTCCGGGGGCTGGCCCCCGGTTCCACCGCAAGTCTTGCGCCCCGGCCCGGGGGGTGTATCCTCGCATCTGCAAACAAAGGTGCCGCGGTGCAGAAAACGCCCCTGATCCCCGATTATACCGCGGTCTCGCCCACCGCCGAGATTCGCACGCAGGCCCATGGCTGGCGGGCGAAATGCCTGCAGCGGCTGACGCGGCTTGATCTGCCGGTGCCGCCCACAGTGGCGCTGCCGGCGCAGACCGTGCGGGCCATCGCGGCGGGCCATCCGGTGGATACAAGGGCGATCCTTGCCCATTTCGGCCCGGCGCCGCTGATCTCCGTCCGCCCCAGCCCCGAAAATCCTGATTGGGGCGGGCCGGGCACCGTGCTGAACGTGGGCATGAATGCCGCCCGCCATGCCGCCCTTGTCCGGACCCATGGGCAAGAGGCGGCGGATGCCCTCTATGTCCGCTTCCTGCAATCCTATGCCACACACGTCGCCCGGCTTGACCCCGATCTGTTCGAAATCGGCAAACCGTCGGCCGAGGCGCTGAAAGAGGCGCTGCGCCAGTATGAGCGGGAGATGGACGAACCCTTCCCCGAAGACCCGGCGAAACAGCTTGCCGAAGTGCTGCGCTCGATGGCCCGCGCATGGGAGGGCACTTCGGCCCGCCTCTTGCGGCAGGCCAAGGGCGCCCCTGCCGAGGCGGCGCTGGGGCTGGTGGTGCAGGCCATGGCGCAGGGCATCGGACAGGGGATTTCCGGCTCGGGCGTGGTGCAGTTCGTCGATCCGGTCACCGGGCTGGCGCAGGTCACCGGGCGTTACCTTGGCCAAAGTCAGGGCCGCGATGCGCTGAAGAAGACCGAAGCCATCTACCTGACCCGCGACAAGCGCGGCCCCTCGCTGGAAGACCTCGCGCCCGAGATCTTTGCCGAACTGATCCGCCACGGTGCTGCCTGCCGCAAGCGGCTGCGCGAGGAAATGCAGATCGAATTCACCATCGAGGATGGCAAGCTTTCGGTCATCGACGCAGTGAAGGTGCAGCGGTCCGCCCGCGCCGGCCTGCGCATTGCCGTGGCCTTGGCCGAAGACGGGGTGATCCTGCCGGAAGAGGCGGTGCTGCGGGTGGAACCCCGGGCGCTGTCGGAACTGCTGCATCCGCAGGTCGATCCGCGCGGGCCGCGCGACGTGTTCGCCCGTGGCATTGCCGCCAGCCCCGGCGCTGCCGTGGGGCGGATCGTCTTCACCTCGGATGCGGCGCAGGCCAGCGCCTCGCGCGGGGAGCCTTGCGTGCTGGTCCGGCGGGAAACGGCGCCCGAGGATATCCGTGGCATGCATTCCGCCGCCGCCGTCCTGACCGAACGGGGCGGGGTGACCAGCCATGCCGCGGTGATCGCGCGCGGGCTGGGCGTGCCTTGCGTGGTGGGGGCCTCCGGCCTGCGGCTGGACCTGAAAGAGCGGCGGCTGACGGCGGGCGACGGCAGGGTCTTTGCCGAGGGCGATCTGATCACGCTGGACGGCACCACGGGCGAGGTTCTGGTGGGCGCCGCCGAAATGCTCGCCCCCGCGCTGGACGACAGTTTCCGCAAGCTGCTGGGCTGGGCCGATGAGGTGCGCGACATCGGCATCCGCGCCAATGCCGACACCCCTTCGGATGCCGCCACCGCCCGCCAGTTTCTGGCCGAGGGCATCGGGCTGTGCCGGACGGAGCATATGTTCTTTGACGAAGACCGGCTTGTGGTCATGCGCGAGATGATCTTTGCCGATACCTCCAAGGACCGTGCCGCTGCCCTTGTGCGGCTGTTGCCGATGCAGCGCGCCGATTTCGTGCAATTGTTCGAGATCATGGCGGGGCTGCCGGTCTGCATCCGCCTGTTCGATCCGCCGCTGCATGAATTCCTGCCGCATGACCGCGAGGGTATGCGCGAGCTCGCCGAGGCGCTGGACAAGCCCTTGTCCGAAGTCACCCGCCGCGCCGAGGCTCTGGCCGAGTTCAACCCGATGCTGGGAATGCGCGGGGTGCGGCTGGGCGTGGTCCTGCCGGAAATCTATGCCATGCAGGCGCAGGCGATCTTTGAGGCGACGGTGGAGGTCGCCCGCAAGGGCGCCCCGGTGGTGCCCGAAATCATGATCCCGCTGGTGTCGGCGCGGCGCGAGGTGGAGCTGGTCAAGACCCATATCGACGCCGTGGCGGCGGCGGTGCGGGTCAAGACCGGGGTGAATTTCGACTACAAGCTGGGGGTCATGGTGGAAACGCCGCGCGCCGCGCTGCGGGCCGGCGAGATTGCACAGCACGCGGCCTTTCTGTCTTTCGGCACCAATGACCTGACGCAGATGACCTATGGCCTGTCGCGCGACGATGCCGGGCGGTTCATGAATACCTATGTCCAGCAGGGGGTCTTCCCCGAAGATCCGTTCCATATTCTGGACGTGGACGGCGTGGGAGAGTTGCTTCAGATCGGTTCGGAACGCGGTCGCCAGACCCGGCCCGACCTGACCCTGAGCGTCTGCGGCGAGCATGGCGGCAATCCCGAATCAATCGCCTTTTGCCGCAAGCTGGGCCTGAATTATGTGTCCTGCAGCCCCTATCGGGTGCCCTTGGCGCGGCTTGCAGCGGCTCATCTGGCCCTTGCCGATCATGTGGATAATCCGAATTAAGACACAATATCATGATCTTCTGACTGTTTCCTAATGTGAAACATTAAAAGTTTCGGCAAGATTCCGCCGAAACGGGTCCAGAATCTGTAGCAATTCTGCAACATTGGTTTACAGGCCCCGGACCTCTCCGTTAGGCCCGGCCCTTGTCGCGCAGAAATCCGAGGTTTCGGGCCTGCCGGCAGGCGAAACAACCGGGACCACGACAGACAATGCGCTTGCACCAAATCGGAACCTCCGCGCTTCTCGCGCTGGGTGTTCTAAGTGGAGCGGCCTTCGCCGAAGTGACGGTGAGCCAGTCCAACGACCCGACCGCTCTGATCGGTCAACAATTCGCCTCTCTGATGGGGGCCGAACACTCCGCCGTCGAGGCGCTGCCCGCTGCCAAGCTGAATGCGCTGGCGACCGGACCCAAGATCACGCCCAAGAAGGTGAAGCCGGGCCAGCCGGTGCTGATCGAATACAGCGCGGAATGGCTGATGAGCCTGCCCGCCCCAACGGGCGACGCGCAATGGGAATGCCTGCGCAAGGCCCTTTATTTTGAGGCGCGCGGCGAAAGCATTGCCGGGCAGTTCGCCGTGGCCGAGGTTATCCTGAACCGGGTGGACAGCCCGGCCTATCCCAAATCGGTCTGCGCCGTGGTGGGGCAAGGCGGCGGCGGAAGCTGCCAGTTCTCTTATGTCTGCGACGGTGCCAGCGACGTGATGCGCGAAGCCTATCCGGCCGAGATCGCCAGCCGCATTGCCCGCGTCATGCTGGACGGCGCGCCGCGCACGCTGACATTTGGCGCCACGCATTTCCACACCCGGGCCGTGCGCCCGGGCTGGGCCGGGCGCTTTCCGCGCACCGCCGCCATCGGGGCGCATCTCTTCTATCGGCAGCCCTGAGGGCGTCGCCGGGGTTGGACATTCTGCCGCCTTCGCGCTAGGCGGAACACGGGGCAGGCAGTAGCCTGCCCCTGTTTCTTACCCGCCCCCGGAGGGCGCCATGACCAGCGACATCCGCCTTGCCTTCGCCCATCCCGAAGAGCGCAGCCTTGCCTCTGCCGGGGCTGCGCCGCGCGACCGTATCAGCCTGCGCGACCATCTGGTCGAAGTCGAGATCGGCGCCTTCCAGAAAGAGCGCGGCCACACCCAGCGCGTGCTGTTCAATGTGGTGGTCGAGGTGCGCCCGGCCCCGGCGCCGCTGGATGATGACGTGGACAAGATCCTGTCCTATGACCGCATCACCGAGGCGATTGCCGACGAACTCGCGGCCGAGCGGCTAAACCTCTTGGAAACCCTGGCCGAGCGGGTGGCCGAGCGTATTCTGGCCGAACCGCAGGCGATGCGGGTCTTCGTGCGGATCGAAAAGCTGGATGTCGGCCCTTACAAGCTGGGCGTTGAAATCGTCCGTTCGCGCGCCGAAACCGCGTTGCAGGTGGTGGGGCAGGATGGCGCCGAGGCGGCGCTGCATCCGCTGGTGGTTTTCCTCGACAATGCCGCCATCGCGGCGCCCGATCTGGCAGAACGGCTGGATGCGTTGCAGGCGCGCGGGCTGCCGGTGATCCTGACCGTGGGCCTGCCTGATATGGACCGGCCCCAGACCGGCCACCGGCCAACCCAGCGCCGGGTGGACATGCTGGCGATCGAGCAGAACGCCTGGGTTCTGGCGGCGCGCGATCCGCGCTGCGTGGTGGTGGCGACCCGGACCGAGATCGACTGGAACGTCAAGCGGGGCCAGATGATCGTCTGGGCGCCGTCGAAACTGGTGCTGGACGCGGTGGACGGCCCGCATTCGCGCGAGCCGGTGGCGCTGGCGCTGTGGCTGGCCGAGGTGATGGCGGCCGAACGGCTGATCGTTCACGGCAATGTAACGCTTCCGGCGGGAAGCCGCGTGGCAGTGGAACGCGCCTGATCCAGCCCCTTGCGAGGCGGCTTGGCGGGGCCTAATCGGTTCGGGGGCGCCTGTGCCCGGCCCCGGTGGACTTTGGTCCCCCGGACCCCCTGCAGGATATTTGAAGAGAGGATGAAGGCTTGGGCCTCTATCTGCGACCGATTGCGACGACCGATGCCGCGCGCCCTGCGGCGGCACTGACGCTGGCCGGCGGCTGGTGCTGGTTCGACCGGGTCGAGGTGCTGGAGCGCGGGCGCCCGGCGCGGCTTGTTCCGGTGGGGGAGCTTTCGGCAGAGGCGCTGGCGCCGCTGGTGGCCCCGCGCCCGGCCTTTGGCGGGCTGGCAATGGCGCAGCCGCGTGTCATGGGCATCCTGAATGTGACGCCCGACAGCTTTTCCGACGGCGGGTTGTTCCTGCGGCCCGAGGCGGCGGTGATGCAGGCGCGCAGGATGGCGGCGGGGGCCGATATCATCGACATCGGCGGCGAAAGCACCCGCCCCGGCGCGGCGGAAGTGGCCGAAGCCGATGAGATTGCCCGCACCGCCCCGGTGATTGCGGCGCTGCGGGCGGGGGGGCTTGACCTGCCCATTTCAATCGACACCCGCAAGGCGGCGGTGGCGCGGGCCGCTTTTGCCGCCGGGGCGAGCATCCTGAACGATGTGACGGCGCTGCAATTCGATCCGACGATGGCCGGGACGGCGGCGGCTCTGTCGGCGCCGGTGATCTTGATGCATTCCATCGCCACGCCCGAGACGATGCAGGACGACCCGCGCTATGACGATGTGCTGCTGGATGTCTATGACGCGCTGGCGGCAAGGCTGGACGAGGCGCAGGCGGCGGGCATCCCCCGCGACCGGCTGGCGGTGGACCCGGGCATCGGCTTTGGCAAGACGTTGGAGCATAACCTTGCGCTCTTGAACCGGCTGTCGCTGTTCCACGGGCTGGGCGTGCCGGTGCTGCTGGGCGCCAGCCGCAAGCGGTTCATCGGCACCATTAGTGCCGAGGCCGAGGCGGCGCGGCGGATGCCGGGCAGTCTTGCGGTGGCGCTGGCCGGGGTGGCGCAGGGGGTGCAGATGATCCGGGTGCATGATGTGGCCGAGACGCGGCAGGCGCTGTCGCTCTGGCAGGCGGTAACGAATGGGGTGGCGGGATGAGCCGGAAGCTTTTTGGAACCGACGGCGTGCGCGGGCGGGCCAACACCTATCCGATGACCGCCGAAATGGCCTTGAAGCTGGGGGCGGCGGCGGGCCGATTTTTCCGGCGGGCGGGCGGCGTGGGCAACCGTGTGGTGATCGGCAAGGACACCCGGCTGTCGGGCTATATGCTGGAAAACGCGCTGACGGCGGGGCTGACCTCGACGGGGATGAACGTGCTGCTTCTGGGTCCGTGCCCGACGCCGGCGGTGGGGTTCCTGACCCGCTCGATGCGGGCCGATCTGGGGGTGATGATTTCGGCCAGCCACAATCCGCACCATGACAACGGGATCAAGTTCTTTGGCCCCGATGGCTTCAAGCTCTCGGACGAAGCCGAGGCCGAGATCGAGGCCATGCTGGAAGGCGAGATTGCCCCGGCCCCGGCCGAAGCCATCGGTCGCGCGCGCCGCATCGACGATGCCCTTGGCCGCTATGAGGAATATGCCAAGACCACCTTTCCGGCGGGTCTGCGCCTTGACGGGCTGAAGGTGGTGATCGACTGTGCCAATGGCGCCGCCTACAAGGCCGCGCCCGGGGTGCTTTGGGAACTCGGCGCCGAGGTGATCCCGGTCGGGGTTGCCCCGAACGGCACCAATATCAACGACCGCTGCGGCTCGACCTATCCGCAGACCGCGGCCGAGGCGGTGGTGGCCCATGGCGCCCATGTCGGCATCAGTCTGGACGGCGACGCCGACCGGGTGATGATCCTCGACGAGGCGGGCCGCGTGGCCGACGGTGATCAGATCATGGCGCTGCTGGCGGGCCGCTGGGCCGACGAGGGGCGGCTGCAGGGCGGCACTCTGGTGGCCACGGTGATGTCCAATCTGGGGCTTGAGCGGCATCTCGAACGCCGCGGCCTGCATCTTGAGCGCACCGCCGTCGGTGACCGCTATGTGGTCGAGGCGATGCGCCGCGGCGGCTGGAACCTTGGCGGCGAACAATCGGGCCATATCGTGATGACCGATTATGCCACCACCGGCGACGGGCTGATCGCGGGCCTGCAGTTCCTTGCCGAAATGGCCCGCTCTGGCCGGCCCGCCAGCACGCTGGTCCGCCAGTTCGAAACCGTGCCGCAGATGCTGAAGAATGTCCGCTTCACCGCAGGCGCCCGGCCGCTGGAGGCGCCCGCGGTGCAGGCCGCCATTGCCGCGAACGAGGCGCGCATTCAGGGCAAGGGCCGGATTCTGATCCGCAAATCCGGCACCGAGCCGCTGATCCGCGTCATGGCCGAATGCGAAGACCCCGCCCTTCTGGCCGAGGTGGTGGGCGAGATCGTGCAGGCCGTCGAGGCCGCCGTCTGACCCAGCGTCAGGCTTGAAGCCCGGCCCGGCCTGCGGCAGCTTTCATCTTGGCTCAAATATCCCACGGGGGTCCGGGGGTGTGAAACCCCCGGTCCCGCCGCCGGGCCGGAAAGCAGGTGCCGATGTCTGATCCCGAGGCCCTTTTTGCCGTACAGCGCCGGCTTGCCCCGGCAAGGCGCAGCGGGTTTGACCGGGTGGCGCGGTTGGCCGCGCTCGACCGGCTGCGCGCGGCGGTCTTGGCGCATCGTGCAGATATCGAGGCCGCGTTGCAGGCCGATTTCAGCAAACATCCGACCGAGACGCTGCTGACCGAGATTATCCCGGTCTTGCAGGAAATCTCCCATGCCCGCAGGCACTTGCGGGGGTGGATGCGGGTGCGGCGGGTCTGGCCCTCGCTGACCATGCTGGGCGCTTCGGGCCGGATCGTGCCGCAGCCCAAGGGCGTGGCCCTGATCATCGCGCCTTGGAACTTTCCGCTCAACCTCGCGCTTGGTCCCCTGGTCTCGGCGCTGGCGGCGGGCTGTTCGGTGGTGCTGAAACCTTCGGAGATGACGCCTGCCACGTCGGCCCTGCTGGCCCGGATGCTGGCGGAAACCTTTCCGCCCGATCTGGTCGCGGTGGTCGAGGGCGGGCCAGAGGTGGCGACGCGGCTGCTGGCGCTGCCTTTCGACCATATCTTCTTTACCGGCAGCCCGGCGGTGGGGCGGATTGTCATGGCCGCGGCGGCCAAGACGCTGGCATCGGTGACGCTGGAACTGGGCGGCAAATCGCCGGTGATCGTCGGGCCAGAGGCGAATATTGCCAAGGCGGCCAAATGGTTGGCCTGGGGCAAGTTCTTCAACGCCGGGCAGACCTGCATCGCGCCGGATCATGTGTTCGTCCACGCCTCGGTCGCGGCGGCGCTGGAAGAGGCGTTGCGGGCCGAGATCTTGCGGATGTATGGCGGCAATCCGGCCAGCTCGCCCGCTTTGGCGAAGCTGGTCAGCACCCGGCACTGGCAGCGGCTGCGCGGGTTGATCGACGGGGCGCTGGCAGGCGGGGCGCGGCTGGCTGAGGGCGGCGGCGGGGATGAGGCTGCGCGCAGCATGGCGCCGGTGATCCTGACCGGCACGACGGATAACATGCAGATTTCAAAAGAGGAAATCTTTGGCCCGGTGCTGCCCCTGATCCCCTATGACGCGCTGGAGCCGGTGCTGGAGCGGATCAATGGCGGCGACAAGCCGCTGGCGCTTTATGTCTTTGGAAACAAGGCACTGGCCGACAGGGTGACGGCGCAGACCGCCTCCGGCTCGGTCGGGGTGAACCTGACGGTGATGCCCTTCATCCACCCGAATCTGCCCTTCGGCGGCATCGGAAGTTCCGGGCTTGGCGCCGCGCATGGGTATGAGGGTTTCCGCGCCTTCAGCCATGAAAAGCCGGTGCTGGTGAACCGCTCTCTGGCGATGCCGCTGCTGTTTCCGCCCTATGGGCTGCGGGTGCGGCGGCTGGCAGAGGTTTTGCTGCGGCTGGTGCGATAAGGGGCTGGGAACGCTGGATTAATCCGGCGAAATTGGCCGAAGGGCCTGTCGGGTTTGCGTAATTTATGCGTCGTTTATCTGTAGTTTTTGCGTATATACAGCCGGAGAGGCGGCGGCCGTTAACCCTGTGCCGCGACTCACTCCGGCGGCGGGACGTGGCGGCCCGGATATGTGCGGTTCTGCGGGAAGGGCCGCAGATGCGGGAAGGGCGGCAGCCAGCCTTCGCGGCGGATGGTCCAAAGCTCATAGGTCGGCCGGAAGGCGTCGGGTGTGTCGAAGGCGCCGAGGTTCACCCCGATCTCATCGCCGAAAACCGCATAGACCGGCGAGCCGCAGCGCGGGCAGAAATAGCGGCCTTCATAGCTTTGCGGCGTGCCGCTGACCGTCACCGCCGCAACCGGGAAAATCGCCGAGCCGTGGAAGAGGGCGCCATGGTTCTTGCGGCAGTCAAGGCAATGGCAAAGCCCGACGCGATAGGGTTCGCCGCTGGTGACAAGACGGATGTCGCCGCACAGGCAGCCGGCGGTGTGGGTGGTCATGGCGGGCCTCCATCGCAAATCCGGGCGCAAATCCGGGCGGACCCGTAGGATGGGCAATCTGCCCATCCCCCGCAACGAAAAAGGGCCGGAGGTTTCCCTCCGGCCCTGGTAGGTCGGGGTTAACCCCGACCCACGATCAGTTCCGCGACTTGTCCACCATCTTGCCCTTGGAGATCCAAGGCATCATGTCGCGCAGCTTCTTGCCGACCAGTTCGATCTGATGCTCGTCGTTCGAGCGGCGCGACGCCTTGATCGTCGGCTGGCCCACGGCGTTTTCCAGCATGAAGTCGCGCACGAACTTGCCGGTCTGGATGTCGGACAGCACGGCTTTCATGCGGGCTTTGGTCTCGTCATAGGGCAGGATGCGCGGGCCGGAGACATACTGGCCATATTCGGCGGTGTTCGAGATCGAATAATCCATGTTGGCGATGCCGCCTTCATAGATCAGGTCCACGATCAGCTTCACTTCGTGCAGGCATTCGAAATAAGCCATTTCCGGCTCGTAGCCCGCTTCCACAAGGGTTTCAAAGCCCATGCGGATCAGTTCGACCAGACCGCCGCAAAGCACGGCCTGCTCGCCGAACAGGTCGGTTTCGCATTCCTGACGGAAGTTGGTCTCGATGATGCCCGAACGGCCGCCGCCGATGGCGGAGCAATAGGACAGGCCGATTTCCATGGCCTTGCCGGTTGCGTCCTGATGCACGGCCACGAGGCAGGGCACGCCGCCGCCCTTGGTGTATTCGCCGCGCACGGTGTGGCCGGGGCCCTTCGGCGCCATCATGATGACGTCAACGCCCGGCTTCGGCTCGATCAGGCCGAAATGCACGTTCAGGCCATGGGCGAAGGCAATCGCGGCGCCTTCGCGCAGGTTGTCATGGACGTATTTCTTGTAGGTCGCGGCCTGCAATTCGTCGGGCATGGTGAACATGATCACGTCGCACCAGGCGGCAGCCTCGGCGATGCCCATGACCTTGAGGCCCTCTTTTTCGCATTTGGCGGCCGAGGGCGAGCCTTCGCGCAGCGCGATGACGACATTCTTGGCGCCCGAATCGCGCAGGTTCAGCGCATGGGCATGGCCCTGCGAACCGTAGCCGAGAATGGCGACTTTCTTGTCCTTGATCAGGTTCACATCGCAGTCACGATCGTAATAGACGCGCATGGCGGTCTCCTTATGCTTAAGATGGGGGCACAATAGGGTTTTCCGCCCATCATCCCGTGCATTGTTTGACGAATTTCTGCAAGTATGCGAAAGATCATGCGCCAAAACACAATAGTGCGAATTTTTCATGTCCATCGACGATACCGACCGCCGTATCCTGCGCCACTGGCTGGCCGAGCCGGACCTGCCGCGCGCCGATCTGGCGGCGCGGGCCGGGGTGACCACGGCCACGCTCTGGCGGCGGCTGGACCGGCTGCGCGAAAGCGGGGTGATCCGGGCCGAGCGCGCGGTGATCGACTGGCGCCGTCTGGGATATGAGGTGGAGGTGTCGCTGCGCTTCACGCTGGACAAGACCTATCCGCGCGCCTTTGACGAATTTCTGGATCAGGCCCGCGAGGTGCCCGAGGTGGTGGGGGTCGAAACCTTCCTTGGCCGGGTCGATGTGCGGCTGAACGTCATCGCCCGCGACATGGCGCATTGGCAGGAGATTTACCGCGCCCGCATCCTGACCCTGCCGCATATTTCGGACATCGAGGCGCTGATGCTGGTGTCCACCATCAAAGAGACCGAGGCTTTGCCGCTGTGATTGATCTGGACGATACCGACCGCGCGCTGCTGCGGGCGCTGGCGCTGGACGGCACCCTGTCGGCGGGGGAGTTGGGCCGGCGCTTTGGCCTGTCGCAGCCGGCGGCCTGGCGGCGGGTGCGGCGGCTGGAGGAGGCGGGGGTCTTTGCCGGGCGCCGGCCCGATGTGGACCGTGCGGCCTTGGGCTTTGGCGTGACGGTGTTTCTGGGGGTGAAGCTGGCCACCAAGGGGCGGGTTTCGCTGGAGGATTTCGAGCGGGCGGTGCAGGCCATTCCCGAAGTGCAGGTGGTGCAGCATGTGCTGGGGCTGTTCGACTATCGCCTGCGGGTGGTCGCCCGCGACATTGCCGATTTCGAGCGGGTCTTGCGGCGGCGGATCATGACGCTGCCTGGGGTGGGGAACCTTGAGGCCAATGTGCTGCTGACGGAAGAGCGGCGGCCGGGGCCGTTGGGGTGACAACCGCAAGCGTAGGATGGGCAATATTGCCCATCCCGTCGTTTCGCGTCAGGGTGGGGCCAAGCAAGGGAGGCCCGCCATGAAACTGCCGCATGATCACATTGACCCCGAGGGTCTGGAAGAATTCTCGGTGGTGTTCACCGACCGCAGCCTGAACCATATGTCCGCACGGTTTCAGGGGGTTATGCGCGATGTCTCGGGTCTCTTGAAAGAGGTTTACCACGGAACCGCCGTGGCGCTGGTGCCGGGGGGCGGCACCTATGCGATGGAGGCGGTCGCGCGGCAGTTCGGGCAGGGGCGGGTGCTGATCGTGCGCAACGGCTGGTTCAGCTATCGCTGGACGCAGATTTTCGATGCCTCGGGCGTGGCGGCGGAAACGACGGTGGTGATGGCGCGCACGGCGGGGAATGCGGCGCGGGCGCCCTTCGCGCCGCCGCCGATCGAAGAGGTCAGCGCCAAGATCCGCGAGGTGAAGCCCGAGGCGGTCTTTGCGCCGCATGTCGAAACCTCATCCGGCATCATCCTGCCGGATGACTATATCGCGCAGATGGCCGCCGCCGCGCATGAGGTGGGGGCGGTGATGGTGCTGGACTGCATCGCCTCGGGCTGCATCTGGGTGGATATGGCGGCTACGGGCGTGGATGTGCTGATCTCGGCGCCGCAAAAGGGCTGGTCGGCTTCGCCCGCCGCCGGGATCGTCGTGCTGGGGCCGCGCGGGGAAGAGCGGCTGGCGGCGACGAAATCGTCAAGCTTCGCGCTGGATCTGGCGAAGTGGCGGGCGATCATGGCGGCCTATGAGGGCGGCGGCCATGCCTATCATGCCACCATGCCGACCGATGCGATTGTCGGCCTGCGCGATGCGATGGCCGAAACCAAGGCCATGGGGTTTGAGGCGGCCAAGGCAGCGCAATGGGCGCTGGGCCGGGCGGTGCGGGCGCTGCTGGAAGGGCGGGGCGTGCCTTCGGTTGCGGCACCTGGCTTTCAGGCGCCGGGGGTCGTGGTCAGCTATACCGACGACCCGGATGTGCAGAACGGCAGCAAGTTCAAGGCATTGGGGATGCAGATTGCCGCCGGTGTTCCGCTGCAGGTGGGCGAGGGCGAGGGGTTCCGCACCTTCCGGCTTGGCCTTTTCGGGCTGGACAAGCTGGCCGATGTCGAGGCCACCGTGGCACGGTTGCGGCGTGGGGTTGAGGCGGTTCTGTAACCTCAGGCCGCGAGCAGCACCCGCGCCTCGGGCCGGGTGAGGCTGCGGCGCGACAGGCGGGCGCGGGTCCAGGGGGCGGTGGGGAAGATCGCCGCAATCTCGGCCCGTGCCTCGGGGCTGAGGGCGCGCAGGCTTTGCTGGCCCAGATGCAGGCTTTCGGCGGGGGCGCCTTCGGCCAGAAGGATCTCGTGCCGGTCCAGCAGCAGGTGGAAATACTCGACCTCTTCTTGCGGCTGGCGGGTGACGCGGGCATCGTCCAACAGGAATTTGGCGGGAACCAGCACCTCCGCCTCGCCAAACAGCACCTCGGCCTGCAAGCCGCGCAGGAGCAGCCGGTGATTGGGCGAAACCCAGAGCGGGCGCAGATTGCCCAGATGCCCCGCCGCGATGCGGATGGGGGCCAGCGCGCCTTGGGCGGCCACCCGTGAAGAGCCGATCCAGCGGATCGGCTGCGGCCCATGGTCCAGCGTGGTGACCAGATCGCCTTCGGCCAGATCCTCGATGGCGCGCGGGCCGTCAGGGGTGGTGATCCGCGTGCCGCGCAGAAAGCAGATGGCGGTGCCCGGGGTGGTGGTCAGATCGGGGATCGGTGCCGACTGGCCGTTGCCGGTATAGCTGGACTGGCCTTGCAGATAGTAAAGCGGCGTGCCTTCGGGCGGGGCCTGACCCAGGAATGTCACGCCGACGACAGTGGTGGTATAGCCCACGGTGATCGAAACGCCGACCATGGTATAGGCGGTTCCGGCGGCATCGAACAGGATGACATGGTATTCATCCTCGACCGTGACCGGCGGCGGATATTGCCAGCGGATCGTGCTGGAGGAGGGGGAATAGGTCTGGCCGTTGATGGTGACGGGCGCTGTCAGCCGCTGATCCACCACATTGGCATTGTTATAGGGATCGTCGGTCAGCACGCCGTTGGCATCGTCGAAATTCAACGTGACCACATTCGACGGCGACCCGAAGGTCAGCACAAGATTGTTCGGCACTTCCCAACTGAAGGCATCGCCCCAGAGGGCATTGGTCAGCGGATTGCCGTTGCGGACGGCGGTGCCATCGGTGTGCAAGACCGAGACGCCCGCGATCGCATGGACCGTGAGAGATGTCATTCCGATGTGCCTGCTCGTCTTTTCTTTTCGGGCAGACTAGCGGGTTTTCCTGCGGATTCATAGCCTTCTGGCTATTTTGGTCCGGTTGGACCGCCCTGGTGCCGCTTTTTAGCGCAGGCCAAGCCCCGCCTTCATTAGCGTCTTGCGCACCGGGGCCAGCGAATAAAGCGCGTTCAGCGTCGCTGCCCGCAGGTCGCGCAGCGCCGGGTCGCCCAGCATCGAGGCACGGTTCAGGGCGTCAATTCCGGTGACGCGGGCCTGCACCTCAAAGTGGCGCTTGCGGTGATAGGCGTCGAGCATGGCGCGGCTGCCCAGATCGGCGGGATTGGCTGTGGCAAGGTCCAAGAGCGCGGCAAGATCGGCCAGCGACATGTTCAGCCCCTGCGCGCCGATGGGCGGCACCACATGCGCCGCCTCGGCGATCAGGGCGACACGCTCGGCCGACATGCGGGCGGCGATCTGGCTGATGATCGGCCAGACCCCGCGCGGCGAGACCAGCGTCAGCGGGCCAAGGATGCCGCAAGAGCGGGCGTTGATCTCGGCCTCGAACTCCGGCACCGGCAGGGCGGCAAGGCGCTGCACCTCGGGGCCGGTTTCCATCCAGACCACGGCGGAAGAGGGGCGCCCGTCGCGGTCGGGCAGCGGAACAAGGGTGAAGGGGCCGCCGGAGCGGTGAATCTCGGTCGAGACATTCTGGTGCGGGATCGGATGGGTGGTGGCAAAGGCCAGCGCCTTTTGCCCGTAGCGGATGGTTTTTACGGCAATGCCCGCCGCCTCGCGCACAACAGAGGCGCGGCCATCGGCGGCCACCACCAGCCGCGCAGCCACGGTGGTGCCATCCGAGAGGGTGGCCAGCGCCTGCGCCTCGCGCGTCATCAGGCGGGCGGTAGCAAGCCCCGGCAGGAAAGTGACGCCGGGCAGTTCGGCGAGCCGCGCCACCATCTCGCGCCGCAAAAGCCAGTTGGGCAGGTTCCAGCCAAAGGGTTGGTCCGAGATTTCGGCGGCGTCGAAATCCTTGGTGATGCGGGGTTCGGCGGTGGGGCCGCCCGCGTCGATGATCCGCATGATTTGCAGCGGGGCGGCGTGCGGTTCAAGCCGCTGCCAGAGGCCCGCAGCCTGCAGAACCGGAATCGAGGGGTGCAGGAAGGCGGTGGTGCGCTGATCGGCGCCGGCGGCGTCGCGTTCGGTCACCGGGGGGGTGGGGTCGGTGCAGATCACCCGGAACCCGGCAGAGGCAAAGGCGGCGGCCGCTGTCAGCCCCGCAACGCCGCCGCCGGAAACCAGAATATCGGTGTCGATACGCGCCATGATCCGCCTCCGTTTGCCGCCGATTTTAGGCCGGGGCGGGGGGAAAGCGAAGGGACAAAGCAGCGCAGCCCGTCACGCCGCCATCAGGGGATGGTGACCCAGATCAGCATGACGAACATCACCGGCACGAAAGCCACCGCCGCCAGCGTCAGCGCGGCAAGGCCGATGGCCTTGACCGCCAGCACCAGCACGGTGAGGAGGATCACCAGCAGATAGAAGATCAGGTTGATGTCCTGCGACACGGCGCGCGCCAGCGGGCCATAGACGGGAATGCGGTCGGCAAAGCCGGAACGGGGGAGAGATTCGGAAAGCGACATCTGGGACTCCGTATTTTCCCAAGAGATGGCGCTTGTGCTGCGTTGCGGCGAGGTGGCAGGTTGCCGCAGTCAGCCCAGAGGTCAGCCCAACCCGGCCAGAAATCCGGCCAGATCGTCGGTATGGTGGTGGATATGGGCGGCGGGGGCCGCTTCGGGCGCGACATGCACGGTGCGCATTCCCATGGCATGGGGGGCGGCAAGGTTGCGGGTGTCATCCTCGAACATCGCGGCGCGGGTCGGGTCCAGCCGGTCGGCGGCAAAGATCGCCTCAAACGCCCGCCGCTCGGGCTTGGGGTGGAAACCGGCGTGTTCCACGCCATAGACGGCATCGAACAGGCCCGAGAGACCCCGCGCCTCAAGCACGCGGCGGGCATAGGGTTCGCAGGCATTGGTATAGACGATGCGGCGCCCCGGCAGGTCGGCGATGCGGGCCGCAAGCTCGGGGTCGGCGGGCAGGACGGTGAAGTCGATGTCATGCACATCGGTCAGATAGGGGCCGGGGTCGATGCCGTGTTCGCGCATCAGCCCGGCAAGCGTGGTGCCGTAATGGTCCCAGTAATGCTGCCGCAGGCGGTTCGCTTCGTCCTGCGAGACGTTGAGGGCCTGCATCACCCAGGCGGTCATCCGCACCTCGATCTGGTCGAAGAGGCGATAGCGCGGCGGATAAAGCGTGTTGTCCAGGTCGAAAACCCAGGTGGTGACGTGGCTGAAGTGCTGTTTGACCATGGCCGCAGGATAGGGCATGGCGCGGGGCAGGACAACGGGCCGGGTTGCGATGGCCGCGAAAGCGGCTAGTGTCGCGGCAGGGGCGGGATTTCCGGGGGAGATGACGTGCAGAAGGATGCCTACACGCTGATCCTCGAAGCGATCGAGCGGGGGGATTACAAGCCCGGCGACCGGCTGGTCGAATCGGAACTGGCCGAGCGGCTGGGCGTGTCGCGCACGCCGGTCCGCGAGGCGCTGCAGCGGCTGGAAACCCAAGGGATGCTGGCGCGCGACGGGCGCAGCCTGATCGTCGCTTCGCTGGACCATAACCAACTGGCCGAGCTTTACACCGTGCGCACCGAGCTGGAGGGGCTGGCGGCGCGGCTGGCGGCGCGTCATGCCACCGATGAGGAGGTGCGGGTGCTGCGCGGTATGGTCGAGGATGACCGCAAGCTTCTGGGCGGCGATCCGCGGGCGCTGAGCCGGGCGAACAAACGGTTCCACCGGCTTATCCATCTGGCCAGCCATAACCGTTTCCTTGTGCAGCAGCTTGATCTGGTGAACCGCTCGATGGCGCTGATGGCGACGACCTCTTTTGCCGCCGAGGGGCGTGACGAGGTGGCATTGGCCGAACATGACGGCATCGTGCGGGCGATCGAGGCGAAGGATGCCGAAGGCGCCTGTCAGGCGCTGAAATCGCATATCTCGAAGGCGTTCGAGACGCGGCTGCGGGTGGATGCGGGCGAGTTGAAGACGCGCTGACCCGCGGGCACGTCAGCCGCCGAACTGGCCATGGCTGGTCTTGTCCCACCAGAAGGGTTTCGTCAGCATCTCACGCGCTGCTTTCCAGGCCGAGGCGGTGGCCATCGGGTGGTAAAGCGACAGGCTGGGCACCCAGAGCGGGTTGAGCCGATGGGCGGTGCGCGCCACCCCGGCGATGCCGAAGGCGATGGTCAGTCCCTCGGTCGCAAAGAAGGTCAGCCAGAGCAGCCGGAAGAGGTCAGGCCCAAGGATGCCCGCCACCGGATGCGGCACGCCGAAGGGCACCAGCCAGAAGGTCCAAAGCAGCGGGGCCGTCAGCGCCTGCATGACCGAACCCAGAAGCAGCATCTGAAAGCCGAAGAACCGGCGCGGCCCCAATTCGCGCCAGAGCCGGACCGGGTCGCGCATATGGGTCAGCCATGTCATCATGAAGCCCTTGATCCAGCGCGAGCGTTGCTTGACCCAGGCGCGGCCGTGGCAGTTCGCCTCTTCATAGGTGGTGGTGTCCACCAGTTCGGTGCGATAGCCGTGCCGGGCCAGCCGCATGCCCAGATCGGCGTCTTCGGTGACATTGTGGGCGTCCCAGCGCCCCAGCCTGTCCAGCGCCGCGCGGCGGAAAAAGAGCGTGGTGCCCCCCAGCGGCACCGCCAGCCCCAGCCGTTCGATCCCCGGCAGGAACAGGCGGAACCAACTGGCATATTCCACGGTGAAACAGCGGGCGAGCCAGTTCTTGCGCGGGTTGTAAAAGTCGAGCCGGCCCTGAAGGCAGGCGACATCGGGGCCGCGGCGGGCGAAATGTTCCACCACCTTGCGGATTTGCGCCGGTTCGGGCGCATCCTCGGCATCATAGACGCCCACGATGGGGCCACGGCAATGGTCGAGCGCAAAGTTCAGCGCCCGCGGCTTCGTCCGCACCGTGCCGTCGGGCACCGCAACCACCCGCATCCAGGGTGGCAGGGTTTCGCGGGCAAGGGCGGCGCGGGTCATATCATCTTCCGCTTCGACCACCAGCAGCACGTCGAGCAATTCGCGCGGATAGTCGAGTTCGCCCAGCCGCTCGACAAGGCGGGCGGCGATGTCACTTTCGCGGTAAAGCGCCACCATGACCGAGACGATGGGCAGATGGGCGATATGGACCGGGCCCGCCTCGGGCCGGGGCGGGCGGGTGGCGGCGATCCAGGCCGCGACCTTGAGCCCGGTAAAGGACAGCATCGCCAGAACCGAGATCAGCGTCAGCACCAGAAACGTCGCCGCAGGCGCCGCGAGCAGCAGTGCCAGAAGCCCAAGCGCCGCCAGCGCCACCGGCAGATGCATGGCCTGCGCGCTGTAGCTGCGGCAGCTTTCGCTGTCTGACACGCTGTTTTCCGCCGCGAGTGCGGCGGCATTGCCCCGTGCCGCCATCAGCGCCCCCTCAATCGCGCGGGCGGAGGCAAGGGCAAGGATCAGCGGACCGAACAGCGTTTCCAGATGCGCGCGATGGCGGTGAAAATCCTCGGGGTAGGGCGTGAGAATGACCGTGGCCCCGCCGCTGTGGCGCCAGGGCAAAAGCCCCTCGGCCAGACAGGTGGCCAGCCCCAGACGGTCCACCAGACGCGGATCGGGGGGCAGCGCCATGGGGTCGATCAGGCCAAGGCGCCAATGGGCCGCCTGCGCGTGGTGCAGCGCCGTCTCCGGCAGGAGGCCGCGCGCCAGCAGCGCATCGGCCAGCCGGGCGCGGCGGCGCGATTGCACGGCCAGAATTCCGATCACCTCTGCGGGCGGGATCAGGCCCTGATGCAAAAGCGCGCGGGCAAAGTTTTCGGCGGTCGGGTGGTCGGGCTGTCCGGCCGGCAGATCAGGTCCGGTGTCACCACCGGGCAGGACGTGCAGGATCGGGCGCAGTGCTGTGACGGACATTCTTCCTTCCCGGCCTCTGCCCGCATCATTTGCGGGAAGAGGTTAAGAAGGAATTAACCGTTAAGGTTGTCTTGCCGCCTTATGCGGCGCGGCGGGCCTGCATGGCGGCGGCAAAACGCTCGAACAGATAGAAGCTGTCTTGCGGGCCGGGGCTGGCTTCGGGGTGGTATTGCACCGAAAACACCGGCTTGCCGTCCAGCGCGATGCCGCAGTTCGAACCGTCGAACAGGCTGACATGGGTTTCGCTGACGCCCTTGGGCAGGGTCTGGCTGTCCACGGTAAAGCCGTGGTTCATCGAGGTGATTTCCACCTTGCCGGTGGTGATGTCCTTGACCGGATGGTTCGCGCCGTGGTGGCCGTGGTTCATCTTGACCGTGTTCGCCCCCAGCGCCAGCGCCAGCATCTGATGCCCAAGGCAGATGCCGAAAAGCGGAAGGTCGGCGGCCAGAACGCCCTGAATCATCGGCACGGCATAGGCGCCCGTCGCGGCCGGATCGCCCGGGCCGTTGGAGAGGAACACGCCTTCGGGGTTCAGCGCCAGCACATCCTCGGCCGTGGCCGAAGCGGGCAGCACCGTCACATCACAGCCGACCGAGGCCAGGCAGCGCAGGATGTTGCGCTTGGCGCCATAGTCGATCGCCACGACCTTGAGGCCGGGGCCTTCGCGGCGGGCATAGCCCTCGGGCCAGGCCCAGCGTTTTTCATCCCAGCGGTAGCTTTGCGCGCAAGTGACATCCTTGGCCAGATCAAGCCCGACCAGACCTTTCCAGCCCCGGGCCAGCGCCACCAGCCGTTCGATGTCGAACTTGCCTTCGGGATCATGGGCCAGCGCCACATGCGGCGCCCCCTGCTGCCGGATGGCGCGGGTCAGGCGGCGGGTGTCGATGCCGCCGATGCCGATGCGGCCGATCTTCACCAGCCAGTCGGTCAGCTCACCGACCGAACGCCAGTTCGACGGATCGGTCGGATCCCATTTCACCACCATGCCGGCAGCGGCGGGGGTGGCGGTTTCATCATCCTCGGGGGTGACGCCGGTGTTGCCGATGTGGGGGAAGGTGAAGGTCACGACCTGCCCGGCATAGCTGGGGTCGGTCATGATCTCTTGATAGCCGGTCATGGCGGTGTTGAAGACAAGCTCGGCCACCGTCTCGCCGCGGGCGCCAAAGCCCTTGCCGTAAAAGATCGTGCCATCGGCCAGCACAAGGCAGGCGGTGGGGTGGCTGGCGGTGGCGGTGGGCATGGCGCGACTCCCGGGCTGTCGGCAAATTGCGCGGAAACTAAGGGTTGGGGCGGGCAGGGTCAAGGCCAAGCGGGAAAAGGTTTTTCCTTGATAATCAATGCGTTGGTTATTTGGCGTCTGGTTGCCTTGGCGGGGGCTTCACGCTATGGTGGCGCCCGGACAAACCATGGGGATACCGATGTCTTTGCGCGAACGCCTGCAGGCCGCCCTGAAAGATGCGATGAAGGCCAAGGCGGCCGACCGTCTTTCGGCGCTGCGCCTGATCAACGCCGCCATCAAGGACCGCGAGATTGCCAGCCGGGGCGAAGGCAGCGACGGCGGTGTCAGCGACGCCGATCTGCTGGCGGTGCTGGGCAAGATGGTCAAGCAGCGTCAGGAATCGGCGCGGATCTATGAAGAGGGCGGGCGGCTGGAACTGGCGGAAAAGGAACTGGCCGAGATCAAGGTGATCGAGGAATTCCTGCCGCGTCAGTTGTCGGCCGGGGAAGTGGAGGCCGCGATTGCCGCCGCGGTGACCGAAGCCGGGGCCGGCAGCATCCGCGACATGGGCAAGGTCATGGCGGTGCTGAAGGCAAAATACACCGGCCAGATGGATTTCGGCGCGGTGGGGGCCGCGATCAAGGCACGGCTGGCGGGCTGATCGCGCTTTGCGGCGGGCGGATGTTGTGGCAGGATTTGTGGATTGATCTGTCCATTTTTCTGCCAGCGAGTCCGCCATGAAGCTTTTCACCGACCCTGCAATGAAGCATTTCTACTATAATCTGTCGTCCGATGTCGGCCCGGGCAAGCCCAACGCCGCCGATGATGTCGAATTCGTGCGGCTGGGCCTGCGCAACATGCGCAGCGCGCTTGAGCGGCGGGGCCGCTGGAACGATGCCGGGCTGGCCGAGTTTCGCGGCCTGCAAGAAACGCTCTCAACCACCGGCGGCTTTGATGACACGCTCGGGCGGGCGATCCGCAGCCTGCAAGAGGGCATGGGCGGGCGCGTCGCCGATGGCGTGTGCAGCGCGATGCCGCCGGGTCGGGTGCGGCTGGCGGATGGCAAGTTGATGATGTGCGCCGGGTTGCAGACCGAGTTGCGCAACTCGAACGCGGCAATCTGGCCGCGGATGGACCGGATCACCGGCTGCGGCCCGGCCCTTGCCGCGACGGTGCGCGAGATGTTCGGGCTGAACCTGAATTAGGGTCTGCGCTGGCGCCGCAGGGCGATTGTCAGCTCGTGGTGCAGGCGCTGGCGTTCGTCCGGGGTCAGGAAGGCGCCAAGTTCCACCGCGCGCGGGCCGCCCGTCAGGGTGAGGTAGTGCGGCACCGGGCCGCCCATCGGGTGCAGCACCGCTTTCACCCAATGCGGGTTGGCCTCCCAATCCTGCCGCGCCCCCCGGGGGCCGTGGCGGGTCAGGGTGATGCGGTCGGACGTCAGCGTGAGGTCTTCAAGGATTTCGCCGTCGCGGAAGCTGCGCTCCAGCGCCCACCAGATGCCCGCGACGGCGGCCAGCAGGAAGGGCAACAGGCCCCACAGCACCGGACTGCCCAGCACCCCCAGCAAGGGCACCGCAATCAGCCCCGCCGTGCCGCCGATGGCCCAGACCATCCCCCGCCGGGGCAGCGAGCGATAGGGCCAGAGATGCAGGCGCTGCGTGGCGCCATCAGGGGGGAGCCATTGGTAAGGCATCAACGCAGGTTCTGTGGCAGGCCGTCAGCGATGTCATAGTAATCGCCCTGTTCGGCGGTAAAGATGTGTTTGGCCAGATGGGTGCCGCTGGGGCTGTCGAGCGCACCCATGGCCACGGCGATGAAATCGCGCTGCACCGGATCCCAGAACAGGCTGGAGCCGCAGGTGCCGCAGAAGCCACGCCGCACCTTTTCGGAGGAGGCGAACCAGCGCAGGGCACCGCTGTCATGGACGGTCAGGGCGGATTTGGCGATATCGGCCGAGGCGAGGTGATGGCCCGACCATTTGCGGCAGGCGTTGCAATGGCAGGCATCGGGGGCGCCGAGCGGGCCATCAACCGTGAAGCGGACGGCGCCGCAGAGGCAGGAACCTTTGATCATTGCGCGCTCCGGCAGCCATGTAGGATGGGCAATATTGCCCATCCCAACGAAAAGGCCCCGGGTTTCCCCGGGGCCTTTTGTCTGGTTCAGTCCTTAGTGCCCGTGGGCGTGGTCCCAGTCGGACCGCTTGGGCAGCTGCTCGAACGTGTGTTCGGGCGGCGGGCAGGGCAGGGTCCATTCCAGCGTGTCGGCATGTTCGTTCCAGTAGTTGTTCACCGTGATCTTCTTGCCGAAGAACAGGGTGTAGAACACGATGCCGATGAAGAACACAAAGGACGCGGCCGAGATGAAAGCGCCGATCGACGACAGGTGGTTCCAGTAGGCGAAAGCCTCGGGATAGTCGATGTAGCGGCGCGGCATCCCTTGGCGGCCCAGGAAGTGCTGCGGGAAGAAGGTCAGGTTCGAGCCGATGAACATGGCAAAGAAGTGAACCTTGCCCGCCCATTCCGGGTATTGCCGGCCCGACATCTTGCCGATCCAGAAGTAGATGCCCGCGAAGATGCCGAAGACGGCGCCCAGGCTCATCACATAGTGGAAGTGCGCCACGACATAATAGGTGTCGTGATAGGCGCGGTCCACGGGGGCCTGGCTCAGGACGATGCCGGTCACGCCGCCCACGGTGAAGAGGAACAGGAAGCCGAAGGCCCAGAGCATCGGCGTCTTGAACTCGATCGAGCCGCCCCACATCGTGGCGATCCACGAGAACACCTTGATGCCGGTCGGCACCGCGATGACCATGGTGGCCAGCATGAAGTAGCTTTGCTGGGTCAGCGACATGCCGACCGTATACATGTGGTGCGCCCAGACGACGAAGCCCAGCACCCCGATGGCGACCATCGCATAGACCATCGGCAGGTAACCGAAGATCGGCTTGCGCGAGAAGGTCGAGATGACCTGGCTGATGATGCCGAAGGCCGGGATCACGATGATATACACTTCGGGGTGGCCGAAGAACCACAGGATGTGCTGATACAGGATCGGGTCACCGCCGCCCGAGGGCTGGAAGAAGGTGGTGCCGAAGTTGCGGTCGGTCAGCAGCATGGTGATGGCGCCGGCCAGCACGGGCAGCGACAAGAGGATCAGCCAGGAGGTCACGAAGATCGACCAGCCGAACAGCGGCACCTTGTGCAGGGTCATGCCGGGGGCACGCATGTTCAGGAAGGTGGTGATCATGTTGATCGCGCCAAGGATCGACGAAGCGCCCGACAGGTGAACGGCGAAGATCGCCAGGTCCATCGAATAGCCGGCCTCCGAGGTGGACAGCGGCGGATAGAGAACCCAGCCCACGCCCGACCCCAGTTGGTCATTGCCGCCCGGCGACACGACCGACGCCACGGCCAGCGAGGTGCCCGCGACATACATCCAGTAGGAAAGGTTGTTCATGCGCGGGAAAGCCATGTCCGGCGCCCCGATCTGCAACGGCATGAAATAGTTGCCGAAGCCGCCGAAGAGCGCCGGAATGACCACGAAGAACATCATCAGGATGCCGTGGGCCGTCACCGTCACGTTCCAGACGTGGCCGTTGGGCGTGCATTCACGGGCCGCATCGGCCACAAGGCGCATCCCCTCGGCACACATGTATTGCACGCCGGGGTTCATCAGCTCCAGCCGCATGTAGACCGTGAAGATCACCGAGATCAGGCCGACAAGGCCCCCGGTGAACAGATAGAGGATCCCGATATCCTTGTGGTTCGTCGACATGAACCAGCGGGTGAAGAACCCTTTTTGGTCATGGTCGTGGCCATGGATGGCTGCGTCGGCCATTGGCGTCTCCCGTTACGTTGCATCCCATTGGGCGCGCCGGAATCTTTCCCGAGCGCGTCATTGCAGCCAGCTTTAAAGGGCGGGGCAGGGGCAGGCAATCATCTAGTTTGATCTGGATCAACAATTCGTGTCGCAGGGGGCAAGCGGATGCGCAACGAAAAGGGCGGCCCGAAGGCCGCCCCCGCTGCGGCATCTCTGCCGGTTACTTCTGCGTGGCAAGCCAGGCTGCGATCTCTTCGCCGTCCTTGGCCAGCTTGAAGGTCATTTTCGACTTGGCCCCTTCGCCGGCGCCATTGGCGGCCAGCCAGGCCGAGGGATCGGCGATATAGGTGACCAGCGATGCCTCGTCCCAGACTTTGCCCGAAGCGCCGACGGCCTTGATCGAGTCGCCATAGTCATAATCGGCAACCGAGGCCACCGGGCGGCCGATCACGCCGAACAGATTCGGGCCGGTCTTGCCGCCCTTGACGACCTCGGTGCCATCTGCGGCGATCACCGAGTGGCACGCCTTGCATTTGTTGAAGACCTTCTCGTCGGCCATGGCGGGGGCGGCGACGGCGACAAGCAGGGCTGTCAGGGCTAGCTTCTTCATATCTTCCTCGATGATGTGCGACCCGCGAGTCGCGTCCAGCGCGTCTGACTTGGACAGTGACGGGCCTGATATGCAATATCAAGGCATCTGCGGGGCATGTTCAGCCCGGAAAGGCGCGGGAAAAGGTCGCGGCAAGGGCGGCGTCAAGATCGGCTATCGTGACCGGCAGGCCAAGGTCCACAAGGCTGGTCACCCCATGTTCGCGGATGCCGCAGGGCACGATGCCGCCGAAATGCGTCAGGTCCGGCTCGACGTTGATCGAGATGCCGTGGAACGACACCCAGCGGCGCAGCTTCACGCCGATGGCGGCGATCTTGTCTTCGCGCGGGGTGCCGTCGGGGTTGGGCGCCTTGTCGGGGCGCACCACCCAGACACCGACGCGGCCTGCCCGCCGCTCTCCCTTGACGTTGAATTCCGCCAGCGTCCAGATCACCCAGTTTTCCAGCGCGCAGACGAACTGGCGCACGTCGCGGCCGCGCTCGTTCAGGTTCAGCATGGTATAGGCGATGCGCTGGCCCGGGCCATGGTAGGTATATTGCCCGCCGCGCCCTGCCTCGAACACCGGAAAGCGGTCGGGATCGGTCAGGTCTTCGGCCCGCGCGCTGGTGCCGGCGGTGTAAAGCGGCGGATGTTCCAGCAGCCAGACCGCTTCGGGCGCGGTTCCGGCGGCGATGGCAGCGGCGCGCGCCTCCATCGCGGCAAGGGTTTCGTCATAGGGCCGCAGCCCCGGCAGCACCTGCCATTCCACCTTGCACATCGCGCGCCCCTGCCTGTTCGTCACCCCAGAGATGGCGCGGGCGGGGACGGAATGCAACGCCCCTGCGCGGCCCGCAAAAATCCCCCTTTTCTTCCCGCCGCGCAATCGCTACACAGCCGCCAGTCGGGGCAACCCGGCATCAGATGGGCGGATGTGGCGGAATTGGTAGACGCGCAGCGTTGAGGTCGCTGTTCCTTAACCGGAGTGAAAGTTCGAGTCTTTTCATCCGCACCACTTTGAAGAAAAGCCCCGGTCCTGCCGGGGCTTTTTCTTTTCTGCGATTGTCCGGCTCGCCGCGCGCATGGGCGAATCAGATTGTCCTCAGTTCGCCTGCGGCCCGCAGGCCCGGGCAAGGCTGTGCATCAGGCATTGCGTTTGCAGCCGCAAGGCGGGGTTCAGTGCCATCGGCCAGGTTGAAAGCTTGACGCCGACGAAATCGCGCGCCGGGTCGATGAAGATCATCTGGCCATAGACTCCAAGGGCGAGGGTGACGGGGCGGGCGGTATCCTCGATCCAGAACTGGTTGCGATAGGCCCCGTTCGGGCGGTCGGCGCGGTAGCGGGCGGGAAAGCGGCTGGCGTCACCCTGCCGGGTCTGCGCCACCCAGTCCGCCGGAACGATCTGACGGCCATTCGCGGCGCCTTCCTGCGCGAAGATCAGGCCAAAACGGGCCAGATCGGGCAGCGTGGCCGACAGCGCGCCATCGGCGATGGTGGCGCCTTCGGGGTCAAGGCCAAAGCTGGCAGGGTGGGCGGCGCCCATCGGTTGCCAGATCAGGTCTGACACCAGTTGCGGCAGGGGCGCGCTGGCGGCGGCTTCGAGGCAGAAACCCAAGACCTCGGTCTCCATCGAGCGGTATTCGAATTCGGCGCCGTGGGGGCGGGTCTGGTGGCGCAGGCTGCGGATCAGGGTGCGCAGGCTGCGCGGGGCAGAGGTTCCGGGCGGGGCCGGTTTCCACCCCACGGCAATGTCCATCAAGCCGATGCCCGAGGCGGGATCAGGCGCATCTTCGGGGAAATCGACACCGCTGGTCATGTCGAGCAACTGGCGGATCGTGACCGCGGCATAGGCGCTGCCGGCGAAATCGGGGACATAGGCGGCCACGCTGCGGTTCAGGTCCAGATCCCCCGCGCCATGCAACACGCCGGCCACAGCGCCGACGACCGATTTTGACACCGATTGCGTCAGATGCGGCGTGTCGGGGCGCAGGCCGTTTTCGTAGTGGCTGCAAACCACCTGTCCGCGATGCAGTGCGATCAGCCCGTCGGTCCATGAACCGGCCAGAAGCCGGGCGGCGGTGGAATTGCCCGGCAAGGGAAGGTTGACCTGATCAAGCGCGGCTTGCGCGGGCGCCTCGGGCAGCGGCAGCGGCGTGGCGGCGCAGGCGATGGGCGCCACTGGAACAATCTCGGCCAGATGCTGATAGGACCAGCGGTTGAAGGGCGCGCGATCCCAGTTCGACAGGTCCAGCCCGGCGGGGCGATCAGCTTGCATCGGCAAGAATCATGTCGGCGGCCTTTTCGGCGATCATCACCACGGCGGCATGGGTGTTGCCGCGCACGACCCGCGGCATGACCGAGGCATCGACCACCCGCAGCCCGGCCAGCCCGCGCAGCCGCAGCCGCGGGTCAAGCACCGAGGCCGCATCGCCACCCATCCGGCAGGTGCCCACGGCATGGATGTCGGACCCGGCCTTGTCGCGGATGAATTGCAGGATTTCATCGTCCGAGCGCACATCGGCGCCGGGCTGCAACTCGCTGGCGATATAGGGACGCAGGGCAGGCTGTTCGCAGATGCTGCGGATCAGACGGATGCCGAAGGTCATGGCGCGGATGTCATAATCGGTCTGGAAGAAGTTGAAGCGGATCTCGGGTCGGCCATCCGGCGTGGTCAGCCGCACCGTGCCGCGTGCGTCGGGGTTCACATGTTCGGGGCTGAAGCTGAAGCCCGAAAACGGATGGGCGCGGGCGCCCGATGCCGAACGCTCCGCCACGCTCCATGCGGCAAGGGCCATCTGGATATCGGGGCGGTCCTGCGTGGCATCGGATCGGGCAAAGCCGCCGACATAGATGCCGGTTTCCGAGAAATATCCCCGGCGGCCAAAGACATATTGCGCCCCGGCCCAGGCGCCGCGCAGCCAGTTGTTGGCAAGGTCGTTGACCGTAATCGGTCTGGTGCAGCGGAACATCAGTTGCACGCAGGTATGGTCCTGCAGATTGCGGCCCACCTCGGGCGCGTCCAGCACGGGCGCGATGCCAAGGGTGCGCAACTCTTCCGCCGGACCGATGCCCGATTGCAGCAGAAGCTGGGGCGAGGCGATGGCCCCTGCGGCCACAATCACCTCGCCCGCATGGGCAAGATGCGGCTGGCCCGCCCTGTCGAATGCAACGCCGGTGACGCGGCCTTCGCTGATGATCAGCCTGCGGGCGATGGCCTCGGTCAATATCCGCAGGTTGGGCCGGTTGCGGGCGGGCCAGAGATAGCCGCGCGCAGCACTCCAGCGTTGGCCCTTGTGGGTGTTCATCTGGTAATAGCCGAAGCCGTCCTGCGTGGCGCCGTTGAAATCGGGATTGTCGGGCAGCCCGGCCTGACGCGCGGCGGCGCAGGCGGCCTCGGCCAGTTCGGGCCGGGACTGGTCGGACACTTTCAGCGGTCCGCCGATGCCATGCCATTGGTCGGCGCCGCGGGCCTGATCCTCGGCCTTTCGGAAATAGGGCAGCACCTCGTCATAGGACCAGCCGGTGCAACCCTGCGCCGCCCAGTCGTCAAAGTCGAGGGCGTTGCCGCGCACATACATCATGCCGTTGATCGAGGAGGAGCCGCCCAGCACCTTGCCGCGCGGCTGATACAGGCTGCGCCCGTTCAGCGCCGGTTCGCGGGCGCTGTCATACATCCAGTTGTAGCGCGGATTGGCGTAGAGTTTGGCAAAGCCCATCGGCAGGCGGAACCACAGGCTGCTGTCGTCAGGCCCGGCTTCCAGCAGGAGGACGCTGTGGCGGCCGGATTCACTCAGCCGGGCAGCCAGCACGCTGCCGGCCGAGCCGGAGCCGATGACGATGAAATCATAGCGTCCGGCATCGGTGGGTTCAGGGCGGGTGTTGGTCATGATGGTTCCTTGGCCGCAGAGGTCAGAGATACTTGCGCAGGTCGAGCAGGTCGAGCGTCAAGGCCCCCGCCGCCAGATCGCGGCGCAGCGCCTGTTCCTGCGCCAGTCTTGCCCGGGTTCCGGCCAGCACGCTGTCGATTTCGGCGCGGGGCACGATGCAGATGCCGTCATCATCGGCCACCACCAGATCGCCCGGGCTGACCGGGCAGCCGCCGAATTGCACGGTCTGGCCCAGCGTGCCCGGGGCGGTCTTGGTGGCGCCGCGGATCGCCAATCCGCGCGACCAGACGGGAAAGCCCATGCGGCGCAACTCGGCGGCATCGCGGCAGAACCCGTCAATCACCACCCCGGCCAGCCCGCGTTGCAGCGCGGCCTCGGCCAGAATGTCGCCCAGATAGCCGCAAGCCTCGCCATGGCCGATGGCGACCAGAACCTGCCCGCCGCCCGGCTCGGCCTCGGCAATCGCGCGGTGGATGGCCAGATTGTCGCCCCGGGCGCAGATCGCGGTGAGGGCGGGGCCCGCCACGGCAAGGCCGGGGCAGATGGCGCGGATGGCGGGGGAGACATCGCCCTTGCGGCCATAGGCTTCGTGCACGGTGGCGCTTCCGGCGCGGCGGAAGGTTTCAAAGGCGGTCTCAGTCATCCTGTTGCTCCATCAACTCGATCCGGCAGCCGGGAAGGGGTTCGAAAAAGGCGATATCGCGGGTGCCGAAGCCGCCGCTGATGCGCTGGGGCGGGTGTATCAGCGCCCCGGCCCAGGCCGGGTTGGCCAGCATCGCGGCCAGATCGGGGACGCCATAGCTGGCATGAAGAAAGCCGGGCGCGGGGGGGCTGCCGGGCCGGTCATAAAGGGCCACCTCAAAGAAGTTGACCTTCACGCCGCCGAATTCGGCTTCGAGAAAGCGGTCTTCGCCAATCTGGTGCATCGCCCGCCAGCGCCAGCCGGGGGTGTTGGCCACCATCGCTTCGGCCTCGGCAATGCGGGCCACCCGGAAGGCAAGGTTTACAAGTTTCATCGTGCGAGCGTCTCCGCGTTCTGCCTGCAACCGGAGTAACCGTGTGTGGCGGCTGGTTCAAGTGATATTGTGATATGAGATACAAGTATTGTTCTATGCGATCAAAACCGGTTGACATCGGCTGGAATCGGTCGCAGTCTCATTGCTGTGTTGCGAACTCAACAATAAACCGCGCTGAAAACCGGCGCATCGACATGGGAGACAGAGATGAGAACACTGGTTATGGCTGCCGGGCTTGTGGCCGCGGGCGGGGCCGTCTGGGCCGAGGGTGTGACGCTGACGCTGAATACCCCCGGCGGTGCGGTTCTGGAGGGCGGCAATGCCGTGCTGTGGGGGCCGGCTGCGGCCGAACTGGGCTATGAGGTCAAGATCGAGACCTCGGACAACTCGCTGGACGCGCTGCGGTTGCAGGTGGGGGCGAATGCGGTGAGCACCGATATCATCGTGATGAGCGGCTATCAGTCGGCCATCGCGGCGAATGAAGGGATGCTGGCGCCGCTCGACTACAACGTGATCGACGCCAAGGATTTCGTCGAAGGTGCCGCCACCCCCTATTGCATCGGCATCTATGGTTATGCCGCCGTGATGGCCTGGAACACCAAGACCTATCCCGACAAGGCCCCCGCCAGCTGGGCCGATTTCTGGGATACCGAGGCTTTCCCGGGCCGCCGGGCGATGCGGGCCGATGCCGAGGCGCAGGTGGAAATGGCGCTGCTGTCGCAGGGCGTGGCCCCGGCGGACCTCTATACCGTGCTGGCCACAGAAGAGGGGATGCAGCGCGCGATTGACCGGATTGCCGAGCTGAAGCCGGAAATCGCGGTCTGGTGGAATTCGGGCGCGCAGCATGGCCAGTTGATGCTGGACGGCGAGGTGGACATGACCACCGGCTGGAACGGGCGGTTCCAGACCGCCAAGGCCAACGGCGGCCCGGTGGAATTCACCTATAATCAGGGCATTCTGGCCTATGACTGCTTTGCCATTCCGGCGGCCTCGCAGCACAAGGAAGAGGCGATGAAGCTGATCAACCTGATGTCGGCGGCCAAGGCGCAGGCGGCATTGACCGGCTATGTCGCCTATGGTCCGATGAACAAGGCGGCCTTCGACACCGGACTGATCGCGCCCGAGGTGGCGGCGGTGCTGCCGACCAGCCCGCAAAATTCCGGCTCGATGATCGTGCAGGACATCACCTGGTGGGCGGCCAACAATGACCGCATCCAGCAGATGTTCGAAGACATGATGACGCAATAAAGACTGCAGGACCAGATGACGGTAATCGCCCTTTCGACCGTAGCCCCGCCAGAGACTGGCGGGGCTAGAACCGCAGCCGTCGAGATCGAGGCGCTGTGCAAATCCTATGGCTCGTTCCGCGCGCTGGATGCGGTGGACCTGTCGGTGCGCCCCGGCGAGTTCATTGCCATTCTGGGCCCCTCGGGGTCGGGCAAGAGCACGCTTCTGATGGCCGTCGCCGGGTTCTCGCGGCCCGACAGCGGGCGGATCGTCTTTGGCGGCCGCGATATTGTGCGGGAGCCTGCGGCCAAGCGCGGCTTTGGCGTGGTGTTTCAGAATTACGCCCTCTTTCCGCATATGACGGTGCTGGAAAATGTCGCCTTCCCCTTGCAGGTGCGCAAACTGCGCCCGGCAGAGGCGCGCGAGCGGGCCGAAGCGGCGCTGCGCACGGTCAAGCTTGACGGTTTCGGCGGGCGGCAGATCGGTGCCCTGTCGGGCGGGCAGCGGCAGCGCGTGGCGCTGGCCCGTGCCATCGTGTTCGAGCCGCAGATCCTTTTGATGGATGAGCCGCTTTCGGCGCTGGACAAATCGCTGCGCGAGGAAATGCAGATCGAAATCCGCGAGTTGCATGACAAGCTGCGGATCACCACGCTGTATGTGACCCATGACCAGCGCGAGGCGCTGACCATTGCCGACCGGATTGCGGTGATGGATCAGGGGCGGATCGTGCAGATCGACACGCCCGAGGTGATCTATCGCCGTCCGCAGACCTCTTTCGTCGCCCGCTTCATCGGGGAGGCGGCGATCCTGCCGGTGGGGGCGCTTGCCCCCGCGGCGGTGGTGGGCGCCTTGGCGGCGGGCAGGCCCCGGGCCGTGATCCGCAGCGAGGATTTCTGCCTGACCCCGCCCGGCGGCGATGCGGCACCTGTGCAAGTCTCCGGCAAGGTGCAGAATCTGGTGTTTCAGGGCGATAGCTGGCTGATCCGGGTGCGGCTGGCGGATGGCACGGCGATTGACGTGCGCGCCCAGCGGCAGTTCAGCGATCAGGTGGCACGGCTGGCGCCCGGGGCCGAAATTGCGCTTTGGCTGCCCGCCGACCGGCTGCATTTTCTGGCGGAGGAGGCATGAGCGCGGCACTTCCCCTTGGCGAAAACCAGACCGAACTTGCCCGCGACGCGCGGGTGGAGCGGGCTTTGGCCTTTGCGCTGGCACTGCCCTGCCTGATCGTGGTGGCGCTCTGTGTGCTGATCCCCTGCGGCTGGCTGTTCTATCTGTCGGCCTTCGGCAATGACGGCAGCCTGAGCTGGGAGAATTACGAACGGGTGTCGTCGGGCGCGAGCTATGGGCGGATATTTATCACCACGTTTGAAGTCAGCCTGCTGACCGTGCTGGCCTGCGTGGGGATCGGCGTGCCCTTCGCGGCCTTTGTCAACAGCCTGCCGCCGCGGGTGGCGGGGCTGTTCGTGGCGGCGGTGCTGCTGCCGTTCTGGACCTCGCTTCTGGTACGGGCCTATGCGTGGCTGGTGCTGTTGCAGCGCAACGGGCTGATCAACACCGCGCTGATCGACATGGGGCTGACCGAGGCGCCGCTGGATCTGGCGTTCAACTGGTTTTCCACTGTGCTGGGCATGACCCATATCATGCTGCCCATCTTCATCCTGCCGGTGCTGGGCGCGATGCGTAACATTGACCCCGGCATGATACGGGCAGCGGCGAGCATGGGGGCAAGCTGGGGGCTGACGATGCGGCGGGTTTTCCTGCCGCTCGCGGCGCCGGGGATCATCGCGGGGGCGATCCTCGTCTTTGTGATGAGCCTTGGTTTCTATGTCACCCCGGCCATTCTGGGCGGCGGCAATGTGCAGGTGATCTCGATGCGGATTGCGCGGAGCCTGTCAAACTTCTCCAACTGGGGCGCGGCGAGTGCGCTGGGCGTGCTGTTGCTGCTGTTCACCGGAGCCTTGCTGGCGCTGGGGCTGATGGCGCAGCGGCTGATCCTTGGCGCGCGGAAAGGGCAGGACCATGCTTGACGGATTTCAGCACAGCCCCCTGATGACCGGGCTTAAATGGGGGCTGGCCCTGCTCTTGGTGGCGTTTCTGGCGGCGCCGTCCTTTATCGTGGTGCCAATGTCGTTTTCGGCGGGCGAGTTCCTGCAATTCCCGCCGCAGGAGTATTCGCTGCGCTGGTATCGCAACTTTGCCGGGTCGATCACCTGGACCAGTGCGGCACGCGCCTCGGCCATTGCGGCGGTGCTGACGACGCTGATTGCGGTGCCGATCGGGGTGCTGGCTGCCTACGGGGTGATGCAGCTCGGCCGGCGGATGCGGATGCTGGTGGGCGGGCTGATCGTGCTGCCGGCGGTGATCCCGGCGATCCTGATTGCGGTCGGCATGTTCTTTGTGTTGGCGCGGGCGGGGATGCTGGGCACCATGGCGGGGCTGGTGCTGGGCCATGTGGCGCTGGCCATTCCGGTGGTCTTTGTGGTGATGACGGCGGCCTTCAGCCAGTTCGACTTTGCTCAGGAAAAGGCGGCGCGCAGTCTGGGCGCCAGCGGGGTGCAGGTCTGGGCGCGGGTGGTCATTCCGCAGTTGCGCGGGTCGATCATGGCCTCGGCCCTGCTGGCCTTTGTCACCTCGCTGGATGAGGTGGTGCTGTCGATGTTCGTCTCGGGCGGTGACAATGCGACGCTGCCCAAGGTGATGTTTGCGTCGCTGCGCGACCAGATTGACCCGACGATTGCAGTGGTCTCGACGGTGATGCTGGCGGTGGCGACGCTGGCGGTGGTGGTGATGGTGCGGCGGGGCGCGGTGCGCTAGGCGGGCCGCAGCCGGAACACCCCCTCGATCTGAATGGGCGCGCCGAAGGGCAGCGCCGGGGCCGCCAGCGCAAGACGCGCATGGCGGCCCGTTTCGGTGCCGAGAATGGTGCAGATCAGGTCCGATGCCGGGTCGATCACCCGGGGGTGGTCGTGGAAATCCGCGGTGCAGGCCAGCGTGCAGGTCAGCCGGACACAGGCCGATACCCGGTCCAGATCGCCGTCGCAGGCATCGCGGACCATGGCCAGCAGGTTCAGCGCCGCGGCCCGCGCCGCGGCCCGCCCCTGATCAACCGAAACCGCGCGGCCAAGCTGCCCAGGGTACAGGATTTCGCCCGCGTTCCAGGGCAGCGCGCCCGAGGTGTAAAGCCAGCCATCGACCAGCCGTGTCGCGCTGTAATGGCCGGCGGGGCGCGGTGCGGAGGGCAGGGTCAGCCCGCTCTGGCGCAGATTGGCTTCGGCTTGGGGTGCATGGTCCGGCATGGCGGCTCCTCTTGGGCGGGCCGGACGGGGAGATTTGACCCCCGCCCGGAAAACTGCTATTTCGTTGAGGAATGATCAAACGAATGGGTGACGTGATGGATGTGCAGGTGCCGGGAAATGACGGGGAAGCGCCGGCAGGCCATATCCAGAGTCTGGACAAGGGCCTGCGTATTCTGGGCGAGTTCATTGAATCGCCCGCGCCCCTGAAGCTGGCCGATATCTTCCGCAAGTTCGACATCGACCGCGCTTCGGCCTTCCGCTTTCTGCAAACGCTGGAATTTCGCGGCTTTCTGCGCAAAGACCCGGTGACCAAGGAATATGATGTCGGCGGGCGGATGTATTACTGGGCCGCCCGGCTGCGTGAGAAGACCAAGCTGATCGACGCCTTCCATGACCAGTTGCAGCGGCTGGCCGGGGTGACGCAGCAGACGGCGCATCTTGGCCTCTTCGTCAATGGCCGGGTGTTGCTGGCGGATTTCGCGCAGTCGGATTCGCTGATCTCGATCCGCCATGCCATCGGCGTGCTGGAGCCGCTGCACAGCTCGGCGGTGGGTAAGGCGATTCTGGCCTTTCTGCCGCCGGACCGTCAGGAAAAGCTGATCTCGGAGCTGACCTTCACCCGCTTCACCGACAACACCATCACCGATGCCGATACGCTGCGTGCCGAAATGGCGCTGACGCGGCAGCGCGGCTATGCGACGGATGTGAACGAAACGCATGAGGGGCTGACCTGTGTTGCTCGGCCCTTGTTCGACGCGATCGGGCAGCCCACCGCCTCGATCGGCATTACCAGCGTGACCGCGCTGATGAATGCCGTGCCGGGGCGGATGGAGTTTCTGATCCGCTCGGTTCTGGAGCTGGATACCCGCATCATCGCGCAGGATGAGCTTTAGGGCCTAGCGGCCCATGTGCAGCCCACCCGGCAAAAAGAGCGTGGCGGCCAGATGCTCGGCCGCCTGCGGCTGATCTTCGTCCAGACGGCGGGGGGCGGGGCTGAACTGCGACAGGTCCAGCGCGCTGGGCGCATCGGGGCAGTCGATTTCAAACAGATTGCCTGACGGGTCGCGGGCGAACATCTGCAATTCCCCCGAGGGGAGCAGCCAGAGGTCGGCATAGCGGGTGCCCTCCTCGAACGCGCCGCGGGCCTTGAGCGCTCGGTATGCGGCGGCAAAATCGCTGACCGAGACGGCGAAATGCTGATAGGTCTGCACATCGGATTCAGGCCCGACCTGTTGCAGATGCAATTGCAACTCCCCCAGGGCCAGCCAGCAGACCGGAAAGCCGAAATTCGGCGCGGGCAGGCGGCGGCAGCCCAGAACCTCCTGAAAGAAGGCCGCGGATTCTTCAAGGTCGCGGGCCGGGATGCTGACATGGTTCAGGCGGGCACGTTGCGGTTGGGTGGACATGGCAAACTCCTTGTGGGTGGCGCGTGGCCTTGCATGATCATTTAAAACAACATATGTTGTGTTGAAGTCAACAATATTTGAGGCTGCGATGAAGCGCGCATTGATCGTCTCGGGCGGATATGCCCCGCATCAGCCGGAAGCCTGCGGTGAAATCCTGCGCGGGCTGCTTGAGGCCGAGGGCATGACGGTGCGGCATCGCCTGACGCTGGATGCCTATGATGACGAGGATTTGGCGGGTTATGACCTCATCGTGCCGAACTGGACGGTGGGCGAGATTTCGGTGCCGACCGCCAAGCGGATCTGGGCAGCGGTCGCGGGCGGCGTGGGTCTTGGCGGCTTTCACGGCGGCATGATCGACGCCTTCCGCAACAGTGATCGCTTCCGCTTTATCGCGGGCGGCAGCTATGTGGCCGAGCCGGGGGCGATCTGCCGCTACAGGGTGACGATTGCCGCAGGGGGCGATCCGATCACCGAGGGGATCGGCGACTTCGACTATCGGTCGGAGCAGTATTACATGCATATGGACCCGGCGGTCACGGTTCTGGCCACGACCCGTTTCACCGCCGCGCCCTATCCGTGGCTGGAAGGGGTGGCGATGCCGGTGGTCTGGAAAAAGCCCTTCGGTCTGGGCCGGGTTTTTGTCAGTGCGCTGGGCCACGGGCCGCAGGAATTCGATCATCCCCAGATGCGCAGGATCCTGCTGCGCGGCTTGCTCTGGGCCTGCCGGTGACGGTCACCATTGGCAGGGGCTTTCGCCGCCTCGCGGCATGATTCTATCGGATTTCCGCCATGCATGGATGAAATCCGACTCTCCGTCTCTCAGTGCCGACCGCTGCACCGCAGCAAAATCCGTGATGATTCTTTCCGCGGATGCCGTTCTGGGCAGCAAATGCGGCGCAAAAAGCCCGATCCTGACGCTTTGTCCATGTGAACGATTCAAGACAGACAGCGGCATTGCCTTGACCTTCGGCATCCGCTTAAGTCTGCACCAAGGGCAGCGATCAACGACTGCCGCAACACAGGGAGAACGGCGTGGCATCAACGGGCCAGGACGACGCATTCGTCGCCTTCGAGCATGTTCAGAAAAGCTATGACGGCGTTTCGCTGGTCGTGAAGGATCTGAACCTGACCATCGGCAAGGGCGAGTTCCTGACGATGCTGGGGCCATCCGGATCGGGCAAGACCACCTGCCTGATGATGCTGGCCGGGTTCGAGACCGCCACCAATGGCGAGATCCGGCTGGACGGCCGCCCGATCAATCAGGTGCCGCCGCACAAACGCGGCATCGGCATGGTGTTTCAGAATTATGCCCTATTCCCCCACATGACCGTGGGCGAGAATCTGGCCTTCCCGCTGGAAGTGCGCGGCATGGGCAAGTCCGAGCGCGAGGCCAAGATCAAGCGCGCGCTGGACATGGTGCAGATGTATTCCTTCATCAACCGCCGCCCCGCGCAGCTTTCGGGCGGCCAGCAGCAGCGTATCGCGCTGGCCCGGGCGCTGGTGTTCGATCCCTCGCTGGTGCTGATGGATGAACCGCTTGGCGCGCTGGACAAGCAGCTGCGCGAACATATGCAGTTTGAAATCAAGCACCTGCACGAAAATCTGGGCATCACGGTGGTTTATGTGACCCATGATCAGGGCGAAGCCTTGACCATGTCCGACCGGGTTGCGGTGTTCAACGATGGCCGCATCCAGCAGCTTGCCCCGCCCGCCGACCTGTATGAGCGGCCCGACAACAGCTTTGTCGCGCAGTTCATCGGCGAAAACAACAAGCTGCCCGGCGTGGTCGAAGAGCTTTCGGGCGACAAGGCGCTGGTGCGTCTGGCCACGGGCGAGCTGATTGACGCCACCCCGGTCAACATCCGCGAGAAGGGCCAGAAGACGCTGGTCTCGATCCGCCCCGAGCGGGTGGAGTTCAAGCCCGAGATGATGCCTGCGGGCATTCATACCATCGACGCGGAAGTCGTCGAGATCATCTACATGGGCGATATCCTTCGGGTCGTGCTGAAAGTGGCAGGATCGAGCGATTTCGTGATGAAGATGCGAAATACCCTTGGCCAGACCCGGCTGGCTCAGGGACAGAAGATCAAGGTGGGCTGGCATCCCCAGGACGCCCGCGCACTCGATCCCATGTAAGACCCCGCAAAGGGGCCGCCCGTTCTGCAGAAGGGCGGCGGAAGACCGGAACAACCAAAACAGGGAGCCTATAATGAAGAAACTTCTCGTTCTTTCTACCGCGCTTGCGACCATGGGCTTTTCCGCCCAGGCCGACGTGACGGTGATGTCGTGGGGCGGCGCCTATGGCGAGGCCCAGACCGAAGCCTTCGTCAAACCGTTCATGGCCGCGACCGGCATCAAGACCACGATGACCGACAGCGACAACCCCGCTCCGGCGATCAAGGCAATGGTCGAAGCTGGCAACGTCACGGTTGATGTCGCCTCGGTCGAATATGCCGACGGTATCCGTCTGTGCGACGAAGGTGTGCTGGAGCCGATCGACATCGCCTCGCTGCCCGCCGGTGCCGATGGCACCCCGGCGGCGGATGACTTCCTGCCCGGCGCCGTGACCGAATGCGCTGTCTCGACCGATATCTGGTCGAACGTCTTTGCCTATGACACCACCAAGTTCCCCGAGGGTCCGACCAAGGTTGCCGACTTCTTCGATCTTGAAAAGTTCCCCGGCAAGCGCGGCCTGAGGAAGGGCGCCAAGGCGGTTCTGGAACTGGCCCTGCTGGGTGACGGCGTTCCGGCTGCGGAAGTTTACGCCGTGCTTTCGACGCCCGAGGGTGTGGACCGCGCCTTTGCCAAGCTCGACACCATCAAGGCTGATGTTGTCTGGTGGGAAGCCGGTTCGCAGGCTCCGCAGCTGCTGGCCGACGGCGAAGTTGCCATGACCACCGCCTATAATGGCCGTATCTTTGCGGCGGCGATGAACGAAGGCAAACCCTTCCAGATCGTCTGGGACGGCCAGATCTATGAAAACGAAATGTTCGTCGTGCCGAAGGGCGCCCCGAACAAGGAAGAAGCGATGCAGTTCGTCGCTTTCGCCACCTCGACCGAAGGGCTGCGCGCCTCGGCGCAGCAGATCTCTTATGGCCCGGCGCGCAAATCGTCGATGGCGACCGAGATCATCTTCAAGGACGGCAAGACCGTGATGGCGCCGCATCTGCCGACCGCGCCGGAAAACATGGGCAACGCTCTGGAAACCTCGTCCGACTTCTGGGTCGATCATGACGCGGAACTGAACGAGCGCTTCCAGGCTTGGCTGTCGCAGTAATCGGGCTTTGACCGATCACCGGGCGCGGGGGATATCCCTGCGCCCGGACTTCAAAAAGAGGGATGAGGGATGTCCGAGGCCGCCACCACCGCGATGCTGACCACCGCCGACGGTCGCCCGCTGAAAGAAGCCTTGGCCACGGCGCAGGCCCGCGCCCGCCGCAAGGCGTTCCTGCTGGTTCTGCCGCTGTTGCTGTTCGTGCTGCTGACCTTTCTGATCCCCATTGGCTACATGCTGAAACGTTCGGTCGAGCATGACGGGTTCTCCGCCTCGGCTCCCGAGCTTGACGCATGGTTCGCCGCCAACCCCGGTTTTGACTATGCCAACCCGCCGGAGGCGGCCTATGCCGCGCTGGTGAAGGATCTGGCGCGGATGCAGGTGGAAAAATCCACCGGCATCGCGGGCACCCGCATCAACTATACCGTTCCCGGCTCGATCAGCCTGTTCAAGGGCGGCGCCCGCGCCGCCAAGGATCTGGTCCCGCCCTATAAAGAGGCGTTGCTGGCCGTCGATGCCGCCTGGGGCGAGCCGCGGCTGTGGCGCGGCATGGAATCGGCCTCGTCGAAATACACCACCGAATTCTACAAGGTCGCCTCGGACCGCAAGCTGACCGATGACGGCTGGGCGCAGGGCGGCGACAAGGAACGGATCTATCTTTACCTGTTCTTCAAGACCTTCCTCGTCTCGGGCATAATCACGGTGATCTGCCTGCTCTTGGCCTTCCCGATCGCGCATCTTCTGGCCGTGCTGCCGATGTCGAAATCGTCGCTCTTGATGATCATGGTGCTGCTGCCGTTCTGGACCTCGCTTCTGGTGCGGACGACAAGCTGGATCGCGCTGTTGCAGGAGCAGGGGATACTGAACAACCTCTTGGTCTGGATGGGGATTATCAGTGACGACAGCCGGTTGCCGATGATGTATAACATGACCGGCACCATCGTTGCGATGACGCATGTGCTGCTGCCCTTCATGGTGCTGCCGCTTTATTCGGTGATGCGGGTCATCCCGCCCAGCTATGCCCGCGCCGCCCGCAGCCTTGGCGCCACAAGCTGGACCACCTTCCGCCGGGTCTATCTGCCGCAGACCCTGCCGGGGATCGCTGCCGGCTCGCTCTTGGTCTTCATTCTGGCCGTGGGCTACTACATCACCCCCGCGCTGGTCGGCGGGGCGGACGGGCAACTGATTTCCAACCTGATCAGCTTCCACATGTCGAAATCGAACTGGTCGCTGGCGGCGGCGCTGGCCGCGATGCTGCTGGCCGCCATCCTGCTGCTCTACTGGCTTTATGACCGCCTGATCGGCATCGACCGGCTGAAGCTGGGTTAAGGAGAACATCATGGCGCTTCCCACCTATGCCTCGCCGCTCGAGAAGGTCTGGCACTACACCTATCTGGTGATCTGCGGGCTGATCTTCATCTTCCTGATCGCGCCGATCCTTGTGGTCATTCCGCTGTCCTTCAACGCCGAGCCCTATTTCACCTTCACCGAGAAGATGCTGACCTTCGATCCCGAAGGCTATTCGCTGCGCTGGTATGACACGCTCTTGACGCTGGGGCATCCGGCGGCCGAGACCCCGCGTGACAGCACCTGGTGGGCGCTGGCCTGGGAAAACTCGACCTGGATTCAGGCGGCGAAGAACTCGTTCTGGGTGGGGCTTTGGGCGACCATTCTGGCCACCACGCTGGGCACCATTGCAGCACTTGGCCTGAGCCGGCCGGAAATGCCGGGCCGTCGCCTGATCATGGCGCTGCTGATCAGCCCGATGATCGTGCCGATCATCATCATCGCGGTGGGGATGAGCTTTTTCTACGCGCAGGCGTGCATTCCGCCGGATACCGCGCTTGGGTCTGTGGCCGGGCTGTTCCTGTCGAACAAGGGCTGTCTGGTGAATTCGCACCTTGGGGTGATCATCGCCCACGCAGTGCTGGGCATTCCCTTTGTCATCATCACGGTCACCGCCACGCTGTCGGGCTTTGACCAGTCGCTGATCCGGGCGGCGCATTCGTTGGGTGCCAATCCGCGGGTGACCTTCTTCAAGGTGGTCATGCCGCTGATCCTGCCGGGCATCATCTCGGGCGCGCTCTTTGCCTTTGTCACCTCGTTTGATGAGGTGGTGGCGGTGCTGTTCATCGCCGGACCCGAGCAGCAGACTATCCCGCGCCAGATGTTCAACGGCATCCGTGAGGCGATTTCTCCGGCCATCCTTGCCGTGGCGACGATTCTGGTGATCGTGTCGGTGCTGCTTCTGGCAACAGTCGAACTTTTGCGGCGCCGGTCGGAGCGGCTACGCGGCGTCACCCCGAGGTAACCATGGCCAACACCTATGACAGCGGGCGGCTGAACCTGCCGTTCGTCGGAATCGCGACCTTCGGCAAGCGGCCCTATGTGCAGGACTGGGACAAGATCGCCGCAGAAGTGGCGGTGCTGGGCGCGCCTTTTGACTTTGGCACCCAGTTCCGGGCGGGGGCCCGGTTCGGCCCGCGTTCGGTGCGCGAGGCGTCCACCCTGTTCAGCTTTGGCCATGCCGGGGCCTATGACCACGAGGACGACTGCACCTATCTGCCGGAATCAGTGCGGATCGTGGACATAGGCGATGCCGATATCGTCCATACCGACACCGCCAAAAGCCACGCCAATATCCGCAAGGGGGTAGAGGCGATCCTGAAGGCGGGCGCCCTGCCGGTGGTGATCGGCGGCGATCATTCGGTGAATATCCCCTGCATTCAGGCGTTTGAGGGGCAGGGGCCGATCCATATCCTACAGATCGACGCCCATCTGGATTTCGTCGATGAACGCCATGGCGTGAAGGTCGGCCATGGCAGCCCAATGCGCCGCGCGGCGGAAAAGGATTATGTGACCGGCATCACCGCTGTCGGCATCCGCAACGTTTCGTCCACCGCCAAGGACGGCTATGACGCCGCCCGGCGGATGGGCGATGATATCCTCTCGGTGCGCCAGTTCCGCGCTTTGGGCGCCGAAGGCGTGGCCAAGCGCATTCCGGCAGGCGCGCGGGTCTATGTGACCATCGACATCGACGGCTTCTGCCCCTCGATCGCGCCGGGCACCGGCACGCCAAGCCACGGCGGCTTCCTCTATTATGAGGTGCTGGAGCTGTTGCAGCATGTCGCCCGCGCGCATGAGGTGGTGGGCATGGATCTGGTCGAGGTGGCGCCGGACTATGACCCCTCGCAATCGACGCAGATTCTGGCGGCGCAGGTGCTGCTGAACTTCCTCGGCTTCATCTTCCACGCCAAGGGCTTTCGCTGACCCGTCAGGGCAGGATGTGCAGCCAGACCCAGATCGTGCCCATCGACAGCGCCGTGGCGATCAGCACGGCGCTGGCGTTCACCCGCTTGGCCACGCCGTAAAGATGCGCGAACATATAGGCATTGACCCCCGGCGCCATGGCCGCCGTCATCACCGATGACCGCAGCGAGGCGGTGTCGATGCCAAAGCCCCAGCGCCCCAGCACATAGGCCAGCCCCGGATGCAGGATCAGCGAGCAACCGCAGATCATCGCAATCGTCGCCCGGTCGCCCTCGGGCTTGTAGCGAAGCAGCACCCCGCCAAGGCCGAACAGCGCCGTGGGGATCGCCGCCCGCACCATCATATCAACCGCAGACATCACCGCACCGGGCAGCGGAATGCCCGACAGATTGACGATGAACCCCGCCGTCAGCCCCAGCACCAGCGGCTGCGAGAAGATGGCCCGCAGGATTTTCGCCCCCAGCGCCGGGGCCGACAGCCCATGGCCCCGCGCCCGCGCCCATTCCATCATCGCAATGCCAAAACCGTAGAAGATCGGTGAATGGATCGAGATGATCGCCAGATTGCCCGCCAGCGCCTCGGTGCCATAGGCGCGCTCGGTGATCGGCAGGCCCAAGAGCAGCGAGTTGGAAAACAGGCAGGCAAAGGCGATGGCGACGGCATCGGTCAGCGGGCGGCGAAAGATCAGCAGCGCCCCGGCAAGTCCGGCAAGGAAACTGGCAAAGGCCGCGATGTAAAAGCTCAAAAGCAGTCCGGCGTGATAGGCACCCGACAAATCCAGCGTGGCGATGGATTTGAACAAAAGCGTCGGCACCGCGAAATTCTGCGCAAAGCGCATGATGCCATCCACCGCAGAATCGGAAAACAGCCCGGCGCGGGCGGCCAGATAGCCAAAGCCGATCACCAGAAAGACCGGCAGGATAACGTCGATCAGCGCGCTCATGGCAGGTTGTCGAACTGCAAGACCATACCGTCATGTGCGGGCTCGATGCCCTTGGCCAGCTCGCCCTGCAAGGTGGCGAAATCCATGTCCAGATGCATGTTGGTCAAGACCGCCCGCGCCGGACGCGCCCGCGCAATCCAGTCCAGCGTCATCGCCAGATGGGCATGGGTCGGATGTGGCTTGCGCCGCAGGGCATCGACGATCCAGCAGTCCAGCCCCGCCAGATGCGGCCAGCTTTCCTCGGGGATTGCCACGGCATCGGGCAGATAGGCCAGCCCGCCGATGCGGAAGCCCAAGGCATCCATTGATCCGTGATCGGCGCGGAACGGCTGGAAGGCAATCGGCCCCGCCGCCCCCGGCACCTCGAACGGCCCGTCGATGCTGCGCAGGTCAAGGATCGGCGGATAGGGGCTGCCCGCGGGCTGCACGAAGGCATAGCCAAAGCGGGAAATCAGCGCCTCTTGCGTCGGACCATCGGCCCAGACGGCCAGGCGCCGGCGCAGGTTGAAGACGATCTGGCGCAGGTCGTCGATGCCATGGACATGATCGGCATGGGAATGGGTATAGACCACCCCGTCCAATTGCCCGACGCCGGCATCCAGCAACTGGTCGCGCATGTCGGGCGAGGTGTCGATCAGCACCCGCGTTACCGCCTCCCCCGCCAGACGCTCGACCAGAAGAGAGCAACGGCGGCGGCGGTTGCGCCGGTCGGTCGGGTCGCAATCGCCCCAATCGCCGCCCAGCCGCGGCACCCCGCCCGAGGAACCGCAGCCAAGGATGGTAAAGCGCAGGCTCGCCATCTCAGGCCGCCTCCGCCCTGCGCGCGGCCTTGGTGAACAGCCGGTCAAAATTCGCCGTGGTGGCGGCGGCGAATTCCGCCTGGGTCAGGCCATAAATCTGCGCGCCGGTCTTGGCGGTAAAGGCGGTATAGGCCGGCTCGTTGCGCTTGCCGCGATGGGGCACCGGCGCAAGATAGGGGCTGTCGGTTTCCAGCAGGATGCGGTCCAGCGGCGCCGCGGCGAAGATGTCGCGCAATTCCCCCGATTTGGGGAAGGTGGCGATGCCCGACATCGACAGATAGAACCCCATCTCCAGCGCCGCCTGCGCCAGCGCCGCACCCGAGGAAAAGCAATGCATGACGCAGGAATAGGGCCGCACCGCCATGCCTTCGGCAAGGATCGCCGCCATGTCCTCATCCGCCGCGCGGGCGTGGATGATCAGCGGCAGCCCGGTTTCCTGCGCCGCTTCGATATGCAGCCGCAGGCTGGTCTTCTGCACCGCCGCGCTTTCGGCGGTATAGTGATAGTCCAGCCCGGTCTCGCCGATGCCGACGAATTTCGGATGCCGCGCCAGCGCCACCAGTTCCGCCACGGTGATCGGCGGGCTGTCCGCCGCGCTCATCGGGTGGATGCCCGCAGCATAAAAGACGCCCTCATAGGCTTCGGCCAGCGCGCGGACCTTGGGTTCGTTGTGCATCCGGGTGCAGATCGTCACCATCCGGCGCACCCCGGCGGCGCGGGCGCGGGCGATGATCTCGCCAACCTGGCCTTCGAAATCCGGGAAATCCAGATGGCAGTGGCTGTCCACAATCTCGGGGGGCATGTCTTTCATCCGGTCCGGCACGACGCTCTTCCGCCCGCCCGTTCATCTTGGCCCAAGTATCCCACGGGGGTCCGGGGGTGTGAAACCCCCGGCGGCGGGCAGGGGTGGGCGGGCTCAGGACCGACGCGACAGCGCGTTCGCCGCCTCGTCGATCTTCAGAACCATATCCATGAGAAGGGCGGCAGGGTCAAGGTTCACCGCCTTGCCGCGCCGCGCCCGCAGCCCCAGATGCTGTGCCAGATCGGCCCAGCCGCGCGCCGCTGCCCAATCCGGCGCCAGCCGCGCGATCACCTCGCCCTCGCCCGGCGCCGCCTCGGGCGGCAATTGGCCAAGGGTGCCCGCCCGCGCCAGCCGGGCAAGGAACAGGTCGATCAGTGTAACGATCAGTTCGAACACCGGCTCGGCGCCGCGCCCGGCGCCGGTCTCGGCCAAAGCCAGCGCGCGGGGCCGGTCCAGCCGGGGCAGCGTTGCCATCAGCCCCACCAGCCGGGCATAGATGTCCAGCCCGCCGGTGTTGGTCATGCGGAACGCCTCGCCCACCGATCCGCCCGCCAATTCCGCCAGCGCCACGCGGTCTTCGGGCGCCACCGCGCCCCCCGCCTGGGTCAGCGCATCCGACAAATCGGCAGGCCCCAGCGGCGCCAGCCGCAATTCGCGGCAGCGTGAGCGGATGGTGGGCAACAGCCGCGCCGGTTGATGCGAGATCAAAAGCAGCGTCACCCGCGGCGGCGGTTCTTCCAGCAGTTTCAAGAGCGCATTGGCCGCCGAGGGGTTCATCTCGTCCACGGAATCGACGATGGCCACCCGGTGCCCGCCATCCGCCGCCGACAGCGCGAAGAAGCTTTTCAGCCGGCGCGTTTCATCGACCGAAATCACATCGGGCAGCTTTTCCTTCTTTTCGTCCCAAGCCCGCCGCAACAGGAAAAGCCGCGGCTCGGTCAGCGCGGCAACATGGCGCGCGACGGGATGGCTTTCGGCAATGTCCAGCGTTTCGGGCGGGGCAGGGGCGAAAAGCCCGCCCTCCTGTGGCGGGGTGGCGAGTAGAAACCGCGCGATCTTCCAGGCCAGCGTTGCCTTGCCCACCCCGCGCGGCCCGGTGATCAGCCAGCCGTGATGCAGCCGCCCCGAAGACCACGCGTCAAGAAACGCCGCCTCGGCCGCCTCCTGCCCGATCAGCCGCGCGGTTTGGCGCGGATGGGGGGCGCCCTCGATCCGGTCGGGTTCGGGGATTTCGACCTCGCTCATAGCCGGGCCAGCGCCTGTTGCAGCACATCGGCGGCCACCGCCTCGGCCGGGCGGGCGCCTGCGATCACGCGAAAGCGGGCAGGGGAGGCGGCGGCAAGGGCCAGAAACCCCGCCCGGGCCTTTTCCTGCAGACCAAGGCCCATGCCCTCGAACCGCAGTTCCTTGCCGGGGCGGGCGGTGGCACGGGCCAGACCTTCGGCCGCGTCGATGTCGATCAGAAAGGTCAGGTCCGGTTCCGCCCCGATCATCAGCGCGTGCAGGCTGTCCACAGTCTGACGCAGGTCACCCCGGGTCAGGCCCTGATAAATCCGCGTGCTGTCGGCAAAACGGTCGCAGATCACCACGGCGCCGCGCGCCAGCGCCGGGCGGATGGTCTTTTCCAGATGGTCACGCCGCGCCGCGGTGAAAAGCAGCAGTTCCGTCTCGGTTGACCAGCGGTCGGTGGCGCCTTCCAGCACCAGACGGCGGATTTCCTCGGCCCCCGGGCTGCCGCCCGGTTCGCGCGTCAGCACCACCTCGCGGCCATGTCCCTGCAATGCCTCGGCCAAGAGCCGGGCCTGGGTGGATTTGCCCGAGCCGTCGATGCCTTCAAAGGACAGGAACCGCCCGGCCATCAGCTTGCCGGAGCCGTGCCGCCCAGATAGGTCGCGCGCAGATGGCCGATGGCGGTGGTCATCCGGGTCACGAAGCCGCCGCGCGGCACATCCGCTTCGGCCACCAGCGGAATGCGGTGTTCCGGCAGGCCCGGCAGGGTGATCACCAGTTCGGCCAGACGGGCGCCCTTGGCCACCGGCGCCGCGATCGGGCCGGTATAGGCCACCTCGGCCTTGAGTCCGTCCTGCACCAGCGCGGGGATCAGGATGCGGACATCCGCAGCGGGCACCAGACCCACGGTATCGGCGGCCCCCATGAACACCGCCGCCTCGGCAAGGCGGGTGTCAGCCTTGGCCACGGTCTTCAGCGCGAATTGGCGAAAGGCCCATGAGGCGATCCGCTCGGCCTCTTCGGCGCGTTCCTTGTCGCTGGCAAGGCCGGTCACCGCAAAGATGATCCGCCGCTCGCCCTGTTTGACGCTGCCGACAAGGCCATAGCCCGCCTCGCTCGTATGGCCGGTCTTCAGGCCATCGGCGCCGATCCCCAGTTTCAGCAGGGGGTTGCGGTTGTTGGCATTGGCGGGGGCGCGGTTTTTATAGTTGAATTCGGTCTGGGCAAAGACGGGGTAGTAATCGGGGAACTCCTCGATCAGCCGCTGCGCCAGAAGGCCAAGATCCTTCATGCTCATCCGGTGGCGCGGGTCTGGCCAGCCCGAGGCATTGGCAAAGGTCGAATCCACCATGCCCAGCGCATGGGCGCGCTCTGTCATCTGGGCGGCAAAAGCCTCTTCGGTGCCCGCCAGCCCCTCGGCCACCACGACGCAGGCGTCATTGCCCGAGTTCACGATCATGCCGTGGATCAGCTCGTCCACCGTGGGCCGGTCGCCCTGTTGCAGATACATGGTCGAGCCGCCGTCCTTGGTCATCTGCACCGCGCGGGCCGAAACCGGAAAGGTGGTGTCCATCTGCACGCGGCCATCGCGCAGCGCCTCGAACAGCATGTTGATCGTCATCAGCTTGGACATCGAGGCGGGCGGCACCGCAACCGTGCCGTTCTTGTCCATCAGCACGGTGTGGGTGGTCACGTCATAGACCCAGGCCGCGGTGGCCCGCGTCTCGAAGGCGGCGGCGGGCAGCGCGGCCAACACAAGCGCGATCATGGCGAACAAGCGGAACATGGTCTCTCCGTTTCAGACAGGGGCCGGGGACTGCCCGGACTGCGGGCCTAGCCGCGTTTCAGGACATAGGCATCGGCAAAGCCGGCGGCCTTGACCTTGGCCAGAACCCCGGCGTCACCCGGTGCGGTGACCGACCAGAAGGTCTTGCCTTGGGCCTTTTCCTCGCGCACCTGGGCGGTGATGCCCGCCTTGGCCAGCGTGTCGGCGGCGCGTTTGGCATTGGCCTCGACCGAGAAGATGCCGATCTGGATCAGCCCGCCGCCAGCGGCGGGTTTTGCCGGGGCGGCAGGTTTCGCGGCCGGCTGGGCCGGAGCGACGGCAACCGGGGCGGCCCCTTTGACGGCCGGGGCCGTCGCGGCGGGCGCCTTGCCTGCGGGGGCCTTGCCGGTCGCGCGGTCAATCGCGGCGGCGGCGCCGGGCACCGGGTCAAGCGTTTCGGTCTCGACCGTTTCGGCGGCGTCAAGAATGGGTTTGGTGGCATCGGGGGCCGCGCTCGGCGCCTCTTCCCGCCGCAGCGCGGTCACCGAAATCTTGCCGGGCTGCCCGGCCAGAAGGCCAAGTGCCGCCGCCGCATCCGAGGAAATCTGCAAGGTCGGGCCGGGGTTGTCCCGCTCGCGCCGGAAAAGGGCGCCGATCACGAATTTACCATTGGCCGGGTTGCGCAGGATCACCCGCTCGGGGTCTTTGGCATCGGGCGAGGCGACCCAGACGCCACCCAGCGACGGGCGGCCATCCCAAAGCGCGGTGTCGGTGACCTGAAATACCTCGGGCGCCTCGACATCGCGGTCGACCAGCTTGACCGATTTTGCCCCGGCGGGGGCCGCGGCCGCGGTGGTGCCCCCCTTGGGCGCCTTCGAGGCGAAGGGACCGCCGCCATCCTGACAGCCCGCCAGAACCGCCGCTGCCGCCGCGAGGATGAGGAACCGCTTCACTGTTGCCTTGCCTGCCATCAAACCACCTCATGCGCGCGTTCTGCGACGCGCTTATCCCCGGGGCGCGGCCGGTCCGCAGCCCCGTTTGGCGCCATGATACAGAGCGATCCACCGACAGGGAAGGGCGCCAGCGCAGCCTTGGCGGAAAACACCGCGTGAAGAGGCCGCCCGCAGGCCGGGAACCGGGTCAGACGAGCCGCCCCCAAAGGTCGTATTCGCCGGCCTCTTCTACGGTCACCGTCACGATATCTCCGGGGGAGAGGTCTTCGAAGCCTTCGTCGATGAACAGGTTGCCGTCGATTTCGGGCGCATCGGCCTTGGTGCGGCAGGTGGCGCCGTCGCCGTCCACCTCATCCACGATAACCTGCATCACCTGACCCACCTTGGCGGCCAGCTTTGCCTCGGAAATCGCCTGCGCCTTGGCCATGAAACGGTCCCAGCGGTCTTGCTTGACCTCTTCCGGCACATGGTCGGGCAGGGCGTTCGAGCGCGCCCCGGCGACGTTTTCGTATTGGAAGCAGCCCACCCGGTCCAGTTGCGCCTCGTCCAGCCAGTCGAGCAGGGTCTGGAACTCGGCCTCGGTCTCGCCGGGATAGCCGACGATGAAGGTCGAGCGCAGGGTGATATCGGGGCAGGCGCGGCGCCATGCGGCGATTTCGTCCAGCGTCTTGGCCGCCGCCGCCGGGCGGGCCATGCGTTTGAGCGTGTCGGGATGGGCGTGCTGGAAGGGGATGTCCAGATAGGGCAGCACCAGCCCCTCGGCCATCAGGGGAATAAGGTCGCGGACATGCGGATAAGGGTAGACATAATGCAGCCGCACCCAAGCGCCGAGCTTGCCCATCTCGCGGGCAAGGTCGGTGATATGCGCCCGCACCTCACCGCCCTTCCACGGGGACAGGTCATGCCGCCGGTCCAGCCCATAGGCCGAAGTATCCTGCGAAATCACCAGAAGCTCGCGCACCCCGGCCTCGACCAGCTTTTCCGCCTCACGCAGCACGGCATGCGCGGGGCGGGAGACCAGCTTGCCGCGCATGTCGGGGATGATGCAGAATTTGCAAGCGTGGTTGCAGCCTTCGGAAATCTTCAGATAGCTGTAATGGCGCGGCGTCAGGCGCACGCCCGTAGCCGGAAGCAGGTCGATAAAGGGGTCGGGTGCGGGCGGCACGGCGCCGTGGACGGCATCCAGAACCGCCTCATACTGATGCGGGCCGGTGACGGCCAGAACCTTGGGATGGGCGCCGGTGATGTATTCGGGTTCGGCGCCAAGGCAGCCGGTCACGATCACCCGGCCGTTTTCCTGCAACGCCTCGCCGATCGCCTCAAGGCTTTCGGCCTTGGCACTGTCGAGAAAGCCGCAGGTGTTCACGATCACCGCATCGGCGCCTTTGTAATCGGGGCTGATCGCATAGCCTTCGGCCCGCAGCCGCGTCAGGATCCGCTCGCTGTCCACCAATGCCTTGGGGCAGCCAAGCGAGACCATGCCGATGGTCGGCTGTCCTGAACGGCGCTCATCGGGAACCGTGGCGCGGGCGAGGTCGGGGCGGAGGAGCGGCGGATTTTGCGACATGCAGGCCGGTATAGCGGAAAGTGCCGGATGGGGCAAACGGGGTAGGTCGGGGTTCACCCCGCCTCCGGCGTGGGTATCGGAGAGTCGGGGTGAACCCCGACCTACGGCAAAAGCCTGCCGCCGCACCGAGGCGATGCTTGTCTTGCCCCTAAGCTGGCGTAGACTCTGGGGAAGTGGTGTTCGGGAGGGGTGCGATGCGCTGGATTGTCCGGGGATTGGGCGGGGTGCTGGTGCTTGTCGTGCTGGCCTTCGGGGCGGTGGCGCTGATCCCGGCAGAGAAGATTGCCGGGCTGGCCGTGGCGCGGTTCGAGACGCTGACGGGGCGCAAGCTTACTCTGGAAGGTGCGGTCAGGCCCAGCATCTGGCCGGTGCTGGGGGTCAAGACCGGCCCTGTCACCATTGCCAATGCCGACTGGTCCGACGAAGGGCCGATGCTGCGGGCCGAGGCGCTGGACATCAGCGTGGACATGGCGGCCCTGATTGGCGGCGAGGTGCGCATCACCGGCGTCACGGCGGTCGGGCCGCAGATCGTGCTGGAGCGGGCAAAGGACGGGCGCGAAAACTGGGTGTTCGGCGGCGCCAATGGCGGCACGGTCACCACCGAAACGCCGGGGGTTGGCACACCCTTCACCCTGCTCAAGGGCGTGGTGACCGGGGGCAGCCTGCGCTTTGTCGATCACCGGGCCGGGCGGCGCGAGGAGTTGACGGCGATGGACGGCGAACTGGCCATCCCCGATTACGAAGGCGCCGCCACGCTCCGGCTGACCGCCAGCCGCAATGGGCAGCCCTTTGCCGCCGATCTGACCATCGGCGCTTTCCGCAGTTTTCTGGATGGCAAGGTTGGCCCGCTGGAGGCCGAACTGACGGCTGGGGCGGCCGAGGCCAGTTTCAAGGGCCGCGCCGGATGGAACCCGGTCGCGGGCGAGGGCGATCTGGTGGCCGATCTGGCCGCGCTGAAGGAAGTGGCGGCGCTGGCAGGTGTGGCGGCCCCGGCGCTGCCGCAGGGTTTGGGCGGTGAAAGGGTGACGGTTGCGGGCAAGCTGACAGTCACCGACGCCGGTTCGGTTCACCTGCGCGGCGGCAAGATCGGGCTGGACGGCAGCACGCTGACCGCCGATGCAGACCTGACCACGGCGGGCGCGCGGCCCAAGCTGTCGGCCAAGGTGACGGCAGGGGCGCTGGACCTGCGCGGGCTGACCGGCGGGCATGGCGGCGGTTCGGATGGCGGGGCGGCTGCGGCAGGCTGGCCCACCGGGCGGCTTGATGCCTCGGGCCTTGGGGCGCTGGATGCCTCGGTCGCGCTGGTGGCCGACAGCGCCGATCTGGGGCTGGCGAAAACCGGCGCGCTGGAGGTGATGCTGACGATCGACCGGGCGCGGGCGGTTTTCGACATCCGCCGCATAGCCGCCTATGAGGGCGTCGTTTCGGGGCAATTCGTGGTGAACGGCCGCAAGGGCCTGTCGGTGGGCGGGGATCTGGGCTTTGCCGGCATCGCCCTGCAACCGATGCTGCGCGACTTTGGCGGTTATGAGCGGCTGATCGGCACCGGCGACCTGCGGGTGAAGTTCCTTGGTTCGGGCGCGTCGGTGGATGCGATCATGCACAGTCTGGAAGGGGCGGGGGCCCTTTCGCTTGGCAAGGGCGAGTTGCGGGGGCTCGACATCGCGGGGATGCTGCGGACGCTGGACACCGGCTTTGTCGGCGAGGGACAAAAGACGATCTTTGACAGTCTGGCAGGCACCTTCACTATGGCGGGCGGGGTGTTGCAGAACGATGACCTGCGGATGGTGTCGCCCTATGTCACCGCGGCAGGTTCGGGCAAGGTGGGTCTGGGCGCGCGCAATCTGGATTACCGGATCAAGGCAACCGCGCTGGCCGATGCCGAGGGGGCGGGCGGGGTGACGGCGCCGCTGATGATCACCGGCCCCTGGGCCAAACCGCGTTTTGCGCTGGATTTGCAGGCGCTGGCCGAACAGGAACTGGCCGACGAAAAGGCAGCACTTGAGGCGGCGGCCAAGGCCAAGGCGGCAGCGCTGGAGGCCGAGGCGAAGGCCAAGCTCAAGGATGAGCTGGGCATTGAACAGCAGGAGGGCGAAAGTCTGGAAGATGCCGCACGCCGCCGCGCCGAAGAGGCGCTGACCGACGAGGCGCGCAAGGCGCTGGAGGCGCTGCTCGGCGGCAACTGACCTGCCCTTGGCCCCGGGGGAGCCGTTTCCCCCTCGCGCCCGGCCCTGCCAGAGGTGGCGAGGGGTGCTTGACGGGGCGAGGGGGATCGGCATTCTGGCGTCATGTTCCCGATCCGCGACCATAACCCGTCGGGCGGCAGGCCCTTTGTGACGCTGCTGCTGATCGCGGTGAATGTCGCCGTGTTTCTGGCCTATTGGCTGGGTCTGCCTTCGGAATGGGCGGTGCAGCGGTTTCTGTTCGACTGGGGGCTGGTGCCGCAGGTGGTGACCTCGGGCTGGCGGATCGAGACGCTGGTGACCTCGATGTTCCTGCATGGCGGCTGGATGCATCTGATCGGCAACATGTGGTTCCTCTGGCTGTTCGGCGACAATATGGAGGATCAGCTTGGCCATCTCCGCTTTGCCGGGTTCTATCTGCTGGCGGGGCTGGCGGCCGCCGCCTTGCAGATTGCCGCCGATCCGGGGTCGGGCCTGCCGATGGTGGGGGCCTCGGGGGCGATTGCCGGGGTGATGGGGGGGTATCTGCTGCTGTTCCCCAAGGCGCGGGTCGATGTGTTGTTCATCTTCCTGATCTTCTTCCGGGTCTTTCCCATTCCGGCATGGATCGTGCTGGGCTTCTGGTTCGGCGCGCAACTGGTCAGCGGTGCGGTTACCCCGTCGGATGCCGGGGGCGTGGCCTATTGGGCCCATGCCGGCGGCTTTCTGGGCGGGCTGGTGCTGACCCTGCCAGCCCTGATCGCCCGGGGCGGGCGCGGCTACTGGCAGCGCACGGCGGGGCACCCGGCCCATCCTGCGGCGGAATACAAGCTGAGCCGCTCGGCGATTCCGCGGGTGCCGCGAAGATAGGCGATTTCTGGGATCAAGGCTTGATTTTTAGGCATTAAAGGGTTTTTCTGAACGCCTCGGTCTCGTGGAGCAGTGGCGTGGCGCAGTTGATTTTCATCGGAACAGACGCGGATGGATTTACCGGCGGTGGCAAGCAAGAGCGTTTCATTCAGGTCGCCGCGCAGATCCTGCCCCGGATGGGGGTCGAGGTGCGGACGGTGCGGACCGTTGACGAGATTGCCGCCTTGAAGACGGGCGACAGAACGGTGGCGGCACTGGTCTACAGTGAGGGCAATGCCACGGCGGAAACCTACCTCGAACTGGAGGACAAGGCCGAGATTTGCCACGAAGTCTTTTCCGACCTGCGTCTGCTGCATCACCCCGATATCGGCCAGATCATCAAGAACAAGGCGGCCAGCGCCGATCTGTTTGAAAAGCACAAGGTGCCTACGCCACGCCGGATGGAAGGCAGCGCCAGCAGCGCCACCTTTTCGAACAGCGCCGACAGCAGTGGCGCGGCGGTGAGCGTTTTCGAGATCGGGGACGAACTTCCCGAGGGGCGTTTCAACACCGAATTTGTGGACACCCGCCACGAGTTCCGCGGAGCCTCCTATTATGTCAGTCTGAGAGCGGTGACGGTCGGCGGGAAATGTCTGGCGACCTATGTGCGGTGCCGCCCTGTCGAGGAGGGCAATCCTTCGGTTCATGCCAAGAATACACCGCGTCAGCCCGGGTTGATCAACTATCTGATGGCGAAAACCGTTCTGCCGAACCAAGAGGAAATCACCGAAGTCTGCGCGCGGCTGGGCACAGCCTTTGGGCCTGGCTTTTACGCCCATGACATTCTGCCGTCCTGCGATGGCAAGGGACTCTTCGTTTGCGAGACGGGCTTCAAATTCGATGAAAGCTCGCTTCGCCGCCGCTTGCGGGGGCTGGAGGACCGGGTGGCGATGCCCGAGCTTTTCAACGATATGGAAAGCATCAAGCGCGCCTATGCGATTGCCGCCGACCCGGATTTCTTCGGCGTCTAACCCGTGGCCGCGGCGTTAGGCGCCTTTTCCGCCAGCTTCACCATCACCCAAAGCGCGTTGTTGAGCGGCACCGGCAGGCCAAGGGCGGCGGCGCTGCGCACCACTGCGCCGTTCAGCGCGTCGATCTCGGTCGGTTTGCCGCGGCGCATGTCCTGCGCGGTCGAGGAATGCTGCCCGGCCATCTGCTCTGCCACGTCCAGCACCTTTTGCCAGAGATCGCCCGGCAGGGCGACGCCCGAGGCTGCGGCAACCGCGCGGCATTCCTCCATCACGGCGCGCATCATGTCCTGCGCGCCGGCTTGGGCATTGATCACGCCATAGGGCTGCCGGGTCAGCGCCGAAAGGGCGTTGTAACAACAGTTTATGGTAAGCTTGGTCCAGAGCGCCGCCTCTGCCGCAGGCGAAACCTCGGCCCGGATGCCCGCCGCCGACAGCCGCTGCGCGGCGGCTTCGGCCCCCGCGCCGGGCGTCAGGATCAACTCACCCCGCCCGTTGTGGCGCACATGGCCGGGACCGGCCATTTCTGCCGCGACATAGACCACGACCGCCCCCACCGGGCGCCCCAGCACCTGTGCGATAAGGTCGGCATTGCCGATGCCGTTCTGCAGGCTGAGGATCGTGGCCCCCGGCGCCAGATGTGGCGCGATGGCGCGGGCCGCCGCTTCGGTATCGCCGGATTTGACGCAGACCAGCACCAGATCGGCCCCGGCCACGCCCGCAGGATCGTCGGTGACATCGGGGTGGGCCATGCGGCGCTGGCCGCCCTCTTCCACGATCAGCCCCGATTGCCCGACCGCCTGCACCAGCGCAGGCCGCCCGATCAGCGTGACCGCCTGACCTGCCAGCGACAGCCGACCACCGTAATAGCAGCCAACCGCCCCGGCCCCCATGACCGCAATCCTGCCCCGTTCCATTCTGCCCCCGCTGCTGCCCTGCCGCAGTCTAGCGGCAGGGCGGGGGCAGAGGCGAGGGGCTCAGAAGCCGATCGGCTCCAGCACCTCGGGTTCGATCACCTCCACCCCCGGCGGCAGGCCGGCTTTCAGCACGCTGGCATCCTGCGCCAGCAGGGGGAAGGTGCGGTAATGGCAGGGGATGACCCAGCGGAACTGGAAATATTTGCGCGCGGCAAAGGCGGCGCGGTCCATGTCCATGGTGAAATGCCCACCGCAGGACAGGATGCCGATGTCCGGCCTGTGGTATTCCGCCATCCAGCCCATGTCGGCCATGATGTCGGTATCGCCCGAAAGGTAGATCACATGCCCTTCGCCGGCGATCATGAACCCGGCCTCGGACCCGGCATAGCGCGGCCCGTCCTCGCCGCCGACCGATGACGAATGGCAGGCGTTGACCATGGTCACCCTGGCGCCGCCCAGATCGACCGTGCCACCCTTGTTGAAGCCGATGCCCTTGACCCCGTCGCGCGCCTGATACCAGGAAATCAGGTCATAGATGCCGACCAGCGGCACATCCAGTTCGCGCGCAAGGGCCAGCGCATCGCCGGCATGGTCGCCGTGGCCGTGGGTCAAAAGAACATGCGTCGCCCCGGCAATCGCCTCGGCCCGACGATCCGCCGGGAACATCGGGTTGCCGGTCAGCCAGGGATCGACCAGCAGAACGGCGCCCTCGACCTCGATGCGAAAGCCCGAATGGCCCAGCCAGGTGATCTTCATGCCGTTTCCTTCCTTGGTTGTCATGGTCACAATCTAGGGGACGAACACCGCCAGACCAGTCGTTTTGATGACAAAGGCGCACTTCAGGCGGGAAATGCCCCACAAGGGGCAGCATGGTGTCTTGCCCTGGCCGCGCCAATGATGGCGCGGGACGAAGAATTTTCGGACGAAAATTCTTCTGCGGGCGCCGGGGGCGGCCCGCAGGTGCCCGTTCATCTTGCGGGGCGGGGGGCAGACCGCTAAACGGGGCGCAATCAGAGTGGAGAGGCCCATGTCCATCGACATCGACACCGCCCGGAAGGTGGCCCATCTGGCCCGCATCCGGGTGCAGGAAGACGATCTGCCCGCGCTTGCGCGTGAACTCTCGGGCATTCTCGGCTTCATGGAGCAGTTGAACGAGGTGGATGTGACGGGGATCGAGCCGATGGTCTCGGTCACGCCGATGCGTCTGGCGCGGCGGGCCGATGTGGTGACCGACGGCAATATTCAGGAACAGGTGCTGAAGAACGCCCCGGATGCAAGGGAAGGCTTCTTTGCCGTGCCGAAGGTGGTGGAATGAGCGCGCCGATGTCGAATGCAAACACATGGACCATTGCCGCCGCGCGTGAGGCGCTGCGCAAGGGCGAGATTTCGGCCGTCGATCTGACGATGGCCTGCCTGACGGCGATCGACGCGGGCGACGGGCTGAACGCCTTTGTCCACAAGACGCCCGAGATTGCGCTGGAGCAGGCGCGGGCGGCGGATGCGCGGCTGGCCGCAGGGGATGCACCCTCGATGTGCGGCATTCCCTTGGGCATCAAGGATCTGTTCTGCACCAAGGGCGTGCCGTCGCAGGCGGCGTCCAACATTCTGCGCGGCTTCCGGCCGGAATACGAATCGACCGTCACCACGCGGCTGTTCGATGCCGGGGCGGTGATGCTGGGCAAGCTGAACATGGACGAATTCGCCATGGGCTCCAGCAACGAAACCTCGACCTATGGCAATGCGGTCAGCCCGTGGCGGCGCGGCAATGACACGACGGCGCTGACGCCCGGTGGCTCGTCTGGCGGGTCGGCGGCGGCGGTGGCGGCGGACCTCTGCCTTGCGGCGACGGGAACCGACACCGGCGGTTCGATCCGCCAGCCCGCAGCCTTCACCGGCATCGTCGGCATCAAGCCGACCTATGGCCGCGTCAGCCGCTGGGGCATTGTCGCCTTCGCCTCCAGCTTGGATCAGGCAGGCCCGATGACCAAGACCGTCCGCGATGCGGCGATTTTCCTGCAGGCCATGGCGGGCCATGACCCCAAGGACAGCACCAGCGCCGACCTGCCAGTGCCCGATTTCGAGGCGGCGCTGACCGGCGACATCCGTGGTAAGAAGATCGGCATTCCGCGCGAATACCGGCTGGATGGTATCCCGGCGGAGATTGACGCGCTTTGGCAGCGCGGCATTGAAATGCTCCGCGATGCGGGCGCCGAGATTGTCGATATTTCGCTGCCGCATACGAAATATGCGCTGCCCGCCTATTACGTTATCGCCCCTGCCGAAGCCTCGTCCAACCTCGCGCGTTATGACGGGGTGCGCTATGGCCACCGCGCCACGCTCTCGGCGGGCGAAGGCATCGTCGATATGTATGAAAAGACCCGCGCCGAAGGCTTTGGCAAAGAGGTGCAGCGCCGGGTGATGATCGGCACCTATGTGCTGTCGGCGGGCTTCTATGACGCCTATTACAACCGTGCCCGCAAGGTCCGCGCCCTGATCAAGCGCGATTTCGAGCTGGCCTTTGCCGCCGGGATCGACTCGATCCTGACCCCGGCCACGCCTTCTGCCGCCTTCGGTCTGGGCGAGATGGCGAGCGCCGATCCGGTCGAGATGTATCTGAACGATGTGTTCACCGTGACGGTGAACCTCGCCGGTCTGCCCGGGATCTCGGTTCCGGTGGGGCTGGATGCCAAGGGGCTGCCGCTTGGTCTGCAACTTATCGGGCGGCCTTGGGAGGAGGGTGACCTTCTGAATCACGCCTATGTGCTGGAGCGCGCGGCGGGCTTTGTTTCCAAGCCCGCGAAATGGTGGTAAGGGGCGGCTGAATCAAGAAACGCCGAGGCAGTTCGAATGCGTGTGAAGGTTGCGGTCATGGCGGCCGCCATTGTGGCAGGTTGCGGCCCGCAGGTGCCCGATTCCGGGGCCGGCGTGGGCTTTAACGATTACAACAGCTATGTGCGGGGCGCGCAGCCCGCGCCGCAAACCCCCGCTCCGACGGCGGGCTTCGATCCGGCAGCGGCTTCGGCGGCGATCGACCGCGCCAGCGGCGTGACGCCTGCACCCGCACCTGCGGCCCCCGCGCCTGTGGCCGGCGTTTCGACCGACGACCGCCCGCGCGGCAATGCCCCGGCGGGGATTCAGGAAACCACCTCGGAAATGGGCTATGCCGCCAATGGCACCGTTTCGGATGAGCAGGATTTCCAAGCGGTTTCTGCCCGCGAAACCATCGAAAGCGACAAGGCCCGGATCGAACGCAACCGCGCGCAGTATCAGGTGGACCAGCCGACCGCCCTGCCGCAGCGCAGCGGCGACAGCGGCCCGAACATCGTGCAATTCGCCCTGTCCACCAGCCACCCGCCGGGCACGCAGATGTATGCCCGCTCGAAGATGGGGTTCACCAACCCCGACCGGGCTTGCGCCAAATTCCCCTCGCCCGATCTGGCGCAGGAAGCCTTCCTGGCGGCGGGCGGACCCGAGAAGGACCGCAAGGGCCTTGACCCGGATGGCGATGGCTATGCCTGCGCCTGGGACCCGCTGCCCTTCCGCACCGCGCTGAAGTGAACGCCTTCCCCTCGCCAAACTTCGGCGAGCGGCGGGGCGGGGCGCAGCCCTCGATCATCGTGCTGCATTACACCGCCATGGCGAGTTGCGCCGAGGCGCGGGCGCGGCTGTGCGACCCGGTGGCCGAGGTTTCGGCGCATTGGCTGATCTCGGAGCGGGGTGAGGCCGAGGCGCTGGTGCCAGAAATGGCCCGTGCCTGGCACGCGGGCGCCGGGGAATGGGCGGGCGTGACGGATGTGAATTCGCATTCCATCGGGATCGAGCTGGCCAATAACGGCAGCCAACCCTTCGCCGCGCCACAGATGACTGCGCTTGAGCGGCTGCTGGATGGCATTATGGCGCGCTGGGCGATCCCGCCGCATCGGGTGATCGCCCATTCCGACATGGCGCCGACCCGCAAGGGCGACCCCGGCGCGCGGTTCGACTGGCGGCGGCTGGCGCGGGCGGGCCTGTCGGTCTGGCCGGGGCAACAGTCTGCCGCGCCCGAAAGCTTTGCCGCCCACGTCCGCGCCTTCGGCTATCCCGAAGCGCCGGAGGCCGCACTTCTGGCCGCCTTTCGCCTGCGGTTCCGGCCCTGGGCCCGCGGGGCGGTGGATGGGGTGGACGCCGGGCTTGCCGCCGATCTGGCGGCGCGGTTCCCGGCGCGGGGCGGGGCCACATCGCCGTAATCCCTTCCCAGCGGAAGGTCAGGGACTGCGAACCGCCGGATCGCGCGCCAGATCCTTGGCCAGCCGTCGCAGCATGGCCCGCACGATCAGCCGGTGCGCCGGCGCGACCGGCAGCATATAGGCCCGCCCAAAGCCGTTATGTGTCACGACGGAGGACGTGATGGCCAGCCGCCCGCCCCCCGTGGTCAGGCAGGTCATCACATCCAGATGGCGGTCCCGCTCGGTCAGGGTCAGAACCTGTGGCTCGGCGCGCTCGACCAGAAAGAAGTCGAGGTGATCGCCGGGCTGCACCGATACCGCCCGCCGCCCGGAAAAACCGCCGATCTGTTTCACCCCGAACCGCGCCGAAATGGCATCGCGGATGCGGAAGGCCAGCGCCATCAGGGGCAGGGGCCGCGCCATTTGCAGGTTCCACGCCTCCAGCGCGGTGAGCGGGTGGGGCAGGGGAATGGACTGGCTGTCATAGAAGGCCAGTTGGGCGCGCGGGGCGATAAGATCGGCGGCAGGAGGCATGGGGCACCGCATGGGATGGGCAATATTGCCCATCCTACGCGATTTCCGCCACCGCCGCGATTGACGCGGTGTCGCGCCGGGGCTAATCCACGACCCGCGCGGATGGCTGGATGACCGCGGGGCGCAAGCTTCGAGGAAAGTCCGGACTCCATGAAGCAAGGGTGCCGGGTAACGCCCGGCGGGGGCAACCCCAGGGAAAGCGCCACAGAGAAGAGTCTGCCCTCGCGTCCGGCCTTGGCCAGACGCCGGGGGTGATGGTGAAACGGTGGGGTAAGAGCCCACCGCGGACCGGGCAACCGGGACGGCACGGCAAGCCCCACCCGGAGCAATGCCGAATAGGGGCCTCGCGCGGAAAGGTCTGCGACTGCCGAAAGGCGATAGCAGAGACCTCCGCAGGGACGCTTCAGCCCAGGGGCCCGGGTTGGCAGCTTGACCGCCGCGGTAACGCGCGCGGCAGAGGAATGGTCATCCAGAGGGCCCGTCGCAAGATGGGGCCTTGGACAGAATCCGGCTTACAGGCCATCCGCGCAGTTTCTGTTCCTGTAGGCACCACGCCGGCCCGGGGCCTCCGGCGGGAGTATTTGGCAAGGTGCAAATACCAGCCGGGCCAGATGCGGAAATCTGCCGCTTTGCTGTTGACTCTCCCCCTGCCATCGGTAAAAGGCGGGCTTCAAGGTTTTACCGGGGAGGCACCGCTTTCCCGATGCAGGAGAGACTATCATGGCCAAACCGGCGACGATCAAGATCCGTCTGAACTCGACGGCTGGCACCGGGCATTTCTATGTCACCAAGAAGAATGCCCGCACCATGACCGAGAAGATGGTCGTGAAGAAATACGATCCCGTGAAGCGGGAGCATGTCGAATACAAGGAAGGCAAGATCAAGTAAGATCTGCCTGTTCCTGATGTGATGTGAGGGCCGTCCGTTTGGGCGGCCTTTTCCTTTTGTGCTAACGCCAGACGCGCATCCGTCTGGCAAAGCTCTGCAGCCTGTCTTCAAGCCAGGGGCTGCCCTTTGGACCAAGGGCGATCATCAGGCAAAGAAGCACAAGGCAGGAAACCGCGCCGATCACAAACATCCAGCCCTTCGCCGCGCCATAGACGGGCGGCAGGGCGGCAAGGCTGAGGATGGTCAGCAAGGTGAGCAGGACCGAGGTGAGGCGGTGGTATCGACGCTGGAAGCCCACATGAATCCACAGATGCAATGGAAATACTCCCAGCCAGACGATTAATCCGGCGATGCCATACGCGACGCCAAGCAGTGGCCAATTCGCAAGGTCGAAACCATTGACGGCAATAAGAAAGATGAACGCGGTCATCCAAACCAGAATCCGCGCGATACGCCCGAACGGCGTGATCGAAGGGCGATCATGAGGCTTGGCTTGCGGCAGCACGCCGTTATGGGCGCGCCGCAGCATTTCGTGTTGCAGCGCTGTTTCAAAGGGGAAGGCCTGATCAAAGGCTGCATAGTCTGACAGCCAGGCGAATTCCCGGTCCAGCCGTTGCATCAGCGCCGGAGTAAAGGCGCGGGCCAGTTCGGGGTCATCTTCGGGCTGCAACGCAAAGCTGTCGCTGATCAATCCGGCGATGGCCCGGCCAAGGGCGGCTTTGCGCTGCGGGTCGGCCATGAAGGGGCTGTCGAGAGCATAGGCAAGGCGCTGTTCGGTTTGATGATCGGGTTTTGGGGTGAGGGTGGTTTGCAGCAGCAGGGCGAATGCGGCCTCTTCTGTCTGTCGGGCGAATTCCGCGGGCGAGGCGGGCGGGACCGTCTGCGGCAAGGGCTCTGCTGGCACGGTCTTTGCGGTGGCCCGGCGCGCGCTCTGCGCCGCGTTTGCTGCGTCGCGCGTGTCGCGCATCGCAAGGGCTGCGTCATAGGCTTCACGCAGCGCGGCAAAACCTTCGATGTCGGTCGCTTGGTCGATCTGCTTCAGGGCGCGGGCATAGGCGCGACGCAGATCGGCGCGGTCGGTCGGCATCCCCTCCAGTCCCAGAACCGACCAAGGCCAGCCGCCCTTACCGGACATAGTCGGCCTCGAACCTGTCCAGCGCGTGATGAAGCTCGGCGCGCAATTCGGTCAGGGCCGGGGTATCCTGCCGCTCGATGGCATCGTCGAGTTGCAACATGAGGTGCAGCACCCAGTCGCGGGCGTCGCCGCGGGCCATGGCATAGCAGGCCTCGATCCGGACGCGCAGGTGGATGTTGCGGGCATCGTCGCGCGGGTGGGTCTTGATCTTGCTCATCTTGGTCAGCGCCTCCGCAATCGCCTCGGGCGACATAGAACCCGCCAACTGCGAGATGACCAGTTGCACCTTGTGGCCGGTCGAGAGCACCGTCACCTCGACCTCCAGCAGGCCGGACACGTCATAGGTGAAGCGCACCTTCACCTGCTCGTGTTCCTTGCGGTTGACCGGCACTGTCACGGTGACTTCGCCCAGCAACAGGTTGTTGGCAACCAAAGGTGCCTCGCCCTGATAAATGCCGAAACGCACCTCACGCTGGCCGGGTTCGACAGTGGCAAAGACCATTTCACGCGAGACGGGCACGATGCTGTTGCGCTGGATGATCGGAGCGAAATAGCCTTCGCGCAGATTGTTACTAATGCGGTGCACAGTATTGACGCCAAGGGTAAAGGCGGAAACGTCGGTCATCACAACATCGTCCAGCGCGGCATCCTGCGCCACCAGCGCGGCCTGCACAGCGGCGCCAAGGGCCACCACATGGTCGGGGTCAAACCCGGCGGCAGGCATCTGGCGCAGGCGGCGGGCGGCATAGGCGCGCACCGATTGCATCCGGGTCGCACCGCCCACCAGCACCAGCCGGTCAACCTGATCGGGCGAGAGGGCGGCATCCGTCAAGGCGCGGTCCAAAGGTGATGCTAGCCGCGCGATGGTCTGGGCGGTGATTTCGTCAAAGCGGTCGCGGGTGATTGTCAGGTCAATGTCGGTGTCCCCAAGCCGGGCGCGGATCGTGGCCTGTGGGGCGCTGGACAACTGGCGTTTGGCCGTTTCCGCCAGCCGCAGCAGGGCGGCGCGCAGCGGCGGGTCATTGGCGTCCACAACGGCTTGCGCCGCGATATAGCGCAGCAGGGCCTCGGTGAAATCCTCGCCTCCCAGGAAGGCATCTCCGGCCGAGGCGCGCACCTCCATAACCCCCTCGAAGAACTCGACGATCGAGACATCGAAGGTGCCGCCGCCAAGGTCGAAGACCAGAACCTTTGCCTCACCCTCGCTTTGGTGCAGGCCATGGGCCAGCGCGGCGGCGGTGGGTTCATTGATCAGCCGGGTTACATTCAGCCCGGCGATGGTGCCAGCGGCGCGCACGGCCTTACGCTGCAACTCGTTGAAGTAGGCGGGAACCGAGATGACCACATCACGGACAACAACGCCCAGATGCGCTTCGGCATCCTCTTTCAGGGCTTTAAGGACCAGCGCTGATAGCTCGGTCGCAGAATAGCTGTCGGCGCCCAGTTTCCAAATCCGGTTGGTGCCCATGCCGCGTTTGAAGACAGCTGCGGCGCGGGCCGGATCGGTCAGGGCCACCTCACGCGCGGTTTCGCCCACCACCAGCCGCCGGTCCAGCAGCGCGACAACCGATGGGGTCAGCACATGGCCAAGGGCGTTCGGGATCAGCCGGGGCTGACCATCCTCGAACACCGCGATGAGGGAATTTGTTGTTCCTAGGTCGATTCCGAAATGCATGTTCTGCCGCAGTTGCCCAAGCGCGCCCAGAGAAAGGGATTTTCGGCGGCGGGGCAATTAAAAAGGCCGGGGTCACCCCCGGCCTTCAGGTCTTGCGATGTGTTCGCGCTTACTCGCGGTTGCTGCCCAGGAATTGCAGCAGGAACATGAACAGGTTGATGAAGTCGAGATAGAGGCTCAGGGCGCCCATGATGGCGGCCTTGCCCAGCCATTCCTGATTGCCCATCGCGGCGTTCTGAACATAGGTGTTCTTGATGTTCTGCGTGTCATAGGCGGTCAGACCGGCGAAGATCAGCACGCCGATGGCCGAGATCGCAAAGGCCAGCGCCGAAGAGGCGAGGAAGATGTTCACGATCGAGGCGACGATCAGACCGATCAGACCCATCACCAGGAAGGTGCCAAAACCCGACAGGTCGCGCTTGGTGGTGTAGCCATAGAGCGACAGGCCCGCAAAGGCGATTGCGGTGATCAGGAAGGTCTGGGCAATCGAGGTGCCGGTGAACACAAGGAAGATCGACGACAGCGACACGCCCATGGCCAGCGCATAGACATAGAAGAACAGTTGCGCCGCGCCGACCGACAGCCGGTTGATCGCCGCGCTGAAGGCGAAGACCAGAACCAGCGGCAGGAACATCACCACCCATTTCAGCGGCGAGGCATAGAGCGTCTGGCCGAAGCTGGTCAGATACTCACCCGCGCCGATCTGTGCCACGCCCTGCGCGGCATCGGTGGTCACGGCAAGGCCGGAAATCGACCATGCGGCGGCGCCGGTGATCAGCATTGCCACGGACATCAGCCCGTAGACCTTGTTCATATGGGCGCGCAGGCCCGCGTCGATCTGGGCGCGGGCGCCAACGCCCACCGTCCCGATCGTGTCATATTGTGCCATCTGAAACCTCCGATTGTTCGAGGGCGCGGTTGGGCCGCGACGCCTTATGACGCAGATATCGGAAGGCCGGGTCGGGATTTCAAGGATTTCCGATGCGGAAATCCTGCATTCGGGCCGCGGCTTTGGCTGAGGTTTGGCTCAGGCGCGCCAGCGCGCGGGAACATCCCAAAGCGGGCGCTGTGCTTCGGCCAGGGCCTCGGCGCGGGTCAGGCCGAGGTCGGCCAGCAGGGTTTCCGGCAGGCGGGCCAGTTCGGCGCGCTGACGGCGCACGGCAAGGGCGGTCGAGATCCCGGCCAGCAGGCGGCGCGGAGTGCCACGCAGCGGCATGTGCCCGATGGCATAATCCGAAGTGTGGAGCGAGGCGAACATTGTCTTTCCTTTCGGGGGTCATTTGCGTCGGTGATCCTTCGGGGGAAATCCATCAGGACACTTGATCCTTTTACCCGAATCGGGTTCATTGCGAAAATGAATGCTTTTGACTTATGATATCAGGATTCGTGATATGGTGCGCAATCTCGACATGACTTCGCTGCGGTCTTTCGTGGCGATTGCCGATGCGGGCGGGGTGACGCGGGCGGCGGGGTTCCTCAATCTCACGCAATCGGCGGTCTCGATGCAGATCAAGCGGCTGGAAGAGATGCTGGATGTGCAACTGCTGGACCGTTCGGGCCGTCAGGTGGGCCTGACGGCGGCGGGAGAGCAGTTGCTGGGTTATGCTCGCCGGATGCTGGCCCTGAATGACGAAGCCTTTGGTCGCCTGACGCAGGATATGCATGAAGGCGAGGTGGTGCTGGGTGTGCCGCATGACATCGTTTATCCCGCCATTCCGCAGGTCTTGCAGCGCTTTGCCAAGGAATATCCGCGGATGCGGGTCACGCTTTTGTCCTCGTTCACGCGGGTTCTGAAGGCGCAGTTCGCGCGGGGCGAATGCGATGTGATCCTCAGCACCGAAGCCGATCTTGAGCCGGGAGGCGAGACGATCGCCGAACTGCCGCTGGTCTGGGTGGGGGCGCCGGGCGGGGTGGCATGGAAAAGCCGCCCGCTGCGGCTGGCCTATGAGCATAACTGCATCTTCCGGCAGGGGGTGCAGGCGGAACTGGACCGCGCCGGCATTCCTTGGGTGATGGCGGTGGAAAGCGACAGCACCCGCACGGTAGAGGCGTCGGTCAGTGCCGATCTTGCGGTGCATACCGTGCTGGCGGGGTCTGAGCCGCCCTATGTCGAACGGATCGCCCATGGCGGCGCCCTGCCGGAACTGGGCCGGATGAAGGTCAACCTCTACCGCGCCGAACCGGCGCATAGCCCCACCGTTCTGGCGCTGGCCGAGATGCTGCGCCGCGCCTATGCCCAGCGGCCCGGGCGGCTGTCGGTGGTGGCCGAGCGGGGCGAGGCTACGGCTGCAGGCTGATCACCAGCTTGCCGGTCGAGGCGCGGGCGGCAAGCCGGTCCAGCGCCTCGGGCAGGGCGGCAAAGGGCAGGGTATCGCTGACATGCGGGCGCAGGGCGCCTTCGGCATACCAGTCGAGCAACTGGCGCAGGCTGGCGTCCAGCACCTCGGGCGCGAAGTTGAGATAGCCGCCCCACCAGAGGCCGATCACCGAAAGGTTCTTGACCAGAAGGTGATTGGCCCTGATCTGCGGCACTTGACCCGAGGCAAAGCCGATGGCCAGAAAGCGCCCCTCGGGGCGCAGCGCGGAAAGGGCCGCCTCACCCGCGGCACCACCCACGGCATCATAGACCACATCGACGCCCCCCAGCGCCTTGAAGGCCGCCTTCAGGTCGGGGGTGTCACTGTCAATCGACAGGTGGGCACCCGCCGCCTCGGCCACGGCGCATTTCGCGGCGCCGCGCGCCACCGCCACCACCCGCGCACCCATCCGCCGCCCGATCTCGACCGCCGTGAGGCCGACCCCGCCCGCCGCACCCAGCACCAGCAGGGTTTCCCCGGGGGCCAGCGCTGCCTTGCGCCCAAGCGCCAGATGCGAGGTGCCATAGGCGATGGGAAAGGCCGCTGCATGATCAAAGGGCATCCCCTCGGGCAGCGGCAACAGCCGGGCCACCGGCACGCAGACCGCCTCGGCCAGGGCGCCCATGCCCAGATAGGCCAGAACCCGCGTGCCGGGGGCGGGCCCGGTCGTGCCGGGGCCAAGGGCATCGACCACGCCGGCCATTTCCATGCCGGGGGTATAGGGGAAATCGGGGCGCACCTGATACTTGCCGTCGCGCATCAGAAGATCGGCAAAGTTGAGCCCGACCGCCGCCACCCGCACCCGCGCCTCGCCCGGGGCGGGCAGCGGATCGGCCAAAGTCTCGAGGGTGAAGGCCCCTGCGGTTTCGGCGACACGCCAAGCTTTCATGCAATTGCCCTTTCCGATTGCGCTCTGGCCATCCTTTGACGGCTTCCGGGCGGGGTCAAGTCGGGTGTTTTCGCATTATGCAAAGTTCTGGTCGCAAGATTGTTGCATTTTGCATCGCATATTGGAATGCTCGCTTAAGGCGAGCGGCACGCGAAGCGCAACCTCATAGCGCGCAAGGTCAAATCTGCGGCGGGTTTCTTGTCCGCTTGTATAATTGGACATATCCAAAAAGACAGGTTTTGACTGTCCTGAAAGAATTTTCGGGGATAAACCGCTCCCCCATCATTTTGGCAATAAACTTGCTTGTATATCTGTGTAGGCAAAACATGCCTGCGTGTCATGAGTTTGTGATCAGGGAACGGAGAGACCAATGAAACACCCCGTCGATGCCCATGTTGGAAAGCGTATCCGGCACCGCCGCTGGATGATCGGGATGACCCAGCAACAACTGGCCGACAAGGTTGGAATCAAGTTCCAGCAGATCCAGAAATACGAAACCGGCATGAACCGGGTCAGCGCCTCGCGGCTCTGGGACATTGCCGACGCCATGGGCGTGACGATTGCCTTCTTCTTCGAAGGGCTTGCCGAGGGTGCCGAACTGGTGCAGGCCGCCGGTGCCGACCTGATGGCGGATAAAGAGGCGCTGGAACTCGTCCGCTCCTACTATGCCATTCCCGAGGCGCAGCGCCGCCGTCTTTTCGATCTGGCCCGCGTTCTGTCTGACGCCGCCTGAACCCTTAGCGAGTGACCTTGTGATTGACCTTGCGCCCCTGTGCCGATAGCCCGGCACGGGGGCGTCTCGTTTCGGGCGCCGGGGATTGCGGAGAGAGCCATGGCCCATCTGAGCGAAGCCGAGACTGGCGAACTGATCGCCACCGCCCATGCGCTGGCCGATGCGGCGCGCGAGGCGACGCTTCTGCATTTCCGCAAGCCGGACCTGACCGCCGATACCAAGGAAACCGAACGGTTCGATCCGGTCACGGTGGCCGACCGGCTGTCGGAAGAGCGGATGCGCGCCATCCTCGCCGCCCGCCGCCCGCAGGACGGCATTCTGGGCGAGGAGTTCGGCCGCAGTGAAGGGACCTCCGGTCTGACCTGGGTGCTGGACCCGATCGACGGCACGCGCGGCTATCTTTCCGGCACGCCGACCTGGGGGGTGCTGATCTCGGTCCGCGACGCGAGCGGGCCGATCTATGGCATCATCGACCAGCCCTATATCCGCGAAAGGTTCGAGGGCGGCTTTGGCCGGGCCGAGGTCAACGGCCCGTCGGGGCGTGCCAAGCTGGCGGTGCGTCCGGCGCGGCCCCTGTCACAGGCAATCCTGTTCTCCACCTTCCCCGAGGTCGGGACGCCCGCCGAAGGCGCGGCCTTCCGCCGGGTGGCAGCGCAGGCCAAACTGACGCGCTATGGCACGGATTGCTATGCCTATGCCCTGATCGCCGCCGGACAGATCGACATCGTGATCGAGGCCGGGCTGCAAGCCTATGACGTGCAGGCGCCGATTGCCGTGATTGAGGCGGCAGGTGGCATCGTGACCAACTGGCAAGGCGGCCCCTGCGCCGAGGGGGGGCAGATTCTGGCCTGCGCCAGCCGTGAAATCCATGCCGAGGCGCTGGCGTTGCTCAACCCGTAGGATGGGCAATATTGCCCATCCCCCCGGCTGACCGGCCGGGCCACGAAAATTTTTCGGCCGAAAAATTTTCGGTCCCCGCCGTTGCGCTTGGCGCAGGCGCCGCGGGGCGTTATCCTGACAGCGCAGCGCGAGTCCTTGATCCCCCTTCTGTCGCGCCCTGTTCCCGGCCCACCGAAGGGGGTGGACCCAAGGGGAACGTCATGTCCGAAATCCTGATCCGCAATGCCGCCGCCGTCGTGACGATGGATGCCGCACGCCGCGAAATCGCCGGGGGCGATGTGCTGATCCGCGGCGGCCAGATCGCCGCCGTGGGGCAGGGGATCGTCGCCCCCGCCGCGCAGGTGGTGCAGGCGGCGGGCTGTGTCGTCACCCCCGGCCTCGTCAACACCCACCACCACCTTTACCAGACCCTGACCCGTGCCGTTCCGGGCGGTCAGGATGCGCTGCTCTTCGGCTGGCTGAAAACGCTCTATCCGATCTGGTCGCGCTTTGGCCCCGAAGAGATGTTCGTCAGCGCGCAGATCGGTCTGGCGGAACTGGCGCTCTCGGGTTGCACGATGACCTCGGACCACCTCTATCTTTACCCCAACGGAGCGCGGCTGGACGATACCATTGCGGCGGCGGGCGAGGTGGGGCTGCGCTTTCACCCCACCCGCGGCGCGATGAGCATCGGCGAGAGTGCGGGCGGCCTGCCGCCCGACAGTCTGGTGGAACGGGAAGAGGCGATCCTGCGTGACATGATCCGCGTGGTCGATGCCTTCCACGATCCGCGTGAGGGGGCGATGGTGCGCGTCGGCCTTGCGCCCTGCTCACCCTTTTCCGTCAGCCGCGACCTGATGCGCGAGGCGGCGCTGCTGGCGCGCGACAAGAAGGTGATGCTGCACACCCATCTGGCCGAGAATGACGAGGATATCGCCTATTCTCTGGCGCAGTTCGGCTGTCGTCCCGGCCAATATGCCGAAGACCTTGGCTGGACCGGCGATGATGTCTGGCACGCCCATTGCGTGAAGCTGGATGCGGGCGAGATCGGCTTGTTTGCCCGGTCGGGCACCGGGGTTGCGCATTGCCCCTGCTCGAACTGCCGGCTGGGTTCGGGCATCGCGCCGGTGCGGGCGATGCGCGATGCTGGGGTGAAGGTGGGGCTGGGCGTGGATGGCTCGGCCAGCAATGACGCCGGAAACCTTGTGGCCGAGGCGCGGCAAGCGCTGCTGTTGCAGCGTGTGGCGCGTGGCGCCGATGCGATGAGCGCGCGCGAGGCGCTAGAGATTGCAACTTTGGGCGGCGCGCGGGTGCTGGGCCGCCCCGATTGCGGCAGTCTGGAGCCGGGAAAGCGCGCCGATCTGGCGATCTGGGATGTGTCGGGCATCGAAAGTGCGGGCTCCTGGGATCCGGTGGCGAGCCTGATGCTCTGCGGCCCGACCCGGGTGCGCGACCTCTATGTCGAAGGGCGCGCGGTGGTGCGGGAGGGGCAGATGGTGACCATCGACCTGCCTCGCGCAATCGAAACCCAGAACCGCCTCGCAGCGCGGCTGATGGGCTGAGGGCTGCCCAGGATTTCGGCCCGGCCGCCCTTGGCTGACCCCGGAGGGGTTTTGCACCCCTCCGGACCACCCCGCAGGATACTTTCAGAGAGAGGATGGCAGGGGCGGGTTGCGGTTTTTGACAACGCATCCGCGCCCGAATCCGGGCCGTGCGCAGATTTTCCTTCCCTCCCCTCCGATGCCGCGCTATGAGCGGCCCATGATCGCGCAAAGCACCCTTCGCTTCCTGCCCCGACGCCGACGCGCCACCGCGTAAGCGCCCGATCCTGCTTGGCCTGCGCCCCGGCGCGATTGCCGCAACCCGCCTTCCATTGTTGACCTTTCCGCCCGGCCTTGGCACTCCTTGGCCTTCCATACGGGAGACTTCCATGATTTCCGCCGTCCTGCCCACCTATAACCGTGCCCCCATCGCCTTTACCCATGGCGAGGGAAGCTGGCTGACCGCCGAGGACGGCACGCGATACCTCGACCTTGGTGGCGGTATTGCGGTGAATGTGCTGGGCCATGCCCATCCGGCACTGGTGGCGGTGCTGACCGAACAGGCGGGCAAGCTCTGGCATGTCTCGAACGTCTACCGCATCCCCGAACAGGAGCGGCTGGCAGAGCTTCTGGTGGACAAGACCTTTGCCGATACGGTCTTCTTCACCAATTCAGGGACCGAGACGGCGGAACTGGCCATCAAGATGGCCCGCAAATACCATTCCGACAAAGGCACACCCCGGGCCGAGATCCTTGCCTTCGAGGGCGCCTTCCATGGCCGCTCGACCGGCGCCATCGCGGCGGCGGGGTCGGACAAGATGACCAAGGGCTTTGGCCCACTGATGCCCGGTTTCCGGCAATTGCCTTTCGGCGATCTTGATGCGCTGACCGCCGCCATCAGCGACCAGACCTGCGCCGTGATCGTCGAACCCATTCAGGGCGAAGGCGGCATCCGCAGCCTGTCGGACGCTTTCCTGCGGAAACTGCGCGACCTTTGCGACCAGCATGGTGCCCTGCTGATCTTTGACGAGGTGCAATGCGGCGTCGGGCGCACCGGCAAGCTTTTCGCCCATGAATGGGCCGGGGTTGCGCCGGATATCATGATGGTGGCCAAGGGGATTGGCGGCGGCTTCCCGCTGGGCGCCGTGCTTGCAACGGAAAATGCCGCTTCGGGCATGGTTGCAGGCACCCATGGCTCGACCTATGGCGGCAACCCGCTGGGTTGCGCCGTCGGTGCGAAGGTCATGCAGATCGTGGCCGATGACGCGTTCCTTGCCGATGTCAGCCGCAAGGGCGCGCAATTCGCCCAAGGGCTGGAGGGGTTGGTTGCGGCCCATCCCACCGTGTTCGAGGCGGTACGCGGGCAGGGCCTGATGCTGGGCCTGAAATGCAAGGCGACCAATACCGATGTGGTCAAGGCCGCCTATGGCCAGCACCTGCTGACCGTGGCCGCCGCCGACAATGTGATCCGCCTGCTGCCCGCGCTCAACATTCCTGAGGCCGATATTGCCGAGGCACTGGCGCGGCTGGACGCCACCGCCCGCGCGCTGGAGGGCTGAGATGCTGGCCACCCGCGAACAGGCCGAGCGCAGCCGGCGACGAATGACAGGCACCGAGCCCGCATTTGCCCTTCGCCAAATACTCCACGGGGGTCCGGGGGTGTGAAACCCCCGGCGCCTGCCGGCAAGACCGACGCCCAGAAAGCTCTGCCATGAAGCATTTCCTTGATATCCACAAAACCGACGCCGCCGATCTGCGGTCGATGATCGACAATGCGCAGGCGATGAAGACCGCCCGTCAGGGCCGCCCGCGCGGTGCGCCCGATGATGAACAGCCGCTTGCCGGTCGCATGGTGGCGCTGATCTTTGAAAAACCCTCGACCCGCACGCGCGTTTCCTTCGATGTCGGCGTGCGGCAGATGGGCGGGCAGACCATGGTTCTGTCCGGCAAGGAAATGCAGCTTGGCCATGGTGAGACGATTGCCGACACCGCCCGGGTGCTGTCGCGCTATGTCGATCTGATCATGATCCGCACCTTTGAAGAGGCCACGCTTCTGGAGATGGCCGAACATGCCACCGTTCCGGTGATCAATGGGCTGACCAACCGCACCCATCCCTGCCAGATCATGGCCGATGTGATGACCTATGAAGAGCATCGCGGCCCGATCGCGGGCAAGAAGGTGGTCTGGGCGGGTGACGGCAACAATGTCTGCGCTAGCTTCCTGCACGCGGCGGGGCAGTTCGGTTTCGACTTCACCTTCACCGGCCCGCAAACCCTTGACCCCGAGGCGGAATTCGTCGGTTTCGCCCGTGAGAAGGGCTCAAAGGTGCTGATCGAGCGCGACCCGTTCAAGGCAGTGGATGGCGCCGATCTGGTGGTCACCGACACCTGGGTTTCCATGCATGACCCGGAATCCGCCAAGGAGCGCCGCCACAACCAGTTGCGCGGCTATCAGGTGAATGAGGCGCTGATGGCGCGGGCGCGTCCCGACAGCCTGTTCATGCATTGCCTGCCCGCCCATCGCAATGACGAGGCGACCAGCGCCGTGATGGACGGCCCGCATTCGGTGATCTTTGACGAGGCCGAGAACCGCCTGCACGCGCAAAAGGCCGTCATGCGCTGGTCGCTCGGAGTCTGAAACTGGGGGGCTGAACATGTCGGCGCTGCCGCATCCACAGCTTCGGGCGGTGCTGGAACCGGCCTATCGCCCCTGCGCGGGCTTCGGAACCTGTGCCGAAGCCGTATGGCGACCCGAGGCGGGCCACGTTCCGCGCGGTTTTCTGGGTGCGACGGGCCGGCTGGACGAGGTGCGGGCGGTTCTGGTCTTTGCCGAGCCAGGCGGGGTCTATCCTGATGATTTCTATGACCCCGGCCTGCGCCCGGACCAGTTTCTGGCGCAGGCGGTGGCGGAAACCGGGCGGATCATCGCGGCCGGAACCGACCTTTTCCACCGCAACATCCGCAGCTTCCTTGACATGATCCTGCCCGGACAGAGCCTGCCCGATCAGTTGCGGCAGGTCTGGCTGACCGAGGGGCGGTTGTGTTCGGTCGCGCAAGAGATCGGCGGGCGGCGTGACCGGCGCTGTTCGGAACTCTATCTGCGGGCGCAGATTGCGCTGATGCCGCAGGCGGTGGTGATCGCCTTTGGCGGCAAGGCGCAAGCCTATCTTGCGGCGCTGAAGCTGGAGCATGTGAAGGCGGTGGCGCTGTCGCCGCCCGGCGCCAACCATCGCGGTGCCCGGCCAAGCTGGGAGGCGGCGGCGGCCATGGTGCGGGCGCGGCACGGGTGAATCCGCCCCTTGCCTTTGGCTGATTTCCGGCGCCTCCTGCCGCCAGCGCAACAGGAGGCCGTCCATGCAATCGCCCGTCCCGTCCTTCACCCATTCCCTGACCGCCCTGTCGAAGATCCTTGCCAAGGCCGAAACCTATGCCGAGGTCCGCAAGATCAAGCCGGATGTGATCCCGCAACTGCGGCTGTTCCCCGATATGCTGCCCTTCTGGCGGCAGGTCACCATCGCCTGCGACCATGCCAAAGGGGCGAGCGCCCGCCTTGCCGGGGTCGAGGTGCCGTCTTTCCCGGACACCGAAACCACTCTGGCCGAGTTGCAGGAGCGGATCGCAAAGACCATCGCCTTTATCCAGACCCTGCCCGACAGCGCCTTTGACGGGGCCGAGGCGCGCATGATCACGGTCAAGGCCGGCCCGCGTGAGCTGAGCTTTCCGGCGGTGCAGTATCTGAACAGCTATGCCGTGCCGAATTTCTATTTCCACATGTCCACGGCCTATAACATCCTGCGTTCTGGTGGGCTCGAGATCGGCAAGGTCGATTTTCTGGGGGGCTGAGGGTGACCACCGCGCTTCTGATCATCGACATGCAGATGGGCATGGCCGAGCGGACTGCCGCAGGCCGCCCCCGTGCCAATCCACACGCCGAAGCGCATGTGGCGGCGCTGGTCGCGCTGTTCCGCGCGCGGGGGCTGCCGGTGGTGCATGTGCATCACGACGATGCCGACCCCGCCTCGCCCTTTCGTCGGGGGCAACCTTCTGGTGCGCCGATGCCCTGCGCCGAACCGGCGGCGGGCGAGGTGGTGTTCTGGAAATCCGGCTCATCGGCCTTTGCGGGCACCGGGCTGGACGCCCATCTGCGACGGCAGGGGATAGATCGGCTGGTGCTGGTGGGGGCGGTGGCGGCGTTCTGCGTCACCTCCACCTGCCGCGCGGCCAGCGATCTGGGCTTTCAGGTGGTCCTGCCGGGCGATGCGCTGATCGGTTTCGACATTCCTGCCCATGATGGCGGGCGGATTGATGCCGAAACCGTGCTGCGCGTCACCCTTTCGTTGCTGGGCGCGGATTTCGCCCGGCTGGTGACGGCGGATCAGGTGGCCGGGCTGGTCTGAGCCGGGGCGTGCAGCCGGTCGGCCGCCGCCACCCGCCCGGCCAGTGCAGCGACCACCAGCAGAAGAATGGCAACCGCGCCATAGGTCAGCCGGAACCCGGCATGTTCGGCGACCCAGCCGATCGAGGCGGGGGCAATCAGGATACCCGCATAGCCGACCATGGTGACGGTGGAAATCGCCTGCCCGGGCGGCAGGCCGACATGGTTGCCCGCCGCCGAAAACAGGATCGGCACCATATTGGCCACGCCGAAGCCGGCCAGTGCAAAGCTGGCGATGGCCAGCACATCCACCGGCGCCAGCGCACCGCCCAGCAGCCCCGCCGCGCCGATCAGCCCCGAAAACCGCAGCGTCTGCACCGCGCCGAAACGGCTGCGCAGCCCATCCCCGGCAAAGCGCATCACCGCCATGGTTCCGGCAAAGAAGGCGAATCCCAGACCCGAGCGGAACAGGTCTGCCCCCAGCTCCTTGGCCAGATACAGCGCCGCCCAGTCCAGGACCGCCCCTTCGGGCACCATGGAAAACAGCGCCATCGCCCCCAAGAGCCACAGCCCGGCATCGCGCGGAATCAGATGGCCGCGCCGTTGCGGGGCAGCCGCGTTGCGCCGGGCAGGCGGATCGGGCAGCAGGAAGGGCATGGCGCCAAAGACCAGCGCCGCCGCCCCGGCCGAAGCCAGCAGCGCCTGCCCCTCGGCCCCCAGATGTGCAATCACCCAAGCCCCGGCCGAACCGCCGACAAAGCCGCCAAGGCTCCAGAACCCGTGCGACGATGACATGATGGCACGGCCCAGCCGCCGCTCGATCGCCACGGCCTGCGCGTTCATCGCCACATCCATGCAGCCCGCCATGGCACCGAACAGCGCCATGGTCAGGGCCGTCAGCGGTAGGGAGTGGGAAAACACCACCGCAGGCAAAATCGGGATCACCGACAGCGCAAAACCCCGCAGCACGCTGCGCGAGCCATAGCGCGCAATCAGCCGCCCCGAGAACAGCATCGCCCCGACCGCGCCAAAGCCAAGGCCCAGAATCAGCAGCCCCAGCATGGTTTCGGTGATGCCCAGCCTTGGCAGGATCAGCGGGATCTGCGGCGCCCATGCCCCCATGGTCAAGCCGTTCGCGGCAAACATCGCCGCCACCGCCCAACGCGCGCGCCGCGCCGCGGTCTCCCGATTGCCCGTCATTGTCCTGCTCCGCCTCTAAGGCCCGTCGCCGCCGGTTCCTGTTAGCGCGAACGTTTATGCCCGGGTGCCGGGGAAGGGCAAGCCGGGCAGGCTGCACCTTTTGTTGCGATTGTTACAGCCGCGGGGTCTTGGCAAACCGCCATTCGGTGATCTGGCGCAGCGGGGCGCCGGGGGCTAGCCGGATCGGCGGGAAACCCGGCTTGTTCGGTGCGTCGGGCCAGCCTTGGGTTTCCACCGCGATCCCCTCGTAATATCCGCCGCCGGGGCGTTGCGCGCCGCGCCCGTCATAGACCTGCACGCCCGGCTCGGTCGTGGCGACCTCCATTTCCAGACCGCTTGCGCCGCGCAGCCACAGCACCGGGCGCAAGGCCACCTGGCCGGCACCAAGGCAGAAGCAATTGTCCAGCGGCGGTTCGCCCGGCGCAATCGCCCTTCCGGCGCGAAAGTCGAACGGGGTGCCCGCGACGGGCATGATCTCGCCCGTGGGGACGAAATCCTCATCCGTGGGCAGCATGGCCTCGGCGGCGATGCGCAGGTGCTGGCCGGTCCAGTCGGCGCCGCCATCCATCGTCCAGTAACTGTGGTTGGTGGCGTTGAAGAGGGTGGGCGCGTCAGTCTCGGCCGCAAGCTCAAGCCGCAGGGTGGCGGGCGCGGTGACCGAAAACCGCGCGATCAGGCGGCGGTTGCCCGGAAAGCCGCCCAGACCGTCGGGCATATCCAGCGCAAGGGCGGCATGATCTGCGCCCGCCTCGACAATCTCCCAGAGCTGGGCATGGGCGCCGGTGCTGCCGGAATGCAGGTTGTGCCGCCCGTTGAAATTCGTCTCAAAGTGCAGGATGTGGCCATCCAGCAGTGCCTGTGCATTGGTGAGGCGGTTCACCACCGGGGCGATTATGGCCCCATGATAGCGCAAGTCGCCCTCGTAATCGGCAAGCTGGTCAGACCCGAGGGTCAGGTCATGTGCCACCCCCGCCAGCCGCACCGATTGCAGCACGCCGCCCCAAGTCAGCAGGCTGACCGTCAGGTCGCCTGCCGCAAGGGTGATCTTGTCCACCTGCCGGCCATCTGCCGTTTTGCCGAATGCGCTGATCGTCATTGCCTTGCCTCCCCGTTCGGGCGCCACAGTCGGCACCCGGGAGCGCGGCGTCAACCCTTCAGGCAGGTGGCCAGCGTGTCGGCGATGCTGCGCAGCAGGGTTTCATAGGCGGCTGGCCCCGGTTCCAGCGTGGACCCCACCGGGTCGAGCGCGCCGCCGATCCGCACGGTGCTGCCTTCGGCAAGCTGGGTCAGAAGGGCCGGGTCATGCTGCACTTCGGGAAACAGGCAGACGATACTGCCCGCCGCAATTCCGGCCTGCAATTCGGCAATATGCGCGGCGCCGGGCGCCGAAGCATCGCCCAATGCCAGATGGCCTGCCGCTTGCAGCCCGTAATGCGCGGTGAAATAGCCATAGGCATCATGGAAGGCGACAAAGGGCTTGTCCGCGACCGGCGCCAGTTGCGTCTTGAGATCGGCGTCAAGCGTGGCGATCCGGGCACGCGCCGCTTCGGCATTGGCGGCATAGGTGGCGGCATTCTCCGGGTCGAGCCGCGTCAGTTCGGCGGCGATCAGCCCGGTCCAGATCAGCGCGTTCTGCGGGTCCAGCCAGGCATGGGGATCGGTGCCGGCATGGTCGTGGCCGGCCTCGTCATGTTCCTCCTGCGTATGTTCCTCCCCGTCTTGCGGGGCATAGCTGTGCCGCAGGGTGGGTGCGGCATCCAGCAGCGGCAGTTGCGCGGCGGGGCTGCCTAGCAGGGCGCGCTCCAGCCACGGCGTCAGCTCAGGCCCGATCCAGACGGCAAGGTCGGCCTCGGCAATGCTCTGCATCTGGCTGGGCTTCAGGGCAAAGTCATGCTCATCGGCGCCCTTTTCCAGCAAAAGCTGCGGCTGGCCCAGATCGCCCATCACCTGCGCCACCAGGGCGTGGACCGGCGGAATGTCGGTGACAACCCGCGGCACCTCGGCAAGGGCGGGGCTGGTCAGCAGGCTGGCAAGGGCAAAGGATATGGTATAACGCATGATCTTCTCTTTCGCGGCTCTGCGGAAGGAGATACACTGTAATAGTATAACATTGCAAGGTGTCGCATGGCCCATCTGCACGAAACCGCCTGCCCGGGCTGTGAAAGCCCCGATCTGGCCTTTGCCCGGCATGATCATGCCCATTGCGCCAGCGACGCGCTGACCCGGGCCGAGGCGCTGGCGGCTGCGCGCGGGGTGCGGCTGACGCCGGTGCGGCGCCGGGTGCTGGAGATATTGCTTGAGGAACACCGGGCGCTGGGCGCCTATGATGTGCTGAACCGGCTGGCCGCCGAAGGTTTCGGCAATCAGCCGCCCGTGGCCTATCGGGCGCTGGATTTCCTTGAAGAACAAGGCTTTGCCCACCGCGTTCGCCGCCTGAACGCCTTTGCCGCCTGTATGCATCCGGGCGAGGCGCATTCCCCCGCCTTCCTGATCTGCCGCGCCTGCGACAAGCTGTCCGAGGCGCCCGCCGCCCCGATCCGGGCGGCACTTGAGGCCGCCGGGGCCGAGATCGGCTTTACCGTCGAAGGATCGTCTGTCGAGGCGCTGGGTCTCTGCCCCGATTGCCGCGGGGCGGGAAAATGAGCCTGCTGGCCGCCGAAAATCTGGTGGTCCGCTTCGGCGCGACCGAGGCGCTGTCGGGTGTCTCGCTGGCGATCGAGCCGGGCGAGATCGTCACCATTCTGGGGCCGAACGGTTCGGGCAAGTCCACGCTGTTGCGCGCGCTTCTGGGCATCTTGCGGCCGGCATCCGGGCAGGTCATCCGGGCGGCGGGGCTGCGCATCGGCTATGTGCCGCAAAAGCTGGCGGTGGACCGGGCGATGCCGATGACCGTGCGCCGCTTTCTGTCGCTGCCGGTGCGGGTGGGGGACGGCGCCGCGCGGGCCGCGCTGAAGCGCGTGGGGCTGGAGGGGCTGGAGGGGCGGCAGATGTCGGCCCTGTCGGGCGGGCAGTTTCAGCGGCTGCTGCTGGCGCGGGCGCTGCTGGTTGAGCCGCAGATCCTGATTCTGGACGAGCCGACGCAGGGCCTTGACCAGCCGGGCGAGGCCGCCTTCTACCGGCTGATCGAAGAGGTCCGGCGCGAGACGGGGGCGGCTGTGCTGATGGTCAGCCACGATCTGCATGTGGTGATGGCGGCATCCGACCGGGTGATCTGCCTGAACCACCATATCTGCTGTGAAGGCACGCCGCGCGTGGTGTCCACCGCGCCGGAATACCGCGCGCTGTTCGGTCTGGGCACCCAAGGCGCGCTGGCGCTGTATCAGCATGTCCATGATCACGACCACCACGATCATTCCCACGATCACCACGACCATGACCATGACGGGCACCACCATGCTTGACGATTTCCTGACGCGGGCGGCGCTGGCCGGGGTGGGGCTGTCGCTGGCGACCGGGCCTTTGGGGTCTTTCGTGGTCTGGCGCCGGATGGCCTATTTCGGCGACGCCACCGCCCATGCCGCCATTCTGGGCGTGGCGCTGGCGCTGGCGAGCAACATGCCAGTGGGGGCGGGGGTGCTGGTGGTGGCGCTGGCCATGGCGCTGACGGTTTCGACGCTGGCGACGCGCGGCTGGGCGATGGATACCACTTTGGGCGTGATGGCGCATGGCGCGCTGGCCTTTGGCCTTGTGGCGATTTCCTTCGTGCCGGGGGTGCGCAGCGATCTGCAAAGCTGGCTCTTCGGCGACATCCTTGCGGTGACGCGGGGCGATCTGGCCTTCATCTGGGGGGGCGCGGCACTGGTTCTGGCGCTGCTTGCGTGGCGCTGGCAGGCGCTGGTGACGGCGACGGTGAACGAGGAACTGGCCTGGGCCAGCGGCCTGAACCCGGATCGGGAGCGGCTGGTTCTGACGCTGGCCTTGGCGGTGGTGGTGGCGGTCGCGCTCAAGGTGGTGGGGGCGCTGCTGATTGCGGCCATGCTGATCATTCCGGCGGCGGCGGCGCGGGCCCTGTCGCGCACGCCCGAGGCGATGGCAGCGGCGGCGGCGGCCATCGGTGCGGTGGCGGCGCTGGGGGGGCTGGCGCTGTCGCTGTGGCAGGATACGCCAGCGGGGCCGTCGATCGTGACCGCCGCCGCGGTTCTGTTCGCGGCGGCGGCCCTGTTCGGGCGGGCGCGGCGGGGCTGAACCCGCCGCGCCCCGGCTTCACGACACCAGCCGTTTCAGCGGCGGGATGTTCGACAGGATCAGCACATCCAGCGCCAGCACCGCCAGAATCGTCAGCCCCAGCACGGGGAAGGCCAGCGACATAAGCCCGGCGATCAGCACCACGCCCTTGAGCTGCGGCAGATCGGCTGGCGCAGGCGGCGCTGCCAGACGCGGCGCGCCTGCCGGGCGGCGCTTCCACCACAGCACCACGCCCGAGACCGGCAGGAAGATCATCGACAGGCAGAACAGCGTGTTCAGCGCGATGTTCCAAAGCCCCATGTCGCCTTCATGAAAGGCGATGCCCCAGGCCATGAATTTCGCATAGGGCGAATAGTCGGAATATTGCACATCGGCCAGAACATTGCCGGTATACTGGTCGATATGCAGCGTGCGGTCCGCAGCCGGGTTCGGCCCGTCATTCGACATGCTGTCATGGCTGATGGTCCAGACGCCTTCGGCCCCGTCCGGCAGGTTCACCTGATAGCGGCGGTCAAAGCCCAGCCCGTCGGCAAAGGCCGCCACGCTGTCGATGGTCACCGGCCCCTGAATGGCCGTCGCCCCGGCCAGCGAACCGGATTCCGGCATCGGCACCTTTTCAAGGTTCCATGGCACCTCTTTGGAGCCATTGTGGTTCATGCTGGCATGGGTCTTGTCCGACAAGGGAACGTTGTTCCACTTCTCGGCTGGGAAAGAGTTCCAGCCCTGAATCATCTTGTCGCCCCAGATGCCGGTCCAACTCAGCCCGGACACGAGGAAGGCCACCATCACCAGCGACATCCAGAAACCCAGAACGCCATGCAGCGATTTCCACAAGGCGCGGCCGCGCTTGGCCAGATCGGGAACCAGCGTGGATTTCAGCGTTCCGCCACTCCGCGGCCAATGCAGGTAAACCCCCGTCACCACCAGCAAGAGCGCAAGGCTCGCCGCAATCTCGATCAGCCGGTCGCCGGTATCGCCCAGCATCAGCGTGCCGTGGATCGTGTTGGCGAAATCATACCAGCCATCCCGCCATGGGAAGCTGTGCAGCACTTCGCCGGTGTAGGGGTTCAGGGTGACCCCCGCCTTGCCGGCATCGGTGGTAATGGCGAAGACCGCAACATGGTCGGGGCCGAGCGGGGCAACATATTGCGTCGCCCAGCCCCCCGGAACCGCCTGTTCCGCTGCCGCCTGCAGCGCGCTGACGGGCAGGGGGCTGCCTTGGGGGGGGACGGTCATCTTCTCATCCCCGAGGCCCGCCAGAACGCTGATCCACAGCATGATCAGCCCGGTCACCGCCAGCATGAGAAGGAAGGGAACCACATAGAATCCGGCATAGAAATGCCAGCGCCATGCGGCGAAATACAGCTTTTGCCCACGCGCGGGGGCATTGGTCTCGATGCTTGCCATCGAAAGACTCCTTGATTGATTTCGAAAAAGGGTTCGGAAATCAGGTCAGGGACGGCGGACCGCGGGCATAAAGCCCGCGCGGGTCATGCGCGGGCCACCAGACCACCGAGGCGGTGGCAGGTGTCACCGCGCGGGCCAGCTGGGTGGGGGCCGAGAGGGTGAAGGGCTGCACCAGATCGGGCACAGCCTGCGCCATGGCCCAGCCGCAGGCGGCGCGTTCGGCATCGGGGGCCTTGGGCCGCATCTCGCCGGTTTCAGGGTCCAGCACCATCTGCACCGTGCCCTGGCCCGCGCAGATCACCATGACCAGCCCGCCGTCATCGTTCTGGCGCGGCATGACCCCCGGCGGCAACACTGCCAGAACCACCAGCGCCAGAAGCACCGGCAGCCGCCACATGGCCGCGCGCAGGCGGCAAAGGGTTGGCCCTTGGGTCATGGCGCCGTTCTGCGCCCGGGCACCGCTGCCGGTCAAGTCCCCGTGATCGCCGCCGATGCCGCTTTCGGACAGCCATGTCGTTTTTCGCCGTCAGATGTCGGCCAGCCTTGCCCGTTTCCGCTGGCATCGGGCATGTATGATGGCAAATTTGCCCCTTGCGGAGTCGTCCCCCATGAAAACCCACGTCAAAGCTCTGGTCGTCGGCGGCGGTGCCGTTGGCAACGGCATTGCCTATCATCTGGCCAAGGCGGGTTGGGAGACCATGCTGGTCGAGCGGGATGAGCTGACTTCCGGCTCGACCTGGCACGCGGCGGGTCTGCTGCCCCTGTTCAACATGAGCTTTGCAACCACCCATATCCACAAATACTCGGTCGATTTCTACAAATCGCTGGAGGCTGAAACCGGCCTGAACGCCGGTTTTGCGGTGGTCGGCAACCTGCGGATGGCGCAGCGGCAAGAGCGCATGGATGAATACATGCTCTATTCCTCGGTGGCCGAAACCGCCGGGGTTTACCATGAGTTTCTGACGCCGAAAGAGATGAAGGACCGTTGGCCGCTTCTGCGCACCGATGATCTGGTCGGCGCGCTTTATCACCCGCAGGATGGTTACATCAATCCGGCCGACGTGACCCAAGCCATGGCCAAGGGCGCCCGGCAGCGTGGCGTGACGATCGAGCGCAAGGTGCAGGTTGACGGCTATAAGTGGACCGGCAGCGAGTGGATCGTGTCCTGCACCCGGATGGTCGAGCAGGGCGGCAATCTGGTGCCTTCGGACGAAAAGTTCGAGATTCGTGCCGAGCATGTGGTGACGGCCACCGGCAACCACGCGCAGCGCACCGCGCGTCTGCTGGGGGTGAAGATTCCGGCCATTCCGGTGGAACATCAGTTCATCGTGACCGAGCCCGATCCGATGCTGGTGGAATACCGCAAGAACAACCCGGAACATCCGGTGCTGCGTGATGCCGACGCGAAATGGTATGTCCGCGAAGAGCGCGGCGGCTGGATCCTTGGGCCGTATGAAAAGGGCGCCCCGGCGCGGTTCGAATATTCGGTGCCCGACAGCTTCCGCGCCGACCTGTTCCCGCTGGATCTGGAGCGGATCGAGGCGGAATACATGTCGATGATCCACCGCCTGCCCTCTTCGGAAGTAGTTGGTCTGAAAGACGATTTCAACGGCCCGATCTGCTATACCCCCGATGGCAACCCGCTGGTCGGCCCGGTGCCGGGCCTGCGCAACATGTGGATCGCGGAAGGCTTCTCGTTCGGGATCACCGCGGCGGGCGGCACGGGCTATTATCTGGCGCAGATGATGGTGAACGGCGAAGCCGAGATCGACATGGCCAGCCTTGACCCGCGCCGTTACGGCAACTGGATGACCACCGAATATGCCGCGCGCAAGAACGAGGAGTGCTATGACCACGTCTTCATCCTGCACCACCCGGATGAAGAGCGTGAAGCCGCCCGCCCGCTGCGCACCGCCCCGGTCTATGACCGCCAGAAGGCGCTGGGCGCGCAGTTTGGCCAAGTGAACGGCTGGGAACGTCCGATCTACTACGGCCCGCTGAACGCACCGGAAGATTTCGACCATCACACCCGCAGTTTCCGCCGCGGCGGCTGGTGGCAATATGCGGTGGAAGAGGCCAAGGCGATCCGCGAGACGGCTGGCCTGATCGACGCCACCGCCTTCACCAAACACGTTGTCAAAGGCCCCGGTGCGACCGCGTTCCTCGACTGGTTCACCTGCAACGCGCTGCCGAAAGTGGGCCGGATCAACCTGACCTATGCGCTGACCCCCGCTGGCACCACGCGCACCGAATATACCATCGTCCGCAATGGCGAGAATGATTACTACCTTGTCTCGGCAGGCGCCTGGACGGCTTACGATGCCGATTATCTGCGCAAATGCGCGGAAGATAAGGCGCCGGAGTTCGGCTATATCGAAATCCATGATGTGACCACGCAGTGGGGTGTGTTTGCCCTTGCCGGGCCGAATGCCCGCAAGATTCTGGCCGAGGTGATCAAGGACGAATTCCCGGAAACGGCGCTGTCGAACAAGCGCTTCCCCTGGCTGTCGGCGCGGCGGATTGAACTGGGTATGTGCCCGGTCAATGCGATCCGTGTGGCCTATACCGGCGAATTGGGCTGGGAATTGCACCATCCGATCGAGATGCAGCGCTATCTTTGGGACTTGCTGTTGAAGGCGGGCGAAAAGCACGGGCTGAAGCTGGTCGGCGCGCGGGCGCAGAACTGGCTGCGGCAAGAGAAGTCATATCGGGCGTTCGGCAACGAACTCGGCCGCGATGCGACGCCGTTGGAGGCTGCGCTGGATCGCTTCGTTGATCTGAAGAAGGATTTTCAGGGCAAAGAGGCGATGCTGGCCACCGGAATACGCTCGAAATGCTGCACGCTGCTGATCGACGGGCCGGCAGACACCGATCCGTGGGGCAAGGAAGCGCTGCTGCTGGATGGCGTCAAGATCGGACGCCTGACCTCGGGCGGTTATTCGGTGGCCTTCGGCAAGCAGATCGGCATGGGCTATGTGCGGCCCGATCTGGCGGAAGTTGGCACCAAGCTGAAGGTGCGCATGAACCGCGAGCTTTGGGACGCCGTGGTGGTGGAAGACAGCCCGTTCGACCCGTCCAACGCGCGCATCCGCGTGGATGGTTGAGCGGTAGATCTTTCGCCGAAAAATCCAGGGCGGCCCCGCAGGGGGCCGCCTTTTCAATTCTGCGCCGCCAGCCAGGCGGCAAAGGCGCGGCGGTCGCCGGCAAAGGCGTTCAGATCGACCTTGCCCTTGATCCCCGGCACCAGCCCGGTGCCGGAATATTGCCAGATCAGCCAATGCTGCCCCGGATAGCGGTCTGACGGGTGGGCGGCGGTGGAGCGCAGCCAGAAATCGACGCCCTCCATCTCCCACAGCCGGTTTTCCTCATAGAAATCGACCGTGGTGTAGAGGATCGGGCGCTGGCCATAATGCGCCTCTACCGCGTTCAGAAAAATCCGCGCCTCGGCATGAACCTCGGCCACGGGGCGTTTGCCGGAACAGGTGGGGGAATGCGGGTTCCATTCCATATCCAGCACCGGGGGCAGGGCGCCCGAGCGGCGCGGCACATGGGCGATGAACCAGCGCGCCTGCTCGATCGCGGGGCGGCAATGGTAGAAGAAATGATAGGCGCCGCGCGGGACGCCCGCCGCCGCCGCTTCGGCCCAGTTGCGGGCAAAGGCAGGGTCCACCCGGTCGCCGCCCTCGGTCGCCTTGAGGAAGGCGAAGTTTACGCCATGGGCGCGGGCGGTGGGCCAGTCGATCTCGCCCTGCCAGACCGAGGTGTCGATGCCGTGAACGCTGTGGCTGCGCGGGCTTTCGGCGCCCCAATCCACCGGGTGGGCATCGCCGAAATCCGGCGCGGTGACGTGAAAGGCGGGTGCGGCGCCTTTTGGCGCAGGCGGCCTAGGGGCACATGCGGCAAGGGTAAGCGCCAGAGACAGAAGGAGAATCGTACGGATCATGCCCCATGGTGGCAGGCGACGCCGGGCCTGTCAGCCCTGCGCCGCCGTGCCGGGGGGCTTTCCGCCGAAGGGGGCGGTTCGGCGGTGCCGCTGCCCTCAGCGGCCAAAGTCCGCGGCGGTCACCTGACCGTCACCGTCGCGGTCCATGATCGCCAGCCAGTCCGCCGTGCGGCTGGTGAACTCCTCGCGGCTGACCATGCCGTCGCCATCGGCATCGTTGAAGCCGCGCATCATGCCTCCTTCTTCGGGCATTCCCTTGCCGTGACCCATGCCCATACCGTGGCCCTTGCCCCCGCCCTGACCCATGCCGGCACCCATCTCTTCGCGCATCATCTCCTGATCGGCGCTGCGCATCTCGTCAAAGGCGCTGTATTCCTCGGCAGACAGTTTGCCATCCTCGTCGGCATCAAAGGCGGTGAACAGGTCGTTGCGTTTGGTCATCGCCTCGTCCAGTGTCACGATCCCGTCGCCATCCTGATCCCAGTTTTGCAGGAAATGCGCACCGGGCGTCATGGTTTGGGCCGACGCGGCAGTTCCCAGCAGCAGGGTCAGCGCGAGAAGCGGAACAGTGGTTTTCATGGTTTCCTCACATTCTTTAATTTGCATGTGAGTTAAACGCAGCCCCCGACCGCTTCCGTCGCGTCATCCTGCCGCAGCCGTGAATTCGTCCCAGGCGGCCAGCGCATGGGCGGCATACATCAGCGCGGGCCCGCCCCCCATCTGCACGCACATCGCCAGAACCGAGCCCAGTTCGGCGCGGCTGGCGCCGGCCTTCATGAGCGCCTCGACATGCAGGTTCACGCAGGGCTCGCAGCGCTGGGTCACGGCGATGGCAAGGGCGACATATTCGCGCTGCTTCTTGTCCAGCGGACCATCGGCCATGGCCCCCGCAGACAATGCGCCAAAACCCTTGGCGGTTTCGGGGTTCAGCTTGTGCAGGCTGCGCAGTTCATTGCGGATTTCCCGGGTCTTTTCCTGATAGCTGGTCATGGCACACTCCTTCTGCGCCGCCGGAATGGCAGGCGCGGGGCGCAGGGGCGTTGACGCAGATCAAATATATTCAGTTATTTGAATTTATTTGCGGCAGACCAACATCAGATTGTTGGCCGGCATCTCGCGCGGCTGCATCGACAGACCTGCCGCCTGCAATTGCGCGGTCACCCAGCCCAGATCCTTGTAGCCGATGGTGCTGTCCTGCGCGCGCAGGCTGGCATCGAAAGCGGCATCGCCCGGGCTGGTGGCCTGCCCATCGCGCAGGAAAGGGCCGTAGAGAAAGGCAACGCCTTGCGGGGCAAGGGCGCGGGAAATCTCGTGCAGCACAACGGCCGCAGCGGCCTGCGGGATCAGGTGCAGCAGATTGACCAGTAGCACCGCCGCACAGCCGGGCCAGTCCGCCGCCCAACCCGGCGATGTGGCGTCAAGCGGCCTTGGCGCAGCGATCCGGCCGGTCGAGGTTGCGGCCCAGGCCCGGATCGAGGCGAAGGTGCCGGGGTCGGCATCGGTCGGCTGCCAGTCCAATCCGGGCAGCGCCGCCGCAAACAGCGCGGCATGCAGCCCCGAACCCGAAGCGATTTCCAGCATAACACCGCGGGCGGGCGCTTCTTCCTGCAAGACTTGCAAGATCGGCGCGGCATTGCGGGCCGCCGAGGGCACCATGCGCCGCCCGTCTGACAGCACCTCGGCGCCGGTATCGGGCAGCCGCAAGCTCATCCAAAACGCGCGGGCGAGAGGGCGGCGATCAGATCAGCCGAGAGCGCCGGGGCCCGCCCGCCGATCAGGTCCGCGGCCAACTGGCTGGCCGCGGGCGAGGATTGGAAGCCGTAGCCACCTTGCCCTGCCAGCCAGAAGAACGACGGCACCTGCGGGTCCGGCCCGATCACCAGCACGCGGTCGGGCGAGAAGGTGCGCAGGCCGGCCCAGTTCGACAAAAGCTTGGTCACCGGCTCGGTCACCATTTCCTCATACCGCGCCAGACCTTCGGCCAGCACCATGTCATCGGCCCATGCATCTTGCGGCGGCATCGGATGTTCTTCGGCGGGCGAGACGATCAGCGCCCCGGCATCCGGCTTGGCATACCAGGTTTCGCCCACGCCAAAGAGCATGGGCCAGCCCGAAACGTCATGCCCGCCCGGTGCGGGTATCCGCGCCATGGAACGGCGGTTGGGCGTGAACCCCTTGGGCGCCACCCCGGCCAGCGCCGCAATCTCATCCACCCAAGCCCCGGCAGCATTGACGATCTGGCGGGCGGCAAACTCCCCCGCCGCCGAAGTCACCCGCCAACCGGCCCCATCACGGGCAATCGCGCTGACACGGGCGCTGGTCAGGATCTGCGCGCCATTGGCCTTGGCTTCACGCGCAAATCCCTGGATAAGCAGATCGGTGTCGATGTCCCATGCGTGCATCGCCATGGCGGCATGGGCGACCTGATCGTTCAGGATCGGCACGATGGACCGCGCCTCATCCACCGAAATCACATCCAGCGCCATCAGGCGGCTTTCGGCGGCATGGGCCTCGGCCTCATCCGCCTTGCCAAGGATCATCATGCCCCGCGGCGCAAGCAGGTCGGGGATTGCGCGAAAGTAGTCACCCGAGGCCAGCGACAGTTCCACCACGGGTTTCAGCCCGTAATGCGGTTCATAAAGCGCGGCAGAGCGGCCCGAGGCGTGATAGGCCAGATGCGGCTCGGCTTCGAGCAGCACCACGCTGCCCAGATGCGACAGCCGTGCCGCCGCCGAAACCCCGGCGATCCCGCCGCCGATGATCAGAAAATCCGCCGTCATATGCCGTCCAACCCCGTGCCATTCCGGGCGTCAAGCTGCCACGGCGCGCGGCGAATGGAAACCCCGGCAGCGACGCGGGCGGTCGCCTTCGGCCCCCCACAACGGGAAACCGAAGGCGCCGGATGGGTCAGCCCTGTTTGGTTGCCTTCAGTTTGTCGATGCCAAGGGTCTTGAGCGCCAGCGTTTCATAGAAGGGTTCCGAAGTGCCCTTGCGCAGCTTGCGGATGAAGTATTTCTCGAAGCCGATCTTGGCCAGATGCACCCATTTGCCCGAGGACGACCAGTTGACGTTGCGCGGTGGAATCTGCGGCTGGGCGACAAAGGCCACACCCCCGTCGCCGAAATCGGCAAGGCAGACCGCGTTCCAGCTTCCGACCTGATCGGGCGCCTTGCCGCGCACGATGTTGCCGATGTTATGGGCGGTGGCCGTCACCATGCTTTCGATCATGAAGCCGGTTTTCGGCACGCCGCAGGGCACCGGGGTCGGCCCCATCGGCGGGATGGCGACGCAAACGCCGACGGCGAAGATGTTGGGATACTTCGGGTTCTGCTGGTGGTTGTCCACGATGGTAAAGCCGCGCGGGTTCGACAGCCCCTCGATGCCCGACACCGCTTTGATGCCACGGAAGGCGGGCAGCATCATGGAAAAGGCGAAGGGCAGCTCGCGCGTGGCCTTGAGGCTGCCATCCTCGGCCATTTCTTCGACCGTCATCTTGCCGTCTTCGACCTTCTTCACCCGGGCCGAGGTGATCCATTTGATATGCTTGGCGCGCATTTCGCTTTCCAGAAGGCCCTTGGTGTCGCCCACACCGTCAAGGCCGAGATGGCCGATATAGGGTTCGGGGGTGACGAAGATCATCGGCACCTTGTCGCGGATCTTTGCCCGGCGCAGCGCGGTTTCAAGAATGAAGAGGAATTCATAGGCCGGGCCAAAGCAGCTTGCGCCCTGTGCCGCGCCGATGATCACCGGGCCGGGGTTCTTCAGTAACTGCTCGAACACCTCGCGGGCTTTCAGCGCGTGGTCGATATGGCAGACCGACTGGGTAAAACCGCCATGCGGGCCGAACCCCTCGATCTCGTCAAAGGCCAGTTCCGGCCCGGTGGCGATGACCAGATGGTCATAGGTCAGCGTGCTGCCATCGACCAGCGTGATGCGGTTCTCCTCCGGGTGCAGTTTTTCGGCCGCCACCGCTTTGAAAGCGATGCCCTTCTTCGCCATAACCGGAGCCAGATCGACGGTGATATCCTCGCGCTCGCGCCAGCCGACGGCGATCCACGGGTTCGAGGGGACAAAGTGATAGGTCGGTTCTTTCGTGACCACGGTTATCGTGTCTTCCGCCCGCAACTGATCCCGCAATTCATAGGCCATGATCGACCCACCCAGACCTGCCCCCATCACGACCACATGTGCCATCACTGTTCCTCCCTCGGATGCCGATGGGGAATATACATTCGTATATGTGAATTTGAAATCACCCATTGCCCCTGCGACATGCTGCCGCAGGGGCAATGAAAAAGGCCCGCCGAAGCGGGCCTTTGACCGGATGCCTTGTGGTCAGGTCACTTCGGAATCTCGGCGGTGATGCCTTCGACGTAGAAGCCCATGCCCAACAGATCGCCGTCCGGCGCGGTGGCGCCTTCGGCCAGCCAGGGCGAACCGTCCTGCTTGTTGATCGGGCCGGTGAACGGATGCAGCGTGCCGGCGGCGATGTCGTCGCGCACCTTTTCGGCCGCGGCCTTCACTTCGGCCGGAACCGCTTCGGTGATGTCGCCGATCAGCACTTCGCCATCGGCGATACCGGCCCAAGTGTCCGACTGCGCATAGGTGCCGTCCAGCAATTCGCCGACACGCTTGACATAGTAGGGCGCCCAGTTGTCGATGATCGACGAAACGCGCGGGCTGGGCTTGTAGGCTTCCATGTCAGATGCCTGACCAAAGCCGATCACGCCGGGGGTCTTGGCCGCCTCGGCCAGGGGCGCGGTCGAATCGGTATGCGCCGCGATCACGTCAACACCCTGGTCAATCAGGGCCTTGGCCGAGTCGGCCTCTTTCGCCGGATCGAACCAGGTAAAGGCCCAGACCACCGACAACTCGACATTCGGGTTCACCTTCTTGGCGGCAAGGTAATAGGCGTTGATGCCGTTCATCACCTCGGGGATCGGGAACGAGCCGATGTAACCGATCTTGTTCGATTTGGTCATCATCCCCGCGATGGTGCCCTGCACCGCACGGCCTTCATAGAAGCGCGCGTTATAGGTGCTGACATTGGCCGAGTCGCGCTTGAAGCCGGTGGCATGCTCGAACTTCACATCCGGGAATTTGGCGGCGACCGCATTGGTCTGGTCCATATACCCGAACGAGGTGGTGAAGATGATGTTGCAGCCGCCCAGTGCCATCTGGGTCAGCACCCGCTCGGCGTCGGCGCCTTCGGGCACGCTTTCCTGCCATTGCAGTTCGACCTTGTCGCCATAGGCTTCCTGCACGGCCAGCGCACCCTGATGGTGCTGATAGGTCCAGCCGCCATCGCCGATCGGGCCGACATAGACGAAGCAGGCCTTGACCTTGTCCATGCCCGCCGCCAGTGCGCCGCCCGTCGTCATCAGGCCCAGTCCCAGAGCCGCAGTGGCCAGAAGGGTTCTTCTCAGCATCGGTAGTCTCCCGTTGGTGGGGCATGATCTGCCCCGGTTGGTGTTGGCCGCGCCTCAGCGCGCGGCGTGGAAGTTCTGCCCAAGGGCGGCGGGCGCGTTCAGCGCCGCCCGGCCCCGGCCCGAGGACATGATGACCAGCACAAGAATGGTTATCAGATACGGCGACATCGACAAGTATTCCACCGGGATGGCGCTTCCGGCTGCCTGCAGATTAAGCTGAAGCACCGAAATGCCGCCGAAAAGATAGGCGCCGATCAGCGCCCGCCACGGCTTCCAACTGGCAAAGACCACGATGGCCAGCGCGATCCAGCCCGCCCCCGCGGTGATCCCGTCCACCCATTGCGGCACGCGCACAAGGCTCACATAGGCGCCGCCCATCCCGGCCATCGCCCCGCCAAAGGCGATGGCGCCCAGCCGGATGCGGTTGACCTTGTAACCCAGCGCATGGGCCGCCTCATGGCTTTCGCCCACCGCGCGGATGATCAGGCCCAGCCGCGTCGCCTTCAGCACCCACCACAGCAGCACGACCATGGCGACCGAGAAATAAACCACCCAGTCATGGCTGAACACGATCCGGCCCAGCACCGGAATGTCGCGCAAGGGGCCAAAGGGCACGGCCCCCGTCAGCGGCGGCTTGATGCCGTTGTAGTTCTGCCCCATCAGCGACGACAGCCCCAGCCCGAACAGCGTCAGCGCCAGTCCCGTTGCCACCTGATTGGCCAGAAGAACCTGCGTCAGGAAGGCAAAGACCAGACTAAGCACCATCCCCCCCAGCGCCCCGCCCAGAAAACCGAGGAGCGGGCTGCCGGTGCCCACTGCGGTGATAAAGCCGCAGATGGCGCCCATGATCATCATGCCCTCGACGCCGAGGTTCAGCACGCCCGCCTTTTCCACCACCAGCTCGCCCAGCGCCGCCAGCAGGATCGGCACCGCCGCCACCATGAGCGAGGCGACCAGAACCACCAGATTGATACCGCCGATGTCCATTAACGGGCCCCCGTGGTGCTGCGCCCGATCAGGCTGCGAATGCGGAAGTTGGTCAGCACATCCACCCCCAGAAGGAAGAACAGAAGCATCCCCTGAAAGGCCTGAATGGCCGATGACGGCAGGCCCAGATTGGTCGAAGCCATCTCGCCCCCGATATAGGTCAGCGCCATCAGAAGGCCCCCCAGCAGAATGCCGACCGGGTTCAGCCGGCCCAGAAAGGCCACGATGATGGCGGTAAAGCCATAGCCCGAGTTGAAGTCGATGCTGATCTGCCCGGCCGGACCCGTCACCTCGAACATGCCCGCCAGCCCCGCCAGCGCGCCGGAAATCCCCATGCACAGCACCACCAGCGTCGCCGGGTTCACCCCATGGAACCGCGCGGCACGCGGCGCCTGTCCTGCCAGTTTGATCTGAAAGCCAAGGATGTGTTTTTGCAGCAGGACATAGGCCAGCACCACCACCGCCAGCGCCGCCACCCCGCCCCAATGCAGCCCGCTGCCCGCGATGAGTTCGGGGTTCTGCGCCGCAGGATAGCTGGAAAAGTTGCGGCTGCCGGGAAAGCCCGCCCCCTCGGGGTTGCGCAGGAACCCGGTCGAGGCCATGGCAAGGATGGTCTGCGCCACATAGACCAGCATCAGCGAGACCAGAATTTCATTGGTGTTGAACCGGGTCTTCAGGATTGCCGGGATCATCGCCCAGACCCAGCCGCCGAAAGCTCCGGCAAGGATCATCAGCGGAAAGATCAGCCGGCTTTCCGTCGGGTAGAAGGCCAGCCCCACCCCGGCGCCGCAAATGGCGCCCATGATGTATTGCCCTTCGGCCCCGATGTTCCAGATGCCCGCACGAAAGCCCAGCGACAGCCCCACCGCGATCAGCACCAGCGGCCCCGCCTTCACCAGCAACTGTCCCCGCAGATACCAAGCGAATTCTCCGAACAGCGGATCCCAGAAGATGGTGCGGATCACCTCGAACGGGTTCTTGCCAAGGGCCGCGAACATCAGCCCGCCCGCGATCATGGTCAACGCCACCGCCACGACCGGCGTGGCATAAAGCCAGAAGCGCGAGGGGTTGGGCCGTTTCTCAAGCCGGATCATGTGCTTGCCCCCATGGTTGCCAGATCAGACATGATGCGCCACCTCCATCCCGTGGGCGCCGCCCATCATCAGCCCGATCTCGTCCACCGTCAGCCCCTGCACCGGGCGCGGGGGCGTCAGCCGCCCGCCGTTCAGCACCGCAAAACGGTCCGAGATTTCCAGCAATTCATCGAGATCTTGCGAAATCACCACCACCGCCGCGCCTTCGGCGGCGCGGTCCAGAATTGCCTGCCGGATCGCGGCGGCGGCGGCGGCATCGACGCCCCAGGTCGGCTGGTTGATCACGATGACCAGCGGTTCCTGGCTCAATTCCCGCCCGATGACGAATTTCTGCAGATTGCCCCCCGACAGCGCCCGCGCCGCCACATGAGAGCCCGGCGTGCGCACGTCATAGGCTTTGATCACCCGCTCGGCATAGTCGCGGGTCGCGGCCCAGTCGATGAAGCCGTTCTTGGTCAGTCCCTTGCGGATTGCCCCGGTCAGAAAGGCATTCTCGACAAGGCTCATGTCCGGGGCTGCCGCATGGCCCAGCCGGTCTTCGGGCGCGGCGACCAGCCCGGCACGGCGCCGCTCGCCCGGCCCCTTGTCGCCCATCGGCGCGGAATCGATCCGCACCCGGTCTGATGGCGCCGCAATCTCACCCGAGAGTGCCAGCAAAAGCTCGTCCTGCCCGTTGCCGGCCACCCCGGCGATGCCCAGAACCTCGCCCGCCGAAACGGTAAAGCTGACCTCTTTGAGCGAGGTGCCGAACGGAATGGGCGAAGCCACCGACAGATCCGATACGCCCAAGAGGACGCGCCCCTTTTCCCGCCCATGACGTTCGGGCGGGGTCAGGGTGGCGCCCACCATCGCCTCGGCCAGTTCGCGCGCGGATGAGGTCTTGGGGTCGGCGGTGCCCACCACCTTGCCCCGCCGCAGGATCGTGGCCGCATCGCACAGGCTGCGGATTTCTTCGAGCTTGTGGCTGATATAGAGGATCGCGGTGCCTTCGGCCGACAATTGCCGCAGGGTGCGGAACAGAATCTCCACCTCTTGCGGCGTCAGAACCGAGGTCGGCTCGTCCATGATCAAAAGCTTGGGGTCTTGCAGCAGGCAGCGGATGATCTCGACCCGCTGACGCTCCCCGGCAGAAAGGTCGCCCACCATCCGCGACGGGTCCAGCGGCAGGCCATATTCCTCGCTGACGGCGCGAATCTTGGCGGCCAGTTCCTTCATCGGCGGCGGGTTTTCCATGCCGAGGGCGACGTTTTCGGCCACGTTCAGCGCCTCGAACAGGCTGAAATGCTGAAACACCATCGCCACGCCGGTTGCCCGGGCCGCACGCGGCGCCGCCGGGGCATAATCCGCACCCTTCCAGACCATGCGCCCCTGATCCGGCTTGACCAGCCCGTAGATCATCTTGACCAGAGTCGATTTGCCCGCGCCGTTTTCGCCCAGAAGCGCGTGAACCTCGCCCTCGCCGATGGAAAAGGACACATCCGCATTGGCCACCACGCCCGGATAGGCTTTGGTGATACCTTCGACCGCCAGAAGAACAGGCCGTTCGCTCATCCGATGCGCTCCTTCAGGGTTCGGGCCGGGCTGCGGCCCAGGATTTCGGCGGCGACCGATATTGCGATGGCCTGCGGATGCTTGCCTAGCGCGGGATTGCCGATCGGGCAAAGGATGGTTGCGATAATTTCGGGCGAATGCCCCAAAGCGTGCAACCGGCTGCGAAACCGTGCCCATTTCGTGGCCGAACCGATCAAGCCGCAGGCAGCAAAGCCATGGGCCAGCAGCCGGTGGCACAGCTCAAGGTCCAGCGCATGGCTGAAGGTCAGAACCAGATGCTCCGCGTCCTGCGGCGCAAGGGCTACCGCCGCCGCCATATCGGGCGCGGGCAGGGCGCGCACCCCGGGCGGGACGCTGTCGGGAAACCGCTCTGGCGCCACGTCAACCCAGGTGATTGCGAGATCGGGCAGGGGCGCCAGCACCGAAACCAGCGCCCGCCCGACATGGCCCGCCCCCCAGATCCACAGCGCGCGGGCAGGCTGTGCCACAGGCTCGACCAGCCAGCCCTGAACCAGCGTGGTTGCAGGCCGCGCACCCTGCGCCCGTGCCCGGTCCAGAAGCCGTGCCACGGCGAGCGGGGGAGGTGAGCCGTCCAGCGCCCGCGCCACCAGCCCCGATTTCGCTTCGGGCAGGGTGGTGGCATCGTAAACCTCGCTCACCAGCGTCACCGCGCCGCCGCAGCATTGGCCGATGTTCGGACCCAGCGCGACGCGCTCAACCACCGTTCCGCCGGTGGCCAGCATCGCCCGCGCCCGCGTTGCCGCCTGATGTTCCAGCGCGCCGCCGCCGATCGTGCCCGATTGCCCCCCGTTCTGGCCCCCGGCCCAGACCAGCATCGCTGCCCCCGCCTCGCGCGGTGAGGAACCTTCGTGCGCCGCAATCACCACGCGGGCCACGCGGCCGTGCAGGGCAATCGCCGCACGCAGGGCCTCAAGATCAAACATCGGGGCCACCCGCCGAAGAATTTTCGTCCGAAAATTCTTCGCGCCCCTCCTGACGCCGCACGGCCATCAGCACCCGTTCCGCCGTGGCCGGGGCGTCCAGCGCGACATAGCGCGAGCCGTCGCCACAGGCCGCCACCGCGTTCGACAGCGCATAAAGCGCCGAAATGCCCAGCATGAAGGGCGGCTCACCCACCGCCTTGGACTTGCCCACACTATCCTCGCGGTTGGGGCGGTCCCAGAGGGCGACATTGAACACCCGCGGCCGGTCCGAGCAGGCCGGAATCTTGTAGGTGCTGGGGGCGTGGGTGGTCAGCCGCCCCTTGCCGTCCCAGACCAGCTCTTCGGTGGTCAGCCAGCCCGCGCCCTGCACATAGGCGCCTTCGATCTGCCCGATGTCGATGGCGGGGTTCAGCGAGGTGCCGGTGTCATGCAGGATATCGGTGCGCAGGATGCGGTTCTCGCCGGTCAGCCGGTCAATCACCACCTCGGTCACCGCCGCGCCATAGGCGAAGTAGAAGAACGGACGCCCCCGGCCCTTGACCCGGTCCCAGGTGATCTTGGGGGTGGCATAAAAGCCGGTGGAGGACAGCGACACCCGCGCCTGATAGGCCCAGGCAGCAACGCGGGCAAAGTCATGCGCCTCACCCGCCACATGCACCAGCCCGCCCTCGAACCGCACCGAGGCGGCGGGCACGCCATGCTTGTCGGCGATGAAATCCGCCAGCCGCCCGCGCAGCGTCTCGCAGGCCGTCCTGACCGCCATGCCGTTCAGGTCCGACCCGGAAGAGGCGGCGGTGGCGCTGGTATTGGGCACTTTCGCGGTATCGGTGGCGGTGATCTTGACCGCGCCGGTATCGACCCCGAACACCCCCGCCGCGACTTGGGCGACCTTCTGGAACAGGCCCTGTCCCATCTCGGTCCCGCCATGGTTCACGATGATCGAGCCATCCTGATAGACATGCACCAAGGCGCCCGCCTGATTGAGCCAGGTGAGCGTGAAGGAAATCCCGAACTTCACCGGGGTCAGGGCGATGCCGCGCTTCAGGATCGGGTTTTTAGTATTCCACGCCGCGATCTCGGCCCGACGGGCCTGATAATTGCTGGATTTCTCCAACTCGGCGACCAGTTCATGGCCGATGAAGTCCTCGACCTCCATATGGTAGGGCGTGGTTTGCGGTGCCGAATTGACCGGCGAATGCGCCCCGCCAAAGCGGTGCCCGGTGCCCGGGCCGGTCGGTCCGGCGGCGCGGTAGAAGTTGGCCCGGCGCACCTCAAGCGGGTCGCGGCCCACGGCAAAGGCCACATGGTCCAGCACCCGCTCGATCCCGACCATGCCCTGCGGGCCGCCGAAACCGCGATAGGCGGTGGCGCTTTGGGTATTGGTCTTGAGCCGGTGGCTTTCGATACGGATATCGGGCAGGTGATAGCAGTTGTCGGCATGCAGCATGGCCCGGTCGGCCACCGGCAGCGACAGATCCTGGCTCCAGCCGCAGCGGAAAAGGTGGGTGAACTCCACCCCCAGAATCTTGCCGGTGGCATCATGGCCCACCCGGTAGCGGATGCGCAGGTCATGCCGCTTGCCGGTGATCATCATGTCGTCGTCGCGGTCATAGCGCATCTTGGCGGCGCGGCCCGTGCGGCTGGCCACCACCGCACAGGCGATGGCCAGCGCATTGCCCTGACTTTCCTTGCCGCCAAAGCCGCCGCCCATCCGCCGCACCTCGACGCGCACCGCGCTCATCGGCAGGTGCAGCGCATGGGCGACCTTGTGCTGAATCTCGCTGGGGTGCTGGGTGGAGGAATAGACATGCACCCCGTCTTCCAGCGGCAGGGCGGCGGCGACCTGACCTTCCAGATAGAAATGCTCCTGCCCGCCGACCTCGAACGTGCCTTCGACCAGATGGGGGGCTGCGGCAATCGCCGCGGCGGCATCGCCCTTGGTCCAGATCACCGGCCCCTGTTCAAAGCGGCTGTTCGCCGCAAGGGCGTCGTCCACTGTCAGGAGTGCAGGCAGGGGGGCGATGTCGAATTTCGCCAGCCGGGCGGCCTTGCGGGCGGCCAGATGGCTTTCGGCGGCCACCAGAAACACCGGCTGGCCAAGGTAATGCACCCGGCCCACCGCCAGCAGCGGCTCGTCATGGATCGAGGGGGAGCAATCGGGCATCTCGGCGAAATCTTCGGCCGACAGCACGGCGACCACACCCGGCGCCGCGCGCACCGCCGACAGGTCCAGCCCCCGGATATCGCCATGGGCGACGGGCGAAGTGCCAAAGGCCAGATGCAGCGCGCCCGCCGGCAGCGGGATATCGTCGGTGTAACGGGCGGCGCCGCTGACCTGCAACGGCGCCGAGTCATGGGGCAGGGGAAGGCCGGCGCTCATGCCTCCACCTCCAGAACGCTGACAGTTTCGCCTGCCAGATCATGCAGATAGCGGCGCAGCATGTTCTGCGCCGTCTGCATCCGGTAGCCGGCAGAGGCGCGCATGTCGCTGAGGGGGGAAAAGTCGCCTGCCATCGCCGCCGCTGCCGCTTCGATTGTGGCCGCGCTCCAGCTTTGGCCCAGCAGCGCCGCCTCGGTGGCTGCCGCACGTTTGGGAATGCCCGCCATACCGCCAAAGGCGATGCGGGCGCCGGTCACAAGGCCGCCCTCAACCGTCACGTTGAAGGCGCCGCAGACGGCTGAGATATCCTGATCGAAGCGTTTGGACAGCTTGTAGACCCGCAGCGCCGGGGCGGTGGCGGGGATCGTCAGCGCCTCGACAAACTCGCCCGGGCGGCGGTCCTGCTTGCGGTAGTCGAGGAAGAATGCCTCCATCGGCATCTCGCGGCGGCTGTCGCCCTGCCGCAGATGCAACGTTGCCCCTAGGGCGATCAGCGGCGGCGGCCCGTCGCCGATGGGCGAACCATTGGCGATATTGCCGCCGATGGTGGCGGCATTGCGGATTTGCAGGCTGGCATAGCGGCGCAGCATGGCCGCGAAAGAGGGGTGCAGCGGTGCAATCGCCTGCCGCAGCGCCTCGACCGTGACGCCAGCGCCGATGCGCAGGCTGTCACCCTGACGGGTGATTACCTGCATCTCGGCAATGCCGTTCAGGAAGGCGACCGGGGCAAGGTCGCGCAACTGCTTGGTCACCCAGAGGCCGACATCGGTGGCCCCGGCAATCAGCGTGGCATCGGGGTTGGCCTGATACCATGCCGCCAGTTCGTCGGCGGTGGTGGGGCGGAAAGCGCCGGGGGCGCTGCCCCCCGCGCCGATCGGTGCTTGAACCGATGGCGCACCAATCGGCGCGCCCTGGGGTAATTGGGCCAAGATGAAATTGCGGTCGGCTTTCAGGGCTTCGGGCACCGGCGCGCTTTCGGCGGCCTCGGCCGCGCGGATGATCGGGGCATAGCCGGTGCAGCGGCAGAGGTTGCCCGCCAGCACATCGTCATGGTCGCGCCGCCCGTTCAGATGGCCGACGGCCATCGAGACCACGAAACCGGGTGTGCAAAAGCCGCATTGGCTGCCGTGATGGGCGACCATGGCTGCCTGCACCGGATGCGGCGTGCCATCGGGGGCAGCCAGCCCTTCGACCGTGCGGACAGCCTTGCCGTGAAGTTGCGGCAGAAACAGGATGCAGGCGTTCAGCGCCCGCGCGCCCGCCTCATCGGTGACCATGGCGGTGCAGGCCCCGCAATCGCCCTCGTTGCAGCCTTCCTTGGTGCCGGTCAGCCCGCGGCTTTCGCGCAGCCAGTCGAGAAGCGTGCGCGTCGCAGGTTCCCCCGCGATGCGCACCGGCGTTCCGTTCAGAAGAAACGCGACCTCGGTCATGCCTTTTCCTGCCGCGGTCTCCCCGTTCCCGGCCTTTTGCGTGCCCGCCCGATGCGGCGTAAAGCGGGCGCGCGGCCTGCCCGGCTTTTGCCGGGTCTTTATCCGATCAAGCCTGCCGCATCGGATTCTGGCAAGCATTACCTTTCGGGAAAAGCGGGAAGCAGTTTCGCGCGATGCCGAACAATCATGCGCCCTTTCGTCCGGGCTGCCGCTTGGCTAGGCTGGGACCATGCCGAATCCGCCCCGTTTCATCCATCTGCGCACCCATACCGAGCATTCCCTGTTGGAGGGTGCGATCCCGGTCAAGAAGCTGGTCAAGCTGTGCGCTGCCGCCGAGATGCCCGCCGTTGCGGTCACCGACAGCAACAACATGTTCTGCGCGCTGGAATTTTCCAGCCATGCCAAGGATGCCGGGCTGCAACCGATCATCGGGTGCCAGATCACGCTGGCCTATGACCCGGCCCAGCCGGGCGAAAAGCCGCGGCTTCCGGCGCCGCTGGTCCTGCTCGCACAGTCCGAAGCGGGTTACATGAACCTGATGAAGCTGAACTCCTGCCTTTACATCGACAAGGGCGGGCAGTTGCCGCAGGTCACGGTTGAGGAACTGGCGGCCCATTCCGCCGGGCTGATCTGTCTTTCGGGCGGGCCGGACGGGCCTTTGGGGCGGCTGCTGGCGGCGGGGCAGGCGGCCAAGGCCCGTGCGCTGGTGGAACGGCTGGCGGCGATCTATCCCGACCGGCTTTATGTCGAGTTGCAGCGCCACCCCGGTGAGGGCGGCAAGCTGTCTGAACCCGAAGCCAATTCCGAACGCGGCCATCTGGACCTGGCCTATGAGCTGGGCTTGCCGATCGTCGCCACCAATGACGTCTATTTCCCCAAGCCGGACATGTATGAGGCGCATGACGCGCTGATCTGCATTGCCGAAGGCGCCTATGTCGATCAGCAGGAGCCGCGGCGCCGCCTGACGCCGCAGCACTACCTGAAATCCGAAGCCGAGATGGTGGCACTGTTCGCCGATCTGCCCGAGGCGATTGAAAACACCGTCGAAATTGCCCGCCGCTGTGCCTTCATGGCCTACAAGCGCAAGCCGATCCTGCCGGTCTTTGCCGAGGATGAGGTGGAGGAGTTGCGCCGACAGGCGTGGGAAGGCCTTGAAAAGCGGCTGGCCGTTATTCCCCTTGCCGCCGAGCGCGCGGTTTATGAGGAACGCCTGCGGTTCGAACTGGGCATCATCGAAAAGATGGGGTTTCCCGGCTATTTCCTGATCGTGTCCGATTTCATCAAATGGGCCAAGGATCACGATATTCCGGTCGGTCCGGGCCGGGGGTCGGGCGCGGGCAGCCTTGTGGCCTATGTCCTTTTGATCACCGATCTTGACCCTTTGCGCTATGCCTTGCTGTTCGAGCGGTTCCTGAACCCCGAACGGGTCTCGATGCCCGACTTCGACATCGACTTCTGCATGGACCGCCGCGAAGAAGTGATCCGCTATGTGCAGGGCAAATATGGCCGCGAGAAGGTGGCGCAGATCATCACCTTCGGCGCGCTGCTGTCCAAGGCGGCGGTGCGCGACGTGGGCCGGGTGTTGCAGATGTCCTATGGGCAGGTGGACCGGCTCTCCAAGATGATCCCGGTCGAAGGGGTCAAGCCGGTGTCGATCACCAAGGCGCTGGCCGACGAACCCCGCCTGCGCGAAGCGGCCAAGGAAGAGGTGGTGGGCCGCCTTCTGACCTATGCCGAACAGATTGAGGGGCTTTACCGCAACGCCAGCACCCACGCCGCCGGTGTGGTGATCGGCGACCGGCCGCTGGACGAGCTGGTGCCGCTCTATCAGGATCCCCGCTCGGACATGCCGGCGACTCAGTTCAACATGAAATGGGTCGAGGCGGCGGGGCTGGTGAAGTTCGACTTTCTGGGTCTGAAAACCCTGACGGTGATCCAGAACGCGCTGGACCTTCTGAAGCTGCGGGGCGTGACGCTGGATATCAGCCTGATCCCCTTGGACGACAAGCCGACCTATGAGCTTTACGCGGCGGCGAAAACCGTTGCGGTGTTTCAGGTGGAAAGCTCGGGCATGATGGATGCGCTGCGGCGGATGAAGCCCACCTGCATCGAGGATATCGTGGCGCTGGTGGCCCTCTACCGCCCCGGCCCGATGGAGAACATCCCGACCTATTGCGAGGTGAAGAACGGGCTGCGCGACCTTGAGTCGATCCACCCGACCATCGACCATATCCTGAAGGAAACCCAAGGCATCATCGTCTATCAGGAACAGGTGATGCAGATTGCGCAGGTCATGGCGGGCTATAGCCTTGGCGGCGCCGACCTCTTGCGCCGCGCGATGGGCAAGAAGATTGCCGAGGAAATGGCCAAGGAACGGCCGAAATTCATCGAAGGCTGCAAGGCAACCCACGGTATCGACGCGAAAAAGTCGGGTGAAGTCTTTGACCTGCTGGAGAAGTTCGCCAACTACGGCTTCAACAAGTCGCACGCCGCCGCCTATGCCGTGGTCAGCTATCAGACCGGCTATCTGAAAGCGAATTACCCGGTAGAGTTCATGGCTGCGGTGATGAACTGCGATATCCACCTGACCGACAAGCTTGCCGTCTACAAGCGCGAGGTGGACAAGCTGGGCATCACCACGGTTGCGCCTTGCGTTAACGCCAGCCTTGCCACCTTTACGGTGCGCGATGGGCAGGTGGTTTATGCGCTGGGCGCGCTGAAGAATGTCGGTGTCGATGCGATGGGTCTGATCGTGTCGGCGCGGGGGCAAAAACCCTTTGCCACGCTTTTCGATTTTGCCCGGCGGGTGGACCTGAAACGGGTGGGCAAGCGCCCCTTGGAAATGCTGGCGCGCGCCGGGGCCTTTGATCAGCTTGACCCCAACCGCGCCCGGGTGTTCGAGGCGCTGGATGCGCTGGTGGCCTATTCGGCGGCGATCCATGAGGCGAAAACCTCAAGCCAGGTCAGCCTGTTCGGTGAGGCGGGGGCCGATCTGCCGGAGCCCAGGCTTCCCTACCGCGACGACTGGCTGCCGGTTGAGCGGCTGGCGCAGGAACATCAGGCGGTGGGCTTCTATCTGTCGGGCCATCCGCTGGACGATTATATGGGGCCACTGAAACGCAAGGATGTGAAAACCCTGGCCGAGATCATCCGCCTGTCCGAACGCGGCCCGCTGATTGCCAAGATCGCTGGTTCCGTCTCGGTCAAGCAGGAGCGGAAATCGGCCAAGGGCAACCGTTTTGCCTTTGTGTCGCTGTCGGACCCGACCGGGCTTTATGAGGTGACGGTGTTTTCGGACGTGCTGGAGGCAGCGCGCGACCATCTGGAGCCGGGCAAGAATGTGGTGCTGACGGTCAAGGTCGATCCCGACGGCGAGAATGTGAAGATGCTGGCCAATGCGGTGCAGCCGATTGATCAGGTCGCGGCAGAGGCCGGGGCAAGCGCCTTGCGCATCCACCTGAACCGGGCCGAAGCCATCCCCTCGCTGGCCGGTCTGTTTGCCAAGGTCGAAGGGCGCAACCGGGCGCAGATCACCCTCTGCCTGCCCGACGATCAGGGACGCGAAATCGACGTGACCTTGCCGCAGCCCTATCCGGTAACACCGCAGATCAAGGGCGCGATCAAGGCAATGCAGGGCGTGGTGCTGGTCGAGGAGATGTAGCGCACCGCCTTGTGACGCTGGGGTGGTTGTCTGGCGCTGCTGCTGTGGCTAGATTGCGCCGTGATGTCCGCGCTCCGTTGCCATTTGCCTGCCCTGTCCCGCTTTGGCGGGGTGTGTCTGGCCATGCTCGTGGCGCTGGCGCTGCTTATTCTGCCGCCGCCCGCGCTGCGGCTGGGCGAGGCTGAACAGGCGGCGGTTCTGGTGCAGAGTGCCGCTGCCGCCGCGCCGACCCGGCTCGCCGCCGTCAAAGCCCCCAAGGCAGAGCCCGAGGCCCTGCCGCCCCTGACCCCGGCCGAAGCGGCAGCGGGGCCGATGCGGCCTTGGGCGTTCAGCCGTCTTGTCAGCCTTCCCCCTCTGTCCAACGCGCCGCAGCGCCGTGCGCCGGGGCAGGGTGCCCGCGCACCGCCCGCGTTTTCTGACCGCTCAGTCTGATCTGCCGCGGGCCTTTGCCTTGCGGCATTCCTCTGATATCGCAAGGAAAACCCATGTCCAATCCTGATCTGATCCGGGGCGCCGAAGGCGTGCCCGTCCGCAAACGCAGCACCGCCCCGCGCCCGACGCATGACATGTCGCGCGGCCAGCTTCTGCTCAACTGGTTCATCTTTGTGGGCGGCGGAGGGTTGATCCTCCTCGGTGGCGCCCTGTTGCCCAGCCTGCTGGGAGGGGCGCCATGAAAAGCCCCGCTGTGAAACTGGCCATCGGGCTGCTCCTGGCCGGGGCGATCCTTGGTGGGGATCTGATTGCCCTGATGGGGCATTAAAGCGGCGGGACGCGCGCTCAGGGCCATCAAATTTCAGGCCAGCCAGCGCGCCCCGATCCGCGCCACGGTCACCGACAGGATGATCCGGGCGACGTGATGCAAGGTGACGAAGATCACGCTCATCTTCAGGCTGAGGGCGATCAGCCCCATTTCGGCCAGCCCGCCCGGCGCGAAGGCCAGAAAGACCGCTGCCACCGGCTCTCCCACCGCCCAATGCAGGGCGGTGGCAAAGCCAAGGGCCAGACCCAGCGCCACCACGCCGTTGAGCGCGGCCAGACGCCCGGCGCGGATCAGCATGGCATGGTCGATCCCGGCAAAGCGCGCGCCCAGACCGCAGCCCAAGACCACCTGCGTTGCCGCCACGAGCCAACCTGGCGTTCCCCCCTCGACAAACCCTAAGCCATGCAGCGCCGCCGAGGCCGCCAGCGGCCCCGTCATGATCCACGCCGGAAAGCGCAGCGCACGGCCGATGCCCACCCCGGCCAACCCGGCCGCAATCAGGATCACCGCCTCGCCCGGCGTCAGCGCCACCCGCGACAGCGTGGCACCCGAGGCAGAGCCGACAGCATGGCCGGTCAGCCCCCAGAACAGCATCGGGATGGCCACGATGGTGCCGATCAGCCGCAGGAAATGCAGCACGGTCAGCAGCCGCACATCTGCCCCCGCCTCTTCGCCCAACTGGATGCTTTCCAGCAAGCCGCCCGGCACCGAGCCGAAAAACGCCTCGGTCTTCGGCAGGCCGCCCCAGCGGAACAGGGCGTAACCCGCCAGATGCGCCAGCGGCACGAAAACGCAAAGTGCCGCCAGCGTCGGCCCCCAGCCCAGTGCCGCCTGCGCCACCTCGGGCGTGAAGGCGCCGCCGATCGACACACCGATCACCGGCACGAAAGAAAAACGCAGCCGGGGCGGCAGGGTCACCGGCTTGCCAAAGGGCCGCGCCCCCGACACCGCCAGCACTGCCGTCATCACCAGCGCGCCCAGCAGAAACCCCAGCGGCAGATGCAGCGCCCACGCCACCGCCCCACCCGCCGCCGCAATGGCCAGCGTCAGCGCCAGCGCCAACGGATCAACACCCCGGATCAGCATAGCGCCAGCCCGGCAAAGACCGCCGACACACCCAAAAGCAGCGGCACCGTGCCCGCAGCGTCCCCCGGGTCGGCCCATCCGGCCCATAGCGCCAGCCCCGCCCCCAAAGCGGCTAGACCCGCGGCAACCCGGCGCGGCCCCCGTCCGCCGCCACGCCAAAGCCGCCACACCACCCAGCCCATTGCCAACGCGCCCGCCAGTATCGCGGCGGAGCCGGGCAGCAGGCTTGCCACCGGCTGGTCATAGCCGCGTCCGAAGGCAAAAATCCCGACCGCCAGCCAAGCCAGCCCCAGCGCGCAAAGCGCCCCGGCCAGCAGCAGTATGGCACGCAGGATCACCAATGCGGCGGCCTGACATTGGCAGCAGGGGCCTCACCCTCGCTCGCCTCGCGCTCGGCTTCGCGCTGCATCAGCATGGCCACGCGGCGGGTCAGCAGGTCAATCTCGCGGCCCTGCCGGGCGACCATTTCTGACAGGTCGTCATTGGCGCGGATCAGGTGGCTGAGGCGTTCTTCAAGGGCGTCGATCCGGTCCATCGCGGGCGGTCCTTTAGAAAGGGGGCCTGCCCCCGTCCTAAAGCCAAGCGGCGGCGAACGGAAGGCCCCCCGCCCGCTTGCCGCCCGTGCCCCCATCCGCTAAGGCAGGCACGAATGCTCAAAGGGGTGCCGCCGATGTCCGAAGGCAAGATCCGCCGTCCGAAAGCCGAAACCCCCAAAGGGTTCCGCGATTACTTTGGCGCCGAAGTGACCGAGCGCAAGGCGATGCTGGACAAGATCGCCGAGGTTTATCACCGCTACGGCTTTGACCCCTTGGAAACCAGCGCCGTGGAAACGGTTGAGGCGCTGGGCAAGTTCCTGCCCGACGTGGACCGCCCGAACGAAGGCGTCTTTGCCTGGCAGGATGAGGACAAGGACTGGCTCGCACTGCGCTATGACCTGACCGCACCCTTGGCCCGGGTGGCGGCGCAGTATCGCAACGATCTGCCCACGCCCTACCGGCGCTATGCCATGGGTCCGGTCTGGCGCAACGAAAAGCCCGGCCCGGGCCGCTTCCGCCAGTTCTATCAATGCGATGCCGACACCGTGGGGTCGGGGTCCGTTGCGGCGGATGCCGAGATTTGCGCCATGCTGTCGGATGCCTTGGAAACCGTCGGCATCCCGCGCGGCGACTATGTGGTGAAGGTGAACAACCGCAAGGTGCTGAACGGGGTGATGGAGGTCGCGGGCCTGTCGGGTGACGACAAGGAAGCCGAACGCGGCATCGTCCTGCGCGCCATCGACAAGATTGACCGTCTGGGCGAGGACGGCGTGCGCGCCCTGCTGGGCGCGGGCCGCAAGGACGAAAGCGGCGACTTCACCAAGGGCGCGGGGCTGTCGGATGCGCAGGCCGAGGTGGTGATGGGCTTCACCAGTGCCAAGCGTGACACAGGCGCCGAAACGATTGCGCGGCTGCGCGAACTGGTCGGGGCCTCTGTCATTGGCGCCGAAGGGGTGGATGAGTTGGAATCCATCGCCGCGCTGCTGGATGCGCAAGGCTATGGCGCGGACCGGATCGTTCTGGACCCCGGCGTGGTCCGGGGCCTTGGCTATTACACCGGCCCGGTCTACGAAGCCGAACTGACCTTTGAAATCCTTGACGAAAAGGGCCGTAAACGGTCGTTCGGCTCGGTCGCCGGCGGGGGGCGCTATGACGGGCTGGTAAAACGCTTCACCGGGCAGGATGTGCCGGCGACGGGCGTTTCCATCGGGGTGGACCGGCTTTTGGCCGCCTTGCGGGCCAAGGGCCGCAGCACGGGCGACACGGCGGGGCCGGTGGTGGTGACCGTGATGGACCGCGACCGGATGGCGGATTACATGGCCATGGTGGGCGAGTTGCGCAGCGCGGGCATCCGGGCCGAGGTTTATCTGGGCAACCCCAAGAACTTCGGCAACCAATTGAAATATGCCGACAAACGCCAGTCGCCGATTGCCGTGATTCAGGGCGGGAACGAGGCGGCCGCCGGAACCGTGATCCTCAAAGACCTGATCCTTGGCGCGCAGATCGCGCAGAATGCCACGCTGGAGGAATGGAAAGACCGCCCGGCGCAGGTCGAGGTGCCGCGCGAGGGTCTCGTCGCCGCCGTGCGCAAGATGCTGGCGCCATGATCGCCAAACCCGCCATCCGCGCCGAGGCCGAGCGGCTGTTCGCAGCCTTCAAGGCGGCGGGCGCGCTGCCGGTGGATGCCGATATCCTGCAACCGGCGGGCACCCTTCTGGACCTTTACGGCGAGGATATCCGCGCCCGCGCCTATGTGACGGCTGACCCGCTGGTGGGCGAGATGATGCTGCGTCCCGATTTCACCGTGCCGGTGGTGCAGGCGCATATGGCCAGCCTTGCCGAGGAACCGGCGCGCTATTGCTATATGGGCGAGGTGTTCCGCAAACAGGAACACCTTGACGCCCGGGCCCGCGAATACCTTCAGGTCGGGTTCGAGATTTTCGACGGTGCCGCGCCGCCGCAGGCGGATGCCGAAGTTTTCGCGCTGTTTTCCGATCTGTTGCAAGGGCTTGGCCTGCGGGCGGTGACCGGCGACATCGGCATTCTGATGGCCGCCGTGCGCGGGCTTGACACCACGCCGCGCCGCAAGGCCGCCCTCTTGCGCCACATCTGGCGCCCGGCGCGGTTCCGCGCGCTGCTGGACCGCTTTGCAGGTCGCGCCCCGGTGCCGCCTGCGCGGGCGCAACTGCTGGAGACGCTGGCCGGGGGGGCGCCGCAGGCGCTGATCGCCGCCGCCGGGCCGCTGATCGGGCTGCGCAGCGAAGAGGATATCGCCGCCCGCGCCGCCGCTTTGCTGGAGGACGCTGCGGCAAAGCCCATCGCGGCGCCGGAAGCCGCGATGCTTTATGACCTTCTGGGCTTGCAGGCCCCGGCGCGGGCCGCGCTGGACCATCTGCGCGGCATCACGCCGCTTCTGCCCGCCATCGCCCCGGCGGTGGACCGCTTTGCCGCGCGGCTGGACGCGCTGGCCGCCCACGGGATTGACCCGGTGACGCTGCCCTTCGAGGCGAGCCTTGGACGCACCTCGATGGAATATTACGACGGCTTCACCTTTGCCTTCCTGACCGACGGCAACCGGCCCGCCGTTGCTTCGGGCGGGCGCTATGATGCGCTGACGGCGGTCCTGGGGCAGGGGCGGCAGATTCCGGCGATGGGCGGCGTGATCCGGCCCGCGATGGTGGCGGCTTTGCGGGGGGCGGTCTGATGCTCAAGATCGGGGTGCCCTCGAAAGGGCGGCTGATGGAGAAGACCTTCGACTGGTTCGGCGCGCGTGGCGTAACCATGCGCCAGACCGGCAACGAACGCGAATATTCCGGCGCGGTCGAAGGCGTGGCAGGGGTGGAACTGGTCCTGCTCTCGGCCGGAGAAATCCCGCGTGAGTTGTCGGCGGGGCGCATCCACCTTGGCGTCACCGGCAGCGACCTTGTGCGCGACAAGCTGGCCGACTGGGCCGCACAGGTGGCCGAAGTGGCGCCGCTGGGCTTTGGCCATGCCGATCTGATCCTTGCGGTGCCCGCCTGCTGGATCGACGTGGATACGTTGGACGATCTGGACGCGGCGGCGGCGGCCTTTCGCGCGGCGCATGGCTTTCGGCTGCGCATCGCCACCAAATATCACCGCCTTGTGCGCGAATTCCTGACGGCGCAGGGCGTGGCGGATTATCAGTTGGTGGACAGTCAGGGCGCCACCGAAGGCACGGTCAAGAACCTGACCGCCGAGGCGATTGCCGACATCACCTCGACCGGCGAAACGCTGCGGGCCAACCACCTGAAAATCCTGTCGGACGGGCTGATCCACCAAAGTCAGGCCACGCTCTATGCGGCGCGGGGGGCGGATTGGGCGCAGGCGGCTGCGCCCTTGGCGGCGCTGGCGGCGCGGCTGGGCGTTGCGGTGCCGCAGGGCATCGGCTGATCGCGGGGCGCCAAGTTCCTTCCAAGGAACTTGCAAATTTCTTCGAAGAAATTTGGTCAGCGCCGGCTGGCCAGCGCCACGCCCAGACCCGCCAGCGCCATCCCGCCCCATGCCAGCGGTGGCATCGCCTCGCCCAGAAGCGGCCATGCGAAGAGGGCCGAAAGTGCCGGAACCAGATAGAACAGCGCCGAGACCCGGGCCACCTCGCCCATGCGGATCATGGCGAAGAGCAGGCTCATCGCCAGCAGCGAATTGGCGGCGACCAGATAGACCAGCACCCAGATCAGCTCGCCATCCCAGTTGACCGACGTCACATCCTCGGTGATGAGCGCCAGCGGGATCGTGAAAACCGCCCCCACCGCATATTGGATCAGGTTGGCGGCAACGGGATGGTGGCTCACCCCATGGCGTTTTTCCCATAAAGTGCCGCCGGAGATGCCGAAGAGCGCGCCAAAGGCCAGCGCCACGCCCAGCCCGCTTTCCGCCGCCACCGCCGAGCGCCCGAAGATCACCAGTGCCGCCCCGGCAAGGCCGAGGGCAAGTCCGGCCCAGACCCGCGGCCCGACCTCTTCGCCGACAAAGCGCGGTGCGGCCAGTGCCACGAGGATCGGTTGCAGGCAGACGATGATCGCCACGCCCCCCGCCGAAACCCCCAGTTTGAACGCCTGATAGCAGAGCGCGAAATAGACCACCTGCACCAGAAACCCCACCAGCGCGACATGGCCCCAGGCCCGAAGGCCCTGCGGCATCGGCACCCGCAAGATCAGCGCCAGAGGCAGCAACACCAGCACCAGAATGCCATAGCGCAGCGCCAGAAGCGTCATCGGCGGGGCATGGTCCAGCCCCAGCTTTGCCACGCCGAACCCGGCAGACCACAGGACCAGAAAGACGACGGGGGCAGCGCGCAGCCAGAACGGAGGTGTCATGCCGTCCTTGTCGCGCGCGAAGGCCGCCGGTGACCGCCCGGGCGCGACGCCCGGAGTCGCAATCAGCGTCGCAATCAGCGCAGGCCGATCTCGGCCAGCGCCTGCGCCAGCGCGGGCGGAAGGGCATCATCCAGCGCCCGGCCCTTCGGCAAGTCCCGCGGGCTTTCCTCGGGCGCCAGATAGCGCCAGCCCTGAAACGGGCGGCGCGGGGCGGCTTCGGTGCGGATCACTTCGGCATCCATCACCAGCGCACAGCGCGCAATGCCGTCGCTGCCGCGCCGCTCTTCCAGCGCCAGAATGCGCTGGCGGCACAGGATCGCGCCCTTCACAACCCAGTAAAGCGAACCGCCGTCCAGCACCTCATCGGCGCGCTTGGGCCACATGCGGGTGACATGTTCTGCGGTGCCGGGCGCCCAGCGGTCGCGGTTCTGCGACTGCCAGTCCAGCAGATCCTCGACGCTTTCGGCACCGACGCACAGCTTGATGATGTTCAGCGCCACCGGCTTCCCCCACAGGGCAAGGCCGCCCTGCGCCGGAAATTAACCCTTGCAGCGGCGACGGCAAGCCCGTCAGGCCAGACTTTGTGCCAGAAGCCGCCCTTCGCGTGGCCGCAGCATGGGATAATCCGCCCGCATCCGCTTCATCCGGCGATGCAGCTCGGGGAAGGCCTGCATCGCCTGCGTGACCGAGGAATGCTCTGGCGAACTGGGGGTGATGTCGCCCAGAAACAGGCTTTCGGCGGGCAGGCCATTGGCCAGAAGGATCACATGGCTGCGGCAGAGAACGTGGTAATATTGCACCCGGCGCAGGTGCCGTTCAAATGTCACGGTCATGCCCACCATGGCCCGGGCCGGCACCAGCACGTCATGCGCGCCGAAAAGCGTTTCGGCCCAATGCGAGGCCATCAGAAGCCGGTGCTGCTGTGAGAGGAGCAGATCGCGGCTTGGCAGGCCCTTGCCGAAAGCATCCTTCACCACCCGCACCGGCAGCCATTTGCTGAACCCTGAAATCAGCCCGATGGGCAGGTCCGTCTTGCCACCGCCGACCCAGAGAATCTCATGCTCGATGCCTTTCCAGTCGATCACGGTATCGCCGGGCAGCAGGCTTTCGACCGGGCGTTCGCCGATCGGAGTGGCGATGCGGGTGCCGGCGTGAAAGCAGACCGGGTCGGCCACCCGATAGGCCGCCGGGGTCAGGTTCAGGACCAGCGCCGTCGCGGACGTGGTTTTGGGCGGACCTTCGGGGAAATGGAAATAGATCGTGCCGCCAGCGCGAAAGACGGCGGTCGGCACCGCAGCCCCGACCGGCGTCACGCCCCCGGTCAGCTTGCTGGCCGGCCGCACCGTGCCGCTGCCGATATGGCTGATGGGCAGGCAGCGAAAGCTGCTGCTTGCGATGTCATCCGAACCGAACAGCCCGTCGCTGTCGTTCAGAATGCCGCTGACCGGCGCGCCGAACAGGTCGCAAGGCAGGCTGAGATGCCGCGTCAGCAATTCTGCGGCCGACAGCGTGCCAAGGTAAGGTGTGGCCGCGATTGTCGATTCTGCCATTGTGTCACTCCGGCCTTTGGGGTCTGGGATCGTTCACGCAGGGCGAAACACCCAGAGGTTGTTTTTCAAATGCGGCGAAAGCGTGCAATTTGAGTGAAACTTTCCGGGCGCCCGGTTTGGCGCAGTTTGCGGCCTACTACAGCCAGACCTTGCCGCCCGGGCCGTGCGGACATATTGTGTTCGCCTGCCCGCACCGAAGACAGCGACTTTGTGGCGATTTCGCGCGGGCCTTTGCAATGACAGGACGCGCCATGACCCGATTCTCCGCCCCCATCGCCGAACAGATCTGGGACATGAAATACCGCTTCAAGCACGCCGATGGCACGCCTATCGACGGCACGATCGAGGATACCTGGCGCCGGATCGCCCGCGCGCTGGCCGAGGTCGAGGCGGACCCGGCACTGTGGGAAGAGCGATTCTATGCCGCGCTGGAGGGGTTCAAATATCTGCCCGCCGGGCGCATCACGGCGGGGGCGGGCACCGGGCGGGCGGTCACGCTGTTCAACTGCTTTGTCATGGGCACGATTCCCGACAGCATGGGCGGCATCTTCGAGGCGCTGAAAGAGGCGGCGCTGACCATGCAGCAGGGCGGCGGCATCGGCTATGATTTCAGCCCGATCCGCCCGCGCGGCGCCGAGGTGAAGGGGGTCGCGGCCGATGCCAGCGGTCCCCTCAGTTTCATGGACGTGTGGGATGCGATGTGCCGCACGATCATGTCTGCGGGCAGCCGCCGCGGCGCGATGATGGCCACCATGCGCTGCGACCATCCCGATGTGGAAGCATTCATCGAGGCCAAGAAAGACCCGGCCCGGTTGCGCATGTTCAACCTGTCGGTGCTGATCACCGATGCCTTCATGGAGGCGGTCAAGGCCGATGGCATGTGGGAACTGGTCCACGGTGGCAAGGTCTATAAAACCCTTCCGGCACGCGATCTGTGGAACCGGATCATGCGCAACACCTATGATTTCGCCGAGCCGGGGGTGATCTTCATCGACCGGATCAACAAGGCCAACAACCTTAACTATGTCGAGACGATTGCCGCCACCAACCCCTGTGGGGAGCAGCCGCTGCCGCCCTATGGTGCCTGCCTGCTGGGTTCGGTCAATCTTGCGGTGCTGGTGAAGGATGCCTTCACGCCGCAGGCGGTACTGGACCCGGCGGCGCTGGATGATCTGGTGCGCCTGTCGGTGCGGATGATGGACAATGTGGTGGATGCCAGCCGCTTCCCGCTGCCCGAACAGGCCGCCGAGGCGCAGGCCAAGCGGCGGATCGGGCTGGGCGTGACCGGGCTGGCCGATGCGCTGCTGATGCTGGGTCTGCGCTATGGCAGCGCCGAGGCGGCGGCCCAGACCGAAATCTGGATGAAGGCCATCGCGCGGGCGGCCTATCTCGCCTCGGTCGATCTGGCGAAAGAGAAGGGGCCGTTCCCGCTGTTTGACGCCGAGGGCTATCTGGCCTCGGGCAACATGCGGGCGATGGACGCCGATGTCCGCGAGGCGGTCCGCAAACATGGCATCCGCAACGCGCTCCTCACCTCGATTGCGCCGACCGGCACCATCAGCCTGTTTGCGGGCAACGTCAGTTCCGGGATCGAGCCGGTCTTTGCCTATGCCTATACCCGCAAGGTGCTGCAAAAGGACGGCTCCCGCACCGAGGAAGAGGTGGTGGATTACGCCGTGCGCCTGTGGCGGGAGACCCACGGCGATACCCCGCTGCCCGATTACTTCGTGAATGCCCAGACCCTGCCGCCGCTGGACCATGTGCGGATGCAGGCGGCGGCGCAGAAATGGATCGACAGCAGCATTTCCAAGACCATCAACTGCCCCGAAGACATCAGCTTTGACGATTTCGCGGGCGTCTACATGGCGGCCTGGGATCAGGGCTGCAAAGGCTGCACCACCTACCGGCCGAATGACGTGACAGGCTCTGTCCTGACCGTCAGCGAGGGGGCCGCCAGCCCGCCTTCGGAGGCGCCCGCGCAGATGCAGGGCGGCGAGGTGATTTACCTTTCTGAACCGCTGGACCGTCCGGCGGCGCTGGAAGGCCAGACCTACAAGGTCAAATGGCCGGGCAGCGAACATGCACTTTACATCACCGTCAATGACATCGTGATCGCGGGCCATCGTCGCCCGTTCGAGGTCTTCATCAACTCCAAGAACATGGAGCATTTCGCCTGGACCGTGGCGCTGACCCGGATGATCTCGGCGGTGTTCCGGCGCGGCGGCGATATTTCCTTTGTAGTGGAGGAACTTAAGGCCGTGTTCGATCCGCGCGGCGGCGCATGGATGGAAGGGCGCTATATCCCCTCGATCCTCGCCGCCATCGGCGGGGTGATCGAGCGCCACCTTATCGCCATCGGCTTCATCGAGGGTGAGGGGCTGGGCCTGAAATCCGACCCCAAGGCCGAGGTGATGGTGGTGGGCGACAAGCCGCGTGGCAAATCCTGCCCCTCTTGCGGCAGTTTCGATCTGCGGATGGTCGAAGGCTGCATGACCTGCGCCTCCTGCGGCCATTCGAAATGCGGCTGAGGGGATGAACGTTCCGCCCTTTCCGCGCGGGCCGTTCCGCTTTTTCGCGCTGGACGTGGAAACGGCGAACGGCCAACGCGGCAGCATCTGCCAGATTGGCGTCGCCTGCGTTGCGCCGGACAATGCGGTGACGACCTGGGCCACCCATGTCGATCCGCAGACCGGCGACTGGTCCTGTTCCTGGGTGCATGGCATCACGGCGCAGGATGTGCGGGGCGCGCCGGTCTTTGCGCAGGTGATGCCCGTTCTGGCGCGGGCGCTGGCGGGGCGGCTGGTTTATCAGCATTCCGGCTTTGATCAGCGGGCCATGGCGGCGGCCTGCGCCCTTGCCGGGCTTGAGGCGCCGGATTGGCAATGGTCCAACAGCGTGATCGTCGCGCGCAAGGCTTGGCCCGAGCTGAAGGGCAAGGGCGGCCATGGGCTGGCCTCGCTGAAATCGCATCTGGGTCTGCAATTCCGGCACCATGACGCGGGCGAAGATGCCCGGGCGGCGGCAGAGGTTGTGCTGCACGCGGAACGGGCGGCGCTGGCCGCTTCGGCGGGCTGATCAGGCCCCGCTTCCCACATTCTCCTGCGCGACCGACACCGCCTTCAGCACGGCAAAGACCGGGCTGCCGGGCGCAAGGTTCAGCGCGGCGGCAGAGCGGCGGGTGATGCGGGCCAGTATCCTTTCGCCCCCGGCATCCAGTTGCACCAAGGCGCCGGGGCCATCGCCCAGCCGCAACTCCTGCACGACGGCGGGCAGGATGTTCAGGGCCGAAATCCCCTCGGGCCGGGTGGTGGCCAGCATCACATCCTGCGCCAGAATGCGCAGCCGCAGCGTGGTTCCCGGTGCCGCTGCGACACGGGGCAGCCAGAGCGGCCCCGCCGCCGTTTCAAGCCGGGTCAGGCCGTCCGGCTCTTGCGCGGCGACCCGCGCCGTCAGGATCGCCCCCGCCTCGCGCAGACCCAGTGCCGGGGCGGCGGCCGGATCGGCCAACAGGGTGGCTGCGGGGCCGGCGGCGGTCACTTGGCCCGCCTCGATCAGCACCAGCGTCGTCGCCAGCCGCGCCACTTCGGCCATCGAATGGCTGACATACAGGATCGGCAGCGCCACCTCGTCGCGCAGCCGTTCCAGATAGGGCAGGATTTCGGCCTTGCGCGCCTCGTCCAGCGCGGCAAGGGGCTCATCCATCAGCAAAATCCGCGGGTTCGACAGGATCGCGCGGCCCAGTGCCACGCGGCTGCGCTCTCCGCCCGACAATGCCCCGGGCTGGCGTGACAGAAGCGCGCCCAGCCCCAGAAGGTCAACGATCCGCTCCAGCGCCGGGCCGGGGCCGCGCGGGGCGAACCACCGGCCGTAAAGCAGGTTCTGCCCCACCGTCAGATGCGGGAAAAGCCGTGCGTCCTGAAAGACATAACCAACCCGGCGCCGATGCGGCGGCAGGTTGATCCGCGCCGCGGTGTCCAGAAGGACCACATCCCCCGCCACGATCCGCCCCGCTTCGGGCCGCAACAGTCCGGCCACCGCATTGACCACCGTTGTCTTGCCTGCGCCCGACCGGCCAAACAGCGCCGTCACCCCCGGCGGCGCCTGAAACGCCACATCCAGCGTCAGCCCGGCAAAGCGGTGCCGCAGGGTGACCGAAAGCGTCATGGCCCGGCGATCCGGCGGGCCACGGCGCGGCTGATCCACTCCGACAGCAAGAGCGCCGCCATGGCGATGGCGATGGCCACGGCCACCAGCCGCGCCGCCTGCGCCTCCCCTCCCGGCACCTGCATGAAGCTGTAGATGGCCGAAGGCAGCGTTTGCGTCTGGCCGGGGATGTTGGAGACAAAGGTGATGGTTGCCCCGAACTCTCCCATCGCCTTGGCGAAGGCGAGGATCACCCCAGCGATGATCCCCGGCAGGATCAGCGGCAACGTTACCGTTGCCAGAACCCACAGACGCGGTGCGCCCAAGGTGCCCGCCGCCTCTTCCAGCCTTGGGTCCACCGCCTCGATCGCCAGCCGGATTGCCCGCACCATCAGCGGAAAGGCCATCACCGCCGCCGCCAGCGCCGCCCCGGTCCAGCGGAAGGCAAAGACGATGCCGAACCATTCATCCAGCACCTGCCCGGCCCACCCCCGGCGCCCGAAGGTCAAGAGCAGCAGATACCCCGTCACCACCGGCGGCAGGATCAGCGGCAGATGCACCAGCCCGTTCAGCACTTGCTTGCCCGGAAACCGCCATCGGGCCAGTGCATAGGCCACGAATATCCCGAACGGCAGGCTGGCCAGCACCGCCCAGAACGACACGCGCAGCGACAGGGCCACTGCGCGCCATTCTTCGGGGGAAAGCCAGTCTGTCATGCCCTGCGGTTGCGCCCTATTTCAGGATGGCAAAGCCCTGTCCGGTGAACTTCGCATCCGCCGCGTCCGAGGACAATGCCTCATAAAACGCGGTGTCGGCAGCATCCGCCGCCCCGGTCAGCAGGGCCGCAGGATAGATGATCGGCTTGTGGCTGTCGGCGGGGAAGGTGGCAACCACCGTCACATTGTCATCGGCCACCGCATCCGAGGCATAGACGATGCCATAGGGCGCCTCGCCCGAGGAGACCAGTGCCAGCGCGGCGCGGACGTTTTCCGCCTGTGCCACATGGGCCTCGACGCCGGCCCAGAGGCCAAGGCTTTCCAGCGACGCCTTGCCATATTGCCCGGCAGGCACGGAATCGACCAGCGCCATCGACAGTTTGCCATCGCCCAAAAGACCCGCAAGATCGGTGCCCGGTCCGATTTCCACCGGCGCGGCGCCTTTGCCATGGGCGATCAGAACCAGCGTATTGCCCAAAAGGTCTTCGCGGCTGCCCGGCACCACCAGCCCGGCCTTTTCCACCTCGTCCATCCAGTTGACGGCGGCGGAAACGAAGATGTCGGCAGGCGCGCCTTCGATGATCTGCTTGGCCAGCGCGTTTGAACCGGCATAGCTGATGGTCACGGTATGGCCGGTTGCCGCCTGAAAATCCGCCGCCACCGCATCCAGCGCGGTTTTCAGCGAGGCGGCGGCAAAAACCACCACCTCGTCGGCATGGGCCGCAGGGGCCGCGAGGGCAAGGGCAAGGCCAAGGAAAAGCGGGCGCGACATGGAACCTCCATTATGTTTTGAGGAACATATCGCCCAGCAAGAATAGCAAGGCAAGCAATATTTTCCGCAGGAAATATCGCTTGCCTTGCCCCCGGCCGCGCTTAGGCCGAGATGAAGGACTGCACAAAGGCGCTGGCGGGCCGGGCGCGGATGTCCTGCGGCTTGCCGATCTGCTCGATCCGGCCCATCGACATCACCACCACCAGATCGGCCAGTTCCATTGCCTCTTCCTGATCATGGGTCACGAAAACCGTGGTCAGGCCGGTTTCGTCATGGATGTCGCGCAGGCCCTGCCGCAACTCCTTGCGGACCTTGGCATCCAGCGCGCCAAAGGGTTCGTCCAGCAAGAGCATCCGCGGCTCGATCGCCAGCGCCCGGGCCAGTGCCACGCGCTGCCGCTGGCCGCCCGAAAGCTGGCTGGGAAAGCGGCTGCCGATGTCGGGCAACTGGATCAGCTCCAGCAGCTTGGTCACCCGGCGGGTGATTTCGGCCTTGGGCGGGCGGCTGGCGCGGGGGCGGGCGGCAAGGCCATAGGCGATGTTGTCGAACACCGTCATATGGCGGAACAGGGCATAGCTCTGGAACACAAACCCCGCCCGGCGGTCCTGCACCGTCAGCCCCGTCGCATCCTGTCCGTCGAACAGCACCCGGCCCGAGGTCGGAAACTCAAGGCCCCCCAGAATGCGCAAAAGCGTGGTCTTGCCCGAACCCGAAGGCCCCAGCAGCGCCACCAGCGCGCCCGAGGGGATGGCCAGCGATACCGGATGCAGCGCCGCGGTGACGCCAAACTGCTTGGAAATCTCGTCGATCTCGATTCTCATGGCTTTCTCCTAGTGGCGGTGGTTGGCGGCAAGTGCGTCGGCGTGGCGGACTTCCAGCGCGGTCTTCAGCAACAGGGTAACGAGGGCCAGCAGGGTCAGAACCGCCGCCATGCTGAAGGCCGCAACCGACAGGTATTCGTTATACAGCATCTCGATGGTGATCGGCATGGTCGCGGTCTGGCCCCGGATCTTGCCGGAAACCACGGCTACTGCGCCGAACTCGCCCATAGCGCGGGCGTTGCAGAGCAGCACGCCATAAAGCAGCGCCCAGCGGATGTTGGGCAGGGTCACGGTCCAGAACACCCGCCAGCCGCTGGCGCCCAGCGTCAGTGCCGCCTCTTCCTCGGCCCGGCCCTGTTCGATCATCACCGGGATCAGCTCGCGCGCAACGAAGGGGAAGGTTACGAACATCGTGGCAATCACGATGCCGGGCAGGGCAAAGACGATGGGATAGCCCTGCGCCACCAGCCAGCCGCCGGCCAGCGAATTGGCCCCGAACATCAGCACGATGCAGAGCCCCGCCACCACCGGCGAGACCGAGAAGGGCAGGTCGATCAGCGTGATCAGGAAGGCTTTGCCGCGAAAGTCGAACTTGGTGATGAACCATGCGGCGGCAATGCCGAAGGCGGCATTCAGCGGCACCGAAATTGCCGCAATCAGCAGCGTCAGCTTGATCGCCGACAGCGCATCGCGGTTGCCAAGGCTTGCCACGGCGGCGCCGATGCCCTTGGCCAGCGCCTCGGCAAAGACGGCAATCAGCGGGGCGGCCACCAGAACGGCGATGCCCGCCACCGCAAGCCCCGTCAGCACCCAGCGGGCGACGGGGGTTTCGGTGGTGACGGGGCGGAAGGTGGGGGCGATGTCAAACATATCCGATCCTCCGGCGGCTCCAGACCTGAATGAGGTTGATGGCCAGCAACATGCCAAAGCTGATCAGAAGCATGGCAATGCCGATGGCGGCGGCGCCGTCATAGTTGAACTCTTCCAACTGGATCACGATCAGCAGCGGGGCGATTTCGGTCTTGAGCGGGATATTCCCGGCAATGAAGATGACCGAACCGTATTCCCCAACCGCCCGCGCCAGCGCCAGCGCAAAGCCGGTCAGCGCGGCAGGCATCAGCATCGGCAGAACCACCCGCCGCAGCGTGTAAAGGCGGCTGGCGCCCAGGGTGGCCGAAGCCTCTTCCACCTCGCGCTCGATCTCTTCCACTACGGGCTGCACGGTGCGGGTGACGAAGGGCAGGCCGACAAAGATCAGCGCAATGAAGATGCCCCATTGGGTATAGGCGATCTTCAGGCCCAACTCTTTGGCGATGGCGCCAAAGGCGCCGTTCGGCGCGTAAAGGGCTGTCAGCGCGATCCCGGCCACCGCCGTCGGCAGGGCGAAGGGCAGGTCAACGGCGGCATCCAGCAGCCTGCGGCCCGGAAAGCGGTAGCGCACCAGAACCCAGGCCAGGATCACCCCGAACACCAGATTGAACAGCGCCGCAAAGAACGACAGCCGGAACGACAGGAAAAGCGCCGCCCAGACGCGCTCGCGGTTCACGGTGTCCCAGATGTTGCCAATGCCAAAAGTGGCGCCCTTCAAGAGAAGGGCGCCGATGGGCAGAAGCACGACAAGGGAAAGCATCGTGAGGGTGATCCCCATGGACAAGCCAAGGCCGGGCATGGGGGATCGGTGGATCAGGGGTCTGCCCATCAGGTCACCTTATTTGGGAACGTAGATCTGGTCGAAGATGCCGCCGTCGCCGAAGTGTTCGGGTTGAACCTTGGCCCAGCCGCCGAAGTGGGCGATGTCCACCAGTTCGATCTGCGGGAAGCGGGCCACATCCTCGGGGTTGGCCGCCGAAGCATCCCAGGCGCGGTAGAAGTTCTTGAAGGCGATGGCCTGACCTTCGGGGCTGTAGAGATAGTCCAGATAAGCGGTCGCAAGGGCGCGCTGCTCATCCGACTTGATGTTGCTTTCCACCAGAGCGACCGGCGGTTCGGCCAGAACCGAGACCGAGGGCACCACGATGTCGAACTGATCTTCGCCCAGTTCGGCCAGCGCCAGATAGGCTTCGTTTTCCCAGGCCAGCAGCACATCGCCGATGCCACGCTGGGCAAAGGTGGTGGTCGAACCGCGGGCACCGCTGTCCAGCACCGGCACATGCTTGAAGAGGTCGCCGACGAAGGTCTTGGGGTCTTGACCATTCTTTTCGGCCCAGGCCCAGGCGCCCAGATAGTTCCAGCGCGCCCCGCCCGAGGTTTTGGGGTTCGGCGTGATCACCTCAACCCCGTCGCCGATCAGGTCGCCCCAATCCTTGATGCCCTTCGGATTGCCCTCCCGCACCAGAAACACGATGGTCGAGGTGTAGGGCGACGAGTTGTGCGGCAGCTTGCTCTGCCAGTCGGCGGGCAGTTTGCCCTCTTTGGCAATCTTGTCGATGTCCGAGGCAAGGGCCAGCGTGACCACCTGCGCCTCAAGCCCGTCGATCACCGCCCGCGCCTGGGCGCCGGAACCGCCGTGGCTGGCTTCGATGGTGGGGGCGGCATTTCCGAGCGATTCCCAATGTTTGGCGAAGGCTTCGTTGAATTCACGATAGAGTTCGCGGGTCGGGTCATAGCTGACATTCAGCAGGGTTTCGGCATGGGCCACCGGGGCCGCGCCGAAGGTGACCGCCGCCAGCGCCGAGAAGAGCCCGCGCAGGCTGCGGCGGCGCTGTTGCACGGGCCAGCCGGTCAGGTTGTGGCGGCCCGAGGCGATGGTGACGCGGCCATCGGGCAGTTGGTTCAGCTCAATGCCGATTTCGGTGCTGCCGTTCGGAAGGGTGATGGTGCGGATCATGGGTGTCTCCGTTTGCAATGGGGCGTGGGTCAGGCGGCCTGCGGGCCAAGACGTTCGATGCGGGCCTCCCAGACCAGAGGGTCGCGGCCGTTGAGCAGATCGGCGGCGGCCTCTTCGGGGCGACGGGTGAAGATGACCAGCGGCGTGCCGTTGATGCGGTGGGCCGAACCCGTCCGCCGGTCGATCAGATGCACGGCACAGGTGCCCTGCAGACCCGTCTCGGTGCCGGCCATCCGGTTTGCGGCGCGGGCCTGTTGGATTTCGAAACCAGTTGCTGCGATCATCGTGATCTCCTTCGTCTTCATATCCTTAATAACGACAGGGATTGTCGAGTATTTCAACGGAATAATCTCGGCGATTTTTGTCGCCATTGGAGGAGATTATTCTACCGACTGGCGCAGCAGGCCGGCACGGCAGCACCGCCCGGTGGGGCCGGGGGAGCCAGAAGTCCGTTGATTTTATTGAATTTTACGCCTGCGCCGTTCCGAGCACCTGCTCTGCGACGGCGCCGGAGCGGAGCATGTCTTCGAGCGTGAGCGAGTCGATGATGACGAGGTAGGACCAGAACACCTCGGCAAAGACCTTGCGGATGCGGCAGCTTGCCTCGTCCACGCAGTCCTCGCAGCGTTGGTAGGCGCGGCGCGACAGGCAGGGCAGCGGCGCAATCGGCCCGTCGATGGTGCGCAGGAGTTCGGAAATTGACACTTCGCCGGGCGCCTTGATCAGGCTGTAACCGCCCGAGCGGCCGCGGATCGAGGCGATGATCCCGGCATTGCGCACTTCCAGCAGGATATGCTCGAGAAACCGCTTCGGCGTGCCGGAGCGCCGGGCGATCTCTTCGATCGTCAGCGGCTCGGGCCGCGGCTTGGCGGCCTCGTCGGCAAGGGTCAGCAGCGCCTTCAGCGCATATTTCATCTTCTGCGTGATCATTCCCGAACGCTAGGCGGTTAACAGCGCGGAATCAACGGAGGGAATAGAAAAAACCGCGCCCCCACGGTGGTTTGACCGCGTTACCGGCCGTCGAACACGCCTTGCTCATTCAGGTAGAACGCAACCCCGGCAACGACCAGCACCGCCAGCACCGCGAAGGTGATCTTCCACACGCTCCACGGGCGTTCGCCGCGGACCTCGCCCGTCTGGCCGTTGACCAGAAACTGATAGCTTTTGCCGCCATATTTATAGGCCGCCATCCAGACCGGCAGCAGGATATGCTTGAAGGTTTCGTCCTGCCAATCGGTGTCGATGCTGTCCACCCGCTGCTCGTCGCCGCCGATGTCCTGGCGCACATCCCCGTCGATCACCCGTTCCATGTGGTCGCGGGCGCGGTCATGGCCATCGGCCAGCGCCAGCGTATAGCCCTCGGCCTGAAACCCGGCGAGGTAATCGGGGGAGTAGGGGGCAAGCCCCGCCAGATCCCAGTTCGACAGCGCATTGCCCAGATGCTGCGGCACCCCGGTCGAGGCCATGACCAGCACATCGTCGAACCGCCGCGACACCCGGCCCGAGGCGCTGGACCAACGGGTATGGCGGACCTGTTCCTGCCTTTGCTGGCGCTTGCCGTTGACCGTCACGGTGACGGTGCGGGTTTCGTAATAGTAATCGCCGCGCTGGCCGCGATAGCGGCTGTCGGTATCGGCATCGAAGGTCCAGTAGGGCACATAAATGCCGTTCAGCGCCCGGCCCTTGCGGGTGAACTCCAGCAGGCGGTTGGGCGCGAACCACAGGCTGCCCAGCCATGCCGTCAGCCGGTCGCGCGCCTCTTCCTCTTTCAGCACGAAAGGCACCAGCGCTTGCGGTTTCAGCCGGCGGTGGCTGCCGGTGTCGATCACCACCGGCGTGGCGCAGAACGGGCATTCCGTGGCATGGGCGGCGCCCTTGAACTCTACCACCGCGCCGCAAGACGGGCAGGAGGTGGAGCGCACATCCTCTTGCGCCGCTTCGGGCAGATCGTCGTCCAGCCCGCGCTCCAGCGGGATTTCCCCCAGCGCACGGGTCTTTTTCGGGGCCGAAGCCGCCGGAATGGCCTGAACAAAGCCGCAATGATCACAGGTCAACTCGGTCTGACCGGGCGTAAAGCGCAGGTCGGCACCGCACTGGGCACAGGGCCAGCGGTGTTCCTCGGTGACCGGCATCTGTCAGACTCCTGGCGGCGGGGGCGGCGGCACCATGGCGAAAAGCCGCGCCAGTTCGGTTTCCCCGGCGGGTTTCCAGCCATCCTGCCCGGCGGCCCAGACCATGCTGGCCCGGGTCAGCGCGCCCGAAGCGGCCTGCGCGGCAAGATCGGCCTCGGTGAAGGGGCCCTTGGTGGCGCCATTCTCGGCCAGATGCCACGCTTTGGCGGCGGCGGGCGGCGGCGGGGGTGGAGGCGCCGCGGCGGCGGCTGCCGGTGCGGCCCCCCATGGGCCGATGTTCTGCGCCATGCCCGCGCCGATGCCCGCCGCCATGCCCGCACCCATCATGCCACCCGCGCCCGTGGCGGGATTGCCCAGCGCCTCGGCCGCATTGAACTGCATGTATTTGCCCAGATCGCCCGCCACGCCCATCGAGGTGCGCTTGTCGAGAACCTTTTCGACCTCTTCGGGCAGGCTGATGTTTTCAATATAGAATTCCGGGATTCCCAGACCATATTCGGCCACTTTGGGCGCAATCGCCTGCACGATGATGCGGCCCAGATCGGCGGTGTTGCCCGCCATGTCCAGCACCGGAATGCCCGATTTGGCAAGAACCTGCGACGCTTCCTGCACGATCACGTTGCGGATCTGGTTCGACACTTCATCCGAGGTGAACTCGCCATCGGTGCCGACGATTTCCTTGAGGAATTTGCCCGGATCGGCGACGCGCATGGAATAGTTGCCAAAGGCCCGCAGCCGCACTGGCCCGAATTCCGGGTCGCGGCACATGATCGGGTTCTTGGTGCCCCATTTCTGATCGTTGAAGCGGGTGGTATTGACGAAATAGATCTCGGACTGGAAGGGCGACTGAAAGCCGTGGTCCCAGTGCTGCAAGGTGGTCAGGATCGGCATGTTGTTGGTTTCAAGCATGTAAAGCCCGGGGCCGAACACATCGGCCAACTGCCCCTCATGCACGAAAACCGCCGCCTGCCCTTCGCGCACGGTCAGCTTGGCGCCGTATTTGATGGCATTCCCACGCCGCTCGAACCGCCAGACCATCGTGTCGCGCGTGTCATCCAGCCACGAGATGACGTCGATGAATTCGCCTTTGAGAAAATCGAAGACCATGGGTTGCTCCTTCCCCGGATGGGGTCATGTTTCGCCGTCAACCAGCCGCGTTGCAAGCTCGGTGACGATGGGGCGGGCCTCTGCCTCGGTCATGCCGGGGCGCAGGGCGGGGTTGTAGAGGATGCGCAGCATCAGCTCGTCCATGCGGGTGAGCAGGGCAAACTCTTCGTCGTCGTTGAAGATCGAGGGGCGGGCCGAGGGGCTGTCATTCGGCAGGCCCAGACCTTGGGCGATTTCCTCATGCAGGCAGGACAGGCGCAAAAGGTCGGGATGTTCGGCCCGGATCACCGCAAAGGCGCGCTGATAGATGCCGGAGGTGCCCCGCGACTGCGCCAGCACGATGCAATAGGTCGAGCGGGGCAGATCGGTGATGCCCGCCACATCCTGCGGCGCAAGATCGGGCATCGCCGCGCGCAGCACCGGGCCAAGCGCGCGCCGCTCATCTTCGGACACGACATGGATCAGGAAATTCGGATTGGCATCGTCCAGCCGGATCGGATGGCCGCTGGCTCGCGCCAGCCGCGCCAGATAGGAGGAGATGCGCGCGGTATCGGTCGCCCGCCGTTCCGCCGGAACCGAGGCGCCAAAGCGCAGGCCCACCCGCACCGGCCCGTCCCAGCGGCGCAACTCGCCACTGGCAGACCCGGCGCCGCCGCGGTCGTATTCATCATAAAGCGCGATCCGCAGGAAATTCTCGGTCAGCATCCGCGCGGTGAACGGCGTGTCCGGCCCGCCGCCATCGGTGCGCAACAGCCCCTGCGACAGCAGCGCCTGTTGCACCTGCGCGTAATAGCCCCGGGCTGCGGCGCTGGCGGGGGTGTCTTCCGTCACCGGCGCCGGGGCTTCGGGCCGTGGCGGCGGTGTGGGGCTGCGCCCGGGCGTGGTCGCCACGCAGGCCGAAAGGGCCAGCGCGGCAACCGGCAGGGCAGAAAACAGGCGCAGCACGGCGGAAATCATGCCTCGGTCGCGCCTCCGACGGCCTCGCCAAAGCCGGTCTTGCGGGCGCGGGCGGCCGACAGCGTGTCGCGCAGCTCATGCTCCATCTTGATCAGGCTTTCCTCGGCGGCGGCGCGGCGGGCCTTGCCCTCATCCGCGATGGCAAGGCTTTCCTCGATCGTGTCGATCAGGCTGCTGTTGGCTTTCTGCACCGCCTCGATGTCGAACACGCCGCGCTCCATTTCCGTGCGCACGATGCGGTTGGCCTCTTGCAGGTTTTCCGCATTGGCCGTCAGCAATTCGTTGGTCAGATCGTTGGCATCCTTGATCGCCTCTGCCGCTTCCTTGCTGCGTTGGATGGTCACCGCCTGCGCAAGCTGGGTTTCCCACAGCGGCACCGTGTTCACGAGGGTCGAGTTGATCTTGCCGACCAGCGACTTGTCATTTTCCTGCACCAGCCGGATCGAGGGCAGCGACTGCATCGTCACCTGCCGCGTCAGCTTGAGGTCATGCACCCGGCGTTCCAGATCGTCACGCGCCGAACGCAGGTCGCGCAGTTCCTGCGCCTTCTTCACCTGATCGGCCTCGGGGGCGGCCTGCACCTCGGCCTCTTTGGCCGGGATCACCGTGGCGTCGAGGTCTTTCAGCTTGGCCTCGCCCGCCGCGATGTAAAGCGCCAGCTCGTCATAGAAGCGCAGGGTCTTTTCATAGAGCAGGTCCAGCGACTTGATGTCTTTCAAGAGCGTATGTTCGTGCGTCAGCAGGTTTTCGGTGATCTTGTCGATCTGGCCCTGCACCTCTTCATACCGCGCCATGAACTGCGCCAGCGGGGCTGCGGCGCCCGTCAGACGCTCCCACCAGCTCCGCTCGCGGTTCACGTCCAGCTCTTCGCCGGAAAAGCCCCGGATGGTGGAAACGATGTCGCGCAGACTGTCGCCCGCCGGGCCGACATCCTTGTTCTTCACGCCCGACAGCATTTCCTGGCTGATCACCTGCAATTCGGCCTGCGCACCGGCACCGAAAGAGATGATCGACTGGGTGTTGGTCATGTCGATCTCGGCCATCCGCTTGCGGATTTCCTCGGCCTGCGGGGCGCTGGCCTCTTCCAGCGGAACAAGGGCGGTGCCGGGTTCGGGCAGGATGACGGCGGTCACCTTTTCCACTTCGGCAAGGGCGGTGGCGGCTTGGTCGCGGATGGTATCGGTCATGGTCACTCTCACTATGGGTTTGCCCGCAGAGGGGATCAGGCTTCCAGTTTAAGGCGGTCGCGCAACACCTGAATTTCAACATCCAGATCACTGTGGCTGTTGGCCAGAAGCGCTGTCGAGCGTTCGGCGAAGGTGGTTTCAAGATCGGTCAGCAGCGCCTCGTAATCGGCGCGCACCTTGGCATCGCGGGTCTGGGCGTAATGGTCGGCGAATTTCACCGTCGCGTCACGGGCGCCCATCAGATAGACCGACAGATACTTGCGGGCCGCCGTCAGATCGCCCGGATCGCCCTCGATCGTGCGGAACAACTGGCGGGCGGCCGTGGCAAAGCGGTCAACCCGGGCGTCGAGTGCGCGGTCACCCGCACGCAGGATGGCGTCCTTCATGGCCGACAGATATTTCTCGGCCTCGTCCACCGCACGCGCAACGCGGTCGGTCTGGAACTGGTCCACTCCTTCCAGCCCCTTGTCGCGCAGGGGATCGGGTCCGAAGGCCAAGAGATGCAGCCCGATGCCCAAAATTGCGAAGAGCAGCGGGTAAAGCGGCCCGTTCTGCGACACCAGCCCCCCCAGCGCCAGCGCCACGCCGATCAGCACGGCGCCGAACAGCTTGCGCGGGATCGCCGGGCGGCGGGCGACGCGGCGGGCGTCATAGGCGTCATGGGCCTTGACCCCCTCTTGCGTCAGCCATGCCGCCAGCAGGATCAGCCCGCCCGCGACAAGCGACAGCACCATCTCGCGCGGGGTGCCGCGAAAGGCCGGGATCAGAAAGGCGAAGGCCGGAAAGAACAGGATGCGCGCCCGGCGTGCCGCACGGCTGGCAGGCACCGGGGGCGGTGCCGGGTGCGTCGCCGCCGAACCCGCAGGGGTATCCGGGGCGCCGGGGCTGTATTTGCCGCCAAAACGTTGTGCCATCATGCGCCTCCGCTGGCCGCGACATAAAGGATCAGCGCCAGCAGCAGAAAGAACGAGACCGTGCGAAACCCGTTGGACGACATGGCACCTCCGCGCAAGACCGGCCGGACGGTTTGACTATAGGCAAGGGGCCACGGCCTTGCCAGAGCCACGGGGGGGAAATCGGCGGGAATATTCCCCCTGCCGGTTTCGATGCCCGGACCGGGGCGCCCTTGGCCGATGGTGCTGCCTCCGGCGGGAGTATTTGGAAAGGTGCAAATGCGGGGAGTGCAGGGGGCCTGTCAGGCCAGCGCGGCCGCCTGCGGCAAGAGCCAGATGCCCTTGGGCGGCGCGGTGTTCACGCAAAGCCGGCAGCGGTAGGCCGACGACAGCAGGGGGTCTGTCATCACCTCGGTCGGGCGGCCCGCCGCCACGATCCGCCCGCCGTCCATCAGCACCATGCGGTCGGCGTGCATCGCCGTCAGGTTCAGGTCATGCATCACCGCCACCACGCCGCCCCCCGCATCGGCAAAGCGGCGCAGCAGTGTCATCACCTGCAACTGATGGCCGATGTCCAGCGCCGCCACCGGCTCGTCCACGAAGAGCCACGAGGGGCGACCGTCGCGCATCGGCTCCCAGACCTGTGCGCGGACGCGGGCGAGGTGGCCGCGCGCCTGCTCGCCGCCCGACATGTCGTGAAAGAAGCCGTCGATCTTGCGCGAAAGACCCACTTCGGCCACGGCCTCGTCCACGATGCCGGGGCGGTGGGCGGCATGGCCTGCCTCATGCCCCATCCGCACGATCTCGCGTAGCGTGAAGGGAAAGCCCACCGCCGTCGCCTGCGGCAGCACCGCCCGGCGCTGTGCCAAGGCGCGGGGCGCCATGGTGGCGGGCGTGTCGCCGTCAAGGCTGATCGCGCCTTGCCCCGCCAGATCGCCGGTCAGCATCCGCAAGAGCGTGGTCTTGCCAGAGCCATTCGGTCCGACGATGGCGGTGATCTGGCCGGGCTGCGCCTCGAAAGCGACATCCGACAGCACCGGACGGCGGCCCAGCGATACGCTCAATCCGCTTGCCAGAAGCATGGCCTAAATCTCCATCGTTGCGCGGCGCGCCAGCAGAATCCACAGGAAGACCGGCGCCCCGATCAGCGCCATGATGATGCCGATGGGCAGTTCGGCGGGCGAGACCACCAGCCGCGACACCGTATCGGCGGCAATCAGCAGGGCCGCGCCGAACAGGGCGGCGGTGGGCAACAGGCTGCGGTGGTCCGGCCCGATCGCCAGCCGCAGGATATGCGGCACCACGATGCCGACAAAGCCGATGCCGCCCGAGACCGCGACCGAAGCCCCGGTCATCGCCGCCACGATCAGGATGGCGCCGCGTTTCACCCCTTCGACCGGCACGCCCAGATGACGGGCCACGCCTTCGCCCAATGCCATCGCATTCAGCCCCCGCGCCAAGAGCGGCGACAGCGCCAGCCCGGCGATCAGGATGGGCGCCGCCGCTGCCAGTTTGGTCCAGTTCGCCCCGGCAAGCGAGCCGAGGCCCCAGAAGGTCAGGTCGCGCAACTGGTTGTCATCGGCCAGATAGACCAGCACCCCGGTCGCGGCCCCGGCCAGCGCGCCCAGCACGATCCCGGCCAAGAGCATGGTGGCAATTGAGGTCTGGCCCCGCAGGCTGGCGACGCGGTAGAGGATCAGCGTTGTCGCCCAGCCGCCGAAAAAGGCGAAAAGCGGCACCAGATACATGCCCGTTGCGGCATGGATCGCGGCGGGCATAAGGCCACCCAGCACGATGGCCACCACCGCGCCCAGACCGGCGCCGGCACCCACCCCCACCAGCCCCGGATCGGCCAGCGGGTTGCGGAACAGCCCCTGCATCAGCGCCCCCGACACCGCAAGGCTTGCCCCCACCAGCGCGCCCAAAAGCAGCCGGGGCAGGCGGATGTCCAAGAGGATCGCGCGTTCCGCGGGCGAAAGGTCGCGGCTGAACAGCTCCCACGGCAAAAGGCCCGAGGCGCCAAGGCTCAGGCTGGCCGCCGCCGTTGTCAGCAGGATCAGCGCAAGACCCGCCGTCACCGCACCCACCTTGAGGCGTGGGGCGGTGACAGCGGTTGCCGGGGCCGCGGCGATTGCTGCGGTGGCCATGCTCAGTTGCCCTTGGCGTAAAGGGCGGCGTTCAGGGCAAGGATCGCTTCGGGCGTGCGCGGGCCAAAGCCCAAAAGGAACATCCCCGGCATCCGCACCACCCGTTTCGCCTGTCCGGCGGGCGTGGCCGCCAGCGCGGCATGGGCATAAAGCGGGTCGTCGCCCGGCATACCCGGGCCTTCGCTGCTTTCCATGGCCAGAATGATATCGGGGGCGGCGGCGGCCACCGCCTCATCCGTCAGGGCCTTGTAGCCGGCAAAGCCTTCGATGGCATTCACGCCCCCCGCAAGGGCGATCATCGCGGCGGCAGAGGTATCGCTGCCCGCGCCGGTCAGCCGCCCGCCCGAATTGCCAAGGACGAAAAGGACGCGCGGCTTCGGCCCCGGCTGCGCAGCAACCGTGGCCAGCGCCGCAGCGGTTTCGGCCTCGATCCGGGCGGCCAGTTCGGCGCCTCTGGCCTCTTGGCCCAGCGCCGCAGCCACCGCCTGCACCTTGGCCTCCACGCCTTCGGGGCTGTCGGCGCCCGGGATGGTGACGATCTTCACACCGGCGCCTTCCAGCGTGGCCAGCGTTTCGGCAGGCCCTGCGCCCGCCTCCATCAGGATCAGGTCGGGCGAGACCGACAGAACCCCTTCGGGAGAAAGGGCGCGCATATAGCCCACATCCGGCAGCGCCTCGACCGCGGCGGGATAGGTCGAGGTGGTGTCGCGCCCGACAAGCCGCCCCTCCTGTCCCAGCGCATAGACGATCTCGCTGACCGAACCGCCGATCGACAGCACCCGGTCCTGCGCGGCGGCGGTCAGCGGCAAGAGGGCCAGCGCCGTGGCAAGGAGCAGGCGGCTCACAATGCCACCTCTTCTTCCAGCGCGGGCAGGTCGGCCACCAGCGCGTTCCACGCCGCAGCCGCCTTTTCCCCGGCGCGCAAAACGCCGAAAATCTGCGCGATCAGCGCGCCGCGCCCGTCAAAGAACTCGACGGAATGGGCCGGGCCGCGCTGGGTGTTCTTCACCACATGGTAGATTTCGGCGATGTGGTCCATCCGCAGATGCAGGTCAAAGCCGGGGTCCAGCACGTTGATCCAAGGGCCCATCTCCACCACCCGCACAATCGGGCCGGTGTGAATTTCAATCGTGCCGGAATTGCCGACAAAGAACATGGTGGGCACGGCGGTTTCCGCCGCCCGCTTCATCAGCGTTTCCACCGAACCCGGCACCAGACGGCGCACGAAAGGCGCCCCGGCGATGCGATAGGCGCCCAGCCGGTTCATCTTGAGCCGGGCGGTCACGCGCATGAACTGATGGGTGTCGGTCATCTCTTGCCAGTCATGGCGCAGCTCTTCGGCCCGGTCAGGGTTGCCCTTGGCGGCCTCGGGTGCGCGGCGCTGCTCGGTGATCAGGGTTTGCGACTGATCCTCCAGCGACAGCTCGGCCACCAGCGGCGCCCACGGGGCCACGTCGCTGTCGGCCCGCAGATAGACCTTGTGAACCGCATCGCCCGCCGCGTCGAAGATCTGGAACGAGCGTTTCGGGCCGTTCGAACCCTCTTCCTCGACCGCGAAACCATGCTGCCAATGGCCGGGGAAAATCCGCAGGTCGATGGTTTCATTGACCACCAGCGCGGCATGGGGGCCGGGGCGATACTGGTCATAGACCCCGACCTTTTCGATCACGCAGCTTTCGTTGCGGGTCAGTGCCATCACCGGGCCAAAGGCGGTCAGCCGCGGCAAAAGCCCGTCGGGATGGGCGGCGATGCGGGTCGCGCCATGGCCGACATGGGCGGCAACAAGAGCAGCCTCGGAAATGCCCAAGGTTTGGGCCAGATCGCGCGCACGCGCCTTGGGGTTTTCGGCGCGGGCGGCGCGGATGGCCTCGGGGAAGGTCTGGGTCATGGGGCTGCTCCTTGATGAGGGGGAAGGGGGGCGGGGGGCGATTTGCCCCCCGCCGCGTGTCAGAACTTCAGCGCGCCGCCGATGGTGATGGTGCGGCCACGCCCACCCAGATTGCCGGTCGTCTCGGTAAAGGCGGCATTGGCGGTCTGATAGAAGCTGTCGGTGACATTCTCGACATTGGCGTAAAGGTCGAAATTCTCACGCACTTTCCAGCTTGCATAAAGATCGACCACGGTGCTGGCGTCGATGCCGACCGGGGTTGCCGTGCCGGTCCAGACCTCGCCCGCGCCGGTGTGGCGAACGCGCAGGCCGGTCGTCACCGTCTCATCCCGCCAGCGCATCCCGACATCCAGCGTCGCATAATCGTCCGGCAGCGTGCCCATGTCCGAGATCATCCCCGGATAGGTCGTCAGCGGCTTGTCGGTATTGGCCAGCGTCAGCGACAGGCTGGTGTAGAACCGCCCGGTGTCATAGCGGCCTTCCAGTTCCAGACCCGACAGCACCGTTTCGCCCGGCAGGTTCACCCAGCGCAGGTTGCCATCGGTCGGATCGGTGCTGTAGCCGATGTAATTCTCGATCTGGTTGCGGAACAAAGCCGCCGAACCCGAGAACGGGCCGGATTCATAGGTAAGGCCCAATTCGGCATTCAGCGCCTCTTCCGGCACCAGATCGGGGTTGTTGTTGATCGCGGTCGAAGTCACGTCGCTATGGGCAAAGACGGCGCCCGGATAGAACATCTCCGAGGCGGTCGGCGGCCGCATCGTGGTGGACAGCGCGCCATAAAGGCTGGTCGTTTCGCTGGCCTGCCAATCCGCCCGCAGGCTGGGATTGAACTTGCCGCCCGACTTGCTGTCGATTGCAACCGGGGTGCCGTCGGCCAGGTAATCGGTCACGCCCTCGGTCCGCCAATGGTCATAGCGCAGGCCGCCGGTCACCATGACCTGACCCAGCCCATAGCGGGCCTCGACGAAGACTCCCGATTTGGTCAGCGCGCCATCGGCATTGGCCCCTGACTTGGCGTTGCCGTCATAATCGTCCTTCGACCAGCCCAGACCATAGCTGAGGTCCAGCGGATTGCCGCCCAGATCCAGCCGCGACACGTTGGAAACATCGAAGCCGGTGCCCAGATTGACCCCCTCGCGCCCCGCATAGACGCCGCCGGTGCCTGCCGAGTTGATCGGGAAGCGAATCTTGTTCTCGCTGACCCATGCGTTCAGCTTCAGCTCGTCGCGGCTGTAATTCAGCACAAGGTTGCGGGTGTCCACCTCCCAGACATAGCCCGAAGAGATCGGCGCGCTAAATTCATTGCCATATTGCATGGCGCTGATCTTGAGCTTGCCGAAACCGGCAGCTTCATATTCCGCCTTCAGCAGGAAGGATTGCGGCTCTTGCCCCTTGGTCGCGGTGGTTTCCACCCCGTTGCCGTCCTTGTAGGGCGTTTCCTTGAAGCCAGAGATGGCCCCGACCAGCCCCAGCGTGCCCTCGCCAAAGCGATAGCGCTGGGCAAAGGCGGCGGTGGCGTTCCAGTCCTTGCCATTGGTGCCCGCGCCAAAGCGCAAGAGGGCGCCGCTGTCGCGCCCCTCGATCAGCACATCCGAAACGTCCAGCGTGCGGAAATTGGCCGAACCGCCCAGCGTGCCGATCCCTTCGGCGCCCGAAACCGTGCCGCGCGTCACCTCGACCCCGGCCAGCAGACCCGGATCGACAAAGACCAGCGTGTTCAGCGTGCCTGCATGGCCCGACATGTTGCGCGTGTTCTGCGGAATGCCGTCGATCATCGAATTGACCCGGCCAAAGCTTTGCAGGCCACGGATGTTCACGGTGATGCCGGGGTTGTCGGGCGTCGAACGGGTATAGGTGCCCGCAAGATTGCGCAGCGCCGTGTCCAGATCGCCGGCATTGACCTCGATCACGGCCGAGCCGCTGACGCTGCCGCGCCCGGGCTGCGTCGTGCTGCCCGCGCCCTGCACCAGAATCGGGTCAAGCACGGTGGTCGTCTGTTGCGCGGCCAATTCTGCGGCGGGCAGCAGGGACAGCGCGGTGGAACAAAAGAGAAGCGCGCCAAGGCGGCGGTCGGAACCGGACATGCGTAACCTCCAGAGGTGAAGCGGTTAGGGGCTTCGCTGGCGGGAGGCTGGCGGATGATCGCCGTCTGATGGATTAGATGAGTGTTATTGTCAAGATTGCCCCGGCGCTCTGGCCGGAAATTTCAGCGATTGGCGAAAGCCGCCTCGAAAAACGCTGCCGAACGGCGCAGATAGGTGGCCACATTGCTGCGGCGAAAGACACCGTGGCCTTCGTTTTCAAACAGCAGCACCTCATGCGGAATGCCTGCGGCCGTCAGTTCCCGCACTGCGGTATGGGTGTTTTCCGGGCCGACATTGCTGTCGGCCAGCCCATGCACGATCATCAGCCGCCCCTTGATCTGCTGAATGAAATTCCCGGGTGAGGCATTGGCGTATTTCTCGGGGAACTCTTCGGGCGTGCCGCCCATCATCTCTTCGCTATAGGCGCGGCCATGGGGCATTTCGGTTTCATGATAGTCGATGTCCAGCCGATACATGCCGCACATCGGAATGGCGGCATCCACAAGGTCGGCGTGGCGGGTGATTCCGGTCCAGCTTGAAAAGCCGCCATAGGAATTGCCCGCCATGCCGATGCGCCCGCGCCGGGCATGGCCTGCGGCAATGGCGGCTTCGATCCCGGCGCGGATGTCGGTCTGTTCGCGCCCGCCCCAGCCGTCGTCCTTGACCGCCTCGCGGAAGGCCGCGCCAAAGCCGGTGGAGCCGCGATAGTTTGGGTCCAGCACGGCATAGCCCGATTGCACCCAGAAGCCGATCTTGGGGTTCACCCAATCCTCGGAATGCCATGTCGGGCCGCCATGGACATAGGTGATAAAGCCGCGCGGCGGGCCTTCGGGCAGGTAAAGCCAGCCCTGCAAGGGCGTGCCGTCGGCGGCGGTCCAGCGGAAATCCTGCGGCGCGATATGGGCCCTTGCGGTTTCGGGCGGGGTGAAAAGCCGGGTGCAGGTGCCATCGGCGGCCACGGCCACCACCTCATGCGGGGCATCGCCGTCATAAGCCTCGGCCAGCCAGCCGCCGCCCGGCAATGCGTCATGCGGCAAGAGGCTGCGGCGGCCCGAAAGGTTGGGCAAGCGCGTGCCGCCGGGGAAGATCACCGCCTCGGTATGGGACTGGCGATGCGCGATACAGGCAAAGCCTTCGCTGCCGGGGACAACGGCATGGGGGTAAAGCTCCGGCTCGCCGCCCAGCCAATCAAGCGCGCCGGTGGACAGGGTCAGCACCCCCAGCCGGTCGCGCCCGTCATGGTCGGTGACCACGGCGATACGGTCATCGTCCAGCCATTCGCCCCGGCTGTTGGCGGTTTCGCTGATCCGCAGCACCTCGCGCAGAGCGCTGCCATCGGCATTCAGCACCCACAACTGCGTGGCGCCCGGCTTTGCCTCATGCCGGTGCCACAGGATGCGGGCGCCGTCGGGCGACAGTTTCGGCCCGGTCTCGAACGGGCTGTCCGAGCGGGCAAGGCAGGCCCGCGCGCCGCTGATCAGATCCTGCCGCCAGAGCCAGCCGCCCGCCGTGACCGTGCCGCTGTCATAGTCGAAATCCGCCAGAAACAGCACGGCATCCCCCGCCGCCGTGAAGACCCCGCCATACAGGTAATGGCTGTCCTGCACCGGGGTCAGCCGGGTCAGGACGCCACCGGCGCGTTCAAACAGCAAGAGGTGGTCGTGTTCATTGGCATGAACCGATTGCGCCAGAATGACCCGCCCGCCATCAGGTGACACATCGCGGAGGCTCAGATGATCCTCGGTAAAGGTCAGCCGCGCGGCAGGGGCCGACCCATCGGTCGGCGCGCCCCAAAGCTCGTCGGTTTCGCTCAACCCGCCGCAGGTCCAGAAGGCCCATCTGCCATCCCCCGACGCGCGCATTGTGGTGATTGCAGGCAGTTCGGCCCAAAGCGTGGCAAGGTCGGTCATGGCTTATTCTTCGATGAAATGGCAGGCGGCGCAGCGACCGCCGGGCAGGGCCTGCAGCGCCGGACGCTCGGCGTGGCAGAGCGGCTGCACAAGGGGGCAGCGGCTGGCAAAGACACAGCCCGGCGGAGGGCGGGCGATCGAGGGCAATTCACCCTGCAAGGACTGGCCGCGCCGCAGCCGTTCCGCCACCGGATCCGGCTCTGGCACGGCGGCTTTCAGGGCCTGGGCGTAAGGATGCAGCGGGCGGACGTAAAAGGCGTCGCGCGGCGCCTCTTCCACCACCCGGCCAAGGCACATCACCATGATGCGGTGGCTGATCTGCCGCACCACGGCCAGATTGTGCGAGATGAAGACCAGCGCCAGCCCCAGCTCGGCCTGAATATCCATCAAGAGGTTCACCACCTGCGCCTGAATGGAAACGTCCAGCGCCGAAACCGGCTCGTCACAGATGATCACCTTCGGCTTGCCGATCAGCGCGCGGGCGATGCCCACCCGCTGCGCCTGACCGCCGGACAATTCATGCGGATAGCGGCGGGCGAAATCTTCGGACAGGCCCACCAGCCGCAGCGCCTCGGCCACGCGGGCGCTGCGGTCGGCGGGGCTCAACCCCGGTTCGAAAGTGGCCAAGGGGCGCGAAACGATCTGGCCCAGCGTCATGCGAGGGTCCAGCGCGGCAATCGGGTCTTGAAAGATGATCTGCATCTCCGCCCGCCTGCGCCGCAGGGCGTCGCGGGGCAGGCTGGCCGGATCGTCACCGTTCCACAGCACCTGCCCACCGTCGCGCGGGATCAGATGCAAGAGGGCGCGGCCAAGGGTGGACTTGCCGCAACCGGATTCGCCCACGATGCCAAGGGTCTGCCCCGCCTCCAGCCGCAGGTTGATGTCATGCAGGATCGGCAACACCCGGCTGCGCGCCAGAAGGCCGCCGCTGATCCGGTAGCCCACCGAAAGGCCCTGCGCCTCAAGCACCGGGGTCATGGCTGCACCCCGTAAAGATGGCAGGCCAGCCGCCCCGCGCCCTGCGGCACAAGCGGCGGCTGCACCCGGTCGCATTCGGCAATCCGCTCGGTGCAGCGGGGCGCAAACGGGCAGCCCGGCAGCATCGCCCCGCCCGAGCGCGGCGTGCCCGGGATCGTCACCAGACGCGGCGGCATTTCGGCCTCCATCCGTGGCGTGGCCTGCAACAGGCCACGGCTATAGGGGTGGCTCGGCTGCGACAGCATGGTTTCGGCCGAACCCTCTTCCATGATCCGGCCGCCATAGAGGACCACCACCCGGTCACACAGCCGCGCCACCACTCCCAGGTCGTGCGTCACAAGGATGATCGCCGTTCCCGTTTCCCGCGCAATCTCTGACATCAGGTCCAGCACCTGCGCCTGAATGGTCACGTCCAGCGCGGTTGTCGGTTCATCCGCCAACAGGAGTTTCGGTTTCACCAGCAGGGCCATCGCAATCATCACCCGCTGCCGCATTCCGCCCGAAAACTCATGCGGATAGCGCAGGGCGGCGCGGGCGGCATCGGGGATGCGCACCCGGTCCAGCATGGCCACTGCCGCTGCATGGGCCGCCCGCCGTCCCATGCCCTGATGCACCACCAGCCCCTCGGCCAGTTGGTCGCCCACCCGCTGATAGGGGTTGAGCGAGGTCATCGGATCTTGAAAAATCATCGAGACCGAGACACCCCGCACCCGGTCCAGCGCGCGGGGTGACAGGGCCAGCAGGTTCTGCCCGCCGAACAGCGCCACCCCCTCGACCCGGGCATTTGCCGCCAGAAGCCCCATCAGCGAAAACAAGAGCTGGCTTTTGCCCGAGCCGCTCTCGCCCACAATCCCCAGAACCTCGCCCGGGGCAAGATCCAGCGACACGCGGTCAAGCGCCGTCATCTCGCCGTCCGGCAGGCGGAAATGGACCGAGAGGTCCGTTATGGACAAAAGGCTATCTGTCATTTGGATCAAGGGCGTCCCGCAGCCCGTCGGCGATGAAGTTGAGGCAGAACAGCACCACGGCCAGAAGCGAGGCCGGCAGCAGCAACAGCCGCAGGTCGGTCTGCATCTGCCCGGTTCCGGCGGCGATCAGGTTGCCCCAGCTTGCCTGCGGCTCTTTGATGCCGATGCCAAGGAAGGACAGGAAGCTTTCCGACAGGATCACCTCGGGCACCAGAAGGCTGCCGTAGACGATCACAAGGCTGATGGTGTTGGGCACGATATGCTGCGTCACGATCTGCCAGCCGGTCATGCCGCCCGCCCGCGCCGCCTCGATAAACGGGCGGCGGGCCAGCGATTGCGCCTGTGCCCGCACGATCACCGCAGGCGTCAGCCAGAGGGTGAAGACGATGGCGACAAAGAGCGCAATGTTGCCGCCGCCGAACAGCAGACTGAGCAGGATCACAAGGATCACATAGGGAAAGCCATAAAGAATCTCGACCGCGCGCATCATCAGCCCGTCGGTGCGCCCGCCGACAAAACCCGAAACCGCGCCGTAAAGCACCCCGATCACCCCGGCGACAAAGGCCCCGGCAAAGCCGATCAGCAGCGAGACCCGCCCCCCCTCCATCACCCGCACCAGAAGGTCGCGGCCATAATCATCGGTGCCAAAGGGATGGGCCGAGAAGAGATCAATCCCGGCGCCGATATTGTCGAAATCGGCGTCCTCGCCGTTGAAGGGAAATGCCAGCGGGCCAAGAAAGCACAGGGCCACCACGGCCAACAGCACAAGGACCGACAGCATCGCCAGCCGGTTCTGGCGAAAGCGGCGGAATTGCAGGGCGGTGGTGCTCCGCGGGCTGTCAACCGTCATGGCGCACCCGTGGATCAAGCCAGCCGCGCAGAAGGTCGGTCAGAATGTTGAACACGATCAGAAAGGCGCCGTAGGTGATGGTGATGCCCATGACCAAGGGATAATCCCGGTTCAGCGCGGCATCGACGAAATGCCGCCCCACGCCGGGCACGGCAAACATCGTCTCGATCAGGATTGACCCGGTGATCAGCGCCGCCGCCGCCGGGCCAAGATAGGCCACCACCGGCAACAAGGCCCCCGTCAGCGCATGGCGCCACAGCACCCGCCAGCCGCCGATGCCCTTGGCGCGGGCGGTGCGGACGTGGTTTTCCCGCAAGCTCTCGATCAGCGATGATCGTGTCAGCCGCGAGATATAGGCGATGTTCGGCAGCGCCAGCACCACCACCGGCAGCACGACCGACCGCCAGCCGTTGTTCCAGCCGCCGACCGGAAACCAGCCCAGATGCAGCGAGAAATAAAGCTGCATCAGCGGCCCGATGATGAAGATCGGAATGGCAATGCCAATCACCCCCACGGTGCCCGCGACATAATCCGTCACCCCGTTGCGCCGCAGCGCCCCCGCCAGCCCCAGCGCAATCCCCACCAGCGCGGCAATCAGGATGGCCCAGAAGCCGATGGTCAGGGAATAGGGCAGGCCCGAGGCGATCAGGTCATTCACCGAATAATCGCGGTGCCGCGTCGATGGCCCAAGGTCCAGCCGCAGGATGCCCCAGAGATAGCGCCCGAACTGCTGCCAGACCGGCTCGTCCAGATGGAAGGCGGCCTCGATATTGGCCTGCACTTCGGGGCTGATCTTGCGATTGCGCGAGAACGGACCCCCCGGCGTCAGCCGCATGACAAAGAAGGTCAGCGTTGCCAGTGCGGCCAGCGTGAGGAACCCGTTCCAGAGGCGTCTTGCGATAAAGGGAATCATGGCGCGGGGCGCATCACTCCAGCGTCATGTATTGCGAGTTGTGATAGCCTGCGGCCGAAGCCTCGAACCCTTTCACATTGGGTTTGACCAGATGGCGATAGGGTTCAATCGCAAGGGGCGCAAAGATGTAGTCGTCCAGCAGGATCTTTTCTGCCGCCGCCAGCGCCTCATACCGACTGGCCTTGTCGGGTTTGGTCGCGGCCACGTCCATAGCGGCGTCATATTCCGGTTTCACCCAGTCATAGCCCGGCTCGGCCGAAGGGCGCATATAGGACAGGAAGGTTTCCGGCCCGGCGAAATCGCCCACGAGGTTGTCGGCAAACACGTCCCAGTCATCGGTATAGAACAGGTCCAGCCAAGCCTTGCGTTCCTGCGCATTGACCACCGCATCGACGCCCAGCACCTTTTTCCACATCAGGGCAATGCCCTGCGCGCGGCGGGTGTTGATTTCGGCCACCGTGCTGGCGATCGACAGTTTGAGCGGATTGTCCGGCCCATAGCCCGCCTTGGCATAAAGCTCTTTCGCCAGCGCCTCACGCTCGGCCTGGGTCATGGCGGCTTCGGCAATGTCGGGGCCATGATATTCGGGGTCGAACCCGCCGGCATAGTTCAGCTTCGGCACCGCCTCGCCCTTGACGATCTTGCCTTCCAGCACCTCGCGGTCGATGGCCAGCGACAGCGCGCGGCGCAGGTCGATATTGGCCAATTCCGGCTTGGACAGGTTGAAGCTGTAATAGATCAGATAGGTCGAGGCGAAGGTCTTCACCTCATCCGGGATTTCGGCCTTGAGCTGTTCAAGCTGGCCAAGCGGAATGTCATAGGTCACGTCCAGCTCGCCCGCCTGATAGCGTTTCAGCTCAGTCGAGACATCTTCGGTGACGTGATATTTGACGAAGGGGATATTCACATTGGCCGCGTCCCAGTAGTTCGGGTTCCGCTCCAAGAGGACATGGCTTTGCGGCACCACCTCCTTGATCACATAGGCGCCGTTTGACACCACCTTGCCCGGGTCGATGAAGCCCGCCGCGCCATTGGCGGCAAAGCTGGCGCCGTGCAGCGGCGTCACCTGAAAACTGCCCATCAGGTCAAGGATATGCGGCGCGGGGGTGTCCATGGCGATGACAACGGTGCGCGCATCGGGCGCCGTGACGCCAAGGGTGGCGATGTTGGTCGTCTCGCCATTGGCAATCGCCTCGGCCCCGGTGACCTTGATCGTCGAATAGAAGTAGTAGCCCTTTTCCGAAGCTGTCGCCGGGTTCAGCGTGCGAAAGATGCCATCGACGAATTCCTGCGCCACCAGCGGGTCGCCGTTGGACCATTTCAGCCCCTCGCGCAGATGGAAGGTATAGGTCTTGCCGTCGGCACTCGCCTCCCAGCTTTCGGCGGCGCCCGGGATGATCTTGCCCATGGGATCGAAGGTCACCAGCCCCTCATAGACATCGGATTGAATCCAGCCCGCCGCCGCGTCGAAATTCACATGCGGATCAAGTGAGGACCATTCGGACCCGATGCCACGGTCCAGCGTGTCATCGGCGCGGGCCGGGGCGGCCAGCAGGGTGGCGGCCATCAGGCCCGCAGCCAAGAGAAGGCCGCGAAAGGTAAAGGGTGTCTTCAGTCGCATCGCAATCTCCCGGTTGGTTTGTTTTTATATGTCAGGCGGACAGAAGGTCTCCGCTTCGGCGGGGCTCCGCCCCCGCCACATGCGCCAGCCCCTGCCCACGCAGGCAGGATGGCCAGAGTTCGATACGAAACAACAGGCCCGCACAGGGCGCGGTAACGGGCAGGCGCAGACGCATCATCGGGTCGGTCACATGGCCCAGAACCTGACCTTCGGTCACGGTATCGCCGGGGCGGGCAGCCCATGTCACCACGCCACCCTGCGGTGCAAAGACCTCAAGCGCGCCGGAGAGCGGCAGATGCCGGGCGTCGGGATGGGACAGGATTGCCTGCCCGGCCAGAACGCCGACGGCGGTCAGGTAATCCATCAGCCCCGCCGCATCGCGCGCCGCGGTGGCATCGTCCACATCCATCTGGCCGCGCAGTTCCAGGGTTGTGGCAAAACAGGCGGCAGGAATCGGAAAGCGGTCGCCAAAGCAGCGGCGCAGCAGCACCCATGACGCTGAATGCGCCTCGTCAAAGGCATGCCCGCCCGAGATTTCCTCGATCAGGGCCAGTTCCGCCCCCATCGCCCGGCACAGCGCGGCAGTATCGCCGGGCCGCGCGGGTGAGGCGTAAAGATGCAGCACCGCATGATGGTCACAGTGGATGTCCAGCACATGGTCGGCGTCATGTGACCAGCCCATCAGCGCCAGCCGCAGCGCCGCGCCCTGATCGGGCGCCGGGGCCGCCGCCAGCGCCCGGCCAAAGGCGGCGCGGATCGCCTGAACGTTCTGCGCCGGATCGTCGCCCAACCGCTCTTCAAGATCGTCGCCGGCAAGCGCCGCCAGATCGGGAAAGCCGCGGTTGAAATTCTGCATCGTGCCAAGGTCTTGCCGCCCCTGCGGCTTGCCCTGCACCCATTGCGCAAAGCCGATGGGATTGGCCAGCGGCACCACCAGAACCTCCCCGGCGATCCGGCCTTCGGCCTCGGCGGTTTCAAGCAACGGGATAAGATGTTGCAAGGTCAGAACGCCCGGCATCTCATCGGCATGAAGCCCGGCCTGCAGATAGGCTTTGGGCCGCGCCCCCGGGGCGCCAAAGCGCAGACAGGTCAGCGCAAGGCTGCTTCCGGGGCTGTCGGCGGCTAGGGGGCGGGTCTTGGTGATCACGGGGCGCGGATTGTCCTTGTTGAAGCGGTATTCAAAACCATTGGTGCGCGCCGCTGTGGGGTTCGTCTTGTCGGTTTCCGACATTGGCGGCGGCGCGAAACACCGTTGCACCGGCAGGGCGCCCTGTCACCCGATTTCGCGCTTTGCCACCTTGTTGCCACAATTGCGGTCTTTCTGCCGCCATACTGCGGTTGCAGTCTTGCGGCGGACACGCCAGAAGGCGATCACAACAGCATTGGACAATCGGAGCGCGAAGCTTCGGGCCGGAGGCAGGCATGAGTGGGTATCGGGCGCTGAAAGCGGGCCTTGTGGGTCTGGCTTGTCTGGCGGGGCTTTGTGCGCCCGCGCGGGCCGAAGAGCGGGTGACCCTCGGCTGGGGCCGGATGTTCCACAATGACGCCATCGGCGACGGCAATGACCGCTGGCAAAGCGGCGGCTACAGCGTGAGCATGGTGCGCGGTGTGTCTTATGGCGGCACCTTGCCAGCCAGCCCGGGCGAGATTCTTGAATTCCGGCTGGCGGCCGACATCATGGCGCCCGCGAACCTGAGCAGCCCCGCTGCTGATGACCGCCGCTATGCCGGTGCCCTCAGCTTCGGGGTGCATACGCATTTCGACTGGAAGGGCACCGAAATCAGCCTTGGCGGCGATCTGGTGGCCACCGGGCCGCAAACCGGCATTGGCCGCTTCCAGAGCTGGGTTCATGAACGGCTGGACATGCCGGTGCCCGGCGCGCTGGACGATCAGATCGAAAATGGCATCCACCCCACGCTTCTGGCCGAGGCCGGGCGCAGCTATGCCCTTGGCAGCGGCGCGGCGCGGCCCTTCGTGCAGGTGCAGGCGGGCGCGGAAACGCTGGTGCGGCTGGGGGCCGACCTGACCTTCGGCGGCTTTGGCCAAGGTGACCTGATGCTGCGCGACGGCGCGACGGGCCTGCGCTATCGCGCGGTTGAAGGCGACCGCAAGGGCGGCATTTCTTTCGTGCTGGGCGGCGATGTGGCCCATGTCTTTGACAGCATCTATCTGCCCGAAGGTGGCGCGGTCACGCTGACGCCCGACCGGCTGCGGCTGCGCGCCGGCGTGCATTGGCAGGGTGTGCGCAATTCGGTCTTCTATGGCGTCAGCTATCTGTCGCCCGAGTTTGAAGAACAATCCTCGGGGCAGCTTGTGGGCGGACTTAGCGTCAACCTGAAGTTCTGATTGAAGTTCGGGCGCCAGCCGGCTGCAATGGAACAGAAATTCTGTTTCGTTGCACAAATGCAATAGCATCTTTCTGCCGCTATTGTTAACGTCTGCTCACAAACAAAAACAAAACGAGCAGGCAAACAGGCATGAAAACGGGCTCTCCGGGCACGTTCGTCATATCCTGGTCACAAACGGAAGTAGACGGCCTCAAGGCCGCGTCCTTGGATGTTCTTGCGGTCGGCACCACCTGGCGGTGGAGCGGGGCGGCGGTAAGGGTGGACGGACCGCAGGGGGTTCTGCTTCTGGAAGGGGCCGAGGGGGCAGCGGATATCCGCAAACGCGCGGCGCGCATGGTGCGTCGGCTGGTCGGAACGGCGGTGGGGACCGCCGTCACCGAAACGACCGAGGATGAGGCGCCGGAACTGCCGGACCAAAGTTTCATCGTCACCGACGGGCATCAGAGCTTTACCGTGACCATCATACCCGTTCCCGATACCGGGGCGCGTCTTTTGATGCTGGTGGGCGATTTGCCGCCGCCGGATCAGGATTTGTGGGTGGTGCGCACGGCGATCGACCGCTCGCAGACGGCGGGCGGCGCGCGGGTGGCGGCCGGGGTGATCTGCTTTGCCCCCGACACGCGGCTGACCACGCCCTGGGGCGCCCGGGCCATTCAGGATCTGCGCCCCGGCGATCTGATCCAGACCCGCGACAATGGTGCCCAACCAATCCTGTGGACCGGCCATCGCCGGATGTCGGGCGCACGGCTTTACGCCATGCCGCACCTGCGCCCGATCCGCTTCAAGGCGGGTGCGCTGGGCATCGGGCGCCCGGACGACGACCTGCTGGTTTCGCCGCAGCACCGGATGCTGCTCCGCGGACCCGCGGCGCAGGCGCTGTTCAGCACGCCCGAGGTTCTGGTGGCCGCCGAAGACCTGATCAACGACAGCACGATCTGCGTCGATCATGCGCTGCGCGAAGTGACCTATATCCATGTCATGCTCGAAGCGCATAACGTGGTCTGGGCCAACGGGCTGGAAACCGAGAGCTTCCATCCGTCGAACACCGCGCTGGATATGCTCGACCCGGCGCAGCGCGATGTGCTGCTGGGCCTTCTGCCCGGCATTGCCGAGAATCCGCATTCCTATGGCGATTATGCCCGCCGCAACCTTTCTGCCTCCGAAGCGGCGATCCTGCGGCACGAATTGGCGGCATAAACTGCCGGGCGGCGGTTGACTCTGCTTTGACCGACTGTATAAGCCCTCCAAGTCCCGGATGAGAGTCCGGGGCTTTTCATTGGTGTTGGTGGACTTCGCAAGAAGAACCCTGTCAGGCCGCAAGGCCAAAGGACAACGCCCTTCGTAACGTCAGAAGGAGATCAGAGATGACCAAGCGCACCTCTGCCAAGTATAAGATTGACCGCCGTATGGGCGAAAACATCTGGGGCCGTCCGAAGTCCCCGGTGAACAAGCGCGAATACGGCCCCGGTCAGCACGGCCAGCGCCGCAAGAACAAGCTGTCGGATTTCGGCACCCAGCTGCGCGCCAAGCAGAAGCTGAAGGGTTACTACGGCGACCTGACCGAAAAGCAGTTCCGCAAGATCTACGGCGAAGCCGAGCGGGTCAAGGGCGACACCGGCGAAATGCTGATCGGTCTGCTGGAGCGCCGTCTGGATGCGGTCGTCTACCGTGCCAAATTCGTCCCGACCATCTTCGCCGCCCGTCAGTTCGTGAACCACGGCCACGTCACCGTGAACGGCAAGCGCGTGAACATCGCTTCCTACAAGGTTTCGGAAGGCGACATCATCGAGGTTCGCACCAAGTCGAAGCAACTGGCCCTCGTGCTGGAAGCCGTGGCGCTGACCGAGCGGGATGTGCCCGACTATCTGGAAGTTGACCACAACAAGATGACCGCCAAATTCGTCCGCACCCCGGGCTTGGGCGACGTGCCCTATCCGGTCAAGATGGAACCGAACCTGGTCGTCGAATACTACGCCAAGAACTAAGCTCTGCCCCCGTTGGCAGAAGGGGGCCCGTCGCCATGCGGCGGGCCCTTTCATTTTACCAGACGAGGTTTCCATGTCCGACAAACCCGGGATCGAGGCGCGGTTCGAGCGCGGTCTTTTCGCCAGCCGCTGGCTGATGGCGCCGATGTATCTGGGGCTGGTGATCAGCCTGGCGATGCTTCTGGTGATCTTCCTCAAGGAACTGGCCTATTACGCGCCGCAGGCCCTGACCCTGACCGCCGATCAGGGGATTCTGGCAATCCTGACGCTGATCGACCTCAGCCTTGCCGCCAATCTGCTGTTGATCGTGCTGTTCTCGGGCTATGAGAATTTCGTCTCCAAACTGGAAATCGGCGATACCGCCGACCGGCCCGACTGGATGGGCAAGGTCGATTTCTCGGGGCTGAAGATGAAGCTGATCGCCTCGATCGTGGCGATTTCGGGGATCCATCTGCTCAAGGTCTTCATGGCGCTGGGCAAGGGGGATCCGGCCCATTCGCCGACCGCCGAGACGCTGCGCTGGATGGTGATCATTCACCTGACCTTCGTGATCTCGGGGGTGCTACTGGCGCTGATGGACTGGCTGGCGGCCAAGACCGACAAGCACTGAGGGACCAATCATGACCCATCCCGTCCATGCCCGTATCGAGGGGCCGCTGGTGATGATCGGCTTCGGCTCGATCGGGCGCGGCACGCTGCCGCTGATCGAGCGCCACATCGCGTTCGACCGCGACCAGTTCACCGTGATCGAACCCTCGGGCGAATTTGCCCATATCCTGAAGGAGCATGGCATCCGCCACCTGCAACTGGCCCTGACCGAAGCGAATTTTGCCGAGGTGCTGCGCGGGCTGTTCCCGAACGGCAAGGGGTTCGTGGTGAACCTTTCGGTCGATGTGGATTCGGTGGAGCTGATGACGCTCTGCCAGGAACTGGGCGTGCAATATATCGACACCGTGGTCGAACCTTGGCCCGGTTTCTACTTCGGCTCGCCCCTGCCCAATGCCGAGCGGACGAATTACCCGCTGCGCGAACGGGTGCGCGAGCTGGGCAAATCCTATGTCGGCGGGCCGACGGCGGTCTCGTGCTGCGGCGCCAATCCGGGGATGGTGTCGTGGCTCTTCAAAGAGGCGCTGCTGCGTCTGGCAGCCGATACCGGCGTGACGGCGACCCCGCAAAGCCGCGCGGATTGGGCCCTGCTGGCGATGACGCTGGGCGTCAAGGGCGTGCATGTCGCCGAACGTGACACCCAGATTTCGGCGCGGCCCAAACCGGCGGGGGTTTTCGTCAACACCTGGTCGGTGGACGGGCTTTTGTCCGAGGGCTATCAGCCCGCCGAGCTGGGCTGGGGCACCCATGAGAAGAAACTGCCGCCCGAAGGCCACCGCTTTGACCATGGCCCGGGCTATGCCATCTGGATCGACCGGCCCGGCGCCGATACCCGCGTGCGGTCATGGTGCCCCGGGGTGGGGCCGCAATTCGGCTATGTGGTGACCCATAACGAGGCGCTGTCGATTCCCGATTACTATACCGTCTGGGATGGGCCGCAGGCGCTGTATCGCCCGACCTGCCATTACGCCTATCACCCCTGCAACGATGCGATCCTGTCCTTGCATGAAATCAACGGCGCGGGCCTGCTGCCGGAAGAAAAGCACATCCTGACCGCGGACGAGATTGTGGCGGGTGGCGACGATCTGGGCGTTTTCCTTTATGGCCATGCCAAGGGGGCGATGTGGTATGGCTCGCGGCTGACGATGGATCAGGCACGCGCTCTGGCGCCCTATCAGAATGCCACCGGGATGCAGGTGACCTCTGCGGTGCTGGCGGCGATGGTCTGGGTTGCCGAAAATCCGCGGGCCGGCTTCGTCGAAGCCGACGAGATGGACCACGCCCGTTGCCTTGAGGTGCAGCGCCCCTATCTGGGCAGCGTCGAATGCCACTACACCGACTGGACGCCCTTGCAGAACCGCATCAACCGCTTTGCCGGCGACCGGGACGAGGATGACCCCTGGCAATTCACCAATTTCCTTGCGGTCTGAGACAGCCCCAAAATGAATAGCGCCGCCGTTTCTTGCGAAACGGCGGCATTTTTCTTTTCTCGCCTCTGGCGTGCCGCCAACCGGCTCGGGCAGATGCCTCCGGCGGGGATATTTGCGCCAAGATGAATGGGGTGGATTTCATCTTGGCCTAAATATCCCGGGGGCCCGGGGGCTGGCCCCCGGTCCGGGGTCTCAGCCGCGCAGCGTCTTGCAGAAGGGCTCGAACAGGGCCTCATTGGCGGCGATCACGGCGCCTTTGCCAAGGATGTCTTCGCCCTCGCGCACCGGGCCGACCATGCCGCCCGCTTCCTTGACGAGGAGCAGGCCCGCCGCGATGTCCCAGGGCTGCAGCTCGCGTTCCCAATAGCCTTCGTAGCGGCCCGCGGCGACATAGGCGAGGTCGAGCGAGGCGGCGCCCCAGCGGCGCACGCCGGCGCAGGTGGGCATCAGCCGGGCAAGGTCTTGCAATGTGGCGGGCAGGGTCTTTTTCGCGGCGAAGGGAACGCCGGTGGCGAAGACCGCCTCGATCATCTGGCGGCGGCCCGAGACACGAATGCGGCGGCTGTCGTTCAGCCAGGCGCCGGCGCCCTTCTCGGCCCAGAACATCTCGTCCTTTGCCGGGTCATAGACCACGGCCGAGACGATTTCGCCCTTGTGTTCCAGCGCGATCGAAATGGCCCAATGCGGCATCCCGTGCAGGAAGTTGGTGGTGCCGTCAAGCGGATCGACGATCCAGCGGCGGGTGGGGTCTTGCCCCTCTTCGCCGCCGGTTTCCTCGCCCAGCCAGCCATAGGTGGGGCGGCCGCCCATCAGCTCTTCCTTGATCAGGCGTTCGGCCTCACGGTCGGCTTTCGACACGAAATCGCCCGGTCCTTTGGAAGAGACCTGAAGGTTTTCGACTTCACGGAAGTCTTTGACCAGCGATTTGGCAGCCTTGCGGGCGGCCTTGATCATCAGGTTGAGGTTGGCGCTGCCTTGCATCGGGGACTCCTGCCGTTCAAGCGCCTTCCCCTACACGCGCAGGGGGCAGAAGGGAAGGGGGCGCGCATCAGCCGCCCCCCAGTTCGGCGGCCAGGAAGGGTTCCGGGCTGTCCACTTCGGTCAGTTGGCCGCGGCTGATCTGCCAGAACCGGGTGGCTGTGGCGCGCAGGAAGGCGCGGTCATGGCTGACCAGAAGGCAGGCGGCCTCTTGCCGGCACAGCTCGGCTTCGAGCATCTCCTGCCCTTCCAGATCAAGATGGTTGGTCGGTTCGTCCAGCAGGTAGAGGTTCGGCCGCTGCAACCGCAGCATCAGCAGGGCCAGTCTGGCCCGCTGCCCGCCGGAAAGCTGACCTGCCGGGCGGGTCTGGGCCTCGGGGCGGAGACCGGCGGCGGCCAGCGCGCTGCGGGTCTGGGCGTCGCCGGGGCCAAGGCGGCTGACCAGATCAAAGGGGGTAACCTCTGTCGGCACCTGCCGCAGAAGCTGGTCGGAATGGCCGATTGCCGCGCTGGGGGCGACGCGCAGCGACGCCTCTCCGGTGCGGGCCGCCGCCAGAACCGCCTTGATCAGCCGGGTCTTGCCGCTGCCATTGGCGCCAAGCAGAACCACCCGGTCGCCCGGCACGATCCATTTGCGTCCGGTGCGGAACAGCAGGCGCCCGTCGGGTGTCGCGATCGCGGCATCCTCAAGCGTCAGGAGGGCGCGGGCATGGCTGGCCGTGCCTTCCAGACGGATCGTCCCGGCGCCGGTCTCACGGTGGGCGGGGCGGGCGGCGGCCTCGATCCTTGCGGCGCGGTCGCCCAATTGGCGGGTCTTCAGCGTCAGCAGGTCCGAGCCGGAGTTGATGCCGATGTTCTTCAGCTTGGCCGCCTGCCGCCGCAACTGATCGGCCTTGGCCAGATCGTTGCGAAAGCGGCGGTCGTCGGCGGCATCGGCTTCGTGCAGCGCGGCGCGTGCCGCAGTGAAGGGCAGGGCGAAGAGGCGGCTGGCGGTTTCGCGCAGGAAAAGGCTGCGGCTTGTGACGTTATCAAGGAAGGCACGGTCATGGCTGGTGACGATCACCGCGGTCTGGCGTGGCAGGGTTTCGAGCCAGCGTTGCAGATGGCCGATCCGGGCAAGGTCGAGGTGGTTCGTCGGTTCGTCCAGCAGGTAGAGATCGGGGTCGCCCACCGCCGCGCGGGCCAGAAGCACGCTGCGCTGCCAGCCGCCCGAGAGTGTGGCAAGCGGCTGATCGCGCAGCGCCTGCGGGATGGCCAGATCGTCCAGCGCGATATCGACGCGCCATTCCTCGCTGGGGTCGGCAAGTCCGGTGGCCACGGCCTGCCGCAAGGGCAGCGGGGCAAGATCGGGCGGCAGATTCTGCGGCACGAAGGCCGTCTGCAGGCCGCGGGCACGGGTGATGTCGCCTGCGGTCGGGTCGATGCTGCCTGCAAGGCAGCGCAGCAGCGCGGTCTTGCCGCGCCCGTTGGCGGCAACAAGGCCAAGGCGGTCACCGGCGGCAAGGGTGAAGGAAAGGTCAGAGAAAAGCGGCTGGCCAAGGGTCAGCGCAAGGGCGCGGGCGGAAAGAAGGGTCATGGGACAGGTCCGGTCGATCAGGGCAGACGGGCGCTATTGCGCCGGGGGATCGGGCGGACCTTGGGAATGTGCCTTCGGTCAGCCCTGCGGGTTGCGCAGGGCCGAAACAGGGCCGGGTCGCCGGGCCTTGTAGCAATGGGCTTTGGGTTGCAGCATCGACATGCGGCAATGATGCCGGATTGCCGTCCGCCGTCAAGCCTGACTGCGCTGCATCTTCACCGGCTCGGACCGGCAGAGGCGCAGGAAATGTGCCATGAAGGGTTTGCTGACATCTTCTTCGCGGGTGGCGGCGTAGAGGCGTTTGGTGATCTCGCCCGGGCCGAGGGGGCGGGTGAGGTAATCGTCACTGCCCTTCACCTCGCGCAGCACCCAGTCGGGCAGCACCGCCACCCCCCGCCCCGAGGCGACCAGCATCAGGATCACCGCCGTCAGTTCCGCCGTGCGCTGGGCGCGGGGTTCCACCTTGGCCGGCGTCAGAAGTTCAGTGAAAACGTCCAGTTTGTCGCGGCCCACCGGATAAGTGATCAGCACCTGCTCGCGGAAATCCTCGGCCTCGATGAAGGGTTTGGCGCAGTTGGGCGTGTTGGCGGCAGCAACGAAGGTGGGGTGGTAATCGAACAGCGGGTTGAAGGTGATGCCGGGCAGGGTGACCGGATCGGAGGAAATCACAAGATCGACCTCTTCGCGGTTCAGCGCGGGCATCGCATCAAAGGCCAGACCGGCGCGGATATCGACATCAACCTCGGGCCAGGCGTGACGGAAGAGTTCCAGCACCGGGAACAGCCAATCAAAGCAGGCATGGCATTCGATGGCGATGTGCAGCCGCCCGGTCTTGCCCGAGCGCAGCGCGCGGAACTCTTCCTCCATCGCGTCGATTTCAGGCAGGATGCGTTCGGCGGCGCGCAGCATTCGGTGCCCCGCCGCCGAGAGCCGCATGGGTTTGGACCGGCGGACGAAAAGCTCCATCCCGGCCTGATCCTCAAGCCCGGCCACCTGATGCGACAGGGCGGATTGCGTCATGTTCAGCATCTCGGCGGCACGGGCAAGGCCGCCGGCCTGATGGATGGCGCGGATGGTGCGCAGGTGGCGGAGTTCGATATACATGCGGACAACCTCATAATGATCGTGAGGATTATGAATTGGCCTCACAATGCCGAATCTGCGACAAAGGGGCAAGTCCAAGGAGCAGACCATGACCCAGACCCCGCGCATCTCGTTCGAGTTTTTCCCGCCGCAATCGCTGGACGCTTCGTTCCGGCTTTGGGAAACGGTGCAGGCTCTGGCGCCGATGGGGCCGGATTTCGTCTCGGTCACCTATGGGGCGGGCGGCACCACCCGCAAGCTGACCCATGACGCGGTGGGCACGATCCACCGCAACTATGGGCTGAACGTGGCGGCGCATCTGACCTGCGTCGATGCGTCGAAGGCCGAAACGCTTGAGATTGCCGAAGCCTATCATGCCGCCGGTGTGCGCGAGATCGTGGCGCTGCGCGGCGATGCCCCGGCCGGTGCGGCGCGCTTCACGCCGCATCCCGAAGGCTTTGCCAATTCGGCCGAGCTGGTCGAGGCGCTGGCCAAGACCGGCAAGTTCAAGGTCCGCGTCGGCGCCTATCCCGAGCCGCACCCGGATGCCGCCGATACGGCGCAGGATGTCACCTGGCTGAAACGCAAGATCGACGCCGGGGCCTCGTCGGCCATCACCCAGTTCTTCTTTGATGCCGATACCTTCTTCCGCTTCCGCGATGCCTGCGCGAAGGCCGGGATCACGGCGCCGGTCATCCCGGGGATCCTGCCGATTCAGGGCTGGGCGGGTGTCAAGAAATTCGCCGCCCGCTGTGGCGCCAAGGTTCCGGCCCGGCTGGACGAGGCGTTCACCACCGCCGCCCGCGATGGCCGCGAAGACCTGCTTGCGCTGGCGCAATGCACCGCGCTCTGCGACCGGCTGATCGAAGGCGGCGTGGACGCCTTGCATTTCTACACGCTGAACCGTCCGGGTCTGACCCGCGAAGTGGTGCGCGCCCTTGGGCTGGTGCCCGAGGTCGCCCTGGAAAAGGTTGCCTGAGCCAGTCGTTCCCTGTCGGCTCGTCCCCATGAAGGCAACCTTTCGCGCGCGCCCTGCCGGGCGCGCGCCTTTTCATTCGCGTTGCGGCGGCTTTGCAGCCCGGCGGCGGATCGGCTAGTCTGACGCCGGATGTAAGGGCCAGATGCAGGGGCCAGATGCAGGGGAATGCCGCCGTGACCAAGCCGATCTTCGTTCTGAACGGACCGAACCTGAACCTTCTGGGCCAGCGCCAGCCGGAAATCTATGGCCGCGAGACGCTGGAAGACGTGGCGCAGGCGCTGTCGGAACTGTCCGAGGAGCTGGGCCTGTCGGTGCGCTGCCTGCAATCCAACCATGAAGGCCAGTTGATCGACTGGATTCAGCAGGCCCGGCGTGATGCCGCGGGCATCATCATCAACCCGGGCGCCTACAGCCACACATCGGTGGCCATTCTGGATGCGCTGAACGCCTTTGACGGGCCGGTGCTGGAGGTTCACATCTCGAACATCCACAAACGTGAGGCGTTCCGGCACCATTCCTTCGTCTCGGCCCGGGCCGAAGGGGTGATCGCGGGCTTCGGCACCGAAGGCTATCTTCTGGCGCTGCGCCGGATGGCGACGCTTGTCGCCGGGCGCTGACCTGACGCGCGGCGCGGGCGGCGATGTGGAAGCCTCCGGCGGGGATATTTTGGCCAAGATGAATGCAGGATTTCGCAGCCATCCTGCCGCCCGGCTGTTCGATGCCGGGGGCGAGGTGGCCTTGACCCCTGTCGCGCGGCCTGCGGTGCTGGAGGACCGGCCCGGGGCGGCGGCGCTTCTTGCGGCTTTGGGCCGCGGGGCGGGGTTCCGCATCGGCGGCGCGGGGCCGGCGCCCGAGGGGGAGGGGGTGTTTGAAACGCTCACCTCCGGTTCATCGGGCGAACCGCGCCGTATCAGGCGCAGCGTTGCTTCGTGGCAGGCGAGTTTTGCTGTGAATGCGGGGCTTTTTGGCATCGGGCCGGGGCAGGCGGTGGCGGTTCTGGGGCGGCTTTCACATTCGCTGGCGCTTTACGGCGCGCTGGAGGGGCTGGCGCTGGGGGCGGCGGTGCATCTGCTGGACGGGTTGCGTCCCGACCGGCAGCGGGCGGCACTGGCGGCGCGGGGCGTGACGGTCATCCATGCCACGCCGGCGCAACTGCGCCTGTTGGTCGAGGCGGGCGGGCCGCTGCTGCCCGAGTTGCGGCTGGTGCTGGTGGGGGGATCGAAGCTGGACCCGGGCCTGAGGTCCGCGATGGCCGCGATGGCCCCGGGGGCGGCGCTGCGCGAGTTTTATGGCGCGGCGGAGGCGAGTTTCATCACCCTTGCCGATGCGGATACGCCTGCGGATTCGGTCGGTGCCCCCTATCCGGGGGTGGAGGTGCAGTTGCGCGGCGGGGAGCTGGGCGAAATCTGGGTGCGCAGCCCCTATTTGTTTCAGGGTTATGGCGGCGACGATCCGGGCAGCGCGCGCTGGGATGCGGGCTGGCTTTCGGTGGGGGAGATGGGCTGGCTGCGGCAGGGCCATCTTTATCTGGCCGGGCGGGCCGGGCGCATGGTGACGGTGGCCGATCAGAACGTCTTTCCCGAAGAGATCGAGGCGTTGATGCAGGGCCTGTCGGGCGTGGCCCGGGTGGCGGTGCTGCCGCGGCCCGACGGTTTGCGCGGGCAGGTTCTGATCGCGGTCTGTCAGGGCGATCCGGCGGCAGAGGCAGAGATTTTGCGGGCGGCGCGGCAGGTGCTTGGCCCGCTCAAGGCGCCGCGGGCGCTGATCTGGCGGCAGGATTGGCCGGTCCTCGCCTCGGGCAAGAGCGATCTGGAGCGGATCGACCGGGAGGCCGGGCCATGGCCGTGATCCTTGCCGCAAGGCGGACGGCGGTGGTGCCGCGCGGCGGGGCCTTTGCCCGGCTGTTGCTGGAAGAGCTGGCGGCGCCGGTGATTGCCGCAGTTCTGGCCGATGCCGGATTGCCCGCCGCGATGGTGGATGAGGTGATTGCCGCCAATGCCTTGGGGGCTGGGGGCAATCCGGCGCGGCGGCTGGCGCTGGCGGCGGGGTTGCCAGAACGGGTGGCGGGGCTGACGATCGACCGGCAATGCGTGGGCGGGCTGGATGCGATCCTGCTGGCGCGGGCGCTGGTGGACAGTGGGGCGGCGCGGATCGTGCTGGCCGGGGGTGTCGAAAGCTATTCCCGCCGGCCGCTGCGCCTTGCGACCGACCCGGACGGGGGGCCGCCGATGCCCTATGACCAGCCGCCCTTTACGCCATGGCCCGGGCGCGACCCTGACATGACTGCGGCGGCGGCGGCACTGGCCGACCGGCTGGACCTGAGCCGCGCCGCGCAAGAGGATTGGGCCGCGGCAAGTCACGCCCGGGCGCTGCGCGCCGCGCCGCAGGGCATCGTGGCGCTGAACGGGCAGGAGCGTGACCCCTTTGCCCGGGCTTTGCGCCCCGGTCTTCTGGCGCGTGCGCCGGTTCTGGCGGGCAGCATCACGGCGGCAACGGCGGCGGTTGCGGCGGATGCGGCGGCCTTCGCTCTGGTCGCGGGCGATGATCTGGCCCGCCCCGGGGCGTTGCGGCTTGGCCCCGGGCGCACGCTGGGCGCTGCGCCGGAAGAGCCGGGGCTGGCCCCGGTTCCGGCAATCCGCGCCGTGCTGGCCGAGGCGGGGCTGATGCCCGCCGATCTGACGCAGGTCGCGTTGATGGAGGCTTATGCGGCGCAGGCGATGGCTTGTGCGCGGCTGGCGCTGGCGGGTCTCGACCCGGAGCGGATCAACCCGGACGGCGGTGCGCTGGCCCGCGGGCATCCGATTGGCGCCTCGGGCGCCGTTCTGGCGGTGGAGTTGTTCCACGGCTTGCGCGCCGGGCCCGGCCTTGCCGCCATTGCGGCGGCGGGGGGGCTGGGCAGCGCGCTGATCGTCAGGCGATAGGGCGGGGGTTCCCCCGCCCCGGCCGGTCAGGCCCGCGACAACAGCGAGGCGGGCCGCATCCTGGCCACGGTTGCCGTCACCGCCGCGGCGATCACCGCCTTGATGATATCGCCCGGCAGGAACAGCGCGCAAAGCGCCACCGGCAGCGGCAATTCGCGGTAGGCGGGCAGGTCGGCGAACATCTTGGCAAGGCTCTCCTCGCTCAGATGCGCGGCCATGACCGGCACGCCGATGGCATAAAGCACGACGATCCCGCCCAGAACCGCGCCGGCAAAGGCAGCAATCCCGACCCGCGCCCGCAGGTTCTGCACGACCAGCCCGGCAACAAAGGCCGCCACCGGAAAGCCGATCAGGAACCCGCCGCGCGGGCCAAAGAACATGCCTAGGCCACCAACCCCGCCCGCCAAGAGCGGCAGACCCGCCGCGACCAGCGCGATGAACAAAAGTGCGGCAAGCCCGCCCCGTTTCGCCCCCAGCACCGTGCCGCAGAGCATGATGCCCAGCGACTGGCCGGAAATCGGCACTCCGGTTGCCAGCATCATCGACGGCATCAGCCCCAGCGCCGCGATCAGCGCGGAAAAAAGGGCGATATGGGTCAGGCTCTTTTCCATGGTAAAACTCCTGTTGCGCCAAGGGGCATTACCCTGCACCACCCCTTGCGCGCAAGGCTTCGGCAACGCGGTCTGCATCGTCCAGCGCCGCCATCGTCGCCGGCAGGATCACCCGCCAGCCCGGGCGCCGGGCCGAACGTGCCCGCCAGCTTTCGGCAATCTGGGCGCTGCGAAGCTGCATCACCGGCAGAAAGCGGATCACCAGCGCCACCGCAAGGCCGATCATCCGGGGCGAAAGACCAAGCCGGGCAAGGGGCCGCAGCAGCCATTCGAACACTGCCAGCATATCGCTCAGTCGGGTGGTCATCGTCACGAAATTCGCGGCGGCAACGGCGGTGGCCATCCGCAACAGAATGACCAGCCCACCCGGGTCGCGCAGCCACAGATGCCAGAGTGCCACCAGCGCGACAAAGGGCCACAGCGGCCGCAGCATCCGCAGGCTCGCACCGGCAAAGCGGCGCCCACCGCTTGCGATCAGTGCCAGCACCGCCACAAGGGCGACCGTCAGGGGCAGGATGCCGTGCAGGCTGAACAACAGCAGCGTTCCGGCGCAAAGCAGCGCCAGCTTCACCCCGGCGGGCCAGCGATGCGCCCAGATCTCAACCGGAGAGGTGAGTGTCAGCATCCTGCTCTCCCAGACGGGCCATTTCGGCGCGGAAGGCGGGCAGCACTTCGCCCGGGGGGCCGTCGGCGCGCAACCGGCCCGCGTCAAGCCAGATCACCCGCTCGGCCGTGGCGACGGCGGCGGGATCATGCGAGATGGTGATCAGCCGTTGCGGCAATGCGGCAAAGCGCCGGATCAGGCGGGCCTGCGTCGGCAGGTCCAGCCCGGCAAAGGGTTCGTCAAGAAGGATCGTCGCGGGCTGCATCATCAGCACCGCCATCAGGCAAAGATATTGCTTCTGCCCCTGGCTGAGGGTGTGGCAATGCGCGTCATGCCAATGGCTGCGCCCTTCGCCGGCAAGGGCGGCGCGCACGCGCTCGGCGGCTTCGGCGGCGGGCAGGCCCTGCTGGCGCAGGCCAAAGGCCAGTTCCTCGGCCACGGTGGGAAACAGGATCTGATGGTCGGGGTTCTGGAACAGGATGCCCAAGTGCCGCAGCATCGCCTTGCGGTCGCGGCAAGGGTCGATGCCGCCGACGCGCACCTGACCGCCGTCCGGCGCGATCAGCCCCGCCATCAGCCGCAGAAGCGTGGTCTTGCCCGAACCGTTGCGCCCGATGATGCCGATGCGCCCTTCGTCCAGATGCAGCGAGAGGTCCGACAGCACCGCACGCCCCGCAAGGCGGACCTGCACATCGGTCAGCACGATGCCAGAGGCGGAATGGGGCATGGCGGTCCTTCGGCTCTTTGCGGCGGGTTGTAGCCGCTGCGCCGCCGCGGGAAAAGCGGCAATCCTTGCCGCCTTGCGCCCCCGGTTCGGTCCGCGTTCAGTCCAGCCGGGACAAGAGCCCGCCCGCCTGCCGCAGGATGCGCCCCTCAAGCTCCAGCGTGACAAGGGCCGGGGCCAGCGTCGCGGGGGGCAGCGCAAGGTCGCGCAGCAACTGATCCTCGGCCAGCGGGCTAGGCCCCAGTCGGGCAAGGATCAGGCTGTGGACCGCCGCAATCTCGTGCAGCGGGCGGGCGGCGGGTTGCGGGCCGGGCAGCGGCGGGGCTGGTTTGGCTGTCATGGCGGGGGCGGGCAATGCCGCTTCGATCCCCAGCGCCTCAAGCACGTCTTGCGGGCCGCGCACCAGAACCGCCCCTTCGCGCAGAAGCTGGTTGCAGCCCGCCGCCCTTGCGTCAAACGGATGGCCTGGCACTGCCATCACCTCACGCCCCTGATCCAGCGCGTTTTTCGCGGTGATCAGACTGCCCGAGCGGGTGGCCGCCTCGACCACCACAACGGCGCGGGCAAGGCCCGAGATGATCCGGTTGCGCTGCGGAAAATGCCGGGTCTGCGGTTGCAGCCCCATCGGATGTTCGGACACAAGGCAGCCGTTGCGGGCGATATCGGCGGCAAGACCGGCATGTTCTTCGGGGTAGGGCACATCCAGCCCGCCCGCCATCACGGCAACCGTGCCGGTCGCCAGCGCGGCGCGATGCGCCTCGGCGTCGATCCCGCGGGCGAGGCCCGAAACCACGACCTGCCCCGCCGCGCCCAACCCCTCGGCCAGCCGCCCCGCCATGCGCAGGCCAAGCGATGAGGCGTTGCGCGCCCCCACCATGGCCACCATGGGCCGGGCCAGCAGGCCCGGATCGCCCTTGGCCCAAAGGATCGGCGGCGCATCGGGCAGGTCCATCAGCGCCGCCGGATAGCCGGGCTGGCCGTGGATCAAGAGCCGGGCGCCCGCCAGCCGCCCCCCGGCCATTTCATGACGGGCCACCTCGGCGGGGCAGACATGATATTCCGTCAGTCCCGCTGCGCGGGCGATGCCGGGCAGGGCGGCAAGGGCCGCCCCGGCGCTGCCATGTTCGGCCAGCAGGCGATGATAGGTCACCGCCCCCACCCGGCGCGAGCGGATCAGTTGCAGGCAGGCCAGCGCCGCCTCTGCCCGCGCCGTGGCGCGGCCCGCGTCTAGGTCCATCGCAATCCCCCTCTGGTGCATCTGTGGTTCGGTGGCAGCCGTAGCAGATGTCGGCAGAGTGACTCGCCAAGGTTAACAACTGATGAATCCCGCCTTGGACCTAAAATCCTGCCAGACTGGACCTATGGAACGGTGCCATCGCGGTTGAAGCGGCGGCCAAAACTTGATCAAATGCGCGCAGCCGGGCGCGGTGTGACAAACCCGCCCCCAACCGCTTTTCCGCATATCCCGGAGGATACCGCCATGTTGAACGCCGATGTCGCCAAGCGCCGCACAGATGCCATTTCGCGCGGGGTGGGCATGCAGACCCAGATATATGTCGATCGGGCGCTGAACTCGGAAGTCTGGGATATCGAGGGCAACCGCTATATCGACTTTGCCGCCGGCATCGCCGTGGTCAACACCGGCCATTGCCACCCCAAGGTGATGGACGCGGTGAGCAAGCAACTGTCGAAATTCACCCATACCTGCCATCAGGTGCTGCCTTATGAGCATTACATCCGTCTGGCCGAGCGTCTGAACGCGCTGGTTCCGGGGGAGGGGCCGAAGAAGACCGTTTTCGTCACCACCGGTGCCGAAGCGGTAGAGAATGCGATCAAGGTGGCACGCATCGCCACCGGCCGCAGCGCGATCATCGCCTTTGGCGGCGCGTTCCACGGCCGCACCTTCCTGGGCATGTCGCTGACGGGCAAGGTTGACCCCTACAAGAAGGGCTTCGGCGCGATGATGCCCGATGTCTGGCATGTGCCCTTCCCGCAGGAAGTTCACAACATCACCACCGAAGACGCGATGGCGGGGCTGACCAAGCTCTTCAAGGCCGATCTGGACCCGGCCCGCGTGGCGGCCATCATCTTTGAACCCGTGCAGGGCGAGGGCGGTTTCTATCCGGCGCCGAAGGATCTGGTGAAGGCCATCCGCAAGCTGTGTGACGATCATGGCATCGTGATGATCGCCGATGAGGTGCAGACCGGCTTTGCCCGCACCGGCACCGTCTTCTGCATGGAGCAATATGGCGTGGCCGCCGACATCACCACCATGGCCAAGGGTCTGGCGGGCGGGCTGCCGTTGGCGGCGCTGACCGGCAAGGCCAGCCTGATGGACGCGGCCCATCCCGGCGGTCTGGGCGGCACCTATGGCGGCAACCCGCTGGGCATCGCTGCTGCGAATGCCGTGCTGGACGTGATCGAGGAAGAGCAGCTTTGCGCCCGCGCCAATGAGTTGGGCAGCCGTCTGAAACAGCGGCTTGAGGCGATCCGCTCGGTCACGCCGGAAATCGTCGATATCCGGGGTCCGGGCTTTATGGTGGCGGTCGAATTCGCCAATCCGTCGAACCACGCGCCGGATGCCGATTTCACCAACCGCGTGAAGAATGAGGCGCAGAAGCGCGGGCTGATCCTGCTGACCTGCGGGGTTTACGGCAACGTGGTCCGCTTCCTGGCGCCGATCACCATTCAGGACGAGATCTTCAACGAAGCCATGGGCATTCTTGAGGAAGCGGTCGCGGCAGCCCGTCAGGGCTGATCCCCTCCGTCAGCCAGTCATGCGGGGCCCTCCGGGGCCCCGTTTGCATTCGGCATCCAGTGATAATGGGTGTCCAGCGCCTCGGCCTGTCCCGCCTGAAAGCCGCAGGACAGGTAAAAGCCGTTGGCGGGACTGCCGTTCAACGCCATCAGCCGCAGGGGAAGGGCCAGCGCGCGGGCCTCGTCCTGCACCTGCGCGACGATCTGCCGCCCGATGCCCTGCCCCTGAAACGCCTCCAACAGGTAGAGGTGATCCAGATAGAGATGATCGGGGCGCTGGCGCAGCACCAGCCCCCCGGCCAGCGTGCCGCCCACCCGCACCAGCCGCGTATCGGCTGCCAGATAGCCCGACAGGAAGCGGTCCCGTGCCCGTGTGGCATCGAACCGGCCCGCTGCCATCAGGCTGGGGCGCATTGCCTGCACCCGCAGTTCGGCAAGGGCAGGGGCGTCGCTGTCGGTGGCGGGATCAAGCCGCCAGATCGGGTCGGTCATGCGGGGCCTTTGGCTGGTTCGGGGCATCCTAGGCGGCACGGCGCGGAATGTCCCGTCTGCCGTAGGGTGCGTGCTTGCACGCACCCTACCTGGTGGCCGTCGTGGGCCTTGCCCTGCGCCCGGCTTCCTGCCCATTCTGCGGCAAACGGGGGATGGCATGACGGAGTTGAACTGGTTTTCGGCGGAAGAGATGGCGGCGGGGTTCCGCACAGGGGCGTTTTCGCCGGTCGAGGTGCTGCAGGACTGTCTGGCGCAGGCCGCCCGCTGGGAGGGGCGGCTGAATGCGCTGACCCTGACCGATGCCGAAGGGGCGCTGGCGCAGGCGACGGCGAGTGCGGCGCGCTGGGCGGCGGGGGTGCCACTTTCGCCGCTGGACGGGGTGCCGGTGCTGATTAAGGATCTGCTGCTGACGGCGGGGCAGCCCTGCCTGCGCGGCTCGTGGACGGTGGATGCCCGTGGCCCGTGGGAGCAGGATGCCCCCGCGGTCGCCCGGCTGCGTGCGGCGGGGGCGGTGCTGATGGCGCGCACCGCCACGCCGGAAATCGGCTGGAAAGGTGTCACCGACAGCCCGCGTCAGGGCATCACCCGCAATCCATGGGACATCACAAAGACCCCGGGCGGATCGTCCGGTGGCGCCTCGGCGGCGCAGGCGGCGGGCTATGCGCCGCTTGCGCTGGGCACTGATGGCGGCGGATCAATCCGCATTCCGGCGGGGTTTACCGGGACTTATGGGCTGAAACCTTCGTTCGGGCGGGTGCCGGCCTGGCCGCTGTCGCCTTTTGGCACGGTGGCCCATGTCGGCCCGATGACACGCACTGCCCGCGATGCGGCGCTGCTGCTGGATGTGATCAGCCGCCCCGATGCGCGGGACTGGCACGCGCTGCCGTATGACAGCGCCAGCCACCTGCCGGAACATCCCAGCCTGAAGGGCCTGCGCATTGCCTTCTCCCCCCGCCTTGGCCATGCCACGGTTGACCCGGAGGTGGCGGCGCTGGTGCGGGCCGCCGTGGGCGTGATGGAGGCGGCAGGCGCCATCGTGACCGAAACCGATCCGGGGTTCGCCGATCCGGTGGAATGTTTCCGCACGCTCTGGTGGGCGGGGGCGGGGGCCGCGCTGGCCCATGTGACCGACCGCAGCCGCCTTGACGCCGGCCTTGCCCGCGCGCTGGACGAGGCCGAGGAGATCACGCTGGAGACCTATCTTGCCGCCACGCGCGAGCGCGGCGCGCTGGGGGCACAGATGCGGGGCTTCATGCTGGATTATGACCTTCTGGTCACGCCCAGCCTGCCGATTGCCGCCTTTGCGGCGGGCGAACTTGCCCCGCCCGGCAGCGACCCGCGTCTTGCCTGGCTGCCCTGGACGCCGTTTTCCTATCCGTTCAACCTGACGCAGCAACCGGCCGCCTCGGTGCCTTGCGGATTCACCGCCGCCGGGCTGCCGGTGGGGGTGCAACTGGTGGGGCCGATGTTCGCCGACCGCGCGGTTCTGGCCGCCTCGGCAGCGCTGGAAACCGTGCTTGCCCTGCCGCTGCGGCGTCCGGCATAACAGCCAAAACGGGGGCAAGATGAGCTATCTGAGCGAGGCCAAGGACGCGGCCGGGGTGAATGTGATGGAACTGGGCGCCCAGGTGATGGCGCAGGGCGGTCCGGGGAGCTGGACGCAACTGCGCCAGATCCTGGGGCTCTGGCTGCGGCTGCGCGGCTTCAAGGCCGAGGAATACTATACTTATGGCCTTTGGCGGCGCGATCTGCCCGCGAATTTCCTGCGCGAGTTTCAAACGGCGGGTGTCCGCAAAGCCTTCAACGACGCCTTGGTGATGCCCGAGCGCGGTCACCCCAAGGAGGTGCTGAAAGACAAGGTGGCGACCGAGACCATCCTGCGCGCGCGTGGCCTGCCGGTGACGCGCACGCTGGCGGCCTATGGCCCGGCCACGGATGATCCGGGCATCCGCCACCTGTCGGATGCCGCCGATATTGCCCGCTGGCTGAGTGATCCGGCCCATCTGCCCGCCTTCGGCAAACCCCGGTTTGACAGCTTTGCCCGGGGCGCCGCCGCCATAACGGGCAGCGACAGTGCGGGTAACCTGCATTTTCTGAACGGGCGCGAGGTGCCGGCACTGGCCTTGGGTGCCGAGATCGAGGCGGATTGGGCGCGCGGCTATCTGTTCCAGCCGTTCTACCGCTGCGACGCCGCGCTGCGGGCGCATGTCGGCGCGGCAATGGCCTCAATCCGCATCTGCACGCTGCGCACCGATCGCGGGATTGAACCCTGGTATGCGGTGATCCGCATTCCGGCGCAAAAGGCGATGCATGACGGCGATGCCAAGGGGCCGCGCATCTGGGGCCTGATCGACTGTGACAGCGGCCGCGTGCTGCGGCTGGCCGAGCTGCGCGACCCGATGGCGGGGCCGATCACCCATGTCTTCAACCCCGACACGCCCTTTCTTGGCACCACCCTGCCGCATTGGCCGCAGGCGATGGCAGCCTGTCTTGCCGGGCATGAGGCGTTCGAGGGGCATGGCATCATCGGCTGGGATGTGTTCCTGACCGAGGAGGGCGCGCTGCTGAATGAGGCGAATGACAATCCGGGCCATGTCTATCAGGTCGCGGCGGGACGGGGCCTGCGCAACCCCGATCTGGAACCGGCCTATCAGCGCGCGCTGGCCCATGCCCGGGCGATCAACGCGGCGGACGGGGTGTCGCAGCCGCGATGAGCGGCGGTTGACAAGCGCGCGCTCTGCCCCACATGGTGCCTCGCCATCGTTTCAGCCCTGCGAGAGAAGTTTTCCATGCCTGTCGTCGTTGTCGAATCTCCCGCCAAGGCCAAGACAATCAACAAATATCTTGGTTCGGACTATACGGTTCTGGCCTCATACGGCCATGTCCGCGACCTGCCCGCCAAGGATGGTTCGGTCGATACCGAGCATGATTTCGCCATGCTGTGGGAGGTTGCGCCCGAAAGCCGCAAGCATGTGAAGGCGATTGCCGAGGCGCTGAAAACCGATGATCAGCTTATCCTTGCCACCGACCCCGACCGCGAGGGGGAGGCGATTTCCTGGCACCTGCAAGAGGCGCTGGCGAGCAGCCTGAAGAAGGGCAAGACGGTCAGCCGCGTCACCTTCAACGCCATCACCAAAGAGGCGGTGACCGAGGCGATGAAGAAACCGCGTCAGGTGGATACACCCTTGGTCGAGGCTTATCTTGCCCGCCGCGCGCTGGACTATCTTGTGGGGTTCACCCTGTCGCCGGTCCTCTGGCGCAAGCTGCCGGGGGCCAAGTCGGCGGGCCGGGTGCAATCGGTCTGCCTGCGCCTGATCGTCGAGCGCGAAATGGAGATCGAAGCCTTCCGTCCGCGCGAATTCTGGACGGTGACGGCCACGCTGGAAACCCCGCGCGGCCAGCAATTCGATGCCCGGCTGATCAGCCTTGCCGGCAAGAAGCTGGACAAATTCGACATTCCCACCGCCGAAGCTGCCGAAATTGCGGTTCACGCTGTCAATTCCCGAACCTTGACGGTGCAAAGCGTTGAAGCGAAGCCGGCGGCGCGCAACCCCTATGCGCCCTTCATGACCTCAACCCTGCAACAAGAGGCCAGCCGCAAGTTCGGTATGGGCGCCAAGGTCTGCATGAATGCAGCACAACGCCTGTATGAGGCGGGGCACATCACCTATATGCGGACCGACGGCATCGACATGGCGCCCGAGGCGGTGACTGCCGCCCGCGCCGAGATTGCCGAACGGTTCGGCGCGGCCTATGTCCCCGACGCGCCGCGCATCTACAAGAACAAGGCCAAGAACGCGCAGGAAGCGCATGAATGCATCCGCCCCACCGTGATGTCGGACGGGCCGGAAAAGCTGCGGCTGACCGATGCCGACCAGCGCCGGCTTTATGATCTGATCTGGAAGCGCACGTTGGCCAGCCAGATGGCGGCGGCCCGGCTGGAACGCACCACGGTCGATGTGGCCAGCCCCGACGCGCAGGTGATCCTGCGCGCGACTGGGCAGGTCGTGCTGTTTGACGGCTTCCTCAAGGTATATGACGAGGGCCGCGATGATGACGAAGGCGATGACGCCCGCCTGCCGCAGATCATGGCGAACGAAGCGGTGGACAAGCGCAAGGTCGCGCCGGAACAGCATTTCACCCAAGCCCCGCCGCGCTATACCGAAGCGACACTGGTCAAGCGGATGGAAGAACTCGGCATCGGGCGGCCTTCGACCTATGCCAGCGTCCTGACCACGATTCAGGACCGCGAATATGTCCGCAAGGACAAGAACCGCCTGTTCCCCGAGGACAAGGGCCGTCTGGTGACGGCCTTCCTGACCAACTATTTCCGCAAATATGTGGAATACGATTTCACCGCCGACCTTGAGACCGAACTGGACGATGTTTCGGCGGGTGAGCGGGAATACAAGGATGTTCTGGCCCGCTTCTGGCGCGATTTTTCGGCGGCGGTGGCCGAGACTGCCGATTTGCGCATTTCCGAAGTGCTGGAAAAGATTGATGAGTTTCTGGCGCCGCATCTTTACCCGCTGCGCGCCGATGGGTCGGACCCGCGCATCTGCCCGACCTGCGGCACCGGGCGGCTGCATCTGAAAACCGCGCGCTCGGGCGGGGCCTTCATCGGCTGCGGCAATTATCCCGAATGCCGCTATACCCGTCCGATCTCTGTCGCCGAAGACAGCGGCGCGCTGTCGGCGGATGGCAAGATTCTGGGGCAGGACGAAGAGGGCAACCCGATTTCGGTGCGCGCGGGCCGGTTCGGCCCCTATGTGCAGCGCGGCGAGGCGACGGCGGAACAGCCCAAGCCCCCCCGCGCCAGCCTGCCCAAGGGCTGGGCGCCGGATGCCGTGACGCTGGAACGCGCGCTGGACCTGCTGAACCTGCCGCGCCGGATCGGCCCGCATCCCGAAACCGGCGAGATGGTCGAGGCGTCGATCGGCCGCTTTGGCCCCTATGTCAAACACGGCGCGACCTATGCCAACATCCCCGATGTCGAAGAGGTCTTCACCATCGGCATGAACCGCGCGGTTGAAGTTCTGGCGCAGAAGGCGGCGCGCGGGCCGGGGCGCTCCACAGCGCCCGCCGGGCCGCTCAAGGTGCTGGGCGAACATCCCGATGGCGGCGAGGTGCAGGTGATGCCGGGCCGCTATGGGCCTTATGTCAAATGGGGCAAGGTCAACGCCACGCTGCCGAAGGATATGGACCCCGAGGCGGTGACGCTGGACGAAGCCCTGGCGCTGGTGGCCGAAAAGGCCGGCAAGGGCGGCAAGGCGGCCAAGAAGGCCCCGGCCAAAAAGGCGGCCAAGCCCAAGGCGGAAACCGCAGCCAAACCGGCGAGCAAAGCCAAGGCCGCCGCCAAACCTGCGGAAAAGACCGCCACTAAGGCAAAGGCGGCGGCCAAGCCCAAAGCCGCGGTTGAAGGGTAAGATCATGAACCGGAGGGCGGCAGGTCTGATCATTGCAGGTCTGATGGCCGCGGGCGCCGCAGGGGCTGACCCGATTGCCGAAGACGGCTGGCTGACAGCCTGCGATCTGGACGCGGCTCCCGCCGGCTGCCTGATTGAAGCGGGCGGTTTTGCCCTTCTGGTGCAAGAGGGGCAGGGCACCCCGGATGCGCTGATCACCTATCTTGCCGGGCTGCCGCCGGTTTCGGCGATCCATTTCGAAGGCGAGATTGTGAACATGGGCGACAGCACCGCCGAACTGGTGCTGACCGCGGCGGCGCAGGTGGACAACATCCACGAAGGCAATCTGCAGGCGCTGCAAGGCGACTGGACCACGGTGGGCGAGGCGACTCCGTTCCAGATCCGCATCTTCGGGCTGGAATGGCAGGAATGGCAGGGCGACGAACAGCAAGGCGCCTTTGCCATGGTTGTGGGCGATGCCTGCGGCGATGGCACGGTGCCCGGCGCGGGCACGGTGATCAGCCTTTACCGGCTGGGCGACGACCCTGCGGATGATGGCTGCTGGCAGCTCGAATATATTGACGACAGCCGCATGACCCTGCGCGATTTCAAAGGCGACCGGGGGCAGGTCGCCTTCACCCGGGTCGCGCCCTGATGCAATCGGGCGGGGATACCCCCGCCCGACCCCGTGCCCTTTCGGCTGGGGGTTCAGCCAGCCCGGCCGCGCGGGTCGATCAGCTTGGACATCAGGCTTGCGGTGCGGATCAGGCCAAGGTTGCGGCCGCTGTCGGTGACGACCATCTCTGTCACGCCTTCTGACATCATCGCCATGATGTCGCGCACCGGGGTTTCGGCCGACAGGCTGCGCGCCCCGGCCCCGGCCTCGCCCTGTTCCATCACGTCCCGGGCGGTCAGCACCCCCAAGGGGTTCATATGCGCCACGAAATCGGCGACATATTCATTCACCGGATTGGCGATGATCTCGCGCGCGGTGCCGCATTGCACGATGCGGCCCCCCTCCATCAGCACGATGCGGTTGCCGATCTTGAACGCCTCATCCAGATCGTGGCTGACAAAGATGATCGTGCGTTTGAGCTTGGCCTGAAGGTCCAGCAATTCATCCTGAAGTTTCGAGCGGATCAGCGGGTCAAGCGCCGAGAACGGCTCGTCCATCAGCAGGATCGGCGCCTGGGTGACGAAGGCGCGGGCAAGACCGACGCGCTGCTGCATCCCGCCCGAAAGCTCGCCCACCTTGCGGTCTGCCCATTGCGACAGGTTCACCAGCGCCAGTTGTTCATCCACCAGGGGACGGCGGTCCTCGGGCGTCATGCCTGCCAGTTCCAGCCCGAGGCCGACGTTGTCGCGGACCGAACGCCATGGCAGAAGGCCGAATTGCTGGAACACCATGGCGATGCGCGACAGGCGCAGTTTGCGCAGCGTCTCGGCGTCGGCCTTGGTGACCGACACCATCTTGTTGCCGTCATGGACGCGGACCTCGCCCCGCACCACGGGGTTCAGCGCATTCACCCCGCGCAACAGGGTGGATTTGCCCGACCCGCTGAGGCCCATCAGCACAAGGATCTCGCCCTCGGCCACACTCAGGCTGCAATCATGCACACCCAGAACCTGCCCGGTCTGGCTCTGCACATCGGCCCGGCTCAACCCGCGGTCCATCAAGGGCAGGGCGCGGTCGGGGTGGTCGCCGAAGACGATGGAAACGCGATCAAATTCAACGGCGGTGGTCATTTGCGCGTCACCCTCAGCGAGCGGTCAAGCAGGATGGCCACCACCACGATGATGAAGCCCGATTCGAAACCCAGCGCGGTGTTCACGCTGTTCAGCGCCCGCACCACCGGCACGCCAAGGCCGTTGGCGCCGACCAGCGCCGCGATCACCACCATCGACAGCGACAGCATGATGGTCTGGTTCAGCCCGGCCATGATCTGCGGGAAAGCATAGGGCAGTTCCACCTTCCACAGCCGCTGGCGCGGCGTGGCACCAAAGGCGGTTGCCGCCTCCAAGAGTGCGGTGGGGGTCGAGGCCACACCCAGATGGGTCAGCCGGATTGGCGCAGGAAGAACAAAGATCACCGTGGCGATCAGCCCGGGCACCATGCCAAGACCGAAAAAGACGATGGCCGGGATCAGATAGACAAAGGTCGGCAGCGTCTGCATCAGGTCCAGAACCGGCACCATGGCGGTGTAAAGCCGGGGCCGGTGGGCGGCGGCAATGCCGATCGGCACCCCCACCCCCATGCAGACCACGCAGGACGACAGGATCAGCGTCAGGCTCTCGGTGGTTTCCTCCCAATAGCCCTGATTGAGGATGAACAGGAAGCCAAGGAAGACCCCAAGGCAAACCTTCCAGTTGCGCTGCAAACCCCATGTCAGCGCCAGGAACAGCGCGATGATCACGAAGGGGTTGGGCGTCTGCAACAGCCACAGGATGCCGCCGATCAGCCACTCCATCACCGCCGAGATGGCATCGAACAGCCATCCCAGATTGTCCTTCATCCAGGTGAAGGCCACTTTCGAGACCTTGCCCACCGGAATCTTGTAGTCCGTCAGCCACTCCATGCTGCGCCCGCCCCTTCATCTGTCCCCAAATATCCCGCGGGGGTCCGGGGGCGCGAAGCCCCCGGGGGTTCCGCAGGTGCGGCGGCTTATTGCAGCGCGGCGGTCACGGCGGCCTTGGCGTCGCCGCCGTCCTTGGTGGTCACGCCGTCCAGCCAGGGCTCCCAGACGCCGGGATTGGCGGCAAGCCAGGTCTTGGCGGCATCGGCGGGGTCGGCGCCGTCATTCAGGATGGCGCCCATGATCTCATTCTCCATCGGCAGCGAGAAGACGAGATTCGACAGCAGCTTGCCGGTGTTGGGGCATTCCGCTGACAGGCCCTTGCGGGTGTTGGTGTCCACCACGGCACCGCCGAAGTTGGGGCCGAAATAGTCATCGCCGCCGGAAAGATAGGTCATCTTGAAATTGGCGTTCATCGGGTGGGGTTCCCAGCCAAGGAAGACGATCGGCTTGGCGTCACCATCATGCTTGGCCACTTCGGCAAGCATCCCCTGCTCCGAGCTTTCCACCACTTCAAACCCGTCCAGTCCGAACGGCCCCGACGCGATCATGTCGATGATCAGGCGGTTGCCGTCATTGCCCGGCTCGATCCCGTAGATCTTGCCTTCCAGCGCGTCCTTGGCGGCGGCGATGTCCTTGAAATCCTTGATGCCGGCGGCAACGCCTGCTTCGTTGGTGGCAAGGGTGTATTTGGCGCCTTCAAGGTTGGTGCGGATCACCTCGACGGTGCCCGCATCGCGGTAGGCGGCCAGATCGGCCTCCATCGTGGGCATCCAGTTGCCAAGGAAAACGTCGATGTCGCCGCCGGCAAGGCCGGCATAGGTCACCGGCACCGACAGCACCTTGATTTCGGTTTCATAGCCCAGCGCCTGCAGCACCAGCGTGGTGGCGGCGGTGGTGGCGGTGATGTCGGTCCAGCCGACATCCGAGAAGATCACCTTGTCGCAGCCTTCGGCAAAGGCGGACCCGGCGAGGGCGAAGGTTACGGCGCTGCCCAGAAGGGCGGTGCGGAGGGTCATGGCGGGCTCCCTGTTTTTTGTTGATTGACGAGTCAATAAACTTCGGACAGGCTACAAAAAGCAAGAAGTTTTTTGCAGGTTTTCCCGAATGCCGAAGCTTGGAATGGAGCCTATCCGAAAGGCTGCCCTGGTCAAAGCCACGATCGTCGAGATCGGGCGGGTCGGGTCTCTGGATGTGACCGTCAGTCAGATCGCCAAGCGGGCCGGGATGTCTTCGGCGCTGGCGCATCATTATTTCGGCTCGAAAGAGGACATGTTTCTGGCCGCCATGCGCCATGTCCTGACGCTTTACGGCGCCGAAGTGCGCGGCGCGCTGGCGACGGCCGAGGGGGATGAGGCGCGGCTGCGTGCCATCCTGCGCGCCAGCTTCAGCCCCGGCAACTTCCGCCGCGAGGCGGTGGGGGCCTGGCTGAACTTCTGGGTGCTGGCCCAGACCGTGCCCGAAGCCAAGCGCCTGCTGGCGGTCTATCAGCGCCGGCTGCGTTCGAATCTGCTGGCCTGTCTGCGGCCACTTGCCGGGCCGCGGGCCGAAAGCGTGGCCGATGGTTTGGGCGCGATGATCGACGGGCTCTATCTGCGCGAGGTGCTGAAATCGGGGTCTCCCGATGGGGCTGCGGCGGTGCAGATGGCGCTCAACTACCTGAATTCGCAATTGAAAGGGGTTGAGCCATGAAGGCACAGCCAAAGGCCAGCCATTTTGTCGATGGGGCCTATCTGGAAGACACCGCAGGTGCCGTGATCGAGGTGATCTATCCCGCCACGGGTGAGGTGATTGCCCGCCTGCACGAAGCCACCCCGGCGGTGGTCGAGGCTGCGCTGGCCAGTGCCGCCCGTGCGCAGGGCGCATGGGCCGCCACCCGCCCGGTGGAGCGTGCCCGCATCCTGCGCCGCGCCGCCGATCTGATCCGCGAGCGGAACCCCGATCTCGCCCGGCTGGAGACGCTGGACACCGGCAAGCCCCTGCAGGAAACGCTGGTGGCCGACTGGCCCTCGGGCGCCGATGCGCTGGAATATTTCGCGGGGCTGGCGCCGACCATCACCGGCGAAACCATCCCGCTGGGCCGCGACTTCGTCTATACCATCCGCGAGGCGCTGGGCGTCTGTGTCGGCATCGGGGCGTGGAACTATCCCAGCCAGATCGCCTGCTGGAAATCGGCACCCGCGCTGGCGCTTGGCAATGCGATGGTGTTCAAACCGTCCGAAGTTACCCCGCTGGGCGCGCTGCAACTTGCCGAGATTTTCGTTGAAGCCGGTCTGCCTGCGGGCCTTTTCAACGTGGTGCAGGGGCGTGGCGCGGTGGGCGGCAGCCTTGTGACCGATCCGCGCGTGGCCAAGGTCTCGCTGACCGGCTCGGTGCCGACGGGGCAAAAGGTTTACGCGGCGGCGGCGGCGGGGGTGCGGCATGTCACGATGGAACTGGGCGGCAAGTCGCCGCTGATCGTGTTCGATGATGCCAGCCTTGAGGATGCCGTGGGCGCAGCGATGCTGGGGAATTTCTACTCCGCCGGGCAGGTGTGCAGCAACGGCACCCGGGTTTTCGTGCAAAAGGGGCTGAAAGAGCGGTTCCTGTCGCGGCTGGCGGAGCGGACCGAAAAGATCGTGCTGGGCGATCCCTTGGATGAGGCAACGCAGATGGGTCCGCTGGTCTCGGCCAGCCAGCTCGACAAGGTGCTGGGCTATATCGAAACCGCCAAGGCCGAGGGCGCGCGGCTGATCACCGGCGGCGCCCGGGCCAGCCTGAACACGGGCTATTATGTGCAGCCCACGGTCTTTGCCGATGTGACCGATGCCATGACGCTGGCGCGCGAAGAGGTGTTCGGCCCGGTGATGGCCGTCCTCGATTTTGACAGCGAAGACGAGGCGATTGCCCGCGCCAATGCCACCGAGTTCGGCCTTGCCGCAGGCGTCTTCACCGCCGATCTGACCCGGGCGCACCGCGTCATCGCGCAGCTTCAGGCCGGCACCACATGGATCAACGCCTATAACCTGACCCCGGTCGAGGCGCCGTTCGGCGGTTCCAAATCCTCGGGCGTCGGGCGCGAGAACGGTCATGCGGCGGTGGAGCATTATTCACAGGTGAAAAGCGTCTACGTCGGCCTTGGGCCCGTGGATGCACCTTACTGAGACGCGCCCCGGCACGCCCTGAATGGGGATGCGTGCCGGGCAAGAAGGGCCGCCCCATGCGGCAGGAGAGCAGAATGACGGCGGATTATGTGATCATCGGATCGGGTTCGGCAGGGTCGGCAATGGCCGCCCGGCTGGCCGAGGCAGGCAAATCGGTGGTGGTGATCGAAGAGGGCGGCAGCGATGCCGGCCCCTTCATCCAGATGCCGGCGGCGCTGTCTTATCCGATGAACATGAAGATCTACGACTGGGGCTTTCAGTCGGAACCCGAACCGCATCTGGGCGGCCGCCGTCTTGCCACGCCGCGGGGGCGGGTGATCGGCGGATCGTCTTCGATCAACGGCATGGTCTATGTGCGCGGCCATGCCCGCGACTATGACACCTGGGACGAGATGGGCGCGCAAGGCTGGTCCTATGCCGATGTGCTGCCCTATTTCCAGCGGATGGAGAACTGGCATGGCGGCGCGGATGCCACTGGCGCCGACAGCGCCTTTCGCGGCCATTCCGGCCCGCTGCACATCACCCGCGGCCCGCGTCACAACCCGCTGTTCAACGCTTTCATCGAGGCGGGACGGCAGGCGGGCTATCCGGTGACGCCCGATTACAACGGGCAGGCCCAGGAAGGTTTCGGCGCCATGGAGGCGACGATCTGGAAAGGGCAGCGCTGGTCGGCGGCCAATGCCTATCTCAAACCGGCGATCAAGGCGGGCAAGGTGCGGCTCTTGCGCGCCTATGCCCGCCGCGTGGTGATCGAGAATGGCCGCGCCATCGGGGTCGAGGTGGAGCGCGGTGGCAAGATCGAGGTGATCCCGGCAGCGGCCGAGGTGATCGTCGCGGCCTCCTCGATCAACTCGCCCAAAATCCTGATGCTCTCGGGCATCGGGCCTGCCGCGCATCTGGCGGAACACGGGATTGCGCTGGTGGCCGACCGGCCCGGGGTGGGGGCCAATCTGCAGGACCATCTGGAAATCTACATGCAGTTTCAGGCCGCCCGGCCGATCACGCTTTACAAATACTGGAACCTTTGGGGCAAGGCGATGATCGGGGCGCAGTGGCTTTTCACCGGCAAGGGTCTGGGCGCGAGCAATCAGTTCGAAGCCTGCGGCTTCATCCGCTCAAAGGCCGGGGTGGAATATCCCGATATCCAGTATCACTTCCTGCCCATCGCTGTGCGCTATGACGGGCAGGCGGCGGCGGGCGGCCATGGTTTTCAAGTGCATACCGGCCCGATGCGGTCGAAATCGCGCGGCTCGGTCACCCTGCGCAGCGCCGACCCGCGCGAGGCCCCGGCGATCCGCTTCAACTATATGTCCGAGCCGTCGGACTGGGAGGATTTCCGCGCCGCGATCCGCCTGACCCGCGAGATTTTCGCACAGCCCGCCATGGCCGGCCATGTGAAGGCGGAAATCCAGCCTGGGCTCAACCTGCAATCGGATGACGAGCTGGACAGTTTCCTGCGCGAGCATGTCGAAAGCGCCTATCACCCCTGCGGCACCTGCCGGATGGGCGCGGCGAGCGATCCGATGGCGGTGGTTGACCCGGAATGCCGGGTGATCGGGGTCGAAGGGCTGCGGGTGGCCGATTCGTCGATCTTCCCGCAGGTGACCAATGGTAACCTCAACGGCCCCTCAATCATGACCGGCGAGAAGGCCGCCGATCATATCCTTGGCCGCAAACTGCCGAAGTCGAACCTGCAACCGATGCTGAACCCCAACTGGCGCACGGCGCAACGCTAAACCGGGCTGCTGCGCCCGGCTTTCATCTTGGCCCAAATATCCCGGAGGCCGCCTCTAGGACCACGCCTGCAAGGCTTGTTCTACCCGCGCTTCAAACCGTGCCAGCCGCCCGGCCTCCATCGCTTCGGCCTGATAGAGCGACAGCATTGCGAACCGGGCCTGCGGCGCGCAGGGGCGCAGGATGCCGGTGCGCAGCACCCGTGCCACCGGCTGGCGCATCACCAGCCGGTCCACCCACCAGGGCGAGCCGAGCGTGGTCACCGCCAGCACATGGCGCAACCCGGTCAGCCGGGGCCGGATCAGCCCGCCACCCTCGGCATGGTCATAGGCAACGCCGGGCGCCCAGACCCGGTCGAACCAGCCCTTCATCTGCGCCGGAAAGCCGAACCACCAGGTGGGAAAGCACAGCACCAGCGTCTCGGCCGCGCGCAGCCGGGCGATCTGGGCGGCCGTCGCGCTGTCATCATAGGCGGGGGCGGAATAACTTTGCCGCTCTGCCGCCGTAAGACCCGCCGAAAAGCCGCCGCTGTAGAGGTCTTCGCGGATCACTTGATGGCCTGCGCCGGTCAGCACCCTGTCGGCCAGACCGGCCAGCCGGGTGTTCAGGCTGTTTTTCAGCGGATGGGCGGTGACCAGCAGGCAGTTCATCGGTGGCGCTCCTTTCCCGTCAGGATCGGCCAGAGCAGGGGCATCGGCAAGATGTGTTTGATCCGTATCAATGTCTTGGCGGGAGAACGGCCTTAAACTTTGCAGTGTGAACAGAGAAGGAGAGACGGATGTCCAACACCCCGCACACATTGCAGGACGAATTCCCCGGCGAGATGGAGAAGATTCACGCGCTCAAGACCAGCGATGCCCATTTCGCCCGGCTGCTGCAGGAGTATGATGTGGCCAATGACGCGGTTCACCGCGCCGAAACCCGGGTCGATGCCGTCTCGTCCGAGCATGAATCGGACCTGCGCAAGACGCGTTCGCGCCTCAAGGACGAAATCGCCCGCGCGCTGCGCGCCTGAGGGGGTTACGGGCCGTCCGCCTTGCGGGCGGCCATTTCATTCCGCGATATCATAGGGCAGCAGGCCCCGCCGGTCGGGGTCCACCCGCAGCCGCCGCTCCAGCGGTGGGACCGAGCGTTGGTGGCAGTCCTTGCGCTCGCAAATCCGGCAGGAAATGCCGATCGGCTCGAACCGGCCCTTGAGGTCAAGCCCGTCGGCATAGACCAGGCTGGCGGCATGGGTCACCTCGCAGCCAAGGCCGATGGCATAGCGCCGCACCGGCGCCAGAAACGCCCCTCCGGGTTTCGAGACATCGCGTGACAGGCAGAAATAGCGCACCCCGTCCGGCGTTTCGGCCAGTTGCCTCAGGAAACGGCCCGGTGTTTCAAAAGCGCGGTGGACATTCCACAGCGGGCAGGCGCCGCCAAAGCGGGCAAATTGCAACCGGGTCGCCGAATGCCGTTTGGTGATGGTGCCCGCCTGATCGACGCGGACAAAGAAGAAGGGAATGCCCTTGGCCCCCGGGCGTTGCAGGGTGGAGAGGCGATGCGCCACCTGTTCGATGCTGGCGCCGAAGATATCGGAAAGCCGCTCAAGATCATGGCGGGTCTTCTGCGCCGCCTCCAGAAAGGCGCGGTAGGGCATCAGCGCAGCCCCGGCAAAGTAATTGGCCAGTCCGATCTTGGCTATGTCGCGGGCTTCGGGCGTGGTGAAGCGGGCCAGATCCAGCGTTGCCTCAAGCAGTTCGTTCTGGGTCTGCAAGGCCACCTGATACAGCAACTGGAACCGCTGTGTGGGGGCGGCCGCCCGAGCCGACAGGTCCAGCCGCCGCTCTTGCAGGTTGAAGGCGCGCAGCGGGCCATTGTCGGAAAACTGCACCTCGATCCCGCGCTTGCGCAGGGCCTCGGTCGCGGTGATCAGCGGGTCTTTTCCGATACCTGTAGAGGTTATGAAATGTTCCGCAGCCCGGTCGATGGCATCGACGTAATTGTCGCAATAGTGAAAGAAGTCGCGTACCTCTTCCCAAGGGCTGGCGCGCAATCCGGCATCTTCGCGGCCCAGCGCCTCGTCCAGCGAGGCCAGCCTTTCGTGGCTTTGCCGATAGGCGCGGTGCAGGTCGAGAAAGGCCCGTGCCAGTGCCGGCGCGTTTGAGGCCGCCAGCCGCAGATCGGCCAGGGGCGGGGCGGTCTTGGCAAAGACCGGATCGGCCAGCGCCTCGCGCATGTCGGAAACCAGCCGTTCGCCTTCGCCCACCGTCAGCTCGGTCACATCCAGCCCGAACTCTTGCGCCAGCGCCAGCACAACGGCGGCCGAAACCGGGCGATGGTTGTTCTCCATCTGGTTCAGATAGGGCAGGGACACGCCCAGCTTGTCGGCAAAGACGCGCTGGGTCAGGCCAAGGCGCCCGCGCAATTCGCGCAGCTTGGCTCCGGCATAGAGTTTCTGGGTGGCCATCGGCGTCCTCGGTTTGCAAATCCAGTATTGGCTTTGCAAAGAGGTGGGGTCAAGCCTGCAAACCCAGCTCCCGGGCGCGGCGGATCACCCAGAGCGACGAGATCACCGAGGCCAACGAAGAGACCAGCATCAACAGCACCAGCGGCATCTCGCTTGACCCCGGGCCAAGAAGATGGCCGCTGAGTGCGGCCAGTGCCGCGCCGCCGCCGATGGTCAGCGCCCCGCCAAGGCCCGAGGCGCTGCCGGCAAGATTGGGCCGGGCCGAGATGATGCCGGCATTGGCATTGGGCAGGCTGACGCCATTGCCCATGCCAAGGGCCAGAGTGAAGGCAAAGAAGGTCACCGGCCCCGACAGCCCCGCCATGGTCAAAAGCGCAAGACCGCCAAGCCCCAGCGTGGTGGTCACGCTGCCCCACAGCATCATCCGGTTCATCCCCATCCGCACCGACAGCCGCCCGGCAAGGAAGTTGCCGGCGGCATAGCCCACCGCCGTCAGGGCAAACAGCATCCCCACGCGCGACGAACTCAGCCCGAAAACCTCGGTCCCGACATAGGGCGCGCCTCCCAAATAGGCAAAGAACGCGCCCGACCCGAAAGCCGCGGTCAGAGAATAGCCCCAGAAGCGTTGCGAGCGCAGCAGCGAGGGATATTGCCCCAAGGTGGCCAGCAGGCTGGTGTCGCTGGGCTTCGCCGTCTCGCCCAGATCGGCCCAGACCAGTGCGGCAACCGCCAGACCCAGCACCAGCAGCAGGCCGAAATTGGCGTGCCAGCCGATGTATTCGTCAAGGAACCCGCCCAGAACCGGGCCGATCATCGGCACCAACGTCATGCCCATGGTGACATAACCGATCATAGAGGCCGCCTGATTGGCGTCTGACACCATGTCGCGCACGATGGCGCGTGACAGCACCATTCCGGCGGCAATCACCGCCTGCGCCATGCGGAAGACCAGAAACACCCCGGCATTGGGCGCCAGAAGCGTGCCCACCGTCGCCAAAAGGAACAGCGCCAGCGCGCCCAATACGACGGGCCTGCGGCCAAAACGGTCGGAAATCGGGCCGATGACGATTTGCAGCGCCGCCGAAAGCGCAAGATAGAGCGCGACCGAAAGCTGCATCAGCGCATAGGGCACCCCGAACCACGCGGCCATTCCGGGCAGCGAGGGCAGGAAAATGTTCATCGTCAGCGCCGACAGCCCCGCCAGCAGCGTCAGCGTCAGGATGGTCGGCGGCGTGGCGCGATTCAGGAAAATGGGGGCAGCGCGGGTCATGCCCAAGGGCTATGCCTGCCTGCGCCCAGAGTCCAGCCTGCTACCATTTGTGAAAGATGAAGAAGCCCCCCGCCGCAATGAAGGCAAAACCGACGGCATGGTTCCACGACAGCGGCTCTTTCAGGTAAAACACCGAAAAGATGGCGAAAACCGCAAGCGTGATGATTTCTTGCATCGTCTTCAGCTCGGCGGCTGAAAAATGCGTGTGGCCGATCCGGTTGGCGGGCACCTGCAGGATATATTCAAACAGCGCGATGCCCCAACTGATGGCGATCACGGTGACCAGCGGCGCGGTCTTGAATTTCAGGTGGCCATACCATGCGAAGGTCATGAAGATGTTTGAGGCGATGAGCAGGCCGATGGTGACGACGGGCACGGGCAGGCTGGGCATTTGCGGACTCCGGTTGCGCTAACGCCGTCTTAGCCTGGAGTGACGACGAGCGCCATGTTTTGCAAATTTGCAATTTGCAAAATGACTTCCGCCAATCCTATGCAAATTTACGGGATTCCGCTTTGTGACAGCCCGCCCCACCGCTATGTTGCGCGCAATTTCGGGGGAGAAAGTGCCATGAAGGACATCCTGCAACAGCTTGAAGATCGTCGTGAGGTGGCCCGTCAGGGCGGCGGGCAGCGCCGCATCGACGCCCAGCATTCCAAGGGCAAACTGACCGCGCGTGAGCGGATCGAGCTTTTGCTGGACGAAGGCTCGTTCGAAGAGTTCGACATGTTCGTCGCCCACCGCTGCACCGATTTCGGCATGGAGGCCGAGCGGCCCTCCGGCGACGGGGTGGTCACCGGCTGGGGCACGGTGAACGGCCGGATGGTTTATGTCTTTTCGCAGGATTTCACCGTCTTCGGCGGGTCGCTGTCGGAAACCCATGCCCAGAAGATCTGCAAGATCATGGATATGGCGTTGCAGAACGGCGCCCCGGTGATCGGGCTGAACGATTCCGGCGGCGCGCGGATTCAGGAAGGCGTCGCCTCGCTGGCCGGTTATGCCGAAGTGTTCCAGCGCAACATCATGGCCTCGGGCGTGGTGCCGCAGATTTCCGTGATTATGGGGCCCTGTGCGGGCGGGGCGGTCTATTCGCCCGCGATGACCGACTTCATCTTCATGGTGAAGGACAGCTCCTACATGTTCGTCACCGGCCCCGATGTGGTCAAGACCGTGACGAATGAGGTGGTGACGGCCGAAGAGCTTGGCGGCGCCTCCACCCATACCAAGAAATCCTCGGTCGCCGACGGCGCCTTTGAAAACGATGTCGAGGCGCTGGCCGAAGTGCGGCGTCTGGTGGATTTCCTGCCGCTGAACAATCTGCAAAAGGCGCCGGTGCGGCCCTTCTTCGACGATCCGGCGCGGATCGAGGCCAGCCTTGATACGCTGATCCCCGATAACCCGAACCAGCCCTATGACATGAAAGAGCTGATCCAGAAGCTCGCCGACGAGGGGGATTTCTTCGAGATTCAAAAGGATTTCGCCGGCAATATCGTGATCGGCTTCATCCGCATCGAAGGTCAGTCGGTCGGCGTCGTGGCGAACCAGCCGATGGTGTTGGCGGGCTGTCTGGACATCGACAGCAGCCGCAAGGCGGCGCGCTTTGTCCGTTTCTGCGATGCCTTTGAAATTCCGATCCTGACGCTGGTCGATGTGCCCGGCTTCCTGCCCGGCACCTCTCAGGAATATGGTGGTGTGATCAAGCATGGTGCCAAACTGCTCTTCGCCTATGGCGAGGCGACGGTGCCGAAGGTCACGGTCATCACCCGCAAAGCCTATGGCGGCGCCTATGACGTGATGGCGTCCAAACACCTGCGCGGCGATTTCAACTATGCTTGGCCCACCGCCGAAATCGCGGTGATGGGGGCCAAGGGCGCGGTGGAAATCCTGTATCGCAGCGAATTGGCCGACAAGGACAAGATCGCGGCGCGCACCAAGGATTACGAGGCGCGCTTTGCCAATCCCTTCGTTGCTGCCGAAAAGGGCTTTATCGACGAAGTGATCATGCCGCATTCGACCCGGCGTCGCATCGCGCGGGCCTTTGCATCCTTGCGCGGCAAGAAGCTGGCAAACCCCTGGAAGAAGCACGATAACATCCCGCTCTGAACCAAGCACGAGGAGGCGGGAATGCGCGCGGGTGTCACCAGGGGGAATTGGCCATGACGGGGCCGACCCAGATCGAGGCCGAAGGGGCAACTATCCTGCCCGGCGATCCGGCCGCCGTCAGCCTGCCCTCGGGGCAGGAGGTGACGCTGATCGACGTGGTGTGGAATGCCCCCGGCCCTGAAGGGCTGGCGGCGCGGTTCCGCTTCCTTGCGCCTGCCATTGCCCGCGAGGGCGGCACGGTGGGGTTCGAGGATGCCAGCGCCGATATGGCCTGGCTCTGCGAAAACTACGCGCTGTCGCGGATCGCCACGCTGGGGCCCGCCCCGGCGCAGATCATCATCTCGCTTTCGGACAGGCCCGTGCCCTTTGGCGAGGCCGACCCCGAAGCGACACAGTTCTTTGAAGCCTATCGCCTGGAAAACGGCGCCTGCATCTGGGAGGTGTTCTGATGCGTCCACAACATATAGCGCCTGCCACCCTGCCGCTGCGCGGCCATGATGCCCTGATGCCACAGGGCAGGGGATTGGGCGGAAATGCGTGTCAATTCCGTCTCTTGTCGGCTATTCTTCACGCAGGTCGAACCAATGCGGCCTTGCACAGTGAACGGGGGTGGTCCGCCGCCCCCCAAGAAAATAGGAGTCGAGGATGTCGAGCATCAAAGTTCTTGTCGCTCTTTGCCTGGTGGCTTTCGTTGCCGCCTGCGCCAAGAAGGCAGAAGAAGTCGTCTATGTGGATGAGCCGACCGTCACGGTCGAGCCGACCTACACCGGCAAATACAAGTAATTCGACAGGGCGGGCCAATGGGGCGTCTTCGCCCCGGTCCGCCCTTGTTTTTATTGAGAAAACTGGGGAATGGGCGCAGGCGGAACTTTGCTGCGCCGCGACATACCCGTTTGCTCTTCCCGCTGCCTCCTCCTATGGTGCGCGCAGTCGCACCTATTCGAACTGGAGGTTCTCATGCGGACTACTGCCCTCATTGCCATGCTGGCCCTTGCCACCGTCGCCGCCTGCGCCAAGCCCGCGCCCGAGCCGGAGCCCGCTCCGATCAGCGTTGAGCCGACCCAGACCGGCAAATACAAGTGATCTGACGGCGCGGGGCGCGCGTCAGGCACGCCCCGCCGCCTTTGGCTGCCTTCCGACCGGGGAGGTGCGGCCATGCTGAAGCACCGCGGTTTCCCCGGCCGCCTTCCCGGCACCGATTTCCAGTTCACCATCCGCCGCGCCAACGTCAAAGAGGGCGCGACCAAGCTTGTGAAGCGCGAGCGGTTCAAGGACCGCAAGCAGGTTGACCGCAAGGCCGACGAAGGCTTCATGGCCGCCCTCTGGGCGCAGTTCGGCGAAGACCCGTTCGAGCGCGGCAACCTGGATGCCGGGCGCCTGTCCTGGCTGTTCGGACGCGAAGTGGTGCCCGCCGAAGACCCGTTCGACCCCGCATCCTATGAGGCGCTGCTGCGCATCGACCTCAAACGTGCGCAGGCGGCCTTCCCGGCGGTCTTTGCGCCCGATGCTGCGCCCTTGGCGTTCGACGACTGGGACGATGAGGACGAGGACTAGGCATGTTTCCGCGCAAGCCCTTGTCTTTCCGGCAGCAATTCGCCCAAGCCTCTGGTCTGGGCAAAGCCGCGTTTGCACCGACTCGGGCCTTGTCGCAGGATGCCCGCATGGCGTGTGAGACCTGTTCCTCGGTTCTTGCCCACCTTGACTGTTACCCTTTCCCTTCCCCCTGGCCTGGCCCCTTGCGGGTCAGGCCATTTTTCACGGCACGTCGGCAAAGCGATGCCGATGCCGTGAATGACGGGATTTTTCAGTGTTCTTTTCCGGCGGATTCGCTAGACTCGGTCGCAATAAAAACCAGCGACCGAGGCAGTCAAACATGCGTAAATCCATCCTTCTACTTGCCCTTTTCACCCTGCCGCTTGCCGGCTGCATGCAAGACCCGGCTTCGCGCGGGCTTGCCGGTGCGGCGACTGGCGCGCTTGTCGCCGATGCGACCGGCGGCAGCGCCATCAATGGCGCGGTCATCGGCGGTCTGGCCGGTGTTGCCACCTGTGGCGTCAATCTGGGCCTGCCGCCCTGCTACAACCAATAACCTGACCGCCGCTTCGGCGGCGTCACCCGTTCGACAGGGGCCAACCGGGCAAACCGCCCGGTTGGCCCTTTTGCATTCCGCTATCCGGCCCCGGCCCGGCCACCACGAGGGAGAGAGCCATGTTCAAGAAAATCCTGATCGCTAACCGGGGCGAAATCGCCTGCCGCGTCATCAAATCGGCGCGCAAGATGGGTATTAAGACCGTTGCCGTCTATTCCGACGCCGACCGCAACGCGCTGCACGTCAAGATGGCGGATGAGGCGGTGCATATCGGCCCGCCGCCCGCGAACCAGTCTTACATCGTGATCGACAAGATCATGGAGGCCATCCGCCAGACCGGCGCCGAGGCGGTGCATCCGGGCTATGGCTTCCTGTCGGAAAACATGAACTTTGCCGCGGCGCTCGAAGCGGCGGGTGTGGTTTTCGTCGGCCCGCCGTCCCCCGCGATTGAGGCGATGGGCGACAAGATCACCTCGAAAAAGCTGGCGATGGAAGCCGGGGTTTCCACGGTTCCGGGCTATATGGGCCTGATCGCCGACGCCGATGAGGCGGTGAAAATCTCGGGCCAGATCGGCTATCCTGTGATGATCAAGGCCTCTGCCGGCGGTGGCGGCAAGGGGATGCGGATTGCCTGGAACGATCAGGAGGCCCGCGAAGGCTTTGAATCCTCCAAGAACGAGGCGGCCAACAGCTTTGGCGACGACCGGATCTTCATCGAGAAGTTCGTGACGCAGCCCCGCCACATCGAAATTCAGGTGCTGGCCGACAAGCACGGCAATTGCGTCTACCTGCACGAACGCGAATGCTCGATCCAGCGGCGGAACCAGAAGGTCATCGAAGAGGCACCCTCGCCCTTCCTTGACGCGGCGACCCGCAAGGCGATGGGCGAACAAGCCTGCGCGCTGGCCAAGGCGGTGGGCTATACCAGCGCGGGAACGGTGGAATTCATCGTCGATGGCAACCGCAACTTCTATTTCCTTGAAATGAACACCCGGTTGCAGGTGGAACATCCGGTGACCGAACTGATCACCGGCGTTGACCTTGTGGAGCAGATGATCCGTGTCGCCAATGGTGAGCCGCTGCCCTTCAAACAGGAAGACCTGAAAATCAACGGCTGGGCGATGGAAAGCCGCCTTTACGCCGAAGACCCCTATCGCAACTTCCTGCCCTCGATCGGCCGGCTGACCCGTTATCGCCCGCCGGTGGAAGGGGCGACCCCGCGCGGCGGCATCGTGCGCAACGATACCGGCGTGTTCGAGGGCGGCGAGATCAGCATGTTCTACGACCCGATGATCGCCAAGCTCTGCACATGGGGCGAAACCCGCGACAAAGCCATCGAAGAGATGCGGCTGGCGCTGGACACGTTCGAGGTTGAGGGCATCGGTCACAACCTGCCCTTCGTCGGCGCGGTGATGGACCATCCGCGCTTTGTCTCGGGCAATATCACCACCGCCTTCATTGCCGAGGAATATCCCGAAGGGTTCCAGGGTGCCGTTCTGGACGAGGCGACGCTGCGCAAGGTTGCCGCCTCTGCCGCCGCGATGAACCGGGTTGCCGAGATTCGCCGCACCCGGATTTCCGGCACGATGGACAACCATACGCGGCGTGTGGGCGATGACTGGGTGGTCGCGGTGCAGGGGCAGGCTTTTGCCGTGCGGATCGTGGCCGATGCGCAGGGTTCGACCGTGGTGTTCGAGGATGGCGCCAAGCTGCGGGTGGAAAGCGACTGGACCCCCGGTCAGCCGCTTGCCCGGCTGGGCGTGAATGGTGAGCCGGTGGTGATCAAGACCGCCAAGATCCCGATGGGCTTCCGCATGCGGCTGCGCGGCGCTGACCTCAAGGTTTTCGTCCGCACCCCCCGCGCCCATCAGCTTGCCGGTCTGATGCTGGAGAAGCTGCCGCCGGACACCTCGAAATACCTGCTTTGCCCGATGCCCGGTCTGGTGGTGAAGATCGCCGTCGAAGAGGGACAAGAGGTGCAGGAAGGTCAGGCGCTGGCCACGGTCGAGGCGATGAAGATGGAAAACATCCTCAAGGCCGAGCGCCGCGGCGTGGTCAAGGCCATCAAAGCCAGCCCCGGCGCCAGCCTGCGGGTGGACGATGTGATCATGGAGTTTGAATAACGCGGCGGAAGGAAGGAGCGAGGCGTATCGATGGGCTACTCCTTGTCAATCCTTGTCTGGGATATGGCCGATTTTCCGCGGGTCGCTTCCAACTTCGGCTGGGCGATCGGAGGGGAGTTCGACCCGAATGCTGGAATGCTTCGGCATGTCCCTCCATTGGCGACCGCAGGGGTGAATCGCCGGCAGCTTGTATTCGTCAACCACAAATCCCTACGGGCGGCGACCCTGCTGGATGTTCGGAGGATTTCCGAAGTGGCACCTACCTTGCATTTCTGGGTCAATGACACCTCCGGCGCGACCAACTTTTCCGGGCACGCAAATGGGTCAGACCTGTGGGCGGTCTGGGCCGTGGATGACGAATACCATGTTGAGGGCGAGCCACCGTTTGATGTCCAAAGCTTCGTCGAGATGGTCACGGACGAGGCGGAACATGCTCGCCTTGAATATGGCGATGACGAAGGCGAGGTCGATTGGTACCGGCTGCCCGTTCGCGCGTTTGAAGCGGTAGTCGGCATGACACATTCCGGCAATTGGCCAAGGCCCTGCTTTTTTATGTCGGGAGAAAATCCTCTTGTTGGTTAACCCCGCAACCGATGTCGGAAACTTGGGTCAGTCGCTGTCGCGCCTACCGCCCCGAAGGATGCTGCTCCAGCGCCTCGGCGCGGGCCAGCGGCATCTTGTCGATGGCGCGGGTGATCTCGCGGGCGTCCCAGGGCAGCGGCTTGCGCAGCGTCGGCTTCCAGTCCTTGTCCATCAGGATCAGCGCGAACCCCCGGGGACGCAAGGTGTGGCGCAATTCGGTCGGGTTCGAGGGATCAGTGTCGATGACCACGATCACGTCGCGCTCGGCCAGATCGGCGGCACCGCGCGCCAGAAGCGCCATCTGGCGTTGAAACGCCGGATCGTCCGGGCTGTCGGCAAAGACGACAACCGGCCGGTGGACGAACAGATGATCGGCCACCGCCACATCGGTGGCGGCCACGGGGGCGAATACCTCATCGGCTGGGGCAGGGCCTGCGAGGGTCAGCGCCAGAAACAGAAATGTAAGCGGTTTGAAGCGGTGGATCATGCTCTTGATATAGGGCGCCTTCGCCAGAACCCCAAGCGCCGGGCGGCCCTCCCGGCATGTCGGAGGAAGTCATGACGGATGTGAAGGCATGGGAGGCGCTGGCCTCGAAGGAGCTGAAGGGTAAAGACCCGGCAAGCCTGAACTGGCAGACGCTGGAAGGCATCACGGTCAAGCCGCTTTATACGGCGGCGGATACCGCTGGTCTGGCGCAGACCGCCGAGCTGCCCGGCATCGCTCCCTTTACCCGCGGCGTGCGGGCGACGATGTATGCCGGGCGGCCCTGGACGATCCGGCAATATGCGGGCTTTTCCACCGCCGAGGAATCAAATGCCTTCTACCGCAAGGCGCTGGCGGCGGGGCAGCAGGGCGTCTCGGTCGCCTTCGACCTTGCCACCCACCGCGGCTATGACTCGGATCATCCCCGCGTGGTGGGCGATGTCGGCAAGGCGGGTGTCGCCATCGACTCGGTCGAGGACATGAAGATCCTGTTCGACGGCATCCCGTTGGAAAAGATCAGCGTTTCCATGACGATGAACGGCGCGGTGATTCCGATCCTGGCAAATTTCATCGTCACCGGCGAAGAGCAGGGCGTGTCGCGGGCGGATCTGTCCGGCACCATCCAGAATGATATCCTCAAAGAGTTCATGGTGCGGAACACCTATGTCTATCCGCCCGAACCCTCGATGCGGATCATTGCCGACATCATCGAATACACCTCCAAAGAGATGGCCAAGTTCAACAGCATTTCGATCTCCGGCTATCACATGCAGGAGGCGGGGGCGAACCTTGTGCAGGAGCTGGCCTATACGCTGGCTGACGGGCGCGAATATGTCCGCGCCGCCATCGCGCGGGGGATGAATGTTGATGATTTCGCAGGAAGGCTGTCGTTCTTCTTCGCCATCGGCATGAATTTCTTCATGGAGGCGGCCAAGCTGCGCGCGGCGCGGCAGCTTTGGACGCGCATCATGCAGGAATTCAACCCCAAGAAATCGGGCAGCCTGATGCTGCGCACCCATTGCCAGACCTCGGGTGTGTCGCTGCAAGAGGCCGATCCCTATAACAACGTCATCCGCACCGCCTATGAGGCGATGGCGGCGGCGCTGGGCGGCACGCAGTCGCTGCACACCAATGCGCTGGATGAGGCGATTGCCCTGCCGACCGAGTTTTCGGCGCGGATCGCGCGGAACACTCAGCTTATCCTGCAAGAGGAAACCGGCATCACCCATGTCGTCGATCCGCTGGCTGGGTCGTATTACGTCGAAAGCCTGACGGCGGAACTGGCCGAAAAGGCATGGGCGCTGATCGAAGAGGTCGAGGCGATGGGCGGCATGACCAAGGCGGTCGCCACCGGAATGCCCAAACTGCGGATCGAGGAATCGGCGGCGCGGCGGCAGGCGCTGATCGACCGGGGCGAAGAAGTGATCGTTGGCGTCAACAAATACCGCAAGGCCAAGGAAGATCCGATCGACATTCTGGACATCGACAACGTCAAGGTGCGCGATGCGCAGATCGCGCGGCTGAACGCCACCCGCGCCGCCCGCGATGAGGCGGCCTGTCAGGCCGCCTTGGCGGAACTGTCGCGCCGTGCTGCCGAGGGCGGCAACCTGCTTGAGGGCGCGGTCGCCGCGGCCCGGGCCCGCGCCACTGTCGGAGAGATTTCGGACGCCATGGAAAAGGTCTTTGGCCGCCACCGTGCGGAAGTCAAAACCCTCGCCGGGGTTTACGGCGCCGCTTATGAGGGCGATGCCGGCTTTGAAGCCATCCAGAAGGATGTCGAAGCCTTTGCCGAGGAGGAAGGCCGCCGCCCCCGGATGCTGGTCGTCAAGATGGGGCAGGACGGGCATGACCGCGGTGCCAAGGTGATCGCCACCGCCTTTGCCGATATCGGCTTTGACGTGGACGTGGGGCCCTTGTTCCAGACACCCGAGGAAGCCGCGCAGGATGCCATCGACAATGACGTGCATGTCGTCGGCATCTCTTCGCAGGCGGCAGGACACAAGACGCTGGCGCCCAAGCTGATCGAGGCGCTGCGCGAACGGGGGGCCGGGGATATTCTGGTGATCTGCGGCGGCGTCATTCCGCAGCAGGATTACGATTTCCTGACGGCGGCGGGTGTGAAAGCAATCTTCGGGCCGGGCACCAACATTCCCGACGCGGCCAAGAACATCCTGACGCTGATCCGTCAGGCGCGCGGCTGATCCAAGGCCCCGGAGTTTTCAAAAACTCCGGGGCGATTTCTTTGAAGAAATCGCTTTCTGGTCAGAGTTCGGTTTCCGCAGGCGGCCCTTCCGGGGCCGCCTTTTCTGCCTCAAGCTCTTGGGCCGTCTTGCGGCGGATCAGGATATCGCCATTCGGCAGCTTTTCCGGGGCATGGTAGTTCTGGAAATCGTCGATCATGCCGATCAACTCCAGAATCTGCGGCTTCAACTCTTCAAGCTTCGGTCCCAGCGCCTCAAGCGCGCCCTGCATGTCGTTCAGGGTCGGTTCCATCTCGGACATCAGCCCGCGCAGAAACATCTTCGCCCCCTCTTCCATAAGCGAGGGGGCCTCGGCCTCGGGCGCCGGGGGCTCTTGCGCGGCAAGCGGGGTGGCGGCCAGCGCCACAAGAAGGGCGATGCGTTTCATTCCCCCAATATGGGGCAGTCCGGGCCTATTTTCAAAGGGCAAGGTCCAGCGTGACCGGAAAGTGATCCGAGGCGGTCAGGAGCGCGTCGCGCAATTCCGGCACCGCCATGGCGCCCGGATCGTTGAACGGATGCCAGATCCGCCAATCGGCCCGGTCATTGGCCAGATCGGGCGAGACCATGATGAAATCCAGCAGCGCCTCGAAATAGCGTTTCTGCGGGGCCAGCCAGAAGCGCGCGGTGGTCGGCGCGATGCCGATACGGCTTTGCAGCGCCATTTCGGCATGGGGGTCATGCAGCCGCATCGCGGGGGGCTGGTCCAGCCCCAGCGCGATTTCCACCCCGGAATGGCCGAACAGCTTTTCATATTCGTCGATGCCGGGGCCGTCGTTAAAATCCCCCATCACGATCAGGCTTTCGCCGGCGGCCAGATGCCCCTCGATCCGGCGGCGCAGCCAGAGGCATTCGGCCAGTTGCTTGCGCCGGTTCTCGATGGAAATGCGGGTGAATTCGGCGGGTGTGACCGCGCCATGCGGGGCCTTGGATTTGGCGTGAACCCCGATCAGCCGCAGCGCCCTTCCATCGGCGCGCAAGGCAATCTCAAGCGGCGGCTTGGAAAAGCGGATCAATTCCTCGACCCCGTCCTGATCCAGATCGGCGCGCAGCCCGGTGTCAAAGCGTGGCGCCCCGGCGGCCCCTTGCGAGGGGGCGGGGGCGCCCTGCGGGTCGTGGCGGGCCTCGATCCGGTCAGGGTCGTAAAGAAAGGCGATTTCCTGTTCGGTTTCCGAGGTGAAGCCGTGCAGCGCCTTGCGGCAGCGCAGCCCGTAATGCCGCGCGAAATTCTCCAGCGCTGTCACGGTTGACCGCTTTGTGCCCTGATCGGGGGCTTCGATGATCATGACCCCATCGGCATCCAGCGCGGTGAAGACGATTCCCAGCGCCGTCAGTTGCTCGGCGCGGCTGATCTTGTAGCGGGCTGAAAGCTGCAAATCCTCCAGCAGCCGCCCGCGATCGTCAAACAGGGCGTTGAACCATTCGACATTGAAACTGGCCAGCCGCAGCGGCCGCGGCCCGGGGGCGGCGGGCGGTGCGGGGGCGGTCATGCCGCCCGCCGCTGCTGCAATTCCTCCCAGGCGGCATTGATGGCGATGAGCCTGCGCTCGGCCAGCTTGGCCGCCTCGGGCGGCACGCCGCGGGCGATCATCGCATCGGGGTGGTTTTCCTTGACCGCCTGCCGCCATGCAATGCGGATCTGGTCCAGCGGCGCGTCATGGGCCACGCCCAGCAGATCATAGGGGTCGCGCTGGGTGCCTTCAACCAGCCTTGCACGGATGGCCAGATAGCAGCGCCGGTCCAGCCCGAAAATCTCGGCGACATGGGCGAGGAAAGCCTCTTCATTCTCGTGCAGGATGTCATCGGCCAGCGCGATGTGAAACAACCCCTCGATCAGGTCGATGAAAAGGGCACGATTGTCGGGGTGGTCCTTGTCGCGGAACATCGCGGCAATCTTGCGGGCATAGGCATCAAATCCTGCCACATCCTGCCGGGCGAGATTGAAGACGCGGGCGGCATTCGCCTCTTCCTCGGGCGCCAGCGTGAAGACACGGCGGAAGGCCATCACCTCATCCCGCGTCACCGCGCCATCAGCCTTGGCCATCTTGGCCCCCAGTGCAATCACCGCGATGGTGAACCCGACCGAGCGTTCCGGTTCGGGCCGGCTGCGCAGAAGGTCAAAGACATGCGCCAAAGGCTCGCCCTGGGCGAGGGCGGCAAGCGCTTCGGTGATGCGGGTCCAGATCGACATGGGCGGCAGCATAGCGACCTTGCCGGGGGCTGTCAGGAGAGGATTTTCTGCATCAGCACAAGGTCGAGCCAGCGACCCCATTTGAACCCCGCCTCGCGCACGCGACCGCATTCTTTATAGCCGATTGCCGCGTGAAAGCTTTGCCCCGGCAGGTTTTCGCCCGACACTCCGGCGATCATCGTATGGGCGCCGGCGGCGCGGGCATGATCCTCAAGCGCGGTCATCAGGCCGCGGCCCAGCCCCTTGCCCCATGCGGGTGCGGCCAGATGCACCGAATGCTCCATCGCGCGGGCATAGCCGGGGCCGCCGCGAAACTGGCCATAGGTCGCATGGCCCGCGACGGCACCCGCCACCTCGGCCACCCACCAAGGGGTGCGCCGGGCGATCTGCGTGGCAATGTCGGCGGGGTCTTTCTCGACCGTGGTGAAGGTATGCGTCGTCTCGCGGATCAGGGCATTCCAGATTGCGGCGATGGCTTCGGCATCAGCGGGGGTTGCCGGGCGGATCATTCCAGAACCCGGGTGCCATGTGGGGTGGAAAAGCTGGCGCGCATCGCCTTTTCCGGCCCATCGACAAAGATCACCCGCGGGTCGTCGAACAACGGTGCCAGAACCGCGCGCAGGGCCGCCGCGCCCGGATGCGCCACCTCAAGCCGGATCAGGCGCAGACCGGCATCGGGCAGGGTCTGGGCCGGGTGCAGCGTGCCTTGCCAATGGATCAGCGCCGGAAAGCAACTGTCGAAGGGCAGGGTGCCATCGGCAGGCACCGCCATCTGCCAGCGGTAATCGCCGCGCTGCAACGAGACCGGCGTGCCGCAGCCGGGCGGCGCGGCGGCCAGCACGGCATCCAGATCATCGCAGCGGGCAATCCAGTTGGTCAGGCGCGGGCGGCCGGTGAAATTGTCCATGTCGAACCAGCGCGGCCATGTCGGGCGGGTTGCGTCCGGGTCGGCGGCAATCACCTCAAGGTAAAGGTCGCCAAGACCCAGAAGGCGGTTGTGCGTGGCCATATGCGGATGCTTGCCGCCGCCCGCCAACGCCACGCCAAGCGCGGCCTCGACCGCCGCAACCCCTGCGTCCAGCGTTTCGGCCGTCACCGCCAGATGATCGAAAGTCAGCATCATACCAGTTCCTCAAGCCGCGTCGTGGCCTTGAGCGCCAGTGCCAGCGCGGTAAAGCGCGCCTGCGCCACCTCGCCGAACAATCCGCGGCCGTCTTCGGTCAGGTGCAGTTCCAGCACCCGCTTTTTCGGCTGCCAGACCAGCCGCCCGGCCCGCGCCGGATCGCCGACCGAGAACATCGCGCCAAAGCGCAGCGCCTTGCCCAGCACCTCTGCCTCTTGCAGCTCATCCTCGGTCAAAAGGGTGAACAGCCGCTCCATCCGGCTACCGGCGCGGCTGTTCTTGTAGCGGTGCAGCAGCGCCAGCCCAAGGAAGACGCGCCCCGGATGGTCCAGACCGCCAAGGTTGGCGCGGGTGGCATTGTCAAAACAGGCTTCGGCCCGATAATCGGGGTGCGCGCGCCATGTGGTGTCATGCAACAGGCAGGCGGCCTTGATCAGCCGCAGCCGTTCATCGCTGACGCCCTTGAACAGGGGTTCGAGAAACTCGAACAGCTTCTTGCCAAAGCCGGGCATCCGCGACGACAGTTGTTCTGCCATGCGGGCGGCCTCGATCAGCGGGTCGCGCTGGCGCAGGCGGTCGGGCATCTGTTCGTAAAGCAGGCCCTCGCGGATGCCATAGGCGGAAACGTCGATCTCGCTGGGCTTGAACATGGCGATCAGTTCGCGCAGCACTTCGCAGGCTTGCGGCACCAGTTCCATCCGTTCGGGGCTGGTGCCGGTGCGGGCACGCAGCACGGCAAGGTCGCTGGTGGCGATCCAGTCCAGCGTGTCGATCAGGCCCTTGGGCGTCATGCGATATTCGTGCAGCACGGTCAGCGGATAATTCCGCCGCTCCATGTCCAGCCGGGCGATCACCCGCCAGGAACCGCCGACCAGATAGATCCGCTCGCCCTCGGATTTCAGTTCGGCCTGACATTCCTTCAGGATGCGGTCGATATGGGTGGCGCGTTTCTTGGGCGTGTCGGCGACCTGTTGCAGGCGGAACGGCCCCAGAGGCGTGGACACCCGGCGCCCGACCTTGCCATCGCCGATCCGCGCCAGTTCCATCGAGTTGCCGCCCATGTCGCAGACGATGCCGCGCGCTTCGGGCCAGCCCAGCAGCACGCCCTGCGCCGAAAGCCGCGCTTCTTCGCCGCCGTCGATCACCCACAGCTTCAGCCCGGTTTCGCGCAGCACCTGCAACTGAAACTCGGGGCCGTCCTCGGCCTCGCGCGTGGCGGCGGTGGCTACCACGGTCAGCGTCTCGATCCCCATGCCCTTGGCCAGAAGCGAGAAGCGTTTCAGCGCCGCCAGCGCCCGCCGCCGCCCATCGGGGTTGAGGCGCCCGGTTTCGGCCAGCCCCTTGCCCAGGCCGCACATGATCTTTTCGTTGTAGAAGTAGGCCGGGCTGCGGGCGGCGCCATCAAACACCACCATCCGCACCGAGTTGGACCCGACATCGACCACCCCCACCCGGCTCAGGGCGCGGGCCGAAGGATCATCGAACAGCGGCCTGCCAAAGGGGCCGTGGTCGTCGTCAGATGGGGTGGCAGCCATGGCGGCAGTCCTTTCAGGCAGGTCAGGCGATGCGGGCAACGTCCTTGTCCCCGGCCGTGCCACGGCCCGAGAGTGAGGGGTTTTCCATGAAGAAACGATGGCAGTTGAAGCCTTTGCCCTGCATCGCGGCAAGGTCGCGCTGATAGCTGCCATCGGGGCGCAGGATCCAGCTCTGCTCGGTATCGGCAAGGTTGGCGGCCATGATCTGGCCGACGATCTGCGCCTTGACGGTGGGGTTCAGGATATCCACCATCGTCTCGACCCGCCGCGTCAGGTTGCGGCCCATCCAGTCGGCGGACGAGATGAAGACCCGCGCCGTCTTGCCCGGCAGACCGCCGCCATTGCCGAAACAGACGATCCGGCTGTGTTCCAGAAACCGCCCGACGATCGACTTGACGCGGATGTTCTCGGACAGGCCGCGGACCCCGGGGCGCAGGCCGCAGATGCCGCGCACGATGAGGTTGATCTTCACCCCGGCATTGCTGGCGGCATAAAGCGCGTCGATCACATCCGGGTCGATCAGGCTGTTGATCTTGGCCCAGATTTCCGCCGGGCGCCCCTCGCGGGCATGATCGGCCTCGGCTGCGATCATCTGCAACAGCCGGGGTTTCAGCGTGATCGGCGAAATCGCCAGATTCTCCAGCCCCTGCGGCTGCACATAGCCCGACAGGTAGTTGAAGACCTTGGTCGCATCGCGCCCCAGCGCGGCATCGCAGGTAAAGAACGACAGGTCGGTGTAAATTCGCGCGGTGATCGGGTGATAGTTGCCGGTGCCATAATGGGTATAGGTCACCAGATTGTCGCCCTCACGTCGGACGACGGTGCTGATCTTGGCATGGGTCTTGTAGTTGATGAAGCCGTAAACCACATGGGCGCCGGCCCGTTCCAGCCGCCGGCTTTGCCGGATGTTCGCCGCCTCGTCGAACCGCGCCTTCAGCTCCACCAACGCGGTGACAGACTTGCCCGCCTCGGCCGCCTCACAGAGGGCGCCGACGATGGGGCTGTCCCAGCTTGTGCGGTAAAGCGTCTGTTTGATGGCCAGAACGTTCGGATCGCGCGCCGCCTGTTCCAGAAAGCGGATCACCAGATCGAAGGTTTCGTAAGGATGATGCAGCAGCATATCCTTTTGCTTGATTGCCGCGAACATGTCGCCGCCGTGGTCCTGCACCCGTTCCGGCACGCGGGGGGTGAAGGGCGGCCACAGCAGATCGCCGCGCGACGACAGCACCAGTTCCTTGAGGTCGGCGATGCCCAGCATCCCGCGCACCTCGACCACCTCGTCCTCGGTGACGCCCAGTTCCTCCATGATCAGCGCGCGCAGTTCCGGCGGGGCGCCCGCCGACATCTTCATGCGGATCACTTCGCCCCGGCGGCGGCGTTTCAGCGCGGTTTCAAATTCGCGCACCAGATCTTCGGCTTCGTCCTCGACTTCCAGATCGCTGTCGCGCAGCACGCGGAACAGGCAATGGCCCCGGCTGGAATAGCCAGGAAACAGCATGTCCAGATGCAGGAGAAGCAGTTCCTCCAGCGGAAGGAAACGATTCTCGCCCGGCTTGGAGGGCAGGGCGACGAAACGGGCAATCTGCTGCGGGATCGGCAACAGCGCCTTGAGGGTGCGCAGATCCGTCTCGCGCTCCAGTTCCAGCGCCAGCGAAAAGCCGGTGTTGGGAATGAAGGGGAAGGGATGCGCCGGGTCGATGGCCAGCGGCGACAGAACCGGAAAGACCTTGTTCAGGAAGTGGTCCTCAAGGAATTTCAGGTCGCGCGCCGTCAGCTTGGACCGGGTCAGAAGCTCGATCCCCGCGGCTTCCATCAGCCGTTTCAGCTTCTTGAACACGATCTGCTGCATCTGCATCAGCCGCCGGGCATCGGCATGTATCAGCGCCAGTTGCTGCGCCGGGGTGCAGCCGTCTTCCGATGGCATCGGATTGCCCGCCCGGGTCAGCGCCCGGATACCCGCGACGCGCACGGTATAGAATTCGTCCAGATTGGTGGCCGAGATCGACAGAAAGCGCAGCCGTTCCAGCAAGGGCACGGCGGGATTCGACGCTTCGTCCAGCACGCGCCAGTTGAAGGCCAGCCAACTGAGTTCGCGGTTGAAGAAGCGGCCCGGTCCGGTGACCTCGGCCTGCGGCAGGGTGACGGGGGCGGGATAGGCGGCTCTGAGGAAATCGGTGGGGATCATGGCGCGCTTGATAAGGGGCGGTTGTGACGGTTCGGTGACGGTCTTGCGACAGTGTTTCACTCGGGGTCGGGGCTGTCCAGCATCTCGGCGGCAAGGGCGCGGGTGACCGCCCGCCCGCCGGCCAGCGCACGGGCGTCCAGCGCCGCGACAAGCGCGCGGGCGGCGGCGATGGAACGCTCCATCCGCAGGACCAGATAGGGGATCAGGTTGGGCGGCACCACGATCTGGCGGTCGGAAAACAGCTTGACCAGCACCGCCGACAACAGGGCGTCGTCGGGCGCCTCAAGCCGGGCCAGCGGTGCCGCCTGCATCCGGCTGAGAAGGTCGGGCAGCGCCAAGCCCCAGTCGCGCGGCGGGGTGGCGGCGGTGACCAGAAGGCGACCCGTTGGCAGGATCAGGTTGTGCAGGTGGAACAGCGCCTCTTCGCAGGCGGGCAGGCCCGATGCGCTCTCGGCATCCTCGACGACCACGCGGGGGCCAAGATCGCGCAAGGAGGCGGTCTCAAGATCGCGGGCGGCAATTCGGGTCGCGCCGGCCTCTTCGGCCCAGATATGCGCCAGATGGGTCTTGCCCGCCCCCGGCGGCCCCGCCAGCACCAGCTTGCCCCCCGGCCAGTTCGCCCAATCCCCGACCGCGGCCAGCGCCGTGGCATTGGCAGGCGACACGAAGAACCCTTCGCGCCCATAGCGTTCCGCATGGGCGAGGTCGAAGGCCAGTTGCCGGGGTGTCACGCCTGATCCTCGTCCTCGGGGATGCGCCCCTCGATGCCGCGATAAAGCAGGCTGTCGTGATATTGCGACAGGGCAAAGCGTGTCAGCACCCCCAGCGAGGCCGCGACAGGCACCGCCACCAGCATTCCGGCAAAGCCGAAGACCGAACCGAAAGCCGAAAGCGCGAACAACAGCCAGACCGGATGTAGCCCGACCGAATTGCCCACCAGCTTGGGCGTCAGCACATTGCCTTCCAGAAACTGGCCCACGGCAAAGATCACCGCGACCGCGCCGATGGAAAACCAGTCGCCCCAGAACTGGAACAGTGCAAGGCCGATAGCCAGCCCGCCGCCCACCAGCGCACCGACATAGGGAATGAAGGTGATGGTCCCGGCAATCGCCCCCACCACAAGGCCGAATTGCAGCCCGGCGATCATCAGCGCGACCGAGTAATAGATGCCCAGCACCAGACAGACCGACAATTGCCCGCGCACGAAGGCCGACAGCACCGCGTCAATCTCGCCCGCAAGGCGGCGGATCACCGGGGCATGGTCGCGCGGCAACAGGGTGTCGATGCGGGCAATCATATGGTCCCAGTCCATCAGCAGATAGAAGGCCACCACCGGCACCACCAGCAGGAAGACCGCCGCCGAAATCACCCCCATGACCGAGGCAAGCAGCCCTTCGGCCAGCTCGGCCCCCTTGGATTGCACTGTGGTCGCCAGTTTTGCCAGCGTCTGGCGTACGACCGAGGTGCTGTCGTTCAGCTCGGGGAACCGCTCTGTCAGGAAAGCCTGAAGCTTGCGCGCGATTTCGGGGGCGGCGTTGACCAATGCCGTCAACTGGTTCACCAGCGTCGGGATCACCGCCAGCACCAGCAGCACCACGATCAGCACGCCGACCACGGTGATCAGCGTGGTTGCGGCAATCCGGCCCAGTCCCGCCCGCTCCAGCCGGTCGGCAACCGGATCAAGGAAATAGGCCAGCGCGCCCCCCACCAGAAACGGCAGCAGGACCGAACCCAGAAACCACAGCATGACGAAGAACACCGCCAACGCGATGCTCCAGTATCTGACCTGATCGCGGATCGGTAATGCCATGCTCTGCCTTTGCCTTTCGTCAGAGATTGCCCATGCAGGCCGCAGTTTCAAGAGGCAGTCCAGCGGCGGTGCCTGCGCCTACCGCCGCTTGAGAAAGCCGGAATCGGGGCGCAGAAGCGTGATCGTGCCCGCCGGAAAGTTCCACAGGCTGGGTTGGGTCGCAAAGAACCCCGCACCCAGCCGCAGGAAATCCGACCCGGGATAGGGGCGCAGGTCCGCAGGTCCGCCCGCCTCGACCAGCCGCAAGGACAGATCGGCAAAGGGCGCCCCGCCAAGGTTCAGCGATTTCAGCACCACCCCGTCGCCGCTGGTTTGCAGCAGTCCCGCCGCCAGAAGGCGGGTGCGGGTTTCGGGGCGCAGATAGATCGTGCCATCGTCGCCGGTGTCCAGATCAATGGCGATGGGCATTTGCCCGATGAAACCCGCCGTGGTGGGCTGCTCCCCCGGCGCCATGGCAAAGCTCATCTCGGCCAGCACATCGGTCGCCGCAGGCGGGACAATGGCAAGCGCTCCGGCAGGGTCGGTGCGCAGGATGGTCAGCATCGTCCGGTTGTAGTCCAGCAGGAAGGCCCATGGCTCGACTATGGGGGCGCCGATGAAGCCCATGAAATCGCTGCCGAATGCGACCTCGGCAAATCCGAAATCGCCGCTGGTGACCTTGGCCGGGGCGGCAAAGGGCAGGCCGGCGATTTCCACCTGCGGCGCGTCGTGCAGATGCACGGTGATCTTCTGCCCCGAAGCGGCAAAGCCCTGCGCGGCATAATTGCCTGCGCCAAGTGCTGCCGCGTCGCGGTTGAAGAACAGCACCTCGGGCGTGCCGTTGTCGAACATCATCCGGCCCTTGGCACCGTTGACGGCCACCGTCAGCAGCGGCTTGCCCGCCACCACCTCGAAGGGCAGTTCGCGCCAGTTCTGGCCCTCGGGCAGGATCTGGGCGCCGGCGGGCAGCGCCAACAGGGCCACAAGGCCGGTCAGGACGGTCAGTTTCAGCATTGGCTCTCCGCAGGTTGCGCCCTGCCTAACAGGCATCGCCCCGCGCGGCAACGCCCGGCCCCGCTTGCGGGACCGCCCCCTTCCCGCTAGGAACGGCAAAACCCGTTCCCGATGAGGCCAAAAATGCGTCTGTCCCGCTATTTCCTGCCCGTGCTGAAGGAAAACCCCGCCGAGGCCCAGATCGTCTCGCACCGCTACATGCTGCGGGCGGGGATGATCAAGCAACAGGCGGCGGGCATCTATTCCTGGCTGCCGCTGGGCCTGCGGGTGCTGCGCCGGATCGAAGAGATCGTGAACCAGGAACAGATCCGCGCCGGGCATATCCCCTTGCTGATGCCCACGCTGCAACCGGCCGACCTCTGGCGCGAAAGCGGCCGCTATGACGATTACGGTCAGGAAATGCTGCGCATCACCGACCGGCAAAAGCGCGAAATGCTGTATGGGCCGACCAATGAAGAGATGATCACCGACATCTTCCGCGCCCATGTGAACAGCTACAAAGACCTGCCGCTGACGCTCTACCATATCCAGTGGAAGTTCCGGGACGAGATGCGGCCCCGCTTTGGCGTGATGCGCGGACGCGAGTTCCTGATGAAGGACGGCTACAACTTCGACGTGGACAAAGAGGCGGCCCTGCATGCCTATAACCGCCACATGGTCAGCTATCTGCGCACCTATGAACGCATGGGCCTGACCGCGATCCCGATGCGGGCGGCCTCTGGCCCGATCGGCGGCGACAACACCCACGAATTCCTTGTCCTGGCCAATACGGGCGAGTCCGAAGTCTTCTATGACGACCGGGTGACCCAGTTGAAACTGGGCAACCGCGAGGTGGATTATGACGACCGCGCCGAGGTTGAAGGTGTGTGCCGCGAGTTCACCACGCTTTATGCCCGCACCGACGAAACCCATGACGCGGCGCTGTTCGACCAGATCCCGGAAGAACACCGCAAGGTAGGCCGTGGCATCGAGGTGGGGCAGATCTTCTACTTCGGCACCAAATATTCCGAAGCGATGGGGGCGACGGTGGTGACCAAGGACGGCGCCAAGGTGCCGGTCGAAATGGGCAGCCACGGCATCGGCGTGTCGCGTCTTCTGGGCGCGATCATCGAGGCCAGCCATGACGACAAGGGCATCATCTGGCCCGAGGGGGTCACGCCCTTCCCGGTGGGCATCGTGAACCTGAAACAGGGTGATGCGGCGGCGGATGCCGCCTGTGCCAGCCTTGAAAAGGCGCTGCTGGCCAAGGGGCTGGAGCCGCTTTACGACGACCGCGACGAACGGGCCGGGGCGAAATTCGCCACGATGGACCTGATCGGCCTGCCGTGGCGCATCACGGTCGGGCCGCGCGGGCTGGCGGCGGGCGTGGTCGAGCTGACCTCGCGCCGCACGGGGGAAAGCGAAGAGCTGTCGCCGGAGGCGGCGGTGGACCGCATCGCGCAAATCTACGCCGGGCGCTGAGGCGCGGGCGGCGGGATCGGGGGGCCGCAGCCCCCCGTTTCACATCACCACCACCAGATTGCCGGGTTTGTGAAAGGTCTCGGCAATCGCATGGGCTTGGGCCAGTTCGGCAAAGGGCAGGCATTGGCCCAATACCGGGCGATAGGCGCCCGCCGTGTAAAGCGCGATCAGCCGCTCCATCTTGGCACGGCCCTCACCGGATGGCCCGGCAAAGACCCGGGGGCGCAGCAGCGCGCCCAGCGTGGCGGCCATATCCCCGCTGATCAGCCCCAAACGTCCGCCCGGCGCAAGATGGGACTGCGGCGCGCGCAGGGTGCCGATCACGTCCAGAACCACATCGAACCTGCCGCCGATCTTCTGGCTGCGATAGTCGATCACCTCTGCCGCCCCCAGCCGCTGCGCCAGCGCGTGATTGCTCGCCGAGGCTACGGCGGTGACCGTGGCGCCCAGATGCCGCGCGATCTGCAGCGCGGCAGAGCCGACGGCCCCCGTCGCGCCGTTGATCAACAGCCGCTCTCCGGCTTGCAGCCTGCATTTGTCGATCAGATATTCCGCCGCCGTCAGCCCGCCAAAGAAAAAGGCCGCACCCTCTTCGAAACTCAGCCCGTCGGGCAGGGGCATCACCTGTTCGGCCCTGACGGCCAGATATTCGGCATGGGCGCCGCCCCTGATGCCCGCAATCCCGAACACCCGCTGCCCGCTGGCCGGGTCAACCCCGGCAAAGGCCCAGCCGGGCGGGTTGCGGGGGCGGCTCCACCCCAAGGCCAGCCGCATCAGCAGCCCGAAGCCGCGCGGCACCTTGCCCGAGCGCATCCGCGCATCGCCCGCCGTGACCGGCGCCGCGCGCACCTGCACCAGCACTTCGCCGGGGCCGGGCTGCGGCAGGGGCCGCTCCGCGATCACCACGGCATCCGGCCCGCCGTAATGGGTGACGCGGGCGGCTTTCATCGTCTGGGGCAGGGGCATTCGGGCGGCTTTCCTTGGCAAAGCGCTCAGCTTGCCAGCCGGAAGGAGGGCTGGCGAGGCAGGAATTCCAGACTTTTCAAGCGGATTTTGCCCACTCACCGCGGGCGGCGGCCAGCAGCCAGTCCGGGGCCGTTTTGCGATAGGCGTTGCACAGCACCACCACCGCAAGAGTGGTGGAAAAGAGCCCGAAGAGGCTGAAGAACCCCTGCAACAGCCAGACGACAGGCAGCAGCGGCCAGCTTGACCAATCCGCGCCCGGCAAAAGGGCAAGACCTGCGATGACAGCGACGCCAACGGCGATGCCGGCAATCGAGAACAGGACCGGCCCGATCAGCAACCCGCCCAGAACCGGCAGAGCGGTGGCCCTGATCCGCCCGAAGGTCGCGCCAATGCCGAAACGGCCGCCCGCCACATAGGCGGGCATCGCGGTGCCGAACAGCACCAGAAGCAGGCCGTAGGTGAGCAAGGTAATCGGCACAAACAGCGACAAGAAGCTGGTCCGGCTGAATTGCTCCGGGCCGAGCGCAGAATATCCGACCACGCCCGCTGCCAAACGCAGGCCGAAGAAGACCTGCAACAGCAAGAAGAACTTGACGCCTCCCCGCGTCGTGCCCGCAAGCCGGGTTTCAAAGCCGTCGATCACCGAACGGCCGAGAAGGATGTGGCGATGCAGGCCGAAAACGAATGTGGAGTGCAAGGCGAGGAGCAGAAACAGACGAGCTGCCCTTGAAGAGAGGGGCAGTTGGTCACGCAGGACCAACTGCACAGCAAACAAAAGATAGAACCACAGATTGCCGCGCAGGCAGGTCCAGGATTGGCGGTAAAGGGAAATCATCAGGGCCTCGGGGTTGTGCCGCGCAACGGTGCAACGGCGGGGGGGGGGGGCGTCAAGGCTTTGCCGATGGCGGGGTGGCGGTCTCGACACCGGGCGGGGGGCGTGCGACTCTGGTGTCGAAGCGGAGGCGGAGGCGCGCATGTTGCGGATACTGGCACTGGCGGGCGGTGTGGCGGGGGCGGCCTCGCTGTCGCAATTCCCGGAATTCTCGCAGCAATACCTTCAGCGGCTGGCGGGGCAAGTCGATGCGCTGACGCTGGTGGTGGCCGAGTTTGACGCGACCGCCGCCGCCAATGGCCTGACGCGGGACGCCGCGCTGCAAGAGGTCAAGGGCTCGGCCTTTCTCGACGACCGGCGCGACGACCTGACCCGCGCCTTTGCCCGACAGAGCCGCCTTGCCGACAACCTGACGGCCCTGCGTGCCGCCACCCCGTTGCAGCGGCTGACCATGCCGCAGCGTCTGGCCGATCCCGAGACGCTGCAGGCGACCTGGGCCGATTTCCGTCCGGCGGTGCCAGTCACGCTGGACGGCGGGATTTGCGCGCTGGCGGGATATCTGGGCGGCTGGTTGACCACGGCGGGGCTGTTGGCACTGCTCGCGGCGCCGTTCCGGCGACGGCGCCCCGCCTGAGCCGCGGAGCCGGTCGCGCTACAGCCGAAATCCCGGTAACATCGGCGTGCCCCGGGGCATAGTCCCGCCCCGCGACTTGACCCGGCCCCGTCCTGCGGCCACTCTGCGCCGCAAAACGAAAGAGCAGCACCGTGGCAACGACCGCACCCTTCTCCCGATTCGAATTTCTCATCGCCTGGCGCTATCTGCGCGCCAGACGGGCCGAGGGGGGCGTCTCGGTCATGACATGGATCAGCCTTGTCGGCATCACGCTGGCGGTCTTCGCTCTGATCGCCACGCTGGCGGTGCGGGCGGGGTTCCGGGCGGAACTGGTGGACACGATATTGGGCGCCAATGCCCATGTGACGGTCTATTCCGTGGGCCACCCCAGCAGCAGCGGCGCGATGATCAAGGGGTTCGAGGATTATGATGCGATTGCCGGGCGGCTTCTGGCCATCCCGGGCGTGACGCGGGCCGCCCCGCTGATCAAGGGGCAGATCATGGTCACGGCGGGCGAGGGCGCCGTGGGGGCCGAGGTCTTTGGCATCTCGCAGGCCAATCTCGAGACGATCCCCCGCGTGGGCCTTGGCGCCGATGCCTATGGTGACATCACGCGGTTCGATCAGGGCATCGCCATCGGTTCGGGCATCGCGCGCGAGCTGGGGGTGACGGTGGGCGACAAGCTGCGGCTGATCGCGCCTTCGGGGGTGAAAACCGCCTTCGGGTCAAGCCCGCGCGTCAATGCCTATGAGGTGGTCTATGTCTTTACCGCCGGGCGCTATGACATCGACAAGACCCGCATTTACATGCCCTTTGCCGAGGCACAGGTGTTTTTCAACCGCGAGGGGCTGGCGGATGAATTCGAGGTGATGGTCAAAGACCCCGAGAATATCGACGCCTACACCCTGCCGGTGATGCAGGCGGGCGGGGCGCAGGCGCTGCTCTGGACCTGGCGCGACAGTTCGGGCAGCTATCTGCGGGCGCTGACGATCGAGGACAATGTGATGTTCATCATCATGTCCATTCTGGTGCTGATCGCGGCGCTGAACATCATTTCCGGGCTGATCATGCTGGTCAAGAACAAGGGCCGCGACATCGGCATCCTGCGGACCATGGGGTTGACCGAAGGGTCGGTGCTGCGGATCTTCTTCATCTGCGGCGCCTTCACCGGGCTGGTGGGCACGGTGATGGGGGTGGTGCTGGGCTGTCTTTTCGCCATCTACATCGACCCGATCTTTTCCTTCGTGAACTATGTGGCGGGCGGCGGGGTCTGGGACCCGTCGATCCGCGGCATCTACAGTCTGCCGGCGCGGTTGCAGGTGGGGGATGTGGTGTCGGCGGTGGCGCTGTCGCTGGGGCTGTCGTTCTTCGTGACGCTGTTTCCTGCGCGGCGCGCGGCGCGGATGAACCCGGTGGAGGCGCTGCGCTATGAGTGATTTCGCGCTGGAACTGGCGGGGCTGGAAAAGGTCTATAACCGGGGCCGCCCGGGTGAGGTGGCCGTGCTGCGCGGTGCCACGCTTGAGGTGAAGCGGGGCGAGGTTGTGGCGCTGGTCGCCCCCTCCGGCGCGGGCAAATCGACGCTTCTGCATATCGCAGGGCTGCTGGACACGCCCGACGAAGGTTCGGTCGCCTTGGGCGGGCGCAATATGGAGGGGCTGTCCGACAAGGCCCGCACCGAGGCGCGGCGCGGCGAGGTCGGCTTCATCTACCAGTTTCACCATCTGTTGCCCGAGTTTACCGCACTGGAAAACGTGGTCATCCCGCAACTGGCCAATGGCGTTGCCCCGGCGCAGGCCGGGGCGCGGGCGATGGACCTTCTGGCGCGGGTCGGCGTGGCCGAACGCGCCAGCCACCGCCCTGCGGCCCTGTCGGGCGGTGAGCAGCAGCGCGTGGCCTTTTGCCGGGCGCTGGCCAACCAGCCGCGGCTTTTGCTGGCCGATGAGCCGACCGGCAACCTTGACCCGGCCACCTCGGAGCAGGTGTTTTCGGCGCTGATGGGGCTGGTGCGCGACACCGGGCTTGCGGCGCTGATCGCCACCCATAACATGGAACTGGCCGCGCGGATGGACCGCGTGGTGCGGCTGGATCAGGGCCGGGTCGTCTGACCCCCACCGCCCGGACAACGACGGATTATGGAGAACCCGATGCGCAAGCCTTTGATCGCCCTTCTGTTTCTGGCGGCCTGCGTGCCGGGCGCCAAAGACGGCCCCGATGCGGCCCAAGACTATGCCGATTATTGCTCTGCCTGCCATGGCGCCACGGGCAGGGGCGACGGCATCGCGGCGGCGGGGCTGTCGAAAAAGCCCGCCGACCTGACCCGGCTTGCCGCCCGCAATGGCGGTGCATTTCCGACAACGCGGGTGATGGCGCAGATCTGGGGCTATGCCAAGGCCAAGGGCCGCGGCGTGATGCCCGATTTCGCCCCGATGATGACGGGCGATCTGGTGCCCTATGACGGCGGCGACGGCATCGAAACGCCCACGCCCGAGCGTCTTGTGGCCTTGGCCGAATACCTCAAGACCCTGCAGGCAGAGTGATCATTTCACGCCGATATAGCGGCGATCCTTGTCGGTAAGCGCGCGTGCGCAGAGGCCGCCCCGGTCCAGCGCATAGCGGCTGCCGTCCATCCCCTGATATTCGACGCAGAGCATCAGCCCGGCCAGCGCCGCATCGGCGGCCTTGGCATTGGCCGTCTTCCACGCCTCGGGCAGCACATCGCCCGCCGGGAAGCGGATCAGGTCGGCGCCTTCGCCCACCGGAAAGACGGCACCGGGCTGCGGCGGGGCGGCAAGGGCCGCAACCCCGGCAGGCAGGCCCTGATTGACATTCGGCAGGCCCAGAAAATCCCAGAGGTTCAGCGTGGCGCTGTTGGCCGCATCGGGATAGCCCATCCATGTGACCGTGCCGTCCGGCGCCGCCAGCGCCATCCGCACCGCGATGATGACCGCAGGCCCCACCCCCTGATTGGATAGCCGCAACCCCGCACCGGGCCGCGCATCGGCCTGAAACACCAGCGCAGGCCGCACCGAAAGCGCGGCGGCTGCCCGCACCTCATCCCGCGTCTTCAGCGCCAGCCACCCGGCCCCCACCGCAGCGATCAGGGCCAGAAGCGAGAACAGGGCGGCAAGGCGCGAGGACAGGTTGGTCATGGAAAACTCCGCTTGAATGCCAAAGGTTTGGCAGAGCCAGGGACGCCCGGCAAGAGGAAGCAACGAGCTTCATCCCGGCGTCAGTAGTCGAAGTCCGAAGTCTCTAATGTCGCCGGATGCAACAAGCTCCCAGCGTCCCGATTGAAGCAACCAATAAGCTGAAGACTTGTCCATGCGCCAAGCAGAGCCCGACTGATCACGGAAGCGATATGGGGCGATCAATCCGTCATAGGACAGTCGTATGAAGTGGGCACATGCTTCGAAAAGGTGCTGGCGCGCGGTGTCGGGGCCGCCGATATCAGGGGACGGGCTAACATCCAGCCGGGTCGAGGCAAAAGGCAACGAACCCGCAGAATCCAATACAAGTGCGCTACAGTTTGGCAGATCGCGCACCGTGAAGCGGCCAGAGAGGTTCCCATCCTTCTCTATCAGAATATTTGGTAATTGCGGAATAGTGCCCTCAAACATCCAGCTCCTCCACAAACCGGGCGTTTTCCTGAATATACTGGAACCGCAGTTCCGGTTTCTTGCCCATCAGCCGTTCCACCAGATCGCCGGTTTCGCCCGGCGCGTCCTCGTCGATCGACACGCGGATCAGCTTGCGGGTTTCGGGGTTCATCGTGGTGTCTTTCAGGTCTTTGGCATCCATCTCGCCCAGACCTTTGAAGCGCTGCACGTCGATCTTGCCGCGCCCGCCCAGCCCCTTGGCCACCCAAGCCTCTTTCTCGGCATCATCTGCCACATACAGCCGCTGTGCCCCCTGCGTCAGCCGGTAAAGCGGCGGGCAGGCGAGGTAGAGGTGGCCCTTGTCGATCAGGGGCCGCATCTGGGAAAAGAAGAACGTCATCAGCAGGCTGGCAATATGGGCGCCGTCCACGTCAGCGTCGGTCATGATGATGATCTTGTCATAGCGCAGGTCATCGACCTTGAACTTGGTCCCCATCTGCACGCCCAAAGCCTCGCAGATGTCGCGGATTTCCGAATTGTCGTTCAGCTTGTTCGAGGCCGCGCCCAGCACGTTCAGGATCTTGCCCTTGAGCGGCAACAGCGCCTGCGTTTCCCGGTTGCGGGCGGCCTTGGCGGAACCACCGGCCGAGTCGCCTTCGACGATGAAAAGCTCGGTCCCTTCGCGGTTCTTGGCTGAACAATCGGTCAGCTTGCCGGGCAGGCGCAGCTTTTTGGTCGCCGTCTTGCGGGCGGTTTCCTTTTCCTGCCGCCGCCGCAGCCGTTCTTCGGCGCGCAGCACGAGGAAATCGAGGATCGCCCCCGCCGATTTCGGGTCGGCGGCCAGCCAGTTGTCGAAATGGTCGCGCACCGCGCCTTCGACATAGCGGGCAGCCTCTTCTGTCGCCAAGCGGTCCTTGGTCTGGCCTACGAATTGTGGCTCGCGGATGAAGCAACTGACCAAGGCGCAGCCGCCCGAGGTCAGGTCGTCGCGGGTGATCTGGTCCACCTTGCGGTTCTTGGCCAACTCGCCATAGGCGCGGATGCCCTTCAGGATCGCGGTCCAGAAGCCTGCCTCATGCGTGCCGCCTTCGGGTGTGGGCACCGTGTTGCAATAGGAATGGATGAACCCGTCGCGCACCGGCGTCCAGTTGATCGCCCATTCGACCGAGCCGGGGACGTTGTATTTCTCGGGGAAGCTGACCTTGCCCGCAAAGGGGCGGTCGGCATAGGTCGTGGTCTTCTCAAGCTGGTCCGACAGGTAATCGGCCAGCCCGCCCGGAAAGTGAAAGACCGCCTCCATCGGCGTGTCGCCATCGGGGATCGCGGTTTTCCAACGAATTTCAACGCCCGAGAACAGATAGGCTTTCGAGCGGACCATCCGCATGATCCGGCTTGGCTTGAAGGTCTGGCTGCCGAAAATCTCATGGTCGGGGTGAAAGGTCGTCGCGGTGCCGCGCCGGTTGGGGGCCGCACCCACCTTTTGCACCGGGCCCTTGGGGATGCCGCGCGAAAACTCCTGAACGAAAAGCTCCTTGTTGCGGGCCACTTCGACCCGCATCAGATCGGAGAGCGCATTGACAACCGAGGCGCCCACCCCGTGCAAGCCGCCCGAGGTGGCATAGGCATCGCCACCGAACTTGCCGCCCGCGTGCAGGGTGCAAAGGATCACCTCCAGCGCCGATTTGCCGGGGAATTTCGGATGGGGGTCAATCGGAATGCCGCGCCCGTTGTCGCGCACCGTCACCGAATTGTCGGCGTGCAACTCCACCTCGATCCGCGTGGCATGGCCTGCCACCGCCTCGTCCATCGAGTTGTCGAGGATCTCGGCCACCAGATGGTGCAGCGCCCGTTCATCGGTGCCGCCGATATACATGCCCGGCCGCTTGCGCACCGGCTCCAACCCTTCCAGCACCTCGATCGAGGAGGCGTCATAGGTCTGGCCGTTGCCGGAAAGAAGGTCGGAGGACATGGCTGCTCGATTCTTGTTATGGTCGGAATGCGCAGGCATTAGACCATCCCTGAGGGCAGGGGCGCAAGATGTGGGGGCAACTCAGGCCGGGCGGTGCAGCTCAGGACGCGGCAGCGGTGAAAGCCGCGGCATTCAGGCAGAAACCACAATCCTGCGGGCGCGACAGTTCCCCCCGCTCCAGCACAAGGGCGCAGGCGCCCCGGTCGCGGCAGGTGCCGCAGGTTTCCAGAAGTTCGACCCATGCGTTATGGTCGCGCTTCAACTCTTCGGCGCTGATGCCGAAAATTTCGCCCATGGCGACAACCCGGTCCGGCACGTCGGCGGGCATCCGCACAAAGCGTTCCACCTGATCGCGGGTCATGCCCAGATCGTCGAGTTCGCGGTCGCTGAGTGCCGAAACCTCGGCCAGATCGTGCCAGCGGTGCAGCAGGGTCTTGATACGTTGGAACATGGCAACCTCCCCTTGTCCTGCGGCTTTATGCCGGCAGGGCAGGGAAGGCGCCTTGATCTGGGTCAGGTTCAGGCGGCCTTTTCGCCACCTTCGGCCACGATCCGCGTGATGTCGAGCATGATGCGGTTCAGCTCGAAATCCTTGGGCGTATAGACGGCGGCCACCCCCATCGCGCGCAGGGCGCGGGCGTCTTCCTCGGGGATGATGCCGCCGACGATCACCGGCACCTCGGCCAGACCGGCGGCGCGCATCCGCTCCATCACCTCGCGGATCAGCGGCAGGTGGCTGCCCGACAGGATCGAGAGGCCCACGACATGGGCCTTTTCCTCACCCGCGCGGGCCACGATCTCGGCCGGGGTCAGGCGGATGCCCTCATAGGTGATGTCCATGCCGCAGTCGCGGGCGCGGGCGGCTATCTGTTCGGCGCCGTTGGAATGGCCGTCCAGCCCTGGCTTGCCGACAAGGAACTTGAGCCTGCGGCCAAGTTTGGTCGAGACCGCATCCACCGCCTCGCGGATCGGTTCCAGACCTTCGGTGCGGTTGGAGGGGCTGCGGCTGACGCCGGTGGGCCCGCGATACTGGCCGAATGCGGCGCGCACGGTGTCGCCCCATTCGCCGGTGGTGACGCCCGCCTTGGCGCAGGCGATGGAGGGGGGCATCAGGTTTTCGCCCGAGGTGCAGGCGTTGCGCAGCGCCTGCAGCGCCGCTGTCACCGCCGCCCCGTCACGGGCGCGGCGCCAGTCCTGCAGCCGGGCGATCTGATCCGCCTCGGCCTCGGGATCGGCCTGCATGATCGAGCCATCCCCGGCGGTCAGCGGCGAGGGCGCCGCCTCGGTCCAGCGGTTGACGCCGACCACGGTGGTCTCTTTCCCCTCGATCTTGCCGATCCGCTCGGCATTGGCCTCGACCAGACGGGATTTCATATAGTCGATGGCCGCAACCGCGCCGCCCATCGCATCAATCTGCGCCAGTTCGGCCCGGGCACCTTCCTTCAGTGCGGCCACCTTGCGGTCAACGGCGGGGTTGCCGTCAAAGAGGTCGTCATATTCCAGAAGGTCGGTTTCATAGGCCACGATCTGCTGCATCCGCAGCGACCATTGCTGATCCCAGGGGCGGGGCAGACCCAGCGCCTCATTCCACGCGGGCAATTGCACCGCCCGCGCCCGCGCTTTCTTCGACAGGGTAACCGCGAGCATCTCAAGCAGAATACGGTAGACGTTATTCTCGGGCTGCTGCTCGGTCAGGCCCAGCGAGTTCACCTGCACGCCATAGCGGAAGCGGCGATACTTCGCCTCGGTGATGCCATAGCGGGTTTCGCAGAGCTCATCCCAGAGGTCGACAAAGGCGCGCATCTTGCACATCTCGGTCACGAAGCGGATGCCGGCATTCACGAAAAAGCTGATCCGGCCCACCATATTGGGGAAATCGGCCGGGGAAACCTTGCCCTTCAGATCGTCCAGCACGGCGCAGGCGGTGGCCAGCGCAAAGGCCAGCTCCTGTTCCGGCGTCGCCCCCGCCTCTTGCAGGTGATAGGAGCAGACGTTCATCGGATTCCACTTGGGCAGAGCGGCCTGAGTATAGGCGGCAACGTCGGTGATCATCCGCAGGCTGGGTTTCGGCGGGCAGATATAGGTGCCGCGCGACAGATATTCCTTGATGATGTCATTCTGCACGGTGCCTTGCAGTTTCGTCACATCGGCGCCCTGTTCCTCGGCCACCGCGATATAAAGCGACAAGAGCCAGGGTGCCGTGGCGTTGATCGTCATCGAGGTGTTCATCTGTTCCAGCGGGATGTCCTTGAACAGCGCCCGCATGTCGCCCAGATGCGCTACCGGCACACCGACCTTGCCGACCTCACCCCGCGCAAGTTCATGGTCGCTGTCATAGCCGGTCTGGGTGGGCAGGTCGAAGGCCACCGAAAGCCCGGTCTGCCCGCGCGACAGGTTGTTGCGGTAAAGCGCGTTCGAGGCGGCAGCGGTGGAATGGCCCGCATAGGTGCGGAACAGCCACGGGGTTTCCTTCTGCGTCTGCATCGTCGGCACTCCTGAATCGCGTCGGCAATATTATTTCGCCGGATGCCAGATAGACGACATTTTCCGCGCCTGTCAATCGCTGCGCTGCGGCGTTGGCGGGAGATGGGCAGATTGCCCATCCTACGGGACGTTTGACGCGGTGACGGTTTTCGGCAAGCTTGCCTCATGTTCCGTGCCGTCGAGGTTCCTCTCTGGCTGCTTGTGCTGATCCTTGGCTTTGCCGGGGTGACCTTTGCCTCGCATTTCCTGTTCCCGTCGGTGCGCTGGTTCTTTCGCAAGCGCGCGGAACGGGCCTTGGCGCGGCTGAACGCCCGGCTGGACCGCCCGATCGAGCTGTTCAAGCTGGCCCGCCGTCAGGACATGATCGTGCGGCTGACCTATGACCCGAAGGTGCTTGAGGCGGTGACAGACCATGCTGCCGAGCAGGGCATTCCGGGCGCCGTCGCCTTTGAAGAGGCCCGCCGCTATGCGCGTGAGATCGTGCCCGGCTTTTCTGCCACGCTTTATTTCGGGGTGGCGATCCGGCTGGCGCGCTGGCTGTCGCGCGGGCTTTACCGGGTGCGGATCGGCAAGGTGGACAAGGCGCTTGAGCAGATTGACCCCAAGGCGACGGTGGTTTTCGTGATGAACCACCGGTCCAACATGGATTATGTGCTGATCACCTGGCTGGTGGCCAATCGTTCCGCCATTTCCTATGCGGTGGGCGAATGGGCGCGGGTCTGGCCCTTGTCGCGGCTGATCCGGGCGATGGGCGCCTATTTCATCCGCCGCCGGTCGCGCAACACGCTCTATCGGCGGGTTCTGGCCCGATACGTCCAGATGGCCACCGCCGAGGGCACTACGCAGGCGATCTTTCCTGAAGGCGGCCTGTCGCTGGATGGCCGCGTGGGCGAGGCGCGGATGGGCCTTCTGAGCTATATGGTGACCGGATGGGAGCCTGCGGGCCGCGATGTGGTCTTTGTGCCGGTGGGGCTGGGGTATGACCGGGTGCTGGAGGACCGTATCCTGTTGCAGGCGGCGGCCGAGGGCAGCCGGCAATTCCGTTCCCGCCCGATTGCCAGCAGTCTTTTTGCCTTGAAGGTGCTGTGGAAAATGCTGCGCGGGGTGTTCCCGGGCTTTGGCACGGCGGCGGCGGGCTTTGGCGCCCCGGTCTCGCTGGCCGCCTTTACGGCAGATCATCCGGGGGCCCCGGTCGAGGCGCTTGCGGCCCGGCTGATGGCCGACATTGCCCGCGTGGTGCCGGTGACGCCGGTGCCGCTGACCGCCGCAGCCCTTGCTGTGGGTCCGGCAGACCGCGCCGCCCTTCTGGCCGAGATGGAGCGTCTGGCCGAGGAATTGCGCCTGGCCGGGGCCGTTTTGCGCCTGCCGCCGCAGGGCATGGCGGCGGCGCTGGACGAAGGGCTGACCCCGTTCTTGCGCAGGGAACTGGTGACGGGGGATTTGCGGCCCACGGCACAGGGGGCCGCTTTGCTGGACTTCTACTCGGCTCCGGTTCAGCAGCGGCTTGAGTTGGGCGATAACGCCGCAACGCAGCGGACATAAAATTACAAAATAGACTTTAAGACTATTGCAAAGTTGCGCGGCGCTTTCTATCCATTCTGCATCTGCACGCCGATTCTGCGGCGCGGCACAACGAACAGGAGGCCCAGATGGCTTTGGACACCGCCAGCCCGATCGCGCCCTATGAGGCGCCCGTGAAAGACCTCTATGAAGTCGGCGAGATGCCGCCCCTCGGCCATGTGCCCAAGCAGATGTATGCTTGGGCCATCCGCCGCGAACGCCATGGCGAACCGGCGACCGCGATGCAGGTCGAGGTGGTCGATACCTGGAAGATCGACAGCCACGAAGTGCTGGTTCTGGTGATGGCGGCGGGTGTGAACTACAACGGCGTCTGGGCCGCGCTGGGCGTGCCGATCAGCCCGTTCGACGGCCACAAACAGCCGTTCCATGTGGCCGGTTCCGATGCCTCGGGCATCATCTGGGCGGTGGGCGACAAGGTGAAGCGCTGGAAGGTCGGCGATGAGGTGGTGATCCACTGCAATCAGGACGACGGCGATGATGAAGAGTGCAACGGCGGCGACCCGATGTTCTCGCCCTCGCAGCGGATCTGGGGGTATGAAACCCCTGATGGTTCCTTTGCACAGTTCACCCGGGTTCAGGCGCAGCAACTGATGCCGCGCCCCCGCCATCTGAGCTGGGAAGAATCCGCCTGCTATACGCTGACGCTGGCCACCGCCTACCGGATGCTGTTCGGCCACCCGCCGCATGACCTGCAACCGGGCCAGAACGTGCTGGTCTGGGGGGCCTCGGGGGGCTTGGGGTCTTTTGCCATCCAGTTGATCAATACCGCGGGCGCCAATGCCATCGGGGTGATCAGCGACGAGAGCAAGCGCGATTTCGTGATGGGGCTGGGCGCCAAGGGCGTGATCAACCGCAATGATTTCAAATGCTGGGGCCAACTGCCCACCGTCAATTCGGAAGAATACAACACCTGGCTGAAAGAGGCCCGCAAGTTCGGCAAGGCGATCTGGGACATCACCGGCAAGGGGGTGAACGTCGATATGGTCTTTGAACACCCGGGCGAGGCGACCTTCCCCGTCTCGTCGCTGGTGTGCAAGAAGGGCGGCATGGTGGTGATCTGCGCCGGGACCAGCGGCTTCAACTGCACCTTTGACGTGCGCTATATGTGGATGCACCAGAAGCGCCTTCAGGGTTCGCACTTCGCCCATCTCAAGCAGGCGTCGGCCGCCAACAAGCTGATGTGCGAGCGTCGGCTTGACCCCTCGATGTCCGAGGTCTTCCCTTGGGCCGAGATTCCGGCGGCCCACACGCTGATGCGCTCGAACAAGCACAAGCCGGGCAACATGGCCGTGCTGGTGCAGGCGCCGCACACCGGGCTGCGCACCTTCGACGACACGCTGGAAGCCAGCCGTAACCGCTGATCTTTTCACCAGTAAAGCCGCCGCATCTTAGGGTTGCGGCGGCTTTTTGCTGCCCTGTCTCTTTGGTGGATACGGTCTGTTGCCGATCGGGGCTATACTCTCTCCCTCGGGAAGAGTGGTATGGTTAAACGGTTGGTAATCGTGATCACCGGGGATTCCATGCGCCACGACTGGATCTTCGAAGTGTTGAGCGACCTCAGGGCCTATGCTCTGGCCAACAACCTGCCTGCCCTTGCCGCCAAGACCGAAGAGGCGTTGCGCACCGCCCGGATCGAGATTGCCGCCTCGGGCGAGGGTGGACCCGAAGGCAGCGTGCCGCCAAGCGGCCGGGCGCATTAGCCCCTCTGGCCCTTGGCCGGGGCTTGGCCTATGGTCGCCCCATGCTTCCCATCCTTACCTTCTCTGACGATCAGGCCGAAGCCTATGACCGGGTTGCCGCCGAACTCCTCTCCATGGGAATTGATCTGGAGGATGGCGGTCTGACGCCGCGCGCCGAGGGCCGCGCCTCGGTGCTGGCGGTGGTGGGCAAGGCGGGGTCGGGCAAGACCATGCTTTTGGGCGCGCTCTACAAGGCGATGCAGGCGGCAGGGGTCGATCTGGTTTCCGGCGATTACGAGGGGCGGCGACGCAAGGAGCGGCGGACGCTGGCCATTCTGGCGCCGACCAACAAGGCGGCTTCGGTCCTGCGGATGCGGGGCGTGCCTGCCACCACGATCCACCGCATCCTTTATACCCCGGTCTATGACCCGCAATATGAAAAGATCGCCGAATGGCTGACCGGGCAGGGGCCCCGGCCGGTGGTCGAAGGGCTGACCGAACAGGCGCTGGACCGTGCCCATGCCTTCTATCAGACGGTCGCCTCGATCCCGGGCGCGCTGGCGGCGGCGGGCCTGCGCGGCAGCGATTTCATCAAGGGCTGGAAGCGCCGGGAAGAGCCGCTGGACGTGGGCTTTGTCGATGAAAGCTCGATGCTGGATGAACGTCAGTTCGATGATCTGCGCGAGATTTTCCCGACGCTGGTGCTGTTCGGCGATCCGGCACAGCTTGCCCCGGTTGGACAAAGCGGACAAATGGTGTTTGACCGGCTGGCCGAAGGGCGCACGTTAAACCTGCACCGCATCCATAGGCAAACGCAGGACAATCCCATCCTGGATCTTGCCCACGCGCTGTCGGACGACCGACTTGGCTTTGACGATTTCGAACGGATGGTCGAAGAGACCGCCAAACGCGATGACCGCGTGGTCTGGGGCGAACGGGTGGATGCCGATCTGATGGCGCGCAGCCCGGTTCTGGTTTGGCGCAACGCCACCCGCATCCGCCTGATCACCGCCTTCCGCGCCGCCCATGGCGCCCCGCCCGATGACCTTCTGCCCGGAGAGCCGCTGATCTGCGACGGCATTGAACTGCCGCTGAAACACCGCAAGAAGCGCATCGACCTTGAGGCGCGGGGCCTGATCAAGGGCGCGCAGGTGATCTACCTTGGTGCAGGCAACCGCCCCGGCTTTGCCAAACTGCATGTGATCGGCGCCGAAGAGCCGCAGCTTTCCGCCGCTTCGATCGTCAAGATCGAAAAGCCGGATGAGGAAGAGCCCTTCATCCCCCATGCCGCCACCATGGGCGCCGCCTTTCTGCACGGTGCCGCGGTGACGATCCACAAGGCGCAGGGCAGCCAGTGGGAAACCGTGCAGGTCTTCGCCCCTGACCTTTACGCCGCCGCCGCCGCAGGCCGCACCGAAGCGGGCATCCCGCTGTGGAAGCGCCTTGCCTATGTCGCCATCACCCGCGCCGAAAAACGGCTGATGTGGGTGGTGCGCAACCGGCTGGCGCGGCCACTGACGCCGCTGGGCATCGACGACCTGCGGGCCACTCCCGCGCCGGCGCTGATTCTGGAGTCCTCGCCCCAAGACGAGGTCTGAGCGGCTGTTGCACTCAATACTTAATGATTGACTTAAGTGATTCCCTCTGATTACTTAAGGGAATGATTAACAATACCTCCCCCCTCGACCGCATGTTTCAGGCGCTGGCAGATGGGCACCGCCGCCAGATGATCGACCGGCTGGCGGCGGGGCCGCTTACGGTCAGCGATCTGGCGCTGCCCATGGGCATCTCGCTGCCCGCTGTCATGCAGCACCTTTCGGTGCTGGAGGCGTGCGGCCTTGTGCAAAGCCACAAACAGGGCCGGGTGCGGACCTGTGCCCTGACAGCGGACGCTCTGGCGCAGGCTGAAGCCTGGATCAGCGCACGCCGGATGATGGTGGAGGCAAGATTGACCCGGCTGGAGCAGTTTCTGGCCACAGACAAGGAGGATGGCGCGTGACCGGCATATTGATTTCCCATGGAACATTTACCGTCAAGCGGCGGTTTGCCGTGACGGCAGAGCGGCTCTGGCGGGCCTGGACCCAGCCCGAGCAGATGCGCGAATGGGCTGCGCCTGCCGCCGATTGGAGCTTTGAGGTCGCCACGTTCGATTTCCGGCCGGGCGGCGTTGCCATCTGCCGCTTTGGCCCACCGGGTGAGGTGCCCTATCAGGATGTCTCGCGGTTTGATGATATCCTGCCGCAACGCCGGATCGTCTCGGCCTATGCCATTTCCAAGGGCGATGTGCGGATATCCTCTTCGGTTTCCAGTGTTGAGTTCCTGCCGGACGGCGATGGCACCCTGCTGCGGATCACCGAACTGGGGGCCTATCTGGACGGGCGGGACTCGGCTTCGGGTCGGGAAGGCGGGGTGCGCCAGCAACTGGAACATCTGGCACAGTTTCTGGTGCCGGCCTGAGCATGGGCGGGCTTTCCTTGCGCGGTGAGGGACGTTAGCCTTGGCCACGACCCAGGAGACACCCCATGATCTGCGTATTCGTCCAGTTCCGCTGCACCCCCGGCAAGACCTATGAGGTCGCCGACGCGATTTATGACCGCGAGGTGGTCAGCGAGCTGTATTCCACCAGCGGTGAATATGACCTGATTGCGAAGGTCTATATTCCGGAAGGCGAGGATGTCGGCCATTACCTGTCGCAGCGGCTGTTCGACATTCCGCATATCGTGCGCACCCTGACGACGATGACCTTCAAGGCGTTCTGACCCCGCAGGATGGGCAATATTGCCCATCCTACCGAAGGATCGGCGGGCCATCCATCCGGGCGGCCCGGGTGAAGGCGGCGATCTTTGCCGCGTCCTTGACCCCGGGCGCGCTTTCGACGCCGCTGGCCACGTCCACCTGCCGGGCATTGGTCAGCCGGACGGCCTCGGCGACATTCTCTGCCGTCAGCCCCCCGGCAAGCATCCATGGGCGCAGCCAGCGGCGCTGCGCCACCAGCCGCCAGTCGAAGGTCAGCCCGTTGCCGCCGGGCAGAACGGCATTCTTCGGCGGTTTGGCATCGACCAGAATCTGGTCCGCCACCAGCGAGTAATCGAACACCGCCGCCAGATCGCCCTCATCCGCAACCCCCACCGCCTTCATCACCGGCAGGCCATAGCGGGCGCGGATTTCGGCCACCCGGTCCGGGCTTTCCTTGCCGTGAAGCTGCAACATGTCCAGCGGCAGCGCCTCGGTGAGTGCGTCCAGCATCGCATCATCGGCATCGACCACCAGCGCCACCTTGGCCAGCCCCGGCGGGGCCGCCAGCACCAGCGGCAGCGCTTCGGCCATGGTCACGCTGCGCGGGCTTTTGGGGAAAAAGTTGAACCCGGCATAGGCCGCCCCCGCCGCCGTCACCGCCGCGACATCGGCAAGGGTCCGCAGACCGCAAATCTTGACGCGGATATCTGGCATCTCAGCGCGCCTTGGGCCGGTCGAGCAGGGCCAGAACCTCGTCCTTGGGGGGCAGTGAGCTGGCGTCTTTCAGCACGGCCAGCTCCCGTTGCAGCCGCGTCACTTCGCGCGACTTGGTGCTGGCGGCCGAGCGGTGCTTCATCTCGCGGAACCACTCCCAGACGAAGCCCAGCAGAAGGCCAGCCACAATGCCGCCGAAGATGCCCAGAAAGAGCGGCAATTCCATCTGCCAGTCGATCCCGAGCAGCGCCGCAAGATCGGGCGGCAGCAGTTTCACCACCACCGGCGCACGGTTGGCCAGCGCCACTGTAAGCAACAGCACCGCAAGGGCGCCAAGGAAGAGATAACGCAGATACCGGATCATGCCGCCCGCCTTGCCAGTGCCTCTGGCCCCTATATCGGCCAGCAGGGGGCAGGGCGCAAGGCCGGGCTTACTTGCCGTTCAGCCGGTCGCGCAAAAGCTTGCCGGTCTTGAAGAAGGGAACCTTCTTGTCCTCGACCTGAACCGCCTCGCCGGTGCGGGGGTTGCGGCCGACACGGGCGTCGCGCGCCTTGACCGAGAAGGCGCCGAAGCCGCGCAATTCAACGCGGTCGCCCTTCGCCAATGCTTCGATGATCTCTTCGAAGACCGTGTTGACGATACGCTCGACATGGCGCTGCGTCAGATGCGGGTTCTCGTCCGCAATCTTCTGGATCAGTTCCGACCGGATCATCCGTTTCATCCCCTCGTGGCACTGCGGGCCTGTTCCGGCCCTTCGAGTGACATGCTGTTGTTGGCACGGGAACTATAGACAAATTTCCCGGTCACACAAACGATTTCGGTGGCTTGCGGGGCGGATGGCAAAGGGCCCCGCCTTACGGCGGAGCCCTTTCGTCATTTTCCCTGACCAATCCCGAAGGATCAGTTGCGGTCGCCCTTCAGAGCGGCGCCGAGGATATCGCCCAGCGAGGCGCCCGAATCGGACGAACCATACTGTTCCACGGCTTCTTTCTCTTCGGCGATCTCGCGGGCCTTGATCGACAGACCCAGACGGCGGGTCTTGGGGTCGATGTTGGTCACGCGGACGTCCAGCTTGTCACCAACCTGGAAGCGCTCGGGGCGCTGGTCGGCACGGTCGCGCGACAGGTCCGAGCGGCGGATGAACGACTTGGCGCCGTTGTATTCCACTTCGATCCCGCCTTCCTCGATCGCGGTCACGGCAACCGTGACGATCGAGCCGCGCTTCACGCCGTCCACCGCATCGGTGAAGGTGTCGTCGCCCAGAGCCTTGATCGAGAGCGAAATCCGCTCTTTCTCGATATCCACTTCGGTGACGGCGGCCTTGACCGTGTCGCCCTTGCGGTAGTTCTGGATGGCGTCTTCGCCGCGCTGGTCCCAGGACAGGTCCGAAAGGTGAACCATGCCGTCGATGTCGTTGTCGAGGCCGACGAACAGACCGAATTCGGTGATGTTCTTGACTTCGCCTTCGATGGCCGAGCCCACGGGATGGGTTTCAGCAAAGACTTCCCACGGGTTGCGTTGGGTCTGCTTGAGGCCCAGCGACACGCGGCGCTTGGCGCTGTCGATTTCCAGCACCATCACGTCAACCTCTTGCGAAGTGGACACGATCTTGCCGGGGTGAACGTTCTTCTTGGTCCAGCTCATTTCCGAGACGTGGACCAGACCTTCGACACCGGCTTCCAGCTCCACGAAGGCGCCGTAATCGGTGATGTTGGTCACGCGGCCTTTGTGGACGGTGCCGATGGCATAGGCACGCTCGACGGCATCCCACGGGTCCGACTGCAACTGCTTCATGCCGAGGCTGATGCGGTGGGTTTCCTTGTTGATCTTGATGACCTGAACCTTGACGGTCTCGCCGATCGACAGGATTTCCGACGGGTGGTTGACGCGGCGCCAGGCCATGTCGGTGACGTGCAGCAGGCCGTCCACGCCGCCCAGATCAACAAACGCACCGTATTCGGTGATGTTCTTGACCACGCCGTCCACAACTTGACCTTCGGTCAGGTTGCCGATGACTTCGGCGCGCTGTTCGGCACGCGATTCTTCCAGAATGGCGCGGCGCGACACGACGATATTGCCGCGGCGACGGTCCATCTTCAGGATCTGGAAGGGCTGCTTCATGCCCATCAGGGGGCCGGCGTCGCGCACGGGGCGCACGTCAACCTGCGAACCCGGAAGGAACGCAACAGCGCCGCCCAGATCGACGGTGAAGCCACCCTTGACGCGGCCGAAGATCGCGCCATCGACGCGGGTTTCGGCGGCATAGGCTTTTTCCAGACGGTCCCAGGCTTCTTCGCGGCGGGCTTTCTCGCGCGAAATGACAGCTTCGCCACGGGCGTTTTCAACGCGGTCAAGGTAAACCTCGACTTCATCGCCAACCTTGATCGTGGGGGTCTCGCCCGGATTGGCGAATTCTTTCAGATCGACACGGCCTTCCATCTTGTAGCCGACGTCGATGATGGCCTGGCCGGATTCGATCGAGATAACCCGACCTTTGACGACGGTGCCTTCTTCGGGGGTGTCGATTTCGAAGCTTTCCTTCAGCAGGGCTTCAAAGTCTTCCATGGTAGCTTTGGCGCACATGTGCAGTTCAGTCCTTTTCATGGGTTTTCGGGCCTTGCGGTTGGCTCCGCCGGTCTTTGATGGTCCTAAATACGAAAGTGACCTGCCCGAAGTGCGGGCAGGGCGGTTCCGTGCAGGATGGGCGGCCTATAGCGGGCGCGGCGCGATTAGGCAAGCAAAAGGCAGCTACAGGCCCAGCCGTTGCGGCGGAAAGCCGAACCGCGACAGATGATCGAGCAGTCGGGCCTCAAACCCCGGGCTTTCGATGTCGAGCGTGTGCCGTGTGAAATACCACCGCAGGCCCGCGTCCATGTCTTGTGGCCGGGTCAGGGCACGACTCAGGGCGGCGGGGAAATCTTCCGGGCGAGTCACGGTTTCAACCAGATCGGCATGGTCGGACTGGCCGAACAGGATCGCGGGCTTGCCATGCAGCATCCCCTCCAGCGCCGCCGCGGAATTGATCGAGACGGTGGCGGCGCAGGCCGCCAGAAGATCATGCACATTGGCATCTGTCTGGATCAGCGGAAGCCCCGCAAGAATCAGCTCGCGGATCAGCGCCGCCCCCATATCGGCCTTCAGCGGATGCGGCTTGACCAGCACCGGACGGCCTTCGGCGCCGTCGGCGACGGCGCGCAGCATCGCCTCGTTGCTCATATAGGCATGGCCGCGTCGATGCGGGGCAGGGCCTTGCAGAAAGATGGCAAGGGCGCCCGGGGGCAGCGTTTCGACCCGTTTCTTCTGGTGATAGCGCGAGTGGCGCGGGGTGACGAACCGCGCGCGCAGATCATCGGCAAAGGCGCGGGCCGCCGCCGCCGGCACCTTGGCCGGATCGAAACGGTCGCCCCGGGCCGAACTTTCGGCCAGCACGCCCTGCGGGTCGAGGTGCCAGAAGCCGGGCAGATAGGCCAGCGCCGCGTTCAGCCAGCCCGGCCCCTGCACTCGCCCGCCTTCGGTCAGATGCAGATTACCGTCACCCGGCTTTGTGCCCTGCCCATGGTTGCCCTGTCCGGTGTCCCCCTTGCCGCGCGCCACGATGCGCGGCACCCGGCCATGGCTGGCCAGAACCTGCGCAATGCGGGGATAAAGCGCCAGATGGGCCGGTTTCTGCCAGTCATCGACATAGCGTTCCGGCAGATGGAAAATCACCTCTGCCGGGCCGAAGCGGCGGGCCAGGGCCGTGCCGATCAGTGCGGTTGCCTCGGCAATCGCCTGTTCGACGCTGAGGCTCGACGTGTCGAGGATCGTGGCATCCCCGGCCGGGCGCAGGGGGGCATCGGCGCGGCCCATGTCGCGGGCATCACGCTCTTGCACCTCGGCCAGCACCTGCGCCGGATCGCCGCCCACCTCAAGCCAGCGGCGATGGGCGCGGACCTCGGCGCTGGCGGTGACGTAAAGCTTCACCTCGGCCTCGGGGCAGATCACCGTGCCGATGTCGCGCCCGTCCAGCACGGCGCCACCTTCGGCCCGCGCAAAACGGCGCTGAAACTCCAAGAGCGCTGCGCGCACCTCGGGGATCACGGCAACGCGGCTGGCAGCCTGACCGGCGGCGAGCGTGCGCAGGTCGTCGCGGGCAAGGTCGGCCTCGGTCAGCCCCCGTGCCGCCGCAACCGGATCGCCGCCCTTGGCGCCGACCGCCCGGTAAAGCAGCCCGGTATCCAGATGGCGAAAGCCGAAACGCGCCGCGATGGCCCGGCTGATCGTGCCCTTGCCCGCCGCCGCAGGCCCGTCGATTGCCACCGTGAAGATCATCTGGCCCGCCTTGGTCCGCCTTTGGATGCCGCTGGTTTAGCGCGGGGGGAGGGGCAAGGAAACCCTGCGGTTGACCCCGCGGGCGCGGCTTGGCAGGCTTGTGGGGTGCTGCGCGTGGTGCCCCTTTGAAGATTGCCCTTCTGAACCCGCCCCACCGTGCCATCGGGTCGCGCGTGCCGGGGGAGTTGCTGCCGCCCTTCGGCCTTCTGGCCATTGGCGGGCCGCTGATCGACGCGGGCCACGCGGTGCGGCTGGTGAATGCCGACATCGCGCCGATGACGCCGGCGCAGATCGTCGCGGCCCTGCTGGCGGACCCGCCCGATGCGGTGCTGATCGGGCATTCCGGCTCAACCTCGGCCCATCCGGTGGTGGCGCGGCTGGTGCCGGCGATCCGCGCCGCGCTGCCCGGGGTGCGGATCGTCTATGGCGGGGTCTTTCCCAGCTATCACTGGGAAACCGTGCTGCGCGACTGCCCCGAGATCGACGTGATCGTGCGGGGCGAGGGCGAGGAAACCGCGCCGCGCCTGATGGTCGCGCTTGCGACCGGGGCGGCGCTGGATACGGTGCCGGGCATCGCCTTTCGCCGGGATGGCCAGCCCCATGCCACCGCGCCCGCGCCGATGCTGCGCGACTTCGCGGTGGCGCGGATCGGGTGGGAGCTGATCAACTTCGCCGATCACAGCTACTGGGGCGGGCGGCGGGCGGTGATCCACCAGTTCTCGCGCGGCTGCCCGCATCCCTGCACCTATTGCGGCCAGCGCGGCTTCTGGACCCGCTGGCGCCACCGCGACCCGGTGGCGTTTGCCCGCGAAATCGCCTGGCTGGTGCGGGAAAAGGGGGTGGAACTGATCAATCTGGCCGATGAAAACCCCACGTCGTCCCGCAAGGCGTGGGAGGCGTTTCTGCGCGCGCTGATCGCCGAGGATGTGAAGGTGACGATCATCGGATCAACCCGCGCCGATGATATCGTGCGCGATGCCGATATTCTGCATCTTTACAAACAGGCGGGTTGTCTGCGCTTTCTTCTGGGGCTTGAGGGCACCGATGAGGCCACGCTGACCGCCGTGCGCAAGGGCGGCTCGCGCCCCAAGGACCGCGAGGCGATCCGGCTGTTGCGGGCGCATGGCATGATCGGGCTTTGCACCTTTGCCGTGGGCTTTGCCGAGGAAACCGATGCCGATTACTGGCGGCTCTTGCGCCAGCTTCTGGCCTATGACCCCGATCAGGTGATGTCGGTCTATGCCACGCCGCACCGCTGGACGCCGTTCTTTGGTCAGTCGGCGGGGCGGAGGGTGGTGCAGCAGGATCTGGAGCTTTGGGATTACAAGCATCAGGTGCTTGAGGTGCCGGGCGTTCCGGCCTGGCGGGTGTTCCTGTGGGTCAAGCTGATCGAAGCCTGCCTGCAACTGCGCCCGCGCGCGCTGTGGCGCGCCTTTGCGCAGCCGGATGCCGAGCTGCGTCATGCGCAGCGCTGGTATACACGGATGGGGCGCGGCGTCTGGCTGCGCGAGATCGCCGATGCCTTCCGCTTTCGCCCGGTTCCGGGGCCGACGGTGGCCGAGTTCTGGGGCGGCGCGGATCAAATGGACGAGGCGGCGCTTGCCGTTACCCCGCGCCGCGCAGCCGCCGCAGGGCGCTGACCGCTACGGCCAGCGCGAAAGCCGTCAGCGCCAGCCCGTCCAGTGCCCATTTTGCCACCGTCGCCTGCGAGGCCGCGGCGGCCATCTCTGCCGTCACCTCGGGCGCGCGCAGCATTGCGGCGACACGGGCGTTTTCCAGCAGGTCCGCCCCGGCCCCTGCCATGGCGATGATGGCAAGACCAATGGCCGGAAGCCGCGGGTAAAGCACCACGAAGGACCATGTGAGAAACAGGCCCAGCAGCACCGGGAACAGCGTATCCAGCCGCATCTGCGCCTCAAGATACAGATCCCGCCCCGGGGCGCTGATCCGGCCCAGAAAGGTCTGCACCTCTGCCAGATCATAGCCGGTGATCCGCAGATCGAAGGGTGCCAACCCGCCAGCCGCCTTGCGGATGGCCGGGCCGGTGACCGTGACCATCAGCGCCCAAAGCGCCAGAACCACCGCCGCCAGCGCCAGATAGGTCAGGCGGCCCAGCATGGTCAGCCCCGCCGCAGGCTGGCGCCGAGGCCGGTCATCAGTCCCTCGAAGATCGGGAAAGAGGTCAGGATGGGCGAGGCATCATCCACCGCGATGTCCGCCTTGGCCGCCATGCCGGCGACAAGGAAGCTCATGGCGATGCGGTGGTCGAGATGGGTGGCGCAGGTGGCGCCCCCGGGCATCCCGCCCGCGCCCATGCCGTGGACGATCAGCGTATCCTCATCCTCTTCCACCCGCACGCCGCAGGCTTCCAGCCCGCGGGCCATGGCGTCGATCCGGTCGCTTTCCTTGACGCGGAGTTCCTTGACACCGCGCATCACCGTCTTGCCAACGGCAAAAGAGGCGACGACTGACAGGATGGGATATTCGTCGATCATCGACGGCGCACGTTCCGGCGGCACCTCGATGCCCTTCATGTTGCCGCTGAAGCGGACGCGCAGATCGGCGACCGGCTCCCCCCCCTCTTCGCGTGGGTTGAGGAAGGCGATATCGGCGCCCATCTCGACCAGGGTGAGGTAAAGCCCGTTGCGCGTCAGGTTCTGGCTGACGCCCGGCACCAGAATATCCGAGCCTTCGACGATCAGCGCGGCACAGACCGGGAAGGCGGCAGAGGACGGATCACGCGGCACGGCCACGGTTTGCGGGCGCAGTTCGGGGCGGCCCAGAAGGGTGATGACATGGCCCTCGGCGGTCTTTTCCACATTCAGCGTGGCGCCGAAGCCCAGAAGCATCCGCTCGGAATGGTCGCGGGTGGGTTCCTTTTCGATCACCACCGTCTCGCCCGGGGCATTCAGCCCGGCCAGCAGCACGGCAGATTTCACCTGCGCCGAGGCGACCGGTAGGGCATAGCGCACCGGCACGGGGGCAGCGGCGCCCACCACGGTCATCGGCAGGCGACCGCCCTTGCGGCCATAGGCGCGGGTGCCGAAGAGCGACAGGGGATCGGTCACGCGGCCCATCGGCCGCTTGCGGAGCGAGGCATCGCCGGTGAAGGTCGCGGTGATCGGCGTGGTCGCCATGGTGCCCATGATCAGCCGCACCCCGGTTCCCGAATTGCCGCAGTCGATCACATCCGCCGGTTCCTGAAACCCGCCGACGCCGACCCCGTTCACCGTCCAGTCGCCCAGGCCGTGGCGGGTGACCGTGGCGCCGAAAGCCTGCATCGCCTTGGCGGTGTCCAGCACGTCCTGCCCTTCCAGCAGGCCGGAAATCCGCGTCTCGCCCACGGCCATCGCCCCGAAGATCAGCGCGCGATGGCTGATCGACTTGTCACCCGGCACCGATGCGGTGCCACTGAGCGGCCCCGACTTCGATGCGATCATCGGTTGTGCTTGGCCATGGCCGGACATGCGCATCTCCTCGTTTCGCCGCCCGCTGATAGCGCAAGCGCCCGGAGGGGTCCATCCCGCGATGGTGGTAGCGGTGATGGTGAAGCGGAGTCGGGGTGAACCCCGACCTACGGTTTGCGAGTGGGTCGGGGTTTGCCGCGGCATGTGGTTTGCGAGTGGGGCGGGGCAAACCCCGGCATGCGGGTTGCGGGTAGGTCGGGAGTTGCCGCGGCATGCGGGTTGCTGGTGGGTCGGGGTGAACCCCGACCTATGGTTTGCGGGGTAGGTAGGGGTTTACCCCGACTCTCCGGCGCCTACGCCCGCCGCAGGCGGATCACCACATCTACGCGGGCAATCTCGGTGCCCGGGGGCGCCTCCGGCAGGGTGGCGATGCGCAGTTCCGAGGCCGGGGCATCGGTCAGGCTGGCGCTGTCTTCCCAGTAGAAATGCGGATGGTCGTCCAGCCGCGTGTCGAAATAGCTGCGCGAGCCGTCCACCACCACCTCGTTCACCAGGCCCGCCTCACAAAAGGCGCGCAGGGTGTTGTAGACGGTGGCAAGGCTGACCTTTTCTCCGGCATCCGCCGCGGCGGCATAAAGCCCTTCGGCAGTAACATGCCGGTCCTGCCCGTCGCCCACAAGCAGCGCCGCCAGCGCCAGACGCTGCCGCGTCGGGCGCAGGCCCCCCCGCTGCAGCCATGCAGATGTGCGGGTTTCGGCTTGAAGAGGGTCTGGCAGGCTCATGTCTTCATATAAAGGACATATCCGGTGCATTTCAATTGAAAAGCCGTCCGGCCCCCGCGACCCGCGCCTGCCCCCCGCCCTTGCTTCCCCTTCGCTGCCTCTGTTACACGGGGGGAAGCGGGCCGGGGCACGGGGTCAGGCCGGGGGGATCAGAGCAGGCATGGGCGGCTATCCGACGAGTTTCGACAAGGACGACCTTCTGAAATGCGCACGCGGCGAGCTGTTCGGGCCGGGCAATGCGCAGCTTCCGGCGCCGCCGATGCTGATGATGGACCGCATCACCGACATTTCCGAAGATCGCGGCGAGCATGGCAAGGGCCATGTCGTGGCCGAGTTCGACATCACGCCGGACCTGTGGTTCTTTGACTGCCATTTTCCGGGTAACCCGATCATGCCGGGCTGCCTTGGCCTTGACGGTCTCTGGCAATTGACCGGCTTCAACCTGGGCTGGCGCGGCTGGCAGGGGCGGGGCTATGCGCTGGGCGTCGGTGAAGTGAAGCTGACCGGCATGGTGCGGCCCGACCGCAAGAAGCTGACCTACTACGTCGATTTCACCAAGGCCATTCAGACCCGCCGCCTGACCATGGGCGTGGCCGATGGCCGCGTCGAGGCGGACGGCGAAACGATCTATCTCGTCAAGGACATGAAGGTCGCCCTGTCGGCAACCTGACACCCAAGGAGGAACGCCCATGCGTCGCGTCGTCATCACCGGGATCGGTATCGTCTCGTCCATCGGCAACGATGTGGCCGAGGTTGAGGCCAGCCTTCGCGCCGGGAAGTCCGGTATCGTCTTTGCGCCCGACTATGCCGAACGCGGGTTCCGCTGCCAGGTTCACGGCACGCCGAAGGTGGTGATCGAGGATCTGATCGACAAGCGCGACCTGCGGTTCATGGGGGACGGCGCGGCCTATACCTATATCTCGATGCGGCAGGCGATTGCCGATGCCGGCCTGACCGATGCCGAAGTGTCGAACGACCGCACGGGGATCATCGTCGGTTCGGGCGGGCCCTCGACCAAGGCATTCTTCAAGGCGCATAACATCGTCCGCGAGACCGGCGCGCCGAAGCGGATCGGTCCGTTCTCTGTGACCAAGGGGATGTCCTCGACCGTTTCGGCCTGTCTTGCCACGCCGTTCAAGATCAAGGGCGTGAACTATTCGATCACATCGGCCTGCTCGACATCCGCCCATTGCATCGGCAACGGAACGGAACTGATCCAGATGGGCAAGCAGGACATCGTCTTTGCCGGCGGGGGCGAAGAGCTGGACTGGACCCTGTCCTGCCTGTTCGACGCGATGGGGGCCATGTCGTCGAAATACAATGACGCGCCCGCCACGGCCAGCCGCACCTATGACGCGACCCGCGACGGGTTTGTCATCGCGGGCGGCGGCGGTGTTGTGGTTCTGGAAGAGCTGAACCACGCCCTTGCGCGCGGCGCCAAGATCTATGGCGAAGTCACCGGCTACGGCGCCACCTCCGACGGTCAGGACATGGTGGCCCCCAGCGGCGAGGGCGGCGAGCGCGCAATGCGGCTTGCGCTGTCCACCCTGCCTGCGGGGCGGCAGATCGACTATATCAACAGCCACGGAACCAGCACGCCGGTCGGCGATGTGGTCGAGGTCGAGGCGATCCGCCGCGTCTTTGGCAAGGGTGCCACGCCCCCCATCGCATCGACCAAATCGCTGACCGGGCATTGCCTTGGCGGCGCGGGCGTGTGGGAGGCGATCTATTCGCTGATCATGATGAACGGTGATTTCATCGCGGCTTCGGCCAATGTCACCACGCTGGACCCCGCGCTGGACCCCTCGGAAATCGTGACCGAACTGCGCGAGGGGGTGAAGCTGGATTCGGTTCTGTCCAACAGCTTCGGCTTTGGCGGCACCAATGCGACGCTGGTGATGAGCAAATACCTCGGCTGAGATTTCACAAAGTCATAGGGGAGACGCCGGATGGCCGATCTGATGAAGGGCAAGCGCGGCCTCGTGATGGGCGTCGCCAATGAACGCTCGATTGCCTGGGGCATTGCCCGCGCGCTGGCTGCCGAGGGTGCCGAACTGGCCTTTTCCTATCAGGGAGAGGCGTTCGGCAAGCGGGTGGAGCCGTTGGCGGCCTCGGTCGGGTCGGATTTTCTGGTCGATGTCGATGTGACCGACGACGCCAGTCTGGACGCCTGTTTCGGCGCGCTGAAGGACCGTTGGGGGACGATGGACTTTCTGGTCCATGCCATCGCCTTTTCCGACAAGAACGAGCTGACCGGGCGGTTCATCAATACGACCCGCGGCAATTTCAGCAATTCGCTGGCGATTTCCTGTTTTTCGTTCATCGACGTGTCGCGCCGCGCGGCCGAGATGATGCCGAATGGCGGCAGCCTGATCACCCTGACCTATGCCGGGTCGAACCGGGTGACGCCGAATTACAACGTGATGGGCGTGGCAAAGGCGGCGCTGGAATCGGCCACCCGCTATCTGGCCAATGACCTCGGGCCGCAGCAGGTGCGGGTCAATGCGATCTCGCCCGGCCCGATGAAGACGCTGGCCGGGGCGGCCATCGGCGGGGCGCGGGCCACCTTCCGCCACACCGAGGCGAATGCCCCGATGCGGTCAAACGCCACGCTGGAGGCGATCGGCGGCACGGCGGTCTGGCTCTGTTCCGATTACGGTGCCTGCACCACGGGCGAGGTGGTGCATGTGGACAGCGGCTATCATGTGCTGGGGATGCCGCAGCAGGAAAACCTCTGATCCTTTGCGAAGGTGATCTGACTGCGCCGCCGTTTCTTGCGAAACGGCGGCATTTCTTTTGCGTCGGCCGCGCGGCGGGGCCGCTTGCCTCCGGTGCCTCCGGCGGGGATATTTGGGCCAAGATGAAGGTATATAGTTAGCGCTTGTGCTAAGTTTCTGTTGCCCGGTGTCGCCGGTTGCGACAGGATCGGGGGGCAACAGGAGGTGGTGCCATGTCCCGCATGATCTTTGTCAATCTGCCCGTCAGCGACATTCCCCGGGCGCGGCGGTTTTATGAAAGCCTTGGCTTTGCCATCAACGAGCAGTTTTCCGGCCCGGATACCGCCTGTGTGGTGGTCTCGGAAACGATTTACCTGATGGTGCTGGCGCGTGACCGTTTCGCCGGCTTCTGCGCCCTGCCGGTGGGCGATCCGGCGCGCGAGACGGCGGTTCTGCTGGCGCTGAGTTGCGAGGGCCGGCCGGCGGTGGATGTGATGGCGGCGGCGGCGCTGGCCCATGGCGGGCGCGAGGTGCGTCCGGCCGAGGATCACGGGTTCATGTATCAGCGCTGCTTTGCCGATCCCGACGGCAATGTGTTCGAGCCGTTCTGGATGGACCCGGCGGCGGTTGCTGGCTGAGGGATTGGAGCGGGTGACGGGAATCGAACCCGTGTCTTTAGCTTGGAAGGCTAAGGTCTTACCATTACACAACACCCGCGCTGTGCCGACAGATAGCACCCCGCAGCGGCAGGCTCAAGCCATCCGCTGCGGGGCAGGGGCGATCAGTTGCCCAGCTTCTTGATCCGGCCTTCGGGGGCCAGGTTCACGGTGCCGAGTTTCTCGACATAGGCCATCACGTCATTGGCCACGAAGGCGCCGCCGCCGGTATCGGTCACCAGCCGCCCGCCGCCGAGGGCTGCATAGCCATCGCCGCCGCCGAGGATGTAATCGTTGACCGCGACGGTATAAAGCTTGTCGGCTTCAAGCGGCGCACCCGCCACCATGACCTCGCTGACCCGGCTGCCCGCCGGGGCGGAAGCGTCAAACGCATAGCTCAGGCCCGAGACCTGTGCAAACCGGCCGGCACCCTTTTCGACCTGACTCACGCCGTTTTCCAGCGCCAGCAGCACCTGCGAACCCGGCAGTTCGGTGACCACGGTGACATTGCCGAAGGGCAGTTCGGTCAGGATGTCGCGGCGGGTCAGCTTGGTGCCTGCGTCATAGGTGCGGTCGCCCCGGATGCCGCCGCCGTTCATGATGGCGATATCGGCGCCGGTCTGGGCCCGCATCGCATCGGCGATCAGGTTGCCCATGGTCGTCTCTTCGCCGCGCACCATGTTGCGCCGCGAATCAAGCGGCGCCTCAAGCGTGCCGATCTCGACATTCAGCGCCGCATCCAGATCGGCGGTCAGCTTGTCGGCCAATGCCTGGCTTTCGGGGTCAGGCTCGACCGTGGCGGTGTCGATGAAGCGGAAGGCGGGGGTCCATTTGACCGTGCGCTTGCCGTCCTTTTCGGTGACCTCGACCGTCAGGTCGATGGGCGACAGAAGCTGTGCATCCACCGAGGTTTCGACATAGGCCGTCACCCCGTCATAGGCGGTGGCATAGGAGTGGTCGTCACCCGACAGGATCACGTCGAAGGCGTGGCTGGCGATCAGGGCGCGGTCATTGTCCATATTGGTCTGCACCACGCCTACCACCAGATCGGCGCCCTGATCACGGGCGTCCTTGGCGGCGGCAATGGCGCTGTCCACCGTGGGCAGGAATTTCAGGCTGCCGGTCGAAGAGACCTCGGGCGAGGTATCCTGCGCCACCGGGATCAGCGCGATCTTCAGCCCGGCCAGTTCCTTGACCATGACACCGCCCAAACCTTCGATCGGGCTGCCGTCATCCTTGGTGATGTTGATGGCGGCCCAAGGGTATTTCGAGCCCTTCATCCGTTCCATGAACAGGTCGGGGCCGAAGTCGAATTCATGGTTGCCGGGCACCGCAAGGTCGAACGGCACCAGATTGGTGAAATCGACGGTGTTCTGCCCCTTGTCGAACCCCGAGGCGAGCGAGGGCGACAGCATGTCGCCGTTGAAAAGATAAAGCGTGTTGGGATTGGCGGCACGTTCGGCCTTGGCAACGGCATTCAGGCGGGCAAAGCCGCCGCGGCCATCCTCGTCCTGAAAATTATAGACATCGCCGACACCCAGCAGGGTGATCTTGATCGTTTCGGCGGCAAGCGGAGCGGCGCCGAGCGTGGCGAGAAGCGAAAGCGTGGAAAGACGGGTAAAACGACTCATCTGCGTAACCTCTTGGCTGCGTGGAGTGGGGCGATGGTCGGCCTTTGCCGTGCCACCTGTCAAAAGCTTTCGTCTGAAGGGGTGACAGGCCCGTGACGGGGCGGCGATGCCTTGCCCCCAGACGCCCTTGCCCATTGACCCGCAGGGCACAACGGGGCATCACCGCGCCATGCTGATCTACAAGATTTTCCGCCGCCCCGAATGGGATGCTTTCCGCGCCGCGGGCGAGACCGCCGGGGCGCCCGTCGATCTGGCCGACGGGTTCATCCATTTTTCCGCAGCGCCGCAACTGGCCGAGACGGCAGCCCGCCATTTTGCCACCGAAAGCGACCTTGTGCTGGTGGCCTGCGATGCTGCCCGTCTGGGGGCGGCCCTGAAATGGGAGCCGTCACGGGGTGGGGCGCTTTTCCCGCATCTCTTCCGCGTGTTGACCCTTGCCGATGTGGTCTGGGACAAGTCGCTGCCCCTTGGCGCCAGCGGTCATATTTTTCCCGAAGGTGTGTTTTGAGCCTGACCGAACGTCTGGGCCTTGCCCTGTTGCACCGGATCGACCCCGAGCGGGGGCATGGTCTGTCGCTGACGGCGCTGCGGTCGGGGTTGGTGCCCTTGCCGGGGGTGGTGACTTCGGCGCGGCTGGCCTGCACGCTGGCGGGGATGTCGCTGCCCAATCCGGTGGGGCTGGCGGCGGGATATGACAAGAACGCCACCGCGATTGCGCCGCTGACGCGGGCGGGCTTTGGTTTTGTCGAGGTGGGGGCCGCGACGCCGCGCCCGCAACCGGGCAATCCGCAGCCGCGTCTGTTCCGCCTGACCGAGGATCGGGCGGTGATCAACCGTTTCGGTTTCAACAACGAGGGCGCCGAGGCGATTGCGGCCCGGCTGGCCGCCCGTCCGCAGGGGCCGGTTCCGGTGGGGCTGAACCTTGGCGCCAACAAGGACAGTGCCGACCGTGCCGCCGATTTCGCCCGGGTGCTGGCCATCTGCGGCCCGCATGTCGATTTCGCCACCGTCAACGTCAGTTCCCCCAACACCGAACGGCTGCGCGACCTGCAGGGGCGGGCGGCGCTGTCGGCGCTCTTGGCGGGGGTGATGGAGGTGCGCAGCGGGTTGGCGCGGCGCATTCCGGTCTTTCTCAAAATCGCGCCCGATCTGGGCGGCGATGAGCTGGCCGAGATTGCCGAAGTGGCTTTGGCCTCCGGTCTGGATGCGATCATTGCCACCAACACCACGCTGTCGCGCGAAGGTTTGAAAAGTGTAAGCAAGGCCGAGGCTGGCGGCCTTTCCGGCGTGCCGTTGTTCGAAAAGTCTACCCGGGTTCTGGCGCAGCTTTCGCAACTGACCGAAGGAAAGTTGCCTTTGGTGGGCGTGGGCGGCATTTCTTCGGCCGAAGACGCCTATCAGAAGATCCGCGCCGGCGCCTCGGTGGTGCAGTTTTATTCGGCGATGGTCTATCAGGGCATGTCGCTGGTGCCGCGGGTGGCGCGGGGGCTGGATGCGGCGCTGGCGCGCGGCGGTTTCGCCACGGTTGCGGCGGCGGTGGGCACGGGGCGCGGCGCATGGCTGTGACCTTTCGCCTTGCCCGGCGCGGCGATGTGCCGGCTTTGGTGGCGATGCTGGCCGATGATCCACTGGGTGCGGCCCGCGAAACGGCTGACATGGCGCCCTATCTTGCCGCCTTTGACGCGATTGTCACCAGCCCGGCGCAGCATCTGATCGTGGGGGAGCAGGCGGGCCGGATCGTGGCCACCTGTCAATTGACCCTGCTGCCCGGCCTGTCGCGGCAGGGCGCCACCCGCGCGCTGGTCGAGGCGGTGCGCGTCGCGGCAGACCTGCGGTCTTCTGGCGTCGGGGCGCTGTTGATGGCCGAGGCCGAGGCGCGCGCCCGCGCCGCCGGGGCGGTGCTGATCCAGTTGACCACCGACAAGAGCCGCCACCGCGCCCATGCCTTTTATGACCGGCTGGGCTATGAGCAAAGCCATCTGGGCTACAAGAAGGCGCTGTGATCCGCCCATGCGGCGGCCTGCCGCTTGCCGTGGCGCAGCACAAAGGATAGGGCGCGGCCATGGAACCGCTGGTTGATATCGTCATCGAGGATGACCGCTGGGAGGCGCTGGGGCTTGAGCCGCTGGCAACCCGCGCTGTTGTGGCGGCGCTTGAGGAACTGGGCCTTGGGCAGGCGGGCTTCACCCTCTGCCTGATGGGCTGCGACGATGCCCGCATTGCCGAACTCAACGCCGATTTTCGCGGCAAGCCGCAGCCGACCAATGTGCTGTCCTGGCCCAGCGAGGAGCGTGCGGCAGAAACCCCCGGCACCGCGCCCGATCTGCCCGAGCCGGGCGACCCCGATGACCCCGAGGAGTTGGGCGATATCGCGCTGGCCTATGAAACCTGCGCGGCAGAGGCCGCTGCGGCGGGCAAGCCGATGGCGGATCATGCCACCCATCTGGTGGTGCATGGGTTTCTGCATCTGCTGGGCTATGACCATGTTGAGCCCGACGACGGCGATCTGATGGAAGCAACCGAGGTGGCGATACTTGCGCGCCTTGGCCTTTCTGACCCATATTCATAACTGCGCCCCCGGACGGGCGCCTTCGGACCAAGGACCAATGGGCAGTACGAACGAAGACTCTTCTGTAGCGCCGCGCGTGGCAGACAGAAGCGAGGGCGAAGAGCCTCCGACACGCGGATTTTTCGGGCGTCTGCTTGACGCGCTTTCTCCACAGGATGCAGAGCGGTCGGGGCAAGGGGCCGCGGCGGGCGGCGGCGGAACCGCGTTGCACCCGGGTCTGGGCAATCTGCGCCGGATGCGGGTGGATGATGTGGCCATCCCCAAGGTGGAAATCGTCGCGGTGCCGCTGGACATCGGCAAGGATGAGCTGGTCGAGGTGTTCCGCAAACATGGCTTCAGCCGCCTGCCGGTTTACAAGGGCACGCTGGACCATCCGCAAGGGCTGGTTCTGCTCAAGGATCTGGCGTTGCAGCACGGCTTTGGCGCCTCGGCGCGGTTCAGCCTCAAGCGGCTGTTGCGCCCGGTGTTGTTCGCGCCGCCGTCGATGCCTGCGGGCACGCTCTTGCAGAAGATGCAGCGCGACCGGGTGCATATGGCGCTGGTGATCGACGAATATGGCGGGGTGGACGGTCTGGTCACCATCGAAGACCTGATCGAAACCGTGATCGGCGAGATCGAGGACGAACATGACGAGGCCGAGGGCGCCCTCTGGAAAGAGGAAAAGCCGGGGGTCTATGTCGCGCAGGCGCTGACCCCGCTGGAAGAGTTCGAGGCGGCCATCGGCCTGCGCCTGCGTCAGGACGAGGATGACAGCGAGATCGACACTTTGGGCGGGCTGGTCTTTCTGCGCACTGGCCGGGTGCCCGCGCGGGGCGAGATCGTGACCCATGAAAGCGGCGTGGAGTTCGAGGTGATCGACGCCGACGCCCGCCGGATCAAGCGGCTGCGGGTGCGCCTGCCCGGGGTTGCCCCTGCCGAAACCCCGGCTGCCGTGGCTGAATGAGATGAAGGCGCTGCGCGCAGGCTGGCCGGGGCTGCGGCCCGTGGCCCTTGCCGCAGCGGCGGGCGCTGTCGCTGCGCTGGGGCAAGAGCCGCTGGGCTGGTGGCCTGCCGCGCTTGCCGGCTTTGCGGCGCTGATCCGGCTGGTGCTGCGGGCGCCGCGGGGCGCGGGTTGGCTCGCGCTGTTCGGCGGGGCGGGGCATTTTGCCGTCGCGCTGAACTGGATTGTCGAGCCTTTCATGGTCGAGCCGGAGACCTATGGCTGGATGGCCCCCTTTGCCTTGGTCGGGCTGGCCTTCGGGTTGGCGTTGTTCTGGGCCGGGGTGGCGGTGCTGGCGCGGCGGTTCGTGCCGGGCGCGTTGGGGCTGGTTGCCGCGCTGACCCTTGCCGAGATGCTGCGCGGCCATGTGCTGACCGGGTTTCCATGGGCCTTGCCGGGCCATGTCTGGTTTCACACGCCGGTTTTGCAGGGGGCGGCGCTGTTTGGCGGCTATGGGCTGACACTGCTGACGCTTTTGGCGGCGGCGGGGCTGGCCAGCCCGCGCTGGCCCGGGGCGCTGATGGCGGCGGCGCAGGTGGCGGCGGGCTGGGGCTGGGGGCTGATTGCCCTGTCGCAGCCTGATCCGGCGGCGCCGGGTGTAACCCTGCGGTTGGTGCAGCCCAATGCGGAACAGCGGCTGAAATGGGATCCCGACCTTGCCGCGACGCATTTCGACCGGCTTTTGCGGCTGTCGGCGCCGCAAGGGGCCGTGCCAGATCTGGTGGTCTGGCCGGAAACCGCGCTGCCCTATCTTCTGGACCGCCACCCCGAGATTGCCGGCATGATCGCGGCTGCTGCGGGTGGCGCGCCGGTGGCGCTGGGGTTGCAGCGGGTTGCGGGTGAGCAGGCGTGGAACAGCCTGACGGTCATCGCCCCGGACGGCACCGAAATCGCGCGCTATGACAAGGCGCATCTGGTGCCCTTTGGCGAGTATATTCCTGCGGGCGATCTGGCCTATCGGCTGTTCGGGCTGCGCGCCTTCGCCTCGCAGGCGGGGGCGAGCTATACGGCTGGTCCCGGCCCCCAAATTATGGATCTGGGGGGCAAACTGGGCGAGATTTTGCCGCTGATCTGCTATGAGGCGGTCTTTCCGCAGGACATCCGCGCCGCCGCCAGCCGCCCCGGCTGGCTGTTGCAGGTGACCAATGACGCCTGGTTCGGCACCCTGACCGGCCCGTTTCAACACGCGGCCCTTGCCCGGCTGCGCGCGGTGGAGTTCGGGCTGCCATTGGCACGGGCGGCCAATACCGGGGTCACCGCCGTTTATGACGCACGCGGGCGGCAGGTTGCCGCCTTGCCCTTCGGCACCGAAGGCGCGCTGGATGTGGCGCTTCCGGGTGCGCTGTCGGCCACGCCCTATGCCCGTTTTGGCGAAATTCCGGTGCTTTTGTTGCTGGCGGGTCTGCTGGGGCTGGCCATCTGGCGCCGCCGCCACAGCCTTGCTTGACCCTGCGCCGCAAAGCGCCTAGGCAGCTTGCGATCCGCCTCAACGGCTTCCTGGCGAGGCGGAATGATCCCAATGGAGCGCTTCCCATGAGCCGTCAGAACTATGTTTTCACCTCGGAATCGGTTTCCGAGGGCCATCCCGACAAGGTTTGCGACCGTATTTCCGATGCGGTGCTGGATGCTTTCCTGACCGAAGAGCCGAACGCCCGCGTCGCCTGCGAGACCTTTGCCACCACAAACCGGGTGGTTGTCGGCGGCGAGGTGGGGCTGTCCACCAAGGAAAAGACCCGCGAGATGGTGGGCCGGGTCGAGGCCATCGTGCGCGATGCCGTGCGCGACATCGGTTATGAACAGAAGAAGTTCCACTGGGAAAAGATCAAGGTTCACAACTATCTGCACGAACAATCGGCCCATATCGCCCAAGGCGTGGACCGCGACGGCGCCGGCGATCAGGGCATCATGTTCGGCTATGCCACCCGTGAGACGCCCGAGTTCATGCCGGCGCCGATCCAATATGCCCATGCCATCCTGCGCCGCTTGGCCGAGGTGCGCAAATCGGGTGCCGAGCCGACACTGGGCCCGGATGCCAAAAGCCAGCTCACCCTGCGCTATGAAGGTGGCAGGCCGGTCGAGGTGACTTCAATCGTGCTGTCCACCCAGCACACGTCGAAGCGGCAGACCTCCAAGGTGATCCGCGGCATCGTGGAGCCCTATATCCGCGAGATTCTGCCCGAAGGCTGGCTGACCAAGAAGACCGAATGGCACGTCAACCCGACCGGAACCTTTGTCATCGGCGGGCCGGATGGCGATGCGGGCCTGACGGGCCGCAAGATCATCGTTGATACCTATGGCGGCGCGGCGCCCCATGGTGGCGGCGCCTTCAGCGGCAAAGACCCGACCAAGGTTGACCGTTCGGCGGCCTATGCCGCGCGCTATCTGGCCAAGAACGTGGTGGCCGCCGGGCTGGCGGACCGCTGCACGCTGCAAGTGTCTTATGCCATCGGTGTGGCCAAGCCGCTGTCGATCTATGTCGATACCCATGGCACCGGGCAGGTGGATGCCGCCCAGATCGAAAAGGCTGTGGCCGAGGTCATGGACCTGACCCCGCGCGGCATCCGCGAGCATCTGCAACTGAACCGTCCGATCTATGCCCGCACCAGCGCCTATGGCCATTTCGGCCGCGCACCCGAGGCGGATGGTGGCTTCTCCTGGGAGAAGACCGATCTGGTCGAGGCGCTGAAAAAAGCGGTCTGACCGCTTTTGGCGCTGCAAACCGGGCGCGCCCTTGCCAGAGGGCGCGCCTTTGCATTAGCCATGGGCAGCACTTCAAACGGTTGTCCCATGATCTTTTCGCGCCTTCTGCCCGCCTTTGGCACCTTTGCCCTTCTGACCGCCTGCGTTCCCGCCGATCTGCCCACCGCTGCGCGCACGCTGCCCGCCAACAGCCGGGAATGCCCGGTGGGTGCGGGGGCAGGGTGTTACTTCCGCAACTCGCCAGTGAAATTGCAGCCGGAAAAGGTCGAGATTGCAGGCCGGCCCTATGTGTTCCACCCCACGGCGCGCAGCCTTGAATTTGTCGATGGCGAAGGCCGGGGCTGGACGGCACCCACCGGCACGCTGACCGATGGCGCCTCGATCCCGCAGATCTTCGTGCCCATCGTCGGCAATCCGCGCAGCCGGGAATTCGCCAATGCCGCCGCGATGCATGACGCCTGGTGCGGCATCGGCAACGAGGATGGCCCGGTTTTTCACAAGGCGACATGGCAGGAAGTCCACCGTATGTTCTATGACAGCCTGATCGTCGGCGGCACCGATGATGTCCGGGCCAAGGTCATGTTCGCCGCCGTCTGGCTGGGTGGCCCGCGCTGGTCGCCGATCAGCCGGGCGCCAGATACAAGACTGGACCGGCTGCCTGCCGAACTGCGGCGTGACGCGATGCGCCGCGCCAAGACCTATATCGAGCGGGAAAATCCGCCGATCCTCCTGCTGATCCCCTATCTGCACGAGGTGGAGCGCGGGATGTTTCAGGCCGTGGCGCGCGAAGGGGCTGACGGGCAGGACGGCACCGATCCCAACGAAGGCTATGAAGGTTATCCGCCTGTGGCGGGGGCGCCCGGTCCGGTTGGCGCCGTGCAGCAATAGCCGCGGCGCCCCGCCCTTGACCCGCGCCCCCGCGCCTGCGAAGAGGCCGCCGCGACCCGGAGGGACAGATGGACAGCACGGCAGGGCAGGGTGAACGGCGGAACTTCTATGGCCGCGTGCATGGCAAGACCCTGCGCGCCAGCCAGAAGGACTATCTGGAAACCGATCTTGAGCCCTTGCGCCTCAAGGGCGTGACCCCGGCTGAAAACCCCGGGCGCGATGCCGTGTCGCTGGATTTCACCGGCGGGCGTCCGTTGTGGCTTGAGGTCGGCTTTGGCGGCGGCGAGCATCTGGTGCATATGGCCGCGGCCAATCCGCAGGTCTTCCTGATCGGGGCCGAGCCTTTCGTGAACGGCATTGCCATGCTTTTGGGCAAGATCCGCAAGGCCGGGGTACAGAACCTTGCGCTGCATCCGGGCGATGTGCGCGACCTCTTCGATGTGCTGCCCGAAGCCAGTGTCAGCAAGGTTTTCCTGAATTACCCCGACCCCTGGCCCAAGGCCCGCCACCACCGCCGCCGTTTTGTGACGCCCGGCTATCTGGCGCTTTTGGCGCGGGTGATGGCGCCGGGGGCCGAATTCCGGGTGGCCACCGACATTCCCGATTACGTCCGCCAGACGCTGGAAGAGGTGCCGCAGGCCGGCTTCGACCTGATTGCAGAGGCGGGGTTGGGTGGGGCATGGGCCGACTGGTATTCCACTCGCTATGAACAAAAGGCGCTGCGCGAGGGGCGCGAACCGCATTACCTGACTTTCCGGCGGCAGGGCTAGACGGGGGCGGGCAAGGCGGGCGTCAGAACCACTGACCCGGTTCCATCAGGCCAAGGTCCATCAGTTGCTGGCTGTGCCACTGGAACGGCACCGAATTGTGCCAACTGAAATCATGGATGTCGAACATCGACCCGGCGTTGCTGCGCAGGGCCTTGGCGGTGCGGAAGCTGGCAATGGCGGTGGTGATGTTGTGGTGCCACGCGCATGCGTAGGTATTATATTCCTCGTCCGAAAAGGTGTAATCGCCGCGCAGCACCAGTCCGGGCGCGGTCTTGAACAGCGCGATCCGGTCGATCTTGCGGCGGATCACCGGCACATGCTCTTCAAACCGCCAGCGCAACCCGCCAAAGAAATCCAGTTGCCGCTCTTTGGGGTAATTGTGGTTGGCCGGATCGGGCCGGGCCAGCGCGTAATAACCCGACCTGTCCAGATGCGCCCGTTCAAGCGAGACGGCATTGGGATGTTGCCCCAGATCGTCGGCATAAAGATCAATGACATAGGACAGCATCGCCGTCCGCCGCTCTTCGACGTGAAAGGCGATCAGTTCGCGGACATTGCGCGTTTCGCAAAAGGGGTGGAACAGGTATTCGGCGTTGTAGCAGTAATAGAGCCAAATCTCTGGCGCGGCGGCGATCACCGCATTGATGGCATCGAACACCGCATTCTCGCGGTGAACATCCAGCATCACGCGATGCACCAGCGCCTCAAGCGCGGGCGGAACCTCGATCCCTTCAGGGGCCAACAGGGCGACATGGGGAAAGCCCGCGGCCAGATGGTGGCGCAGGGTGGTGTCCACCTCGACCGGGTCTTCGGCGAAGATCAGGGCGAGCGGGCCCTTGGCAAAGGCCGCCTTGCCCTGTTCGAGGAAGGCGGAAAGGGATGCGTATCTCATGCGGTGTCCTGAGCCGGTCTTTGGCCATCGGGCACAGAATCGGTGAAGGCAGCGTGCATTGCAAGCCTGCCGCGTTGCGAAACGCGCGATCTTGGCTTATGCCGTCCGCTTGCCGGAGGATGCCATGACCGAACCCAGAAAGCTCTTCATCAAGACCTATGGCTGTCAGATGAATGTCTATGACAGCGAGCGTATGGCCGAAGCCATGGGCGGCGAGGGCTATGTTCTGACCGATCAGGCCGAGGGCGCCGACATGGTGCTGCTGAACACCTGCCATATCCGCGAAAAGGCGTCGGAAAAGCTTTACTCCGACCTTGGCCGCCTGCGGCCGCTGAAGGCGGCCAATCCGAACCTCAAGATCGGGGTGGCGGGTTGTGTGGCGCAGGCCGAAGGCGACGAGATTCTGCGGCGGATGCCGCTGGTTGATCTGGTGGTGGGACCGCAAGCCTATCACCGGCTGCCGGAAATGGCGTGGGCCGGGCGCCAGCAGGTCGATACCGAATTCCCGGTCGAGGACAAGTTCGACCTGCTTCCCGCCCGCAAGGCGCCGCGCGGCCCGACCGCCTTCCTGACCGTGCAGGAGGGGTGTGACAAGTTCTGTGCCTTTTGCGTGGTGCCCTATACCCGCGGCGCCGAAGTCAGCCGCCCCGGCGCCCGCATTCTGGATGAGGCGGCAAAGCTGGTGGAACGCGGCGTGCGTGAGATCACCCTTCTGGGGCAGAACGTGAATGCCTATCACGGCGCGGGCGAGGGCGGCGACTGGACCCTTGCCCGGCTGATCCGGGCACTGGCGGCCATCCCGGGGCTGGAGCGGCTGCGCTATACCACCAGCCATCCCAATGACATGGAGGATGACCTGATTGCCGCCCATGGCGATCTGCCGGCGCTGATGCCCTATCTGCATCTGCCGGTGCAATCGGGCAGCGACCGCATCCTCAAGGCGATGAACCGCAAACATACCGCCGAGCAATATCTGCGGCTGGTCGAGCGTATCCGCGCCGCGCGCCCGGATATCCTGCTGTCGTCCGATTTCATCGTGGGTTTCCCGGGCGAGACCGACCGTGATTTTGAAGACACGATGGAGCTGATCCGCGCCGTGGGCTTCGGTTCGGCCTTCAGTTTCAAATATTCCGCCCGCCCGGGCACCCCCGCCGCCGAGAAACCGCCGGTCGAAGAGGCATTGGCCGATGACCGGCTGCAGACCTTGCAGGCGCTGATCACGGCGCAGCAGCGCGCCGCGCAAGAGGCAATGGTGGGCCGCGAGGTGGGGGTGCTTTATGAAAAGCCGGGCCGCCTTGCCGGGCAGATGGTGGGCAAGTCCGATCACCTGCACGCCGTCCATGTCGAAGACCCGCAAGGTCGGGTCGGAGAGCTGGTCCGCGTGCGCGTCTCAGCTTCGGCGTCCAACTCTTTGGCGGCTGTAAGAATTCCCTGACGGCCTTTGCTGACTCCGCCACCACCTTGGGCCGAACCGCCGCCGGTGACGCAACAATTAGATGTTAAGCCCCGAGATTGTCTATATTTTGCTTGCGTTCGCCGGGGCAGGTCGGCAAGGCTAATCCTCAGTTTGGCGTAAAGATCGCAATATCGGGGGACTGCGGCGATGGCATTTCTGTCCATAGCGTTCCGTTTGGCAATGGGGGGGGCCGTGCTTGCGGCCGGTCTTGCGGGGGCGTCCGCCACGCTTGCGCAGGGCGCCCCGGATGTCTACGGCAAGATCGAATGGGGCGTCTGGCTGGACGACGACGGCTGTATGCATTGGTGGGCGGATGGCGGTGTCGAAGGCTATATGCTGGACCGCGTCAATCCCAAGACCGGCAAGCCGGTTTGCCTCAAGCGCAATACCTGCCTTGTCGAGAATACCGATACGCTCTTTGCCACCGACAGCCACAAGTTGACTGCCTCGGGCCGCAAGCGGCTTGAGGGTTTCTTCCGCAAGTCCGGCGCTTTTGGTTATGCCATCTACGGCCACACCGACAGCCGCGCCTCGGATGCCCATAACGACCGCTTGTCACAGCGCCGCGCGGCGGCGGTGGCGGCGGTGGCCCGGTCGGTCGGCGCCGTGGTCGAACGCGAAATCGGTTATGGCGAACGCCGCCCTGTCGCCAGCAACGCCACGGCTGCCGGGATGCAGAAGAACCGTCGCGTTGAAGTTGTCTGCTACCGCTGGTGATGAAAATGGCAAAAACCTCGTTTCTTGTTCTGGGGCTTGCGGGCCTGACACTGGTCGCGGGCTGCACCGATGGCCTGACGCCCTATACCAAAAGCGCCGATACGGTGATCGCCACGGCATCGGATTCGGGCGGTGACAAGATCGGCCTGCGTGAAGGCGAGGCCGCCATCGCCTATGACCCCGATGGCTGTCAGGGCTGGATCATCGACGATGGCGCCGAAGGCTATTCCGGCCGCCGCTATGACCCGGTTTCGGGGCTGCCGGTCTGCAACAATCTCTATCCGCCGGGAACGGTGGTTGGCAATTACCAGACGGATTCCGCGCCGGTCAAAGACTATGTTCCGGGGCGCCGGAACTGATTTCCGGGCAATTCTGCCACCAGATCGGGGGCCGCAGCGGTGCTGCGGCCCTTTCTCTTGTGGCGTGCCGACGGTGTTGCCTGAAAAAACGTCACCCGGATGTCACGAAACGGGCAGAGGCTGGCCCGGCGTCGAAACGGGGCTTGCCTGATCGGCGCTGCGGACGCAGACTTGACCTACGGCCCTTTTACAGAAGGAGACCCCTTTGGGCATCAGCGCGCTGACCCCCCCGACCCGTGCCGAAGACCTCGTGGAAACCGTTCTCGAATTCCCCGACAACCGGCTGCTTATCGACCTCTGCGGCGAGTATGACCGGAACCTCGCCCAGATCGAACACCAGATGGGGGTGCATGTCCTGCGACGCGGCAATCGCCTGTCGGTGATCGGCGACAAGGGGGCGCGCGAACAGGCTGCGGCGGTGCTGCGCGCGCTTTATGCCCGGCTTGAGGCCGGGCGCGGCCTTGCCGCGGGCGATATCGACGGCGCGATCCGCATGGGCCGCCCGATGCCCGCCACGCCCCGCGCCGAAGGCGAGCAGATCGAGATGTTCAATGCCTCTGGCATCGAGATCCGCACCCGCAAGAAACCGATCGAGCCGCGGACCGAAGCGCAGAAGACCTATGTGGCCAACCTTTTCGCCAATGAGCTGGGCTTTGGCATCGGGCCTGCGGGCACCGGCAAGACCTATCTGGCGGTGGCGGTGGGGGTGACGATGTTCATCTCTGGCGCGGTGGAAAAGATCATCCTGTCGCGTCCCGCGGTCGAGGCCGGTGAGCGGCTGGGTTTTCTTCCCGGCGACATGAAGGAAAAAGTCGATCCCTACATGCAGCCGCTTTATGATGCGCTGAACGATTTCCTGCCCGCCAAGCAGGTGCAGAAGCTGATGGAGGAAAAGCGGATCGAGATTGCGCCGCTGGCCTTCATGCGCGGCCGCACCCTGTCGAATGCCTTCGTGGTGCTGGACGAGGCGCAGAACGCCACGACCATGCAGATGAAGATGTTCCTCACCCGTCTGGGCGAGGGCAGCCGCATGGTCATCACCGGCGACCGCACCCAGATTGACCTGCCGCGCGGCGTGCCCTCGGGGCTTCAGGATGCCGAGCGCATTCTGAAAGGGGTGAAGGGCGTCAGCTTCAACTACTTCACCTCGAAGGATGTGGTGCGCCACCCGCTGGTCGCCCGCGTGATCGAAGCCTATGAGGCGGATGAGGCCAAGGGCGCCTGACCCCTTGCATTGAAGACTATTGCGCCGCCGTTTCTTGCGAAACGGCGGCATTTCTTTTTCTCGCCTCTGGCCTGCGACCAACCGGCTCGGGCGTGCCTCCGGCGGGATATTTGGGCCAAGATGAACGGGCGGGCTTTCATCTTGGTCCAAATATCCCGGGGGAGAGCCCGGAACGGGCGAGGGGGCAGCGCCCCCCTTTTCCCCGGGCGTCAAGGGCGCTACACCCTGATCAGCAGCATCGGGGAGTGGGCCATGGCCGAGGACGGGTTGAACAGTTTCATGACGGGGCCGGACGAAGCCGGGCGTTTCGGCATCTTCGGCGGGCGGTTCGTGTCGGAAACGCTGATGCCGCTGATCCTCGATCTGGAAGAGCGCTATGAATATGCCAAGACCGACCCGAGTTTCTGGGCGGAAATGGACGATCTGTGGAAGCATTATGTCGGCCGCCCCAGCCCCTTGTATTTCGCGCCGCGGCTGACCGCGCATCTGGGCGGTGCCAAGGTCTATATGAAGCGCGACGAGTTGAACCACACCGGCGCGCACAAGATCAACAATGTGCTGGGGCAGATCATCCTTGCCCGCCGCATGGGCAAGACCCGGATCATCGCCGAAACCGGCGCGGGGCAGCATGGGGTGGCGACGGCAACGGTCTGCGCCAAGTTCGGGCTGAAATGCGTGGTCTATATGGGCGCGCATGATGTCGAGCGGCAGGCGCCGAACGTGTTCCGCATGAAGTTGCTGGGGGCCGAGGTGATTCCGGTGACCTCGGGTCGCGGCACGCTGAAGGATGCGATGAACGATGCCTTGCGCGATTGGGTGACCAATGTGCGGGACACCTTCTATTGCATCGGCACGGTGGCGGGGCCGCATCCCTATCCGGCGATGGTGCGCGATTTCCAGTCGATCATCGGCAAGGAAGTGCGCTGGCAATTGGCCGAGCAGGAAGGCGAGGGGCGGCTGCCCGATACTGTGGTGGCGGCGATCGGCGGCGGCTCGAATGCGATGGGGCTGTTCTTCCCCTTCCTTGACGATCCTTCGGTGAACATCATCGGGGTCGAGGCGGGCGGCAAGGGCGTGGACGACCGGATGCAGCATTGTGCCAGCCTGACCGGCGGGCGGCCGGGCGTGCTGCATGGCAACCGCACCTATCTGTTGCAGGACGGCGACGGGCAGATTCTGGAAGGGTTTTCGATTTCGGCGGGGCTCGACTATCCGGGGATTGGGCCGGAGCATAGCTGGCTGCATGACATCGGCCGGGCGAGCTATGTCTCGATCACCGATGCCGAGGCGCTGGAGGCGTTCCAGCTTTGCGGCAAGCTGGAGGGAATCATCCCGGCGCTAGAGCCTTCCCATGCGCTGGCGCATGTGATGAAGATCGCGCCGGCCCTGCCCAAGGACCATATCATCGTGATGAACATGTGTGGCCGGGGCGACAAGGACATCTTCACGGTTGCCAAGCATCTGGGCGTGCAGATGGCTGTCTGAGGTCAGCGCAATCCGAAGGTCGGGCCGCCCTTGGGGCGGCCCATTTCGTTTTCGCGGCATAAACTGCGGTTTATGGCCCTATTTCTTGGGGATCAGGGGGCCGAAGCTAAACCCCCGGTCAATAGCCGGCGCCTGATCTGCCGTGTTTCCTGCTGTCATGCCGGGGGGATGTTCCGTCCGGTGCCATAGACAGGAAAAGGACAGGACATGAAAACGAAGTTCCTCCATGCCGCGGCCATGCTGATGATGAGCGCCACGCTCTCGAATGCGGCAATCACCAGCGATGATCTGGTCGCGCAGTATCAGGCCCAGGGCTATACGCGCATCGAGATCAAGGTGGGGCCAACCCTGGCCAAGGTCGAGGCGATCAAGGACGGCCAGAAGGTGGAAGTGCTGTATGATCTGGTCACCGGCGCCATTCTGAAAACCGAAACCGAACAGGTTCAGGCCGGCGACGACGTGAGTCCGGGTGTCGAAGTGCGCACTGTCAGCGATGAGAAGCTGGATGACGACAAGGGGCGTGGCCGCAGTGACGGCGAGGACGACGACGACAGCAACGATGACAATGACGACGACAGCGGTGATGATGACAGCGGTGACGACGATGGCGGCGACGACGACAGCGGTGATGACGACAGCGGCGATGATGACGGCGGTGACGATGACGGCGATGATGATTGAGCTTGCGTGCTGAGATGCTGCTCGATTGACTGCAACGGGCGGTTCGGCCTTGCCGGACCGCCTCATCTGGTTGAGAAGGGGGCCGAAATCATCGGTCTGAAGCTATGAAACGTCGCCAGTTCCTGTTTGTCGGGGCAGCCGCCGCGCTTTTGCCAAGCGTCGCTTTTGCGGCCGATTTCGCCGACAAGATCATCCGTCGCCTGCGCAAGCAGGGCTATACCGATATCACCACTTCGCGGACCTTGCTGGGCCGGGTGCGCATCCTTGCGTGGCGCGGTGGCGAATCGCGCGAGATCATCCTCAATCCCCATACCGGAGAGATTTTGCGCGATGTCTGGACGGCGGCGGATGGCCGGCTGGTTCCGGGCACGCTGGAGGGCGATGACAGCGACGACGACAAGGATGATGACAAAGACGACGACGAGGAAGACGACGACGAGGAAGACGATGGGGGGGACGACGACAACAGCGGATCAGGCGGCGGCGATGACGACGAAGACTGACCGGGCGCGTCCATGAAGCGCCCGTGGGCCATCCTTGCCATTCTGATCGTGCAGGCGTTGAGCGCCTTCTTCTTCATTGCCGATATCCTGTCGTCCTATATTCCGCTGTGGTCGCGGCCTCTTGCCTGGCAATACCGCGAGTTGCTGGAAATTCTGTCGGCGCTGGGGCTGTTTCTGGGCGTGGTTCTGGGGGCGCTGTCGCTTTGGCGGGCGCAGCGCGAACGGCATCTGGCCGAAGAGCGGCTGCGCCGTGCCTCGGGTGCCTTCATGGATCTGTTGCAGGAACGGTTCGGCGAATGGGCCCTGACCAAGGCCGAGGCGGATGTGGCGCTTTTCGCCATCAAGGGGCTGTCCACCGCCGAAATCGCGGTGCTGCGGCAAACCTCGGAAGGCACCGTCAAGGCGCAGACCAATGCGATCTATCGCAAGGCGGGCGTCTCGGGGCGGTCACAGCTTTTGTCGGTGTTCATCGAGGATCTGATGCGCGATGAGGGCACCCTGCGCCCGGGTGCCGCGCGGGCGGCGGCGGAATAGGTCAATCCGCCGCGTATTGCTCCAGCACCTCCAGCGGCACGACATGCAGGGTGTTGGCGTGGGTGGCGTTCAGGCGGACCAGCGGCGCCGCCCCTTCGTCATGCGCCTGCAGGAACCGCCCGGCGCAGAGGCACCAGCGATCCCCCGGTTTCAGCCCGGCAAAGCCATATTCCGGGCGGGGCGTGGACAGATCATTGCCAAGGTATTTCGACAGGGCCAGAAACTCGGCCGTCATCAGGGCGCAGACCGTGTGCAGCCCCCGGTCCTGCGGGCCGGTATTGCAGCAGCCGTCACGGAAAAATCCGGTGAGCGGTGCGGTCGAGCAGGGTTCGAGCGTGCCGCCCCGGACGTTGATCGACGGTTCTTTCATCGGCGCCTCCTGACACTTGTGATGGTAGCCTCTGGCAGCCGCTTGTCCAGCCTCAGCGCCCGAGCGGCGGCATGAGATCGCCCGAGACCAGCGCCGTCAGCAGATGCCGCACCCCCGGCAGGCGCGACAGCGGCGCCAGAAGATGGTCGCGGATCAGCGGCAGGACACGGCTGTCGGATTGATACATCGGGGTGAAGGCGGCACTCATCGCCTGATAGGCGGCAACGTGTGTGCGGCGCATCCGGGCCTGCCGTTCCGCCGCGGTATCGGCGGGGCCTTGCCGCAGCGCCTGTGCCAGTGCCATGGCATCAAGCAGCGCCATATTCGCCCCTTGGCCAAGTTGCGGGCTGGCGCGGTGGGCGGCATCGCCCAGATGCAGCAGCCGGCGCGCAAAGGGACGGCGCAGCGTGCCATGGGAATAGCGCGCCGGAGTCATGTCGGCGGTGCCGGTCAGGGGCACAAGGAAGGGCGCCATCTCGGGCCAGAAGGCCGCGACCTCGGCCTTCCATGCGGCAAGGTCGGTCTCGGCCCAACGGTCAAGTGCCGGGCGGGGCAGCGACCAGAAGACGGCGGCCCTTGGGCCGGGATCATCCGGCAGGCGCCCGATGGGCAGCACGCCGGCCATCCGGTGTGCGCCCAGATAGCGCTGCGTCAGCCGGTCCTGCGGCAGCGCCGCATCGCGGGGCCAGGGCACATGGCCCCAGATCGCGCCAAAGGGCAGGGCACGCGCGTGCAGGGGCGACAGCGCCGATCCGGCCCCGCCCGCATCGACCACCAGATCGAAAGGGCCAAGCGGCGGCGCCCCTTCGCGCAGGATCAGGCGCCCGGCGCCCCCGGGCCGCAGCGGGGAATCCGTAACCGCCGCCCCGGTTTTCACCGTGACACCGGCCCGTGCGGCGGCCTGCCAAAGCAGGTGAAACAGCGCCGCGCGGTGCATCGCCAGCCCCGGCGCGGCGGGGCGATAGCGCACATCCAGCACCACCCGCTTTCCGGCATGGCCCAGCATTCGCGCAATGGGCTGGCCAAGGGCGCGGGCCGCGTCGCCCGCCCCAAGCGCATCCAGCACCGCCAGCCCCACCGGCTGCACAACCAGACCCGAACCCAGCGGGCGGGGGGTGGCAAAACGCTCGGCAATGGTCACGCGGTGGCCATCCTGCGCCAGCAGGGCCGCTGCCGCCAGACCGCCGATTCCCGCCCCCACGATTCCGATGTTCAGGCTTGCCATGGCGCGACAGTGGCGCGGCACGGCTGTGGGCACAATGGCGCGCGCAAAGGGGGCGGGAATTCCGCACTGGCCACGCGCCGGGTGGCAGCTTAGGCTGCCGCCTCAGGTTTGATCGGGGGCATTGCGATGGATGGTATTCTGGCGCTGCTGGTTTTGGCCGTTTTGGCAATCCCGGTGTCGATCATCGTGCTTTTCGCCGGGCAATCTGGGCTGAAACGCCGGATCGCCGCGCTGGAGGCCCAGCTTGCCGCCCGCCCGATTCCGGTGCCCGCGCAGGCTGCGCCCGCGACGGCCCCGGCGGCGGCTGAACCCGCCGCCGATGCGCCGCCCGCGCCGGATGAGGTGGCGGCTGACACCCCGGCGCCCGCCGAACCCCCCACCGAAACCCGCGCCGAAACGCCATGGGACCGCGCCGCGCGGGCGGTGCGCCCGGACCTGCGGCGCACCCCGACGGGCGAGCCCGCTTCCGCAGCCCCGCCTCCACCCAAAGGCCCGGGCCCGGCGGACCGGCTGATGGTATGGCTGCGCGACAACTGGGTCTATGCGGTGTCGGCGGCCTCTCTGGCGCTGGCCGGGGTGTTCTTCGTGCAATATGGCATCGAGAACGGGCTTCTGCCGCCCGCCGCCCGGGTTGCGGCGGCGCTGCTGTTCGGTCTCGTGCTGATCGGCGCCGGGGAGTGGCTGCGGCGGCGCCATGGCGATGGCGAGCAGAGTTCGACGGCCCATCTGCCTTCGGTCTTCAGCGGCGCCGGGATAGTCTCGGTCTTTGCCGGCATCGTGGCGGCGCGGCAGCTTTACGGGCTGATCGGCCCCGAGACCGCGTTTGGCGGTCTGATGGTCACTGCGGCGGGCGCGGTGGCGCTGGGCTGGTTTTCCGGGCCGCTTCTGGTGGTGGTGGGGCTGGTCGGTGCCGCCTTGACGCCGTTTGTTGCGGGCGATGGCAGCGGGGCCGCGCCCTGGCTTTACGGCCATTACGGGCTGATCGCCGCGGCGGGGCTGGCGGTGGACAAGGTGCGCGGCTGGCGCTGGCTGTCGGTTCTGGCGCTGGTTTTGGGTTTTGGCGGCGGCTGGCTCATGCTTCTGGCCGGGGCAGGGGTGCCGGGGATGGTGGCCCTTTTGCTGCTGCTGCCGCTGGCCACGCTGGTTCTGGCGGGCTTTGCCCTGATCCCGCAGTTGGATGGCCCGCCGCTCTGGCGTCTGGCGATGGGGACCGTCGGTCGGCCCGCTTTTGCGGTGACGCTGGCCCATGGCGCCACGCTCGCGGCCAGTCTGGCGCTGGTGGCGGTGCCGGGAGCCGAAGGGGAGGCGATGCTGGCCTTTGCCGCGCTGGCGGTGTTGGCGGTGCTGCTGCTGCTCTGGGCCGACCGGGGCGAGGGGGCAGAGGATCTGGCGCTTTGGCCCGCGCTGGGCTTCCTGATGCGGCTGGTGGCCGAGCCGATGTCCTGGGGCGGCGCCTATGCCGCCTTCCGCGGGCAGGAGATTGCGCTGCGGGCGCCGGAAACTGCAGCTCCGCTGACGGTGAGCCTGCTTCTGGGGCTGGGCCTGGCGATTTCGGCGGCGGCGGCGTTCCGCGCGCTGCGTCCGCAGATCGGGCCTTTGTCCGGTCTTGGCTTTGGCCTTGCGGCGGTGTTGGTGGCGCCGCTGACGGCGGCGGGGCTGGAGCTGCTCTGGAACCCTTCGCCGGTGCTGGGCGCCTACCCTTGGGCGTTGCAGGTGATCGCGCTGGCCGCTGTCATGGTGGCGCTGGCCCTGCGCTTTGCCAAGGCCGATGGCGAGGATCGCCGCCGCGCCGCCCATGCCACGCTGTCGGCGCTGGTGCTGATCGCGTTGGCGCTGTTCCTGATCACCACCAAGACGGCGCTGACCCTTGCGCTGGCTGTGCTGGCGCTGGTGGCAGCGGCGCTTGACCGCCGCTTCCGCCTGCCCGAGATGGGGGCCTTCGTGCAGTTGGCGGTGGCGGTGCTGTCCTGGCGGCTGTTGGTGGACCCGGGGCTGGATTGGGCGATGTGGGCGCCACCGGGGCAGGTTCTCTTGGCCTTTGGCGGCACCATCGCCGGGCTGACGGCGGCCTGGGTCGTGCTGCGCCCGATGGCGCGGACGCTTACGCTGGGTGTGCTGGAAAGCGCGGTTGCGGGCCATGCGGCGGTGCTGGTGAACCTGTTGCTCACCCGCTGGCTGACCGGGATGGCGCAGCCAGGCATGACCGAAGCCTATTGGTCGTTGACGTTGCAAGCGCTGCCTTGGGCGGTGCTGGCGGCGGTGCAGGTCTATCGCGCGGGGTTTGGCGGCTGGCTGCGCCGGTTGCGGCTGGCCTTGGCCGGGCTGGCAGGCGTGATCGCGGCGGGGCTGATCCTTGTGTCGTTGACCTATGCCAATCCCCTGATCGACAGCTATGGCCCCCATGCGGCAAGTCTGGTTCTGGGGCCGCAGCCTTTTGACACGTTGCTCTTGGCCTATGGTCTGCCGGGCGCGCTCATGCTGGCCTTGGCCTTGCGGTTGCGGCCACTTGCGGTCTGGCCCCGGCTGCGGTTGGGGGTGTTGTGTGCCGGGGCCGGGCTTCTGGCCTTCTGGATCGCGCTGGAAATCCGGCGCTTCTGGCAGGGCGACTGGCTGGCGGTGCCGGGGGTGCGGCAGGAAGAGCTTTACAGCTATACTGTCGCGCTGATCCTGCTGGGCGCCGGGCTGCTCTATCAGGCCATCGCCAGCCGCTCGGTCGGATTGCGGCGGGTGGCGATGGCGGTGATCGGGCTGACGGCGGCCAAGGTGTTTCTGATCGACGCGGCGGGGCTGAGTGGCCTGACGCGGGTGTTGAGCTTCCTTGGTCTTGGCCTGTCGCTGGCGGGGCTGGCTTGGCTGAACCGCTGGGCCGCCGGGCGCCAGCCCTAGACGGGGGTGCCCCGGCCCGGCCCCGGAGGGGTCTTGCACCCCTCCGGACCACCCCGCAGGATATTTGCGGAGAGAGGATGGGGGCAGGGGTCAGCCCCAGTCCGGTTCGCGGCGCTCCAGCCAGGCCGCCAGCCCCTCGGCGGTATCGGCGCTGCCAGCGACGCGGGCGAACTGGTCACCCTCCAGCGCCAGCCCCTCGGCGATGGGCAGGTTCAGCCCGCGCGTGACCGCCGCAATGATGCGTGCCACCACGGGCGGGGCGTTGCGGGTAATGGCGGCGGCCAGCGTCAGGGCGGCGGGCATCAGATCGCCGGGGGAAACCACCCGGCTTATCAGACCCATCGCCAGCGCCTGTTCGGCGCCAAAGCTGTCGCCGGTGAGCAAATGCTCCAGCGCCCGTTTGCGCCCGGCCAGCCGCGGCAGGCGCTGGGTGCCGCCAAAGGTGGGCGGGATGCCGATGCGCACCTCGGGCTTGGCAAAGCGGGCGGTGGTGACGGCGACGGCCAGATGCGCCGCCTCGGTGATCTCGCAACCGCCGCCATAGGCCAGCCCGTTGACCGCCACGATCACCGGCTTGGGGAAAGCTTCCAGCCTTGCGGTAAGGCGTTGGCCCCGCGCTACAAATTCCCGACTGGCCAAATCTCCGCCCGCGCGAATCGAGGCGGCGAATTCGGGAATGTCACCCCCTGCCGAAAAGGCCCGCCCGGCGCCGGTCAGCACCACCGCCCGCAAGGCGGGATCGCCCTCGATCCGGTCCAGCAGTGCCAGCAGCCGGTCGTTCAGCGCATAGTTCAGCGCATTCAGCTTTTCGGGGCGGTTCAGGGTCAGGACCGCCACGTTTCCTTTGGTTTCCATCAGCACAAGTTCGGGCATCAGAGCCTCCTTTCGATTGACGGCAGAATGCCCGGATGGCAGGCTGATATAAACTCACTGGTCGGTATAGATGAACACCGAAACACCCCCCGATACCCGCAGTCAGATTCTGCTTCGCGCGGCCGAACTTTTCTATGGCGAGGGCATCCGCGCCATTAGCATGGACCGCATCGCCGAGGCGGTGGGGGTGACGAAGAAGACGCTTTATTACCACTTCCGGTCCAAGGATGACCTGATCGAAGCCTATCTGGTGGCGCGCGATGGGCCGAACCTCGCGGCCTTTGCCCGCTGGTATGACAGGGCGCAGGGTCCGGTGCCCGACCGTATCGCGGCGCTGTTTCACGGGCTGGCGCGGCAGGCGCGCAGCCCGCGCTGGCGGGGTTGCGGCTTTCTGCGGACGGCGGCGGAACTGGCCAACATGCCCGGTCACCCGGCCGTCAAGGCCGGGGCCGCCCATAAGAAGAAGCTGGAAAGCTGGCTCGCCCGCACTTTGGCCGGGGAAGGTGCGGCCGAGCCGGAGCTTGTGGCGCGGCAGGTTGCCCTGCTGATCGAGGGGCTGTTCAGCACCCTGCTGTTCCACCGCGACCCGGCCTATGCCGAAGCCGCCGCCAGTGCCGCCCGGGCGCTGACGGCGGCCGCGCTTCAGCGCAACATCGGCACACCATCGGCGGATTTGCCCGGCTCGACCAGCCCATAGCGCAGGCCCTGTCCGATCCGGTGCGCCAAGGCCGACCAGGATGCTGCCTGATCGGGCCGCAATTCGCGCCTCAGGACCGCGTCGAAAAGGCCAAGCCAGACCTCGAACATGCCGGGGCGCACATTGCCCGCCGCTTTGTGGACCGCCATCGGATTGCCGTCATAGCCGCGCTCCAGAAGGATCGCATTGCGCCAGAAGGCGGCAATCTTGGCCTCATGCGCGGGCCAGTCGGTGACATGGGCGGCAAAGACCGGGCCAAGGCCGGGATGGCTGCGGATCGCGGCATAGAATTCGGCCACGACACGGGCGATTTCCTCGGCAGTGATCGGGAAGCGGGGGGGCAGGGCGCTGGACATGGGCCATTCTTGCCCCGGTGACGGCGCTCTGCAAGGCGGTGCGCCGCCGCACCCCTTTACCACCGCCTGCCCCAACCCTATAAGGCCCCGCATGAGCCGTCACTTCGCGCCCTCGCGTCGAATTATCGGCCCGGCGTCCTGAAGGGGCGCCGGGACATTGGCGCTGCGTTTCGCCGCCAGACCTGCCTGATATCCTCCTTCGATAGGACCGCATCCGATGTGCGCCGACACGCCCGACTACCGCGACACCGTTTTCCTGCCCGAAACCGAATTTCCCATGCGCGCAGGCCTGCCGCAGCGCGAGCCTGACTGGCTGGCCCGTTGGGAAAAGATCGGCGTCTATGACCGCCTGCGCGAGAAATCCGGCCGTCCGGCCTTTACCCTGCATGACGGCCCGCCCTACGCCAACGGCCACCTGCACATCGGCCATGCGCTGAACAAGGTGCTGAAGGATATGGTTGTCCGCTCGCAGCAGATGATGGGCAAGGATGCCCGTTATGTGCCGGGATGGGACTGCCACGGTCTGCCGATCGAATGGAAGATCGAAGAGCAATACCGGGCCAAGGGGCTGAACAAGGACGACGTGGATGTGGTGGCCTTCCGTCAGGAATGCCGCAAGTTCGCCGAAGGCTGGATCGACGTGCAGCGCGAAGAGTTCAAGCGTCTGGGCGTGACGGGCAACTGGCCGAACCCCTACCTGACGATGGATTTCCACGCCGAAGCGGTGATCGCCGACGAATTCATGAAGTTCCTGATGAACGGCTCGCTGTATCAGGGGTCCAAGCCCGTGATGTGGTCGCCGGTCGAAAAGACCGCGCTGGCCGAGGCGGAGGTGGAGTATCACGACCATACCTCGCACACGATCTGGGTGCGGTTCCGGCCCCTTGACGGTAAGCTGGAGGGTGCTTCGGTGGTGATCTGGACCACCACGCCCTGGACCATCCCGCAGAACCGCGCTGTGGCGTTCAATCCTGCCATCGCCTATGGCGCCTACCGCGTTGATAACTTGGGTGAAAACGCGCAGGCGCAGGTGGGTGAGGTTCTGGTGCTGGCCGATGCGCTGGCCGAAGCGGTGCTGAAATCGGCGCGGGTCGAGGGCTTTACCCGCCTGCGGGACGTGACTGCTGCGGACATGCAGGATGTATTCCTCTCCCACCCCTACCGGCGCATTGAGGGCGGTAACGGCGAGTGGGATTTCGATGTCCCCCTCCTTCCCGGCGATCATGTGACCGATGATGCGGGCACGGGCTTTGTCCATACCGCGCCTTCTCATGGCGATGACGACTATCAGATGGGGCTGAAGTTCCGGCTTCCGATGACCTACAATGTCGAGCCGGATGGGGCTTATCGCGCCGATCTGCCGCTGTTCGGCGGGCAGACCATCATCACGCCTGAGGGCAAGGAAGGCCCGGCGAACGTCAGCAATATCAAGGCGCTGGCGGCCCAAGGCGCGCTCCTCGCCAAGGGCAAGCTGAAGCACTCCTATCCGCATAGCTGGCGGTCCAAGGCGCCGCTGATCTACCGCAACACGCCGCAGTGGTTCGTTGCCATCGACCGCAAGCTGGACGATGGCATGTCGACCTATGGCGACACGATCCGCGCCCGCGCGCTGAACTCGATCAACCAACTGGTCGAATGGACGCCGCAAACCGGCCGCAACCGCCTGCATTCGATGATCGAGGCGCGGCCGGACTGGGTGCTGTCGCGGCAGCGCGCCTGGGGTGTGCCGCTGACCTGCTTTACCAAGAAGGGCGCCAAGCCGACCGATTCCGATTTCCTGCTGCGCGATCCGCGCGTGAATGCCCGCATCACCGCCGCCTTTGAGGCCGAGGGCGCGGATGTCTGGTATGTGCAAGGATTCAAGGAAAAGATGCTGGATGGCATCGTTGATCCGTCGGATTATCAACAGGTGTTCGACGTGCTGGATGTGTGGTTCGACTCCGGTTCGACCCATGCCTTCGTGCTGCGCGACCGCGCGGACGGGTCGGAAGACGGCATCGCCGACCTCTACCTTGAAGGCACCGACCAGCACCGCGGCTGGTTCCATTCCTCTATGCTACAAGCCTGCGGCACCAAGGGGCGGGCCCCTTACCGGGGCGTGCTGACCCACGGCTTCACGCTGGACGAGAAGGGCATGAAGATGTCCAAATCGCTCGGCAACACCGTGGCGCCGCAGCAGGTGATTGGCGAATACGGCGCCGATATCCTGCGGCTCTGGGTGGCGCAGTCGGATTACACGACCGACCTGCGAATCGGGAAGGAAATCCTGAAAGGCGTGGCTGACAGCTATCGCCGCCTGCGCAACACGTTGCGCTTCCTTCTGGGCAACCTTGCGGGCTTTACCGAGACTGAAAAGGTGGCCCCGGCGGATATGCCGGAACTGGAACGCTGGGTGCTGCACCGGGTTGCCGAACTGGATGCAGAGGTGCGCCAGGGCTATGCCAAATATGATTTCCAGGGCGTGTTCCAGAAGCTGTTCACCTTTGCGACGACCGATCTGTCGGCAGTCTACTTCGACATTCGTAAAGACAGTCTTTACTGCGATGCGCCGGGCAGCACCCGGCGGCGGTCGGCGCGGACGGTGCTGGATATCCTCTTCCACCGGCTGACCACCTGGCTTGCACCGATTCTGGTCTTTACCATGGAAGAGGTCTGGCTGTGCCGTTTCCCGGGCGAAACCTCGTCGGTGCATCTGGTGGATATGCCGGAAACCCCCGCCGACTGGCTGAACCCGGCGCTGGCCGCGAAGTGGGAGGGCATCCGCGCCGCCCGTCGCGTAGTGACCGGGGCCTTGGAGGTGCAGCGCACGGCCAAGGTGATCGGCGCCAGTCTTGAGGCGGCGCCGGTGGTGCATGTGGCCGATACGGCGATTCTGGCGGCGCTGAAATCGGTCAACTTCGCCGATCTCTGCATCACCAGCGGCATCCAGCTTACCGCCGACCCCGAGCCGCAAGAGGCGTTCCGCCTGCCCGAAGTGCCGGGCATCGGCGTGGTGTTTGAGGGCGCGATGGGCGAGAAATGCCAGCGTTGCTGGCAGATCCTGCCCGATGTCGGCAGCCACAAGCACCCCGGCACCTGCAAGCGTTGCAACGACGCGCTGGGGTAGGATGGGCAATATTGCCCATCCTGCGAACGGGCGGGCCTGAGGAGGGAACATGCCGCGGCTGCGGGATCTGGGTTATGGCATCGGCCAGTATCCGACTGGCCCGCTGAATGCGATTACCGATGTGGCGGGGGTGACCGTGGGCCATGTCACCCTGATTGAAGGGGACCGCACCCGCACGGGGGCCACGGCCATCCTCGCCCATCCCGGCAATCTCTTTCAGGACAAGCGCCCGGCGGCGCTTGCCGTTCTGAACGGCTTTGGCAAGTTCGCGGGGGCCACGCAACTGGCCGAGCTGGGCCAGTTGGAAACGCCGATCCTCTTGACCAATACGCTGGCCGTGGGCCGGGCGGTTGAGGCGATCAACCGCCATGTGCTGGACCAGCCGGGCAATGAGCGGGTGACTTCGCTGAATGCGGTGGTGGGCGAAACCAATGACAGCCGGCTGAACGATATCCGTGCCGCACGCCCGACGGTGGCCGAATTGCGGGCGGCGATAGATGCCGCACGGGGCGGGCCGGTGGCCGAGGGCGCCGTGGGGGCGGGCACCGGGACGGTGGCTTTCGGGCTGAAGGGCGGCATCGGCACCGCCTCGCGGCTGGTCGGGGGCCATGTGCTGGGTGTGCTGGTGCAGGCCAATTTCGGCGGCCATCTGCGGGTGGACGGGGTGCCGGTGCAGAACCTTGCGGCGCATGATGCCGATGGCTCCATCGTGATCGTGCTGGCGACCGATGCGGCGCTGGACGCCGCCGGTCTGCGGCGGCTGGCCACCCGCGCCTTTGGCGGGCTGGCGCGCACCGGGGCGGCGCTGTCGCATGGCTCGGGCGATTATGCGCTGGCGTTTTCGACGCAGGCCCGGCCCGAGACGCAGGCGCCCGCGCAGCTTTCCGCCCTGTTCGAAGCCGCCATCGAGGCAAGTGAAGAGGCGATCCTGAATGCGCTGACCATGGCCGAGGATATGGCGGGCTATGACGCGGGGACCGGGCAGGCCAGCCGCTTTGCCGCGCTGCGGCTGCCGCGCAAAACTTGAACAAGCTTCGCGGAGGGAAAAAGCCCCTCCGCGAAGAGTTCCTCAGGCGCGGACAGGGTGTACGCGCTGGGGGAGTGAGTGGAAGCGGGCCGCATCCGACAGCATCCGGCCGCGATCCAGCCCCAGATGCATCGCCGCCAGATCGTCGCGGTTCATCCCGATGTCGGCCAGCAGGTGGTCATCCTGTCGCGCCAGCAGGAACGCGGTCGAATGGCGCAACTGCAGAAGAGAAAGGATATGGCGGAACATGACGGGTCTCCTGTGTCAGACCCCGGTTTTGCCATGGGCGTTGACATTTCACAAACGAATAGGTTTCATGGGTGACATCAGGAATATTCATGGCAAACCGATGATCGCGCCGCCCGACAGCGACCTTTTGCGCAGCTTTCTTGCGGTGGCCGATACCGGATCGGTGACGGCCGCCGCCGACCGGCTGGGGCGCACGCAATCTGCCGTCAGCCTGCAGATCAAGCGGCTGGAAGACAGCCTTGGCCAGCCCCTGTTCGAGCGGTTGCCGCGCGGCGTCGCACTGACACCCCGGGGGGCGCAACTGATGCCCTATGCGCGGCGGATCACGGCCCTTCTGGAGGAGGCGGCTCTGGCCCTGCGGGTCAAGCCGCTGGTGGGGCCGGTGCGGGTGGGCATTCCCGATGAATATTCCGGCACCGTCCTGCCCCGGGCCCTGTCGGCCTTTGCCGAGCGCCACCCCGAGGTGGAGGTTTCGGTGCGCTGCGACCATTCCGAGCCGCAGTTGCAGGCGATGGATTCCGACGACATCGATCTCGCCGTGATCTATGACTGGAGCTATGTCGGCGAGGGCGAGGTTCTGTGCATCGACCCGACGGTCTGGGCCACCTCGGTCACCCATCAGCAGCATCTGCGGCGGCCACTGCCGGCGGCGGTCTTCATGCGGTCGGACTGGTGCCGCGATTTCGCTGAACGCTCGCTGGATCAGCAGGGGCTGCCGTGGCGGGTGGCTTTTGAATGCGACGATGCGGGCGCGATGCGGATGGCAGTGCAGAACGGGCTGGCGATTGCGCCGATTTCCCGCTCGACCATCCCGGTCGGATGCCGCGAGCTGACGGCGGCGGATGGGTTTCCCATCATCGATAGTTCGCGCGTTTTGCTGCGGCGCAATCCGCGCGGCACCTCCGAGGCGATCGAGGGCATGGCGACCATGCTGCGCGAGGCATTCCGCCCGCTGGCGGAACGGGTGGCGGTGTGACAGTCCGGGGCAAATCCAGCCAGATCAGCCGGAGTGCCCGATGCGCCTGACCGCCCCCCTTGCCCTGATTGCCCTGACCTGCGGCACCGCCGCCCGCGCCGATCAGGCGGCGGCGGTTGCGGCCTTTACCGGCGCGTTTTCCAGCTATTGCAGCGCCGCTTTCCTTGAGGATGGCAGTCTGGTCGATCCGCCGCTTCGCCATGACATGACCTCGCCCGTGACATGGGGCGGCGATCCGGTGCCGGTGACCCTGTGGGAGTTTCGCTGCAACATCGGCGCCTATAATGTGCAGACCGTGTTCTTCAGCGACAGCGAGAGCAGCGGTCTGATGCCGCTGTCCTTTGCGCGGCCCGATCTGGACGTGGTGCTGGAAGACCCCGAGAATTACGAAGGCCCGGTGAAAGAGGTCCGCATCGCGGGGTATTCGGCCAGTTCCTATGTGGTGAATGCCAGTGTCGATGCCGCTGCGGGCACGATCAGCGAATATTCGGCTTGGCGCGGTATTGGCGATGCCTCTTCCGCCGCGGTCTGGACGCTGGTGGATGAGGCGTTCCGCCTGACCCGTTTTGATGTTGACCCAAGCTATGACGGCGAGGTGACGCCGAAAACGCTGGTCAGTTTCCCGTGACGCTGCGCGCGGCCCTGCTGACGCCCCTTGGCCGGCTGGTCGTGGGCGAGACGGAGGGGGTGATCACCTCGCTGCGCTGGTCCGATGAGGGGGCTGCGGATGATAGCCCGCTGTTGCGGCAGGCTCTGGCGCAACTTGCCGGGTATTTCGCCGCAGAACGCCAGACCTTCGATCTGCCACTGGATTGGGGGGAGGGGCTTCATGCAAGGGTGCGGCGGGCGATGGCCGCTATCCCCTTCGGCCAGACCCGCAGCTATGGCGAGATTGCCCGCGCGGTCGGTGCCCCGGCGCAGGCGGTGGGGCAGGCGTGCGGGGCCAATCCGGTGCCGGTGATCATTCCCTGCCACCGGGTGCTGGGTGCCGCCGGTCTGGGCGGTTTTTCGGCGCGGGGCGGGGTTGAGACCAAGGCGGCCCTCTTGCGGCACGAAGGCACGCTGCTGCTCTAGCCTCTCAGGGTGATTCCAGAGGGCGGGCACCGGCCAGTCCAGAACCGCGCGGCCTTGCCCTGCCGCGCAAGGCTTTGTAACGGTTCCATGACGGGCAAGGGCCAGCGGGGCCGACGGGCAGGCGGGGTATCGGGTGAGCTTCTGGGTCATGGCGGCGGTCCTTGGATCGGCCTTCCTGCATGCGCTGTGGAATTCTCTGATCAAGGTCGGAACCTCGCGCCTTGGCGCCATGGTGATCCTGTCCATCGGCGAGGTGCCGATCGGGCTGGCTGTGCTGGCGACGCGCCCGGCGCTGGAATGGAACGTGGCGCCTTGGGTTCTGGCGGCGGGTTGCGCGCATTTCTTCTACAAGTTCTTCCTGACCTACGCCTATGAACGGGGAGACCTCAGCCGGGTCTATCCCATTGCGCGCGGCACGGCGCCCTTGGTGGTGGGGCTGGTGTCGGGGGTGTTCCTGAAAGATGTGATCACGCCGATGGAATATGCCGGGATCGCCATTTTGGGCGCCGGTATCCTGTTGATGGCGCAGGGGGTTTTTGCCAGCGGCGAGAACCGCAAGCTCTTGCCCTATGCGCTGGGCTCTGCCTGTGCCACGGCAACCTACACGCTGATCGACGGTTCGGGCGCGCGGGTGGCGGGCGATGCGGTGGCCTATGTCGCCTGGGTCTTTGTGGTGGACGGGCTGTTCTTCGCGCTGGGGATGCTGGCATGGAAGGGCATCGACGTGCTGCCGCGCCAGCGCAAGGCATGGGGCGTGGGCTTCATCGCTTCGGCGGCCAGCTATGGCGCCTATGGCGTTTCGGTCTGGGCCATGACCATCGCGCCCATCGCCCTAGTTGCGGCGCTGCGCGAAACCTCGATCCTTTTTGCCGTGCTGATCGGCTGGCTGGCCTTTGGCGAGCGGATGACGCGGGGCAAGGCGCTGGCGGCGCTGGTGATCGTCGGTGGCGTGATGGTGACGCGGCTTTAGGGCGCGGGGTCAGCTTATGCGGCGGACCTTGGCCGGAAAGACCTGCTGCGCGATCCCGGCGAGGCAGAGGTAAAGCGAGCTTGCCACCAGCCCCCAATGCGCGACCGAGCCTTCGGCGAAATCCACCCAAGCCGCCCAGGCGGCAAAAACCACCCAAGCCAGCGACACTGGCAGCGTGACCTCGCGCCAGCGTTTGGTGCGGGTGGGGTGGACGAATTTCAGGTTCAGGAACATCGCCACCGTCAGGAAGCTGACCACGACAAGGATCGTCGTCGGATTGGGGTCCAGCGCGAACAGCACCAGAACCACCATGTTCCAGCAGGCCGGAAAGCCGGAAAAGCTCTTGTCCTTGGTCTTCATCCGCGTATCGGCGAAATAGATGACCGAGCCGTAGCAGATCACAATGATGGCAAACCAGCCGGTCCAGCCATCCAGCATCCCCGATTTGAACAGCGCATAGGCGGGGATGAAGACATAGGTCAGGTAATCGACGATCAGGTCCATCAGCACGCCGTCATAGGTCGGCCAGTTGCGCGGCGTGTCCCAGCGCCGGGCCAGCGGCCCGTCGATCCCGTCCACCAGAAGCGCCACCACCAGCCAGAGGAACATCAGGCTCCACTTCTCTTCGACGGCGGCCAGCATGGCAAACATCGACAGAACTGCGCCCGAAGCGGTCAGCAGGTGGACGGAGAGGGCTTTGAGACGGATATCCATGGCATTTCTTCGCGCAAAATCGGGTGTCCCGCAAGGAGTCAGGCAAGGTTTCACGCCCGGGGGTGGGCCTTTTCATAGACCTCCATCAGCCGCGCCGCATCCACAGCGGTATAGGCTTGAGTGGTGGAGAGCGAGGCATGGCCGAGCAATTCCTGAATGGCGCGCAGATCGCCGCCCGCCGACAGAAGGTGCGTGGCAAAGCTGTGGCGCATGGCATGGGGCGTGGCACTGGCCGGCAAGCCCAGTTGCATCCGCGCCTTCTCCATCACCAGTTGCACCAGCCGCGGGTTCAGCGCCCCGCCCCGCGCGCCGCGAAACAGCGGCCCGTCGCGGTCCAGCGCATAGGGGCAGAGCGCAGCATAGCGGGCAATCGCCGCCTGCGCCGCGGGCAGGGTGGGCACCAACCGCTCCTTGCCGCCCTTGCCGATGATGCGCAGCACCTCGGGCAGCGGATGGGCCGCGCCGGTCAGCCCCAGCGCCTCGGAGATCCGCAGGCCCGAACCGTAAAGCAGGGTGACCACCGCCGCGTCGCGCGCCGCGATCCAGTCCACGCGCGCCTGATCGGCCACGGCGCCGATCAGATCGACGGCGGCCTCTTCCGACACCGGGCGGGGCAGGCGGCGGCGATACTTCGGGCCGCGCGCCGCCAGAAGGGCAGAGACATCGCCGCCGTCATGGTCATTCACCCAGGCAAGGAAACCCTTCACCGCCGAAAGCCCCCGCGCCCGCGAACGGGCAGACAGGCCGCGCTTGGTCTCGGCCGCCATCCAGCTCCGCAGATCGGTCGCAGGCAGGGCACAAAGTGCGCCGCGTCCGGCAGCCCCGCCGTGATGCCGCGCCAGAAAGCCCAGAAACCCGCCGACATCCCGGGCATAGGCATCAAGCGTATTCTTCGCCGCCCCGTCCAGCGCGCGCAGATGGTCCAGCCAGTCCGACAACGCCTGTCGCCAGGCGGGTGACAGCGCAAGGCTGTCCGCGGTCACGACAGCCAGCGGCGCATGGTCCGCTCGAAAATGCCCGCGAAAAAGCCCAGAAGGTCGGTGCCATGGGTCGGTTTGAACTGATGCGGGTCTTCGGCCCCCAGCGCCAGCATCCCGGGCAACCGGCCCTTGCCGAAATCCAGCTTCATCAGCGCCTCGGAGCGGACCCAGCCCGCCCGCTCGCCATAAAGCGCATCCGATTGCGGCAAGACCTGCCGCAGCACGACGGGGCGCAGCGGCACGTTGCGCCCGCCCGAGACATAATCCTGCACAAAGCCCGGCTCGGCGACATACAACACGTCGCCCAGACGGCGCAGCGCCGGGTCTTCGGCATCCTGCACCGATTCCAGCACCAGCCGCACGCAATCCACCCGCAGCGTCTGCGCCACATCCCCCGCCAGCGCCTTGAGGAAATCCTCGAAACTCAAAGGGTCCAGCAGTTGCAGAATGGCGCGATGCACCTGATTGGTGCCGGCAAGGTTTTCATAAGCCGCCGCGATCACCGTGCGGTGGGTATCCTCCAGCCGGTCCAGCCGCGATTCCAGCCGTTCCATTGCAATGCCGCGCAGATCGACGATGTTCGACCCCATCAGCCGCTCGTTCGCGCCGATCAGGGCGTTCATCACATCGCGGTCTTCGAGTAAAGCATCGGGCTCCGCAAGAATGCGGTCCCGCAAATCCTGGTCGATCATGCTGCCCCTGACGGTTCTTGCTGTTGGGCGCATGATAGCAGGGCCGCGCCCGCTGCGCCTCATTTTTCTGCATGTGCCCCGCCCCGGCTTCGGATGCCTCCGGCGGGGATATTTGGGCCAAGATGAATGCACGGCGATTTCATCTTGGCGATAAATATCCCCCGCGGAGCGTCCGGCGGCCGGGGCGGGTGCTGTCTTTACAGGATCTTCTGGCCGGTCTTGGCCCAATCCTTCATGAACTGCTCCAGCCCCTTGTCGGTCAGGGGATGGCTGGCCAGCGCCTTGATCACCGAAGGCGGCGCGGTCATCACATCTGCGCCGACCAGCGCGCATTGCGTGACATGGTTGGCCGAGCGGACAGAGGCGGCGAGGATCTGGGTTTCAAAGCCATAATTGTCATAGACCTGACGGATGTCCGAGATCAGCTCCATCCCGTCGAGGTTGATGTCATCCAGCCGCCCGATGAAGGGCGAGATGAAGGTGGCGCCGGCCTTGGCCGCGATCAGCGCCTGATTGGCCGAGAAGCACAGGGTCACGTTGACCATCTTGCCTTCGCCCGACAGCACCTTGCAGGTTTTCAGCCCGTCCCAGGTCAGCGGCACCTTGACCGCGATGTTCGGCGCGATTCCGGCCAGCTTGCGGCCTTCGGCGATCATCTCGTCTGCGGTCAGCGCCACGACTTCGGCCGAGACGGGGCCGGAGACGAAGCTGCAGATTTCCTTGGTGACTTCGAGAATGTCGCGGCCCGATTTCAGGATCAGCGAGGGGTTGGTGGTCACGCCGTCCACCATGCCCAGATCGTGCAGTTCGCGGATGGCATCGACGTCGGCGGTATCGACAAAGAACTTCATGGGGCGGTCTCCGGCAGGTTGGGAATGGGGGTTGGAATGCGGTTGCGGGGGGTTTACCTGAAACCACGCGGGGGCGAAAGCCTTGTGGTAACGCTAACGGAGGTGCCGTGGTCGAGCGGGTCTATGAGGCGGGCGAACTGGTGGGCGTTCTCACCACCGAACCGCTGGGCCGGGTGCTGGATTACAAGGCGCCCGAGGGCGGTTGTGGCGACGGCGATTTCGTCGAGGTGCCCTTGGGGCCGCGCCGGGTGCTGGGCGTGGTCTGGGGTCCAGGCGAGGGTAAGTTCGATCCTGCCCGCATCCGTCCGGTGCATCGGGTGCTGGAGGCGGCACCGATGCGGGCCGAGCTGCGCAGCTTTCTGGCCCGGGCTGCCGATTACACGCTGACGCCGTTGCCCGCCATGCTGCGGCTGGCCACGCGGGCGCCGGGGTTGGGCGATCCGGCTTCGACCAAGCGGGTCTACCGGCTGGGCGGCACGGTGCCCAACCAGATGACCGAGGCGCGGTTTCGTGTGGTCGAGGCGCTGCGGTCGTTCCGCGAGGCGCCGGTGACGTTGGGCGAGTTGGCCGAGGCGGCGGGCTGCGGCGCCTCGGTGGTCAAGGGACTGGTCAAGCTGGGCGTGGTGCTGGAGGAAGATGCGCCGCGCGATCTGCCCTATCCGCCGATGGCACCCAAGGGGGCTGCGCGGCTGGTGGGCGACCAGGTCACGGCGGGCGATGCGCTGGTGGCGGCGGTCGCGGCGGGGGCGTTTTCGGCGACGCTGCTCAAAGGGGTCACCGGCTCGGGTAAGACCGAGGTTTACCTTGAGGCGGTGGCGGAATGTCTGCGTGCCGGGCGGCAGGCACTGGTCCTGCTACCGGAAATCGCACTGACGGCGGATTTTCTGGCCCGGGTCGAGGCGCGCTTTGGCGCAAGGCCGGCCGAATGGCATTCCGGTGTCACCCAGACCGAGCGGCGGCGGCTGTGGCGGATGGTGGGGCAGGGGGGGGCGCAATTCGTCGTTGGTGCGCGGTCGGCGCTGTTCCTGCCGTTCCGCGATCTGGGGCTGATCGTGGTCGATGAAGAGCATGACACCAGCTACAAGCAGGAAGAGGGCGTGATGTATAACGCCCGCGATATGGCCGTGTTGCGGGCAAGCATCGTCGGGGCGCCGGTGGTTCTGGCCTCGGCCACGCCCTGCCTTGAGACCTGGGCCAATGTCGAGGCGGGCAAATATGGCCGCATCGACCTTGGCGCGCGGTTCGGAACGGCGGAATTGCCCGAGATGCGCGCCATCGACATGCGGGGCGAAAGCCTGTCGGCGGATCAGTGGATTTCGGCCCGGCTGGCCGGGGAGGTTCAGGCGCGGATTGCGAAGGGGGAACAGTCGCTCCTGTTCCTGAACCGCCGCGGCTATGCGCCGGTCACGCTTTGCCGGGCCTGCGGGGCGCAGGTGGGATGCGAGCATTGCGACGCCCGGATGGTCGAGCATCGTTTTCTCAAACGGCTGGTCTGCCATCAATGCGGCGCCACCAAGCCGGTGCCCGAGGCCTGCCCGTCCTGTGGGGTTGAGGGCAAGATGGCGGCGGTCGGCCCGGGGGTGGAGCGGCTGGCCGAAGAGGTGACGGCGCGCTTTCCGCAGGCGCGGCTGGCGGTGCTGTCCTCGGACCTCTTCGGATCGGCCCGGGCGCTGAAAGAGGCGATTGTGGGGATTGCCGAGGGGGCGGCGGATATTATCATCGGCACGCAGATCGTGGCCAAGGGGCACAACTTTCCCCTGCTGACGCTGGTGGGGGTAATCGACGCTGACCTTGGCCTGCAAGGGTCCGACCTGCGGGCGGCCGAGCGGACGTTTCAACTGATACGACAGGTGACGGGCCGGGCGGGGCGGGCGGAAAAGCGCGGGGTGGCCTATCTGCAAACCCACCAGCCCGAGCATCCGGTGATCCGCGCCATCCTTGGCGGCGATGAAGAGGCGTTCCTGCGGGCCGAGGCCGAGGAACGGCGGGCGGCGGGTGTGCCGCCCTATGGCCGGATGGTGGGGATTATCCTGTCTTCGCCCGATGTGGCACAGGCGTTTGACGTGGGCGCCGAACTCGCCCGCCGGGACGATCCGCTGCGCCGGGTGGGTGCGCAGGTCTATGGCCCGGCCCCGGCGCCGGTCGCCCGGGTGCGCGGGCGCCACCGGGTGCGCCTGTTGGTCAAGGCGGCCAAGGGCGTGCCCATTCAGGCGGCGGTTGCCGAATGGATCGGCCAGATCAGATTGCCCAGCCAGTTGCGGCTGGTGGTGGATATCGACCCGCAGAGTTTTTACTAGATCGTCGCGCAAAGCCGAGGCGTGCATCGCCGGGACCGACATTTCCCCCAAAGGGTGTCGCGGCCCGCTTGGCGGAGGGGTCGGGGGCTTTGCCAGCTATGCCTGCCGCCAGAGCTGCACCGGGGCCTTGTCATGGCGGACGATCACCCCCTTGGCCTCAAGGTCAAGCTGGACGCATTTCACCCACCAGCCTGCCGTCGCGCCCCCCGGAAACAGTCCGGGGTCCAGCCGGGGGCGGACGGTTTCGATCAGGTCGGCCACCTTCAGGCCCGGCGCCTTGTCGGGCAGCGCCTCCAGCACTCTGGCCCGCATCTCCGTATATTTGGCGGCATCGACCTGATAGGTCTTGCCGGGCTGGCCGACGTTCTGAACGGTGATCTTCTCGGCTGCCATGGCGCTCTCCCTTTCGTGTCAGTCTGCCTTGGCGGCATGGCTGGTCGCAACCGTCTTGCCGCTCTATATTGCAGGCTCAGGCGAAAGGAGGCCCCCATGTTCTTCGTTGACCGCCGCAAGATGCAGATGGTGGACCCAGCCGACGCGCTGCCGGGTCGCCCCGACCCGCTGCCCACCGCCGAGGTGCATTTCCTCTCGGGTCTGCCGCTGAAATCGCCGGTGCCTGCGGGCATGGAAGAGGCGATGTTCGGCATGGGCTGTTTCTGGGGTGTGGAGCGCAAGTTCTGGGCGGTGCCGGGGGTCTGGCTGACCATGGTCGGCTATGCCGGGGGCTATACGCCGAACCCGACCTACAAAGAGACCTGCACCCAGTTGACCGGCCATAACGAGGTGCTGCGGGTGATCTTCGATCCCGCGGTCGTCAGCTATGAAGCCTTGCTCAAATTGTTCTGGGAGGGGCACAACCCCACGCAGGGGATGCGGCAGGGCAATGACATCGGCTCCACCTATCGCTCGGGCATCTATACCTATTCCGAAGCGCAGGCCGCGGCGGCCCATGCCTCGAAAGCGGTGTATCAGGCGGCGCTGAATGCGCAGGGGCTGGGGGAAATCACCACCGAAATCCTGCCGGCGCCGGTGTTCTATTTTGCCGAGGATTATCACCAGCAATATCTGGCCAAGAACCCCGACGGCTATTGCGGCATCGGCGGAACCGGCGTGACCTGCCCGATCGGCACGGGGGTTGCGGCCCGCTGAGGCCCCCTGCGCTTGACCCGGAAGGGCCAAGCGCCTAAGCCGCGGGGCAGGACAGCAACCGGGGGTTCCGATGCCGCTTTATCTCGCAAGTTCGCTGGTCGAAGGCGATGATGCCGCTTTCGCGCTTGCCGAGGCGCTGGAACGGATGAGCCCGGCCCCGCTGGATGCCGAATGCTATGATGCCGAGGGGATGCCCGGCATGGTCGAGGTGCTGGCCACCTTCCAGTTCGCCCCCGATGCGACGCTGCTGGATGTGGTTGCCGCGGCCTTTGGTGCCACCCCCTTCACGGTAAGCGAGCAGCATCAGAACACCTTCTCCGCCCTGACCACCCTGCCCGGGGAGGCTGCCGCCCGCGCGCTGGCCGAGGCGCTTGAGGCGCTGGACCCCGCCCCCTATGGCGTGGGCGCCTTCGAGATCGAGGATGGCTCGGGTCTGTGGGAGGTGGGCAGCTATTTCCACGACGCGCCGGATGCGGCGGTGCTGAACGGTCTGGGTGCCAAACATGGTGCGCGGCCCTTTGCCATTTCCGAAGTGCCCGATGTCGATTGGGTCGCCAAGGTGCGCCGCGAGTTGAGCCCGGTCGAGGCGGGGCGCTTCTTTGTCTATGGCAGCCACGATGCCGACAAGGTGCCGACGGCCCCGGGGCGCGTGGCCTTGCAGATCGAGGCGACCGTGGCCTTTGGCACCGGCCACCACGGCACCACGCTGGGTTGCCTGCGCGCCTTCGACCGGCTGTTCGACGCCGGGCTTCGCCCGCGCAAGGTGGCCGATATCGGCTGCGGCACGGCGGTTCTGGCCATGGCGGCGGCGGCGGTGTTGCCCGATGCGCTGGTCATTGCCAGCGACATTGATCAGGTCGCGGTGGATGTGGCCGAGGCGAATGTGGCGATCAACGGGCTGGACGGGCGGGTGGAATGCCTTGAGGCGGCGGGCTTTGCCCATCCCCGCCTGCATCAGGCCGGTCCCTATGATCTGGTCTTCGCCAATATCCTGAAAGGCCCGCTGATCGAGCTGGCACCCGATATGGCCCGCCATACCGCGCCGGGCGGACTTGTCATCCTGTCCGGCCTTCTGGTGGTGCAGGCCGAGGCGGTGACGGCGGCCTATGTGGCGGCCGGTTTCACCCCCGAAGCGCGTGAGGATCTGGGGGAGTGGTCGGCATTGGTGCTGAAACGGAACTAGACCGTTTCGGGCTTTCCCGGGGCAGGACCGGGCCATCTGCCCCAATCTCGCCACATTCCCGACCTAGTTTTACCTTGGGTGGGCGAGTGTATGTGGGATTTCAGGTATGGCCGATCCGAATCTTGTCGATTTCTATGACCGCGTGTCGCGCTTTGAACGGGCCCGGGCGCATGGTTGGGCGCATCAGACCGGCGGTATGCCGGAACCGCGCCGCATCCGGGGCACACGCCGCCGCCGTTCCTTCCTGATGCCGCTGCTGCTGGTCGCCTTTGCCATCTTTGCGATGAAGGGGGCGATCCTGTATTCCGTCGGCGCCTCGGCCTATCAGGACCGTGTGGCGCGGCTTGAGGCGGGCGAGGGGTTTGACCGGCTGGGTGCATGGATGATGCAGGCCGATCCGCTGACCCAGTTCATGGCGGGGCAGATTGCCCATGCCATGCTGCAAATCCAGAAATGACCCCGGAAATGCAAAAGGCCGGCGTTCTTGCGAACGACGGCCCAGCATCTTGAAGCCCTGATTGCGGGCTCGGCTTCGGCCTCAGCGGCCGATCAGCTCGATGTCGCCCCGGCACAGGCCGATGTCTTCCAGCTCACGGTCTGACAGCTTGGTGAGCGCCTTGCGCGTCACACGGGCGTCGTTCCAGGCAGAGAAGCGGGCGGTCACTTCGGTCAGCGACTGAACGAAGCGGAAGATCGAGATGGCGCCGAACGGCGCCGTGCGGGTCGTTTCATAGGCGGCCATGGCGGTATCCTTTCACAAACTGCTCACGGGGGAGGCAGCTTCCCGCCTCCGATGACGGCTAAATAGTCATGCTGCGTATGCAAAGCAATGAGAGTGCGGACATGCCTGCAATGCGTGTCCTGCATGGCTTGTCGCCACATTTTCGCCATGTTTTTCAGGGTGGGTGCCCCGAACTGGCGGCCAATGTCGGGTTTCGGACCGCGATTGTCGCCTTTGCTGCATGTGCATAATGCCCGACCCGCACGGCGACAAGTCTGCAATTGATCTTGGCGGATGTTCTCTTTTCGTGCTAACCCTTGGAAAAGACCGAAAAGGGGCAGGCATGCGCGTTCTGGGGATTGACCCGGGCTTGCGGAATCTGGGTTGGGGGGTGATCGACGTGGCCGGCGCCCGCATCACCCATGTCGCCAATGGCATCTGCCATTCGGACGGCGCCGAGGGCAGCCTTGCCCAGCGGTTGCGCAGCCTGCACGCCCAACTGACCGAGGTTCTGCGGGCCTATGCGCCCGATGCCGCGGCGGTGGAGCATACCTTCGTCAACAAGGACGCAGTGGCCACGCTGAAATTGGGGCAGGCGCGCGGGATTGCCCTGCTGGTTCCGGCGCAGGCCGGGATCGAGGTGGGCGAATACGCCCCCAATGCGGTAAAGAAGACCGTGGTTGGCGTCGGCCATGCCGCCAAGGTGCAGGTGGACCATATGGTGCGGCTGCACCTGCCGGGGGTGGCCATTACCGGGCCGGACGCGGCAGATGCGCTGGCCGTGGCGATCTGCCATGCACATCATCTGCAAAGCTCGACCCGGTTGCAGGATGCGCTGCGGAGGGCGGCAGGATGATCGGCAAGATTTCCGGGCGGCTGGACTGGCGCGGCAGCGATCAGGTGCTGATCGACGTGCGCGGGGTGGGCTATATCGTGCATGTGTCCGAGCGCACGCTGGCTGGCCTGCCCGGCGTAGGCGAGGCGGTGTCGCTTTATACCGAACTGATGGTGCGCGAAGACCTGCTGCAACTCTTCGGCTTTCCCACCATGCTGGAGAAAGAGTGGCACAAACTCCTGACCACCGTGCAGGGCGTGGGCGCCAAGGCGGCCATGGCGATTCTTGGCACGCTGGGCGCCGAGGGCACCGCGCGCGCAATCACGCTGGGCGATGCCCGCGCCGTGCAGGCCGCGCCGGGGGTGGGGCCGAAACTGGCGCAACGGGTGATCCTTGAGCTGAAATCCAAGGCGCCGGGCGTCATGGCGATGGGCGTCAGCCTTGCCGCCACCGCCAGCGCCGAAGATGTGGTGATCGAGCCTGCGACGGCGGCGCCAAAGCGCGCCAAGGCGCCGCCTCCGCCGCCCCGCGCTGCCTTTACCGCCGACGCGCTCTCGGCGCTGATCAACCTTGGTTATTCGCAGGGTGACGCGGCGCAGGCCGTGGCCACCGTCGCCGGCGAAACGCCCGAGGCCGACACCGCCGCCCTGATCCGCGCCAGCCTGAAACTGCTGGCACCCCGGGGATAAGCCATGCAATCCGACCCGGCCCTGCGCCCCGACCGCCAGCCCGAAGACAATGACCGTGCGCTCCGCCCGCAGGGGCTGGACGAGTTCATCGGCCAGCACGAGGCGCGTGCCAATCTGCGCGTCTTCATCGAAAGCGCCAAGATGCGGGGCGAGGCGATGGACCACACGCTGTTCCACGGCCCGCCCGGTCTGGGCAAGACCACTCTGGCGCAGATCATGGCGCGCGAATTGGGGGTCGGCTTTCGCATGACCTCGGGGCCGGTTCTGGCCAAGCCGGGCGACCTTGCGGCGATCCTGACCAATCTCGAACCCCGCGATGTGCTGTTCATCGACGAGATTCACCGTCTGTCGCCGGTGGTGGAAGAGGTGTTGTATCCTGCGCTGGAAGATTTCGCGCTGGATCTGGTGATCGGCGAAGGCCCGGCGGCGCGGACCGTGCGGATTGACCTGCAACCCTTCACGCTGGTCGGTGCCACGACGCGGCTGGGCCTGCTGACCACGCCGCTGCGCGACCGTTTCGGCATTCCGACCCGGCTGCAATTCTATACCGAAGACGAACTGGACCTGATCGTGACCCGTGGCGCGCGGCTGCTGGGCATTGCCAGCGATCCCGACGGCACGCGCGAGATTGCCCGCCGCGCCCGGGGCACGCCGCGCATTGCCGGGCGTCTTCTGCGCCGGGTGGTCGATTTCGTCACGGTCGAGGGGGATGGCCGCCTGACGCGCGACATCGCCGACCGTGCGCTGACCCGGCTGGGGGTGGATCACCTTGGCCTCGATGGTGCGGACCGGCGCTATATGTTGCTCCTCGCCGAAAACTATGGCGGTGGGCCGGTGGGGGTGGAAACCCTCTCGGCCGCGCTGTCGGAAAGCCGCGATGCCATCGAAGAGGTGATCGAGCCTTACCTCTTGCAACAGGGTCTGATCCAGCGCACCCCGCGTGGCCGGATGCTCGCCGCGAAGGCATGGCGCCACCTTGGTCTCGATGCCCCACGCGCACCGGGGCAGAGCGATCTCTTCGACGGCTGATGTCTCGCGGTGGCGGGGCCGGGTGCCCGGCCCGCAAGGATCAGACGGCGCGGTCCAGCCGGGTGGAGAGGTGGATCAGGCTTTCCGAGCTTTTCACGCCGGTCATCGCGCCGATCTGATCCAGCACCGAATCAAGCACCTGGGTGTTCGGCGCCGCGATTTGCAGCAAAAGGTCGAAACGGCCTGAGGTGGTGAAGACCCGCTCAACCTCGGGCACCGATTTCAGCCGGGTCAGGATGGCGGCCTGGCTGCGCGGCTCGATTGTCAGCAGGACCGAGGCGCGCAACCGCCCCTGCCGTGCCGCCTCGCCCAGTTTCAGCGTGTATCCGGCGATGATGCCGCCGGTCTCCAGCCGCTCCAGCCGGGCCTGAATCGTCGAGCGGGCGACCTTCAAGCGGCGGGCCAGCGTGGCCACCGACATCCGTGCGTCGGCCCCCAGAAGGGTCAGAATGTTACGATCGAGGTCATCCATGCAATTTGTCCGGCGGTTTCGTCATTCTGACGGTGATTCACGCCAGATATATAGTTTTGTCCGGTGGGAATGTCACCCATATGCGGCATCCTCAGTTGCAGGAAAAGGGCGGCTCATACGCACCTGGCCTGGTTGGAAAAACCTCGCAGGTGCCCGGGCCCGTATCAGGCAACGGAAGGGGACTTGCATCTTGTTGGCAGAAAGGATCACGCCGATGGGACTGTCCAAAACGATCTGGACCAATCCGACCGAATTCCTCCGCAACCAGCAGCCGGAGAACCCGGTGCTGTTCTTTGCGCCTTCGGTCGTTCAGGCCATGGCGCGCCGTTTTCTTGACGGATTTCCGGGGCTGGTGACCTATGCGGTCAAGTCTAACCCGGGCGAAGAGATGGTGGAAAACCTCATCGCGGCAGGCGTGAAAGGGTTTGACTGCGCCTCGCCGTTCGAGATTGACCTGATCCGCCGTTTGGCCCCCGATGCGGCCATTCACTATAACAACCCGGTGCGTTCGCGGGCCGAGATCGCCCATGCCGTGGCGCGGGGCATCAAAAGCTATTCGGTTGATTCGGCTTCGGAACTGGCCAAGCTGATCGAGATGGTTCCGGCGGCGGGCACCGAGATTTCGGTGCGCTTCAAGCTGCCGGTGGCAGGGGCGGCCTATAACTTTGGCGCCAAGTTCGGTGCGACCGAGGAACTGGCGGTCGAACTCCTCAAGACCGTGGCGGCGGCGGGCTTTGTGCCGTCGATCACCTTCCATCCGGGCACGCAATGCACCGACCCGAACGCTTGGGCCAGCTATATCCGCGAGGCGGCGGTGATCGCGCGCCGCGCCGGGGTGAAGATTCGCCGGCTGAATGTTGGCGGCGGTTTCCCGAACCACCGGGCGACCGGCGTGGTGCCGCAGCTTGACGCCACGTTCGAGACCATCGGCCGTGTCGCGCGTGAGGCGTTCGGCGCCGATCTGCCGGAACTGGTCTGCGAGCCGGGCCGCGCACTTTGCGGCGACGCCTTCACTTTGGCGGCGCGGATCAAGGCGGTGCGCGACGATCTGCATGTCTTCCTGAACGACGGCCTTTACGGCAGCCTGTTCGAGCTGGGCCAGATCGGCATCATCGACCGGATCGAAGTGCTGGATCCGCAGGGCACGCGCCGCAGCGGCGCCGTGCATGGCCGCATCTGTTTTGGCCCGACCTGCGATTCGGTGGATCGGCTGCCGGGCGATGTGCCCTTCCCCGACGATATCGCCGAGGGCGATTTCGTGGTGGTCCACGGCATGGGCGCCTATTCGACGGTGACCAACAGCCGTTTCAACGGTTTTGGCGAGTTGCAACTGGTGACGGTGCTGTCGCTCAAGCTCTGAGCGCAGGGAATTAACCTTGCGTTCGGGCAAATTCGGCTAAACTCGGGGCAGGGCCCGCCGGTTGCGGCGGGCCTTTTGCCTGAACGGGGGCCGGATGACCATTCTGCAACGCCTGACGCGCTGGTGGCGCGGTGCGCCGGTTGTGGCGAGCGAGCCTGCCGCGCCGCCCGCGCCGGGGCGGGTGCGGGGTGTTGTCGATCATGTGATCATTCTGGACGGCACGCTGTCGTCGCTGGAGCCGGGGCAGGAAAGCAACGCCGGGCTGTTGTTCAAGCTGTTGCAGGAGAACCGCCCCGGCCAGCACCGCCGCCTGTATTACGAGCCGGGCCTGCAATGGGAGGGGTGGCGCCATGCCTCGGGCTTCCTGCAGGGGCGGGGGATCAGCCGGCAGATCAGCCGCGCCTATGGCTGGCTTGCCAGCCAGTATCGGGAGGGGGACCGGATTTTCCTTTTCGGCTATTCGCGGGGCGCCTATGCGGTGCGCTCGCTGGCGGGGGTGATCGACCGGATCGGCCTTTTGCGGCGCGAAGAGGCGACAGAGCGGGCGGTGCGGCAGGTCTGGCGGCATTACCGGCAGGCCCCGGCCTCGCCCGCCGCCCGCGCCTTTGCGACACGCTATTGCCACCGCCACGCGCCGATCGAGGTGGTGGGAGTCTGGGATACGGTCAAGGCGCTGGGCCTGCGGCTGCCGCTCCTCTGGATGCTGACCGAAAAGCGCACGGCCTTTCACAGCCCCTATCTCGGCCGCTCGATCCGTCATGGTTTTCACGCGCTGGCCCTGAACGAAACCCGTGCCGTGTTTGAACCCGTGATGTGGGTCAGCCCGCCGGACTGGACCGGCAACGTCGAACAGGTCTGGTTTCGCGGCGGCCATGCCGATGTGGGCGGGCAGGTGGGGCATTTTCCCGTCGCCCGACCGCTGGCCAATATCCCGCTGGTCTGGATGGTCGAGCGGGCCGAGGCGGCGGGGCTGGCGATGCCGCTCGATTGGGCAGCCCGGTTTCCCTGCGATGCTTCGGTGCCCATGGTGGGCACCACGCGGGGCTGGTCCAAGGTCTTCCTCTTGCGCCGCCCGCGGGCTGTGGGGCGCGATCCGTCTGAGGCGATCCATCCCAGCGCCATTGGCGTGCGGCCTTTCAGTTGGACGCCCTGGCCACTGACCAAATTGTTCTGAACATGCGCCGTTTGCGACAGCGGAAATGTCGGAGCGGGGGTTTCACACCCCCCGAGCCATTGGTTACTTGAACCAATGGCGTTACCAATGGCTCACCCCGTGGGATATTGGGGCCAAGATGAAAGCAGGGGGAGTCTTTCTATGCGTTCCGTCACAGTTGCGGCCACCCAGTTCGCCTGTTCCTGGGATTTGCCCAGCAATGCCGACCGGGCCGAGGCATTGGTGCGGCAGGCTGCGGGGCAGGGCGCCAATGTGGTGCTGGTGCAGGAGCTGTTCGCGGCGCCCTATTTCTGCATCGAGGAGCGGGCGGAGTATTTCGCCTTGGCCCAACCGATGGCAGGCCACCCCCTGATCGCGCGGTTTTCGGCACTGGCAAAGGAATTGGGCGTGGTGCTGCCCTGTTCCTATTTCGAGAGGGCCGGGCAGGCGCATTTCAACTCGGTTGCGATGATTGATGCCGACGGGCGGGTCTTGGGCAATTACCGCAAAAGCCATATTCCGCAGGGGCCGGGCTATGAGGAGAAATACTATTTCTCGCCCGGCGATACCGGCTATCGGGTCTGGGATACTGCCTTTGGCCGGATCGGGGTGGGTATCTGCTGGGATCAGTGGTTCCCCGAATGCGCGCGGTCGATGGCGCTGATGGGGGCAGAGATGCTGCTTTACCCCACCGCCATCGGATCGGAACCGCCCAGCCCCGGCTATGACAGCCAGCCACATTGGGAAATGACGATGCGGGGACATGCGGCGGCCAATATAATGCCGGTGGTGGCCGCGAACCGGGTGGGAACCGAGGTGGCGCCGGGCGGGACAGAGGTGACTTTCTACGGGTCAAGCTTCATCGCCGACCAGACCGGCGCGCTGATGGCCAAGGCCCCGCGCGGGGGGGAGGCGGTGTTGCTGCACCGCTTTGACCTTGCGGCGATTGCCGCCCTGCGCGCCAGTTGGGGCCTGTTCCGCGACCGCCGCCCCGAAACCTATGGGGCGGTGGCCACGCTGGATGGCGGGCTTTAGCGCCCGAACTTGCCTTTCAGCGCATCGCTGAAGGCATTGCCGCCCGATCCGCCCTGCGGTGCCGCGCTGGAGGGGCCGGGGCGGCCCTTGGCGGGCGGGCGGGGTGTGTCGCGTTCGCGGCTGGTCTCGCGCGCTTCGGCGGAAGAGGATTTCATCGTCAGCCCGATGCGCTTGCGCGGCACATCCACCTCGACCACCCGGACCTTGACCACATCGCCGGCCTTGACCACCTCATGCGGGTCACGGACGAATTTGTCGGCCAACTGGCTGACATGGACCAGCCCGTCCTGATGCACCCCGATATCGACGAAGGCGCCAAAGGCGGCCACGTTGGTAACCGTGCCTTCCAGCAGCATCCCCGGCTTCAGGTCTTTGATATCGTTCACGCCCTCGGTAAAGGTCGCCGTGCGGAAACTGGGGCGTGGGTCGCGGCCCGGCTTTTCCAGTTCGGCCAGAATGTCGCGCACCGTGGGCAGACCAAAGCGGTCATCGACAAAGGCGCGCGGGTCCACCTGTTTCAGCGCAGCACTGTCGCCCATCAGCGCGCGGATGTCGCGGCCACAGGCGGCCACGATCTTGCGCGCCACGTCATAAGCTTCCGGGTGGACCGAGGAGGCATCCAGCGGCTCTTTCCCGCCGCTGATCCGCAGGAAACCCGCCGCCTGCTCAAACGCTTTCGGCCCCAGCCGCGCCACTTTCAGCAGGTCGCGCCGGGTGGCGAAGGGGCCGTTGGCATCGCGGTGCGAAACGATGGCCTGCGCCAGCCCCGGACCCACGCCCGAAACCCGTGCCAGCAAGGGCGCCGAGGCGGTGTTGAGGTCCACCCCCACCGCGTTCACCGCATCCTCGACGACCGCTTCCAGACTGCGGCCAAGACGGGATTGGTCCACGTCATGCTGATACTGGCCGACACCGATCGACTTCGGCTCAATCTTGACCAGTTCGGCCAGCGGATCTTGCAGCCGGCGGGCAATCGACACCGCGCCGCGCAGCGACACGTCCAGATCGGGAAATTCCCGTGCGCCCAGCTCCGAAGCAGAATAGACCGAGGCGCCCGCCTCGCTGACGATCACCTTCACCGGCTTTTCGCTGCCGGGCAGCACGGCCAGCAGATCGGCCACCATCTTTTCGGTTTCCCGGCTGGCGGTGCCGTTGCCAATGGCAATCAGCTTGACGCCGTGGCGCGCGATCAGTTGTGCGATGGCCACCTGCGCGCCGCGCAGGTCGTTCTTGGGCTGGAACGGATAGACGGTTTCGGTGGCCAGCACCTTGCCCGTGGCATCCACCACCGCCACCTTGCAGCCGGTGCGAATGCCCGGGTCCAGCCCCATGGTGGCCTTGCCGCCGGCAGGTGCCGCCAGCAACAAATCCTTGAGGTTGCGGGCAAAGACGTTGATCGCTTCGGTCTCGGCCCGCTCGCGCAGCTCGCCCATCAGGTCCAGCGTCAGCGAGGTCTTTAGCTTGACCCGCCAGGCCCAGGCAGCCGCCTCGCGCAGCCAGGCATCGCCCGGCCCGCGCCCCGTGGCCGACATCATGGCACCGCAGGCCCGCTCGGCCGGGCTTTCGCCCTTGGCTGCATCCGGGTCCACCGCAAGGTCAAGCGTCAGGAAACCCTCATTCTGACCGCGCAGCATGGCCAGAACCCGGTGGCCGGGGGCGCTGGCCCAAGGCTCATTATGGTCGAAGTAATCCGAGAATTTGGCGCCTTCGGTCTCTTTGCCCGTCACGACCTTGGCCGCCAGCCGCCCGGCCTGTTTCATATGGCTGCGCAGGCGGCCCAACAGTTCGGCGCTTTCCGACAGGCTTTCGGCAATGATGTCGCGGGCGCCTTCCAGCGCGGCCTTGGTGTCGGGCACCGCCTCGGTCACATAGGCAGCGGCCAGCGCCTGCGGATCGGCGGCGCGGTCGGCGAGAATGGCCTCGGCCAAGGGGCCAAGGCCATTCTCGCGGGCGATCATCGCACGGGTGCGGCGCTTGGGCTTGTAGGGCAGATAGATGTCCTCGATCTCGGCCTTGGTGGCGGCCTGCATCAGCGACAGCGCGAGCGCATCCGTCATCTTGCCCTGCTCGGTGATCGAGGCGAGCACGGCGGCCCGCCGCGTCTCCATCTCGCGCAGATAGACCAGCCGTTCGGCCAGCGTGCGCAGTTGCGAATCGTCCAGTCCGCCGGTGACCTCTTTGCGATAACGGGCGATGAAGGGCACCGTGGCGCCGCCGTCCAAAAGCTCTATCGCGGCGGCAACCTGCCGGGCTTCGGCATTGATTTCGCGGGCGATCACAAGGGGAATGCGGCGGATGGCGTCGGTCATGCGAATCCTCGGGTCAAGGGGAGGGCGACCATAGCCGGATGTGCCCGGGTGGCAAGACCCGGCAGGAACGGCAGGTTTCGGGGGGATGGTACCGCCTCCCCGGCTCGAACGGGGGACCCCCAGATCCACAATCTGGTGCTCTAACCAACTGAGCTAAGGCGGCACTTGGGGGCCGTTTACCGTCGCGCGCCGGCGATTGCAAGCGCCAGTTTCGCGGCTCAGGGCAGGTCGCGCTGCCATGTCTGGTCGATCACCTCGCGGCCAAAGGCGCGCGCCGGAGACGAGGCGACAAGGGCGAATCCGTTGCGGGCGTAAAGCCTGCCTGCGGCCTGATGGCTTTCATGGGTCCAGAGCAGCATCTGGCGATAGCCGGCCGCCGTGGCAAAGCCAAGGCAGGCTTCGATCATGCGTTGGGCAAGGCCGGTGCCGCGTGCCTCCGGCTCGATCAGGAACAGCCGCAGCCGGGCAATCTGTGGGGCTTCTGGCCCCTCGGCCATGCAAAAGATGCTGCCCAGCATCCGCCCGCCGGGGCTTTGCGCGATCCAGCCACGCTCGCGGGTGGTGTCGTTGCGGGTCAGGAAGGCGGCAAGGATTTCGGCCACCAGCGCCTCGAAGCTTTGGTCATAGCCTTCATCGCGGGCATAAAGCGCGGCATGGCGGGCAATGACCTGTCCGGCATCGCCGGGCAGAAGACCGCGCAGCAGGGGCGGTTGTGGCGGCCTCAGCAGGTCTGACGCCTGATCCAGCACCCGGGCCAGCGCGGCAAGCCCGGCAGCGCCAAGCGGAGCCGTCGCCTCGGCAATGGCCGTGCGCGACGCAAGGCGCAGCACCTCAAGCTGCGCGCGGCCCGCTTCGGTCAGGTGCAGCGGACGTTGGCGCGAGTCGGCCTCATCCCGCGCACGCCGGATCCAGCCGCGCCGGGCAAAACCGGCGAGAATGCGGCTGGTCTGTCCCTCGTCCAGCCCAAGCCCCTGCGCCAATTCCCGCGCCTTGACCGGCCCCGCCCTGTCGAGGTCATGCAGCAGCCGTGCCTCGCTCAGGGCCAGACCGCTGCCCAGATAGCTCTTCGACAACAGGCCGAGCCGATGGGTGTAGGTTCGGCTGAAATTGCGGATCAGGTCGATGTCGTCCATGGCGGGGTGGTTCCGTCTGCAATACTTGATTTTGTCAAGTATTGCAGACTTGCAGGCAAAAGCGCAATCCACTACGCCAGTTGAGGCAAAGGAGACCGCCATGGGCATCGACAAGCAAAGCGACATCGCCGCCAATATCCAGATCGGCCCGACCGATCAGGGCATGGTGCGAATTTACATCGAGGCCGATGGCGGCATCGAGCTGCCGCTGGATTTCGACCCGGAAGAGGCCGAGGAAATCGCCGAAGAATTGCGCGCCGCCGCCGAGGCCGCCCGTGATATCGGCGCCGGTGGCAAGCCCAAGCCGAAACCCAAGCGCCGCTGACCGCCGCAGCCCGTCAGATATTGACCAGCGCCGCCACGCCGGGATCGCGCCAGCCCTGCAAGCGCAGCGCGGCGTGACGGGCGAATTTCTGCACCATCACCTTGCGCCGCGCCGGGGCCAGCGGCGTTTCGGGCGCCATCCGCACGATTTCGGCATCATAGGCATCGGCAAGGATCAGCCCGCTTTCCTGTGGCAGCAGGCCGGTCGGAAAATCGCCGTCCACCGCCCAGAAGAAGCGGTCGCACCATTCCAGATAGCCCTGCCACTTGCGGTCGGCGCGGAAATCGGCGGTGCCCGACTTGCACTCAATCACCCAGATTTCGCCCTTGGGCCCCAGCGCCATGACATCCACCCGCAATCCGGGGGCGGGCACCAGCTCTTCAACCGTCACGAAACCATGGCTCAACAGATGCCGGCAAACCCCCCGGGCCAGCCGCTGACCGGGCATGGCAGGCAGGGGATCGGGGGCAAGATCGGGCGGGCGCAGCGTCATGGCACAATGGTGAACCAAAAGTGAACATCGCGCAAGCCTTGCGGTGGTGCGGCGGTGCCCCTATCTTGGGCAGTGGCGGGTGCTGCTCTTCGCGTGTGAGGCAACTTTTCCAGTGGCCGATAAGCAAGCGAACGGGGGCTGGCTCTGGCAGGATCCTGGTCCTGCTACCTGGCGCCCACCTGAGACCTCTGGCTCTCGGGAAAACCCAGTCTCCACGGCCGCTGCGGGCCCGCCACCTTTCACCACAGGAAAAAGGGGCGGGTTTCCCCGCCCCCTTCCTTCAGAACCCCATGACCAGCGAAACGCCCAACTTGTTGTCCGAACGGATCGCCCGGCTGTCGTTGTATTCGGTCAGATAGCTGACCCGGGTCGAAAGCGTGTCGGTCATCCTGTAGTTCACGCCGATGTCATTGTTGATCCGCAGCGCCGAATCCGACTTCAGGATATCGGTGTCATTGGTCAGGAACACGGTCGGGCTGATGCCATAGAACAGCCGCGACGAGGCGATGGCGGCTGCCTCGGTGTCGCTGTCGCCGGTGCCGTCCTCAAGATAGCTGACGCCGACGCCGGCCTGCACGCGCCATGTCAGGTCGGGATTGTTGATCACGCGCCAGCCGGGGCCGACGCCGACGAAAGCATCGGTCTTGACCTGACCTGCCGTGCTGGCAAGGCCATCGGTTTCCACCCGGCCCAGCACGAAGGCATAGAACTGGTCGTTGAAGTAGTAATTCGCGTCATAGACCGCGAAAACGTCTTCCTTGGTCGAGGCGCCTGCCGATTCGGCATAGTCCAGCGCGACACCGATCGTCTGCACGAAAGCGCCGCTGGCATAGCGCAGCCGGGCCCCCACGCTCAACTCCTGCGAGTCGTTGTTGCCGGTTTTGCCGGAATAGCCAAGCGAAGCCGAGCCGGACAGGCCGGGGCGGAACTCGGGGTTGCCAAAGCGCGCGGCATCTTCCGAACGGGCCAGATCATCGGCGACCGCCTGATCAACGTCGTCGATCCGGTCGTTCAACGCCTGCGTGCCCGTCAGCGTGGTCTGCGCAAAGGCGGCGCTGCCGCCCGCCAGAGCAAGGGCCAGAGTGGAGGCGCCCAGAAGGCGAAGGGTCTTGGTCATGCCGTTTCCTTTCAAGTCACACACAGGAACATCCCGGCGGTTTTCATGCGCCGTGAGAGGGACTTGGGGGCGGAAAAGGGTCAGACAAGGTTTGCGCAAAAGGGGCGCGGCGCTGCGGCGGCATCTCGCCGGAAACGCCCGCATGGCCAAGCGAGTGCTTGCCGATCAAGGGCTTGGCAGGTGCTTTCGGGCCGGTTCTGACGTGGGGTCAGCCTGCGACTGTGCCCCGGATGCAAGACCGGGGTTAACGGGCGCTGCGGATGCGGACAGGCTGCAATTCACCCGGCCGGGTCACCGGCGCGCGGGTTCCGCCGCGCGGGCCGTCATCCGCCTCGGCCAGTTTCATCACCGCAATGGCGAATTGCACCCCGGCGAAAACCACGCCGTTGAAGACCCACAGCATTGCAGCCGCAACCAGCCCCATCGACGAACCGAAGATCAGCCCGCGCAACCCTGCGATATCAAGCCACAGCACCCCGCCCAGAAACACCGCCGCCAAGGCAAAGCCGATGGCGACAGAGCGGATGTAAAGCGCGACGAGTTTCGGCATGGCAACCTCCGGTTTGCACCAGCCTAGCACGGTGCCGGCGCAAGGAAAGCGCGCTGTTGCCGCAGCCTAGTCCAGCGGGCGGCGGAAGATCAGGCTGTGGCCCGCACCCGACAGATGCAACTCGCGCTCCGAATGGGTCAGCCGGTCCACGCCCTGCAGCAGGGTGAAATAGGCGTCTTCCTCGGCCATCGCATCGCAGGCCATGCGGGTTGATCCCATCGCCTCGGGCCGGAACTCGGGCAGGGTGCCGGTGAAGCCCGCGAAATAGCGATTGCAGGGCGCCCGGCCCGTCAGCCGCCCCTCGGCATCGACCGAAAGCGTCGCGGTGTAGCCAGCCGGCTGGCCGTCCACCTCGGCCAGCGTCCATTCCAGCGCGAGAACCGGCGGAATGGCCTGTTGCGCCTCTGCGGCGGCAGGGAGGCTCAGCAGAAGGGCAAGGGCGATAGGGCGGATCATGGCAGGCACTCCTTCACGGGGATGATGCCTGTTTGACGTGCCCGCGCAACCGATCCTTGGGCAATGGTGCAGAAATCAGCCCTTGAAGGCGTCGGGCCGCGCCTCACGCGCCATGTGGTCCAGCACGGCATTGACGAATTTCGGCTCTTTGCCATCAGGGAAAAAGGCTTTGGCCACATCGACATATTCGTTGATCGCCACTTTCGGCGGGGTGACCATATCCACCATCTCGGCACCCGCCGCGCGGAACAGCGCGCGCAGCACCGGGTCGATCCGGTCGATCGGCCATTTCGCCACCAGCGCGCGGTCGGTCATCTGGTCGATCTTGGCCTGCCAGTTGACCGCCTTTTCGATGATCTCGCGAAAATGGTCCACATCGCCTTCGGCCAGTTCGCCCGTGCCTTCGGCATCCTCATAGGTGGCGCCAAAGCGATGCACTTCAAACTCACGGCTGACGGCCCGGGCCGTCTGGCCCGAGACCTCCATCTGAAACAACGCCTGCACGGCATAGAACCGGGCGGCGGATTTCATCTGTTTCTTGTCAGGCCCGGTCATGCGCGAAACCCGATGCCCTTGGCGTCGCCCGCCCAGTTGCGCGACAGCGCAATCAGATGCAGCGCCGCCGCCGCCGCGCCGCCGCCTTTGTTCTGCCCGGCGGGATCGGCGCGGACCTCGGCCTGTGGGCGGTTTTCTACTGTCAGGATACCATTGCCGATACAGGCACCCTGCAGGCCCAGCAGGCTGATCGCGCGCGAACTGTCGTTGCAGACGGTATCGTAATGCGTCGTCTCGCCGCGGATGACGCAGCCAAGGGCGACATAGCCGTCATATTGCGCCAGCCGCTCGGCCAGCGCGATAGCGGTCGGCACTTCCAGCGCGCCCGGCACCTCGACCAGATCCACCTCGGCACCGCAGGCGGCAGCGGCGGCGCGGGCGCCGGCCACAAGATTGTCGGCGATGTCCTTGTAATAGGGCGCCACGACGATCAAGAGCTTCACCGGCTTGTCAAAGACCGGCAGCGGCAGGGTATAGTGTTGTTCGTGTCCGGCCATAGCCTTAGTCCTTGATCGCACGGGTGCCGCAGATCGACAGCCCATAAGCTTCGAGCCCGACAACGCGGGGGGCGGCGGAATTGGTGACAAGTGTGATCTTCGTCAGGCCCAGCGCCGACAGGATCTGCGCGCCCAGCCCGTATTGCCGCAGTGTCTGCGGCGAAGCTTCGCCTTCCTCTACCATCTTCATCGTCGTGTCGCGCAACAGAACCACCGCGCCGCGCCCTTCGGCGGCGATGATCCGCATGGCGCCCTGCAGGTCGCCGACATGGCCGCCACCGATGCCCAGCACGTCCTCCATCGGGTTCAGCGCATGGACACGCGCCAGAACCGGCGCATCGCCGCCAAGGTCGCCCTTGGTCAGCACAATATGCTCGGCCCCCTGCGTCTCATCGGCGAAGACCCGCATCAGCCAGTCGCCGCCATGGGTGGAATGCACCCGCTTGACCGCCCGTTCACGCACCAGATTGTCGTGACGGCGGCGATAGGCGATCAGGTCGCTGATGGTGCCGATCTTCAGCCCATGCTTCTGGGCAAAGCCGATCAGGTCGGGCAGGCGGGCCATGGTGCCGTCGTCATTCATGATCTCGCAGATCACGCCCGAGGGGTTCAGCCCGGCAAGGCGGCTGACATCCACCGCCGCTTCGGTATGGCCCGCGCGCACAAGAACGCCGCCATCGCGCGCGCGCAGCGGGAAGACGTGACCGGGGGTGGCAATATCGGCAGCGCCCTTGCTGGGGTCGATGGCCACCGAAACGGTGCGGGCGCGGTCAGCCGCCGAGATGCCGGTGGACACGCCTTCGCGCGCCTCGATCGACAGGGTGAAGGCGGTTTCGTGGCGAGACGAGTTTTTCGGGCTCATCAGCGGCAGGCCAAGCTGCTCGATCCGCGCGGCCGGCATCGCAAGGCAGATCAGGCCGCGGCCATGCGTCGCCATGAAGTTGATCGCCTGCGGCGTACACATCTGCGCCGGGATCACAAGGTCGCCCTCGTTCTCGCGGTCCTCGTGATCGACAAGAATGAACATCCGCCCGTTGCGGGCGTCTTCGATGATCTCTTCGACCGAAGAGATGGCATCGGAAAAATCGGTCTTGGTTCCGCTCATGGGTCTGGTCCCCCCGCAACTGGCTTCCCTGCCTCTAGCCTTCCCCGGGGCAAAACGCCAGAGGCGGCGCGGCCCGGAGGGGGCGCAAAGCCGCAGGTTCCCTGTGCGCCGGGTGGGGGCGGGGGCGGGAGGGGTCCGGGGTCTCCCAGAGATCACCTTATTCCCACCACGGATCAACCGCCGCGATGTCATCGTCGGACCAGCCAAAGTGATGCGCCAGTTCGTGGATCATCACATGCGTCACCAGTTCGGCAATTGAGACATCGCCCCGCTCGACCCACTCATCCAGGATCGGCTTGCGGAACAGCCAGATCATGTCGGGCTGGGTCGGCTGGTCGCCCACCGATTTTTCGGTCAGCGGCGTGCCTTCATACAGCCCGGTCAGGTCATAGGGGCTGTCCACCCCCATCGCCTCAAGAATGCCGTCCGGCGCGAAATCCTCGACCCGCAGCGCGACAAGGGTTGCGGCGGCGCGGAACGGCTCGGGCAGGGCGATCACCGCCTCGCGGGCAAGCTGCTCGATCATCAGAAGGTCGGGGGCAATGGCGGCGGGGGAGGGGCGTGTCATGGCGGCAGTCTATCCCTGCAACCGGGCGCTGGAAAGCCGCAAGCGGTTTTCCAGCGCCCGGGCGGCGGAGAGCGCGGATTTTGCGATGCCCTGTCGGGGGTGGTTCCTCGGCGCCGAAGATGGGTTCGCGGCAAGGGGTTCTTCTGCAGGATGGCGCTTGGGATGGGCAATCTGCCCATCCTGCAAGGCGGCCTGCCGTCCAACTGGACAATCCGCCCCCCTTGTGACAGGGAAGGGCGGTTCAAGGAGCCGCTCCCATGTCCCTGCCCACCGTCACCCGTTTCGCCCCCTCGCCGACCGGCTACATCCATGTCGGCAATCTGCGCACCGCGCTGATGAATTTCCTGATCGCCCGCAAGGCGGGGGGAACCTTCATCCTGAGGCTGGACGACACCGATCAGGAGCGGTCCAAACAGGAATATATCGACGGGCTTTTCGCCGATCTGGAATGGCTGGGCCTGCATTACGACCGGGTGGAGCAGCAGTCCAAACGGATGGACCGCTATGCCGAGGCGGCGGGTCAGTTGCGTGCGGCGGGGCGGTTCTATGAGTGCTTTGAAAGCCCGGTGGAACTGGACCTCAAGCGCAAGAAGCTGCTGAACATGGGCCGCCCGCCGGTCTATGACCGTGCTTCGCTGACCCTGACCGAAGATCAGAAGGCCGCCTACCGCGCCGAGGGGCGCGAGGGCTATTGGCGCTTCCGGCTTGACCTTGAGCGGATCGAATGGGCCGATGGCATCATCGGCGACATCTCGATCGACGCGGCTTCGGTGTCGGACCCGGTGCTGATCAAGGCCGACGGACAGGTGCTTTATACCTTCGCCTCGTCGGTGGATGACGTGGATATGGGTGTCACCCATATCGTGCGAGGTGCGGACCATGTGACCAACACCGCCACCCAAATCCAGATCATGAAGGCGCTGGGTGGCACGCCGCCGACCTTTGCCCACCATTCGCTGCTGACGGGGGCCAAGGGCGAGGAACTGTCCAAGCGGCTGGGCGTGCTGTCGCTGCGCGACCTGCGGGCGCGGGGGGTGGAGCCGATGGCGCTTCTGTCGCTGATGGCGCGCCTGGGCTCGTCAAAGCCGGTGGAGCTTGCCAGCTCGATGCAGGAGCTGATCGACGGGTTCGACGTGGGCAGTTTCGGCGCGGCGCCGACCAAGTTCGATGCCGAAGACCTGTTCCCGCTGACGCGAAGCCATGTGCAGGGCCTGCCCTTTGCCACCGTGCAGGCGCGGATTGCGGCGCTGGGCGTGCCCGCCGACAAGGCCGAAGCCTTCTGGGCCGTCGCCAAGGGCAACATCACCGTGCTGGCCGATCTGGAAGGCTGGTGGCATCTCTTCCGCGACGGCGCCGAGCCGCTGGTGGAAGAGTCCGACCGTGATTTCGTGCGGCAGGCTCTGACCCTGCTGCCCGCGCAGCCCTGGACCACGGCGACCTGGGGCGAATGGACCGGGGCCGTCAAGGCCGCGACGGGCCGTAAGGGCAAGGATCTGTTCATGCCGCTGCGCAAGGCGCTGACCGGGCGGGCGAACGGGCCGGAAATGGCCGATGTGCTGCCGCTGTTGCAGAAACTGCCGGTGATCTGACGGGCTGAGGCGCCCGGGGGGCCAGCCCCCCGGACCCCCGGAGTATTTCGAGAAGGGCAAATGCAGGGCGTTTGCGGGGGTTGGCATGGCTGAAGCGGTCCGGCAGGCAAAATTCGTCGAAGGCAATCTGTTGAAACATATCGCGGTGATGTCGCTGACATCCTCCGTGGGGTTGATGGCGATCTTTGCCGTCGATCTGATCAACATGGTCTATATCTCGTGGTTGCAGGATGCGGCCAAGTCGGCGGCGGTGGGCTATGCCGGGGCGGTGATGTTCTTTACCACCGCCTTCGGCATCGGCGTGGCGATTGCCGTTTCGGCGCTGGTGGCGCGCGAGATCGGGATGCGCAACCTTGCCGCCGCCCGGGCGCGGGCGACCAGCGGCATGGTGCTGGGCCTTGGTGTGGGCGTGGTGTTTTCGGCGGTGATCTGGCTTTTCGTGCCGCAGATCGCCGGCCTTCTGGGTGCCACGGGCGAGACACATACCCAGACGGTGATCTTCCTGCGCTGGTATACGCCGTCGCAGCCCCTGCTGATGGCGGGGATCATCGGCGGCGCGATCCTGCGCAGCCACGGCGATGCCCGGCGCTCGATGATGACAACGGTCTGGGGCGCGGTGGCGCTGGCGGCGCTGGACCCGGTCTTCATCCTCTGGGCCGATTGGGGGCTGGAGGGGGCGGCGCTGGCCGGGGGCGTTTCGCGTGTGGTCATCGCGGTTTTCGCCATCCTGCCGATCCTGCGCCACCATGGCGGGTTCGATCCGATCCGGCTTGACGAGTTGCGGGCCGATACGGCGGCACTGGCGGCGATTGCCGGGCCGGCCATCCTGACCCAGCTTGCAACCCCGGTGGGCCAAGCCATCGTCACGCGGATGGTGGCGGGTTATGGCGAGGGCGCGGTGGCCGGAATGGCGGTGGCCGGGCGGCTGACGCCGGTGGCCTTCGGCATCATCTTTGCCATGTCAGGGGCGCTGGGGCCGATCATCGGGCAGAATTATGGGGCGGGCCGGATCGACCGGGTGCGGCGGGCCTTTCTCGATTCGCTGATCTTTTCGGGGGCGGTGATCCTTGGCATGTCGCTGCTGCTGTTCATCTGCCGCGGCTGGATTGCCGATGTCTTCCACGCTCAGGGCATGATGCGCGATCTGATCTATCTGTTCTGTGGGCCACTCAGCCTTTTGTTTTTCTTCAACGGCGCGATCTTTTCGGCCAATGCCCTGTGCAACAATCTGGGCGCGCCGATGCAATCGACCGTGGTGAACTGGGGCCGCCATACCTTGGGCACCGTGCCGCCCGCGCTGTGGCTGGGGGCGATCTGGGGCGCGCAGGGCGTGCTGATCGGGCAGGCGCTGGGCGGGGTGATCTTCGGGCTTGTGGCGGTCTGGCTTGGGCTGCGGGTGGTGGGGCGCGTCGCCCGCGCCGCCTGATCCGTCGCATTCCGGCGTTTTTGCGCTTGCCAGCCGGGGCCATGCCGGGCTAGCTAAAGGCGTCAGGATCGGGAGAATCCGGCTTCGCGCCGGTGCCGAAGGAGCAACCGCCCCGGTAAACTCTCAGGCAAACGGACCGTTCTGGCAAAGAGACTCTGGAGAGTGGCGCCGATGCGCCCGCCGAAGGGATAACGATCTCAGGCGCCCGGAAGGGTAAAGACAGAGGGGGCATCGGGGGCAGGGATGGCCTGCCCGACGGTGCCGGTATGCGACCATTCCGGCGAGTTGGAGGAACGGCCTTGGCCGATGAGCTTCTGCGTCTGGGTCTGCATGACCTGCATGTTTCCCTTGGCGGCAAGATGGTGCCCTTCGCGGGCTATGAAATGCCGGTGCAATATCCTGCCGGGGTGATGAAAGAGCATCTGCACACCCGTGCCGCTGCCGGGCTGTTCGATGTCAGCCACATGGGGCAGGTCATCCTGCGGCCCAAGCCGGGGATGGAGGCGCTGGCCCTGGCACTTGAGGCGCTGATGCCGGTGGATGTGCTGGGTCTGGCGCCGGGGCGGCAGCGCTATGGGCTGCTGCTGACGCCTGCGGGAGGGATCATTGATGATCTGATGTTCGCCAACCGCGGGGATCACTTTCTCTTCGTGGTCAATGCCTCGCGCAAGGCGGTGGATATTGCCCATCTGACCGAAAAGCTGGCCGGCGCGGCCGAGGTGGTGCCGGTGACCGACCGCGCCCTTCTGGCATTGCAGGGGCCGCAGGCCGAGGCGGCGCTGGCGGCGCATGTGCCGGTGGCGGCGATGCGCTTCATGGATGTGGCGGTGCTGCCTTCGGCCTTTGGCGAATTGTGGATCAGCCGCTCGGGCTATACCGGCGAAGACGGGTTTGAGATTTCGGTGCCCGCCGCCAGGGCCGAGGCGCTGGCCCGGGCCCTCTTGGCCGATGAACGGGTGCTGCCCGTGGGGCTGGGCGCGCGTGACAGCCTGCGGCTGGAGGCGGGGCTTTGCCTGTATGGGCACGATATGGATGAAACCGTTGCCCCGGTCGAGGCCGGCCTTGGCTGGGCCATCCCCAAGCTGCGCCGCAGCGGCGGCGCCCGCGCGGCCGGTTTTCCGGGCTGGGAATCGGTTCTTGGGGATTTCGAGGGCCATCTGCACGAAACCATCGTCGGCCTGCGCCCCGAAGGCCGGGCGCCGATGCGCGAAGAGACCCACATCTATGACGGCGACCGTTTCGTCGGCAAGGTTACCTCCGGCGGCTTTGGCCCCTCTGTCGGTGCGCCGATTGCCATGGCGCGTCTCAAGGTCGATGTGACCGCGCCGGGCACGCAACTGACGGGCGAGGTGCGGGGCAAGCGCCTGCCGGTGACCGTGTGCAAGCTTCCCTTCCACCCCACCTCCTACAAACGCTGAGGCAGAGACGATGAAATACACCAAGGAACACGAATGGCTGCGCGTCGAGGGCGATCTGGTTGTCGTCGGCATCACCGAACATGCGGCCACGGCGCTGGGCGATGTGGTCTTTGTCGAACTGCCCGAGCCGGAAACCATGGTTTCGGCCGGCGATGAGGTCTGCGTGATCGAAAGCGTCAAGGCCGCGTCCGACATCCTCGCCCCGGTCGATGGCGAGATCGTCGCGGTGAACGAGGCGCTGGTCGATACCCCTGCACTGGTCAACGAAGACCCGCTGGGGGCCGCGTGGTTCTTCAAGATGAAGCTGGATGATCTGAGCGTCCTCGACGATCTGATGGATGAAGACGAATACAACGAGATGATCGGCTGACGTTGCGCGCCCGGAGTTTTTGAAAACTCCGGGCAATTTTCTTCGAAGAAAATTGCAAATTCCTTCGAAGGAATTTGTCGGGCGCCGGTGGCGCCCGGCTTTCCCGAAACCTGAGGGCAGGGCCATGACCTTTACGCCAACCGACTATAACCCTTACGATTTTGCCAATCGCCGCCACATCGGCCCTTCGCCCGCCGAGATGGACGAGATGCTCAAGGTGGTGGGGGTTGCTTCGCTGGGGGATCTGATCGCCCAGACCGTGCCGCAGTCGATCCGCCAGCCGATCCCGCTGGGCTGGGCGCCCCTGTCAGAGCATGAGCTTCTGGCGCGGATGCGGGCGGTGGCCGCGCGCAACAAGGTGATGACCAGCCTGATCGGGCAGGGCTATTACGGCACCGTGACCCCGCCCGCGATCCAGCGCAACATCCTGGAAAACCCGGCCTGGTATACCGCCTACACCCCCTATCAGCCGGAAATCGCGCAAGGCCGGCTTGAGGCGCTGTTGAACTATCAGACCATGGTGGCCGATCTGACCGGCCTGCCGGTGGCCAATGCCAGCCTGTTGGACGAGGCCACGGCGGCGGCGGAAGCCATGACCATGGCCGAGCGGGTGGCGAAGTCGAAAGCCAAGGCGTTCTTTGTCGATGAAAGCTGCCATCCGCAGACCATTGCCGTGATCAAGACCCGCGCCCTGCCTTTGGGCATCGAGGTGGTGGTGGGTGACCCGGCCAAGCTGAAGCCGGAAACCGTGTTTGCCGCGATCTTCCAGTATCCCGGCACCTGGGGCCATGTGCGCGACCTGACACCGTGGATCGAGGCGCTGCATGGTGCCAAGGCGGTTGCGGTGGTGGCGACCGACCTGCTGGCGCTGACCATGCTGAAAGAACCGGGCGAGATGGGCGCCGATATCGCGGTGGGTTCGGCGCAGCGTTTTGGCGTGCCCTTGGGCTATGGTGGCCCGCACGCGGCCTTCTTCGCCTGCAAGGATGAGCATAAACGCTCGATGCCCGGGCGGATCGTGGGGGTTTCCATCGACGCGAGGGGCAACAAGGCATATCGCCTTGCCCTGCAAACGCGTGAGCAGCATATCCGGCGCGAGAAAGCCACCAGCAACATCTGCACCGCGCAGGCGCTGCTGGCCGTGATGGCCTCGATGTATGCGGTGTTCCACGGGCCGAAGGGGCTGCGCGCGATTGCCGAACGGGTGCATTCCCTGACCGTGCGTCTGGCCAAGGCGTTGCGCGATGCGGGGGCCACCCTGCCGCCCAAGGCGTTCTTCGACACGATCACGGTCGAGGTGGGCGTGGGGCAGGCGGGCATTCTGGCGGCCGCCCGGCTGGAGGGGCTGAACTTCCGCAAGGTTGGCACCGATCATGTCGGCATCTCTCTGGACGAGACCAGCAATGAAGACGTGCTGCGCCGGGTGCTGCGCGCCTTTGGCATTTCCGAGGCGCCGCCGCCCAAGGCCGAAATCGGCTTTCCCGAAGCCATGTTGCGCAAGACCGACTATCTGACCCACCCGGTTTTCCACATGAACCGGGCGGAATCCGAGATGATGCGCTACATGCGCCGTCTGTCGGACCGTGACCTTGCGCTGGACCGGGCGATGATCCCGCTGGGCTCCTGCACGATGAAGCTGAATGCCGCGGCCGAAATGATGCCGATCACCTGGCCCGAGTTTGGCAGCCTGCATCCATTTGCGCCCGCCGATCAGGCGCTGGGTTACCGCGAGGCGATTGAAGACCTGCAGGCCAAGCTGTGTGAGATCACCGGCTATGATGCCTTCTCGATGCAGCCCAATTCGGGCGCGCAGGGGGAATATGCCGGGCTGTTGACGATTCAGGCTTGGCACCGGGGCCGGGGGGATCACAAGCGCACCGTTTGCCTGATCCCGGTTTCGGCCCATGGCACCAACCCGGCTTCGGCCCAGATGGTGGGCATGGAGGTGGTGGTGGTCAAGGCGGCGCCCAATGGCGACGTGGACCTTGACGATTTCCGCGCCAAGGCGGCGGCGGCGGGTGACCGGCTGGCGGCCTGCATGATCACCTATCCCAGCACCCATGGCGTGTTCGAAGAAACCGTGCGCGAGGTCTGCAAGATCACGCATGACCACGGCGGGCAGGTCTATATCGACGGCGCGAACATGAACGCGCTGGTCGGGCTGGTGAAGCCGGGCGAGATCGGCGGCGATGTCAGCCACCTCAACCTGCACAAGACCTTTGCCATTCCGCATGGCGGCGGCGGTCCCGGCATGGGGCCGATCGGCGTCAAGGCGCATCTGGCGCCCTTCCTGCCGGGCCATCCCGAGACGGGCGGCACCGAGGGGCCGGTTTCGGCGGCGCCCTATGGGTCGGCGTCGATCCTGCTCATCTCATGGGCCTATTGTCTGATGATGGGGGGCGAGGGGCTGACGCAGGCGACGCGGGTGGCGATCCTGAACGCCAACTACATCGCCAGCCGGTTGAAGGGGGCCTATCCGATCCTGTTCATGGGCAACAAGGGGCGGGTCGCGCATGAATGCATCCTTGACACCCGGCCCTTTGCCGAGGTGGGCGTGACGGTGGACGACATCGCCAAGCGGCTGATCGACAACGGTTTCCACGCCCCCACCATGAGCTGGCCGGTGGCCGGCACGCTGATGGTGGAACCCACCGAAAGCGAGACCAAGGCCGAGATCGACCGCTTCATCACCGCCCTTCTGGCCATCCGCGCCGAGATTGCGGCGGTTGAGGCCGGGGAGATCTCGGCCGAGGACAGCCCGCTGCGCCACGCGCCCCACACGGTCAACGATCTGGTTGCCGACTGGGACCGCAAATACAGCCGCGAGCAGGGCTGCTTCCCGCCCGGCGCCTTCCGGGTGGACAAATACTGGCCCCCCGTGGGCCGGGTGGACAATGTCTGGGGCGACCGCAACCTGACCTGCATCTGCCCGCCGGTGGAAAGCTATATGCAGGCGGCGGAATAGGGGGCCAAGGGGGCAGGGGGCGCTGCCCCCCTGCGCCTGCGGCGCATTCCCCCGGGGATATTTGAGGAGAGAGGATGGGGCGGGCTTGTTCCTGCCCCTTGCCTCTGGCAGCTTGCCGGTCCGATGAACGAATCCCGACCCTCGACCTTTGGTCATGGCCTTTTGGCTGCGCTGCCCATTGCGCTGGGCTATTTCCCCATCGCCTTCGCCTTTGGCGTTGCCGCCACCGGGCAGGGCCTGACGGCTGTCGAGGCGGTGGCGCTGTCGCTGATCATCTATGCCGGGGCGGCGCAGTTTCTGGCGCTGGCGCTGATCACGGGCGGGGCGCCTCTGGTGGTGGCGGCCTTCACTCTGATTGCGATGAACCTGCGCCACCTGCTTTATGGTCCGGCCCTGATGAAACGGGCCGGTCCCGGTGCCCGCCGCCGCCATGCCTGGGCCTGGGCCTTTGGCCTGACGGATGAGGTGTTCGGTGCCGCGCTGGGCCAACTGGCCCGGGGCCGCAGCTTTTCCGAACCCTTCATGTTCGGCCTTGGTCTGGGCGCCTATGCCGCTTGGGTTTCAGGCACGGCGCTGGGCGCATGGGCCGGGGGCGGGGCGCTGGCGGGCTATCCGGCCATCGAGGCGGGGCTTGGGTTTCTGCTGCCGGCGCTGTTTCTGGCGCTTTTGCTGTCGATCCTGACCCGGCTGCAATTGCCGGTGATCGCGGTGGCCGCGGTGGCGACGGTTGCCGTCACGCTCTTGTGGTCGGGCACGGCGGGCATTCTGGCCGGGATGGTGGCGGGGGCGCTGGCGGGGGTTGCGGGGCTTGGGGGGCGCGGCGATGCGCGCTGACCTCCTGATCCTTGCGCTGGTGGTCGGTGCCTGCACCTGGGCCTTCCGCTTCTTTCCGACCCGCGCCGATCTGTCGGCGCTGCCGGCGGGCGGCTGGCTGTCACGGTTTCTGGCCGCGACCGGCCCGGCGGCGATTGCCACGCTTTTCACCGCTTCGGCGCTGCCCCTGTTGCAAGGCGGGGCACCTCTGCAACTGGCGGCAGGCACGGCGACGGTGGTGGGGCTCTTCCTCGCAACCCGATCGGTCGTGGTGGCGACTTTGGCCGGTGGGCTGGTCTATGGGCTTGTCTTCGCCGCAATAAAGGTGATGGTATGACGCCTGCCAGCGGCCCACGGAACCGGAGGAAACCATGATCGAAATCGCCCCCGCCAGCGTGGTGCATGTCATCTTTCAGGCCCGCGAAGGCGATATGGCCGCGGCCGAACTGCGTGAATTCATCGCGGCGCTGAACGACGATGAAAAGGCGCATCTGACCGCCATTGCATGGGTCGGCCGCGGCGCCTTCGAGCCCGAGGATTATGCCGAGGCCGTCGCCACCGCCTTTGCCGAAGCAACCACCCCGACCGAGGATTACCTGACCGGAATGCCGCATCTGGCCGAGAACCTTGAAGCCGGGCTTGAGGCGCTTGGCATCGACGTGACGGGCGAGGAAGAGGATTTCCTGTAACCTCTTGCGGCAGTGCGTGTCGCCTCCCATCTATTCCATAACGGGAATATGAGGTTGTCATGGCGGACGCCATCAAGCTTTGCTGCACGACCTGCGGCCAGATGAACCGGATCGCGGCCGAACGTTTGCAGGCCGGGCCGAAATGCGGCGCCTGTGGCGAGCCGCTCGTGGGCGGGCGGGTGCTGGAACTGGACGCCCTCACGCATGACAAGGCGGTGCGCGGCGACGGGCTGCCGCTCTTGGTGGATTACTGGGCGCCGTGGTGTGGGCCCTGCCGGATGATGGCGCCGGAATTTGCCAAGGCGGCCAAGGCTCTGAGCCCCGCGGTTCGCCTGGCCAAGCTCAACACCGAGGATCAGCCGGAAATCGCCGCGCGTGCCCGTATTCAGGGCATCCCGGCGCTGATCCTGTATCGCAACGGGCGCGAGCTGGCCCGGCTTGCCGGTGCAAGGCCCGCCCGCGACATCGAAGCCTTCACGCGCGAGGCGCTGCGCGCGGGCTGACCTGCCCCGGACGTAAAGCCGCAGGAAAATCCCGCGGCATCGCTTGACATTCGCCGCCCTTTCGGCGAAATCACGCCTCGGTCGAGGGGCAGTAGCTCAGTTGGGAGAGCGCGTCGTTCGCAATGACGAGGTCAGGGGTTCGATCCCCCTCTGCTCCACCATTGACCAGTAAAGTCAAAGACTTAGAGTGATGATTCAGCAGGTGTGACACATGGGTGTGACACAGACATGCGGATCGAATCCTATCTTTCCAAATCTCGGCACGGCGTGTTCTACTTCCGCTGGCCGTTGCCCGATGTCACGGGCGAAAACCGCAGGGCTTCGTTGCGGCTGTCTTTGGGGGTCCGATGCCCGAAGCGGGCTGGTGAACTTTCCCGCCATCTTGCATCGTGCGGCGCAACGCTAAGGCGAAGTGGAGTTCTGATGCAGATGGGCTCTGTTGCACAAATCCCGTGAGGGATTCATCTCGTGAATCCAGCGTGGTAGCCGGCGTGCATGAGCAGACCCAT